>NZ_JCAFVQ010000001.1:0-1333136 GCF_059372535.1 Stenotrophomonas sp. YJH_SMC_43
CGGGGCCCGGCCCAGCCGCTGGCGGCTGTGCGTTCGGGCGCTTGCGAAGCAGTGCTTCGCAAGCAAAGCGCCCTCACCCATGTAAGCTCGGTCGCCGCATCCATGCGGCTCACGCCCCCGCAACCGGACCCACCCCGCCTTTGACAGATTCTCGCGAGCTGCCGGCGCCCTGTGTAGAGCCGAGCCATGCTCGGCTCAAATCTCACAGATATCGAAATGTTCGATTTCAATGGACGTTCATCCACGCACGGCGTGGATCTACCCGATCGCGAAAATCTGTCAGAGGTGGGGCGGTGTGGGCTTGCAGGACCGTTGGCGCCATGGATGGCGCCATCGAGCCCCCATGGACGGGTTTACGGCGTGTCCTGCAAGCCCACACCGCCCCGCCATCCCAAGGAATGCCTGCTTTTGCTGTTGCTGTTGCCTTGGCTTGAAGCCTCTGCAGGTGCAGGGCCGCAGGCCCTGCCGAACCACCCTCACTCCGCGACGTGCTCGACCTGCCGTGGCTCCGGCTTGGTATCGGGCAGCTGCCAGAAGATCATCGTCGAAGTCAGCGTGATCGCGCCCACGCACAGGAACGTCGCATGCAGCGCCGCGGTCGCGCTGTTGCTGTCCAGGTGGTTGCCGAACGCGGCCAGCAGGCTGCCCGCAGCGGCGGCACCGAAACCAGCGGCGAGCATCATCACCATCGACAGCAGGCTGTTGCCGGAACTGGCGAATTCGCGGTCCAGGTCGCGAAGGGTCACGGTGTTCATCACGGTGAACTGCAGCGAATTGACCGCACCGAAGAACGCCAGCTGCAGCAGGCGCCACGCCAGGTGTTGGCCCGGTGTCATCAGGATGAAGCTGGCCATCGCCAGGCCGACCAGCACGGTGTTGACCATCAGCACGCGGCGGTAGCCGTAGCGCTCAACCAGCTTTACCGCCAGCTTCTTCGACACCATGCCGGCCGCTGCCACCGGCACCATCATCAGGCCGGCGTTCATCGGGCCCAGGCCCAGGCCGACCTGTAGCAGCAGCGGGATCAGCATCGGCATGGCGCTGCTGCCGATGCGCGAGAACAGGTTGCCGAGGATACCGATGCGATAGCTGGGCACGCGGAACAGGGCCAGCGAGAACAAGGGAGCGGTGGAGTTGGCGGCGTGCAGCCAGTAGCCCACCAGCGCAGCCAGGCCGGCCACGGTCATCAGCATCACCAGCGCATGTGGCGTGCCGAGTCCAGAGATGCCGTCCAGCGCCAGTGACAGCACCACCATCGCGAAGGCCAGCATGATGTAGCCACGCAGGTCGAAGCGGGTGCGATGGCTGGCGTAGTGGTCGGGCATGATCTTCATCGCGGCGATGAAACCGATCACGCCGATCGGCAGGTTGATCAGGAACACCCAGTGCCACGAGGCGATCTCGACCAGCCAGCCACCCAGCGTGGGACCGATCAACGGGCCGACCAGCGCGGGGATGGCGATGAAGCTCATCGCACGCAGGAAATCCTCGCGCGGCACCGAACGCATCACCGCCAGGCGACCGACCGGCAGCAGCATCGCACCGCCGATGCCCTGCAGCACGCGCGCACCGACCAGCTGGTGCAGGTGCTGGGCCAGCGCGCAGGCCAGCGAGCCGAGGGTGAACAGGATGATCGCCACCAGGAAGGTGCGGCGGGTGCCGTAGCGGTCAGCGATCCAGCCGGAGGCGGGAATGAAGGTAGCCACCGCCAGCGCATAGCTGAACACCACCGACTGCATCTGCAGCGGGCTTTCGCCCAGGCTGGCGGCCATCGCCGGCAACGCCGTGTTGACGATGGTCGAGTCCAGCATCTGCATGAAGATCGCCAACGAAACCAACCACAGCAGGGGGCGCTGGCGGTTGTAGGTCGATGGCGATGTGGACATGGGGCGCGGCCGGTGCAGCGTGGGGGAGACCATGATCGCGCACTGCGGGTCACGGCGCGATCAACATCGCGCCGCAACCGCATGCGCAAGGTTCAGCGCTGGCTGTGCGCGTGCACCGCGTCGACCAGCACCTGCACGTGCGCCGGGTCCATGTCCGGCGACATGCCGTGGCCAAGATTGAACACATGGCCCTCGCGCGAACCACCGTTGCCCGCGGCATAGGTGTCGAGCACGCGTGCGGCAGCGGCGGCGATCGCATCCGGCGAGGCGTACAGCGTGGTCGGGTCGAGGTTGCCCTGCAGGGCAACGCGGCCACCGGTGCGGCGCATGGCCTCGTCCAGGTCCAGCGTCCAGTCCAGGCCCAGCGCATCGGCGCCGGTCTGCGACAGCGCTTCCAGATGCAGGCCGGTGCCCTTGCCGAACAGGATCAGCGGCGTGCGCTCGCTGCCTTCGCCACGCTCCAGGCCCTCGGCAATGCGCTGCAGGTAACGCAGCGAGAACTCGCGGTACATCGACGGCGACAGCACGCCACCCCAGGTGTCGAACACCTGCAGCGCCTGCGCACCAGCCGCACGCTGCGCGCCGAGGTAGGCGATCACCGCTTCAGTGGTGACCTCCAGCAGGCGGTGCAGGGCCTGGGGGTGGTTCAGCGCCATCGCCTTGATGCGCGCAAAGTCCTTGCTGCCGCCGCCTTCCACCATGTAGCAGGCCAGCGTCCACGGGCTGCCGGAGAAGCCGATCAACGGCACCTGGCCATCCAGTTCGCGGCGGATCAGGCGCACCGCGTCCATCACATAGCCCAGGTCCTGTTCCATGTCCGGCACGGCCAGCCTGGCGATGGCCGCTTCATCACGCACCGGGTGGCGGAACTTCGGGCCTTCGCCTTCGACGAAGTACAGCTCCAGGCCCATCGCGTCGGGAATGGTGAGGATGTCCGAGAACAGGATGGCCGCGTCCAAGGGGAAGCGGCGCAGCGGCTGCAGGGTGACCTCGCAGGCGATCTCCGGATTCTTGGCCATGGCCAGGAAGCTGCCGGCCTTGGCCCGGGTCGCGCGGTACTCCGGCAGGTAGCGGCCGGCCTGGCGCATCAGCCAGACGGGGGTGCAGTCCACCGGTTCGCGGCGCAGGGCGCGCAGCAGGCGATCATTGCGGAGAGGGCTGGTCACGATGGGCATTCCTTGGACGAAAGTTGGCAGCGGCGTCAGTCGCCGTGCGAAAGGATCTGGAAGCCGCGATGCAGTTCGGCATCGCGGGCCTTCTCGAAAGCATGGCGGGCTTCGTCGGCCTGCAGGAACAGCTCGCGCCGCAGCTGCGAGCGGGCACCGACGCGGCCGCTTTCGCGCAGCAGTTCCCAGCCGCCGAACAGATCCGGCTGCAGGCTCAGGCGCAGGAAGCGCGGTGCCTGCGCACCGGCGTCGGGATGTTGCAGGTAGACGTGCATGGCGCCGATTGTATCGCCCCGGGGCGGCACGGACCTGTAGAGCCGAGCCCACGCTCGGCTGCGCTTCATGCCGCAGCACAATCCGTCAGCGCCGGGCCATGCCCGGCGAACGCGGAAAGGTCAGCCCGCGCCCAGCACCTTCAGCACAGCCTTCTCATCCACGTCCGGCACCACCTCGGCACGGCCCATGCCGCGCCACAGCACCAGGCGCAGGCGGCCGGCCACGTTCTTCTTGTCCAGCCGCATGCGGCCGAGCAGGGCCTGTGGGTCCAGCCCGGCCGGAATCGCCACCGGCAGGCAAAGGCGCTCCAGAAGCGATTGCAGGCGCGCGCGGTCGGCATCCTCGGCCAGGCCCAGGTGGGTGGACAGCTTCGCCGCCAGCACCATGCCCACCGCCACGGCCTCGCCGTGGTTCAGCGCATCGCGGCCCGGGGCCGAGTAGCCCTGTTCGGTCTCGATGGCATGGCCGAAGGTGTGGCCCAGGTTGAGCAGGGCACGCTCGCCCTTCTCGAACGGATCGCGCTCGACGATGGCGGCCTTGTGCCGGCAGCTGCGCGCGATGGCTTCGGAAAGCACGTTGTCTTCACCGGCGATCAGCGCATCGGCATGCTGCTGCAGCCATTCGAAGAACATGGCATCGCCCAGCGCGCCGTACTTCACCACTTCGGCCAGGCCGGCACGCAGTTCGCGCGGCGGCAGCGTAGCCAGCACGCGGGTATCGGCAATGACCGCGCGCGGCGGATGGAAGGCGCCGACCAGGTTCTTGCCGGCCGGAATGTCGACCGCGGTCTTGCCGCCCACCGACGAATCGACCATCGCCAACAGCGTGGTCGGCAGCTGCACGCAGTCCACGCCGCGCATCCAGCAGGCGGCTGCAAAACCGGCGAGATCACCGACCACGCCGCCGCCGAGGGCGAACACGCAGGCGTCGCGGGTGGCGCCAAGCGCGGCCAGTGCTTCGATCGCACGGCCGAACTCGGCCAGGGTCTTGGAGGCTTCGCCTGCGGCCAGCACGTGCTCGCCGACGATCAGGTCGGGGCGTGCGGCCAACAGCGTCTGCTTCACGGCGTCCAGATAGCGTGGGGCCACTTCGCTGTCACTGAGCAGCAGCACGTGGCGGCCGCGAACATGCGAGGCCAGCGCAGCGCCGTCGGCCTGGGCACCGGCGCCGATGGTGATGGTGTAAGGGCGGTCGCCGCCAACGGCGACCTGCAGCAGGGCGGGGGAAGTCATGCGGTCAGGTCCTGGCGCTGCCATTGCGTGGCCAGCTTGACCACCAGGTGGGCGGTCGCGTCGGCAGCGGTATACGGGTCGGTATCGAGGGTGAGGTCGGCCAGTTCGCGGTACAGCGGGTCGCGGTGTGCGGCCAGATCGTGCAGCACCTGCTCGCGGTCCGGGCGCTGCAGCAGCGGCCGGCCCTTGTCGCGGGCCAGGCGTTCCAGCTGCGCGGCCACGCTGACCCGCAGGTAGACCACGAAGCCGCGCTGGGCGATCAGTGCACGATTGCCAGGATCCAGCACCGCGCCGCCACCGGTGGAGACAAGCTGGCCGCGGCCTTCCAGCACGCGCGCAAGCGCCTCGCGTTCATGGCTGCGGAAGCCGGCTTCGCCGGAGTGCTCGAAGATGGTCGGGATGCTGGCGCCGGCGGCATCGACGATGGCCTGGTCGACGTCGACGAAGTCCAGCGTGAAGCGCTCGGCCAGGCGGCGGCCGATGCAGGTTTTGCCGGCGCCCATCGGGCCGATCAGGATCAGGTTCGGAGCAGGATTCATGCATCTCTGATGCTAACACCTCCGTGCCCTGGCCTTTACGTTCTTCACGTCAGGGTAGGCGTTCCTGCGGGGTCTCCCGCGCCAGCCGGAGTACAGGCCATGACGGTCGCCAAGGTCATCGAAATCACCGCCTCCTCGCCGAAAAGCGTGGAGGACGCCGTGCGCAGCGGGCTGAAAAAGGTCTCCGAGACGGTCAAGGGCATCCAGGGCGCCTGGGTGAACGAGACCAAGGTGGTCACCAATGGCAGTGGCGAGATCACCGAATGGCGGGTCAACCTGCGGGTGACCTTCCTGGTGGAATAGGCGCGCTCAGCGCACGTCCTGCACCTGTCGCTGGCCGTCCAGCACCACCACGTGGTCGGCCAGGGCGGGCAGGGCACGCAGCGCCTGGCGGCTGACCCGCTCGTAATACTGCACGAAGCGCTCCAGCTGTGGCCGGCTCATGCCGTGCCGGCCCGGCTGCGCGGCCTGAAGGTTCTGCTCCTGCTGCCAGCGCCAGCGTGGCACCACCGAGAAATCCGGTGGCTGCAGGAACCACAGGCGGTCGCAGCGCTGCCACAGCGCAGGATAGTCGCAGGCCAGCGCCTGGTTGCACCAGCGCCGCCAGCGGCCATCGGCGTCGGCCTCGCGTTCCAGCGCGTTCAACGGGCTGTCCAGCGCGTCGTCATCCTGCGCAGGCGTGCCCAGGAACCAGCCTTCGAACACCAGCAGGTCCAGCGGTTGTTGCAGCTGCGACCATTGCGCTTCGGGCAGGCGTTCATCGGCAAGCTTGTCGAAGCGCGGCATCGCGAAGGGCTGGCGTGCGGCCACTGCATCCAGTACCGCATGGGCCAGCGGCAGGTCATGGGTGCCAGGCGGGCCGCGGGTGATCAGCAGTGGGTGCACCTGGCGGGCCAGCCGTTGGCGCTGTGCGCGGGTCAGGTAGACATCATCGATCGACAGCGTGGCTGCCCTCAGGCCGCGTGCCTGGGCGCGGGCCACCACCTGCGCGGCCAGCGTCGATTTGCCGCTCCCCTGCAGGCCGCTGATCGCCAATACTGGAACCGCTGCGTCGCTGCCCAGCGCATCGTCCAGCGCCTGTTCGGCCAATGTTTCGGGGAATCCTTTCACCTGGGGCATATACGCAGCAGCGGCCATGCAGCCACAATAGCCCAATCCGTGTGAGAAGAACGCAATCATGAGCGACCTGTACGCCGAAGCCCTGTCCACGTTTGCCGGCCTGTTCGAAGAGGCCAAGCAGAGCCGCGAGGTCGAGCCGAATGCGATGACCGTGGCCACCGCCGATACGCAGGGTCGTCCCTCGGCACGCACCGTGCTGCTGAAGGCGTTCGATGAGCGCGGCTTCGTGTTCTACACCCATCTGGACAGTCACAAGGGCCAGGAACTGCAGGCCAATCCGCAGGCGGCGCTGTTGTTCCTGTGGCGCAGCCTGCGCGAGGCCGGCATCCAGGTGCGCATCGAGGGGCGCGTGGAGCAGGTGGCCGACGCCGAAGCCGATGCCTATTTCGCCAGCCGTCCGCGGATGAGCCAGATCGGCGCCTGGGCCTCGCAGCAGTCGAAGACGCTGGCAACGCGTGAAGAGTTCGACGCGCGCGTTGCCGGAATCGAAGCCCGCTTCGAAGGCAAGGACGTGCCGCGCCCGGAGGGTTGGAGCGGCCTGCGCGTGGTGCCCGACCGCATCGAGTTCTGGTACGGCGCGCAGTTCCGCCTGCACGAACGCTGGTGCTATGAAGCCGGTGCCGAAGGGCGCTGGAGCAAGCGCCTGCTGTATCCGTAAGTCGGGGCGGTGCCGGGGCTGCGGTAGAGCCGAGCCCATGCTCGGCTGTTGTCCCTGCAGAAGCAGCCGAGCATGGGCTCGGCTCTACAGACCCTCCGCGCGCAGCCAGCGCCATAGCGTGGTGCGTGATACGCCCAGCGCCTGTGCCATGCCCTCGCGGTCATTGCGATGTTCCTGCAGCAATGCTTCCAGCTGCGCACGCGGCGGGCGTCTGCCGTTACTTTCCAGCGGCAGTGCCGTCGCGCCTTCGCTTGCCAGCTCGGGCGCAAGCTGCAGCAGTCGCGAAGCATCAATAGGCCCTTCAGCCGGCTGCCAGTGGATGCGCAGGCGATCCACCAGATTGCGTAGTTCACGCACGTTGCCGGGCCACTCGGCCGTGGTCAGTACCGCCAGTGCATCCTTATCCAGTGGTGCGTCAATGCCACGCAGCTGGCGGAAGAAGTGCTGTGCCAGCAGCGGAATGTCCCCGCGCCGGGCACGCAGCGAGGGCAGGGCGATGCGCAGCGCCGCCAGCCGGTAATACAGGTCGCGACGGAAGCTGCCTGCTGCTGCGCGCTGCTCCAGCGATTGCAGCGTGGCGGCTACCACGCGCAGGTCGACCGGCGTCGGTTCGGTGGCGCCCACGCGCAGCACTTCACGTTCTTCCAACACCCGCAGCAGGCGGGTCTGCAACGGCAGCGGCAGCTCGCCGATCTCATCCAGGAACAAGGTGCCCCCGTCTGCGGCTTCAACCAGGCCGACGCGTCCGCCGCGACGTGCGCCGGTGAAGGCACCATCGCTGTAGCCGAACAGTTCTGCCTCCAGCAGCGATTCGCTGATCGCGCCGCAGTTCAGCGCGACGAAACGCCCACGACGACCACTTACGGCGTGCAGCTGGCGCGCGACCAGTTCCTTGCCGGTGCCGGTTTCGCCACTGACCAGCACGGTGCTGTCGTGCGGTGCATAGAGCGCAATCTGTGCGCGTACCTGTGCCATCGCATCGCTGTCGCCGAGCAGTTCATGCGCGTCGCCACGTACTGCCGGGCGCCGGCGTGGGGTGGATCGGTTGCCACTGGAGCGGGCCAGCGTCTGGGTCAGTTCCAGCGCATGCTCGAACGCCTGCCGCACCGAGTCGGCCGAGTACAGCAGCACGCCAGGCAGGCCGGCCTGTTCGGCGTGATCGATGGCCATGCCGGTGCCGACGATCACTTCGATGCCATTGGCGCGCAGGTCAGCGATGCAGTCGCGGGCGTCCTCGCGGGTGACGAAACGGCGATGCTCGATATCCAGGCCGAAACTCTGCTGGAAGTTGCTGAACACCGGTACGTCGCTGGCGTGGGTGACCAGGCCGATGCGGCTGGCGATCCGTCGTGCCCGGGCCAGCGCTTCCATCAGGTCGAAGCCGTTGGCCTGGATCGGCACCAGCGGCAGCTCCAGCCGGCCGCGCAGCCAGGCCGCGTTGGAGCCGCCGGCGATGACCACGTCGCAGTGCTCGCGGCGCAGGCGCTGCCCGATCACATCCACCGCTTCCTCGAAGCCGAGGTTGATCTGTTCGATGCGCGCGCGGCGGTCGAACTCGGGAATGACGTCGCCCAGCAGGCCGGTCAGCCGCGAGACACTGACCGTCCAGATCACCGGGCGGCCGGGGTCGGCATCGGTGTGGCGCAGGGGCGAGCGGGGCAGATACATGGTGGCTCGGACCGGGAAGGGTGTTTCATGGTACATCTGTTTCAGTGTTTCATATGTTTCACTGATGCGGGTCAGTCATCCCCGTGAAATCAAGCGCTTGCAGGTTGGCATGGTGTTTGCGCATACACACACGTTCTCCAACCTGGATTGCCGCATGACCGCTTCCACTCCTTTCTCTGCCGGTGCCCGCTTCCGTGAGGCGCTGGCTGCCGAATCGCCGCTGCAGGTGATCGGCGCGATCAACGCCAACCACGCCCTGCTGGCCAAGCGCGCCGGCTTCCGCGCCATCTACCTGTCTGGTGGCGGTGTTGCCGCCGGCTCGCTGGGCCTGCCGGACCTGGGCATCAACACCCTGGAAGACGTGCTGGTGGACGTGCGCCGCATCACCGATGTCTGCGACCTGCCGCTGATGGTCGACATCGATACCGGCTTCGGCCCGAGTGCGTTCAACATCGCGCGCACCGTGAAGTCGCTGATCAAGGCCGGTGCGGCCGCCTGCCACATCGAGGACCAGGTTGGCGCCAAGCGCTGCGGTCACCGTCCGGGCAAGGAGATCGTGTCGCAGGGTGAAATGGTCGACCGCGTGAAGGCGGCCGCCGATGCCAAGACCGATCCGGACTTCTTCCTGATCGCGCGCACCGACGCCATCCAGGTGGACGGCGTGGACAAGGCCATCGAACGTGCCATCGCCTGTGTCGAGGCCGGTGCCGACGGCATCTTCGCCGAGGCCGCCTACGATCTGGATACCTACCGCCGCTTCGTCGATGCGGTGAAGGTGCCGGTGCTGGCCAACATCACCGAGTTCGGCGCCACCCCGCTGTTCAGCCGCGACGAACTGGCTTCGGCCGGTGTTGCCATCCAGCTGTTCCCGCTGTCTGCCTTCCGCGCCGCCAACAAGGCCGCCGAGAACGTCTACCAGGCGGTGCGCCGCGATGGCCACCAGCGCAACGTGGTGGAGACCATGCAGACCCGCGAAGAACTCTACGACCGCATCGGCTACCACGCGTTCGAGCAGCAGCTCGATGCACTGTTCGCCGCCAAGAAATAAGCAGTACCCTGCACCATCAAGTTTTCGGAGGGAAACATGAACGATACGACCGCAACCCCGACCTTCAAGCCGAAGAAGTCCGTCGCCCTGTCCGGCACCGCTGCCGGCAACACCGCGCTGTGCAGCGTGGGCCGCAGTGGCAACGACCTGCACTACCGTGGCTACGACATCCTGGACCTGGCCAACACCAGCGAGTTCGAGGAAATCGCCTACCTGCTGGTGCACGGCAAGCTGCCGACCCGCGCCGAGCTGGTTTCCTACAAGGCCAAGCTGAAGTCGCTGCGTGGCATTCCGGCCGCGGTGAAGGCCGCGCTGGAAGAGCTGCCGCCGTCGGCGCACCCGATGGACGTGATGCGCACCGGCGTGTCCGTGCTTGGCTGCGTGGCGCCGGAGAAGGACGATCACAACCACCCCGGCGCGCGCGACATCGCCGACAAGCTGATGGCCTGCCTCGGTTCGATGCTGCTGTACTGGTACCACTGGAGCCATAACGGCCGCGCCATCGATGTGGAAACCGATGACGACTCGATCGGTGGCCACTTCCTGCACCTGCTGCACGGCGAGAAGCCGCAGGAGTCGTGGGTGAAGGCGATGCACACCTCGCTGATCCTGTATGCGGAACACGAGTTCAACGCCTCGACCTTCACCTGCCGTGTCATCGCCGGTACCGGCAGTGACATGTACAGCGCGATCTGTGGTGGCATTGGTGCCCTGCGCGGTCCGAAGCACGGTGGCGCCAACGAAGTGGCGTTCGAAGTGCAGAAGCGCTACGACACCCCCGATGAGGCCGAGGAAGACATCAAGGCCCGCGTCGAGCGCAAGGAAGTGGTGATCGGTTTCGGCCACCCGGTCTACACCGTCTCCGATCCGCGCAACAAGGTGATCAAGGACGTGGCCCGCGAGCTGTCCGAAGAACAGTCCAGCATGAAGATGTACGACATCGCCGAGCGCCTGGAATCGGTGATGTGGGACATCAAGAAGATGTTCCCGAACCTGGACTGGTTCAGCGCCGTCAGCTACCACATGATGGGCGTGCCGACTGCGATGTTCACCCCGCTGTTCGTGATCGCCCGCACCGCCGGCTGGAGCGCGCACATCGTCGAGCAGCGCATCGACGGCAAGATCATCCGCCCGAGCGCCAACTACATCGGTCCGGAAGACCGCGACTTCGTCGCCATCGACAAGCGCGTCTGATCCACCTGCTGTACCCATCCGGCCGGCCGCGTGCCGGCCGGATGCTTTCGCCGCCGCACCGCCGGCACCCGGCCCGCCTCAAGCACTCCGCCAGCCCATGAATACCGATTACCGCAAGAACCTCCCCGGCAGCGCGCTGGACTATTTCGACGCGCGTGCCGCTGTCGATGCGATCCAGCCCGGCGCCTACGCCACCCTGCCGTACACCTCGCGCGTGCTGGCCGAGAACCTGGTGCGCCGCTGCGATCCGGCCACGCTCAGCGATTCGCTGAAGCAGCTGATCGAGCGCCGTCGCGACCTCGATTTCCCGTGGTTCCCGGCGCGCGTGGTGTGCCACGACATCCTCGGCCAGACCGCACTGGTCGATCTGGCCGGGTTGCGCGATGCGATCGCCGACAAGGGCGGCGACCCGGCCAAGGTCAATCCGGTGGTGCCGGTGCAGCTGATCGTCGATCACTCGCTGGCGGTGGAGTGTGGCGGTTTCGATCCGCAGGCGTTCGAGAAGAACCGCGCGATCGAAGATCGTCGCAATGAAGACCGTTTCCACTTCATCGACTGGACCAAACTGGCCTTCGAGAACGTGGACGTGATTCCGCCGGGCAACGGCATCATGCACCAGATCAACCTGGAGAAGATGTCGCCGGTGGTCTACGTGCAGGACGGCGTGGCCTTCCCGGATACCTGCGTGGGCACCGACAGTCACACCCCGCACGTGGATGCACTGGGCGTGATCGCAATTGGTGTTGGCGGCCTGGAAGCAGAGAACGTGATGCTGGGCCGCGCGTCGTGGATGCGCCTGCCCGACACCGTCGGTGTCGAACTGAGTGGCCGCCCGCAGCCGGGCATCACCGCCACCGACGTGGTGCTGGCCCTGACCGAGTTCCTGCGCAAGGAGCGCGTGGTCGGAGCCTGGCTTGAATTCTTCGGCGAGGGTGCTGCGGCACTGACCATCGGTGACCGCGCCACCATCTCCAACATGTGCCCCGAATACGGTGCCACCGCCGCGATGTTCTACATCGACGCACAGACCACCGATTACCTGCGCCTGACCGGCCGCGAGGAATCGCAGGTGGCGCTGGTGGAAAACTATGCACGCACCACAGGCCTGTGGGCCGACGACCTAGCCACCGCGCAGTACGAGCGCGTGCTGCGCTTCGACCTGTCCAGCGTGGTGCGCAACATGGCGGGCCCGTCCAACCCGCACAAGCGCGTCGCCACTTCCGAGCTGGTCGAGCGCGGCATCGCCGACGAGGCCAAGCTGGCAGCGGGCAAGGCCGAGCAGGCGCAGGGCCTGATGCCGGATGGCGCGGTGATCATCGCCGCCATCACCAGCTGCACCAACACCTCCAACCCGCGCAACGTGATCGCCGCCGCACTGCTGGCGCGCAAGGCCAATGAACGTGGCCTGCTGCGCAAGCCGTGGGTGAAGTCCTCGTTGGCGCCCGGCTCGAAGGCGGTGCAGCTGTACCTGGAAGAGGCCGGCCTGCTGCCGGACCTGGAAAAGCTGGGCTTCGGCATCGTCGCCTTCGCCTGCACCACCTGCAACGGCATGAGCGGCGCGCTCGATCCGGCCATCCAGCAGGAGATCATCGACCGGGACCTGTACGCCACGGCCGTGCTGTCGGGCAACCGCAACTTCGATGGCCGCATCCACCCGTATGCGAAGCAGGCTTTCCTGGCGTCGCCGCCGCTGGTGATCGCCTATGCCATCGCCGGCACCGTCCGCTTTGATATCGAGAAGGACGTGCTGGGCGTGGACGCCGATGGCAACGAGGTGCGCCTGAAGGACATCTGGCCGAGCGATGCCGAGATCGACGCGGTGGTGAAGGCCTCGGTGAAGCCCGAGCAGTTCCGCAAGGTCTACAACCCGATGTTCAACGTGCGCGTGGAGAACGGTGCCGCGGTCAGCCCGCTGTACGACTGGCGCCCGCAGAGCACCTACATCCGCCGTCCGCCGTACTGGGAGGGCGCACTGGCCGGTGAGCGCACGCTGGCCGGCATGCGCGCGCTGGCGGTGCTGCCGGACAACATCACCACTGACCACCTGTCGCCGTCCAACGCGATCCTGGCCTCCAGCGCCGCCGGCGAGTACCTGGCGAAGATGGGCCTGCCGGAAGAGGACTTCAATTCCTATGCCACGCATCGCGGTGATCACCTGACTGCGCAGCGCGCCACCTTCGCCAATCCGAAGCTGTTCAACGAGATGGTGCGCAACGACGATGGCAGCG
Source organism: Stenotrophomonas sp. YJH_SMC_43 (assembly GCF_059372535.1). NCBI lineage: Bacteria > Pseudomonadati > Pseudomonadota > Gammaproteobacteria > Lysobacterales > Lysobacteraceae > Stenotrophomonas > Stenotrophomonas sp. YJH_SMC_43. Next base: position 13,015 of record NZ_JCAFVQ010000001.1, read on the forward strand.
TGAAGCAGGGTTCGCTGGCGCGCGTGGAGCCGGAGGGTAAGGTGATGCGCATGTGGGAAGCGATCGAGACCTACATGGAGCGCAAGCAGCCGCTCATCATCATTGCCGGTGCCGACTACGGCCAGGGCAGCTCGCGCGACTGGGCCGCCAAGGGCGTTCGCCTGGCCGGCGTGGAAGCGATCGTGGCCGAGGGCTTCGAACGCATCCACCGTACCAACCTGATCGGCATGGGCGTGCTGCCGCTGGAGTTCAAGCCGGGCACCACCCGCCTGACCCTGGGCATCGATGGCACCGAGACCTTCGACGTGGTGGGCGAGCGCACCCCGCGCGCCGACCTGACCCTGGTCATCCACCGCCGCGACGGCCAGGACCTGATCGTGCCGGTCACCTGCCGCCTGGACAGTGACGAGGAAGTGGCGATCTACGAAGCCGGCGGCGTGCTGCAGCGCTTTGCCCAGGATTTCCTGGAAGGCGCCAAGGTGGCGTGATACCGGCCTGAATGCCTGCCCCCGGAGGCCGGGGGCGGGCTTGTCCGACACCTGGGCAGGGCGCACACTGACTTGGCAAAAACTGCCAATGGAGAGTCTCATGGCCACCATGAACATTTCGCTGACCGACCCGCTCAAGCAGTTCGTGGACGAGGAAGTGCGTGAAGGCGGCTATTCCAGTACGTCGGACTACGTGCGTGACCTGATCCGCCAGCGCCAGCGCAGCAAGGCCGAAGAACTGCTCAAGCAGCTGATTGCCGAGGGGCTGGCTTCTGGGCCTGGCGTCCCGGTGACGGCCGACACATTCGAGCGCATGCGTCGTGAACTGACCGAAAGGATGGAGCGTGAAGGCGATTGAATGGCGACCCAGGGCCGAAGCCGACGCAGCCGATGCCGCGCTGTGGTTCGCACGGCAGGGTGGGCTGATACTGGGTCGGCGCTTTCTCGCCGAGTTGGAGGCCACGCTTCAACGCATCGCGGTATTTCCAGGCTCGGGTTCCACCCGGCACGCCGACCTCGCAGCACAGCTGCCGGTGCCGTTGCGGTTCATGCTGGTTCCGGGCTTCGAACGGTACCTCGTCTATTACCTCGATCTACCGGACCGCGTGGACATCATGCGTGTGTGGTGCGTTGATCGTGGCCTTGATGCCCTGATGCAAGACATTTCCTGAAATTCAAACGCGTGGATTCGACGATGACCTTCCTCCCGCAACTCCGTATTCCCGCCACCTACATGCGTGGCGGCACCAGCAAGGGCGTGTTCTTCCGCCTGCAGGACCTGCCCGAAGCCGCGCAGGTGCCGGGCGCCGCACGCGATGCGCTGCTGATGCGCGTGATCGGTTCGCCCGATCCGTATGGCAAGCAGACCGACGGCATGGGCGGCGCCACCTCCAGCACCAGCAAGTGCGTGATCATCTCCACCGCCTCGGTGCAGGACCACGACGTGGACTATCTGTACGGCCAGGTCTCGATCGACACCGCTTTCGTCGACTGGAGCGGCAACTGCGGCAACCTCAGCACTGCGGTCGGCCCGTTCGCGATTGCCAATGGCCTGATCGATCCCGCCCGCGTGCCGCGCGATGGCCTGTGCACCGTGCGCATCTGGCAGGCCAACATCGGCAAGACCATCATCGCCCACGTGCCGATGCGCGATGGCGAAGTGCAGGAAATCGGCGATTTCGAACTGGATGGCGTGACCTTCCCGGCCGCCGAGATCCAGCTGGAGTTCATCGATCCGTCCGATGACGGCGATGCGGGCGCGATGTTCCCGACCGGCAACCTGGTCGACACCCTGGACGTGCCGGGCGTGGGTAGTTTCGAGGTGACCATGATCACCGCCGGCATTCCGACCATCTTCCTCAATGCGGCCGACCTGGGCTACACCGGCACCGAACTGCAGCCTGCGATCAACGAGGACAAGGGGGCGCTGGAGCGCTTCGAGAAGATCCGCGCCTACGGCGCCTTGCGCATGGGGCTGATCAAGAACCTGGAAGATGCGGCCACGCGCCAGCACACGCCGAAGGTGGCCTTCGTGGCACCGGCGCAGGACTATGTGTCGTCCAGCGGCAAGGCCATCCCGGCCTCGGCCATCGACCTGCACGCGCGTGCGTTGTCGATGGGCAAGCTGCACCACGCGATGATGGGCACTGCCGCCGTGGCGATCGGTACCGCGGCGGCGATTCCGGGCACCCTGGTCAATCGCGCCGCCGGTGGCGGCGAACGTGAGGCGGTGACCTTCGGCCATCCCTCGGGCACGTTGCGCGTGGGTGCGCAGGCTGGTCTCGTTGACGGCCAGTGGACAGTGACCAAGGCCATCATGAGCCGCAGCGCCCGTGTGCTGATGGACGGCAAGGTGCGGGTGCCGGCCGAATAGTGCTCTGGTAGATGCCAGCCTTGGTTGGCATGGTGCACGGGCAACCGTGCACCGCAACGAGGAGATCGACGATGTCCGACAACCACACCCCATCCAACGAGCGTGCAGCGTGGGATGCACTGCTGGTGGATATCGTCGATTATGTGCGCGATGCCCGCATCGACTCACCGCTGGCGTTCCAGACCGCGCATCACTGCCTGCTTGATACGCTGGGCTGCGGCCTGGAAGCGCTGTCCTTCCCGGCCTGCAGCAAACTGCTCGGTCCACTGGTGCCGGGCATCAGCGTGGTCGACGGCGCGCGCGTACCGGGCACGCACTACGTGCTGGACCCGGTGCAGGCCGCCTTCAACATCGGCGCAATGGTGCGCTGGCTCGATTTCAACGACACCTGGCTGGCCGCCGAATGGGGCCATCCATCGGACAACCTGGGCGGCATCCTTGCCGTCCTTGACTGGCTGGGGCGCAACGCGCAGGCCCTGCGTCGTCCGCCGCCGACCGTGCACGACGTGCTGCTTGCGATGATCAAGGCGCACGAGATCCAGGGCGTGCTGGCGCTGCAGAATTCCTTCAACCGCGTCGGGCTGGACCATGTGGTGCTGGTCAAGGTGGCCACCACCGCGGTGGTCTCGCAGCTGCTCGGGCTGGATCGCGAACGCATGCTCAATGCAGTGTCGCTGGCCTGGATAGATGGCCAGGCGCTGCGAACCTACCGTCACGCGCCCAATACCGGCTCGCGCAAGAGCTGGGCCGCTGGCGATGCGACCAGTCGTGGCGTGCGTCTGGCGCTGATGGCAGCCAGCGGCGAGATGGGCTATCCCAGCGTATTGAGTGCACCGACATGGGGTTTCGAGGCCGTATCCATGCACGGTCAGGCACTGACACTGGGGCGACCGCTGGGCAGCTATGTGATGGAGAACGTGCTGTTCAAGATCAGCTACCCGGCCGAGTTCCACGGCCAGACTGCAGTGGAGGCGGCGGTCACGCTGCACCAGCAGCTGCGCGCGATGGAACGGCGGGTCGAGGACATCGCGCACATCGCCATCCGCACCCAGGAAGCCTGCATCCGTATCATCGACAAGCAGGGGCCGTTGCATAACCCGGCCGACCGCGATCACTGCGTGCAGTACATGGTCGCCATCGCGTTGCTGCACGGGCGGTTGGTGGCCGAGGATTACGAGGACGACGTTGCCGCCGATCCGCGCATTGATGCGCTGCGCGCGAAGATGGCCTGCCATGAAGACCCGCAGTTGAGCGCGGATTATCTGGATCCGGACAAGCGCAGCATCGCCAACGGCCTGAGCGTGCGCTTTACCGACGGCAGCGAGCTGCCCGAGGTACTGGTGGAATACCCGCTCGGCCACGCCCGGCGCCGCGAGGAAGGCATTCCGCTGCTGATGGACAAGTTCCGCCGGCACCTGGCCCATCGCTTCCCGACCGCCCAGCAGCAGCGCATCTGGGCCGCTTCACTGGACCCGGTGACGCTGGCGGCGATGCCGGTGACCGACTACGTGGACCTGTACCTGCCGGGGTGAGGCCGCTCTGGTAGATGCCAACCTTGGTTGGCATGGGGGGCGCCAACCAAGGTTGACGGCTACCGGGTCCCGGGCGGGACCGGGTTTCCGACCGCCGGGGCGTCAACACCTTGACGCGGCCTGCCTATAATGGCCACCTCGATCAAGGAGTGACGACATGAGCGGTCCGGCACGGCGGAAGCGGTGGGGATGGGCGGCGGCGGTACTGGCAGGAGGCCTGTTGCTGGGTCTGGCCGGCTGCCGCAACGACAGCGGGCAGCTGCCCAAGGCCAGCGGTGAAGCCATCACCACCAAGGCCGAGCAGGTGAAGGAGTTCACCCTGCTGCGTGCCTACCCGGACCAGAAGAATGACGGCTTGTCGCTGGCGCTGGAGTTCTCGCGCCCGCTCGTCGGCACCCAGGATTTCGACAAACTGGTGCGCTTCGAGGAAAAGGTCGGCACCGACGACAGCAGCTGGACGCTGTCCGATGACGGCCTGACCCTGCGTTACCCGTTCGTCGAGGCCGGCAAGGAGTTCAGCCTGGTGGTTTCGCCGGACCTGCTGGCCGCCGATGGCAGCCGCCTGGGCAAGGAACTGAAGCAGAAGGTGTTCAGCGGCGAGCTGAAGCCGGTGGTCGGCTTCGCCTCGCAGGGCAGCGTGCTGCCGGCCAAGGACAGCCGTGGCCTGCCGGTGGTGTCGGTGAACGTGCCGGAGGTCGACGTCGAGTTCCTGCGCGTGCGCGAGAAGGACCTGCCGACCTTCTTCAGCCAGTACCAGCGCGGAGGCCGCCGTGGCAGCTGGGAGCTGAGCAGCGACTACGAGCGCAGCCCGATCAACAAGCTGGCCGAGCCGGTCTACGTCAACCGCTTCATCCTGGGTGGCAAGCAGAACGAGCGGGTGCTGACCTACCTGCCGACCCAGGACATCAAGGAACTGCAGGAGCCGGGCCTGTACTTCGCCCTGCTCAAGCGCACCGGTGACTACGAGGGCGAGTTCGATACCGCGTTCTTCTCGGTCAGCGACATCGGCCTGCATACCCGCGCCTACAAGGACAAGCTGTTCGTGCACACCGCCGGCCTCAAGGACGGCGCACCGCTGAAGGGCATCGACCTGCGGGTTCTCGATGCCAAGGGCGAGGTGGTGCTGAAGGGCAGCACCGACGGCAACGGCAATGCGCTGCTGAACTACACGCTGGATGCCACCCACGTGCTGGTCGCCAGCACTGGCAAGGACACCAGCTTCCTGCCGTTCAACCAGCCGGCGCTGGACCTGAGCGAATTCGCCGTGGCCGGCCGTGACAATGCCTGGTTCGACGTCTACGCCTGGTCCGGCCGCGACCTGTACCGCCCGGGCGAGACCGTGCGCCTGTCCGCGCTGCTGCGTGACAACGATGGCAAGCCGGTCAAGGCGCAACCGGTGTTCCTGCGCCTGAAGCAGCCCGACGGCAAGACTTTCCGCGAGACCCGCCTGCAGCCGGGTGACCAGGGCTACATCAATTTCGAGCAGGTGATCCCCGCCGAGGCGCCGACCGGGCGCTGGCAGATCGAGTTCCGCACCGACCCGGCCAGCAAGGAGGCGATCCAGGGCATGACCCTGCGCATCGAGGAGTTCCTGCCCGAGCGCATGAAGCTGGATCTGGACAGCGCGCAGAAGACGCTGAAGCCGGGTGAGGACCTGCGCCTGCAGGCCAATGGTGCCTACCTGTATGGTGCGCCGGCCGATGGCAACCGCTTCACCGCGCGCATGGCAGTGGCGGCCGAGCAGCAGCCGGTGGAGGGCCTGCCGGGCTACTTCTTCGGTGACCCGACCCTGCAGCTGCCGCGCGAAGCCAAGGACGTGATCGACACCACGCTGCCGGCCAACGGCCAGCTGCGCGAGGATGTGGCATTGCCGGAGGAGGCGACCAAGGCCAAGGCACCGATTGCGGTGGTGCTGTCCGGCAGCCTGTACGAGACCGGCGGCCGTACCGTCACCCGCACCTTGAAGCGGGTGATGTGGCCGGCCAATGCGCTGGTGGGCGTGCGCCCGCTGTTCAATCCCGAAGACGGTGCCGATGCCAACGGCAATGCGCGCTTCGAGCTGATGCGCGTAGATGCAGCGGGCAAGCCGCAGCCGGCCAAGGGCCTGAAGATCACCCTGGTGCGCGAACTGCGCGACTACCACTGGACCTTCAACGACAACCGCTGGGACTACGACTTCACCCGCCGTTTCGAGAACAAGGAAACGCGCACCGTCGATGCCGGCGGCAGCGCGGTGGCCTTTGATTTCCCGGTGGAGTGGGGCGAGTACCGGGTGGACGTGTTCGATCCGTCCACCGGCCTGACCAGCCGCTATCCGTTCCGTGCGGGCTGGAGCTGGGGTGATGACAACCGCGGCCTGGACGCGCGCCCTGACAAGATCAAGCTGGGCCTGGACAAGACCGGCTACAAGGCAGGCGACACGCTCGAGGTGACGGTGACCCCGCCGCACGCCGGCAAGGGCATCCTGATGGTCGAGACCGACCGCATGCTGTACGTGCAGGGCATCGACGCCAAGCCGGGGTCGACCTTCAAGATTCCGGTTACCGCCGACTGGGAACGCCACGACGTGTACATCACCGCGCTGGTGTTCCGTGGCGGCAGTGCGCCGAGCAAGATCACCCCGGCCCGTGCTGTGGGGGTGGTGCACGTTCCGATGGACCGCAAGGGCCGCACCGTGGCGGTTGGCCTGGCTGCGCCCAAGCAGATGCGGCCGGAGCAGGACCTGCCGGTGACGGTCAGTGCACCGCAGCTGGCGGGCAAGATGGCGCACGTCACCGTCTCGGCGGTGGATGTAGGCATCCTCAACATCACCCGCTTCCCGGTGCCCGACGCCGGCGCGCACTTCTTCGCCCAGCGTCGCCTCGGCATCGATGCCTACGACATCTACAGCCGGGTGATCGAGAGCTTCGATGGCGGCAGCGGCAAGCTGAAGTTTGGTGGCGACATGGCGCTGCAGGCGCTGCCGCAGGCCAAGCGCCCGACCGCACGCGTGCAGACCGTGGACCTGTTCTCCGGCCCGGTGCAGCTGGATGCCAAGGGCATCGCCCGCATCCGCCTGAAGGTGCCGGACTTCAACGGCACCCTGCGCGTATCGGCGCTGGTCTACAGCGATGACCAGTACGGCAAGCGCGATGTGGAGACCGTGGTGCGCGCGCCGATCCTGGCCGAAGCCAGCATGCCGCGCGTCCTGGCCCCGGGCGACCGCAGCACCGTGACCCTGGACGTGCAGAACTTCACCGGCAAGCCGGGGCAGTTCAACGTGAAGGTGGAAAGCGAGGGCCCGTTGAACCTGGGTGAGGGCAGCCGCAGCGTGCAGTTGAATGCCGATGCCAAGACCACGCTGAGTTTCCCGCTGTCCGCGCGTGAGGGCCACAGCGTAGCCAAGGTGCGGGTGCGGGTGGACGGCAACGGATTCAAGGCCGACCGCCGCTACGAGCTGCCGGTGCGTGCGGCGTGGCCGCAGGTGCTGCGCTCGCAGGTACGCACGCTGGATCCACTGGCCGCGGTCAGCCTCGACAACAGCCTGACCGACGGCCTGATGGCCGAGTCGGTGAACGCGCGCCTGCTGGTCAGCCCGCTGCCGCCAATCCCGTTCGCCAGTGCCCTGCAGGGCGCGTTGAACTACCCATACGGCTGCGCCGAGCAGACCACCAGCAAGGGCTACGCCGCACTGATCCTGGACCAGGCGACGTCGTCGATGCTCGGGGCTGACGGATTGGATGCCAAGACCCGCCGCGAGCGCATGGAAGGCGCGTTCGGTCGCCTGGCGTCGATGCAGGTGGCCAACGGCAACTTCTCGATGTGGGGTGACGACGGCTACGTGAACCCGTGGCTGACCCCGTACATCACCGAGTTCCTGCTCGATGCCAAGGACGCCGGCTTCGCGGTGCCCGACAACGTACTGCAGAAGGCACTCAGCCGCCTCAGTGAGGACCTGCTGTCCGGTGGCAATCAGTTCTACGGCCAGGATGACCGCGAGAAGCTGAAGTTCGCCAACCAGGCGTATTCGGGCTATGTGCTGGCCCGGGTCAACCGGGCGCCGCTGGGTACCCTGCGCACGCTGTACGACAACGAGCGCAGCAAGGCGGTCGGTGGCCTGTCGCTGGTCCACCTGGGCGTGGCGCTGTCACTGCAGGGTGATGCCAAGCGTGGCCAGGCGGCACTGGCGGCGGCGTTCGCCAAGTCCAGCAGCGAGCGCCCGTCGTACTTCGGCGACTACGGCAGCGCGATCCGCGATGACGCACTGATGATCGCGCTGACGCACGAGAACAAGCTGGCCAAGCCCGCCTGGGACGCACGTGCGGTCGATCTCGGCCGTGGCCTGGATGCCCGCCGCAATGCCGGCTGGATGTGGCTGAGCACCCAGGAGCAGGTGGCGATCGCCCGCCTCGGCAAGGCCCTGGCCGCCAACCAGAAGGCGCTGGTGGCCGGTGAGCTGGTGATCGGTGGCAGCACCGAGGCGATCAGTGAGCGCAAGCTGTTCGGCCGCAACTTCACCGGCAGCGAACTGGCCAGCGGCGTGCGCTTCACCCCGCAGGGCCAGCCGCCGATGTTCGCCAGCATCGACGTGGCCGGCATCCCGCGCAGCGCGCCGGCACCGGACAACAGCGTGCTGGGTGTTGAACGCAGCTACTTCGGCACCGATGGCAAGCCGTGGACGCCGCGGCCGCTGAAGGAAGGCGAAGCGCTGATCGTGCGCGTCACCGTCACTGCCGATACCACCATGCCGGATGCACTGCTGACCGACCTGTTGCCGGCCGGCCTGGAGATCGAGAACTTCAACCTGGGCGACGCCAAGCAGTGGGCCGATGTGGTCGTGGACGGCATCACCATCAGCGATCGTGGTGAAGCCGCCGATACCAAGCACGAGGAGTTCCGCGACGACCGCTACGTGGCTGCGCTGAAGCTGTCGCGTGGCAGCAAGGCCAACGTGTTCTACCTGGTACGCGCGGTGACCCCGGGAACCTACTCGGTGCCGCCGCCGCTGGTGGAGGACATGTACCGGCCGCAGCTGCGCGGCGTCGGCCGCAGCAACCCGACCACGATCACGGTGGTACAGCCGTGACCGCGCGGACGGGCCGCGACGGCGCGGCCCGTCCTGATGGCAATTCGCAATGAATGACGCAATGAAGACCCGGCTGGCGGCCCTGCGCCGCCGGCTGCGGCCGCTGTGGCCGTGGTTGCGCTGGGGCACGGCCGCCTCGCTGGCGCTGCTGCTGGTGCTGGACTTCGCTTTCCCGCCGCCGCTGCCGAAGCAGCGTGATACCAGCACCCTGGTGGTGGCCGCCGACGGCACGCCGCTGCGTGCCTTTGCCGATGCCGAGGGCGTGTGGCGCTATCCGGCTTCGATCGACAGCGTCTCGCCGCTGTACCTGCAGGCGTTGCTGACCTACGAAGACCGCTGGTTCTGGCGCCATCCTGGCATCAACCCGCTGGCGATCCTGCGTGCCAGCGGCCAGTTGCTGCGCGGCGGCCGCATCGTGTCCGGTGGCTCGACCCTGACCATGCAGGTTGCCCGCATCCTCGACCCGCATACGCGCACGCCTTGGGGAAAGCTCAAGCAGATGCTGCGCGCGGTGCAGCTGGAAGTGCATCTGAGCAAGCAGCAGATCCTGGCCCTGTATCTGGAGCGCGCGCCTTACGGCGGCACCATCGAGGGCGTGGAAGCGGCCAGCTGGGCCTACCTGGGCAAGCCGGCGGCGCAGCTGTCGCATGCCGAGGCCGCGTTGCTGGCGGTGCTGCCGCAGGCGCCAAGCCGGCTGCGCCCGGACCGCCATCCGGAAGCGGCGCAGAAGGCGCGCGACAAGGTGCTGTCACGCATGGCCGAACTGGGTGCGTGGACGCCGGAGGAAGTGGAGGACGCGCGCATCGAGAACGTGGTGGCGCGCTCGCTGCGGCCGCCGCTGCATGCGGCACTGCTGGCGCAGCGGCTGCATTCAGCGCAGCCGGGCAAAGCGCGCATCCAGAGCAGCATTGATATCGGCCTGCAGCGCACGCTGGAAGAGCGCGTGGCCAGCTACTTCTCGACGCTGCCCGAACGCACCTCGTCCGCCCTGCTGGTGGTCGACAACCAGACCCTGCAGGCACGTGCCTATGTGGGCACGCTGGCGTTCGGTGACCGCCAGCGGCTGGGGCACGTGGACATGGTGCAGGCCTGGCGCTCGCCGGGGTCCACGCTCAAGCCGTTCCTGTATGCGATGGCACTGGATGACGGCCTGATCCATTCGGAAAGCCTGCTGGTGGATGCGCCGCAGAGTTTCGGCAGCTACCGCCCCGGCAACTTCGACATGGCCTTCAACGGACCGATCGGCGCTTCCAGTGCATTGCGCCTGTCGCTCAACGTACCCTCGGTGGATCTGCTGCAACGGGTCGGTGCTGCGCGTTTCGCCGCTCGCCTGTCGCATTCCGGCATCCAACTGCGTTTCCCGCCGGGCAGCACGCCTAATCTGTCGCTGATCCTGGGCGGCACCGGCGCGCGGTTGGAAGACCTGGTCGGCGCGTTCGCCGCGCTCAACCGCAATGGCATCGCCGGGCGCGTGCGTTACACCGACGATGAGCCAATGATCGAGCGGCGCCTCGCTTCGCCCGGCGCAAGCTGGATCGTCCGCGAGATGCTGGAATCGAATCCGCGGCCGGGCTATGGCGTCGGGACGTTCGATGTCGGTGGCCGCCCGCGTGTGGCGTGGAAGACCGGCACCAGTTACGGGTACCGCGATGCGTGGGCCATCGGCAGTACCCGTCACTACACAGTGGGCGTGTGGGTGGGGCGACCAGACGGCACGCCGTTGCCGGGCCAGTATGGTGCGGTTACCGCACTGCCGCTGATGTTCGAAGTGGTGGACAGCCTGCCGCGCCAGCGTGGCGATTCCGCTGCTGCGCCAATGCCGGCCAGTGTCAGCCAGGAAGACATCTGCTGGCCGACCGGCGAACGTGCCGAGGGACTGCCAGCTGCGCTCTGCCAGCGCAGGATGCAGGCCTACCTGCTGGACGGTGCAGCACCACCGACCTTCCCCGAGCGCGAGGCGCGGCGCTGGCAGCCGGGGCGGCAGCGTTACCTGGCCGATGCGCGGACCGGTCTGCGTGTCTCCGCTGATTGCCGTTTGCCGCATGAGGAAGTCGCGCGTGAGATCGCTCGCTGGCCGGCGCTGTTGTCGCCATGGTTGTCCAAGGCCACGCGCGAGGCCTCGCAATTGCCAGCGCTATCGCCTGACTGCCGCGACGATGGGCGTGAGGCCAGTGTCGCGTTGCACATCGATGGCCTCAATGATGGCGCAGCACTGGCGCGTGCACCCAACGCCGAACATGGCGTACGCCTGCAGCTGCGCGCGCTGGGCAGCGAGCAGGCGGTGGACTGGTTGCTGGATGGACGCTGGATTGCGCAGACCCACGGCGCGCAGTTGATGCAGCGCGAGTTCGCCGATCCGGGAGCACATACCCTGACCGCGCTGGCGGCAGATGGCGCGTGGACCCAGGTACGGTTCAACGTGCTGCGGTAGGTGCCGACCTTGGTCGCCGCTTTCCGTATATTTGCGACGCTGTTGTAGAGCCGAGCCCATGCTCGGCTGACTGCACCACGCACGTCGCAAGAGCAGCCGAGCATGGGCTCGGCTCTACAACGCGGCAGATGGCAGCGAGCGTGTGGCGTAACCGCTATTCCCCGATCCACCCATCCAGCAGGTCGGCAAACTCGTCGGCGTGTTCCTCTTCCTGCGCCAGGATCTCTTCGAGGATGCGCTTGGTGGTGGTGTCGCGGTCGCCGATGAAGTTGATCATCTCGCGGTAGCTGTCGATGGCAATGCGTTCGGCCACCAGGTTCTCGCGCACCATGTCGCGCAGGTCACTGCCTTCCTTGTACTCGGCGTGCGAGCGCGCGGTCAGCGTATCCGGGTTGAAATCGGGCTCGCCGCCGAGCTGGACGATGCGCTCGGCCAGCTTGCCGGCGTGTGCCTGCTCCTGCTGTGCGTGCTCGAGGAACTCGGCCTTGACCGCGTCGGCCAGCATGCCCTTGGCCATGAAAAAGTGCCTGTAGTAGCGCAGCACGCACACGTACTCGGTGGCCAACGCGTCGTTGAGCAGCTTGATCACTGCCTCGCGGTCGGCATTGTAGCTGTCGGTGATCGCACCATCTTCGATGTTGCGCCGGGCGCGTTCGCGCAGGGTCTTGCGGTCGCTGATGCCGGGAACCTTTGCGGCAGGCTTTGTGGCTTTGGCTGGCTTGCTGGACATGGCTGGCCGTTTCCTCTTGCGGTGGGGAATCAGGTGGGCAGGTGCTCCAGCACGTACTCGGCCGAAGACACCTCGAACTGGCCCGGCTGTTCGACCCAGGCCGCACGCACCACGCCATCGACCACGTACAGGGCGAAACGGCGTGAGCGGATGCCCATGCCCGAGGCGCTGGCGTCGAGTTCCAGGCCGAGCGCGCGAGTCAGTTCGGCGTTGCCGTCGGACAGCATCAGCAGGCCGTCGGGCACGCTCTGGTCGGCGGCCCAGGCCTTCATCACGAACGGGTCGTTGACGGCCATGCAGTAGACGTCGATGCCGCGCTGGCGGAATGCCTGGAATTTTTCGACGTAGCCGGGCAGGTGGCGGGCCGAGCAGGTCGGGGTGAACGCGCCGGGCACGGCGAACAGCACCACCTTGCGCGCATCGAACAGCGAATGCGTATCGAGTGTTTCGATGCCCTCGCGGATGCGCTTGAGGGTCACTTCCGGAATGCGGTCGCCGACATGGATGGTCATGGGGAACTCCTTGCTGGGGCAGGCTAGTGGGCCGGATGGGACAGGGGCGTCAAGACATTGGAAAACCTGCGTGCAGGCCCCATCTTCGGGCTTTGCGGCAGGGGCTTCCAGCCACAGCGTGGGGCATGGGGATGGCAGCCGCATTGCGCAGGATCAGTCGGCCTCACCGGCGCCGCACGAGGCCCGGCGTAGCATCGCCGGCGCGTAGAATGAACCCGGGGCGGCGCCACCGGCGCGGCCGAAGCGAATCGAGGTAGCTGGATGGAATTCAAGGATTACTACGCCACCCTGGGGGTGGAACCGAGCGCGGGCGAGGCGGAGATCAAGACCGCCTACCGCCGGCTGGCACGCAAGTACCACCCGGACGTCAGCAAGGAGGCCGGGGCCGAAGACAAGTTCAAGGCGGTCAACGAGGCCTACGAGGCGCTGCGCGACCCCGAAAAGCGGGCGGCCTACGATCAGCTGCGCGCGCAGGGCTATCGCCCGGGCGAGGAGTTCAACGTGCCGCCGAACTACGGCGGCGCCGGGGGGTTCAATTTCGAGGAAGTGTTCGGCGGCGGCGGCCCCAACGGCGGCTTCAGCGACTTCTTCGAAAGCCTGTTCGCGCGCCAGCGTGGCGGTGGCGGCGCTGGTCCGGGGCCGGGCTTCAGCAGCCAGGGCCATGCGCCCAATCGCGATACCCGCGCCAAGCTGTCGGTACCGCTGGAAGCGGCCTACAACGGTGACAGCCTGCGCATCACCGTCAACGGCAAGCAGCTGGACGTGCGCGTGCCCAAGGGCATCCGCCCGGGCCAGGTGATCCGCCTGGCAGGGCAGGGCAACCATGGCGGCAACCTGCTGCTGGAAGTGGAGTACGCCGCGCACCCGCAGTTCGAGGTCGATGGCCGCAACATCCTCTATACGCTGCCGGTCACACCGTGGCAGGCCGCGTTGGGGACCAGCATCAGCGTGCCGACCCTGGGCGGTGCGGTGGAGCTGAAGATTCCGGCCGATTCCGATGCCGGGCGCAAGCTGCGCCTGCGTGGCCGTGGCCTTCCCGGCAGCCCGGACGGCGACCAGATCGTCGAAATCGAGATCGTGGCCCCGGCTGCGACCGACGAGGCGCAGAAGAAGGCCTATCGGAATCTGGCCAAGGCGTTTGGCGAAACGATCTGAGATCGATTCTGGTGGGTGTGGACCTCGGTCCACACGCCTTTCGGCCGTTCAAGGCGTGCCAACCAAGGTTGGCACCCACCGGAATGTTTCAGCCCTGCCCGGCGAACACCCGTTCCAGCACCTCGGACAGTTCATCTTCCGAGAACGGCTTGGTGATGTAGGCTTTGGCGCCCTGGCGCATGCCCCACATGCGGTCGGTGTCCTGGTCCTTGGTGGTCACCAGGATCACCGGAATGTGCCGGGTCGCCTCGTCGCGGGCGAGGGTGCGGGTAGCCTGGAAGCCATTGAGGTTGGGCATCACCACGTCCATCAGGACCAGGTCGGGCAGCTCGGCCTTGGCGGTTTCGACCCCGGCGGCGCCATCGGTGGCGGTCAGGATCTGGTGCCCGAGCTTCTCGACGATGCGCTGTATCCCCAACAGCTGCGACGGTGAGTCGTCGACGATCAGAATGCGTGCCATGTTGTTCCCCATGTAATGCCCGCAGTGTAGTGCGGGCACATTACCGGCGGGAGGGGCGCGTCTGCCGTCCGTCGCCTGCCTGCGACGTTCAGTCGATCCGCACCACCGTGCGCCCCAGCGAGCCGCCGGCCAGCATCCGCTGGAACACGGCGGGCAGGCCATCCAGGCCGACTTCGGCAGTGCAGATGCGGTCCAGGTGCTGCGGCTTCCAGTCACTGCCCAGTCGCGACCACACCTCTTCGCGCAGCCCGCGCGGCGCATTGGCCGAGGACACCCCCAGCAGCGAGACACCGCGCAGGATGAACGGCATCACGGTCATGTCCAGCGTCGGGCTGGCGGCCAGACCGGCGCTGACCACGCTGCCGTAGGGCACGGTCTGCGCCAGCAGGCTGGCCAGCATGTGGCCTCCGGCATTGTCGAGGCCACCGCCGAAGCGCGCCGACTGCAGCGGGCCGGTATCGGCCAGCGCGTTGCGTGGCAGTACCTCGGTGGCGCCGATGCTGCGCAGGAAATCGGCCTGGTCCTGCTTGCCGCTGACCGCGTGCACGCTGTAGCCGGCACGGCTGAAGATCGACAGCGCCAGCGCTCCGACGCCGCCGCTGGCACCGGTGACTGCCAGCGGGCCGAGTTCCGGGGTCTGCCGGTTGTCCTGCATGCGCAGCAGGGCCAGCGCCGCAGTGAAGCCGGCGGTGCCCAGCACCATCGCCTCGCGCGGGGTCAGCCCGGCCGGCTGGGCGATCACCGCGCGCGATTCCAGCCGCACGTACTGGCTGTAGCCGCCATCACGGGTCTCGCTGAGGCCGCAGCCGGTGGCCAGCACCGCATCGCCTTCACGCCAGTCCGGGTCGGAGCTGGCGACCACGGTACCGGCCACGTCGATGCCGCCCACGAGCGGGAAGCGGCGCAGGATTTTCCCCTTGCCGGTACCGGCAAGGGCATCCTTGTAGTTGACCGAGGACCAGTGGGCGCGGATCAGCACCTGTCCGGGGTTGAGGTCGTCGATCCGGAGCTGGGCAAGGCCGCTGCGGTAGCCGGCGTCGTCGTTTTCGATGCGGAAGGCGGTGAACGGGGTGGTGGGGGCCATCGGCGTTGCCTGACTTCGAGGAAAACGCCACCTTACCCCGTTGCCCCCCTTTCGATCCTGCCGATCCGCCCCATCTTGTATGATCGGTGATGGTTTCACGGCTGGCGGTGCGGGAAGGGCCCGCGCCGCAGCCCAAATCTTGATGGAGCGTGCATGGCCTGGAATACACCCGGCGGCAACAAGGGCGGACAAGGCCCCGAGGACAATCGACGCGGGCCCTTCGGGTCGCGCGGCGGTGGCAATGGTGGTGGCTGGGGCGGACTGCCCGGGCCGCTGAAGGACCTGTTCGACGGTGGCATCGTGCGTTGGGTGGTGGCAGCCGTGGTGTTGCTGGTGCTGTTCTCCAGCTTCCAGCTGATCGGCGAACAGCAGCGTGGCGTGGTGCTGCGCTTCGGCCAGTTCTCGCGCATCCTGCAGCCCGGCCCGAACTTCAAGCTGCCGTGGCCGATCGAATCGGTCACCAAGGTCAATGCCACCGAGATCAAGACCTTCTCGATCCAGGTGCCGGTGCTGACCCGCGACGAGAACATCGTCAACGTCTCGCTGAATGTCCAGTACCGCATCGACGACCCGCAGCAGTACCTGTTCGGCACGGTCGATGCCAACCAGGTGCTGGAGCAGTCGGCGCAGAGCGCGGTGCGCGAAGAAGTGGGCCGCGCTGATCTCAACGCCGTGCTGAACAACCGTGGCCCGCTGGCCGTGGCTGCCGAAGAGCGCCTGCAGGCGCTGCTGAAGGCGTTCAAGACCGGCCTGACCGTGACCGGCCTGACCCTGCAGGACGCCCGTCCGCCAGAAGAGGTCAAGCCGGCCTTCGACGAGGTCAATGGCGCCCAGCAGGTCAAGGAACGCCTGATCAACGAAGCCCAGGCCTACGCCGCCAAGGTCGTGCCGGAAGCCCGAGGCCAGGCCTCGCGTGCCCGTACCACTGCCGAAGGCTACAAGCAGGCCGTGGTGTCCAAGGCCGAGGGTGACGCGCAGCGCTTCAGCCTGTTGCAGGCCCAGTACAAGGACGCCCCGGAAGTGACCCGCAAGCGCCTGTGGCTGGAGACCGTGCAGCAGGTGCTGAGCGAGAACCGCAAGGTGATCGGTGGTGATGGCCGCCAGCTGATCTACGTGCCGATGACCGGCGATACCCGTCCCACCACCCCGGCTCCGCCGGGAGTGACGAACCCGGAGGTGGTGATGCCGTCGCTGCCGGGTGCAGCGGCGGAAGCTTCCCGTGATCCGGGCCGGCCGGTGGGCCGCCCGACCGGGCGACCGAGCGGCCGTGAGGAGGGCAGCCGATGAAGAGTCCTATCTGGATCGCCGTGATCGTGGCGGTGGTGCTGGGCCTGCTCGGCTCGGTGTACGTGGTCCGTGAGGACCAGACCGCCATGGTCCTGAACCTGGGCAAGGTGGTGCGTTCGGACATCAAGCCGGGCCTGCACTTCAAGGTGCCGGTGGTGGAAACGGTGAAGGTCTTCGACCGCCGCTTCCAGGTGCTCGACACTGCGCCGGCGCGTTACTTCACCGCCGAGCAGAAGGACGTCAGCGTCGACTTCTTCGCCATCGGCTACATCTCCAACGTGGGTGACTACTTCCGTGCCACCGGCGGCGATCCGCGGATCGCCAATGCCCGCCTGGCACCGATCATCACCGACTCGCTGCGCAACCAGATCAACTCGCGCACCCTGCAGCAGCTGGTCTCCGGCGACCGCAGCGAGCTGATCGCCGAGCAGCTGAAGGGGATCAACGAAGCCGTGGCCGGCCTCGGCATGCAGATGATCGACCTGCGCATCAAGCAGGTGGACCTGCCCACCGACAGCCAGGTGATCAATGACGTGTACGAGCGCATGCGCGCCCAGCGCAAGCAGGAAGCCGCCAAGCTGCGTGCCGAGGGCGAGGAGCAGTCGCTGACCATCCGTGCCCAGGCCGACCGTGACAGCACCGTGCTGATCGCCGAGGCCGAGCGTGATGCCCAGCGCCTGCGTGGTGAAGGCGATGCCGATGCCGCCCGTATCTACGGCAAGGCCGGCTCGGCCGATCCCTCGTTCTACGCGTTCTACCGCAGCCTGGAGGCCTACCGTGGCTCCATGACCGACGGCAACGGCGTGATCGTGCTGGACAAGAACGACCCGTTCCTGCAGTACCTGAAGAACGACCGCTGAGGTCGCAGGGCACTACCCCACGGGGCCCGGCCAGACGCCGGGCCCCGTGCTTTTTCCGGAGTCCCCCCATGAAAGATCTGTTCGCCGCCGTCTGCCTGGTCGCGGTGCTGGAAGGCCTGTTCCTGTTCGTCGCCCCGTTCGCCTGGAAGCGCATGGCCGACCGCCTGCTGGACCTGCCCAGCCCGGCCCTGCGCAGCTTCGGCGGGCTGGTGCTGCTGGCCGGCCTGAGCCTGCTGTGGTGGGTGCGGCACTGAACCCCGCCCTGTAGCGTCCGAGCCCATGCTCGGGCGGCGCCGCGCAGCGGCGGGAAGGCAGCCGAGCATGGGCTCGGCTCTACATGAGACGCCGGCCTGACCGGCCGGTGAAGCCGTCCGTCGGAAAGGTGGCACCCGACCCCGGAAACCCGGATAATGCACAAAAGCCGGACGGGCCTCCCCGTTCGGCTTTTTCCGTGTCTGGGCCTTCCATCGCCGGCTGCTCCCCGTTTGGAGCCGCCCTCCAGGTGCTGGCCAGCCCCGCCACGGTTTACCCGTCCGCGGCCCCGATGGCCGCAACATATGAGGAGCCCGTCATGGGTCAGTCTGTCGTAGTGCTTGGTGCCCAGTGGGGCGATGAAGGCAAGGGCAAGATCGTCGATCTGCTCACTGAGGAAATCGGCGCCGTCGTGCGCTTCCAGGGCGGCCACAATGCCGGCCACACCCTGGTCATCAACGGCAAGAAGACCGTCCTGCACCTGATCCCGTCGGGCATCCTGCGTGACGATGCGCTGTGCCTGATCGGCAACGGCGTGGTGATCTCGCCGGCCGCGCTGCAGAAGGAAATCGCCGAGCTGGAATCCTCCGGCGTGGAAGTGCGTTCGCGCCTGAAGATCTCCCCGGCCGCGCCACTGATCATGCCGTACCACATCGCCCTGGACCAGGCGCGCGAGCGCGCTGCCGGTGGCAAGGCGATCGGCACCACCGGCCGTGGCATCGGCCCGGCCTACGAAGACAAGGTGGCGCGTCGCGGCATCCGCATCGCCGACCTGCATTACCCGAAGCAGCTCGAAGAACTGCTGCGCACCGCGCTGGACTACCACAACTTCGTGCTGACCAAGTATCTGAACACCGATGCGGTCGACTTCCAGAAGACCTTCGACGAAGCGCTGGCCTTCGGCGAGTACGTGCAGCCGATGAAGTCCGACGTGGCCGGGATCCTGCACGACCTGCGCAAGCAGGGTAAGCGCGTGCTGTTCGAAGGCGCGCAGGGTGCGCTGCTGGACATCGACCACGGCACCTACCCGTACGTCACCAGCTCCAACACCACCGTCGGTGGTGCGCTGGCCGGTTCTGGCGTCGGCGCCGATTCGATCGACTACGTGCTGGGTATCGCCAAGGCCTATGCCACCCGCGTCGGCGGCGGCCCGTTCCCGACCGAACTGGACGACGAAGTCGGCCAGGGCATCCGTGACCGCGGTGCCGAGTACGGTGCCTCGACCGGTCGCCCGCGTCGCTGCGGCTGGATGGACATCGTCGCGCTGAAGCGCGCCGTGGCCATCAACGGCATCAGCGGCCTGTGCATCACCAAGCTGGACGTGCTCGATGGCATGGAAAAGCTGAAGGTCTGCATCGCCTACGAATACAACGGCAAGCGCACCGAGTACGCCCCGCTGGACGCACAGGGCTGGGAAGACTGCACCCCGGTGTACCTGGAGTTCCCGGGCTGGAGCGAGAACACCCACGGCATCACCCACTGGGACGACCTGCCGCCGGCCGCACGTGCCTACCTGCGTTCGCTGGAAGAGCTGGCGGGTTGCCCGATCAGCATCGTCTCCACCGGCCCGGACCGCGACCACACCATGGTCCTGCAGGATCCGTTCGCCTGAGTGCGTGACCGGTAGCGCTGGGCCATGCCTGGCGTCGCAGAAGGAAGAAGCCCCGCGAACGCGGGGCTTTTTCGTTACTGTGTTGCCAGTGCCGGCGAGGAAGCGAAGCGATGACCAGGATGTCAGCGTGAAAGGCGAGACCGTGGTGCGGGTCACCCTGTGGGTGTTGTGGAGCCTGTGGGTCATCGCCTGCGCGGTTCTGGCGCTCGGCGCCATCGCCAACCATCTGGCCTCGCGTACCCAGACCCTGCCGCTGCTGCTCAGCCCCGGCGCGACGGCCGAGGTGACGGTCTACCGCTTCATTGATGACCAACTGCGGCTGCGACTGCGGTATGCCGCAGACGGTACTGAGGCTGACCCTGAAGTGCTGCTGCGCATCGACACTCCCACCGATCATGGGGACTTCCGCGCAGGAGAGCGTTCGGGAGTGGCCGGGCAGGGTATCAACCGCAGGCTGGCATCGGTTGAGTCCAGCGGGCTCATGGCGTCCTACTTTGGATATGGCCGCGGTGATGCATTGCCACGCGGACGCTCATGGCTGCGGGTAACCGTACTGGAGGTGGACCCGGCGCTGGCGGGCAGGGCGGCCGTGATCGAACTGCAGCCCCCGCTGGACCTGCTGAAGCTGACCGACCTGGATTACGTCTGGCTGTGGCCGTTCTTTTTCTGGAAGGTGGCGGCACTGTTCCTGCTGATTCCCGGGGGTGCGTTGGCGGTGTTCACGTTCACCTTGCGGCGCTGGCAGCGCCGGGCGTCGAAGCAGCCGATTTCAGCAGCGGATACGGATTGATCGATTCCCCCTTCCACCACTGCTTCTCCGGCCCCAGTACGTGTACTTCGAAATGCAGGTGCGGGGCCTCCGCGCTGGCATTACCAGTGCTGCCCACATAACCAATCACATCCCCGCGTTTGATCACCTGCTTTTCGCTCAGGCCATCGGCATAGCGCTGCAGATGCGCGTAGTAGTAGCACCAGCGTCCGCCGGGCTCGAACTGGTAGATGGTCAGCCCACCGCGCTTGCTGTCGAACAGCTTCTCCACCGTGCCGTCGGCCACCGCCAGCACCGGCGTACCGGCATCGGCCATGATGTCGATCGCATCGTGCACGCGGCCCTCGCTGCGTGCATCGGTGAAGGTGTCGCGCAGTTGAGAGGGCAGTACCCCCTGCACCGGCAGCAGCAGGGTGCCCGAGGCCGCGTCGATGCCAGTCGGTGCCGTCGCGCGCGGCGCGGCAGCTTGCATCGACGGCGTTGTGGCCACGCTGGGCTGCGCTGCAGGAGTGGACGCGGCCACGAATTCGCCAGCATCGCGGCGCAGCCACCAGCCCAGTCCCACACCCAGCAGCACGCCCAGCACGATCAGCTGCGAAAAACGCATCGGCTCACTCCTGCATCACCACGGGGACGGAGGTATCCACCGCATCGGCCACGCGCAGCGCATCCCAGTTGGTCATGCGTACGCAGCCATGCGATTCGGTCTTGCCTACATGGCCCGGTACCGGCGTTCCGTGGAGGCCATAGTGGGGCTTGGACAGGTCGATCCAGACCCGGCCGACCGGATTGTTAGGGCCTGGCGGCAGCGTGGCTTTCTTCTCGCCTTTGCGCGCATCCCAGAACAGCTTGGGGTTGTAGTGGAACGGCGGGTCGCGATAGACGCCGAGAATCTTCCATTCACCGATCGGCAGCGGATCATGCTGGCTGCCGGAAGAGACCGGCACCTGCGCGATCACCTTGCCCTGCACATCCAGCAGCTGCAGGGTGGAATCGGACTTGTCGACCACGATCTTCGCCGCCTTCGGCAATGCAGCCGGTGCGATGTTGGGCACCTGGATGCGGCTGCCGGCCTTGGCCAGATCGACGCCGGGGTTGAGCGTCTTCAGCAATGCCGGCGACGCATGGAAACGCTCTCCCAGTGATTCCTCGACGCTGCTGTAGCCCAGTGCCTTCAGCTTTGCCTGCGCGGCGGGCGTCTTCGGAACGGCGATGAACGGCCCGGCCACGTCCTCGGCGGTCAACGTGTAACTGGCAAGCGGCGTGGTCGCATCGGCCTGCAGTGCTTTCCAGGTGGCATCGTCCAGCTCTCCGCTCACTGTCAGGCCGTGGGCCGCCTGGAAGCCTGCCACGGCCCGGCGCTGATTGCTGCCGACTTCACCGTCGATCTCGCCCGGGGAGAAATTGGCGCGATCCAGAAGCACCTGGGCGTGCAGTGGCGAGCGCGCCGCGGTATCGGGTCCGGTCTTCTCGGCAATGGGCTCCGGCAGCTGGACCGGCGGGGGCACCTGCGCGAAGGCGGGGGACATCAGCAAGGACAGGGCGAGCAGGGCGGGGCGACATACGGGCATGGAGATCTCCGGCAGATGGCAGCTCCACCCTGCCCGGAGAGGCTGCGCAGCCCCCGTGAAAGCAACCTGATGCCGGCATGAGCAGTGCGGTCCCGGCGGGCGGTTGGACCTTGCCGCAGAAGCGCGGCGCGTGGCCTCACCAAGGTGAACGGCTGCCGACGCGCGTGCGTGTTGCCGATCAAGATTGCCGGTGGCACGGCCGATAGGGGCGCATCCCCCCGTTTTGGATGTACCGATGAACTACTTGAGGAATGTCAGGGTTGCCTGGCGTCTTGGGCTGGGCTTTGGCCTGTTGCTGCTGCTGGTCGCCGCCGTGGTGGCCACCGGCGCCACCGCCAGTGTCGTGCAGAAGCGCGCGATGCAGCAGGTGGTCGACGTCAGCGTGGCCAAGGTGCGCCTGCTGTCGCAGATGCTCGATGCCAACAACCAGATGATGGTGGTGCGCCGTGAAATGCTGATCCGCCAGGGCGAAGCGCGCGACAGCGACGAGCAGCGCATCGCCGATCTGGTCAAGCGCTATGAGGCCAGCTGGACCGCCTATCAGGCACTGCCGGGTGATGCGGAGGGCAAGGCCATCGCGGAAACCATCGCGGCCAAGCGCGCCATCGCGCGCCCGCTCAACAAGCAGACCAGCGAACTGATGGAGCAGGGCGACTACCCGGGCGCCGTGGCGCTGACCCTGGGCCCGGTGCAGGAAGCGGCCAATGGCTGGAACAAGGCGCTGTCCGACGGCGTGGACTTCGAAGAGAAGGAAAGCCGCGATGCAGCCGCCGAGGCGATCAGGCTGGGCGAGCGCAGCCTGCTGCAGCTGCTGGTGCTGGGCGGCGTCGCACTGCTGGTCGGCATCGGCGCCTCGGTGATGATCGGCCGCAGCCTGACCGGCCCGCTGGCCCGCGCGGTGAACCTGGCCGAACGGCTGTCCAAGGGCCAGCTGGACCAGGAGTTCCGTCTGGGTGGCCGTGATGAGCTGACCCAGCTTGGCGAGGCGATGGCCAGCGTGCGGCAGAGCGTGCAGGCGGCGATCGGCGCGCAGCTGCAGATGGCCGAACAGCATGAGGCGGGCGCGATCCGCTATCGCATGGACGCCAGTGCGTTCCCTGGCGATTTCGGCCGCATGGTGCAGGCGACCAACAGCCTGGTCGAATCGCACGTGCAGGTGGAACTGCTGATGGCTGAAGTGATGCAGCGTTACGCCATCGGTGACCTCAGCCGCGACCTGCCGGACTACCCGGGCGAGAAGGGCACGCTGACCCGCACCCTGGCCGCGGTGAAGCAGAGCCTGATGGCGATCAACGCGCAGATCGATGAACTGGCCCGCGCCGCGCGTGCCGGTGATTTCAGCATGCGTGGCGATGCCACTGCGTTCCAGTTCCAGTTCAAGGCGATGGTCGAGCACCTCAACGGCATGATGGCCAGTTCGCAGTCCAGCATTGCCGATGTCTCCGACGTGCTGCGCGCGATCTCGCACGGCGACCTGACCGCACGCATGGATGGCGAGTACGACGGTGTGTTCGCCCGCATGCGCGACGACGCCAACACCACCACTGCGCAGCTGACTGGCATCGTGCGGGGCATCCAGGTGGCTGCCGACAGCATCAACAACGCGGCGCAGGAACTGGCCGCCGGCAACAACGACCTGTCGCGCCGCACCGAGCAGCAGGCCGCCAATCTGGAAGAAGCGGCCGCATCGATGGAGGAACTGACTTCCACCGTACGCCAGAACGCCGAGCTGGCACGTCAGGCCGACAGCGAAGCGCATGCCGCCGGTGCCGCGGTGCGCGAGACCGAGCAGGCGATGGCACAGATGGCATCGGTCATGGGCGAGATCGATCAGTCGTCGGCTCGCATCTCGGAGATCTCCACGGTGATCGACGGCATCGCGTTCCAGACCAACATCCTGGCGTTGAATGCTGCAGTGGAAGCTGCGCGCGCAGGCGAGCAGGGCCGTGGTTTTGCCGTGGTCGCCAGCGAAGTGCGCACGCTCGCGCAGCGTGCCGGTGTCGCCGCCAAGGAGATCAAGGAGCTGATCGAAGACGCCGCTGCCAAGGTGAAGAGTGGCCTGGCGGTGACCGTTGAATCGGAAGCCGCGATCGCGCGCGTGGCCCAGGCCAGCTCGCGCACCACCCAGCTGATGAGCGACATCGCAGCGGCCAGCAAGGAACAGGCCGCCGGCATCGAGCAGGTCAACCAGGTGGTGGCGCAGATGGATCAGGTGACCCAGCAGAACGCGGCCCTGGTGGAAGAAGCCACTGCGGCGAGCCGCGCGCTGGAAGAACAGGCGCATGCGCTGACCACGTCGGTGGCGGTATTCAAGGTGGAAGGCGCGGCGGTCTCTGCTGTGCCCCGTCGCGCAGCCTGAGCGGGCAGTGCAGCGACAGGAATACGGCCGCCTTGAGCGGCCGTATTTCGCTGGAAGGAGCCCGTCTACTGCTGAAGGCCGTGCTGACGCAGCCGAAGTTGCCGCATGGATGAGGACGCTCCCCCCTGACCGACGCTTCAGGCGCGCGCACGCGTACGCGTACGCGTAGCTTTCTTCGCCGCCGCCTTGCGCACGGTCTTCTTCGCGGCCCGCGTCTTGGCTGCCTTCTTTGCGGCGGCGCTCCGCGAGGCGGCCGTACCCGTCTTCCTGGCCGCAGCCTTCTTCGCCGTCTTCTTTGTGGCCTTCTTTGTCGCGGTCTTGCGAGCCGGTGCCTTCTTCGCCACCGCCTTCTTCGCAGGTGCCTTCTTCGCTGCCGTCGCCTTGGTCGTGGCCTTCTTTGTGGCCGACTTCCTGGCAGGCGCCTTCTTGGCAGCCTTCTTGCTGGTCGCCTTCTTCGCGCCCTTGCGGGCACTGCCGCTACGCTTGCCGCCGCCGTCCTGCTTGTTCACGGTGGCCCAGGCAATGCGCTCGGCGGTGCCTTCACTCGCGCCGCGATCACGTTCGCTTTCCTCGATGTGCTCGGCCTGGCGCTTCTGTTTTTCGGTATATGCGGATTTGTCACCACGGGGCATGACAGTTCTCCTGTTGTCGTAGTCAGGCCAGCAGGCGCAGCTTGGGCTCGCGAGCCCACTGACGGGTGGCGGCCGCCGCCAGGAAGGCCTTGGCGTCTTCCGCTTCGACGATGCCGGCATCGTTGCCGACCCGCGCCGCCTTCAGCAGCGTCTGGCCGCCTGCGTCGCTGGCGATGGCCTTCAGGTGCGTCCACGCCTGGCTGACGAATTCGACGGCTGCACTCTCTTTCGACAAGGCCTTCGCGGCTTCCGGGCTGAGCACCACGGCCACCGCATCGAACACAGCCGATGGCGTGCCCGCCAGTTGCCCATCCGCCGTCTGCATCGCCCCATCGCTCAGCGTGGCGCCGCCTACTTTGGGCGCGACCAGCTTCACGTCTGCACCCGCCTTCCGGGCCGCTTTGCTCAGGCTGGCCATCACGCGCGCGTCGGAGCCCTCATCAAACAGGATGCCGATGCTGCGCCCTTGCAGGGTGGGCTTGTTGCGCCCGATCACGCGCACCTCGGGAGCGGCAGGCATGTCCTGCACCGGCGTGGCGGTCGGCGCGGGGTCGGGCAGTGCAGGCAACGCGAGCCCATCAGCTACGCGCTGCGCCAGTGATTCGTCGATGTTGCGCAGGTGGCTGACGGTACGCTCCCGCACCTTCAGCGTTTCCACCTTGGACAACTCGAAAACCAGCGCCGATGCCAGGTGCGCCTGCTCCGGCTTTTCCAGGCTGCGGAAGAACATGCGGGCTTGGCTGTAATGGTCGGCGAAACTCTCCGCGCGGGTGCGGCCCTTGCGGCCATCGTCCGCGCTGGCATGGCTGCGGAATCCGGCAGGCGTCTCGCGCGGGGTGTCCTCCTGCAGCGAACTGGGATCGTAGGCCACCCGGCCCTTGGGCACCTGCATCTGCATGTGGCCGTCGCGCTGATGATTGGCAAACGGGCACTTGGGCGCATTCACCGGGATCTGGTGGAAGTTCGGGCCACCCAGGCGCAGCAGCTGGGTGTCCAGATAGGAGAACAGGCGCCCCTGCAGCAGCGGGTCGTTGCTGAAGTCGATGCCCGGTGGCACGTTGGCCGGGCAGAACGCCACCTGCTCGGTCTCGGCGAAGAAGTTGTCCGGCCAGCGGTCCAGCACCATGCGCCCGATGACCTGCAACGGCACCAGCGATTCGGGAATGATCTTGGTCGGGTCCAGATGATCGAACGGGAATGCGTCGGCCTCTTCTTCCGTAAACAGCTGCACTCCCAGCTCCCATTCGGGAAAGTCGCCGCGCTGGATGGCCTCGAACAGGTCGCGGCGATGGAAGTCATTGTCGGCCGACTGCAGTTTCAACGCTTCGTCCCAGACCGTGGACTGGATACCCAGCTTGGGCCGCCAGTGGAACTTGACGAAGGTCGACTCTCCCGCCTCGTTCAGCAGGCGGAAGCTGTGCACACCGAAGCCTTCGATCATCCGCAGCGAACGCGGTATGGCGCGGTCGCTCATCGCCCACATGATCATGTGCATCGACTCGGGCATGAGCGAGATGAAATCCCAGAAGGTGTCGTGGGCCGTGGCGGCCTGCGGAAACGCACGGTCCGGTTCCATCTTCACTGCGTGCACCAGGTCCGGGAATTTCATGGCGTCCTGGATGAAGAACACCGGAATGTTGTTGCCAACCAGATCCCAGTTGCCCTCCTTGGTATAGAACTTGACCGCGAAGCCGCGCACGTCGCGGGGGGTATCCACCGAGCCCGCGCCGCCGGCTACCGTCGAGAAACGGGTGAACACGGGCGTCTTGACGCCTACCTCGGTCAGGATGCACGCGCGGGTATGGGCGGCCAGTGACCGGGTCAGCTCGAAGTAGCCGTGTGCTGCGCTGCCACGTGCGTGCACGATGCGCTCGGGAATGCGTTCGTGATCGAAGTGGGTGATCTTCTCGCGCAGGATGAAGTCCTCCAGCAGCGTGGGCCCTCGGGGCCCTTGCCGCAGGGAGTTCTGGTTGTCGGCCACCGGGATGCCCTGATCGGTGGTCATCACCGGATGGGTGCCCCCGGCCTGCTGGTGCAGTTCATCGCCATCGCCCCGGCGGTGGTTTTCGGCAGGGGCAGTTGCGCGCTTGCCGGTCGGCTTGCTGGCGGCCATTGACGTTGGCTCCGGATCATCAAAAGGAACTACGACACTGGAACCAGCCCCGTTAAACCGAGGTCCGGCAGAGGTGAACGTACAGGCAAAAGCAGGCTCGGGTATGCTTGCTGCATGCGAGTCGAGCCCGCCGACATCGAAGCCCTGTTCGACGCCATCCCGGATGTGCTGTTTTTCATCAAGGACCTTCAGGGGCGTTACACCCACGTCAACCAGACCATGCTGCGGCGGCTGGGCCTGCGCGCGCGCAAGGACGTGATCGGGCGTACCGCGGCCGAGATCTACCCGACCGGCCTCAGTGCGGACTATGTCGACCAGGATGCCCGCGTGCTGTCCGGCGAGGTGATCGAGAACCTGATGGAGCTGCACCTGTTCGCCAACCGCGAACCGGGCTGGTGCCTGACCTGCAAGCGCCCGCTGGTGGTCGATGGGGCCATCGAGGGCCTGATCGGCATTTCCCGCGACCTCGGCCAGAAGGACAGCCTCGGTACCCAGTACGAGCAGCTACGGCTGGCCCTGGCCCACCTCAATGCGCACTACGCCGAGAACGTGCGCATGCAGACCCTGCTGGACATCACCGGCTTTTCGCTGTCCAAGCTGGAGCGCAGTTTCCGCAAGGTGTTCCAGATGACCCCTCAGCAGGTGCTGACCCGGCTGCGCATCCAGATGGCCATGCACCTGCTGCACGGCGACGACAGCATTGCCTGCATCGGCCAGGCCTGCGGCTTCAGCGACCAGAGCGCCTTTACCCGCAAGTTCAAGGCTGAAACCGGTTTCTCGCCGCGCGCCTACCGCGCCCGCATCGGCGGCAGTGTCGGCGAGCCCGCGCTGGCCTGAGCCGCCTGCTGCGCTGTGCCTATCCCCGCAGGCATGGGACAGGGTAAGGTGTCGCCCCTGTAGCCCGCCGCCAGCCCCGCCGATGCCCAACTCGATTCCGACCGCTTCGCCGTCCCGCCTCGGGCATTCGCTCAAGCCCCGCCAGCTGATCATGATGGGCCTGGGCAGCGCCATCGGCGCCGGCCTGTTCCTCGGTTCGGGCGTGGGCGTGCAGGCGGCCGGTCCGGCAGTGCTGGTGTCGTATCTGGTCGCAGGCGCGCTGGTGATCATCGTGATGAACGCACTGGGCGAGATGGCGGCGGCCAAACCGACCAGCGGCGCGTTTTCGGTGTATGCGGCCGACGCCATGGGCGCCACCGCCGGTGCCACGGTCGGCTGGTTGTGGTGGGTGCAGCTGGTGATCGTGATCGCCGCCGAGGCGGTGGGCGCGGCCGGGTTGCTGGCCACGGTCTGGCCTGCGGTGCCGGTACCGATGGCAGCGCTGGCCTTCATGCTGTTCTTCACCGCCATCAACCTGCTCGGGGTGAAGAACTTCGGCGAGTTTGAGTTCTGGTTCGCCATCCTCAAGGTCGCGGCGATCCTGGCGTTCATCGCCATCGGCGTGGCGCTGCTGATGGGCTGGCTGCCGCAGGTGACCTCGCCGGGCTTGAGCAACTTCACCGAACATGGCGGCTTCGCACCCAAGGGTCTGGCCGGTATCGGTGCCGCGCTGCTGGTGGTGGTCTTCGCCTTCGGTGGTACCGAGATCGTGGCCGTTGCGGCGGCGGAGACCGAAGATCCGGAGCGCAGCATCGCCCGTGCCATCCGCACCGTGGCGTGGCGCATCCTGGTGTTCTACATCGGCTCGCTGAGCGTGATCATCGCTGTGGTGCCGTGGACCAGCGAGGCGCTGAAGTCGCCGTTCGCCGCCGTGCTGGATATCGCCCGTATTCCGGGTGCCGGCACTGCCATCACCCTGATCGCGGTGATCGCGCTGCTGTCGGCGCTCAATGCCAACCTCTACGGCGCCTCGCGCATGATGTACTCGCTGGCGCAGCGCCGTGAAGCGCCGGCCGTGCTGGGCTGGACCGATCCGCGCCAGGTGCCGGTGATCGCCGTGCTGGCCAGCGTGCTGTTCGGCTTCGCCGCCACGGTGATGGAACTGCTGTTTCCGGACCGGGTGCTGCCGGTACTGCTGAACATCGTCGGTTCCACCTGCCTGCTGGTGTGGACGCTGTCGCTGGTCTCGCAGCTGGTGTTGCGCCGCCGCGCCGATCGCCTGGGCACTCGCCTGCCGTTCCGCATGGCCGGTTTCCCGTGGCTGACCTGCTGCGCGCTGGCGATCCTGGCGCTGATCTTCGGCCTGCTGCTGAGCGAGGCGCACACCCGCCTGCAGTTCCTGTCGATGGTGGCGCTGACCGCCACGATCGCCGCTGGCAGCGCCATCGCGCGGCGCATGCGCGAGGCGTGATTCTGTAGAGCCGTCCCTACGGTCGGCTGCTGTTCGCGCGGCCGCCAGCCGAGCATGGGCTCGGCTCTACAGCAGGCATACATCCGCCGTGCCATCCTGATCGCGTGGGCCGCCAGCGGCCCGTCGACCGGGAGTACCGCATGCTGCGCAGCCGTCCTTTCCTGATGTTCACCGGCCAGGCCGAGGCCGCCCTGGCCCTGTACGCCGAAGCTTTCGCCGATTTCCGCCTGCTGGCAATGCAGCGCCATCCGGACGGCGCCGGTGCCGGCGTGCCCGGGCAGGTCCGCCAGGCCATCTTCCTGCTGGGCGGCACCCACTACCTGTGCTTTGACAGCCTGGACGTGCACGACTTCACCTTCAGCCCGTCGATCTCGCTGTTCGTCGAGTGTTCCGGTGCCGAGCAGTTCGAGCGCGCCGCGCGTGTGCTGGGCGAGGGCGGCCACTGGTTGATGCCGGTGGGCGACTATGACTTCAGCAACCGCTACGGCTGGGTGCAGGATCGCTTCGGCGTGTCGTGGCAGTTGAGCCTGGGGCAGATGCCGGACCCGTGATCGGATGTTTGTGGGTGTGGACTTTGATCCACACACCCTCATGAAAACGGCCCGCTTGCGCGGGCCGTTCTCTTTACCGATGCAGCGAGGAATCAAGCCTCGACTTCATCATCCTTGTAGGCATCGACCGGAATGCAGGCGCACATCACGTTCTTGTCGCCGTACACGTTGTCCACGCGCGCCACCGGCGGCCAGTACTTGCTCTGCTTCAGGCTGGCCAGCGGGAACGCAGCCAGTTCACGCGGGTAGGCGTGGGTCCACTCGCTGGCGGTCACCGCGGTGGCGGTGTGCGGCGCGTTCTTCAGCGGGTTGTCCTCGCGGTCCAGGCGGCCGTCTTCGATCGCGGTGATCTCCTCGCGGATCTGGATCATCGCGTCGATGAAGCGATCCAGCTCGTGCAGCGATTCGCTCTCGGTCGGCTCGACCATCAGCGTGCCAGCCACCGGGAAGCTCAGGGTCGGGGCATGGAAGCCGAAGTCGATCAGGCGCTTGGCCACGTCCTCGGCGCCGATGCCGCTGGTCTTCTCCAGCGGGCGCACGTCCAGGATGCACTCGTGCGCCACCAGGCCGTTGCGGCCGGTATACAGGGTCTTGAAGTGCGGTGCCAGGCGCTTGGCGATGTAGTTGGCGTTGAGCTGTGCGACCTGGGTGGCCTTGCGCAGGCCTTCGCGGCCCATCATCGCGATGTACATCCAGCTGATCGGCAGGATCGAGGCGCTGCCGAAGCTGGCCGCGCTGACCATGCCGACCGGGCCGTTGTCACCCAGCTTGCCCGGCAGGAACGGCGCCAGGTGCTCCTTGACCGCGCACGGGCCAACGCCCGGGCCGCCACCGCCGTGCGGGATGCAGAAGGTCTTGTGCAGGTTCAGGTGCGAAACGTCCGAACCCCACTTGCCCGGCTTGGCCACGCCGACCAGGGCGTTCATGTTGGCACCGTCGGTGTACACCTGGCCGCCGTGCTTGTGGATGATCTCGCAGATCTCCACCACCTCTTCCTCGAACACGCCGTGCGTGGACGGGTAGGTCATCATGATCGCGGCCAGGCGGTCGCTGTACTTCTCGGCGTTGAGGCGGATGTCCTCGACATCGACGTTGCCGTTGGCATCGGTCTTGGTCACCACCACCTTCATGCCGCACATCTGTGCCGAAGCCGGGTTGGTGCCGTGTGCCGAATCCGGGATCAGGCAGATGTCACGGTGATCTTCGCCGCGCGAACGGTGGTAGGCGCGGATCGCCAGCAGGCCGGCGTACTCGCCCTGCGCGCCGGAGTTCGGCTGCAGGCTGACCGCGTCGTAGCCGGTGCATTCGACCAGCATCGCTTCCAGCGTGTCGATCAGTTCCTTGTAGCCCAGCGCCTGGTCGGCCGGCACCAGCGGGTGGATCTGCGAGAACTCCGGCCAGGTCACCGGGATCATCTCGGCGGTGGCGTTGAGCTTCATGGTGCACGAGCCCAGCGGGATCATCGTGCGGTCCATCGCCAGGTCCTTGTCGGCCAGCGAACGCAGGTAGCGCAGCAGTTCGTGCTCGCTGTGGTGGGTGTTGAACACCGGATGGGTCAGGAACGCGGACTGGCGCAGCAGGCCGGCCGGCAGCGCGTCGGCGGTGCTGGCATCCAGCGCGTCGACGTCCAGCGAAGCACCGAACACTGCAGCCACGGCGACGATGTCGGCGCGGGTGGTGGTCTCGTCCAGGCTGATGCCGACCGAGTCGCTGTCGATCGCGCGCAGGTTGTAGCCGGCGGCGCGGGCCTTGGCATGGATCTCATCGGCGTGCACGCCGGTGACATGCAGGGTGTCGAAGAAGTCGCCACCAACCTGCACGCCGGCATTGCGCAGCGCTGCGGCCAGGATCGAGGCCAGGCGATGGGTGCGGCGGGCAATGCGGGTCAGGCCTTCCGGGCCGTGGTAAACGGCGTACATCGAGGCCATCACCGCCAGCAGCACCTGCGCGGTACAGATGTTGGAAGTCGCCTTCTCGCGGCGGATGTGCTGCTCGCGGGTCTGCAGGGTCAGGCGGTAGGCCGGGTTGCCCTGGGCATCGACCGAAACACCGATCAGGCGGCCCGGCATCGAGCGCTTGTAGGCGTCACGGCAGGCCATGAAGGCGGCGTGCGGGCCACCGAAGCCGAACGGCACGCCGAAACGCTGGCTGTTGCCGACCACGATGTCCGCGCCCCATTCGCCCGGGGCGGCCAGCAGGGTCAGGGCCAGCAGGTCGGTGGCCACGGCCACCAGGCCGCCGCGTGCGTGCACGGCATCGACCAGCGCCTTGTAGTCGCCCACCTGGCCGAAGGTATCCGGATACTGCAGCAGCAGGCCGAAGGCTTCCGCTTCCAGTGCTTCGGCCGGGGTGCCGACGCGCAGCACGATGCCCATGGGCTCGGCGCGGGTACGCAGCAGTTCCAGCGTCTGCGGATGCACGGCGTCGTGCACGAAGAAGGTGTCCGACTTGGACTTGGCCGAACGCTTGGCCAGGGTCATCGCTTCAGCAGCGGCGGTGGCTTCGTCCAGCAGCGAGGCGTTGGCGATTTCCATGCCGGTCAGGTCGGCGCACAGGGTCTGGAAGTTGATCAGCGCTTCCATGCGGCCCTGCGAGATTTCCGCCTGGTACGGAGTGTAGGCGGTGTACCAGGCCGGGTTTTCCAGGATGTTGCGCAGGATCACGTTCGGCGTGTGGGTGCCGTAGTAGCCCTGGCCGATGAAGCTGCGCAGCACGGTGTTCTTGTCGGCGATCGCACGGATCTTCGCCAGTGCCTGTACTTCGGTCATCGACTCCGGCAGCGCCAGCGGTGCCGGCGACTTGATCTTGGCCGGTACGATGGCATCGGTCATGCCATCCAGCGACGCGTGGCCGACGACATCGAGCATCTGCGCGATCTCGGCGTCGTTGGGGCCGATGTGGCGCTCGACGAACGCGTTGTGGTGCTCGAGCTCACGCAGGGAAGGGGTGTTCTGGGACATGGCGAAGGATCCGTCAGGAAAGGGCACACGCACGGGCACAAGCCGCCTGTCGGCGGTCTGCGGGGCGCCCCTCTGTCCTTTTGCCTGAGAGTTTAAAAGCGCGGAAAACCGCAGCTTCGTGCCCCTTCGGCGCCGGATCGAACCGGTCTCTCCAGAGTTGTGTTACGGGTGGTATCGGGCCTGAGCGATTACGGGCGTTGCGCCTTCGGCAGCGGTGTTCCGCTTCTCCCACCGTGTTGCCCGCCGATTATAGCCCGTTGCGGGCCCGGCCAGCGGCCGCCGGTCGGTGCCGCCGCGCCTGAATGGCCGATGGCCCGGCCGTGCGTTTTGTGCAGTGCTGCATGGCATCAGGCGCAATCCCCACCTATGATGGGCGGATACCCGAATTCATCTGGCGCCGTCCCCGTTGTTGCGGGACCGGCGCCCGCCGTGCGTGCCCCGCATGGCCCTGCCGGACGCTTCCTCCATGACCGCCGCTGTTGCCCCTTCCACCCGCCGCATGGCCCTGCTGCTTGCCGGCCTGGCCATGTTCGGCCCGTTCTCGATCGACACCATCTTCCCGGCGTTCCCGCAGCTGGCCCAGCGCCTGGCGGTGGACGAGGTGGCGGTGCAGCAGACCATCAGCGTGTACCTGCTGTTCTACGGCCTGATGAGCCTGGCGCACGGCCCGCTGTCCGATGCCTGGGGCCGCAAGCGGGTGATCCTGGGCGGCCTGGTGGTGTTCGTCGGCGCCTCGGTCGGCTGCGCGCTGTCCACCGACCTGTCCACGCTGCTGGCGTTCCGCGCGCTGCAGGGCCTGTCGGCGGGTGTCGGCATGATCGTCGGCCGCGCGGTGATCCGCGACCTGTACCACGGCCACGATGCCCAGCGGCTGATGAGCCAGGTGTCGATGCTGTTCGGCATCGCTCCGGCCATCGCACCGATCATCGGTGGCTGGATCCTGCTCAGTGGCGCCGGCTGGCCGCTGATCTTCTGGTTCCTGGTGGTGTTCGGGCTGGTGCTGTTGGCGGCCACCGCGTGCTTCCTGCCGGAAACCCATCCGGTCGAGGCACGGGTGCCGCTGTCGCCGCGCGTGCTGCTGCGTGACTACGTGCGCATCGGCTTCAACCCGCGCTTCCTGCGCCTGGCGCTGGCCGGCAGCATCGGTTTCGGCGGCATCTTCCTGTACATCTCCTCGGCACCGGTGTTGGTGATGCAGCACCTGCACCTGGGCGAGGGCGGTTTCGCCTGGTTGTTCATCCCCACCATCGGCGGCATGACCACCGGCTCGTTCCTGTCCGGGCGCATGGCCGGGCACACCACGCCCACACGCCAGGTCGCCATCGGTTTCAGCCTGTGCGCGCTGTCGGCGCTGCTGAATGTCGGCTACGTGGCGCTGTCGCCGCAGTTCGTGCTGCCGTGGGCGGTGCTGCCGATCTTCCTGGGCGGCATGGGCATGGCCCTGATCTTCCCGATCCTGGCCTTGGCGGTGCTGGACATGTACCCGCACCAGCGCGGCCTGGCCTCGTCGCTGCAGGCCTTCGTGCAGCTGATGATCAGCACCGTGGTGGCCGGCGTGGTGTCGCCGCTGCTCAGTGCCAGCCCGCTGCACCTGGCGCTGGGCCAGGCCGCGTTCTTCGGCGCCGGATTCGTTTTCTGGTACTGGGAACACCAGCGTGAACGCGCGGCGCAGGCAGCCTGCACGGGCCATTGAGCAGCGCGCAGGGGTAGGGCAGGCCGCGATGCCCGTAACGCTTGCGGCGAGGAGCGACCGGACTAGGCTGGGGACTCCAGCCAGCCGGTGCGTGGATGCACGACAGCCAGCCGATCCGATGTCGTTGCATGAGGTTCCCCCATGGCTGCGCAGCAGACCTATCGCCTGTTCGAGGTGGCGCTGAAGGAGCGCCGCGTTCTTTCCCCTTCCCTGGACCGCATGGTGTTCACTGGTGCCGACGTGGCGCGGATGAAGACCGAAGGCCCGGACCAGCGCATCAAGGTGTTCTTCCCCTTGCCCGGCCAGGAGGTGCCGCAGGTCCCCAGCGGTGACGACTGGTACCCACGCTACCGGGCCCTGCCGGACGACCAGCGCCCGCCCATGCGCACCTACACCATCCGCCACCTGCGCGCCGAGCAGGGCGAGGTCGACGTTGATTTCGTGCTTCATGGCGAGACCGGGCCGGCCTCGCGCTGGGCCATCCACGCGCGACCGGGCGACCGCGTAGTGCTGCTGGCCCCCGATGCCGACTGTGCCGACAGCAGCGAAGGCTGGGAATGGAAACCGCCGGCGGGAGTCGGCCAGGTGCTGCTGGTGGCGGATGAAACCGCGCTGCCGGCGGTGGCCGGAATTCTTGAGGAACTGGCGGCCATGGTCGACCCACCGCGCACGCTGGCGCTGCTGGAGGTGGCGCAGGCCGGTGATGCGGTGCACCTGAAGGCGCCCTCCAGCGCCGAGCTGGTCTGGCTGCCGCGCGGGCAGGCCGCCTACGGACAGCCGTTGCTGCAGGCGGTCCAGGCGCGGTTGGCAGCGACCTCGAGCGTGGCTGCCGGCGATGCGCTGGAGGAGATCGACGTCGATACGCAGATCCTCTGGGAGCAGGCTGATACCCGCGTGGCCGGTCCGCTGTATGCCTGGGTGGCGGGTGAGGCGGGGGCGGTGATGGCGATCCGCCGCCACCTGGTGCGCGATTGCGGGCTGGACCGCCGCGCGATCACCTTCATGGGCTACTGGCGGCATGGCAAGGTGCTGGACTGACCGGACTGGATCGAGCACGCGTGAAGCAGCGCTGCGGGCGGGGTGCGCTATCCTTGCGCCCCCCTTCGCAGCGGTACCGCACCATGTCCACCAGTTCCAAGACCCGCCGCGACCAGCGCCGTCGCCAGGAAAAGCAGGCCGTCAACAAGGCCGCCGCGCAGGCGTCGCCGGTGGAACCGCATGCCGAACTGCGCGATGCTCAGCGCACCCTGCTGGCCGGTGTCGTGCGCCGCGACGGCGAATGGGTGCTGGGCATGGACGGCCGCATCGCGGGCCACAGCGAGAGCGCTGCGCAGGTGCTGGCGCTGATCATGCAGGCCGGTGAGCTGCACGAGCGCAATGGCACGCCGGTGCGCCTGATGTACTCCGATGCACTGCGCGATGCCGCACAGGCCGAAGCGCAGGAGAAAGGCCAGACCTTCGAGGAATTCAAGGCCGAGCTGGCCGCGGCGATGGCGGCGAAGAAGAACAGCTGATCGCGCCCAATCTGTAGAGCCGAGCCGTGCTCGGCTTGCCGTGCGCAGCACGGTGGAAACGCAGCCGAGCATGGCTCGGCTCTACAACACGGAGAAGGGGCGGATCCTCGCGGACCCGCCCCTTTTCTCATTTTGCTGCCGGGGCCGCGTTGGCCTGCCAGCCGCACATCTGGCCTTCGTTCTGCTGCTTCAGCCACTCGTTGACCGGGGTGAAGTACTCGATCATCGGGCCGGCATCGAGCTTGTCGGTACCGGTCAGTTCCTTCAGCGTGGCCTGCCACGGCTGGCTGGCACCCTTGCTCAGCATCGCCCAGTACTTCTGGCCGGCTTCCTTGTTGCCGTAGAAGGTGCACTCATGCAGCGGGCCCTTGTAGCCGGACGCGTCGCACAGGCCCTTGTAGAACTGGAACTGCAGGATGCGCGCCAGGAAGTAGCGGGTGTACGGGGTGTTGCCCGGCACGTGGTACTTCGCGCCCGGATCGAAGAACTCTTCGCCACGGGTGGCGGCCGGCGCCACGCCCTGGTACTTGGCTTTCAGGTCCCACCACGCCTTGTTGTAGTTGTCGGCGGTGATCGAGCCATCGAACACGCCCCAGCGCCAACGGTCGATCATCAGCCCGAACGGCAGGAACGACACGCCCGACAGCGCCATGCGCATCTGGTTGTTGATGACCGCCTCGCGGCTTTCGGTCGGCGCATCGACCAAGCCGATCGAGCTGAGGTACTTGGGCGTCATCGCCAGCACGATGGTGTCGCCGATTGCTTCATGGAAGCCATCGTTGGCACCGCCCTGGAACAGCGGCGGCAGCGGGTTGTAGGCCAGGTCGTAATAGATGTGGCCCAGCTCGTGGTAGATGGTGGTGAAGTTCTCTTCGTTCGGCTTGATGCACATCTTGGTGCGCACGTCGCCTTCCATGTTCATGTCCCAGGCGCTGGCGTGGCAGACCACGTCGCGGTCGTCAGGCTTGATGAACTGGGTCTTTTCCCAATAGGACTGCGGCAGCGACGGCATGCCAAGCGACACGTAGAAGTCCTGCGCGCGCTCGGTCATCTGCTTGGCGGTACGCAGTTCGGCCTCACGCTGCGCCTTGTACTGGGCGGCCACGTTGGCGTCCTTGCCGGCCTTGGCCAGCGCCGCGCTCAGGTTGGTCTGGTACTGCTTTTCCAGCGCTGCGGTGATGTCCAGGCTGCCAGCGCCCGGATACGGTTCCAGCTGGTCCCACAGGTTCGACCAGTCCTGCTGCCACATGTTGCCCAGCAGGTGCGCGGCGATCAGGCCGTTGCCCACTTCGGCCTTGTCCTTGCCGTAGGTCTTGTCCAGCTTGCCGCGTGCGTAGCAGTGCAGCTGCTCGTACATCGGCTTGACCTGTTCCCACAGGCGATCGGTTTCCGGGCCGATCTGCTCCGGCGGCATGTCGTAGCCGCTGCGCCACATCTGGCCGGCATCGGTGAAGCCCATGCCCTTGGCACCTTCGTTCACCAGGCCGACGAACTTCTGGTAGTCGCCGCGCATGCTCTTGGTGGTGCTGTGCCACCCCTGCCAGGCGTCGAGCTGCTTGTCGTAATCGCGGCTGCGTGCCAGCACCTGTTCCAGCTCGCCCAGCTGGCGGCAGGAGTTGGGATCGTTGGCGTCGGTGCAGTACTTGCCGGCACCGTAGCTGCCTTCCATGCGGGTGGCGATCTGGGTCAGCTCGGCCAGCTTGGCCGGATCGCGTGGCGCCGGCATCGAGGACATCAGTTTCAGCAGGTGGATCGCGCGCTTGCTGTCCTCGCTCATCGGCTTGCCATCGAACTTGGCGGCCTGCTCGATCCAGCTGTTGAGCTGGGTCAGCGAGCGCTCGTTGGCCTTGGCCGCGATGCGTTCGGAGTCACTGTTGATGTAGGTGGAGGACAGCCACTGCGCCGAGGTCATCTCCGGGTAGGCGGCCTTGAATTCGGCATTGATGCGGGCCACGAACTGGTCGGCGGTTTCGCCGGCCGGGGCGCTGCTGCTGGCGGTATCGGTGCCTGGGGTGGGTTCCTTCTTGCAGGCGGCCAGGGCCAGCGTGGCGGCGGCGACAGCCGAGGCCAGCAGGAGATGACGGTGTTTCACGGGCGGTCCTTGGGTGGTGAACGACGGCCGAAGGCTAGTGGGCCGTCGCTGCCACCGCAAGTGGCGGAAGTCGGCCGGGCGGCGCCCGGCACCCGCAGAGGCTTTCAAGCAACGGCAAAAGGCCGAAGCAACAGCAACAGCGGACTGTCCGTGGTTTGGCGGGGCGGGTCCGGTTGCGGGGGGCGCCGTAAATCCGTCCATGGAGGCTCGGTCGCGCCATCCATGGCGCTCACGCCCCCGCAACCGGACCCACCCCGCCTTCGACAGATTTCCGCGACCTGTCATTGATCCACGCCATGCGTGGATGCTTTTCGAATTCAATTCGACTATTCGATTCCGATGGAAATTCATCCACGCATGGCGTGGATCTACCAGATCGGGACAATCTGTCAGAGGTGGAGCGGTGTCGGAGTGCGGGGTGTCAGCCGCATGGATGCGGCTGCCAAGCCTACATGGACGTACTTGCGGCGTCCCCGCATTCCGACACCGCCCCGCCAAGCCACGAATCGCCTGCTTCTGCTGTTGCCGTTGCTTGTGCAGTGGCCTCGGCGGGTGCAGGGCGCAGCCCTGCCGACAAACCCTCAACTCTCGCAGTTGGCGAACACGTCGCGATCGCGCTCGTACAGCGCCGTCTTCACCTGCATCAGGCCCAGCACCGACGGGAACAGGTTGTCGTGGTCGGTATAGGCCGCCGAACGCCTGCGCACGCATTGCAGGTCCAGCCCGCGGCTGCTGGCGAAGCCCGGCGAGAACCACATCGTCATCGGCACCCGGGTCTGCTCGGCCGGGGCGATGGCGTAAGGCACGCCGTGCAGGAACAGGCCCTTCTCGCCCAGCGACTCGCCGTGGTCGGACAGGTAGATCATCGCCGTGTCGTAGTCCTGCATGCCCTGCAGCGTGCCGATGGTCTTGCTCAGGAAGTGATCGGTGTACAGCACGGCGTTGTCGTAGCTGTTGGTGATCTCTTCGCGCGAGCAGCGGCCGATGTCACGGGTATCGCAGGTTGGCTTGAAGCGGGCGAAGGCGGCCGGATAGCGCTCGAAATAGGCCGGGCCATGGTTGCCCAGCTGGTGCAGCACCACCACGCGGTCGCCGGACTTGGCACGCACCTGGGTGGCCAGGTCCTGCAGCAGGATCTCGTCCATGCAGCGGCCGTCGGCGCACAGGCCCGGGGTGGTCGCATCGGACAGCGACTGGAACTCCAGGCCTTCGCACACGCCCTTGCATCCGGACTGGTTGTCACGCCACAACGGTGCGATGCCGGCACGGTTCAATACGTGCAGCAGCGACTGGTGTGCACGGATCTTCTTCTCGTCGTAGTCGTGACGGCCCCATGGCGAGAACAGGCACGGCAGCGAAACCTCGGTGCTGGTGCCGCACGAATGCATATCCGGGAAATTGACCACACTGGCCTGGGCCAGTTCCGGGGTGGTGTTGCGGCCACCGTTGAGGCCCCAGTTCTGTGCGCGCACGGTTTCGCCCATGACGATCACCAGCAGGCGCGGCTTGCTGGCAGGTGCACGCGGGGTGGCCTTGGCATCGGTACCGATCGGCAGCTTCGGCGCGCGCTGCACCGGGTTGTCGCCACGCAGTGCGCGTGGCATGCCCAGCAGCACGTTGGCCGGGGTGGCGAGGTAACGCACTTCGCGCTGGTTGCGCATCAGTGCCGAGATATCCTGGAACGAGATCAATGCGCCGCCTACCGCGGTCACTGCCGCCACCACCAGGAAGCCGACGCGCCAGAGCAGGCTGCGACCCCAGCTGCGACGGCGCAGCTGCACGCGCCACAGCACGATCATCGGCAACACCGCCAGCAACAGCACCGGCCACACCAGCGACACGGTCATCAGCTCGCGGCTTTCCTTGGGATCGGTCGCCAGCACGTTGCGCAACATGTCCGCATCCAGGTAGATGTGGTAACGGCTCATGTAGTGCGCGGCGAATGCGGTCACCAGCAGCAACAGGCTGATCACCACCCTGGCGTTCCAGCGCCAGACCAGGATGCCCAGCAGCACGCCGTGCGCACCCAGCAGCAACAGCAGCAGCGACAGCGCGTAGCGCAGGCTGCCCGGATGGCTGGCCATCGCGCTGTGCCAGAACAGGCCGTTGCCGGCCACCGCGAAGAACAGGCTGGTCAGTGCGATCAGTGCTTCGGTGGACAGCTGCGGCCGCCAACGGCGAAGGTTTGCCAACGCGGGAAGGCGGGCGGGGCGTTGGACCGATGCACTCATGCGTTTGCCTCCTGGCGGTGGGGACGGTCGAGCTGACGACGTGCCAGGACGCGTTTGACGATCAGATACAGGCCCAGCGAAAGCAGCCAGCAGATCAACGCAGTAGCAACGTCATGCGAAAGGAAATGCGCACCCCGCAGCTGCTGGCTGATGCCGAACACCAGGCCGGTGGCAAGGCCGATCCACAACCCGGCCCAGCGCCATGAAGGGCGCCACAGCAAGGCAAAAAAGTACAGGGACAACCATGCATAACCCGCGCTGGCGTGGCCCGCCGGGAAGCAGGCCTGCGCGGCCATGCCTGCGGGGCGCGCCGTGAAAAGCCCGATGAAAGGCTGGTGGCCGCCGTAGCGCAGCAGGTCCCAGGGGCATTCCATCGGCACCAGCGACTTCAGCAGGGAGATCACACCCGTGCCCAGAGCCATGGCAATTACGACATAAAGCAGCGCCCACCGCAGGGTGCGATCGCGACCCTTCCGCCAGTGGTGGAAGCACAGCAGGATCGCCACGAGGGCAGCAGCCGTGCTCAGCCACTTGCCAGCCTTGTGCACAAGCGTGCGGGTGACCCAGGCGTCCTGCAGCGCCCAGTGGCCCCCCTCAAGGCGGAACAGGTGATCGGCCACCCATTGGTCGCCGCCGAACCCCATCAGCAGCGTAAACAAGGGCAGACCGATTGCGACAGGCAGCCAGAGGTGAGTTACGGCAAATCGTGACGCCAGTGGCGATGTCGCAAGCGGCGCTACCGCATCAAGGGGACGGACGGGCATGCTGGGAAAGGGCGGGTCGGGAATCCGCGGTCATGCTCGTCACCTGGATGTCGGAGAAGGGTCGGACGCTCGTTCGTGCCGGGTTAATGCTTGCCCAGCACGTGCCGACGTTCAGTCTTCTTCGGCGGTCGACCCGGCCCGCTCGGCGTGGCATTGCGGGTTCCATGCGGTACCGGGAAGCAGTTGCCAACGGTTCCTGTTGGCAACACCGATATCGATCACCTTGCTCGGGTCCACGCACGGGCTCATCGCATCATCCAGCACCAGCAGCCAGCGCTTGTCCGGCGCCTCGGCCAGCCACGGCCCGGCGTCGTGCCACTGCTCGGCCCAGGGCCGCTTGAAGCCGAACTCGCGCACCGGCCGGTCGGCCTGCAGCAGGTTCTGCTCGCGCCAGGCCACCAGCGCCAGTTCGGCGTCGGGACCGATCCGAGCGCCGACCCGGCGCATCAGCGCCGATGCCGAGGCGAAGGGGTCCAGTGCAGGCATCAGCACCAGGCCGTAGAGCATCCACAGCATGCCGTGGGTCAGCAGCACCAGCGTCGCGGCACGACGTACCCGCAGCCACACGATCAGCGTGGCCAGGGCAATGGCGAAGGTCAGCAGGCCATCGCCCAGCACCGGCAGCAGCGTATCCGGCATGACGCGGCGTTCCAGTTGCGCCAACGCCCACGGGTGCTCGGTCATCAGCATCACGCCGAGCACGCCGGTGGCCAGCATCAGCACCACGCTGTAGCCGAACAGGTAGCGGCGCACG
Organism: Stenotrophomonas sp. YJH_SMC_43; assembly: GCF_059372535.1. NCBI lineage: Bacteria > Pseudomonadati > Pseudomonadota > Gammaproteobacteria > Lysobacterales > Lysobacteraceae > Stenotrophomonas > Stenotrophomonas sp. YJH_SMC_43. The sequence continues at coordinate 54,646 of NZ_JCAFVQ010000001.1, forward strand.
CACAGGCGGCGCAACAGGCCGGGCAGCAGCGGTGCCACGGCCAGTGCCATTGCCGGCAGCATCGGCAACAGATACACCTCGCGCTTGCCCGGGCTGGCACTGAAGAACACCAGTACCAGCACCGCCCAGCCCAGCAGCAGCCATTGGCGACGGTCGCCACGGCGGATACGGCGCCACCAGGGCTTGAACAGCATCGGCAGCAGCAGGCTGCCCGGCAGCCATAGGGTCAGGATCACCTGCAGGTAGTACCAGGCCGGCTGCCGGTGGTGCCAGGCATTGGCATAACGGGTACCGGTCTGCTTGAACAGCAGCTCATGCGCGTAGGCCTGCAGTTCGGCGCTGGGCGTGTGCAGCAGGGCCCAGCCCAGCGGCGCCAGCCACACGCCCACGCCCAGCAGGAACGCCGGGATCAGCCACAGCAGCGTTGCCGGGTGCGGACCCTCCACGCGGTACCCGCGACGGCGCTGGTACAGCCACCAGCCGAACCAGGGCAGCACCATCAGCAACGGCAGGAAACCCACGCCCTTGGTCACCGTGCCGACGCCTGCGGCGAAACCGGCCAGCCACAGCGCGGGCAGGTTACGACGTTCGCACAGGTGCCGCATCAAGCCCCACACGGCGACGGTGGTCATCCCCACCAGCACCATGTCGATCTGCGCACGCTTGGCCATCAGCCCGAACTGCAGGGTGCAGAACAGCGCCGCGAGGGCATAGATGGAATGCCGCGGCGACCACAGCCGCCGTGCCAGATCCGACACCAGCCACAGGCTCAGCAGGGCGCCCAGCAATGACGGCAGCAGGAACGACCACTGCCAGCTGCCGACCACCTCGTAAGCGGCCGCCTGCAGCCACATGAACACCGGTGGTTTCTCGGCATACAGCTCGCTGCCACGATGCGGCAGCAGCCATTGCCCGCTCTCGACCATGGTCCGCGCGGCCAGCACGAAGCGCGGCTCGTCCGGCGGCTGCGGCTGCCGAAGGCCGATGCCCGCTGCCAATGCAGCAATGATCAGCAGCCACAACAGGGGCAGGCGCCAACGGCGGGGCAGGGCTACGGGCACGGCAGGCTCCGGGAGCAAAACGGCCATTCTGAGGTGGCGGGGGTGGGAAAAGCGTCAGAAGGGGGCGGGACGACCGCATTCCGACATGGGCGGCGCTACCATGGTACGAACTTCCGTGGATGTTTCGTGCATGCGTCTGTTGGTGATCGAGGATAACCGCCAGCTGGTGGCCAACCTGTTCGACTATTTCGAGTCGCGCGGGCATGTGCTCGACGTGGCCCCGGATGGCATCACCGGCCTGCACCTGGCCGGAAGCCATCCCTACGACGCGGTGATCCTGGACTGGATGCTGCCGCGCATGGAGGGGCCGGAGGTGCTGCGCCAGCTGCGCACCGAGCATGCATCGGAAGTGCCGGTGATCATGCTGACCGCGCGTGACGAGCTGCCGGACAAGATTGCCGGCTTCCGTGCCGGCGCCGACGACTACCTGACCAAGCCGTTCGCGCTGCCGGAACTGGAGGTGCGGCTGGAAGCGCTGCTGCTGCGCGCGCAGGGCCGCAACCCGCGCAAGCGCCTGCAGGTGGGCGACCTGGTGCTGGATCTGGCGACGCTGGAGGCCCAGCGTGAGGGCCAGGTGCTGCACCTGTACCCGGCGTGCCGCAAACTGCTGGAAGTGCTGATGCGGGCCAGCCCGGGTGCGGTGACACGACAGCAGCTGGAGTTCGCCCTGTGGGGCGACGAGCCGCCGGATGGTGACCTGCTGCGCTCGCATGTCTACGAGTTGCGTCGCAGCGTTGACGGCCCGTTTGCCGAGAAGCTGATCCACACCCTGCCGCGGGTGGGTTATCGGCTGGCCGTGACCACCGGCAGCGACGCTGGCAAGGATACTGATGAAGGCGCGTAAGCCCGGGCCGCTGTACCGGCGCGTGCTGTGGTGGTTGCTGGGCTACCTGGCGCTGCTTTCGCTGGCGGTGTTCAGCGTCGGCAATTACGTGCATGAGCATGCCGAGCACGCTGCCTGGCGCGCGCTGCTCAATTCCGAACTGGACAGCATCGTCGAACATGTCGAACACGAGCCGCACTACCGCTGGCAGGATTCGGACACGCTCAGCCTCTACCGCTTCGACGCGGTCAACCTGCCCGACAGCCTGCGTACCCTGCATCCCGGGCTGCATGACGGGGTGATGGTGAAGGGCCGCGAGACGGCGGTGATGGTGCGCGAGACCGAATCGATGGGGCGGGTCGCGCTGGCGCTGGATATCTCCGACTTCCACGATCTGGAGCAGTTCGCCACGCGCTGGGTGATGCTGGCGGGCGTGATCATGATCTTCGTCACCGTGCTGATGGCGTCCTTCGGCATGGAGCGGATGGTGCGACCGTTGAGCCTGCTGGCGCAGCGCATCGCCGATCTGCGGCCCGGTGCGCAGGGGCAGCGCATAGAGGTCGACCCGCGTGGCAGCTCCGAGCTGCACACGATTGCCGGTGCACTGAACGATTACCTGGACCGCAACGAACAGTTCGTCGAACGCGAGCGGGTGTTCATCAGCACCGCCAGCCATGAACTGCGCACGCCGATCGCGGTGATGACCGGTGCCGCCGAACTGGCGCTGGAGCAACCGGGCCTGCCCGAGCGTGCGCGCCAGCAGATGCAGCGGGTACTGCGCACCGCGCAGAGCGTGGAGCAGCTGATCGAACTGCTGCTGGTGCTGGCGCGTGATCCGGCACGACTGGCGGCGCGTGCCGAGCGCATCGCGCTGGACCAGCTGCTGCCGGAGATCGTCGACGACCATCGCCATCTGTTGGGCGACAAGGACCTGAGCATCGGCATCCAGGCCGCGCCGGTGGACATCGTCGCGCCGCTGGCAGTGGTGCAGGCGGCGATCGGCAACCTGCTGCGCAACGCCATCGAGAACAGTGGCCGTGGCCACATCGAATTGCGGCTGAGTTCGTCGGCGGTGCTGACCCTGCAGGACCCCGGGCATGGCATGAGCCCGGAGGAGATCGCGGCCATCCACGCGCGGATGGCCCGTGGCGAGCGCGCCGATCGTGGCGGCGGCATCGGGCTGGATCTGATCGCGCGGCTCTGCGAGCACCTGGGCTGGACCCTGCAGCTGCAGCCCTGCGAGCCGCGTGGCACGCGTGTCACGCTCGATTTCAGTGCCTCGCGACCGGGCTGATCCGGCCGTCCTGGTAGATGCCAACCCTGGTTGGCATGCTGCCCGTCGACCAAGGTCGACGCCTACCCACGCAATGGCTGTCCGCGTCAACGCCCGTTCGGCCGCGCCACATGCTGGTCGATCAGGATCACGTTGCCGTCGGGATCGGCCAGCTGCAGGTAGCCGGTTCCCTGGCCATCGGGATCGGTGCGGACTGCCAGCGCGATGCCCCTGGCGTCCAGCTCCGCCTGCAGCTCGCGCACATCCTGGAAGTGGGTCAGTTCCTGCTTGTGCTGGTCCCAGCCGGGGTTGAAGGTCAGCAGGTTGCCCTCGAACATGCCCTGGAACAGGCCGATCACGGTGCCGTTGCTGCGCAGCACCAGCCAGTTCTGTGCTGGATCGCCGCCGGTGACCGAGAAGCCCAGGGCTTCGTAGAAGGCACGGGAGGCCGCGAGATCCTTCACCGAGAGACTGACCGAAAAGGCGCCAAGCTGCATGAGTGGGCTCCCTGAGGGGATGGAGGCGTGGTCGGCACTGCAGCATGACCCGGCGTGAAGACAATGTTAATCTCGACCTGCGCCGCTTTATGCGGCGCTTTTTTTTCTCCGCTCTTTCGATCGACAGAGGATCCCGTGCCGACCGAACCCGCTACTGCCCTGATCAGCAACGACATCGTTGGACTGGGCCTGATTGCCGCCACCCTGGCCCTGATCTTCTGGGCCGCCAGTGGTCCGACCCCGCTGCTGAAGAAGATCTTCGCCTGGGTGCCGGCACTGCTGCTGTGCTATTTCATCCCCGCCATCTACAACACCGCTGGTGTCATCGATGGCCACAACACCTCGCTGTACAACCCGGTCGCGCGTGACGTGCTGCTGCCGGCCGCGCTGGTCCTGCTGACCCTGTCGATCGACCTGAAGGGCGTCATCAAGCTCGGGCCGAAACTGCTGCTCGTGTTCTGCGCCGGTACCGCCGGCATCATGCTCGGCGCTATCGTCTCGTTCCAGCTGATGAAGCTGATCCATCCGGAGACCGTGGCCGGTGATACCTGGGCGGGCATGGCGGCGCTGGCCGGCAGCTGGATCGGTGGCGGCGCCAACATGGTCGCCATGCGCGAAGTGTTCGGCACCGATGCCACCACCTTCGGCCAGTTCGCCGTGGTCGACGTGGCCTGCGCCAGCCTGTGGATGGCGATCCTGCTGTTCCTGGCCAACCGCGCACAGCAGATCGACACCCGCAATGGTGCCGACACCCGCGCCATCGACGAGATGAAGGCGCGCATCAGTGCCTACGAGGCGCAGAACGCGCGCATTCCCAGCATGACCGACCTGATGGTGATCGTCGGCGTGGCCTTGGGCGGCGTCGGCCTGGCGCACGCGATCGCCGCGCCGCTGGCGGGCTGGTTCAAGGCCCATGTCAGCTGGGCCAGCCAGTTCAGCCTGGACAGCCAGTTCGTGTGGGTGATCCTGCTGTCCACCGCGATGGGCCTGGGCCTGAGTTTTACCCGCGCACGTCGGCTTGAAGCGGCCGGTGCATCGCGGCTGGGCACAGTGTTCCTGTACTTCCTGATCGCCTGCATCGGCATGCAGATGAACCTGCTGTCGCTGCTGGACCGGCCATGGCTGTTCCTGCTCGGTGCGATCTGGATGGCCACGCACGTGCTGGTGCTGTGGGTCGTGGCCAAGCTGCTGCGCGCGCCGCTGTTCTTCTTCGCCATTGGCTCGCAGGGCAACATCGGCGCTGCGGCCTCTGCGCCGGTGGTGGCAGCGGCGTTCCATCCGACGCTGGCCCCGGTGGGCGTGCTGTTGGGCACGGTGGGCTATGCCACTGGTACCGGCCTGGCGTATGTCACCGGCCTGATCCTGAAGTGGATGGCCACCGGCTGAGGAGGCCAGCCAGGCGGCGCCCGGCACCCGCGGTAGTGCCGGCCGCTGGTCGGCAACCTCAACATCAAAAGCCAGAGCGGCATTCCGTGTGATGACGGGGTGGGTCCGGTTGAGGGGGACGGCGTGAATACGTCCATGTAGCCTCGGTCGCGCCATCCATGGCGCTCACGCCCCCTCAACCGGACCCACCCGCCTTCGACAGGTTCACGCGGCTGTGGGTAACGGCGACTGCTGGTACGCGCGGCTTTTGGTAGGTGTCGACCTTGGTCGACACCATTTTTCTGTCAGATATCGATAAATAAAATGGGGTCAGATCCGTCTTCTTTCGGAAAACGGATCTGACCCCGCATGTGTCTCGCCGTCACCGGCAATCCGACACCGCCCCGCCAAGCAAACAGAAACCCAGAGCCGACGCTCCAGCAGTTGCAGTTGCAGTTGCAGTTGCAGTTGCAGTTTGTAGTTGCTCGGGCTTCTGCGGGCGCCGGGCTGCAAGCCCGGCACCCAACCCTCAACAGCAGCGGCCACCGTTGCGACCGCCGTAACGCGCTTCCTGGCGTTCGCGGAAGAACGTCTTGTAGTCCATCGGTTCCTGGTCCGGATGCTTTTCCAGCATGTGACGGACGTAGTTGTCGTAATCAGGAATGCCACAGCACAGCCGTGCGGTCTGCACCAGGCGCCGCCAGATGCGGCGGTGGGCCTGGTACTGGCCGGCGGGAACCAGTTGCGTGCTCATCACAGATCCACCATTTCATGCGGCTTCAGCGCCACGTACGGGGTCTCGCGGTCGCTGCGCTGCGGATTGCGGCGGGCCGCCAGGATGGTCTTGATCGAATACACCAGCACCGCGCCCACCACCAGCAGGAACAGCGCGGTCAGGCCGGTGTTGACGTAGGCGTTGACCACGATCTGCTTCATCTGCGCCACTGACTTGGCCGGTGCGGTGATGGTGTCGCTGGCGAGCGCGGCCTGGAACTTGTGTGCCTGTGCCAGGAAGCCCTGTGCCGGGTTGCTGTCGAAGATCTTGATGAAGCCGGCGTAGGTGGTGCAGATCAGCAGCCACACTGCCGGTACTGCGGTAACCCACGCATAGCGGTCACGCTTCATCTTGAACAGCACCACCGTGCCCAGCATCAGCGCGATACCGGCCAGCATCTGGTTGGAGATGCCGAACAGCGGCCACAGTGTCTGGATGCCACCGAACGGATCGACCACGCCGGTGTAGAGCAGGTAGCCCCACAGCGCCACGCAGCCTGCGGTACCGATGATGTTGGCGGTCCACGACTCGGTCTTCTTCAGGGCCGGCACGAAGTTGCCCAGCAGGTCCTGCAGCATGAAGCGTCCGGCGCGGGTACCGGCGTCCACCGCGGTCAGGATGAACAACGCCTCGAACAGGATCGCGAAGTGGTACCAGAACGCCATCATCGCGTCGCTGCCACTGGGAATTGCTTCGTGCAGGATCTGCGCGATGCCCACCGCCAGTGTCGGCGCACCACCGGCACGATGCAGGATGGTCGGTTCGCCGATCGCCGCCGCGGTCGCAGTCAGCTGTTCGGGCGTGATGGTGAAGCCCCAGGTGTTGGTGATGTAGTGCGCCGCCGAGGCCGCGTCTGCACCGATCACCGCGGCCGGGCTGTTCATCGCGAAGTAGATGCCCGGGTCGATGATCGATGCGGCCACCAGTGCCATCACCGCTACGAACGATTCCATCAGCATGCCGCCGTAGCCGATGTAGCGCATGTGCGCTTCATTGGCCAGCAGCTTCGGCGTGGTGCCCGAGGAAATCAGGGCATGGAAACCGGAGACCGCACCGCAGGCGATGGTGATGAACAGGAACGGGAACATGCCGCCCTTCCACACCGGGCCATCACCGCTGGCGGCGAACTGGGTCAGCGCCGGCATCTTCAGTTCCGGCATCACCACCAGGATGCCGATGGCCAGCGCGATGATGGTGCCGATCTTGAGGAAGGTCGACAGGTAATCACGCGGGGCCAGCAGCAGCCACACCGGCAGTACCGAGGCGACGAAGCCGTAACCGATCAGCATCCAGGTGATCTGGGTGCCGGTGAAGGTGAACGCCGGGCCCCAGACCGGATCGGCGGCGACCTTGCCGCCGTACCAGATCGCAGCCAGCAGCAGGATCAGGCCAACCACCGAGATCTCGCCGATCTTGCCGGGGCGGATGTAGCGCATGTACACGCCCATTAGGATCGCGATGGGCATCGTCGCGATCACCGTGAACATGCCCCACGGGCTTTCGGCCAGCGCCTTGACCACCACCATCGCCAGCACCGCCAGGATGATGATCATGATCAGGAACGCGCCGAACAGCGCGATGGTGCCGGGCACCTGGCCCATCTCTTCTCTTACCAGGTCGCCCAGCGAACGGCCGTTGCGGCGGCTGGACAGGAACAGGACCATGAAGTCCTGCACCGCACCGGCCAGCACCACGCCCACCACCAGCCACAACAGGCCGGGCAGGTAGCCCATCTGCGCGGCCAGTACCGGGCCGACCAGCGGGCCGGCACCGGCGATGGCGGCAAAGTGATGGCCGAACAGCACGTGCTTGTTGGTCGGCACGTAGTCCAGGCCATCGTTGTTGATCACCGCCGGGGTGGCCCGGGTCGGATCCAGCTGCATCACCTTGTTGGCGATGAACAGGCTGTAGAAGCGGTAGGCGACCAGGTACAGCGAAACCGCTGCCACCACGATCCACAGTGCGTTGATGTGTTCGCCGCGGCGCAGGGCTACGGTGCCCAGACAGAATGCGCCGAGCAGGGCGAGTACCGCCCAGCCCAGTTTGGAAAACCCTTTCATGAGGTGCTCTCTCCCGGAAAGACAGACAAAGAGTCCCGCGTGCCCTCGACAGGGTCAATTGGCACAGGACGAATCGGCGGTAGTACTTTGGTCGTACGTTTGTTGTGCTGACGTGCAGCGAACATCAGGGATGGAACAATCGGTTGCGGCGCCGTCCATTGGCGTGCGGCCGTGTGGCGTCCATCTTCAGTGGCATCCATCCAACAGGAGTCGCCATGAGCTTTCCCGAACCGGTCCGCGTGCTGCGGACCATCCGTGGCATGCCCACCTCCGACGGTGCCGGCGTGCGCCTGACCCGCGTCATCGGTGGCCCCACGCTGCCCGACCTGGATCCGTTCCTGCTGCTCGATGAGTTCGGTACCGATCGTGCCGAGGACTACATCGCCGGGTTTCCGGAGCATCCGCACCGCGGCTTCGAAACCGTCACCTACATGCTCGACGGGCGCATGCGGCATCGCGACAACCACGGCAACGAAGGCCTGCTGACCCCGGGCAGCGTGCAGTGGATGACCGCTGGCCGTGGCCTGGTGCATTCGGAGATGCCCGAGCAGGAGAGCGGGCAGATGCGCGGGTTCCAGCTGTGGGTGAACCTGCCGGCGAAGGAGAAGATGACGGATCCGAAGTACCAGGAATTCGCGCCCGAGCGCATTCCCGTGGTGCACCCGCAGCCGGGCGTGGACGTGAAGGTGATTGCCGGCAGCGTGGATGGCACGCAGGGCCCGATCGTGCAGCCAGCCACCGATCCGCTGTACCTGGACATCACGCTGGCCCCGGATCGCGCCTGGACCTATGCGTTGCCGGAAGGGCACAACGCCTTTGCATACGTGTTCGAAGGTGGCGTGACCGTGGGGGAGCAGGACGCCGCGCGTGGCGTGGCACGCCAGGAGCTGGCGGTGCTGGGCGGCGGTGAGCAGCTGCACCTTTCGGCCGGCAGCGAAGGCGCGCGGCTGATCCTGGTGGCCGGCCGTCCGCTGCGCGAACCGGTGATGCGCCACGGGCCGTTCGTGATGAACACACGGCAGGAACTGATGCAGGCCTTCGTCGATTTCCAGGAAGGCAAGTTCTGAGGGAGTGCCGGCCGCTGGTCGGCAACCTCTTCTGATCGGGAACGAAGCGTTTGCCGGCCAGCGGCCGGCACTACCGTCGGATCGGGTCGCATTGCGGGGATGCTGCCAGGCAGTCATCCCCGTCACCTTCAGCGCCCCGCGGCCACGGCCGACGGGGTCAGGCTCATGCCCTGCGCCAGCTGCTGCAGCGAGCCCAGTTCCTGGGCGCTGTCCGGATACAGCGAAATCTGCGCGTAACGCCCTTTGTCGAGCTTGACCACACTGATGCGGCGCTCGGCATAGCCGGGCGGCTGCTGGCCTCCCAGATCGGGCTGGTACCAGTACAGCGACTCACCGCCGAAGCTGCCCTTTTCCTGGCGCAGCGAGCGGTTCAATGGAAGGTTGGGATCGCGCGCACTGAGCATCAGGCTCAGTACCTCGCGGCCGTCCCCGGTGCTGGCGCGGCAGACCAGGAAATCGGCCTGTGCCTGCTGTTGCCACTGCAGGCCACTGCTGGCCGGCAATGAAGGACATTCGGTGGGAGCCTGCGCAGCGGCCTGGGCCGCAGCGAACAGCAGGCTCGACAACACTACAGGCGCGAACTTCATGCATCCCCCAAGGTGGTGTGTCGTTGGCTCCGCCGGATGGACCGGCAGCCTTGGCATCCCATCCCCGGATGCCACCCCGGCCGGCATGTGCACGGACGGTCAACTCAACCTTAACGGAACGTGAGCAATCGCACAAATTGCGGTTACAAGCGTAACCATTGCGGCCGTAGGTCGGCCGCAATGGTTCGCAGGCCTCAGCGGTCGTTGCCGATCCACTTGTAAATGATGCCGCCGATCGCGCCGCCCAGCAGCGGAGCGACCCAGAACAGCCACAACTGGCTGACCGCGCCGCTGCCGGCGAAGAAGGCCACCGCCGTGGAGCGGGCTGGGTTCACCGAGGTGTTGGTGACCGGGATGCTGATCAGGTGGATCAGGGTCAGCGACAGGCCGATCGCCAGCGGCGCGAAGCCGGCAGGCGCCTTGCCATGGGTGGCGCCCATGATCACGATCAGGAACACCGCCGTCAGTACCACCTCGCACAGGAAGGCGGCCGCAACGCTGTAGCCGCCGGGCGACAGCGCGCCATAGCCGTTGCTGGCGAACGCACCGGCCTGGCTGCCATCAATGGCGAAGCCACTGGCGCCGGAGGCGATCTGCAGCAGGATGAAGCCGGCCAGCAGGCCGCCGGCGACCTGGGCGATGATGTACGGCACCAGGTCCTTGGTCGGGAAGCGGCCGCCAGCCCACAGCCCGACGCTGACTGCCGGGTTGAAGTGCGCGCCGGAGATGTGGCCGAACGCATAGGCGCCGGTCACCACGGTCAGGCCGAAGGCGAGCGCCACGCCGAGGAAACCGATACCCAGCGGATTGCCGTCACCACCGAACTTGGCGGCCAGCACCGCGCTGCCACAGCCACCCAGAACCAGCCAGAACGTGCCGAGGAACTCGGCGGACAAGCGTTTACCCATGCTCATGTGTTGCACTCCTTTGACGGTTGAAAGTGTGATTTATGTCACATTTCAGTGATCAGCGGGTGACTGTAGTGTCAACGCCGGGTGCAGGGATACACCTTCGGATGTGTGCAACACGCGATGTTCAGTACTGCGGCAGCGGGATGAACTCCTTGTCGTCGCCCGGGATGGTGCCGAAGCGACCGGCCTCCCAGTCGTGCTTGGCCTGCTCGATGCGCTCCTTCGAGCTGGACACGAAGTTCCACCACAGGTGACGCGGGCCATCCAGCGGCTCGCCACCGAACAGCATCGCCTTCACCGGCGTCTTCGCGCGCAGGCGACCTATCGCACCGGCTTCGGGGATCACCAGGTGCTGGGCGGGGATGTCCACGCCGTCCAATTGCGCGTCGCCTTCGAGGATGTACAACGCGCGCTCGCGGTGGCCATTGTCGATATCGATCTCCGCATCCGGGTCGAGGTCGATCGCTACGTTGAGGGTGTCGGCGAACACCTTCACCGGCGATTCCTCGCCATAGGCGCGCCCGGCGATCACCCGCAGCCAGGCACCATTGCGGCGCTGCTCGGGGAGGGTGGCCGCGGCATGGTGGTAGAAGGCCGGTTCGATTTCCTCATGCGACTTCGGCAACGCCACCCAGGTCTGCATGCCGTGGATCGGGTTGTCATGGTCGCGGTCCGGTTGCGGCGTGCGCTCGGAATGGGCGATGCCGCGACCGGCGGTCATCCAGTTGACGTCACCGGGACGGATCACCTGGTCCGACCCCAGCGTGTCGCGGTGGCCGATCGCGCCCGACCACAGGTAGGTCACGGTGGCCAGGCCGATATGTGGATGCGGGCGCACGTCGATGGCGGTGCCGGGGTGCATGAGTGCCGGGCCCATCTGGTCGACGAACACGAACGAGCCGATGCTGCGCGCCTGCAGGGTGGGGACGGCGCGACGGACTTCGAGGCCGCCGATGTCGTGCACGCGCGGGGCGATGATGGTGGTCATGCGGGCGTTCTCGCTGGCAGGGATCAGGTGGTCAGCATCGCATGCAGCTGTGACGGGCACATGCCCCGTATGGGTAACAGGTTGTTCCAGCCAACGGCGCAGCCCCTCGTGGCTGTGGGGTTGGTCGCTGAAGGCAGAAGCAAAAGCAGAAGCCGCGCTTGGCCGGGCGGGTGGGTGGCGCAGGGGACGCTGCAAGTACGTCCATGTAAGCTCGATCGCCGCATCCATGCGGCTCACGCCCCTGCGCCACCCACCCGCCCGGCCTCTGACAGTTTCCGTGTGCGTCCAGCCACGGAGAAGAAAAAAGAAAATCAAAGTCAGAATCAAACGCCGGTCGCTTCGCTCCTGGTGTCGACCAAGGTCGACACCCACCAGTTCGTAATGATCCGTGCCGACCAACGTCGACATCTACCAGCCATCGCAGTTCACCCACCGTCACCGGGAAACTGTCAGGGGTGGGGCGGTGTCGGGTTGCGGGGTGTCCGCGGCATGGATGCCGCGGCCAAGCCCCCAAGGACGGGTTTACGGCGTCCCCGCAACCCGACACCGCCCCGCCCAACAAACAGAAAAGCCAGAGCCGCTTTGGCTCTGGCTCTGGCTTTTGCTTCGGCGGTTGCCTCTGCGGGTGCCGGGCCGCAGGCCCGGCCGATAAACTCAAACCACTGGTTCGCGCAGGGCGGGGTTGTCCCAGCCGGGGCGCGGGGCGAAACGGTCGCCGTGGCGCTGCTGCAGCGCCTTCAACCGCTCGACGATCGCATCGGCTCCCACTGCGCGGATGTGCTGGATCGGACCGCCGCGGAACGGGGCGAAACCGGTACCGAAGATCACGCCCGCATCCAGCAGGTCCGCATCGGCCACCACGCCCTCGTGCAGGCACGCCACGGCCTCGTTCAACAGCGGCAGGATCAGGCGGTCCTCCAGATCGGCCGGGGCCTGGTAATCGCTGGCCACGTCCGGCTTCTTCGGCTTGCCGTTTTCCCAGGTGTAGATGCCCTGGCCGTCCTTCTTGCCACGCTTGTCCGGTTCCACCGTCTGCAGTGCGGCCGGAATCTGCAGGCCCAGGAACGGCGCCAGTTCGCGGCCGACGCCTGCGGCCACGTCCAGGCCCACGGTGTCGATCAGTTCGATCGGGCCCATCGGCATGCCGAATTTCACTGCGGCCTTGTCGATCACCGGGCCCGGAATGCCCTCGGCATACGCGGTGGCGGCTTCCAGCATGTACGGGAACAGCACGCGGTTGACCAGGAAGCCCGGGCTGCCGGCCACCGGCACGGGGAATTTGCCCAGCGCCTTGCAGAACGCGGCCAGGCGGCGCTCGGTCTCCGGCGCCATGCCGTCGTGATGGATGATCTCCACCAGCGGCATCTGCGCCACCGGGTTGAAGTAGTGCAGGCCGGCGAACTGTGCCGGGCGCTGGATGTGGTCGCGCAGTTCCACCAGCGGAATCGACGAGGTGTTGGTGGTCAGCAGCGCGTCCAGCTTCATCTTCGGTTCGAGCGTCTGGTACAGCGCACGCTTGGCTTCCGGGTTCTCGATGATCGCTTCGATCACCAGGTCGGCCTCGGCCACGCCGTTGCCTTCCAGATCGGCACGCAGGCGCGCGGCCACCGCCGGGCGCTTGCTCTCGTCGCGCACCTTCTTGGCGAACAGAGCCTGCGCCCGTTCCATGGCCGGGTCGATGAAGCGCTGCTCGCGGTCCTGCAGCGTCACCTCGAAGCCCTTGTAGGCGGCCCACGCGGCGATATCGCCGCCCATCACGCCGGCGCCGACCACGTGCACGTGGCGGATGCCGGAGTCACCGCCGCCCAGGCCCTTCAGGCGCTCGGTCAGGAAGAAGATGCGGATCAGGTTGCGCGCGGTCGGCGTGCTGGCCAGCTTCACCACGGCGCGGCGTTCGGCATCCAGGCGCGCCTGGATCGGCTTGCCGCCGCTGCGCTGCCAGGTGCTGATCAGCGCGTAGGGCGCCGGGTACTGGTCCTTCTTGGCTTTGCGTGCGACCTGCTTGACCATCTGCGGTGCCAGCAAAGTGCGTGCCAGCCAGGTGTTGGTGGCCCAGGCCGTCGCGCGCTGCTTGAACGGGCGGGTGGTGCCGGACAGCGCCAGCGCCACGGCGGTGTCGAGCACCACCGCCGGCGCCACCACCTTGTCGACCAGGCCGATGCCACGCGCGGCCGAGGCCGACAAGGTGCGGCCGGTCAGCATCATGTCCATCGCTGCCGGCGCACCGACCAGCTGCGGCAGGCGCGCGCTGCCGCCCCAGCCGGGGAAGATGCCCAGCTGGGTTTCCGGCAGGCCGATGCGCGTGCTGCTGTCATTGGAGGCCACGCGGTAGCGGCAGGCCAGTGCCAGTTCGGTGCCGCCGCCCAGGCAGTGGCCGTGGATGGCCGCCACGGTCGGGCAGGGCAGCTCGGCCAGCTTCTGGTAAGTGGCCTGGCCGCGGCGGATGGCGTCGTTGACGGTGCCGCGGCGGTCGAACTCCTGGAACTCCTTCAGGTCCGCACCGGCAATGAAGCCGGCCTTCTTCAGCGACTGGATCACCACGCCCTTGGGCGGGTCCAGTGCAATGCGCTCGAGCAGGTCGCCCAGTTCCAGCAGCACGTCCTGCGACATGGCGTTGACGCTGCTGTCCTGACGATCCAGGGAGAGAACCACCACGCCGTCGTCGCGGATCTCGGGGTGCCAGTGGCTGAAGCGGAGACCATCGAAGCCTGAGAGCATGGACGTTCCATCCGGTTGTGTATGGAGAAGCGGCTATGATCCAGAGGTTGTTTCCCCCGCGTCAAATCCCAATAGCAGGGGAGTGGCGACCCCGGATCCATGGCCGTGGACCGGAACGCTAACGGAACGGTGGTTAAAAGCTGGTGCGGCGCCAGGTGATCGGCGACTGAACTTTTCCCGGGATTGGCAGTCTCATTGCCCGACGTCGGTTGGGCTGACAGGAGTGCGGCCCCTCATGGCCGATGTTGATACACCTCAGGAGCTGGATCTGGAACTGGTCCGGCGCGTGCAGCACGGCGAGAGCGCCGCGTTTGATGTCCTGGTGCGCAAGTACCAGCATCGCGTGGTGGCCCTTGTCGGTCGCTACATCGCCGACTGGAGCGAATGTCAGGACGTCGCCCAGGACACTTTCATCCGTGCCTACCGCGCGATCGGAAGTTTCCGTGGCGATGCCCAGTTCTCAACCTGGTTGCATCGAATCGCCGTGAATACCGCCAAAAACTACCTGGCTTCACACAATCGCCGACCGCCGACCGATGACATCGACATCGGGGATGCCGAACAGTTCGACAGCGGGACGCGCCTGCGCGACACCGACACGCCCGAACGCGAGTTGATGCGCCAGGAACTGGAACAGACGGTAATGAAGGCCGTCAACGCGCTGCCGGAAGAGCTCCGGTTGGCGATCACCTTGCGCGAGGTGGAAGGCCTGAGTTACGAGGATATCGCGCAGAAAATGGGGTGCCCGATCGGCACCGTGCGCTCACGGATCTTCCGGGCGCGCGAGGCGATCGACACCGAACTCCGGCCGCTGTTGGACATCGGCAGCGCCACCCGTGAGAAGAGCCGCGTATGACCAGTAATCCGTTCAACGAATCGCAGAACCACCAATCGCCCGCCGGGCAGCGCCTGGACCAGCGCCATCGGGAACAGCTGTCGGCCCTGGTCGATGGCGAGCTGGGCGCCGATGAAGCGCGCTTCCTGCTGCGCCGGATGGAGCACGACCCCGAGCTGGCCGGCTGCCAGGAACGCTGGCAGCTGCTGGGCGACGTGATGCGCGGACAGGCGTCGGCGCTGGCGCCGGCCGGCTTCAGCGCTGCCGTGGCCGCCGCCATCGCCGCCGAACCGGCGCCGCAGGCCGAGCCGCGTCGTCAGGTACGCCGCAGTGGTTGGCGGGCCTGGGGCGGTGGCGCCGCACTGGCCGCATCGGTGGCGGCGGTGGCCCTGTTCATGGGCGGTGAGAAGCTGAAGGAGGCCACCCCGGGCGAGCCGTTGGCACCGCAGGTGATCGCCAGCCAGGCCGAACTCGCGCCGGCACCGACGACGCCGGCTCCGGTGACCGAAGCCTCGGTGGATAACGCCGCAATGGCCGTGGCCGGTGTACCGGCAGTGGCCATGGCGGCAGCCAGCCGGCGCCAGGACACCCGTCGCGCCAGCGCTACCCGCAGCCAGCAGGCCGCGCGTGCCGCCCAGCGTGAGGACATGCCGCAACGCGCTGTGGCCGCCGCACAGGCGCCGTTGACCCCGACCGTGCCGGCCAATGCCAGCCGCAACATGCCGTTCGGTGAGGTCGGTGGCCTGCAGGCGCGACCGTGGCCGCGCTCCAGCCTGGCGCCCGCTGCCGGCGGCGCGCTCAATGCGAGCTTCCCGGCCCATGCCGGGGGCGCGGCGTTCTACCCGTTCGAGCCGCGCCTGCAGGACGACCTGCCGGTGCCGCCGCGCCCGCGCGACTGAGCCGGGCGCTTTCATGCCCCGCCGTCGGCGGGGCCCGTATTCCTCTTTCCATCCGATCCGGAGGTTGCCGTCCGATGACTCCCCGACTCCGCACGCAGGCCATGGGCCTGCTGGCCCTGACCCTGCCGTTGATGGCCTGCGCGCAGGCCCCGGCTCCGGCCGCCCAGACCCAGGCCGCGCCGGCCGCCGCGCCGCGGGCGCCGGCCCAGCCGCTGGTCACGGGCCTGCCTGACTTCACCAATCTGGTCGAACAGGTCGGGCCTGGCGTGGTCAACGTCGACACCACCATCGTCCGCAACAACCGCCAGGCCTCACGGGGCCCGATGGGCGGCGGCGATGACATGCCGGAGTTCTTCCGCCGCTTCTTCGGCCCGGATTTCCCGATGCCGGGGCAGGGCCCGGGCGGCCCGGACGGTGGCCCGAGCATCAAGGGCCGCGGCATGGGCTCGGGCTTCATCATCTCGCCCGATGGTTATGTACTGACCAACTACCACGTGGTGGCCGATGCCAGCGAGGTGAAGGTCAAGCTGGGTGACCGCCGTGAGTTCACCGCGAAAGTGGTGGGCAGCGACCAGCAGTACGATGTCGCACTGCTGAAGATCGACGGCAAGAACCTGCCGACCGTGCGCGTTGGCGACTCCAACTCCCTCAAGCCGGGTCAGTGGGTGGTCGCGATCGGCTCGCCGTTCGGCCTCGATCACTCGGTCACTGCTGGCGTGGTCAGCGCCCTCGGCCGCAGCACCGGCGGTCCGGACCAGCGTTACGTGCCCTTCATCCAGACCGACGTGGCGATCAACCAGGGCAACTCCGGTGGCCCGCTGCTGAACACCCGTGGCGAAGTGGTCGGCATCAATTCGCAGATATTCTCCGCGTCGGGCGGCTACATGGGCATCAGCTTCGCGATCCCGATCGACCTGGCGATGAGTGCGGTCGAGCAGATCAAGAAGACCGGCAAGGTCACCCGCGGCCAGCTCGGCGCGGTGGTGCAGGAAATCGACGGGCTGAAGGCGCAGGCGATGGGCCTGCCGGACAGCCGCGGCGCCCTGGTCAACCAGATCGTGCCGGATTCGGCTGCAGCCCGGGCCGGGGTGAAGATCGGCGATGTGATCCGCTCGGTGAACGGCGCGCCGGTCAACAGCTGGTCCGACCTGCCGCCGCTGATCGGCGCGATGGCACCGGGCAGCCGGGTCACCCTGGGCGTGATCCGAGATGGCAAGCCGCGTGACCTCAGCGCCACCCTGACCGCCCTGACCGAAGACGGGCAGGCCAGTTCGCGTGGCCCGGCCACCGGCGACAGCGATGCGGCGCCGCAGGCCGGCGCCAATGCCCTGCTGGGGCTGGACGTCAGTGACCTGACCGCGCCGCAGCGCAAGCAGCTGGGCCTGGAATCGGGCGAAGGCGTGCGCATCACCGGGGTCAAGGGCCAGGGCGCGCGTGATGCGGGCCTGTCTCCGGGCATGGTGATCCTGCAGGTGGCCAGCACCCAGGTCGGCAGCGTGGACGCGCTGAACCGCGCGCTGTCCAGCTACAAGAAGGGCGACGTGGTGATGCTGCTGGTACGCACCGGCAGCGGCAACAGCGCGTTCGTAGCGGTCAAGGCCGGCCAGTAAGGCCTGCCGGGGCCGCTTCGGCGGCCCTTGCTTCTCCTCCGAAGCCCCGCCCCGGCGGGGCTTCGGCCGTTCCGGACCCGGTCCGATGAGGCCGTTTTCGCGGGCGGGCGCCGGGCATGCGATAATCGACCGTTACCCTGACGACGCCGCGCGCCGCCGCCACCTATGTCTTCTGATTCGATGCGGAACATCCGCAACTTCTCCATCATCGCCCATGTCGACCACGGCAAGTCCACGCTGGCCGACCGCATCATCCAGCTCTGTGGTGGCCTGCAGGCCCGCGAGATGGAAGCGCAGGTGCTCGACTCCAACCCGATCGAGCGCGAGCGTGGCATCACGATCAAGGCGCAGTCGGTGTCGCTGCCGTACCTGGCCAAGGACGGGCAGACCTACCATCTGAACTTCATCGACACCCCCGGCCACGTCGACTTCTCCTATGAAGTCAGCCGCTCGCTGGCCGCCTGCGAAGGCGCGCTGCTGGTGGTCGATGCGGCCCAGGGCGTGGAAGCGCAGTCGGTGGCCAACTGCTACACCGCCGTGGAGCAGGGCCTGGAAGTGGTGCCGGTGATCAACAAGATCGACCTGCCCACCGCCGACATCGAGCGCGCCAAGGCCGAGATCGAGGCCGTGATCGGCATTGACGCCTCCGACGCCGTGCCGGTCAGTGCCAAGACCGGCCTGAACGTGCAGGACGTGCTGGAAGCGATCGTGCACCGCATTCCGCCGCCGAAGCCGCGCGACACCGAGAAGCTGCAGGCGCTGATCATCGACTCCTGGTTCGACAACTACCTGGGCGTGGTCTCGCTTGTGCGCGTGATGCAGGGCGAGATCAAGGCCGGTGACAAGCTGCAGGTGATGTCCACCGGCCGCAACCACCAGGTCGACAACGTCGGCGTGTTCACCCCGAAGCGCAAGGTGCTGCCGGCGCTGCGTGCAGGTGAAGTGGGCTGGGTCACCGCCAGCATCAAGGACGTGCACGGTGCGCCGGTCGGCGACACCCTGACCCTGGCCGGCGACCCGGCACCGAAGCCGCTGCCGGGCTTCCAGGAAATGCAGCCGCGCGTGTTCGCCGGCCTGTTCCCGGTCGATGCCGAGGACTATCCGGACCTGCGCGAAGCGCTGGACAAGCTGCGCCTGAACGATGCCGCGCTGCGCTTCGAGCCGGAAAGCTCCGAGGCGATGGGCTTCGGCTTCCGCTGCGGTTTCCTCGGCATGCTGCACATGGAAATCGTGCAGGAGCGCCTGGAGCGCGAATACAACCTGGACCTGATCAGCACCGCGCCGACGGTGGTGTATGAAGTCCTGAAGACCGATGGCTCGATCATCAACATGGATAACCCGGCCAAGCTGCCGCCGGTGAACCAGGTCGAGGAGATCCGCGAGCCGATCATCCGTGCCAACGTGCTCACCCCCGAGGAGTACATCGGCAACATCATCAAGCTGTGCGAAGAAAAGCGCGGCAGCCAGATCGGCATCAACTACCTGGGCAGCCAGGTGCAGATCAGCTACGAGCTGCCGATGGCCGAAGTGGTGCTGGACTTCTTCGACAAGCTGAAGTCGGTCAGCCGTGGCTATGCCTCGCTGGACTACCACTTCGTGCGCTTCGACGCCGGCCCGTTCGTGCGCGTGGATGTGCTGATCAACGGTGACAAGGTCGATGCGCTGTCGCTGATCGTGCACCGCAGCCATGCCGACCGCCGCGGCCGCGAGCTGTGCGAGAAGATGAAGGACCTGATCCCGCGCCAGATGTTCGACGTGGCCATCCAGGCCGCCGTCGGCTCGCAGATCATCGCCCGTACCACGGTCAAGGCCATGCGCAAGAACGTGCTGGCCAAGTGCTATGGTGGCGACGTTTCGCGCAAGAAGAAGCTTCTGGAAAAGCAGAAGGAAGGCAAGAAGCGCATGAAGCAGGTCGGCCGCGTGGAGATCCCGCAGGAAGCGTTCCTGGCCGTGCTGCAGATGGACAACAAGTAAGCCCGCACCGGCCCTGCGGGGCCGGTCGTCCGGTGACGTTGCAAAGGACCCTGAATGAAACTGTTTGAGATCCTCCTGGTCGTGCTGACCCTGGCCTCGGGCCTGATCCTGCTCGCGGACAAGCTGTACCTTGCCAAGCGGCGTGCCCAGCGCGCCGGCCTGCTCGATTCCGAGCCGGTGCTGGTGGACTACTCGCGTGCGTTCTTCCCGGTGCTGGCGATCGTGCTGATCGTGCGCAGTTTCATCGCCGAGCCGTACAAGATCCCGTCCAGCTCGATGATGCCGAACCTGTTGATCGGTGATTTCATCCTGGTCAACAAGTTCTCGTACGGCCTGCGCCTGCCGATCAGCAACACCAAGATCGTGCCATTTGGCGAGCCGTCGCGTGGCGATGTGGTGGTGTTCCACTTCCCCGGCCACAGCGACAACGACCCGGCAAAGGGCGAGAACTTCATCAAGCGCGTGATCGGCGTGCCGGGTGACACCGTGGTCTTCGAAGGCGACGGCATGATCCTCAATGGCGAACCGCTGAAGTACGACAACAAGGGCATCTACGCCGGCCACAAGGGTCAGGGCGAGGGCGCCAACCTGCTGGTCGAGCACCTGCCGGGCCGCACCCACACGGTGCTGGAGACCGACTACCCGCGTGGCCAGGGCCAGTGGACCGTGCCGGCCGGCAAGTACCTGGTGATGGGCGACAACCGTGACAACAGTGACGATGGCCGTTTCTGGGGCCTGCTGCCGGAAGAGAACCTGCGCGGCAAGGCCTTCCTGATCTGGCTGAACTGCCAGGGCTGGTTCTGCAAGGATGGTTTCGAGCCGTCGCGGATCGGCTCGAGCATCAACTGACCGGGCATCAACCGGGTATTTTCACATCCAACGCGTATCTGGGGAGAACGCAATGAAGACGATGAACACGCAGCGTGGCATGACCCTGACCTCGTTCCTGACGGTCCTGATCGTGGTTGGCTTCTTCCTCTACATCGGCATGAAGCTGTTCCCGATGTACCAGGAGTACTACGCGGTGCGCTCGGCGATGAAAAGCCTGGCCAACGAGCCGGGCGTGGGCAGCATGGAGCCGGCGCGCATCCAGGACCTGTTCTTCAAGCGCCTGTACATCAACTACTCGGACAATGTGAAGCCGGCCAACGTGAAGTTCGACCGTCGCGACAATGGCTGGACCCTCAAGGTCAACTACGAAGTGCGCCGTCAGCTGATCGGCAACCTCGATGTGGTTGGTAAATTCGATTCTTCCCAGGACCTGACACGAAGCGGTGCCCAGTAAATTCATCCAACGTGGCGACCTGATTGGTCATGCCTTCAGCGACCCGGCCCTGCTCAAGCAGGCGCTGACGCATCGCAGTGCCGGTGCGCCGCACAACGAGCGCCTGGAGTTCCTCGGCGACAGCATCGTCAACATGATGGCGGCCGAGGCGTTGTACCGACGTTGGCCCAAGGCTGACGAAGGGGCGATGACCCGTGCCCGTGCCGAGCTGGTGCGTGAAGGCGCGCTGGCGGTGATCGGGCGCACCCTGGAACTGGGCGAGCGGCTGACCCTGGGCCCGGGCGAAATGAAGTCCGGCGGTCATCGCCGCGACTCGATCCTGGCCGATGCGGTGGAAGCCGTGGTGGCTGCGATCTACCTGGATGCCGGCTTCGAGGCCTGCCGGGCGGTGGTACTGCCCTGGTTCAGTGCTTCGATCGAGGCACTGCCGGCCTCCGGCCGGCCCGAGAAGGACCCCAAGACCCGCCTGCAGGAATGGCTGCAGGCCCGACAGAAGGCGTTGCCGCAGTATGAACTGGTGTCAGAATCCGGTGACGACCACGCCAAGCACTTCCGGGTACGCTGCAACGTAGCCGACCCGGCCGCCAGCATCGAGGGCGAAGGCGCCTCGCGGCGGCTTGCCGAACAACAGGCGGCTGCAGCCGTCCTAGAACAACTGGATTCCAAGTGAGCGAACAAACTACCCATCATTGCGGCAGCGTGGCCGTCATCGGCCGCCCGAACGTGGGCAAATCGACCCTGACCAATGCCCTGGTCGGCGCCAAGGTCAGCATCGTTTCCAACCGCCCGCAGACCACGCGCCATCGCCTGCTGGGCATCGCCACCTATCCGGAAGGCCAGTTGGTGCTGGTCGACACCCCCGGCCTGCACAAGGTGCAGAAGCGGGCGATGAACCGGGTGATGAACCGTGCCGCGCGCGGCTCGCTGGAAGGCGTCGATGCCGGCCTGCTGGTGATCGAAGCCGGTCGCTGGGACGAAGAAGACAGCCTGGCCTTCAATGTTCTGCGCGACGCCGGTATCCCGGTGGTGCTGGTGGTCAACAAGATCGACCGTCTGAAGGACAAGGGCGCGCTGCTGCCGTTCCTGCAGGAAGTCACGGCCGGCCGCGATTTCTCGTCCGTGCACCCGATCTCGGCGCAGAAGCGCAACGGCCTGGAAGCACTGGTACGCGACGTACTGGCGCTGTTGCCGGAAGCGCCGCCAATGTTCGGCGAAGACGAGATCACCGACCGCAGCCAGCGTTTCCTGGCCGGCGAGCTGGTGCGTGAGCAGCTGATGCGCCAGCTCGGCGAGGAACTGCCGTACGCGACCACCGTGGAAATCGAGCGCTTCACTGAAGATGGCAACCTGCTGCGCATTGGTGCGGTGATCTGGGTCGAGCGCGAGGGCCAGAAGGCGATCGTGATCGGCAAGGGCGGCACCCGGCTGAAGGAGATTGGTGCCAAGTCCCGCCTGCAGATGGAGCGTCTGTTCGGGGCCAAGGTGTTCCTGGAGACCTGGGTGCGCGTGCGTGAAGGCTGGTCCGACGACGAGGCCGCACTGAAGGCCTTCGGTTACGAGTAAGCCGTTGCGGTCGCTTCGATGATGATCGAGGACGACACTGGCTTCGTGCTGCACGCACGGGCCTACCGCGAGACCAGTCTGCTGGTCGAAGTGTTGAGTGCGCAGCATGGCCGGATCGGCCTGCTCGCGCGTGGCGTATCCACCGCCAAGGGACAGGTGCTGCGCGCTGCTCTGCAGCCGCTGCAGTGGATCCGCTTCAGTGCCCAGCAGCGGGGCGAACTGGCCCAGCTGCGGGGTGCCGAGGCGCTGGATGCCGCGCCACGCCTGGTCGGCCAGGCGATGCTGGCCGGCTTCTACCTGAGTGAACTGACCCTGCGCCTGGCCCCGCGCCAGGACCCGCTGCCTGAGTTGTACCTGGCCTACGGCGAGGCACGTGCGCGGCTGGCCGTGGGCGCCGGCCTGGCCTGGACCCTGCGTCGCTTCGAACGCGAGCTGCTGTCCGCGCTGGGCCTGGGTTTCGATTTGGACAGCGCGAGCGACGGCCAGCCGATCGACCCGGCGGCACGTTACGAACTGGACCCGCAGGAAGGCGCGCAGCGCCTGCTGAGCGAGCGCGGTGGGGAACGCCGGGCGGCGGCCACTGGCTCGGCGCTGCTGGCGCTGGCGGCGGACGAAGAGCCCGATGCCACCGACCTGGCCAGCCTGCGCCTGCCGATGCGGCGGGTGCTGGCCCATCACCTGGGCGCCCGCGGCCTGAAGTCCTGGGAAATGCTCGAGCAGCTCGCACCCCGCAGGTAGGGGGTGTTCGGCAGGGCTTGCAGCCCTGCACCTGCCGAATCAACGGCAACGGCAACGTCAAAAGCAAAAGCTGGTTATCCGTGGGTAGGCGCGGTGGGTCCGGTTGCGGGAGACGCCGTAAACCCGTCCTTGGGGGCTTGGCCGCGGCATCCATGCCGCGGACACTCCCTCAACCGGACCCACCCCGCCTTCGACAGATTCTTGCGAGCTGTTGGACATGCCGACGGGGTCAGATCCGTTTTCCGAAGGAAAACGGATCTGACCCCAGTTTGAATTTCGATATCTGACAGAGATTCATCCACGCATGGCGTGGATCTACTGGCCACCGGTCAACTGTCGAAGGCGGGGCACTGTGGGTTTGCGGGGTGTGAGCGCCATGGATGGCGCGACCAAGGCTACATGGACGTACTTGCGCCGTCCCCGCATACCCACAGTGCCCCGCCATTCCACGGGATGCCCGCTGTTGCCGTTGCTTCGGCTGTTGCTCTGGCTTGAAGCAGGTGCAGGGCTGCAAGCCCTGCCGAACACCCTCAATGCAGCAGGGCCGCCACCGCCGCGCGGAACCCGTCCTGGGCCTGCCCGGACTCCGGCGCATGATGCAGCTGCCGCACCGCGCGTCCCAGCCGTGCCGCCCCGACAAAACCACAACTGGCCTGCAACCGGTGCAGCTGGCTGCGCAGCTGGCGCTCGTCGTGCTGGTCCACGGCCTGCTCGACCGCGTCGCGTACCCCCGGCAACTCGGCCAGGAACAGCTCGCGCAGGGCGATCAGGTGGTTGCGCTGGCCATTGAGCGCGGCCAGTGCCGCGGTCTCGTCCCAGTCCTGCACCTGCAGCTCGACCGCTGCCGGGGCCGGGGCAACGAAGATCCCCGCTGGGCTGTTCACCAGCGCGCGGCGCACGGCTTTCAGCAACTGGTCGCGGCCCAGCGGCTTGACCAGCGTGTCGCTGAAGCCAGCTTCACGCAGGCGGGCATGGATGGAGGTGTCGCCATCGGCGGTATGCGCCAACGCGGGGGTATCGGGGTGTGAACGGCGCAGTTCGCGCAGCAGCTGCGCGCCGTTGCCGTCCGGCAGGTTGACGTCGATCAGCCACAGGTCATGCGCGCCGGGTTCGGCGCTCGCCAGCGCACTGGCCAGTGAATCTGCGGTGTCCACGTCCGCCGGTAACGTTTCCAACGCCGCCTTGAAAAAACCGCGGCTGATGATGTCGTCCTCGACAAGCAGGAAGCGGGGCCGGCTGGCCCGCGGGGTCATCTGCATCAGGGCTGCCTCCATGTCAGCTGTTGCAATCATCAAGCACGGCGGCGGCGGGCGCAAGCGGGTCCGGGCCCTGCCGGTCAGGATCTGCGACAATACGCCCCCATTTTTGCCCGCAGCCTGTTGCCACGTGGCCCGATCCCGCTCCCGCATCGACCGTACCCCGTTCCAGACCGAGATCCTCGACCTCAGCCATGATGGTCGCGGCGTCGCCCGCCGTGAGGGTGAGGGCGGCAAGGTCACCTTCGTCAGCGGCGCACTGCCGGGTGAGGTGGTCATGGCCGAACAGACCGCCCGCAGCCGCCATTTCGACGAAGCGCGCACGGTGGAAGTGCTGAAGGCCTCGCCGCAGCGCGTCACCCCGAAGTGCCCGCACTTCGGCACCTGTGCCGGCTGCGTGCTGCAGCACCTGGACGAAGACCAGCAGATCGTGGCCAAGCAGCGCGTGCTGATGGACAACCTGGAGCGCATCGGCCACGTGAAGCCGGGAACCGTGCTGGCGCCGCTGGTCGGCGAGAGCTGGGGCTACCGGCGCAAGGGCCGCTTCTCGGTGCGCCGGGTCGAGAAGAAGGACAAGACCCTGGTCGGCTTCCGTGAACAGGACCCGCGTTTCGTCGCCGACCTCAGCCAGTGCCTGACCGTGATCCCGGAAATCGGCACCAAGGTCGAGGCGCTGTCCACTTTCATCGAATCGCTCGACGGCAAGCGCGATATTCCGCAGATCGAGTTCATCGCCGGTGACCAGGCCGTGGTCCTGACCGTGCGCCACCTGCAGCCGCTCAGCGATGCCGATCGTGCGGCCTGGGCCGCCTTCGGCCAGCAGCATGGCTTCGTGATCTACCTGCAGTCCGGCGGCGTGGACACCGTGCAGCCGCTGGACGGGCAGGGCGTGCCGCTGTCGTTCCGGCTGGCGCCGTGGGACGTGGAACTGGCGTTCCGCCCGCTGGACTTCATCCAGGTCAACGCCAAGCTGAACGAGAAGATGATCGCCCACGCCCTGGACCTGCTGGAGCCGGGTGAGGACGAGCGCGTGCTGGACCTGTTCTGCGGCCTGGGCAATTTCACCCTGCCGCTGGCGCGCCGCGTGCGCGAAGTGGTCGGCGTGGAAGGCGATGCCGGCCTGGTCGCGCGTGCCCGTGAGAACGCCGAGCGCAATGGCCTGGCCAACGCCCAGTTCTTCAGCGCCGACCTGACCCAGGACCAGCGCAGCACGCCGTGGATGCGCCAGGGCTTCGACAAGCTGCTGCTGGACCCGCCGCGCTCGGGCGCGATCGAAGTGCTGCAGCAGCTGCCGCTGAAGCAGTTCAAGCGCATCGTCTACGTCAGCTGCCACCCGGGCTCGCTGGCCCGCGATGCCGGCTATCTGGTCAACGAACAGGGCTTCACCCTGGTCAGCGCCGGTGCCATGGACATGTTCCCGCACACCGCACACGTGGAAAGCATCGCGGTGTTCGAGAAGCGCTGATCTGTCATGCCCATCGCGCATAATGGTGCGATGGGCATCGAAATCGAACGCAAATTCCTCGTCAGCAGCGATGGCTGGCGCGCCGCCGCGCACCGGGTGATCCCGATGGCGCAGGGCTACATCAACGACATGGGGGCGCTTGACCGCGGCACCCAGAACGCCTCGGTGCGGGTGCGCATCGAAGGCGACCACGCCGCGTTGAACCTGAAGTCGCGCACCATCGGCCATACCCGCCAGGAGTTCGATTACCCGATCCCGGTGGACGATGCACGCGCACTGCTGGCGCTTTGCGTAGGTGGCCTGATCGACAAGCGCCGTCATCTGGTCGAGCACGCCGGCCTGACCTGGGAGGTGGACGAGTTCCTCGGCGACAACGCCGGCCTGGTGGTGGCCGAGGTCGAGCTGGACAGCGCCGACCAGGCGATCGACCTGCCGGATTGGGTGGGTGCCGAAGTCACCGACGATGCGCGCTACTACAACGTCGCGCTGGCCAGTCACCCCTATTCACAGTGGTGAACCCCAGAAAGGGAACGGAGGGGATTAAGTCATCTTTACCCCACCTGTGCGGGAACCGACTTAGTCCCCTCCGTCCCCTTTTAACGAGGGAGGCGGGCCCCATGTCGTGGGGATGAGAATCGATATCTACTCCGACGTGGTCTGCCCCTGGTGCTGGATCGGCAAGCATCGTTTCCAGCAGGGCGTGCAGTTGCTGGGCGCGAACGCGCCTGAACTCGATATCCACTGGCAGCCGTTCCAGCTGGATCCGGATGCGGACGCCACCCCGGTGCCGCTGCGCGAGGCCTACGTGCGCAAGTTCGGGGGCGTCGAGCGTACCGAGCAGATCCTCGGCCAGACCCAGACCACCGCGCGTGCCGAGGGCCTGCCGATGGACTTCAGCCAGGGCCAGGTGCGGGTGACCACGCTGCCGGCGCACCGGGTGCTGTGGCTGGCCGGCGAGCACGGCGTGCAGGATGCGGTCGGCGAGGCTCTGTTCCGCGCCCACTTCGAGCATGGCCAGAACCTGGCCGACCCCTCGGTGCTGATCAAGGCCGGCGTGGCGGGCGGCCTCGACGCCGGCGAAATCGCGCAGATGCTGGCCTCCGACCGCGGCCTGGCCGAGGTCGACGCCAAGCTGGCGCAGGCCCACGCATTGGGCGTTTCTTCGGTGCCGACCTTCGTCATCGATGGGAAGTGGGCCATTTCCGGGGCACAGCCGCCGGAGGCCTTCGCCAACGCCCTGCGCCAGATCGCGGCCGAACAGGGCGCTCCGGCAGCGTCGGCTGACGGCGACGAGGCCTGCGGCCCGGACGGCTGCAAGGTCTGACCTGCCCCCCAAAAGGGGACGGAGGGGATCAAGAGGTATCCAGCCCACCTGGGTCGATTGCGCCTTGATCCCCTCCGTCCCCTTTTTCTGACCACTGCGCCTGTCGGCCGGTTCTGCGACAATGCGGCACTGCGCCATGCGGGCGCGCGTTGTGGAGATCGACCATGCTGCTGATCGGCGTTGCCGGTACCGAACTGACCGCCCAGGAACGTGACTGGCTGCAGCACGATGCCGTGGCCGGGGTGGTGCTGTTCAAGCGCAACTTCGCCTCGCGCCAGCAGGTGACCGATCTGAGTGCGGCCATCCGCGCCGCCGCCCCGCGCCCGCAGCTGATCTGCGTGGACCAGGAAGGCGGCCGCGTGCAGCGTTTCCGCGAGGGTTACAGCGATCTGCCGCCACTGCAGGACATTGGTGCGCTGTATGCCACCGACCCGCAGCAGGCCTTGGCATTGGCCGAACGGCACGCCTGGCTGATGGCCAGCGAGGTGCGGGCCAGCGGTGTGGACCTGAGCTTCGCGCCGGTGGTCGACCTTGGCCGTGGCAACCGTGCCATCGGCAACCGCGCCTTCAGTGAAGACCCGCAGGTGGTGGCCGCGTTCACCGCCGCCTACGTGCGCGGCATGCATTCGGTCGGCATGGCCGCCACGCTCAAGCATTTCCCCGGCCACGGTACCGTGCTGGAAGACACCCACGTGGATACCGCGATCGACCCGCGCGCGCTGGACGCGCTGCGCGCGCAGGACCTGGTGCCATTCCAGGCCGGCATCGCCGCCGGTGCCGACGCGGTGATGATGGCGCACGTGATCTACCCGCAGATTGCGCCTGAACCGGCCGGCTACTCGCCGCGCTGGATCCAGGACATCCTGCGCGGCGAGCTCGGCTTCCGCGGCGTGGTGTTCTCCGATGACATCGGCATGGCCGCCTCGCACAGCGCCGGTGGTGTGCCCGCGCGCGTGCACGCGCATCTGGATGCCGGCTGCGACGTGGTGCTGGTCTGCCACCCGGAACTGGTCGATGAAGCCCTGCACGCGGTGCAGGGACGCTCCCTCAATACTGCTGCGCTGCTGGGCCTGATCGGCCGTGGCGCGCTTGGCTGGGATGGCCTGCTGGCCGATGCCCGCCATGGCGACACCCAATCCCGTCTGCTTGAAACCCTTGGAAGAACCGTCTGATGCCCAACCTCACCATTTCCCAGGCCCTGGCCCAGGCTGACCTGCTGGTCGACCGCCCCACCATCGACAAGGCCATCGCTGGTATCGCCGACGCCATCGCGCGCGATTACAAGGGCGAGGTGCCGCTGTTCCTGTCCATCATGCACGGTGCGCTGCCGTTCGCCGGCCAACTGGCGCTGGAACTGGGCGCGCGCGGCCAGGACGTGCAGTTCGATTACCTGCACGCTACCCGTTACCGCGGTGAAACCACCGGCGGCGACCTGGTCTGGAAGCACAAGCCGGCCACTTCACTGTTCGGCCGCCGCGTGCTGCTGGTCGACGACATCCTGGACGAGGGCTACACCCTGCAGGGCGTGCGCACCTGGTGCCTGGAACAGGGCGCGACCGACGTGCGCATCGCCGCGATGACGGTGAAGAAGCACGACCGCGCGCTGCCGGACGTGACCGCCGACTACGCCGGCATCGAACTGCCGGACCGCTACGTGTTCGGCTTCGGCATGGACGTCAATGAAACCCTGCGCTGCGTGCCGGCCATCTACGCGATGAAGGAATAACGGCGCAGCCGCCCGCGGCGCGTCTTCTTCTGCCGCCGGCATCCTCGGGTGCCGGCGTTCGTCTTTTCATGGAGTGCTTCGAATGCAACAGATCGCCCTGGCCGTGATCGGCGGTACCGGTGTCTACAATCTGGCCAAGCTTGACGATGTGCAGACCCACGAGGTCGACACCCGCTTCGGCCGCCCGTCGGGCCCGGTGCGCGTCGGTACGCTGCTCGGCCATCGCGTGGCGTTCCTGGCGCGGCATGGCGAAGGCCATTCGCTGCCGCCGCACAAGATCAACTACCGCGCCAACCTGGCCGCGCTGCAGCAACTGGGCGCGCAGCGCGTGCTGGCGTTGAACACGGTGGGGGGCATCACCGAACACTTTGGTCCGCGCGTGCTGGCCTGCCCGGACCAGATCATCGACTACACCTGGGGCCGCATCAGCACGATCTGTGAAGAAGAAGGCACCGACGTGGTCCACGTCGATTTCGGCCACCCGTACACGCCGATGCTGCGCAGCAAGATCCTGGCCGCGGCCAAAGTGACCGGTGTCACGGTCCATGACGGTGGTTGCTACGGCGCAACGCAGGGCCCGCGCCTGGAAACCATCGCTGAAATCGCCCGTATGCGCCGCGACGGCTGCGACCTGGTGGGCATGACCGGCATGCCGGAAGCCGCGCTGGCACGCGAGCTGGGGCTGGATTACGCCTGCCTGGCGATCATCGCAAACTGGGCTGCCGGGTGTGGTGATGGCGAGGAGATTACGATGGCCGAAGTGCTGGCCAACGTGCAGGCGGCCGGCAACGGACTTCCGGAACTGGTGGGCGAATTGGCACGGGGGTGATTGTCTTCCCCGAGCAAGCTTTGCATACTCAGCTTGTGCGCGGGTTCAGCGTACACCACCCATTCATTGCATAAGGTCTCGCATCACCATGCCGAACGGTACCGTCAAGTGGTTCAACGACGCCAAGGGATTTGGCTTCATCTCGCCGGAGGATGGCAGCGCCGACGTGTTCGCGCACTTCTCCGCCATCAACTCCAAGGGCTTCCGCAGCCTGCAGGAAGGCCAGCGTGTCACCTATGACGTGACCCAGGGCCCGAAGGGTGCCCAGGCTTCGAACATCACGCCGGCCGAGTGATCCACTCGACAGTGCGTTGAAAACCCCGCTCCGGCGGGGTTTTTTTTTGCGCGGCATGCCTGCGGCCCGTTCGCGATCCACCCACCTCGGGCACAATGCGCCCATGAAGGAACGACTGCGCATCGCCGTGATCGGCTACGGCACCGCTGGACAGGCAGTGTCCATCCTGCTCACCCGTGACGGCCACGAGGTGGAGATCTTCGAACGCGTGCCCACGCCGGGACCGGTTGGCGCCGGCTTCCTGCTGCAGCCCAGCGGCCTGCAGGTACTGTGGCAGATGGGCCTGCTTGATTCCGTGCGCGCACATGCCGCGCCGGTGCACCGCCTGTATGGCGACACGCCGTGCGAGCGCGCGGTGATGGACATGCGTTACGACGGACTGGATGCGCGCCTGCACGGCCTGGGCATGCAGCGCGGGGCCTTGTTCTCGCTGCTGGATGAAGCGCGCGCGGGTGCAGGCCAGTTGCATGCGGGCGTCAGCATCGCGGCGGTGGATGCCGAGCAGGGCCGCCTGCGCGACAGCGACGGTCGCATGCACGGTCCGTTCGATCTGGTGGTGGCCGCCGATGGCGCCGCCTCGACGCTGCGCGGCACGATCGCCGGCGGTGCCGGGCTGGACCGCGTGTATCCGTGGGGGGCGCTGTGGTGCCTGCTGCCGGCCGAAGACTGGCCGCACGTGCGGGAGCTGCGCCAGCGCTACGTGGCCGCGCGCAAGATGATCGGGCTGCTGCCGGTCGGTACGCGCCCCGGTGATGACACGCCGCGCCTGAGCTTCTTCTGGAGCCTGCCACGCGCCGACTTCGAGCGCTGGCAGGCCGACGGCATGGCCCCCTGGCTGGATGAACTGCATGCACTGTGGCCGCAGGCCAGTGCGCGCTTCGCCCATCTGCGCGATGCCGGCCAGATGGCGCGCGCGGTCTACCGTGATGCGGTGATGACGCGCTGGCACCAGGGCCGCATGGTGCTGGCCGGTGATGCCGCGCACGCGATGAGCCCGCAGCTGGGGCAGGGGGTGAACATGGCGCTGCTCGATGCGTTGGCATTGCGCGATGCCGTTCGCACGCATGGCGGTGGTGCCGAAGCGTTGCAGGCGTACCAGGCGCAACGCAGGGCGCACGTTGCGGTGTACCAGCGCTGGAGTCGTTGGCTGACGCCGCTGTTCCAGTCCGACCGCGACGCCTGGGCCAAGGCGCGTGATGTGCTGCTGGGCCCGATGGGTCGCCTGCCCGGTGGCCGTGGCCACATGCTGCGCGTGCTCAGTGGCACCCAGCACGGCTGGTTCGGTGCGCTCGCACTGGATCGGGCTTTCGTCGACGCATTGGCCACCGCAGCGGAGACACCTCGCATCAACGCGATCACGGCCAATGCGTGAAGCGCGTCGTCACGTGAATTAACGGTTGCCTCACCGCGGATATGCGAGAAGTAGGTTGCACGCGATTGCGCGTCGCCCGTTTTCCTTTCCGTGATCAACATCGCGCGTGGCCCGGGGCGGCGCTGCCGTTGCGGCCTGTTGCGGCCCGGACGTGCCGCCTGTTGTTGAAGAGGAGGACGCCATGTTGTTCGCGGTCGAGGAGCTGGAATCGGAAATCTGCAAGCTGCGCGGATTGCTGCAGATGCTGCACGAGGACCAGCCCGACGTACTGGAGGACGTGTTCGAGTTCCATGTCGGCAGCCTGATCAGTCATGCATCAGCGGAGCACCACGCACGCATCCGCACCTGCGCGCAGGAGATGCTGGCGGCGATCCAGGCGTTGCCGCGACGACGTGAAGATGACACGCCTGATTTCCGGTTGATGCCGCAGCTGGGCATTCGTCCGGCCTGATTCAAGCTTCCGGCAGTTCCACCAGGCCGCCCTGCACGCAGACGATCATCTGCTCGCCAGGGACGGGGGCAGGGACGATTCCGGCGGTAAACGCGGAGAAGGCGGGCAGGATTGTCGTCCGGTCGCGCAGCCAGAACGCGGCGAAGCGCCGCCGCAGGGGCGGCAAGGCAACCTGCGGATGCAGATGCCCGGCGATCACATGCAGCTCTGCATCGGGCATCGGCTCATGCCGAAGCAGGAACGGCCCCAGCCGTACTTCATCGTGGATCTGGACCTGCAACTGCGCATGCGGCAGCTGGCGGTCGTGATTGCCGCGCAGAACATGCACGTCCAGTGCGGCATTGCGTTCACGCCATCCCAGCCATTGCTGGTACCAGGCAGCGCGATGCGCCGGCCCATGCAGGATGTCGCCCAGGATCCACAGCTCGCGGCAGGCATGCCTGTCCAGCAGCCCCTGCAGGCGTTGCAGGTCTTCGCCGGTGCCGCCGCTGGGCAACGCGATGCCGGCACGACGGAATACATCGGCTTTGCCCAGGTGCAGGTCGGCGATCAGCAGCGCCTGCCGCGCAGGCCAGTACAGTGCACGCGCGCCAAGCATAATCAGCGATTCGCCGGCGCGCAGCAGCGGCAGTTCATCGGCCATGGCGGCGCTCCAGCTGCTGGGCCGCGCGTTGCACACGGGTGCGCCAGTCTTCGTTGCTGAACTGCCCGCGCAGGCGTTCGGCCCACAGTGGAAAGCCCAGCGGTGTGAGTGATGCCGGGTGCTGCACCGAGAAGACCTGCATGCCGATCCTTGCCAGTACCTGCTGCAGCCCTGGGAGGTCCAGGCTGTCGTGCAGCACTTCGCGTTCGGCCAATGCCAACAGCAGGTGGCCGGGGTCATGCTCGCGCAGTACGTCGTAGAGCAGGCCCGCCGAGGCCTGCAGCTGGCGCAGCGACCGCGGCATGCCGCCGGGCAGGCTGGGCACCAGCAGGCCGGCTACGCGTGCGATGCCACGGAACTGGCGCCGCGCCAGCTCGCCCAGGTTCACCGCCGCGCGCAGATCGTCCAGCAGCTGATCGGGGGTGAACAATGCGCGCCATTGCGCCGCATCCAGATCGATCGCCTGCGCCGGTGCCAGCACCAGGCCATGATCGTTCACCGCATAGCCGATGCTGTTGCGCTGCCAGCGGGTACAGCGCAGTGCCAGCAGGGCGGCCAGCGCCTCGTGCACGTGGCGGCCGGCAAAGGGGTAGACGAACAGGAACTGGCCTTCGCGGCGCCGCACCTCTTCCACCAGCAGATGTTCCGGGCCGGGAAGCGCCGACAACTGCTGCTGCAGTGCCAGCAACGGTGACAACCAGCGTGATTCGGCACTGTCGTCGGCGCCGGACAGTACCCACTCCAGCTCACGGCCGAGCGGCATCGACAGCGGCAACTGGCCTCCCTGCCAGCGTGGCACCACACCACCACCGCGCCCTCGTGCCAGCCGCACGAAGGCGGTCATGTCGCGCAGCTGCACCAGTTCCAGCAGGCGCCCGGCGAACTGGAAGCGATCACCACGGCGCAGGCGGCTGGCGAACTGTTCCTCCACGGCGCCCAGGCCACCCCCACGCAGGAACTGCACGCGCACGCTGCCATCGCTGCTGATGGTGCCGATCGACAGCCGATGGCGCAGTGCCTGGCGGCGATCGTGCATGCGGTAGCAGCCGTCGTCATCGCGCACGACCTTGTGGAAATCAGGGTACTGGGCCAGCGCCTGGCCGCCCTGCACGATGAAGGTCAGTACCGCCTGCCATTGGCCGTCGCCGAGCGATGCGAAGGCGTGGGTGCGCCGCACCTGCGCCAGTAGCGCATCGCTGTCGAAGCCACCGGCCAGCGCGCGGCTGACCGCATGCTGGGCCAGCACATCCAGCGACAGCGTCGGCGGCCTGCGTGCTTCGACCACGCCGGCGGCCAATGCACGGCGCACGGCGGCGTACTCGGCCAGTTCCAGCGCATGACTGGGCACGCACAGGATGGAGCCGCTGGCGCCCGGGCGGTGGCGCGCACGTCCGGCGCGTTGGCGCAGGCGGGCCACACCCTTCGGGCTGCCCAGCTGCAATACCTGCTCAACCTCGGGGAAGTCCACGCCGAGGTCGAGGCTGGAGGTGGCCACCACGCAGCGCAGCACGCCCGCGCGCAGGCCATCCTCCACCTGCTGGCGCAGCGCCGGATCCAGTGAGCCGTGGTGCAGCGCAAGCGTGCCCTGGTCTTCGGGCCAGACTGCGGCCAGCGCCTGATGCCATAGTTCCGCCTGCGCACGCGTATTGGTGAACAGCAGGCTGCTGCGTGCCTGCATCAACGCGTCCAGCACGCGCGGCAGTTGCGCCAGGCCAAGATGCCCGGCCCAGGGGAAACGTTCGCCGGGGTCGGGCAGCAGGCTGCGCACGCCGACTGCGCGCGGGCGCACGCCCTGCACGATGGGCGCGTCGGGCTGCCCGGGCAGCAGCACGTCGCGTGCTTCATCAAGATTGCCCAGCGTGGCCGAGAGCCCCCACAGCTGCAACGCGGGGGCGATGTCGCGCAGCAGCGCCAGGTTCAGTTGCAGCAGCACTCCCCGCTTGTTGCCCAGCAGTTCATGCCACTCGTCCACCACCACGCAGCGCAGCTGGCGCATGCGTGCCACGGTATCGGGATAGCTCAGCAGCAGCGCCAGCGATTCGGGCGTGGTCACCAGCACGTCGATGCGGCCTTCGCGGGCCTGGCGCCGCTCGCGGTTGCTGGCGTCACCGCTGCGCAGGCCGACACGCCATCCCAGTCCCAGGCCGTCGACGACGGCCTGAAGGGCGCGGGCGGTATCACTGGCCAACGCGCGCAAAGGCGTCACCCACAGCACCTGCAGTGGGCGCACCGCGCTGGCCCTGCGGGGCGGTGGCGGTGGATCGATCAGCGCCTGCAGCAACGGCCCACCGAACATCGCCAGCGTCTTGCCGCTGCCCGTGGGCGTATGCAGCAACCCGGATTCGCCGGCCAGGTAGTGGCGCCACATTGCGCGCTGGAATGGCAGTGAGCGCCAGCCGCGTGCCGCGAACCAGTCTTCCAGCCTGCGCAGCGCCTGGCTGCGGTTCATCGCGCCAGCGCCTGCAGCGTAGCCAGCTGATCGGCCTCGCTGGCAGGCTTGTCGTGGCGCCAGCGCAGGATGCGCGGAAAGCGCACGGCGATACCGGATTTGTGCCGGCTGCTGCGGTTGACCGCTTCGAAACCCAGTTCGAACACCTGTTCGGCGCGCACGCTGCGCACTGGACCGAAGCGCTCGCGGGTGTTGGCGCGGATCCAGCGGTCGAGCGCGAGGATCTCCTTGTCGTCCAGGCCCGAATACGCCTTGGCCACCGGCACCAGCGTGTCTCCGTCCCAGACGCCGAAGGTGTAGTCGGTGTACAGCGTGCTGCGCCGCCCATGGCCGGCCTGGGCGTACAGCAGCACCGCGTCGATCGTGAGTGGATCGACCTTCCATTTCCACCAGTCGCCGCGTCGTCGCCCGGTCTGGTAGGGCGAGACACGCCGTTTCAGCATCAGACCTTCCACGCCGCGTTCGCGTGCCACGTCGCGCATCGCTGCTGCCCGTTGCCAATCGTCGGCGTCAACGTCGGGCGACAGCTGGATCCGCACATCGTCCAGCGCACCGATGACCTCAGTGAGCCGCGTACGCCGTTCCTGCAACGGCAGCTCACGCAGGTCCGCGCCATCGACTTCCAGCAGGTCATAGGCGAGCACGCGCACCGGCGTGTTGCGCAGGGTGGCCGCACCGGGTTTGCGGCGCTGGATGCGGGTCTGCAGCGCGGTGAAGGCACGCGGCAGGTTGGCGTTTTCGTCCCAGGCCAGCAGCTCGCCGTCCAGTACGCAGCCATCGGGAAGCGCCATCGCCGCCTGCTCGATTTCGGGGAAGCGGCCATCCAGCCGCTCTTCGCCACGCGACCACAATGCGACCTCGCCACGCCGGCGAAGCAGCTGCAGGCGAATGCCATCCCATTTCCATTCCAGCAGCCAGTCATCGATCGGGCCGAGCCGTTCGGCAGGTTCACCTTCCAGTGGCGATGCGAGGAAGAACGGGTAGGGCTGCTGACGGTCCAGCGGAAGCTCATCCGGCGACAGCAGCTGAGCCAGCAGCCCGGGCGAGGGCACCCACTCGCCAAGCATGCGCTGGGCGATGCGTGCGATGTCCAGGCCGGACCATTCGGCCAGCGCCTGCTGTACCAGCCGCTGCGAAACACCTACGCGCAGGGCACCGGTCAGCAGCTTGTTGAACACCAGGCGTTCGCTGCTGCACAGCTGCTGCCAGCCTGCGACGACCGCCGCACGGCGCACTGCTTCGGCTTGATTGGCCACCGCCAGCAGATGTTGTTCGATCCATTCGGCCAAGGGGCGGTCGACAGCTGGCCGGGATGGATCATCCAGCAGCAGGGTCAGCGTTTCGGCCAGGTCCCCCACCTGCGCATAGCTGTCCTCCACCAGCCAGGGCGGCAGGCCCGATTCCTCGCTCACCCACGCGCGCAGTTCGCTGCTGGCGGCGATCTTCCGGCGTGCGCCGCCCACCTTGCCGCCGCTGAGCAGGTACAGCGCCCATGCCGCGTCATGCGCACGCGCCTGGCGGAAGTAGTCGACCAGCGCCGCACGCTTGTCCAGCGTGGCGGTGCTGCGATCCAGGCGCTGGTAGAGCGCAGCGAATGCCTTCATTCTTCGCTCCCGAAATCGGTACGGAAGGCTTCGGCAGCCACGCCGCGCTCGCGCAGGAACGGAATCAACGCATCGGTATTGCCATGGGTGGCGATCACCCGCTGGGCGCCCGTCTGTTCGATGGTCTGCAGCAGTGCTGGCCAGTCGGCGTGATCGGAAATGACAAAACCGCGATCGACATTGCGACGCCGCCGATTGCCGCGCAGCTGCATCCAGCCGGATGCGAAGCCCAGCTGGTGGCGGCCGAAGCGACGCATCCAGGGCGTGCCCGCAGCTGACGGCGGCGCGAGGATCAGCTGGCCGGCGGCATCCGGCTGACGGCCCTGTTCGGCCATGGTGAGCGTCTCCAGCATCGGTACGCCGGCCTGCCGGTAGACCGCCACACCATTGGCGATGGCGCCATGCAGCCAGGCCGGGCGATCGTCCAGTGGCCGCAGTTCGGCCAGCACCCGTTGCGCCTTGCCCAAGGCATAGCACAGCAGGATCGCCGCTTCGCCACGTTGTTCGCATTCGCGGCGCCACGCCACGATTTCCGCCGCCACCGCCGGCGTGTCCGGCCAGCGGTAGATGGGCAGGGCGAACGTGGCTTCGGTGATGAAGGTATCGCAGGGCACCACTTCGAACGGCGCGCAGGTCGGGTCGGGCTGGCGCTTGTAGTCGCCCGAGGCCACCCAGACCTGCCGACCGTCGTCGATGCGTACCTGCGAAGAGCCGAGGACATGGCCGGCAGGGTGCAGCGATACCTGCACCTTCCCCAGGCGGAACGGCACGCCCTCGACGTGCGCCTGCACCGGCACGTCACCCAGGCGCCAGCGCAGGATCGGCAGGCTGCCTTCGCTGCAGTGGTACTCGCCCATGCCCGGACGGGCATGGTCGCCGTGGCCATGGGTGATGACCGCGCGCGCTACCGGTCGCCACGGGTCGATATGAAAATCGCCGGCGGCGCAGTACAGCCCCTCCGGGCGCAGCACCACCAGATCGTCGTTGCCTGCCATGCGGTCACTGTGGCCTGCGTCTCGTGCAGAGGGTGAGAACCGGCCTGAACACGGGCTTGGCAGGCGATGCGGCACAATCGGGCCGCAGACCTCTTGCCGCCAGGATGGACCGGATGAGTGGACCCAGCTTCAGCAGCAACGCGCCGTATGAAACCCATGTGGTGCTGAACCAGCCGCCGCCGTTCGCAGGGCGACAGTTGTGGACCGACGACGTGGCGCTGATGGAAGCCGTGCAGCGCGAAGGCGCCGCCAGCTTCGCGCCGCGGCTGGGTGTCTATGGTGCACTTGCCGGTGATGAACTGTACCGGCTCGGCTTCGATGCCAACCGTGATCGTCCGCGGCTACGCACGCATGATGCACAGGGCCATCGCATCGACACGGTGGAGTTCCATCCGGCCTATCACCGGTTGATGGACGCGGCCAAATCGCACGGCGTCGCAGGATTGTCCTGGCATGAGCCGCAGCCTGGCGCACACGTGGCACGTGCGGTGTTGAGCTACCTGCATCACCAGGCCGAGGCGGGCACCAGCTGCCCGTTGACCATGACCCATGCGGCGGTGGCGGTGCTGCATTCGCAGCCGCATCTGGCCGAGTGGGCGCGCAAGGCCGCTGCACCGGTCTATGACCCGCGCGACGTGCCGGTGGCGGACAAGGCCGGCATCACCCTGGGCATGGGCATGACCGAGAAGCAGGGCGGCTCGGATGTCCGTGCCAACAGCACGCGCGCCGAACCGATCGATGGCGAGCGTTATCGCCTGGTCGGCCACAAGTGGTTCTTTTCCGCGCCGATGTGCGATGGCTTCCTGGTGCTGGCGCAGGCGCCGGGAGGACTGACCTGCCTGCTGATGCCGCGCCGGCTGGCCGATGGTGACCGCAATGCGTTCCGGTTGATGCGGCTGAAGGACAAGCTTGGCGACTGGGCCAACGCCTCCAGCGAGGTCGAGTTCTGCGGCGCACAGGCATGGCGCGTGGGCGAAGAGGGGCGCGGCGTGGCCACCATCATCGGCATGGTGATGATGACCCGCCTGGACTGCATGCTGGGTGCGGCGGCAGAGATGCGCATGGCGCTGGCGCAGGCGCTGCACCACGCACGCCATCGACGCACCTTCGGCAAGCTGCTGGTCGAGCACCCGTTGATGACCAACGTGCTGGCTGATCTGGCGCTGGAGTCGGAAGCGGCCACGGTGTTGGCGATGCGCATCGCACGCGCGGTGGATCGTGCCGGTGTGGATGCCAATGAAGCGGCGATGGCGCGGTTGGGGACGGCACTGGGCAAGTACTGGCTGTGCAAGCGCGCACCGGCTTTCGTCAATGAGGCGCAGGAATGCCTGGGCGGTGCCGGCTACGTAGAGGAGTCGATGCTGCCGCGCCTGTACCGGCAGGCACCGTTGAATTCGATCTGGGAGGGCAGCGGCAACATCCAGTGCCTGGATGTGCTGCGCGCGCTGGCGCGTGAGCCGGAGGCGATGGCGGCGTTGCGCGGTGAGCTGGCGTCGGTGGCTGATCGTGATGCGCGCTATGCAGCGGCATTGCAGCGTTGGGCAGCGGCGCCGCCACCGGAGGAAGCGCAGGCGCGGCTGTTCTGCGAGCGTACCGCGCTGCTGCTGCAGGCGGCGCTGCTGCTGCGTGCGCGCAGTCCGATGGCGGAGGCGTTCGTGCGCAGCCGGCTGGAAGGGGAGCATGGGCTGGCGTTTGGGACGCTGCCGACGGGGCTGGAGCTGACGGCGATGCTGGCGCGCGCGCTGCCGTAGGGAATGGCCAACGGCGGTGCCCCTCGTGGTGGGCGCTGATACTGATGGATGGGCCGCGCGGGTAGGTCGCGCAGGGGGCGCCGTGAATACGTCCTTGTAGGCTCGGGCGCGCCATCCATGGCGCTTACGCCCCTGCGCAACCTACCCGCGCGGCCTTGGACGGTTTCCGTGCGGTCCACCACGGAATCAACAGAAAGAGCGGAGAGCGAAAAGCAGAAAAGCCGCGGCAGTGCCGCGGCTTTTCCTGTAGCGCCGAGCCGATACTCGGCTGCCGATACACCTCAGTGCTTGGCTTCTTCCTTGGCGGCGTTGGCCTTGGCGTCATTGGCGACATCACGTGCCTTGTCGGCAACCTTCTGCGCGGCGTTGGCGGTCGCGTCGCTGGCGTGTGCGGCGGCGTCGGTTGCGGCGTCCTTGGCCTTGTCGGCAGCGTTCGCGGTGGCGTCTGCAGCCTTGTCCAGCGCCTGCTGGGTATCGGCGGCGGCCTGCTCGGACGCGGCAGCGGTCTTGTCGGCGGCTTCGCGGGTGGCGGCAGCAGCCTTGTCGACGGCGTCGCGGGCGGCAGCGCCTGCGCTGTCGGCCGCCTGCTGTGCGTCCTGCTTGGCCTGTTCGACTTCCGGGCCCTTGCAGGCGGCCAGGGCCAGCAGCAGGGAGGCGGCCAGCAGGGTGGTAGTGATCGGACGAATCTTCATGGCGGTCTCCGGTACTGCAATGGATGGGGACGCCAGCCTATTCATGCCGTTGTGAAGACGGGGTCGCGATGCAGCGGCTCAGTCGCGCGCATTTCGACAAAAGAAAAAGCCGCTGGCGAACCAGCGGCTTTTCCAGAACAGCGTGAAGAAAGAAGTTATTACTTCTTGGCTTCTTCAGCAGCGTCCTTGGCCTTCTCAGCGGTGCCTTCAGCAGCCTTGGCAGCGTCAGCAGCGGCGCCGGCAGCGGCGTCGGTGGCAGCAGCGCCAGCCTGGGCAGCAGCGTCAACCGAAGCGTCAGCAGCGGTGGCGGCGGTGTCAGCGGCCTGCTGGGCAGCGTCGGCGGTCTGGGCGCCAGCAGCGGCGGCCTGGTCGGCAGCAGCCTGGGCTTCGGTGGCGGCTTCGTTGGCCGAAGCAGCGGCGTCCTGGGCAGCTTCCTGCTTCGAGCAGGCGGCCAGGGCCAGAGCCAGGGACATCGCGACCAGCAGCTTGTTGATGCTCATTGTGTGAATCCTCGTCGTTAGAATTAGGCAACGCGCATGCTGCGCGCCGACAACATGATGACAAGCCAAGATTGGGTGTCAAGCGATCCCGCATTCATTTTTGCGAAATCATCGTTAAATCCATTTAAATCAATTCGATGGCGATAGCCGTTGCTTCGCCACCGCCGATGCACAGGGTGGCAATGCCGCGCTTGCCACCGTGCGTGCGCAGGGCGTTGACCAAGGTCACCACCAGGCGTGCACCGGAGGCGCCGATCGGATGGCCCAGTGCGCAGGCACCGCCATTCACGTTGAGCTTGTCATGCGGGATGCCCAGTTCGCGCATCGGCGCCATCGCCACCACGGCAAAGGCTTCGTTGATTTCAAACAGATCGACCTGGTCCAGCGACCAGCCGGTCTTGTCCAGCAGCTTGTGCAGCGCGCCGATCGGGGCGGTGGTGAACCACTCCGGTTCCTGCGAGTGGGTGGCGTGGCCGACGATGCGGGCCAGCGGGGTGATGCCACGTGCGGCTGCGTCTTCCTCGGTCAGCAGGACCACAGCGGCGGCGCCGTCGGAGATGCTGGAGGAACTGGCGGCGGTGACGCTGCCGTCCTTCTTGAAGGCCGGACGCAGGGTCGGGATCTTGGCGATGTCCGAGCGGCCGGGCTGCTCGTCGGTGGTGACCTCGACCTCGCCCTTGCGGGTGGCGACCTTCACCGCGACGATTTCATCGGCGAACGCACCGTTGGCCTGGGCCGCCTGCGCGCGCTTGACCGATTCGATGGCGTAGGCGTCCTGCTCTTCGCGGCTGAACTGGTACTTGTCCACGGCGCATTCGGCGAATTCACCCATCGCCTTGCCGTCGTATGCGTTGACCAGGCCATCGTGGGCCATGTGATCGACCGCCTGGAAGTTGCCGAAGCGGTTGCCGGTGCGCGAGTTGGGCAGCATGTGCGGCGCGTTGGACATCGACTCCATGCCGCCGGCGACCACGATGCTGGCCGAACCGGCCTTGATCAGGTCATGGCCGAGCATGATGGTCTTCATGCCCGAGCCGCAGACCTTGTTCAGCGTGGTGGCACCGGTTGACAGCGGGATGCCGGCAGCGATCGCCGCCTGGCGGGCCGGCGCCTGGCCCAGATTGGCCGGCAGCACGCAGCCCATGAGGACTTCGGAAACGTCGCTGGCCGGGATGCCCGACTGTTCCAGGGCGGCGGCGATGGCGGCCGCGCCAAGGGTCGGGGTCGGCACGCCGTTGAACTGGCCGAGGAAGGAGCCGATGGCGGTGCGCTTGGCGGCGGCGATGACGATGTTGGACATGGCAATCTCGTTGATGCGTAAGCAATGTTCGGAAAGGAGACCGTGGGCCGTTGGAAGCGCCCCGGTTTCCCGGCAGACTGCGTGGGGGTCGGCCCAAGTATAGAGGGTCGGGGAGGGCCGCCGTTGGACGGCGCCGCATGCCTGCCGGCACAAGGGCGGGCCAACGTTCATGGGAAGGAATCGATGAAACGCACGACGACGGTGAGATCTGCCCTGGCAACCGCGCTGGCACTGGCGCTGACGGCCTGTGGTGGAGGTGGCGGGGGCGGCAACGTGCGCATCGATACACCGCCACCACCGCCGCCACCGACTACCCCGCCACCGACTACCCCGCCACCGACGACGCCGCCTCCGGTCAAGCCACAGGAGCCGGCTTTCGACGCGCATCTGTCAGTCACCAATGCGCGCGCCGCACAAGCTGCCGGCCTGACCGGTCAGAACGTGCGCATCGGCATCGTCGATTCCGGCGTGCAGCGCAATGCGGTGGCATTGAATGGCCGGGTGCTGGCCAACCTCAACTACATCGATCCGGCCAGAAACAATCTGGGTGTCGATGATGTGGTCGGCCACGGCACCGCCGTGGCCAGCCTCGCCGCCGGCGCGGCAACAGGCTCCTGGCCGGGCGGCATCGCGCCAAAGGCGCAGATCGTGTCGGCACGGATCATTGCCGACAAACCGCCGACCGACGACGGCAGCGGACGCGGCAATGCATTCAGCGGACCGCTGGGTGTGGCCCAGGTCCACCAGGACCTGATCAGCTACAACGTGAAGGTGATGAACAACTCGTGGGGCGGCCTGTACTGGACCGACCTGCCGACCACCGCGCAGGTGGCCGCCGAATATCGTCCCTTCGTGATCAACCACGGCGGGCTGGTGGTGTTTGCCGCGGGCAA
This sequence comes from Stenotrophomonas sp. YJH_SMC_43, assembly GCF_059372535.1. Classification (NCBI taxonomy): domain Bacteria; kingdom Pseudomonadati; phylum Pseudomonadota; class Gammaproteobacteria; order Lysobacterales; family Lysobacteraceae; genus Stenotrophomonas; species Stenotrophomonas sp. YJH_SMC_43. The sequence goes on from NZ_JCAFVQ010000001.1 coordinate 97,220, forward strand.
TGATGGCCGCAGCGAACCGAGCAGCCTGGCCGCGCTGCCCAGCCAGCAGGGCGTGGCCGGCACGCTGCCGGCCGCCGATCTGGAGCGCGGCTGGCTGGTGGCCACCGCCGTGGATCCGTATGCGCCCGGTACGCTGGCCAGCTATGCCAATGCCTGTGGCCAGGCAGCCCGCTACTGCCTTGCGGCGCCAGGCAGCGCGGTCTATCCCGATGCCAATGGTGGCAGCTACTACTGGAACTACGGCACGTCATTTGCGGCGCCCTTGATTTCCGGCGCGGCGGCGCTGGTCTGGGAGCGCTTCCCGTACTTCAGCAACGATCTGGTGCGGCAGACCCTGCTGGGCACCGCCAAGGACATCGGCGCGCCGGGCGTGGATCCGGTGTTCGGCTACGGCCTGCTCGACATCGGTCGTGCGATCAACGGTCCGGGCCGTTTCGACTGGGGGGATGTGGTCGCCAACGTGGATCTTGCTTCGACCGGCTCGGCGTGGCGCAACGATATCGTCGGCAGCGGCGGCCTGGTCAAGCAGGGCGGGGGCACCCTGGTGCTGGCCGGCAACAACAGTTACACCGGCGCCACCCGCATCGAACGCGGCATCCTGTCGCTGCAGAACGGTGGTGTGGTCCGTTCCAATGTGACCATTCTCGGCCAGTCCGATCCGGATTCGACCGGCCTGCAGTTCAATGGCGGCACGCCCCGCGTGATCGGCAATGTGGTCAACGGCAGCAGCGTGTTCCTCACCACCGGCAACACCACCGGCACGATCGAGGGCAACTACACCCAGCAGGCCGGTGCACAGCTGATGATCGCACTGGGCGCCAATGCGCTGCAGGTCACCGGCAATGCCGCGATCGACGGTGGCGTGCGCGTGCATGGCTTCGTTTCCGGCTACGTGCCACAGAACGGCAGCCGGCAGGACCTGATCCACGCGGCAGGCGGACTCAGTGGCACCTTCAGTACGCCGGCTACCTCCAGTGGCCTGCAGGGGCTGTCGTTGCTGCAGAGCAGTTACGGCTACGACAGCAACAACGCCTGGTTGAACCTGACCCAGGTCAGCGTCACCGCAGCGGCCAGCGGCTTGGGGGCGTCCGCCCAGGCGGCAGCACAGCGCCTGGAAGGTGCATTCGCAGCACTCGACAAAAACGCAGGGCTGCAGGGATCGGCCTTTGGTGCAGCGGCCGGCGCCCTGCAGTGGACCGGCGGTGGCCCGCAGGGCCTGGCCGCCAGCCTGCAGAGCCTGTCCGGTCAAGCGCACGCCCGTGCCGAAGCGGCGACCTTCGACAGCATCGACATGTCGCGGCGTGCGATCGCCGAGCGCTTCGATCGTGTACAGGCCGCACCGCGCCTGCGCGGGAGCTGGCAGAGCGCGCTGGGTGAGGCGGGGCAGGGCAGCTTCGCCGGCAACGCCGCCGACAGCCGGGGCTGGATGGCCGGCCAGGATCTGCCACTGGGCAGTAACGGCCTGATGGGCGTGGCGTTTGGCGAGACCCGAAGTAATGGTGGCAGCAGTTTCGGCGGCGATCGTGGGCGTGATCGCCAGGCGCAGGCGCAGCTGTACGCGGGCTGGAATCTGGGGCGTGGCTACGCGCTGGCCCAGGTCGGCAGCGGCCAGTTCACCCGCGCGCTGGATCGTCAGCTGCTGCTCGGTGCGGGCGCCTATGGTGTCTCTGCGCGGTATGGCGGCCGTTTCAGCAGTGCCAGCGTGGAGGGCGGGTACCGGCTGGGGCGTGCAGGCGCATCGTTGACGCCCTACGTCGGCGCCAGCACCACGCGCGTGGATACCGACGCCTTCAATGAGCTCGGCGGCTTCGGTTTCGGCCTGCGGGGCGATGCCAATCGCGTGCAGCGCAGCCAGATGCTGGCCGGTATCCGCGGCGAGCGTGGCTGGGGGCGTTGGACGCTGCGTGGGCATGCCGAATGGCAGCAACGGATTGATGGCGCGGATGCGGACTGGCAGGCCAGTTTCGTCGGCGTCGATGCCTGGGCACCGCTGGCGGGCTGGAACGCGCCGCGCGGCAGTGCGCTGATCGGCGTGGCGCTGGAATCGTGGTGGGGCCGCAATGGCCGCCTGAGCCTGGGCTTCGACCAGCGCGTCGGTGGCGAAGGTGCGCGGCAGGCAGCCTTGCGCTACAGCACCGGCTTCTGAAGGACAGGTCGCGCCGGGTCATGCCCGGCGCGACGTCGGCTGGCTCAGCCGCCGCGCAGGTTGCCCAGGCGCGGGGTGCTGCGGCCCAGCGGCATCTTCAGCTTGCCGATCGACAGGATGCGGCTCTCGGCGATGCGGTCGGCGGCACGCTGCGGCGCGATGTTCTCGCGCTGCGACAGTTCGAAGATGCGGGTGAGGTTGTGGTAGATGCTGCGGATCAGGCGCATCGCGCGTTCGCGGTTGTAACCGTCGATCTCCAGCGACACGTTCATCACGCCGCCGGCATTGACCGCATAGTCCGGTGCATACAGGATGCCGCGCGCATGCAGCTCGTCGCCGATCTCCAGGCTCGACAGTTGGTTGTTGGCGGTGCCGCAGATGATCTTCGCCTTGATCCGCGGCAGGGTGTCGGCGTTGATCGCGCCTTCCAGCGCGCACGGTGCGAACACGTCGGCGTTCACTTCATGGATCTCATCCGGCTTGACTGCTTCGGCACCGAAATCGCTGACCGCGCGATCAACCAGCGCGCTGTCCAGGTCGGTGACGTAGAGCTTGGCGCCGCGGTCGCGCAGCAGCTTCACCAGTTCCATGCCGATGTGGCCCAGGCCCTGCACAGCGATGCTGGTCTTGCCCACTTCCTCATGGCCGAACTTGAAGCGCATCGACGCCATCAGTGCCTGCAGCGCACCGTAGGCGGTGAACGGAGCGGGATCGCCGGAGCCACCATGGACCTGGTGCACGCCGGTCACGAACTGGCTTTCCAGGTAGATGTTCTCCATGTCGTTGACGTCGGTGCCGACGTCCTCGGCAGTGATGTAGCGCCCGCCCAGGGAATCGACATAACGGCCGAAGGCACGGAACAGCACCTCGGTCTTGTCCACTTTGGGGTCGCCGATGATCACCGCCTTGCCGCCACCTACGTTGAGGCCGGCCAGTGCATTCTTGTAGGTCATCGTCCGGCTCAGCCGTAGCGCATCGGCCAGCGCCTCGTCGGTGCTGGCGTAGGGGCGCATGCGCACGCCGCCCAAGGCCGGGCCGAGGGTGGTGTTGTGGATGGCGATGATCGCCTTCAGGCCGGCGTCGTGGTTGTGGCAGAACACCACCTGTTCGTGGCCGGTGGTGGCGAGGGTTTCGAATAGCATGGCGTCTCCGATGGCGCGATCAGCGGCGAACTGCAGCGAACGGCCAGTGAACGGTAGGGTCCCAAAACAAAAAAAGCGACGTCGTCGGTGCAGGGGGACGGGTCGCGCGGCGCCATTCTAGTCCATTCCCCCGGCCGGTGCCGTCGACATCGGCGGCCTTCCGGTTAAAGAAGATGAAAGTGCGGCCGATGCTGCGACGACGGCGGGTGGCCGGATTCGCGTGAAGAGGCAGGGCGGTCAGTGACGGCAAGGGCACCACAACGACAGGGCGGGCGGCGATGACGCCGGCCTGGTGGCGATCGCTGCGCGGCTGGCTGGCGCGCTCGACCGGGGCCGCGCCGTCCCGGTTGGCGGCGGTGTCGCGACAGGCGGTGGCGGCGGCTGCGGCCAGCCTGCAGGGTGAGGCGCTGCCTTCGGCCGAGATCGCTGCACATCTGCAGCGCGGCCTGCATGCGCTGGCCCTGTACCCGCGCCTGGCCGGTGAATCCACGCCGGTGCAGGCCGCGGGACTGGGCGAGGCGGTGGCGCGCGCGCTGCAGGACCGGGACTGGGCGGCCCGTCAGTTGCCGCGCCGCCCGCAGCTGCTGCCGCAGCTGATCCAGACGGTCAACGACGATGCGGCATCGGCGCGGGTGATGGCGGCGATCATCGGCCAGGACCCGGTGCTGACCGGCAACCTGCTGCGCATCGCCAACAGCCCGGCCTACAAGGTGCACGAGCGCCCAGTGGAAAGCCTGCAGCGGGCGGTGACACTGGTCGGAACCGAAGGCGTGCGACAGATCATCAGCGCGGTGCTGGTACAGCCGGTGATGCAGGTGCAGTGCGAGGTGTTTCCGCAGTTCAGCACGATCATCTGGGAGCACGCGCTGCTGGCTTCGCGCGCAGCCGCTGACCACGCGCGCACGGTCACCTTCGGCGATGCCTTCGCCGCCCAGTGGCTGGGCCTGGTACAGGGGCTGGGGGCCGCACTGGTGATGCGCCAGCTGCTGCAGGAAGCGCAGGCACGCGATGAGACGGTGGAGCCGGCGCTGGCGCTGCAGCTGCTCCAGCAGTGGTCGCTGCCGTTGGCGCAACGCGTGGCTGCGGCCTGGGAGCTGCCCGAGCCGGTGCACCAGGCACTGGCGCCCGAGGCGGATGGCCCGCTGGCTGACAGCCTGCGCCTGGCCAGTGCGGCCGCAGCGGCCAGCCTGCTGTGCCGGCATGGACATGCCAGCCAGAGCCGCATGCTGGCCCTGCTCGAACAGTTGCCTTCGGCGCCGCCGCATGCCCTGCGCTGGATCTGGCGGCGCCTGCACGGGCGCAGCGTGGAAACACGCGATGACGCTGGACAGGAAGAGGCGGGTCCGGCGCCCTGAGCGTTACAGCTGCGATTCCACCGGCAGCCAGCTGATCACCCGCGACAACCAGCGCTTGCGCGCCGTTGCCCCTGGCTCGGCCTCCACCCAGTGTGGTGGTGGTTCACGCTCCAGCCAGCGCAACCGGTGACGGTCGTCCAGCGCCAGCCACCAGCTGTGCCTGGGATCGGCCAGGCGCAGGTACTCGTCCCGCAGCTGTGCGCCCAGTACCGGATCGTCGAACAGCACGCCCATTTCAGTGTTCAGATAGGCCGAGCGCGGGTCGAGGTTGAACGAACCGACGAAACCGCGGCGGTCGTCGACCAGGAACGCCTTGGTATGCAGGCTCGCGCCGCTGCTGCCGAACACGCCGGCATCGCTGGACTGCCCCTGCGCTTTCAGTTCGTACACGTGGACGCCAGCTTCGAGCAATGGCACGCGGTAGCCCATGTAGCCACCGTGCACGGCGGCAACGTCATTGGCGGCCAGTGAGTTGGTGACCACACCGACCTGCACGCCCCGCCCGGCCATGGCCGAAAAGCCATCCAGGCCTTCGTTGCCGGGTACGAAGTAGGGCGAGATCAACAGGACCTTGTGCCGGGCGGCCTGCAGCTCACTGATCAGGGTCGACACCAGCCAGGCAGCGCGATCGTCCTTGCGGTGCTTCATCGGCGGGTCCGACACGATGCGCACTGCACCGCTCCAATGTAGTGGTTCAGGGCTTGGGCGCTGCCGTTTGCGCGATTCGGCCACGCGCGCAAGGTAGGGCCGGGCCACGTCGCGCTGCGCTTCGTGATCCGATTCGCGGACCAGCAGGCGTAGCTGTGCATCGGTATGGAAGGCAAGCGCCGATACCGGTATGGCCGCTTCACTGTTCCAGTAGTCGTCGAAGATGCGGTTGGCCTGCTCCACGGCGGGGCCGGTAACCAGCAGATCCAGGTCCTGGAAATTCACATCGGTGCGTGCGCTGAAGTACTCCTCGCCGATGTTGCGGCCACCGACGATCGCGACTCGGCCGTCGGCAATCCAACTCTTGTTGTGCATGCGGTGGTTCACGCTGAAAGCGCGCTGCACCAGTTCCAGCGTGCGCGCGATGCCGCTGCGGTTTCGGAACGGGTTGTAGAGGCGGATTTCAATGTTCGGGTGCCGGTCCAGCGCCATCATCAGCGCGTCCTTGTCCTGGGCGTTCATGTCGTCAAGCAGGATGCGCACGCGCACACCGCGCTCGGCGGCGTCGTACAGCGCCTTGGCCATCAGGTGGCCGATCAGGTCGTCGTGCCAGATGTAGTACTGCAGGTCCAGGCTGCGGCCCGCGTGCGTGGTGATCATCGCGCGTGCGGCGAAGGCATCCATGCCATCACTGAGGAACGCCACGCCGGACTGTCCGGGGTGTGCGTCCTGCAGCGGCACGATTTCCTGGTCGATGCGGGTCTGCGCCGGCTGCAGTGGCAGCACATGCGAGGGTGCGCCCTGCGCCCGTGGCGTGAGATGGTCGGCCAGCAGCAGCCCGGACAGGACCAGCAGCAACAGCGCGGCGAGGATGATTGCAGCGACGCGCAGCAGGCGTCGCCACAGGGGCTTGGGCAGGCTCATGCGCCGATGGTAGATCCACGCCACGCGTGGATCAAAGGCAGACGGTGCATCGCAGAAGATCCACGCCATGCGTGGATGACAGGGACTTCCCTGTCAGAACCGCTCGTCGCTGCCCAGGTAACGCCACTGCCCCGCAGGCAGCGGTCCCAGTGCCACGCGGCCAATACGCAGTCGACGCACGGCCGTCACCTGCAGGCCGGCCGCGGTGACCGCCACGCGCAGGCCCTTGGCCGTCAGGCCCTTGCCCGCGAAGCGCAGGCGCTGCTCGCTCTGCCAGCTGACCTTGGCGCCGCCCGATTCGTGCTGCAGCCGCGCCATCAGCCACGGGCCGCGCTCGGGCCCGCCTTCGGCCACTTCAATCAGGTATTCCTGTTCGGTGCGGCCCAGATTGCGCTGCAGATGGGCCAGCGTGGCCGGATCCTGGCTGACCACCACCAGGCCGCTGTCGCTGGCCGGAAGCGAGGCGGCCAGCTGCAGTCCGTGGAAGTGGCGCTGCAGCGGACGGATGTCGCTGGCGTCGAGTTCGCTGCGGCTGTCACTGCTGACCAGCGCGCACAGGGTTTCGGCGGCAACGCCAGCCGGTTTGTGCAGCAGCATGCTGACCCGCTCGGCCTTTTCATCGCTGGCCTGCTCGGCCACGACGATCACCGCGCTGTCATCGACCGGACGCTGTGGCTGTTCCACCACGTCGCCGTTGACCGTGACCCAGCCGCCTTCGATGTAGCGTCGCGCCTCGCCGCGTGGGATGCCGAGCAGAGCGGACAGGCGTTTGTCGAGACGGATCGGTTCCATGGCGGAAAGGTCAGGCAGGGGGCGCGCAGTGTAGCTGCTGCGGCCGGTCAGCGCTGGCCGCGGTTGGCCAGCTCGGTCAGGTACAGGCGGGTATCGAACTCCAGCTGCAGGTAATCCGGCTCCATGTGCTGGCACAGCTGGTAGAAGGCCTTGTTGTGGTCGGCTTCCCTCAGGTGGGCCAGCTCATGCACCACGATCATGCGCAGGAACGCGGCCGGTGCCTGGCGGAACACGGTGGCGATGCGGATCTCACGGCTGGCCTTGAGGCGGCCGCCATGCACGCGGGAGATGGCGGTATGGGTGCCCAGCGCGTGCTTGATCACTTCCAGCGTGTTGTCGTAGCAGACCTTGTTGAGCGGCACCGACTTGCGCAGGTAGCGGTCCTTCAGGTCCTGGGTGTAGTCGTACAGCTGGCGGTCGCTGCGCACTTCGTGCGGGTCGGGGTAGCGCTGCTGCAGCCAGGGGCCGAGTTTGCCCTGTGCCAGCAGGTCGCTGACCTGGGCGACCAGGGGTTCGGGATAGCCGGTGAGGTACTTCAGGACTGCCATGCAGGGGCGGCGGGGCGTCGGTAGAATGGAGCATCCAAGATTACACGCGGTACGCATCGACCATGGCAAAGCCCAACGCGCTGCAGGAACAATTGCTCAAGGCCGGCCTGGCCAAGAAGTCGCAGGCCAGCGCCGCCGCGAGCGCGCAGGCCAAGGCCCGGCAGGGCAAGGCCGAATCGACCTCGGCCGACGTCCAGCGCGAGGCTGAACGGGCCCGCGCCGAGAAGGTCGAGCGCGACCGCGCACTGGCCGCCGAGCGCAATGCCCAGGCCCGTCAGGCTGAACAGAAGGCGCAGGCGAAGCAGATCATCACGGCCCATGCCGTGCCCCACAAGGGCGACGACGAGTACCGCTTCAGCGATGGCGCGGCGATCCGCACTCTGCTGATCGACCCCAAGCTGCGCAAGGCGCTGTCGGTCGGCGTGCTGGTCATTGTCGCCAATGGCGAGGGCTACGCCCTGCTGCCACGTGCTGCTGCCGAGAAGGTGCGTGAGCGCGCCCCGGAGGCGATCATTGTCGACCATGGCCAGCCGGGCTCGACCGCCGAGATCTCCACCGGCAACGCCGAGGACGACGCCTACTACGCGCAGTTCCAGGTGCCGGACGACCTGGTCTGGTAAACAAGAAGGGGACGGAGGGAATTAAGTCGCAATCGGCTTGATCGAACCCATCCGCGCTCTGTTCGTCTTCCTGAAGAGCAGCCGAGCGTGGCTCGGCTCTACATTAAGGCGTGCCTTTTTGCCGGGGTGTATCGTCCCCATATCAGGCGACACACCTGTGGAGGATGGCCATGGCTACCGGTTGGGCGGGAGACGGCGCGGTCCAGGACCAGATCGACGCCACCGTCGACGATGCGATCGCCCGCGCGCGGCGCCAGCTGCGCGAGGGCCCGGGTCTGGAGCACTGTGAGGAATGCGACGCGCCGATCCCGTTGGCGCGGCGCCAGGCCGTGCCCGGTGTCCGGCTGTGCGTGGCGTGCCAGCAGGCGCGTGACGACGAAGAACAGGCGCATGCCGGCTACAACCGGCGTGGCAGCAAGGACAGCCAGTTGAGGTAAAGGTTGTTCGGCAGGGCTGCGCCCTGCACCCGCCGAAGCCTTCAAGCCAAGGCAGCAGCAACAGCAAAAGCTGGCATTCCGTGGGGTGGCGGGGCGGTGTCGGAGTGCGGGGACGCCGCAAGTACGTCCTTGTAGGCTTGGCAGCCGCATCCATGCGGCTGACACCCCGCACTCCGACACCGCCCCACCTCCGACAGATTTCCGCGATCGGGTACATCCCGCCGTGCGTGGATAAATTTCCATCGAAATCGAAAATTTCGATATCGGAATGATTTGAGCCGAGCATGGCTCGGCTCTACAGAAGAACGGACAGCTCGCGGAAATCTGTCGAAGGCGGGGTGGGTCCGGTTGAGGGGGCGTGAGCCGCATGGATGCGGCGACCGAGCTTACATGGACGTACTTGCAGCGTCCCCCTCAACCGGACCCACCCCGCCATCCCACGGATAGCATGCTTTTGCCGTTGCCGTTGCTCCGAGCAGGTGCAGGGCGCAGCCCTGCCGAAAACCCCACCCTCAGCCGTCGCCCTGGATGCCACCGGGGGCCTGTGCCGGGTCGCGCCAGCGGCGGACCGTGCGCTGGAAGAACAGGTTGTTCGGCAGCTGCAGCACCGTGCCTTCGTGGCCGTCGCCGGTCTCCTGCAGCGTGGTGTAGATCAGGTTCACGTCGATCACCCGGCCCTTCAGGCCCGGCTTCTCGCCGTTCTCCAGCACCTCGATGTAGTCGTGCAGGCGGAACGGGCGGGTGGTGAAGATCAACAGCGTGCAGAAGATGTTGGACAGCACGCTCCACGCCGCGAAGAAGGCCACCGCGCCCACGGCGGCGAAGCCGGTAAACGCGGTCCACAGCACCGACGGCTTCGCGCCGAGCAGGCTGAGGATGTAAAGCAGGGCACTGAAATAGACCACGAAACTGGTGATCCGGCGTGCACCCATCACCATTTCGGGCGGCAGCGTGTAGTGCTCGGCGAAGCGGCGGATCAGGCGACGGGCGAGCACGCGCAGGAGCCACGCAACCAGCAGCACCAGTACGATCTGCACGGCGACGCCGGCGTAGTTCAGCCACGGGTGGGTCCAGGCGGGCAGGTGATCCTTCAGCGACAACATCATGGGGCGACTACGGAGGGGGAAACGGCCCCCGATGTTACCCGGCGCGTGCGGGGGATTCGACCGCCGGGGTCCAGGCCAGGCACACCAGCTCCTGGCGGTGCTGCTGCAGGCAGGCGCGGCCGTTGTCGGGGCGCAGCTGCAGTGACAGGCCCAGCGCCTGCAGCAGGACGCAGGTGGTGATCACCAACAGGGCGGCGCAGGATGGGCTGGACATGGCAGGACTCCTGGACGGCAATTTTGCGAAGGACCTTCCATGGATGCAGCAGCCATCAAAAAGGTTGCATGGCATTGATCGTGGATGAGCTCTAAACCTTTTTCCGGGTTGCCGCATCCAAGCGATATGCTCGACACCACCATGCCCGCGCTGCCTGCCGCCAACGACGCCGTCGACGAACCCGCCCTGGTGCGGGCGGCCGCCGCCGGCGACACCGCGGCCTATGAACTGCTGTATCGGCGCCACGCGCCCCGGGTATTCGCTGTGCTGTGGCGGCTGTGTGGCGGCCAGCAGGCACGCGCCGAGGACGCGCTGCAGGAAGCGTTCCTGCAGGCATGGAAGGCGCTGCCGGGCTTCCGTTTCGAGAGCAGCCTGTCGACCTGGCTGCACCGGCTGGGCGTCAACGCCGCGCTGATGGAACTGCGCGGGCGTGCTGCCGGGCAGGACCATGACAGCCTCGACGAAGTGGACGGAGGGTTGCAGGAACTGGCGGTACACGACCGCTGTGCCGGCACCGAACGCGACCTCGAACGGGCGCTGTCGACACTGCCGCCACGGGCACGTGCGGTACTGGTACTGCACGACATCGAAGGCTGGAAACACCAGGAAATCGCCGAACAGCTGCAGATGGCCGTCGGCAGTTCCAAGGCACATTTGCATCGTGCGCGCGGCCTGTTGCGCGCACGGCTGGGAGACATGACATGAATACACACGACCACGATTCCGACCACGATCTACTGGCACGGCTGCGCGCGCTGCCAGGCGAGCGCGACGTACCCACCGATGGCTGGGCACGCCTTTCGGCCCAGCTGCCGCCGCGTGAGGCGCAGGCGGCGCCTGCGCCGGGCGACAACGTGGTGGTCCTGCCGAACCGTTCGCGTCGGCGTTGGTGGTTGCCGGTGGGTGCGGTGTTGGCGGCCAGCCTGGCGGTCTACGCCGTGGCGCCGTGGCGCCATGCGCAGCCAGAGGTGCCGGTACCTTCAGCACTGCAGCTGCAGGCGGCGGCGATGACCGAGCAGTACCAGCAGGCCGTTGCTTCGCTGCCCGATGGACGGGCGCCGGAATGGCAGCCGGCCCTGCACGAACTGGATGAAAGCGCGGCGCAGATCCGTGCCGCCCTGGCGCAGGACCCGCGTGCGCCGCACCTGCTTGGCCAGCTCAAGCGCACCTATGCGCTGCGGCTGGAACTGACCCGGCAGGCGGCCTATGCCGCCGAGTCCGGCTTGACGACCTGAGGAGACCCCCATGACCCGAACCCTGATTTCCTGCTGTGTCGCGCTGCTGCTGGCCCCTGCCGTAGCACTGGCCGACACCCGCATCGACGAGCGCCACACCCTGGCCGCGGGCGGTCGCATCGAGCTGAGCAACGTGGCCGGCAAGGTGACCGTGCGCGGCTGGGACCGCAATGACGTGCAGCTCACCGGCACGCTCAGCGACGGCCTGCAGTTGCGCCAGGAGAAAAGCGCCAACCGGGTGCGCTGGGAGATCGAATATCCGCGCCGCAGCAACAATGGTGGCGCGACGCTGGTGCTGAACGTGCCGCGCTCGGTGGAGCTGCTGCTGAGCACGGTCAGCGCCAGCCAGGACATCAGTGGCATCGATGTGCGACGGCTGCAGGCCGACACGGTCAGCGGCAGCCTGAGCGCAGCTGGCCGCAGTGGCGACAGCAAGCTCAACACGGTCAGTGGCAGCGTCAGTGCACGCCTGCAGACGCCGAAGCTGGACGTGAATACGGTCAGTGGCCGGATCGAGGCCGGCGGCGGGGTATCCGGTGATATCGGTGCGCAGACGGTGTCCGGCCGGGTCGAGGTGGACGCCGGGCGCGTGCAGCGGCTGGCGGTGGAGACCGTCTCGGGCAGCATCGATCTGGCAGCAGCCGGATTGGCACCCGGTGGCCGCATCAATGTCGAATCGGTCAGTGCCTCGGTCACGCTGAGCCTGCCGCGCACGGTGTCGGCACAGCTGTCGGTGAACAGCTTCAGCGGGTCGATCAACAGCGATGCCGGGCAGGTGGAGCGGCCGCGCTATGGGCCGGGCAGCCACCTCGATACGCGGCTGGGCGGCGGCGACGGTGACATCCGCATCCAGTCGCATTCGGGCAGTGTGCGGGTACGCCTTGACCGCTGAGCGCGATCCGGCAGGCCGCGGCGGCAGCGCCGCCGCGGTCAGTGTTGGGTCAGCTGGCCTTCTTCAGTGCCCAGGTGGTGCCGAGGACTTCGATCTTGCCACCGGCCTTGCGGAACGCTGCCAGGTCCGAAGCGATCGAATCGCTGCTGACCACGGTGCTGGCGGCCGCGCCCTTGCGTTCGCTGCGGATGCTGTTGCTGGCCTTCGCGGGGGTCTTTGCCTTGCGGGGCATGGTTGCTCCTGTCAGGTGGAAGGGGAGGAAAGCGCCCAGGCGTCGGCCTGGCGCAGGTAGTCCTGCCGCTCGCGGCGGCAGTCATCGCCGCCCATCGAAAACTGGCGGCAGATCGCCGGGCGCTGCGAATAGATCGTGCAGCGCAGGTGATAGGGATCGATCGCCGCGCACCAGCCTTCCTCGTTGCGCGCCATCACGGCACGGCCGTGGGTGTCGCGTGACAGGAACTGGCCAGGCACGTGGTCGCCGGGCTGCAGCAGCACGGGCAGCCGGCAACAGACCGCGTCACAACGGCGGCAGTCGATGGGTGCAGGTGCTGCGTCAGGTTGTAAGGCCACAGGGGCCTGGCGGGTGCCCAAAGCGGGTCTCGATGGCGGCTCAGGTGCTGCGCGGACCATGAACGAGCCAGGAAGGCATGGCCGCTAGGCCCGCAGGGCGGGCCAGGCTGCACCGTGGACACACACCGGCGTGGCCGGTGGAAGGTGCAGCGGAGTTCTAGCCGACCAAGAGTAACTTAGACCGCGTAACGTTTTGTTAATCCTGGCTGGCTGCCGCCAAGGCCAGGCCCTGGACCACGCCCAGCGAGGGCTCGCCGTGGACCATGCGGGCGCCCGGGAAGGCCTCGGCCACGGCCTGGCGCAGGTAACCGGCGCGGGACATGCCGCCGGTGAGGAACACCGCATCCGGGTCGCCCCCGATGTCGCTGCGGACCTGGGCCAGCAGTTCCCGGATCTGCTCCAGGTAGCCATGGGCGGCGGCGGCCAGGCCATCGGCGCTGCTGTCGGCATGCAGGTCGCGGGCAATGTAGTCCAGCGTGCTGCGGTGCTCGCTGGCGGCACTGAGGGCGATCTTGGCGCGTTCGACGTCGCGGTACAGCCGCGCGGTGTTGCCGGTGTCCTGCAGCGCCTGCAGGCGGTCGCCCCAGGGCGCGTCGACATGGTCGTACTTGTGCAGGCGGAAGTCGCGCTGGCGGGTCATGTCCTGCACGGTGGCCGCTTCCACGTAGTGGTGGGCCGGCACGCGGGTGATGCCGCGGCCGAACAGCGGCATGTAGCTGGACAGGCTCAGCGCCAGGTCGATGTCGGTACCGCCGCGGGCGATACCCCAGGCGCGGTGGATGCGCGGGGCGTCGTCGCCGCCGACTTCGGCATGGGCGATGTCGGTGGTGCCGCCGCCGATATCGACGATCACCGCCTGGTGCCGCTCGCGGCTTTCGGCGTGGTAATGCATGGCCGCCGCGGCCGGTTCCTCGAGGAAATCGATCTGGTCGAAGCCGGCCTGGGTGGCGGCCTCGCGCAGGATGTCCAGCGCCTGGTCGTTGCCGGCCGCACCGATCGAACTGCGGAACTGCACCGGACGGCCAAGCAGGGCCGAGCGCAACGGTTGGCCGAGCTGGGCGCTGGCGGTCAGGCGGATGTGTTCGAGAATGTGCGCGGCGATACCGGTGATGGTCTGCTTCGCACGCGGGTGCAGGTTGTAGCCCAGCATCGACTTCGGGCTCTGCACCAGGTTGCCTTCGTGTTCCTCGAAATAGGCTTCCAGCGCGTCATCGCCGTAGACCGCGTTCTGCAGCAGGTCGCTGGCGCTGCGTTCCTTGCCGGCGCGGGCTTCCATCCATTCCCGGCGCAGCGCGCGCAGGGCTTCGCGGCGCAGTGCCTGTGGCGTGCGTTCCTGGCCGGCGGCACGGGCTGCGCGCGCGGCGCTGTCGATCATCTGCTGCAGCTGGTGTTCCTGGCCGTCATCGAGCTGGAAGTCGTCCGGATCGGGCACCACGCCGGGGAAATACACGCTGGTGCGGAACTGCTCGGCATCGCCGAAGCGGATCGGCAGCAGTTTTCCCTCATGCACGATGGCGGCGGCGGAGTTGCTGGTACCGAAGTCGATGCCGAGGCGCATGGGGAGTTCCGGGGGCGATCAGGGGCCGCGCACTCTGCTGCAGTTCGCCGCCGACTGCAAGTTCCAGCGGGCGTGCTGTTCTGGTCCGGGTCCAGTGGGCAGCCCGGAGCCCGCCCGGAAAAGGGCCGGGGAAGCCGGCCGGTTACAATGGCGGCTGTTGATTCACTTTGAGGTATTTGCTGATGTCTTCTGCCCCCGCCTGCCCGCAGTGCACCCTGGAAAACACCTACGCCGATGGTGCGCTGTGGATCTGCGCCGACTGCGGTTTCGAATGGACCGCCGAGGAAAGCGCCGGTTCCACCCTGGTCGTGCGTGACAGCAACGGCAATACCCTGCAGGCCGGCGACACCGTCACCGTGATCAAGGACCTGAAGGTGAAGGGGTCTTCGATCCCGCTCAAGCAGGGCACCGTGATCCGCAACATCCGCTTGGTCGAGGATGATGCCGAGCACATCGAAGGCAACTCGGACAAGATCAAGGGCCTGGTCCTGAAGACCTGCTTCCTCAAGAAGGCCTGATCACCTTCAGCGCCTGGCCTGCTGCTGCGCGCGCCAGCGGGCCAGGCTGTCCAGCTTGGCCTGGTAGCGCGCCTGCTCCGGCGCGCCCCCCAGTTCCTGTGCACGCAGCAGTTCGCGATCGGCGCGCTTGAGCTGGCCAGCCAGGAAATAGACCCGCGCCAGCCCGAAGTGGAACTGATGCGCGGTGTCATACAGGCGCACGGCCTGCCGGTAATAGCGGATCGCCTGGTCCAGCTGGCCGGCCCGTTCGGCCTTGGCGCCGAACATGTACTGCGCGAACGGGTCTTCGCGCTGCACCGATTTCAACCGGCGCTCAAGTGACTGCGCCTGCGCGGTCAAGCCCAGGCTGCGGAACAGCGCGGAGGCATTGGTCAGTGCGGCATCCTGGCGGCCGTCCAGCTGCAGCGACCGGTCCAGCGCCTGCCGCGCCGCCTCGTTGTTGCCTTCGCGGTGGTCGAGCACGCCGAGGTTGTTCCACACCGGAGCGAATCCGCTGTCCTGAGCCAGGGACGCGTCGAAGAATGCACGGGCGCCGCCGAAGTCACCGTCGGCGAGGCGCTCCGCACCCCGGTTGTTGTAGAAATGCGCCAATGCCCGCGCACGGCTGACGGGAACCGGCCCGCGGCGGTCATAGAGCACATTGCGATCCAGGTCGACGGTACCGAAGCGGCCGCCGACATCGACGCCGGCGTTGACGTGACCAACGCTGTAGACCACGCCCGCGTCCTGGTCCTGGTACCAGGACACCACCTGCCCCACTTCCTGCACGCGGGCCTGGATGCCCGCCTCCCGCGCAAGCGTCACGAACAGCAGGGTGAAGGCCAGGCAGTTGGCGCGGCGGTGCTGCCAGATATCGCTGACGGTGTAGGTCGCATTGGCGTCGTACTGCAGGTCCAGCCCGTGCTGGTCGAAGATCATCTCCACGAGCGCCTGCAGGCGCTGGTCGCGGGAGTAGCTGCGCTGGATCACCTGCTTCTGGAGCATCGCACGCAGGTCCGCGGGAATGGCGAACACTTCTTCCGGGGTCGGCACGCGTGCGGCCGACACGGTGATGGTCGGGGTCGTCACCACATCGGCGGGCGGTGCCTGGCCTGCGCCGAAGGCAGGAGCACAGAAGGCCAGCAGCGAAAGGGTGAGGCAATGGGCGGCAGAACGGTACATGACGGTTCCCGGCAGCGGCGGGCGCTCCCGCCTGTGGCGAGTGTATTCCCATGGATGTCCAGCTGCAGCGACCGTTGGTCGGCGCCGCGTTCATCCACAACCGATGTGGACCAGCGCGCGACAAAGCTGTGGACAACTGGCTCCGGGCCTCGCCTGGCAAGCGTTGTGAGTGCGTGGTGAAAAAACCGCCAGCTTGCCCGGCGCCGGCACAGGCGGGATGATCCGGGCATGGACTTCTCACCGCTGACGCTTGCCCCGGCGCAGTGGCAGGCGCTGCAGGACAGCTATGCCACGCCGCCACGCGCCTACCACCACTTCGGCCATGTGCGCGCGGTGCTGCAGCACTGCCAGGAGGTGGCCGACGGCCCCGGCTGGAAGCAGCCGGCCGAGATCTATCTGGCCGTGCTCTATCACGACGCGATCTACCAGGCGGGGCGCAAGGACAACGAGGCGCGTTCGGCGCAGCTGGCCCTGCAGGCGATCGCACAGGCGCCGGAGCTTGCCGGTGTCGACGCTGCTCGCGTGGAGCAGTTGATCCTGCTGACCGCCCGCCATGGCGCGCTGGGTCCGGAGGATGTGGATGCCGAGGCGGCGCTGTTCCTGGACTGCGACATGGCGATCCTGGCTGCACCGGAGCCGGTGTTCGCCGCCTATGACCGTGGCGTGGCCGAAGAATACAAGGGCGTGGTGCCCGGCTTCCTGTACCGTGCCGGCCGCCGCCGATTCCTGCAGGGCCTGCTGCGCGCACCGCGGATTTTCCTCAGTGAGTTCTTCCATCAGCGCCTGGACGCGGCCGCGCGTGACAACCTGCGTCGCCAACTGGGTGGTTGAGCTGGCCCGTTACACTGGTGGCCTGTTTCCAATGATTGTTGTTTCCGACCGTGTCCGTTCCTGATCCCGATCCCCGCCCGCTGCCACCAGAAGAGCCTGGTCCCAACGAGTGCTGCGGCAGTGGCTGCCCGCTGTGCGTGCTGGACCTGTATTCCGATGAGCTGCAGCGCTACCGCAAGGCACTGGCCGAGTGGAAGGCGCGGCATCCCGAGGCCGCACCATGAGCCGTGCGCGCCCGGCGGCGGCGCTGGCACTGGTGGCGCTGCTGCTGTTCGTGGCCACCGCGCTGTGGACCCAGGTCGCGCGCAGTGATCTGGACTGGGTGCGGGCGACCTTGAGCCTGTACCTGCACGGGCCGTGGGGGCTTGCATTGCGTGCTGCCTACTGCCTGCTGGCGCTGGCCATTGCCGCACTTGGCATTGCGCTGTATCGCGGCAGCATCGGCCCGCGGCGCAGTGCGGCCGCCCCCTTGCTGTTCACGGTTTCCGCGCTGGGCCTGGCGACGGTGGCGATCGGCGACAGCTGGCTGCCTGAAGCGACGCCGCTGCTGGCACCGTTCATCCATGGACTGGCAGCCAACACGGCGTTCCTGTGTGCCAGCGTCGGCATGCTGCTGCAGGCCTGGTACCTGCGCCGCGAACCGGGTTGGCAGTCCGCCGCGGGCCTGCTCTGGGGCTGGGCATGGCTGGCCTTCGTGCTGCTGTGGCTGCATGTGCTGTGGCGTGGTGGACCACCGCGTGGGCTGGGACAGAAAGTGGTGATCGCGGTGATCGTTGGCTGGCTGCTGTATCTGGCGATGGCCCTGTACCGTCGCAGCCGCCAGGCCCCGGCCCACTGAATCCCCAACGGCCTGCGCCGGTACGTGCCGTGCACGCGCCGGCGGCGTATCGTGTGCGCATTCCATCGGGGATGCGATATGAAGCGTGCAGGGCTGGGCAGGGCAATGGGTGTGGTACTGGCGCTGGCCGCGCTGCCGGCGACGGCGGCAGTGACCCCGCAGCAGTTCAGCCATGGGCGGTTCGAGCAGATTCCGGTGCACATGCCGGCCGGCACGCCGCAACGGGTGGTGATCTGGTTCCATGAACCCACGGCTGGCGGTGACACCAGCCGCCTGCCGATCGAGGCCCTGCGTGCCGATGGCGCGCTGGTCGCGGCAGTGGACATTGCGCACCTGCGCGGTGTGCTCAAGCGCGAGGGGGACCCGACCTGTTCGTTCGGTTCCGGTGACGTCGAGAATTTCTCACGCTGGTTGCAGGCCTCGCTGCATCTGCCCGGCTACCACCTGCCGCTGGTCGGCGGTGATGGCGAAGGTGCCGAGATGGCCTATTCGCTCGCGGCGCAGGCCGATACCCAGGTGTTCGCCGGTGTACTCACCACCGGCTTCTGCCCGGACCACAACCACCAGCGCATGGTCTGCGGCGATGGTGTGAAGCACAACAGGCTGCAGCCGGCCGAACTGAATTTTCCGTGGTTGAGCGCGGCAGGTGATCACGGCTGCAAGGTGGGCCAGGCCAACCAGTTCGTGCAGCAGGTCGCCATGGCGCGCGAGTTCAAGCGTACTGCGCGCGGTGATGCGTCACCGGGCCTGGTGGCTGCGGCACGGGTGATCGGCGCGCAGGCCGGCGTCAGCCTGGCACCCCCGCCTGCTGCACTGAAGGGCCTGCCGGTGGTGGAAATGCCGGCGACCGGCAACGGCGATACGCTGGCGGTGTTCGTCTCCGGCGACGGTGGCTGGGCTGGCCTGGACAAGAACGTGGCGTCGTCACTCAACGAGCATGGCGTGGCGGTAGTCGGCATCGATTCGCTGCGCTACTTCTGGAGCGAGCGCACACCGAAGGGCTTTGCGGGCGACCTGCAGAAGATCATCGACCACTACCGCCAGCAGTGGCACCGAGACAAGGTGATGCTGATTGGTTTCTCGCAGGGCGCCGACGTGCTGCCGGCCACGATCAACCAGCTCGACGCCGGTACCCGCGAGGCGCTGGAGCGCATCGTGCTGCTGTCGGTGGGCAGGAAGGCCGACTTCGAATTCCATGTCAGCAACTGGCTGGGCGGTGGCGGCGACGGCCTGCCGATCGCGCCGGAAGTGGCCAGGCTGCCGGCGGAGAAAACGCTGTGCGTGTACGGCGACAAGGATGAGGACGCACTGTGCCCGGACCTGCCGGCCAATGATGGCGTGAGAAAGGTGAAGCTGCCGGGCGATCACCATTTCGGGGGTGACTACGATCGCCTGGCTGAAGTGATCCTCAAGGGCGGCATGTAAACCGGAGCGCGTGCGAACCAACGGTTCGCACCCACCAGAACGAGCCAGGTAGCGTCGAGCCATGCCCGACGCATCGCGGCTTCAATTCCGCCGCGGATCCAGCGAGATCAGGCGCGTGGCATCCAGCAGCGCGGCCGGCAGATGCATGCCGCCGGGCGCCGCGAGATAGCGTGGCCGCCACTGCGGATCGAACTTCGACTTGAAGCGGCGCAGGCCACTGAAGCCATAGAAGCGTTCGCCATGCCGCGCCAGCAGGCCGGCCAGGCGGTTCCAGCGACCGGCCAGTCGATGCTGGGCCAGACCGGACAACGGCGCCATGCCCAGCGAGAAACGCGCATAACCCTGCGCGCGGCCCCACAGGAACAGTTCGATGAAGAGGAAGTCCATCGTGCCCTTCGGTGCTTCGTTGACGTGGCGCATCAGGTCGACCGACAGCTCGGCGCCGGCCGGTGCCTGCCACAGGTTGGCGAACGCCACGATCTGGCCTTCGGCCTCGACCAGCGCTACCGGGAAGCGCACCAGGTAATCGGGGTCGTAGCTGCCCAGCGAGAAGCCCTTCTCATCGCCGGCCTTGTCTTCCAGCCATGCATTGGAAATTGCGTGCAGGCGCGGCAGCAGGCTGGGAATTTCCTCCACCGGTGCCACGCGGAAGGACAGGCCGCTGCGCCTGCCCCGGTTCCAGGCCTGGCGCAGATCAGCGCGTTCGCGACCTTCCAGCCCGAAATCATGCAGCGGCACCATCGCTTCCTCGCCCAGCTTGACCAGGCCCAGGCCCAGGTCGAGGTAGGTCTGCCAGTAGGTCTCGCCGACCTGGTAGAACACCGGGCGCAGGCCCAGCCGGTCGGCCTCCTCGCGGAAGCGCCAGATCAGCGCGCGCGCCACGTCAGGCGGGCCGACCGGGTCGCCCATCGCGATCAGCGAACCGCCGTAGCGCTGCATCATCACGAAGCCCTGTTTCGCATCATCGCGCAGCACCGCCTTGTCGGCGGTCAGTACCAGGCAGGCCTGGGTATCGGTGGCGCCGGCCAATACCGGCGCCAGTGATTGCAGCGTGGCTTCGTCGGCGGCCGGCAGCGGGCTGCGGGTGCTGTGTAGCAGCCGCGCCAGGCCGAATATCACCAGCGCGATGGCTACCACCAGCAATGCACGCAGCGCGCGCGGTGCGTTGCCCGACACCGCGAACTGCCACCACAGCTCGTTCTGGTACTCGACATGGCTGTAGGTGAAGAACAGCAGCCAGGTGACCGCGACCAGCACCAGGCCGAGATTGCGCAGCCACGGCCACGACCAGGCTTCGTCCAGCAGCGCGCCCTGGCGGTAGAACTCGCGGCGTGCAGCCCACAAGGCCATCGCCACCAGCACCGCCGAGACGGCGATCAACAGTTGCCCGCCGCGCAGCCACAGCGGCAACGGGGTGATCACGCACACGGCCATCGCCAGCATCCACGCGGCGTGGCTGCGCCGGGCCAGGCCCTGGCCGATCAGCAGCAGGGCGACGCCGCTGAGGCTGCCGATCAGGTGCGAGGTTTCCAGGATCGGCAGCGAGGCGTTCACCAGGTGACGGCGTGGCGTCGGCAGCGTGCCGTCGATGACCAGCGCGGCGCCGATGCTGAACACCGCCAGTGCGATGATCTGCGGTAGCCATGGGCGCAGCGCGTTCCAGCCAGCACGGGTTGCCCCGGCGCTGGCCTGCAGCGGCTGACGCAGGGCGGGCGCAATGGCAAGCAGGGTGGCCAGCACCAGCGGCAGCACGTAGTAGGTGACGCGGTAGATCAGCGCTGCCGCCAGCACCGCTGCCGGTGCCACCTGCGGCAACAGCTTCAGCAGGCTCCACTCGAACACACCCAGGCCTGCGGGCACGGTGGAGACCAGGCCGGCCAGCACTGCCACCAGGTAGAGGCCGACGAAGCCCGGCAGGCCGGTTGGCGTGGAGTCCGGCAGCAGCACGTAGAACGCGGCACTGGCCAGCACCAGCTCGATGACGCTGAGTACGGTGACACCGATCATGGTGCGGCGATCGGGCAGCCACAAGGCGTGACCGAGCACACTGAACTGCCGTCCGTCGCGGCCGACCAGCAGCACGGTGCCGAGATAGGCGAGCAGGGCAACGATGCCGACGATGCGCACGGCATCGGGATTCAATGGCAATGCCAACGCTGCCGCGGCGGGTTCCATGCACAGGGCCACGCTGATCAACAGCCATGCACCGAATACGAAACCGAGCGTGCTCATCAGCACCACCTGGCCGATCTGCGCCAGGTCCAGGCCGGCGCTGCGGTAGCCGCGCAGGCGCACCGCGCCACCGGTCAACGCGGCAAAGCCCACGGTCTGGCCCAGCGTGTGCGCAAGGAACGCGGTGATGCCGACGCGCGCCGGGTGCACGCGGATGCCGCTGCGACGCAGGCCGATGGCATCGAAGCCGATCAGGCAGGCGTAACTGGCCAGGCCGAGTACCACGGTGAGCGCGATCTGCGTGCCGCTGAGCTGCCGGAACGCCTGGCGGATCGCACGATAGCCGTGCTCGTCGAACTCATTGGCCAGGCCGTGCAGGGCCAGGGCGAGGATCAGCAGCGGGATGACGATGGTGGCAACCCGCTTCCAGGTTGGCGTGGAAGGGGCAGTGGTGGAATCGACGGGGGCGGTCATCGGCGCAAGGGTGCGGCAGGAGGGGCGAGGGCGGTGTCAACGCGGGCGTGGCGCATCGTGCGCCTGTCATCGTCATTTGACCAGTGGGACCGTCGGAGCCCGGTAGTGACTGTCGCGGAGGGTACCCGTGCACCCACCGTCGACCGGTTTGGAGGACAATGCAGGCCTGATCAACCGCAGGAGCCACGCTCATGATGGAGCGTTACGACGTCGGACCGCGCATGTCCGAAATGACCGTATACAACAAGGTCGCCTACCTCTCCGGCCAGATTCCGGAAGACACCAGCCAGGACATCACCGGCCAGACCCGGCAGGTGCTGGCGGAGATCGACAAGCTGCTGGCGCTGGTCGCCAGTGACCGCCAGCACGTGCTGCGCGCCGAAGTGTTCCTGGCCGACATGGCCGACTTCGACGGCATGAACAAGGCGTGGGACGAGTGGGTGGTTGAAGGCGCGACCCCGGCACGTGCCACGGTCGAGGCCAAGCTGGCCCACGCTGACTGGAAGGTCGAGATCGTGGTGACGGCGGCAGTACCGTAACGATTGAATGGGGTCAGATCCTTTTCGCTCAGGAAAGCGGATCTGACCCCGTTACAGCGGCACCAGCTCGATGCAGTCCACCGGGCATGGCGGGATGCACAGCTCGCAGCCGGTGCACAGATCGGCGATTACCGTGTGCATGTACTTGGCGCCGCCGACGATGGCGTCCACCGGGCAGGCCTGGATGCACTTGGTGCAGCCGATGCAGTCGGCTTCCACGATCAGCGCCACCTGCGGCGCCTTGTGCTCGCCGCGCGATCGATCGAAGGGAATGGCAGGTACTCCGAGCACCTGCGCCAGTGCGCGCGCACCGGTATCTCCGCCCGGCGGGCAGCGGTCCACGCCTGCCTCGCCGCGAGCCATCGCCTGCGCATACGGGCGGCAACCGTCGTAGCCGCATTGCCCGCATTGGGTCTGCGGCAGCAGGCGGTCGAGGCGTTCGGTCAGGGGCGGGATCAGGCTCATGCGTGGCGAAGGCTGCGCGTTGGGGTCATTTCAGGGGTTTGCCACGGAACCAGCGCTCGTGGGCCAGAGCTAGCATCGGCTTGTCTTCGGAACTGTCCCCGTAGGCATGGATGCGCACGTAGCGCGACAGGTCGAACTGGCGACGGATGTGCTCAACCTTGCGCGGGCCGCAGTCGCCACCGGCATAACGGCCTGTGAGGCGGCCGTCCTGGCTCTCCAGCCGGTTGCAGATCAACTGCAGGCCCAGCTGTTCGCACCATGGCCGCAGGTACAGGTCCAGCGAGCCGGACACGATCACCACGGTGTGCTGCTGTTCCTTGTGCCAGCGGATCTGCTCCAGCATTTCCGGGCGCACCACGTCGGGCAGGAACTCACGCGAGAAGCCGGCCGCCAGCGTGGCGATGTCATCGCTGTGGCGGTCGCTGAAGGTCAAACGGGTGACGCGCGCGCGGATGCGCTCGGCCGAGATCAGTTTCAGCTTGTACGCGGCCAGCCATGGACCAATCTTCCACCACGCCTGTGCCAGCTGTTCGGCGGTGGCCACGCGGCGCAGGAAACGGCCGTAGGTATCGCAGGTGGTCACGGTGTGGTCGAAGTCGAACAGCGCCAGTTCCATTCCGTTGCCTCCCATCGCGTTGCCTCCGGTGGCCGGTGCTGCCGGCGGGCGCGGCGGTGGCCGCGCCCGCTGCAGGCATCAGCGCACCGGCATGCCCGGCTGCGCGCCGCTGTCGGCGTCCAGCAGCGCCAGCGCGCCACCGTCGAAACCGGCCGACAGGATCATGCCTTCGCTCAGGCCGAAGCGCATCTTGCGCGGGGCCAGGTTGGCGATGAACACCACGTTGCGGCCCACCAGCTGCTCCGGCTCGCCGTAGCTGCCACGAATGCCGGAGAAGATCTGGCGCTTGCCCAGTTCACCTGCGTCCAGTTCGAAGCGCAGCAGCTTGTCCGAGCCTTCCACGAACTCGCACACCAGCACCTTGCCGATGCGCAGGTCGAGCTTGGCGAAATCGTCGATGCCGATGTAGGCCGGAGCATCGGCGCTCTTTGCTTCGTCCTTGGCCGGGGCGGCCGGCTTGACCGCTTCGGTCCTGGCGGCGGGGGCGGCGGCAGCGGCCGGCTGCAGGGTGTCCTTGGAGGCGTCGATCATGGCGTCAATCTTCTTCGGGTCGATACGGGTGAACAGCGGGGTGTAGTCGGCGATGCGGTGATCCAGCAGCGGCTGCGCCAGCTCGGTCCAGTCGTTCACCGGCGCGGCCAGGAAGGCCTCGGCCTGCGCGGCGGTGGCCGGCAGCACCGGCTTCAGTGCGGTGACGAGCACGCGGAACAGGTTCAGGCCTTGGCTGCACACGGCCTGCAGCTGCGTGTCGGCGCCTTCCTGCTTGGCGATGACCCATGGCTTGACGTCATCGATGTAGCGGTTGGCTTCGTCGGCCAGGGCCATGGTCAGGCGGATCGCCGCAGCCGGGTCGTTGCGCTCGTAGGCTTCACGGATCGGTGCCAGGCCGTCGACGAAGCGCTGGTACTGCGCGGCATCAGGCAGCTGCGCGGCCAGCTGGCCGTCGAAGCGCTTGCTGATGAAGCCGGCGCAGCGGCTGGCCAGGTTGACGAACTTGCCGACCAGGTCGGCGTTGACGCGGGCGATGAAGTCACCCAGGTTCAGGTCGAGATCGTCGACGCCACCGCTGGACTTGGCGGCGTAGTAGTAGCGCAGTGCCTCCGGTTCCAGGCCCGCGTCGAGGAAGGTACGGGCCATCACGAAGGTGCCGCGCGACTTGCTCATCTTGGCGCCGTCCACGGTCAGGTAGCCGTTCACGTGCAGGCGGGTCGGCGCACGATGGCCGGTGCCATGCAGCACGGCCGGCCAGAACAGGCCGTGGAAATTGACGATGTCCTTGCCGATGAAATGGTGCAGCTCGGTGGCGGTGCCGGCGCGCAGGTGCGCGTCGAAGTCCTCGCCGATCCTGCCGCACAGGGTCTGGAAGCTGGACAGGTAGCCGATCGGCGCGTCCAGCCAGACGTAGAAGTACTTGCCCGGCTGGCCGGGAATCTGGAATCCGAAATACGGTGCATCGCGCGAGATGTCCCACGCGCGCAGGCCACCTTCGGCATTGAGCCACTCACCGAGCTTGGCCTTCACCCCCGGCAGGGCGACGTCGCCGGCCAGCCATTCGCGCAGGAACGCATCGAAGTGGCCCACCTCGAAGAAGAAGTGTTCCGAATCGCGCATTTCCGGCGTGGCACCGGAGATGACCGAACGCGGCTCCTTCAGGTCGGTCGGCGCATAGGTGGCGCCGCACACTTCGCAGTTGTCGCCGTACTGGTCGGGGCTGCCGCAGTTCGGGCAGATGCCCTTGACGTAGCGATCGGGCAGGAACATGCCCTTGGCCGGGTCGTAGAACTGCGCCACCGAACGGCGGCTGATGTGGCCGGCTGCCTCCAGCTTCAGGTAGAACTGCTCGGTCAGCGCCTTGTTGGTCGCCGAGTTGGTGGAGTCGTAGTGGTCGAAGGCGACGCCGAAGGCGGCGAAGTCACGTTCGTGACTGGCCTGGATGTTGGCAATGAAGGTTTCCGGGGTGACCCCGGCCTTTTCCGCGGCCAGCATGATCGGCGTGCCGTGGGTGTCGTCGGCGCACACGAACCAGGCCCTGCCGCCGCTCATTCGCCGCGCACGCACCCAGATGTCGGCCTGGATGTAGCCGACCAGGTGGCCCAGGTGCAGCGGGCCGTTGGCGTAGGGCAGGGCGGTGGTGACAAGCGCGGTACGGGTCATGGTCGCGGGGTGAAGCCGAGGGGAACCGCAGAGTATCGCATGCCCGCAACGAGGTGACCCGGCCGGGGCCGGGTTACGGGGTTTAAGCGGGGGCCAAGGCGCTTATTCGCGCTGCCAGGTCTGCGCGCGGCAGATGAAGGCGATGCAGCCGGACACGTCCAGCCGGTTGCCGCCGGGCTGCAATTCCATCTTCGACTTGTAGGTCTTGCCATTGGCCGGATCGAGGATGGTGCCGCCGGACCAC
This sequence comes from Stenotrophomonas sp. YJH_SMC_43, assembly GCF_059372535.1. Taxonomy (NCBI): domain Bacteria; kingdom Pseudomonadati; phylum Pseudomonadota; class Gammaproteobacteria; order Lysobacterales; family Lysobacteraceae; genus Stenotrophomonas; species Stenotrophomonas sp. YJH_SMC_43. The sequence goes on from NZ_JCAFVQ010000001.1 coordinate 122,844, forward strand.
TTGTTGGCGCCGTCGGCCTTCAGGTTCCAGAGGATGGTCATGCCCTTCACCGGCTTGTTCCTGTTGGCGCCTTCACAGCCGTCACAGACCGGGTTCGGGCCCTTGTCCGAGTGCAGGATGTCGACCACCTTGCCGGTCAGGGTGCCGTTGGCGGCCTGGGTGATCTCGACGATCGACTTCACCTTGCCGGTCTTGTCGTCGATGGTCTTCCAGCGGCCGGCGGCGCCATCGGCGGCCTGCGCCGAGAGCGCGGCCAGGCACAGCGGCAATGCCAGCAGCAGGGTCTTGAAGGTGTTGCGCATGGTCCCCTCCCAGGGTTCATTCCGGCACGGTGCCGGCATGGGTCGACTGTATACCCATTCGGCGGGGTATGGGGAAGGGGGGCTTTGCAGGGCTGCGCCCTGCACCCGCAGAGGCAACAGCAACGGCAACGGCAAAAGCGGCCATTCCGTGGATGGCGGGGTGGGTCCGGTTGCGGGGGGCGCTGCAAGTACGTCCCTGTAAGCTCGGTCGCCGCATCCATGCGGCTCACGCCCCCGCAACCGGACCCACCCCGCCTTCGACAGAGTCCTGCGATCTGCCGGAATGGAACGGCCTGCTCTTGGTGGGTGTCGACCTTGGTCGACACGTAGATCCATGCCATGCATGGATGAATCACGATTGAAAAACGCTCAACCGACTTCGTACAGCTCCAGCGGCAGGCCATCCGGATCGGCGAAGAAGGTGAAGCGGCGGCCGGTGTACTCGTCCACGCGGACCGGTTCGCAGGCGACGCCATTCGCGGCCAGGCGCTGGATGAAGGGTTCCAGTACAGTCACCCGGAACGCGAGGTGGCGCAGGCCCTGGGCTTCCGGACGGCTGGGACGGGGCGGTGGCGAGGGGAAGGAGAACAGTTCCAGCTGGCCGCCGTCGGGCAGGGCCAGGTCCAGTTTCCAGGAATCGCGCGCAGCGCGGTGGTTCTCGGCCAGCACGCGCAGGCCGAGGATGCGCACGTAGAAGTCCTTCGAGCGTGCGTAGTCGCTGCAGATCAGTGCGGCGTGGTGGATGCCCAGCAGGGCGTCGGAACCGGTGTTCATTGCAGAGTGTCCAGCCAGCGCTGGGCGATCTTCTGCGCCAGCGGGTACGGTTCGGGATCGTTGCGGTTGGTCAGCACGATCACGGTCAGGTGCTTTTCCGGGTGGCGCACGATCACGTTGCGGAAGCCGATGCTCTCGCCGCTGTGCCATTGCACCGGGCCGTTCAGGCGCCAGCCGAAACCGTAATGCGGCACGTCCGGTTCCGATGTGGCCGTGGCCGGGCTGAACATCGCGCGGCGCGAAGCCTTCGACAGCAGCCGGTCGTCATACAGCGCGGCGTCCCAGCGGGCGAGATCGTCCAGCGAGGAATAGATGCCGCCATCGCCGAGCACGGCGCTGGTGGTGCTCTGGTCGGTGCGCTGCCAGCGGCCGTCGATCCGGCTGTAGCCATAGGCGCGCGCGGCGACCGTGTCCACGCCGTCCTGGTGGGCCACGGTATGCGCCATGCCCAGCGGGCGGAAGATGCGTTGCTGCAGGAAGGTGGCGAAATCCTGGCCGGACGCGCGGCCGACGATCAGGGCCAGTAGCGCGTAGCCGCTGTTGCTGTAGCGGTACTGCGTGCCGGGTGCGAAATTCAGGCGGTCCTCGCGCGACAGCAGGGTCAGCACGTCGGCGTCATGCACCTGCCGCGTGTCAGCCGGGTCCATCAGGTCTTCGTAATCGAGCAGGCCGCTGGTGTGCGAGAGCAGTTGGCGGATCGTGATGGCCGCTGCAGCCGGCGGCAGTTCGGGCAGCCACTGTCGTGCAGGCTGATTCAACCCCAGCCGTCCATCCTCCACCAGCAGCAGCACCGCCGCAGCGGTGAACTGCTTGCTGACCGAGGCCAGCCGGAAGTTGCTGGCGGCAGTGACCGCAGTACCGTCCTCCACCACTGCCAGGCCGTAGCCACGGCGGAACACCGGCTGCCCGTCATGCAGCACCAGCACGGCGGCGCCGGGCACCCGGCCATCGTAGGCCTGCATCAGGCCGTCGATGCCCGCATCCGGTGGGGTCAGCACCGGCGCGGCGGAGCCCGCCACTGGCAGCAGGCCCAGCACGACGGCGAACAGGGCGACGGCAGGGCGCATGGCGGCTCCGGAGGGGTCAGGGTGAAGGGGCTGGTGTGGCGCTGGCGGGCTGCGCCATCCAGCGTTCCATCTTGCGGCCCAGCACGTCCAGCGGCATGGAGCCGTCCTTCAGCAGTTCGGCGTGGAAACGGCGCAGGTCAAAGGCGGCGCCCTGGCGTTCCTTGGCCTTGTCGCGCAGAGCGACGATGGCGGTCAGGCCCGCCACGTTGGACAGCGCCTGGCCGGGCTGGGCCATGATCCGCTCGACTTCGGCGTTGGCGTCGTCACTGCTCATGTCCACGGTCTTCTGCAGGTAGGCCACGGCCTGCTGCTTGCTCCAGCCCTGGGCGTTCACGCCGGTGTCGGCCACCACGCGGGCAGCACGCAGCAGGCGCGAATACAGGTAGCCGATGCGGTCGTAGGGATCGGTGTAGATGCCGAGGTTCTCACCCAGCGTTTCGGCATACAGGCCCCAGCCTTCGACGAAGGCGAGGTCGCCACCGAGGCGGCGGAAACGCGGCAGCTTGGCCAGCTCCTGCTGCAGGCCCAGCTGCACATGGTGGCCGGGGATTGCTTCATGCAGGTACTGCACCGGCACGTTCCAGCGCTTGCGGCTGGGCAGGTCGCGGGTGTTCACGTACAGCACGCCCGGTTGCCCGGCCGCAGACGGCTGGTAGGCCGCTGCTGCAGCGGTCAGCGCACGCTCCGGTTCCACTGCGCGCACGTCCAGCGTGGACTTGGGCAGGGTATCGAGCACCTGCGGCAGGCGTGCGTTGACCTGCTGCTGCACCTGGCGGTAGCGGTTGATCAATGCGTTGGCGTCACCGTACTGGAACTGGCGATCGTTGCGCATGCTGCGCAACAGCTTGGACGGCGTGCCACGCAGCCTGGCATCCTTCATCACGGTGGCGATCTGCGCCTGCAGCTCCTGCACGCGCTGTTCGCCCAGTGCGTGCAGCTGCGCCGCGGTCTGGTCGCTGGCAGTGGTCTGCACGATCAGGTTGGCGTACCAGGCCTGGCCATCGGGCAGTGCGCCCAGGCCGCTGCTGGCGCGCGTGGCCGGCAGGTATTCGGTGGCGATGAATCCGCGCAAAGCACGGTAGGCCGGCATGATGCGCAGCTCGATCATGCGCTTGTATTCGGCGCTGATGCGCGCCTTGTCCTCGGCCGCGATGGTGTTGGGCATGGTGCGGATCGGCGACCAGAAGATGCTCTCTTCAGCGGTTGGCTTGATCACCGCATCCAGCTGCGGCAGCACCTTCTCCATCAGGTCGCGCGGCTGCACCACGCCGGCCTTCATGCCCTGGCGCATGTTGTCGATGGCCTGGTCGAACAGCTCGGGAATGCCCAGCGAGCGGCGCGACCAGGTGTCGTAGTCCTGCACGGTGTTGAACGGCTGTGCGCCGGCTCCCGCGCCGAGGATCGCCATGATGCTGCCGACGTTGTAGTACTGGCTGATCGGCATCATCCAGCTTGGATAGCGCTCGGCGGCCAGCGATGCGCGCGCGTCGCGCACGAAGATCTCGTAGCTGAGCAGGTCCTGGCCCTGCAGGCCGTCGCTGCCGAGTTTCTCGACCTTGCCCAGCCACTCGGTGGTGAAGTCGTGCGATTGCTGGCGCCATGCGGCGGACAGGATGTTGGGCAGCTGGTCGTTGTAGCGGGCCTCGCCCTGGAAGGTTGCCTGCAGCGGATTCAACCGCATCGAGGCATCCCAGTATTCGTCGTACAGGCGCTCCAGCTGCACCTGCTTGGGCACGGCCCGGGCCGCTGCGACCGGACGCGGCGCGGCGCGGCGCGCCGAACTGCCACGGGCCGGCGCGGTGGCGCGGGCGGGCCGGGCCTTGGGCTTGGCGGCCTGGCGGGTCTGCGCGGCGGCAGGGCGGCTGGCCTTCTTCTTCGCTGCTTCGGCCGACGGCACGGCGCTGAACAGGAACAACGCGGCGATGGCGACGGCCAGGGCGCGGGTGGGATGCGGCATCAGGAGCTTCCGTGGAACACAGACCGTGGAGCTTGCACGATCCGGCCGCGTACGGCCAGCGTGAGGGCGCAGTCAGCTTTCCGCTGCTGGGGCTTCAGTCAGCCGCAGCGGCAGCCCGCAACGATGCGGCCCGCTCGGCCCCCAGATAGCGGGTGATGGCACGCCGCATCAGGTACAGCAACGGAATCAGTGCGATCGCAAAGCCCATCTTGTAGATGTAGTTGACGCTGCTGACCGCCAGGAACAGCGAGGTCGGCCAGTGTTGCGGGCCCAGCACGAAGGCGATCCAGATCACCACGAAGCTGTCCACCACCTGCGAGATCGCGGTCGATCCGGTCGCACGCAGCCACACATGGCGCTCACCGGTCGCCCGGCGGATGCGATGGAACACGGCCACGTCGATCAGCTGGCCGAGCAGGAAGGCCACCAGCGAACCGGCGATGGTCCACATGCCCTGGCCGAACACGGCTGCGAACGCGGCCTGGTAATCGGGCACGCCGTGGCCATCCATCGACGTGACCCACCAGCTGGCCGGCGCCAGTGAAATGGCGGCGAAGGCGAACAGGAAGCCGTAGCCGATCAGCACCACCGCCAGCCACGAGATGAAGCGCACGCCGCGCTTGCCGAAGAACTCGTTGATGGTGTCGGTCATGATGAACACCACCGGCCACAGCAGGGTGCCGGCGGTGAAGCTGAGCGAGCCGGTCTGGCCGAACAGGTTCCAGTTCAGCGGAGCGATGCCGAGGGTGTCTTCCAGCGCGAAGATCTTCACCCCGATCAGCTCGGCCAGCACCGCATTGCCGCAGAAGAACGCGGCCAGCACGATGAACAACAGGACCGCGCGGTCCTGCAGCGGGCGCTCGATCGGCGCCGGGGTCATTCGGTGCGTTCGCCGGTGCGTTCACCGGCGCGGGTGAACGGCACGCTGGACGGCGCCACGGCACCGCCGGAAATGATGAAGCTCATGGCCTGGTCGACGGTCCAGTCGGTCGGGGTCAGCAGTTCCACCGGCACGATTTCCAGGTAGCCCGAGGTCGGGTTCGGCGTGGTGGGCACGTACACCGCAGCCAGCTCACGGTCGGTGCCGTGTTCCTTGATCACGCGGGTGACCAGGCCGACCGATTTCATGTCGCGGTGCGGGAAGTCGATCAGCACCACGCGCTGGGTGCTGCCCGGCTCGGTCTGCAGCATGTCCAGCAGCTTCTTGGCACTGTCGTAGATGATGCTGGCTAGGGGGATGCGCTTGATGACCGCGCCGACCCAGCGCAGCAGGCGCTGGCCAAGCACGCGGCGACTGGCCACGCCCACCGCCAGGATCACCAGCAGGGTGGCCAGCAGGGCGATGGTGTCCTGGATCCACTCGGCGCGGACCCAGCCCAGATAGTGCGGGAAGCTGGTTGCGATCTGTTCGGACAGCGGCACCACCAGCGGGCTGGAAATACCCGACAGCAGCACGAACACGAACTTGACCACGACCCAGGTCAGCCAGATCGGCAGCAGGGTGAGCAGGCCGGTCAGGAACAGGCGCTGCAGGGAGGGGCGGGGGACCAGGGCGGGGGCTTCGAGCGACATGCGCGCATTGTAGCGGTCACTGCAGGTGGATTACGCTGGGAAATCGACTGCGGCAACGGCACATGGAAGGGAAGCTGTGTTGAAGATTCTGCGCGGACTGGGCTGGACCCTGGCAGGCCTGCTGGTGCTGGCCATCGTGGTGTGGTGCGCCTCGCGCATGTGGCCGGTACCCGAATCGCGGCTGCAGGCGCAGCAGCGACTGGAAGCACGCCTGCCGGCGACCGGGCACAACGGTTATGCCTTGTTGTGGACGCTGCCATTCGACGACCTGGATGCCCAGCAGCGCGAGCAGGCGCTGGCCGAGGATGTACGGCGCTGGGAGGCCGACCCACACGGTGGAGGCGGCGGCCGGACACACCTGGTGGCCAACCATGCCGAGCTGCACTCGCGGCCCGGTGCCAGTTGCGGGCCGGCCGCCAGCGGCTGTCTCGTCCAGGTCCGCGCGGACCCGCAACGCTTCGTGGAGGCCCACGCCGGCCACCAGCAGTTGCATGCGCGGCTGGATCAGCTGGCCGAAGCGGACTACTTCATGTCGCCGTTCCCGCCGAAGGGCGAGGGCATTCTGGTCCCGATGCCGGCCTATGGCGTGGTGATGGACGCCACCAGCGCACGCGCGCTGGCGTACGTGCAGGGCGATATCGACGGTGCTCTGCGAGGTGCTTGCCGTGGCCTGCAGCTGGGCCGGCGGCTGGTGCCCGGCAGCAGTTATCTGGTCGAGAGCATCATCGGTGCCAGCCTGGTGCAGGCCAATGCCCAGCTGCTGGCCGACATGCTGGTTGAACTGCCTGCCGACCATCCGTTGCCAAGGGAATGCGAACAGGCGCTGCAGCCGCTGCGGGCCGAAGAGCAAAGCCTGTGCCGGGCAATGCAGGGCGAGTACGCGATGAGCCGGGCGGCGATCGAGACATCGGCGCGGGAGTTCGGCGGCGTGCTGGTGCTGGATCGCAGCAGCACCCTGGCCCGCGCGGCCGGCAATCTCGGCTGGGCCTGTGGCGCGGCAGCCACAGCGGCACTGGAAGTGGATCGCCCGTTGCCAGTGCCGGCGCCACCGCAGCATGACTTCGGTTGCCTGTCGAACGTCATGGGCTGCGTGCTGACCGATATCGCCGCGCCGATCTATCCTGCCTATTCGTCACGGCCACAGGATGCTGCGGCGATGGTGCGGCTGCTGGGGGCGCAGCGTTGGCTGCGGCAGCAGACGGATGATCCGGTGCACGCCCTGCAGCGGCTGCCGGCGCAGTTCCGCTCGCCGGCGCGGTCGCCGCAGCTGTCCGCCGATGGCCACCATCTGCAGGTGCCGCGTCGTTCGCCGCCGCGTGGCAACGCTGAGAGCCCGTGGTTGTCCGTACCGTTGGTGGCCGGCGCCGGCGCAACCGCCGCTGCCCGCGACTGAGCCGTGGCTCAGTCGGTGCCGGCCTGCGGATCGAATGCCCAGCCATCGCCGACCGTCTGCAGCGTCCAGCGACGGGTGCCGCGCAGTGGCTGCCAGCGCACGCTGTCCTTGTCGTTCTCGATGCTGCCTTCGACGCGCCTTACCTTGCGCGTGGAGAAGTTCACGCTCAGCGATTCGGTCTTTCCGGAATTGCGCATCACCGAATCCTGGTCGTAGCCGATCAGCGCGAACGCGCCGTCCTGCCAGCGGAAAGTGAAGGCGGTGGTACCCATCGACCAGCTTCCGGCGCTGGCGAATGAAAACAGCGCGACCTTCAACGTGCCACGCTGGATGCTGACACCCCCTTCTTCAAGCGGATCGCTCATCACCGGGTTCTCCGGGCGCGGAATCAGCTGATGGTCCTGCACCGCCAGCACATAGCCGGTTGGCCGTGACCACGCCACGGCGAGAATGCGCGGGTTGCTGTCATGCGGGGACGGGCCGAAGCCATCGTGTTCGATGACGTTGCGCGGGTCCTGCTGGCGCAGTACCAGGACCAGATCAGCGCGGCCATCCTGGTCGAGATCGCCTTCGATGCTGGATTCAAGCGTCCAGCCGTTGGGCACGAAGCCGGCGGCAGTGGCAGCCTGTGCCGGCAGCGTCGGGTACTGCACCGGCGGCAGGTCCAGCGCATGGGCCGCGCACGGCAGGGTGCTCAGCAGTGCAGCAAGGGTGTACGGGCGCATCGGGGCCTCCATGGCAGAGGCCAGAGGATAGCGCCCCAGCGATGATCAGCGTGCGTGTGGCTTCAACCGCAGGTAGACCTGCTTGCGCACCTGGGCGACCACCTCGCCACTCTCATCGATCACGTCGTTGCTGAACCAGTGCAGCACCTTCTCGCCACTGGCCGCTTCGGCGCGCAGTTGGTCCAGCAGCACGTCGTCGATGCGGAACGACGTCCTCACGATGCCACGGCCCGGCTTGAGGAAGTCGATGGCGCCGGCGCGGTCCCACACGTAGTAGTCGCGGCCGAGGATGTGCAGCAGGCCGAGCATCCAGAACGGATCGGTCATCGCGAACAGGCTGCCACCGAAGTGGGTACCGACGTAGTTGCGGTTCCATGGTCGCAGGCGCAGTTCGACATCGATCTGCCGGTAGTCCGGCGTGATGCGGGTGACGTGGACGCCGGTGAACAGGAACGGCGGCCAGAGATTGATGCCAAAGCGGAACAGGCGGGCGTTCATGCGGATCCGGGAGCGCAGGGCGAGGCGCCCAGTCTAACCATTCGCATGCGTATGTTGCACCCCGGGCGGCGAGGGTCATGCCTCGCCGTCGATCACATACCCGTCGCGGCCGTTGGCCTTGGCCTGGTACAACGCGGTGTCGGCGCCTTCGACGAAATGGTGCGGTTGCAGCGTGCCGTCGGGTACGCGGGTGAACACGCCGATGGTGAGGGTGACGCCTGCTTCGCCGCCGTCACCGGGCGCCGGCAGTGCACGCACGCAGGCGATCAGGTCCTCGATGACCTGGCGTGCGCCTTCGGCCGGGGTATCCGGCAGCACCAGTGCGAACTCATCGCCACCGTAGCGCGCGGCCATGTCGCGTGGACGTCGCGCATGTGCACCGATCAGGCGCGCGACATCGCGCAGCACGCGGTCACCGACCTGATGCCCGTGGCGGTCGTTGTGGCGCTTGAAATGGTCAACGTCGATCAGCGCGAGGCTCAGGGATTTGCCACTGCGTCGCGCGGCATCGCATTCCTGTTGCAGCGACTGCTCGAAACGCAGGCGATTGCCGAGACCGGTCAGCGCATCGCGATTGGCCAGGCGGTGCCAGGCCGAGACTCGCCAGATCGCCCAGGCCAGCAGCACCAGCAGGATGCCCAGCATTGCGCTGGCCGGTGCCCACCACAGGTCACCGGCGCGCAACAGCAACCAGCTCAGCAGCGGTGGAAGCGGCAGCGAGCACAGCGCAGCAAGCCATGGCAGGCGCAGGCCGAGCAGGATCACGCACAGCGCCACCAGCACGCCGCTGATGGCGTGCTGCCAGAGGCGGGGCAGCAGATCGATCTGCTTGTGCTGCAGCAGCATCGACGCGATGTTGGCCTGGTACTCACTGCCGCTCATCCAGAACTCGCGGGTGGTCGGGGTCAGCAGCCGCGGTGCGATGCCGCTGGCGGTCATGCCTACCACGATGCGGCGACCATGCAGCATCGCCATGTCCACGTGACCATCCAGCACGTCGGCATAGGACACCTGTGGCAGGCGCTCGGGCGGCCCGGCATAGCGCACGCGCACGTAGTCGTTGCGCCGCCATTGGTAGGGCGAACCGATCTCCGGATCAGGGTCGGGCAGGCCGTGCACCGCGCCCGGCGGCAGGGCGGCCAGCGCCAGGCCCAGTGCCGGCCAGTGAGCCTGGCCGATGCCCGCATGCAGATACACACCGCGCGCGACGCCATCGCCATCCACTTCCACGTCGGTATGGCCGATCGCCGCGGCACTGGCCGCGATCTGCGGAATCGGCAGCATTTCCTCGGCCATGCGGTCGCCGGCGGCCGGCGCCGCGAGTACCGGCAGCACCACCCGGCCATTGCGGCGGATCGCTGCGGCCAGTTCATCGTCCTGGCGGCTGTCGCGTCGATCAGGTTCAGACAGCATCAGGTCCAGTGCGACGCGCTCGGCACCGGCGTCGGTCAGCCGGTCCAGCAGGCGGGCATGGATCGAGCGGGGCCAGGGCCATTGGCCGATGCGCTGCAGGCTGCCCTCGTCGATGGCCACGATCAGCACGCTGGGGTCGGGGCGGTAGTCCCAGTTGCCGACCATGGCGTCATAGGCGGCTTCGTCCTGCCGCCACAGCCACTGGCCCTGGCTGGCGATCACCGTCAGTACGCCGGCCAGCAGTGCCAGCAGGATCCGCTTCGACCACGGCAGCGGCGAGCGCCTCATAACAACAGCAACAGCAGCAGGGCGCCACCACCGGCGCCGTAGCACAGGCGGCAGGGCAGCTTGATCTGCTGGGCCGGTGAGTACTCGCCCGCATGACCGTCGTCGTCGATGTACTGCACACGCACATGCAGGGTGCCGCTCCACGGCCGCTTGAAGCTGACCTGCGGCTCGCTCACGGTCTGGTCGACCAGGGGCGTCCTGAAGTCGCCACGACGGTCCACCTGCACCCGGTACTGCTGGCCTTCGCTGCCGGCCTGCCAGCGCAGGGTCAGCTCGCCATGCGCGGCTTCAGGCGGCTGCAGGGCAGGGTCGACCGGTTCATTGCTCAGTTGCAGGGGCAGGGCCTGGCCGTAACGGCCCTGGTGGCCGTTGCCATCGCGCGACGCCACCCGCCAGAAGTACTCGCCGGGCGGCAGCGGCTGCGCCAGGCGCAGGTCGGTGCCTTGGGTGCTCTGTTCCTGCAGCGGCTGCACGAAGCTCGGCTCGGCGGCGATCTGCAGCACGCTGCTGCGCGCGCCCGGCGCCTGGCTCCAACGGAAGCGCGGGCGGTCGCTGTTGACGGTCTGCCCATGCAGGGGGGTCACGGTGAGCGGCGGCGGGGGCTGGTCGCTGAGTTCGAAATCGGCGCTGGCGTCGAGGCCTTCCACGCCCTGCGCATCCACGGCGCGCAACAGGATGCGCAACTGGCCGGGGGGCAGGTCACCGATCGCCAGCCGGGTGTCGGCAGTGGTGGCGGCAAACAGCAGGATTTCCGGCGTCGCTGCCTGCACCACTTCCACACGGTAGCGCGCGGCGCCGTCGACGGGGTCCCAGGCGAGCAGGGTCGGCAGGGGCGCCAGGCGCACATCGTCGCTGCGCAGCTGCGGCGCGGGAAGAAGGGCGGAGACAGCGTCCGGTGCGGCATCGGCGCTGATGCTGCGGCTGGCCTGTCCAGGCTGGACCAGGCGTTTGCCGTGGGTGTTGCCGACCTGCACCTTGCCCTGCAGTACCTCGGTGGCAGCGACGTGGCCGGTGTCACCGGCGCTGACCCGGAATACGGTACCGCGCACGCTGCTGGTCGCCGTAGGTGCATCGATGATGTAGCGCGAGGCCGGGCCACGGGCAGGTGTCACCCGGTTGCTCGCGCGGCCCTGCTGCAGGCGCAGGCGGGTATCGACCATGCCGGTGTGGCCGTAGCGGCTGAGCTGGTCCAGGCGCAGCCGGGAATACTCGCGCAGCTGCAGGCGCGAGGCGTCGGCGAATTCAAGCGTGACGCTGGAGTCGCCTTCGGTCTGCACGGTGTCACCGATGCGAAGTTGTTCCCCGGCGAGTATCGCGCGCGTGGCGCTGCCATCGGCGCCGGACAATTCGACCTTGCCGCGCACCGACAGCACGCGGGCAGGTGCCGGTTCGATGCGCAGCCAGCTGATCGGGAAGCGCAGCAGCTGGCCCGGCGGCAGCTGGTAGGGGTTGTCGATGCGGTTGTGCTGTTGCAGCTGCTGCCAGCGCACCGAGGGCTTGAGGTACAGGCCTCCCAGATCCCACAGGGTATCGCCGGGACGGACCCGGTAGTTCCAGTCCTGGGCGGCGGCGATGGCCGGCAGGAAGAGAAGAGCGCAGAGCAGCGCGCCCTGGAAGCGCATGGCGAACGACAGCGAGCGGACGAAGGTCACAGTTTGCAATCCCGGCAATGCGGGGGCGCAGCTGCAAGACCCCATGGCCCCGACCTCATCCCCCCGAACGGATCGTGGCGGCCGTACGGCCGCCATCCCGCGCATTATTGCCCGCGTTCAGTGCAGGGATTCTGAACGAAGTGGGTTTCCGTTCAGAACAGCAGGGAGGCCATCCGGCGGCGGTACTGGCCGACCAGGTCCTCGTCGGAGATCACATTGAAGGCGTCGATCAGGGCCTTGCGCGGCAGTCCGTCCTCGAACGTGCGGTCGATCCGCAGCATTTCCAGGAACTGGGCCAGCGCGGCTTCGTCGTGGCCACCGAGCAGCAGCTGTACGCCGCGCAGGTGGCGTGCCTTGAGGTCCTTGCCATCGGTGGCGATGCGGGCGTCCAGCACTTCAGCGGCCGGGGCGTCCTTCAGGGCCGAGGCGAAGGCCAGCCGGGCGCGTGCACGCACAGCCCGGTCGTCGGTGGACAGGTTGGCGGGCAGGCCGTCAATCAGCAGGCTGGCTTCATCGACGCCACCGATCTGCAGCAGGGCCAGCGCCAGGTCGAGTTTCAGCTCGTCCTTGTCCGGCTCGGCGGCGATCTGCGCGCGCAGTACGTCTACCTGCGCCTGCGGGTCCAGCGGGGCTTCATCTTCGGCGACGGCGTCGCCGATGTCGGCCGGCACGATGCCGTGCTGGGCCAGGAACTCACGCAGTTGGCCTTCCGGGATGGCCCCTGGGAAGCCGTCCACCAGCTGGCCGCCCTTGACCAGGAACACGGTCGGCACCGAGCGGATCTGGAAGGCGGCGGCGATCTGCTGTTCCTTGTCGACGTCGACCTTGGCCAGTTCGAAGGCGCCGTTGTACTCGGCAGCCAGCTTTTCCAGCATCGGCCCCAGGGTCTTGCACGGCCCGCACCAGGTGGCCCAGAAGTCGACCAGCACCGGCGTCTGCAGCGACTTCTGCAGGACTTCGGCCTCGAAGGTCGCAGTGGTGGCGTCGAATACGTAGGTCGTCTCGGTCATGGGGGGAAGCATCGTTTGGCGTCTGGAGACCGATTCTATGGTGACGATCGATGCCGGTCTCAACCCGGGTTGTAGTAAATGCCTGACAATGCAGGCTTCCTGTCGCCGTTCTTTCCGGAGCCTGCATGTCGTCCCTGTCCCCGTTGCTGCGCCTGTCCGGCCTGTCCGGCCTGGTCGCCGCGCTGCTGTTCGTGCTGGCGGTGCTCGGTTTCGGTGCCGGCCTGGACGGCTACGCGCAGGCCCGCCACCCGGTAGCGCTGCTGGGGGCACAGGGGGTGCCGCATGCGCTGGCCTTCAATCTGCTGGGCTTCGTGCTGCCGGGGCTGCTTGCGGTGGTTGTGGCCGAGTGCCTGCGCCGCAGGCTGCCGGCAACCGCCGGCTGGGCGCCGCGGGTGGGCAGCCAGATGCTGCTGCTGGCCGGGTTGGCGTTCGCCGCGATGGGGTTGCTGCCGCTGGATGTGGACGACCTGCACGGGCCGGCCAGCCAGCTGCATGCCAGCGCCTGGATGATCTGGGTGCTGGGATTTGTCGCCGGGACCTTGTTGCTGGGCACGTCGCAGGTGCGCCAGGCGCATGGGCGCGCGCTGGGCGCCGTGGCGCTCGCCTGTGGCGTGCTGGCCGCGCTGGCGGCGTTTGCCCTGCAGGGCGTGCTGCCGGCGCCGCTGGCACAACGGCTTGCGTTCGCCTGCTGGGCGGTCTGGCTGGCCTTGGCGCTGCCACTGTCGCGACCGCGCTGAGACCGCCGCCGGACGCCCGCGGCGCCGGCATCCGGCAGGCAGGATTGGAGACGTTTGCCGCACTGCGGTACGCTGTACCGCTTTGCCGCCGCAACCGCGTGTTCCATGACCAGCGCTGAAACCAACGCCTACGACCCGCAGCAGGTTGAATCCGCCGCCCAGCAGTACTGGGACGCCACCCGTGCCTTCGAAGTCGACGAGACTTCGGACAAGCCGAAGTACTACTGCCTGTCGATGCTTCCGTACCCGTCCGGTGCGCTGCACATGGGCCATGTGCGCAATTACACGATTGGCGACGTGATCAGCCGCTACAAGCGCATGACGGGTCATAACGTGCTGCAGCCGATGGGCTGGGACGCGTTCGGCTTGCCGGCGGAAAACGCCGCGATCAAGAACAAGACCGCGCCGGCGGCGTGGACCTACAAGAACATCGACCACATGCGCAGCCAGCTGAAGTCGCTGGGCTATGCCATCGACTGGTCGCGCGAGTTCGCCACCTGCCGCCCGGACTATTACGTCCACGAGCAGCGCATGTTCACCCGCCTGATGCGCAAGGGCCTGGCCTACCGCCGCAACGCGGTGGTGAACTGGGATCCGGTCGACCAGACCGTGCTGGCCAACGAGCAGGTCATCGATGGCCGCGGCTGGCGCTCCGGCGCCCTGGTCGAGAAGCGCGAGATCCCGCAGTGGTTCCTGCGCATCACCGATTACGCCCAGGAACTGCTGGACGGCCTGGACGAGCTGGACGGCTGGCCGGAATCGGTCAAGACCATGCAGCGCAACTGGATCGGCCGTTCCGAGGGCCTGGAAATCCAGTTCGACGTGCGTGATGTAGACGGCGGCATGCTGGATCCGCTGCGCGTGTTCACCACCCGCCCGGACACGGTGATGGGCGTGACCTTCGTGTCGATCGCCGCCGAACATCCGCTGGCGCTGCATGCGGCGAAGAACAACCCGGAACTGGCCGCGATGCTGGCCGACCTGAAGCAGGGCGGTGTGTCCGAGGCCGAGCTGGAAACCCAGGAAAAGCGCGGCATGGACACCGGCCTGCGTGCGCTGCATCCGGTCACCGGCGAGCCGGTACCGGTGTGGGTCGCCAACTTCGTGCTGATGGGCTACGGCACCGGTGCGGTGATGGCCGTGCCGGGGCATGACCAGCGCGACAACGAAGTGGCCAACAAGTATGGCCTGCCGATCAAGCAGGTGATCGCGCTGAAGGATGCGCGCACCGAAGAAGAGCGCACCTGGGATGGCAGCCGCTGGCAGGACTGGTACAGCGACAAGAGCCGTGCCTTCGAGCTGGTCAACTCGGCCGAGTTCGATGGCCTGGATTTCCAGGGCGCCTTCGAAGCCCTGGCCGAACGATTCGAGCGCAAGGCCCAGGGCCAGCGCCGCGTCAACTACCGCCTGCGCGACTGGGGCGTGAGCCGCCAGCGCTACTGGGGCTGCCCGATTCCGGTGATCTACTGCGCCAAGTGCGGTGCGGTGCCGGTGCCGGAAGAACAGCTGCCGGTGGTGCTGCCGGAGGACGTGGCGTTCTCGGGTACCGGTTCGCCGATCAAGACCGATCCGGAATGGCGCAAGACCACCTGCCCGGACTGCGGCGGTGCGGCCGAGCGCGAGACCGATACCTTCGACACCTTCATGGAGTCGAGCTGGTACTACGCCCGCTACACCTCGCCGGGTGCCCGTGACGCGGTCGACAAGCGCGGCAACTACTGGCTGCCGGTCGACCAGTACATCGGTGGCATCGAGCACGCGATCCTGCACCTGATGTATTTCCGCTTCTACCACAAGCTGCTGCGCGACGCGCGGATGGTGGACAGCAACGAGCCCGCGCGCAACCTGCTGTGCCAGGGCATGGTGATTGCCGAGACCTACTACCGCCCGAACCCGGACGGCTCGAAGGACTGGATCAACCCGGCCGATGTGGACGTGCAGCGTGACGAGCGCGGCCGCATCACCGGCGCCACCCTGATCGCCGACGGCCAGCCGGTGGTGGTCGGCGGCACCGAGAAGATGTCCAAGTCGAAGAACAACGGCGTGGACCCGCAGGCGATGGTCGACAAGTACGGCGCTGACACCGTGCGCCTGTTCTCGATGTTCGCCGCGCCGCCGGAACAGTCGCTGGAGTGGAACGAAGCCGGCGTGGATGGCATGGCCCGCTTCCTGCGCCGCCTGTGGGCCCAGGTGCAGAAGCATGCTGCCGACGGTGCCGCTCCGGCACTGGATGTTGCAGCACTGGATGCCAACCAGAAGGCACTGCGCCGCAAGACCCACGAGACCATCGGCAAGGTCGGTGACGACTATGGCCGCCGCCACAGCTTCAACACCGCCATTGCCGCGGTGATGGAACTGATGAACGCGCTGGCCAAGTTCGAGGACGGCAGTGCGCAGGGGCGTGCGGTGCGCCAGGAAGCGCTGCAGGCCGTCGTGCTGCTGCTCAACCCGATCACCCCGCATGCCAGCCATGCCCTGTGGCAGGTGCTGGGCCACGGCGAGACCCTGCTGGAAGACCAGCCGTTCCCGCAGGCCGATGCCGGCGCGCTGGTGCGCGACGCGCTGACCCTGGCCGTGCAGGTCAACGGCAAGCTGCGTGGCACCATCGACGTGGCGGCCGACGCCGCGCGCGAGCAGGTCGAGGCACTGGCCCTGGCCGAGCCCAACGCGGCCAAGTTCATGGAAGGCCTGACGGTGCGCAAGATCATCATCGTGCCCGGCAAGATCGTGAACATCGTCGCCGCCTGATGTACCCCGCACCGGCCACCCGTGTGGTGGCCGGTGCCATTCCGGTGCAGGGCCAGGCGTTTGATGGCCCTGCATTCACGCGGCTTCGGGCACGCTGTGTGTTGCCGTGATCGCCCGGCTCCGCCAGACTGTCTCCATGACCCGAATCCTGCTTGCCCTCGTTCTTGTCCTCGGCCTTGCCGGCTGCGGTTTCCATCTGCGCAACAAGCTGATGCTGCCGACCGACACGGCACCGGTGAAGGTGGTTTCCACTGCGCCGTACAGCGAACTGGTCAAGCTGCTCAACCGCAGCCTGCTGGCGTCCGGCGCCAGGCTGGCCGATGAGGACAGCAAGGAACCCAGTACCCAGCTGCAGGTGCTGTCCGAACGCTGGGGCGACCTGCCGATCGCCATCGACTCGCAGGGCCGTGCGCAGGAATACAGCCTGCGCTACGCGGTGATCTTCATCTTCCGTCGCGAAGACGGCAGCGAGCTGGTGCCACAGCAGGTGATCGAGCTGTCGCGCGACTACGTGTCACCGCCGACCGACGCCACCGGTACCACCACCGAACGTGAAATCCTGGCCAATGAACTGCGCCGGGAAATGTCCGCCTCGATCATCCGCCGCATCGACAGCGTGGTGCGTGCCGAGATCGAGAAGGGCGGCAGCCTGTCGGCGCCGAAGGACAAGCCGGTTGAAGGCGTGGAGCCGGCCGAGCCGGTTCCCGCAGCCAAGCGCTGAGTCGCGACGATGGAACTGCGTCCGGAGCAGCTGGCCAGCCAGGGCGCTGATACCGCGCTGGCGCCGGTCTACCTGATTGCCGGCCCGGAAACCCTGCGCGTGCTTGAGGCGGCCGACGCCATCCGCGCGCGCGCGCGCGCCGCCGGCATCGGCGAGCGGGAAGTGTTCGATGCCGATGGCCGTGATTTCGACTGGAACCAGCTCGATGCCAGCTTCAACGCGCCCAGCCTGTTCAGCGCCCGCCGCCTGGTCGAGGTGCGCCTGCCCAGCGGCAAGCCGGGCAAGGACGGGGCCGAGGTGATCAGCGAGTTCTGCGCCAATCCGGCGCCGGACGTGGTGCTGATGATTACCGCCAACGAATGGAGCAAGGCCCACCATGGCAAGTGGGCCGAGGCGGTCAACCGCATCGGCGTGCTGTCGGTGGCCTGGGCGATCAAGCCGCACGAATTGCCGGACTGGATCGAGCGCCGCCTGCGTGGCAAGGGCCTGCGCGCGGACCCGGCCGCCGTGCAGCGCCTGGCCGAGCGGGTGGAAGGCAATCTGCTGGCTGCCGCCCAGGAAATCGACAAGCTGGCGCTGTTGGCCGACGGCCAGCCGCTGAACGTGGAACGGATGGAATCGCTGGTGGCCGACGCCGCGCGCTATGACGTGTTCCGGCTGGTGGAGGCGACGTTCTCCGGGCAACCGCCGGCGGTGCTGCGCATGCTGGCCGGCCTGCGCGGCGAGGGTGAGGCGGTGGCTGCGCTGATGCCGATGGTGATCCGCGAACTGCTGGCCGGTGCTGGCCTGGCCCGGGTGCAGGGCCGTGGCGGCAACCTGGCCGCCGAAATGAAATCGCGCGGCATCTGGGAATCGCGGCAGGCGCCGTACAAGCGCGCGCTGCAGCGGCATCCGGAAAGCAAGCGCTGGGAGCGCTTCGTGGCCGAAGCCGGGCTGGTCGACCGCATCGCCAAGGGGCGCGCCGACGGTGATGCCTGGCTGGCGCTGGAGCGCCTGCTGGTGGCCGTGGCCGAACCGCGTGCCGTGCGCCTGCTGGCGCGGGCCTGAGCAATGAGCCTGCGGATCTATTACGGGGGCACCTTTGATCCGGTGCACCTCGGGCACCTGGCGATCGCGCGGGCTGCCCGCGACGAACTGCAGGTTGCCGTGCGCATGCTGCCGGCCGCCGATCCGCCGCACCGGGCCGTGCCCGGCGCCACGGCCGAGCAGCGCTGCACCATGCTGTCGCTGGCCATCGGTGACGAACCGGGTCTGCTGCTGGACCGCCGCGAACTGGACCGTGCAGCGCGTTTCCCCGGTCGGCCGTCCTACACCGTGGACACCCTGCGCGAGCTGCGTGGCGAGCTGGGTCCGAGCCGGCCGCTGGCTTGGCTGGTCGGCGCCGACAGCCTGCTTGGCCTGTCCCGCTGGCACGAGTGGGAGGCGTTGTTCGGGCTGGCTCATTTCGTGGTGGCAGAGCGCCCGGGCAGCCCGTTGCAGGCTGCGGTGGATGGCGAGCTGGGCCGGGCGCTGGAAGGGCGCTGGGCCGACACCGAGCAGGCCCTGTTCGCCAGCCCGGCCGGGCGCATCCTGCGCCTGCACCACCCGCTGCGCGAGGAATCGGCCAGCGCCGTGCGTTCGCAGATCGCCGGCGGCGGCCCCTGGCGCGCCCTGCTGCCACCCGGCGTGGCGGACTATGTGGCTGCACACGGGCTGTACCGCCCGGCCACAGCGTGAATGGCGTAGCGGCGCCATCCCCGTATAATCGCCCCCACGTTTATCGAGTCGATCCACTTTGAGCAACCAGACCCAGCCCCAGACCATCAAGGTCGATCTGCCCAGCCCGCCGCCGTCCGTGCCGGAACTGCTGGCCAGCGTCCGCCAAGCCACCGAAGACCTGAAGGCCAAGGACCTGGTCGAGATCGACGTGCGCGGCCGGTCCAGCGTTGCCGACTACATGATTGTCGTTTCGGGCACCTCGACCCGCCACGTCAAGTCGATTGCCGATGAAGTGGTGCGCTTCGCCAAGAACATCGACGTGATGCCGCTGGGCGTGGAAGGCGAGCGTGAAGCCGAGTGGGTGCTGGTCGATCTGGGCGACGTGATCGTCCATGTGATGCTGCCGCGCGTGCGTGAGTTCTACGCCCTCGAGCGCCTGTGGACCGTCGGCGACCAGCCGCCGTCCAGCGACGACGAAGTGGCTTGAGCCACGCGTTTATGCATCCCTTCGACGGCGCCGATGGCGCCGTCGACGTTTTGGAGGACCATTGATGAAAGCCCGCCTGATCGCCACCGGTGAACGCGCCCCCAGCTGGGTGGCGCAGGGCTTCGCCGAGTACCAGAAGCGGCTGTCGCACTGGCTGCCGTTCGAGCTGGTGGAAATCGAGCCCGGCCTGCGCGGCAAAGGCCGTGATCCGCGCCGCGCCACTGAAGATGAAGGCAAGCGGGTGATCGCTGCGCTGCCGAAGAATGCCTATGTGGTGGCGCTGGATGTGCCGGGTCGCCAGCTCAGTTCCGAACAGCTGGCACAGCGCCTGGAACACTGGCGCGGGCAGGGCAGGGACCTGGCGTTCCTGATCGGTGGTCCGGAAGGGCATTCGCCGGAAGTATCCGCGCTGGCCGACGAGAAGTGGTCGATCGGACCGCTGACGCTGCCACACATGCTGGTACGCCTGGTGGTGGCCGAGCAGCTGTATCGGGCTGCCGCAATGATCGCCAATCACCCCTACCATCGCGCGTGAAGAGTGGTTATACTAGTCGTCTGCCCGAATAGCTCAGCCGGTTAGAGCACTTGACTGTTAATCAGGGGGTCGTTGGTTCGAGTCCAACTTCGGGCGCCACCTTGAGAAACCTGCATCGCGAGATGCAGGTTTTTTTTTGCGTCTTTGTGGAGTCGAGCTTGCTCGACTGTTGTTGTGGAGCCGAGCCGTGCTCGGCTGCCTGTGCGAAGCCGAGCGTGGGCTCGGCTCTACAGTGCCAGCGCTCCTCGCCAGAACGCCACCAGCGTGGCGATCGCCACGATCAGGATCGCACCGAACAGCACCCATTCCCAACGCGTGAATACCCGCTCGCCGCGTTGGCGCCGGGTCAGTGCGAACAACACCACGCCGGGCACGTACAGCAATACCGACAGCAGCAGGTTGTCCAGGCCACCGGCATACACCAGCCACAGCGCATACGCACTGGCCAGCACTGCCACCCCAAAATCACGCCAGCGCACACCCGGCTCACCGGCATAGGCCTGCCCGCGCCAGGCCAGCTGCATGCCGAATGCCGTGGACAGGAAGTAGGGCACCAGGCTCATCGATGCGGCCAGCAGCACCAGCCCGGTGTAGCTGCCGGAACTGACCAGCACCAGCAGCAGGAACAACTGGATCAGGCCGTTGCTCCACCACAGTGCATTGGCCGGCACGCCGCGCGCGTTCTCACGGCCCAGGAAGGCGGGCATGGTGCCGTCACCTGCAGCGGCATAGAGCACTTCGGCGCACAGCAGCACCCAGGCCAACAATGCACCGAGAACGGAGATGATCGAACCGATGATGATCACCGTCGCGCCCCATTCGCCGACAATGGCGCGCAGCACATAGGCCATCGACGGATTGGGCAGTCCGGCCAGTTCCGCCTGCGACAGCACGCCCATCGACAACAGGCTGACCAGCACCAGCAGCAGCCACACGCCAAGGAAGCCGATCACCGTGGCGCGACCCACGTCGGCGCGCCGTGCCGCGCGCCGCGAATAGATGCTGGCCCCTTCGATGCCGATGAACACCCACACGGTCACCAGCATCATGCCGCGCAGCTGCTGGCCAAGGTCGCCGAGTGCAGGCGTGCCGAGGAAATCGGCGCGGAACACGTCCATGCGGAACGCGCCGGTGGCCAGGATCAGGAACAGCGCGATCGGCAGCAGCTTGGCCACGGTCACCAGGCCGTTGACGATGGCTGCAGTACGCAGGCCGCGCAGCACCAACAGGTGCACCGTCCACAACAGCAATGACGATGCGGCCACGGCGGCCGGGGTATTGCCTTCGCCGAACACGGGCATGAAGTGGCCAAGGCCGCTGAAGATCAGCACGAAGAAGCTGGCGTTGCCGAGCACCGAGGCAACCCAGTAACCCCACGCAGCGGAGAAGCCGATGTAATTGCCGAAGCCCTCGCGCGCGTATGCGTAGATGCCGGTATCGAGATCCGGTCGGCGGTTGGCCAGCGCCTGGAACACGAACGCCAGCATCAGCATGCCCGCGCCGCTCACCGCCCAGCCAATCAGCGCGGCGGCCGGACCGGCGCTGCGCGCTACGTTCTGTGGCAATGAAAAGATACCGGCGCCGACCATCGAGCCGACCACCAGTGCAGTCAACGCGGGCAGGCCCAAGCGCTGCGATGTCGCGGCCATGGAGATCCCCTGCGGCGGTGATGCCGCGTGCACACGGTAGCCTTGTGCCCGTGAACATGCCTGCAAGGGGCAGAACGACGAAGGCCCGGGCAGCTGCCCGGGCCTTCGAAGTTGCGTTGAAGAGTGTTGCCTGTATTACTTGAAAGTGTACTTGGCACCGACGGTGAAGTAACGACCGATGGCACCACTGAAGTGCAGCGGGTTGTAGTTGACACCACCGTAGGTGGACGGATCCAGCGGGGCGATGCGATCGAACACGTTCTGCACCGAGGCGTTCAGCTCGAAGGCTTCAGTGATGTTCCAGCGGCCCGACAGGTCGAAGGTGGTGAACGAGGAGATCTTCTTGACGTCCGTGCCGTCCGCATACGCGAACAGGTAGGATCCATTCGGGCCACGGAAGTCCTTGTTGTCCATCTTCGAGATGTAGTTGGCCACGCCGCTGACGCTCCACGGGCCCTGCCTCCAGGTGGTGCCGAAGTTGATGCGGTCCTTCGGGGTGCCGATGCAGTTGGTCACGTCGCAGTTGCCGTGAGTACCTGCGTAGTCGACGGTCACGTCGGCATCGGTGCGCTCGAACTTGAGTACATGGCTCCACTGCAGGTCCATCTCCAGCTGGCCAGGGCCGATGTCGAAGGTCTGGCGGATATCGGTATCGATACCCCGTACCCGGGTCGATGCAGCATTGATGTACTGCGTGTTGACCGCCAGGATGCTGCCCGTGCCGGGCACGCCGTTGAGCAGGTTGCTGTCACGCAGTACGTTGCCGGCGGCAATGGCTTCGGAAGTGCTGCCCTGGGCGATTTCGTTGGTGCGCTTGATCTGCCAGGCATCAATGGTCAGCGAAGTCGTGGCCGTGGGCTGCAGGACGATACCCACCGAGTAGCTCTTGGATTCTTCCGGCTTCAGGTCCTTGTTCGGGCGGGTGATGATGGCGACTGGCAGGGCGCCACAGTCGTCGTCGTTCGCACCTGGTGCGGGGTTGCCGCCGGGGCAACGTACCGGATCGGACGCGTTGGAGAAGGCGGCCAGGCCACCATCTCCGTTCTCGGCCGGGTTCGGTGCACGGAAGCCTTCGGCGTAGCTGCCACGCAGTGCGATCCAGTCGGCCGGGGTCCACTTGATGCCGATCTTCGGTGTCGCCTTGCCTTCACCGCTCTCGTACTTGTCGTAGCGAACCGCACCGGACAGTTCCAGGGTTTCCAGCACGGGCGCAGACAGCTCAACGTAGCCGGCGTACACGTTCTGGGTGCCGTCGTAGGCCGAGTAGCCCAGACCGATGATCTGGCCTTGGTCGGTATAGGTCTGCGGGGTCAGGCTGTTGCTGGTCTTGCGCCATTCGGTACCCAGTGCCAGGCCCAGCGGGCCACCCTTCAGGTCCATCAGGCTGCGCGACACGGTGAAGTCGAACATGTCCAGGCTGGACTTGGCTCGGGCACTGATGTCAGGCGAGATGAAGTCGTACAGCGCCTGCGAGTTCATGCCGGCGTTGTCACCGATACGCCAGACACCACCGGCGCAGTTCGGATTGGCCAGTGCGCAACGTACATTGTCGTAGTTGAGGAAGCCGGTACGCTTGTTGACCAGGTCGGTGCCGGAGTGCAGATACGCGGTGTCGTAGCTCCAGTCGCCCCAGTTGCCCTTGATGCCGACCAGGAAGCGGGTGAACTCATTGGTGTTGTTGGTCACGCGCGGACCGACATCCCATGCCGAATAACGCAGGCGAGAGGCCTGGCCGGGAATCGGATTGTCAGGATGGTTCGGACCCAGCACCGTAGCGCCGTCACCACTGTTGGCATTGACCGGGCCTTCCGGATAGCCCCAGCCACCTGAGACGCCCGACGGGGTGTTGCTGAAAGTGGTTTCCTTCTTCGAGTAGCCGATCTCGGTGTAGATCTCACCACCTTCACCAAAGGCAAAGCTGGCACGGCCAAACACGTTGACGTACTTCTCTTCCGGGGTCAGGTCGCGATACAGCTGGTTCGGATCCCACAGGCAGCCCTGCGCCTGCGCCGTAGCCTCGGTCTGGCCTGGAATCGTGGTCAGGCCAGCACAGCCCGGCAGGGCGACCAGGAAGGCAGGATTATCTTCGGTTACATTGCGGTCGTCATACACCGAACCATTCGGACCAACACCACCGCGGGTCTTGCCGCTGAGGAAGGCGCCGCCCAGGAACTGGGCATTGTTGCCGTAGCCCCACGGGCGGGTATCGCCGGTACCGATCCACTTCCGGTTCTTGCGATCACTGATCTTGATGGCATCGGTCTTTGCGACATCCAGGCTGAAGAAAGCGTTCCAGCCGTCGGTGGCCAGATCGCCGGTACCGGCGGTCAAGGTCGCCTTCTTCGCGTCGCCATCGCTGTCGCCGGACAGGCCGTAGGAGCCCCGAAGGATCGCGCCCTGGAAATCACTGCGCAGGATGATGTTGACCACGCCCGCGATGGCGTCGGAACCGTAGATTGCCGAGGCGCCGTCCTTAAGTACTTCCACGCGTTCCACGGCGTCGAGCGGGATGGTGCTCAGGTCGGTGAAAACCTTCTGGCCGTCATCGGCCAGGCCGTAGGTGGCCATGCGGCGGCCATTCAACAGCACAAGCGTCGAGCCGGCACCGAGGCCGCGCAGCGAGATGCCGGCGCCACCACCGGCGAAGCCGTTGCCGAAGGTCTTGGGAATGGAACCGGAACCGTCGGCGGTCAGCGTCTGCAGATATTCGGCAACCGTGGTCTTGCCGGTGCGGTCGATTTCCTGGCGGGTCACCACCTGCACCGGGGACGGTGTTTCAGTGTTGGTGCGCGGGATGTTCGAACCGGTGACCGTGATGCGGTCCAGGTTGGTGGCCTTCTCCTGCGCGAAAGCGGAGGTGGAAGCCACGGCGCCAACCAGCAGCAGGGTGCCGCCGGTAAGGATATGGGTGATGGACGATGCCAGGGTGGTGCGGCGGCGGCTGGCGGGCCGTTGGATCAGGTGTTTCACAGCTTCTCTCCTAACTGGAAAACCGTAGCGTTGAGGGCTGTCTCCGGTAGATTCCGGGACGGACCAATCTAGGTTTCCGGCGGGTGACGAAGTCGTGAATTTTTGCTTAATCAATAACAGTTGATCCTGTTCCGTCCGTGCCCGCCCGGACGGAAGGGCCGGCCCGGCAGATGGCCGGGCCGGCGATCACTTCAGTCCGGCAGCGAGAACTGCACCGGCACCATGCCGATGGCCGGCACGGCCACGCCATCACGCTGGGCCGGCTCGAAGCGCCAGTGCCTGAGCACCTGCTGGCGTGCGGCTTGGTCCAGGCTGCGCGAGCCACTGCTGCGCTCGATGCTGACCACCGCCGGCTGCCCGTGGGTGTCCACCTCTACCCGCAACAGCACCGTACCCTGCTCGCGATTGCGCAGTGCCGCCAGCGGGTAGGCCGGCGGCGGGGCGCTGCGGTATTGCAGCTGGGCGCCGGCCAGTGGTGTGGCGGTATCGATACTCGGTGCGAGCTGGGGCGGGGCCGGTTCGGCGGCCGGCAGTGCGATGCCCTGGGTTTCCTCTACGGTCGCGGTGGGTGCGGGCAGCGGCGGTACCACCGGCTGCGTCCGCGGTTTGGGCACCACCTGGACGATCTCTTTCGGCGGGATCGGAACCGGCGGCGTGGGCGGTGGCGGGATCTTCTCGATCAGCCTGACCGCAGTCTTGTCACGCGGGACCTGCACAGCCTGGTAGGTCGCCGGGATCAGCAGCAGCAGGAAGGCCAGCAGATGCAGGGCGATGGCCGCGCTCCAGGCGGCAACGCGGGCGGGGTCGAACTGCGGGGATGCAACGGGATACGTACGAACCATGGTCCACCTCCATGCCAGTGACGAAGTCCTCAACGCACCAGGGCCCGTGGCGGGGTTGCCGCACGCGGCTGGCAGTCCATCAGTAGCGCGACATGGCGGCCACTGCCTAGAGGCAGGGGGGCGATCGTTGGGCTGGCCTTCAGCCAGTGCCGGCTGCGGACATGAAAAAAGGCGGATCCCCTGCGGGATCCGCCTTTGCCGGCAATGACGGACGGGATCAGCGACCCAGTTCGAACACCACGTCCAGGTTGACCGAGACGGTCGATTCACCCGGTGCGACCGGGGTGGCCTTGTCCATCGCCGCGCCGGCCGACATGGCCCGCATCATCGGCATCGGGCGGTAGCCGCCGCCGGCGTTCTCGGAAATGCTGACGATGCGGCGCACCTGCAGGCCCAGCGACTTTGCATAGGTCTGGGCGCGGGCCTGGGCCTTCTTCAGTGCAGCCAGGCGGGCTTCGTCATAGACCGGTTCCGGCTGGTCGATCTCGAAGCTGGGGCCATTGATCTGGTTGGCGCCCTGCGCAGCCAGTGCGTCCAGCACCTTGCCCAGCTTGGCGATGTCGCGCACCTTCAGGCTGACCGTGTTGCTGGCCTGGTAGCCGGTGATCTTCGGCGCTTCGTTGTCGGCATAGCGGTACTGCGGGTTGAGGCTGACGCCACTGGTCTGCACGTCGCGCTCGGCGATGCCGGCGGCCTTGATCGCGGCCAGTACCTTGTCCATCTGCTGGGCGTTCTGGCGCATGGCGCTGTTGCCATCGGCGGCCTGGGTGACCACGCCGGCCGACAGGGTGGCCACGTCCGGCACGCGGGTGGCCTCGGCGTTGGCCGAGATGTTCAGCAGGGTGCCTTCGGCCGGAGCGGCGATCGACGGCGACGACGGGGCAGCATGGGCGGTCATCGAGGTTCCAAGGGCGAGGGACAGGGCGAGCAGCAGCGGGGTGGCGGTCAGGCGCATGGAGAACTCCTTGTTGTGCCGTTGAGGGTGGTGTCGTAGCGATGAACGCGCTGTGAGCCCGTTCGGGGTTGGGTACGTTCCGGGACGGGTTGCCGACGATTCAGGTGGCAGCCTCAGGTTATGCTGTGCCGATGCTCTACCTTGCTTCCCGCTCCCCCCGACGCAACCAGCTGCTGGCCCGACTCGGACGCCCCTTCCAGGCCTTGGACCTGGAGGTCGTCGAGCAGCGCGCGCCCGCTGAAAGCGCCGAACAGTATGTCTGCCGGGTCGCCGCCGACAAGGCGCGCGCCGGCCTGGCCCGGGTGCTGGCCGATGACCCGCAGGCGCGGGTGCTCGGTTCGGACACCGAGGTGGTGCTGGACGGCGAGGTGTTCGGCAAGCCTGTGGATGCTGCCGATGCGCGGGCGATGCTGGCACGTCTTGCCGGGCGTACCCATCAGGTAATGACCGCCGTGGTGGTGGTCGGCGCGGACGGGCTGGACAGCGAGCTGGTCATTTCTGAAGTGACCTTCGCCCCGATCGACGCCGCCGACATCGCCGCCTACGTGGCCACCGGCGAACCGCTGGACAAGGCGGGGGCCTACGCCATCCAGGGCGGGGCCGAGCGCTGGATCGAGCACCTGTCCGGGAGTTACTCCGGGGTGATGGGGCTGCCGTTGCTGCACACCGATCGTTTGCTGGCGCGCTGTGGCGTGCCGGCCCCCACTGCCGATGCCGCCAGGGAGGCTGCCGATGTCTGAGGAAATCCTGGTCAATGTGACCCCGCGCGAGACCCGGGTCGCGGTGATCGAAAATGGCATGCTGCAGGAACTGCACATCGAGCGCGGCTGGCGCCGGGGTGTGGTCGGCAACATCTACAAGGGCAAGGTACAGCGGGTGATGCCCGGCATGCAGGCGGCCTTCGTCGAAGTCGGGCTGGAGCGTGCCGCGTTCCTGCACGCCAACGACGTGGTGCGGCCGGCGCCGGTAGCCAGTGCCGACACCGAGAACACCACGCTGCCGCCGCCGTCCAGCGTGCCGATCGTCGAGCTGCTGCGCGACGGCCAGGACATCGTGGTGCAGGTGGTGAAGGATCCGATCGGCACCAAGGGCGCCCGCCTGACCACCCAGATCAGCATTCCCTCGCGCTACATGGTGCTGCTGCCGCAGTCCAAGGTGGTGGGCGTGTCGGCGCGCATCGAGGATGAAACCGAGCGTGCGCGCCTGAAGGCGCTGGTGACCGAACTGTCGGCGCAGCACGGGGGCTACGGCTACATCGTGCGTACCAATGCCGAGGGCCAGCCGGCCGAAGCCATCGCCGAGGACATCGCCTACCTGTCGCGCGTATGGAACGTGGTCGAGCGTCGTGGCCGCGAAGCGGCCTCGTGCAGCAACATCTATGAAGACCTGAGCCTGCCGCTGCGATCGGTACGCGACCTGATCCGCAAGGACGTGGACAAGGTGAAGGTGGACTCCAAGGAGACCTTCGCGCAGTTGCAGGCCTTTGTTGCCAAGTACATGCCGGTGCTGGCGGAGAAGATCGAGCTGTACAGCGGCGATCGCCCGATCTTCGACATGTTCGGGGTGGAGGACGAGATCGGCCGCGCGCTGGACAAGCAGGTGCCGCTGAAATCCGGTGGTTACCTGGTGATCGACCAGACCGAGGCGATGACCACCATCGACGTCAACACCGGTTCGTTCCTCGGCCAGCGCAACCTGGAAGAGACGGTGTTCCGCACCAACCTGGAAGCGGCGCAGGCGGTGGCACGGCAGCTGCGCCTGCGCAACCTGGGCGGCATCATCATCATCGACTTCATCGACATGGATGATGCCGAGCACCGCCGCCAGGTATTGCGTACGCTGGAAAAGGCGCTGGCCCGTGACCATGCCAAGACCACGGTGTACGACTTCTCGCCGCTGGGCCTGGTGGAGATGACCCGCAAGCGCACGGTGGAAAGCCTGGAGCGCCAGCTGTCGGAAACCTGCCCGCAGTGCAGCGGCCGCGGCAGCATCAAGACCACCGAAACGGTGACCTACGAGATCTTCCGCGAGATCACCCGTGCCGTGCGCCAGTTCGATGCCGCGCGCCTGCTGGTGATCGCCTCGACCAAGGTGGTCGCGCGCATCACCGACGAGGAATCCGCGGCGGTGGCCGAGCTGGAGGAATTCCTCGGCAAGAGCATCCGCTTCCAGGCGGACGAGCAGTACCTGCAGGAGCAATTCGATGTTGTTCTGCTCTGATCCTCGCCGGCCGCAGGCCGGCGGTGGCCGATGAGCGCGCCGCCGCGCCTGCGACTGCGAAGGATCCGCCGTCATTTCATTGCCGCCTGCGCGGTGGGCCTGGTCGGGCTGGCACTGCTGGTGGGCACCCTCAGCCAGCTGCTGCCGCTGGCCGAGCGCCATCCCGACAGGATTGCCGCCTGGTTGAGTGAACGCGCCGGCCAGCCGGTGCGTTTCGACCAGCTGCAGACGGCCTGGACCCGGCGTGGTCCGCTGCTGCAGCTCAAGGGCCTGCGCATTGGCGCCGGCCAGGGCCTGGCGATCGGCGAGGCCGAGGTGCTGGTATCGATGTACAGCGGGCTGCTGCCCGGCCGCTCGTTGACCGAACTGCGCCTGCGTGGCCTGGCACTGGACCTGCAGCAGGGCGAGGACGGCCGCTGGTCGGTGCGTGGCCTGCCGCAGGCCGCCAATGGCGGGGACCCGCTGGATGCGCTGCGCCGTCTGGGCGAACTGCAGGTGATCGGGGGCCGCCTGGGCGTGCATGCGCCGGGGCTGGGGATCGATACCACGCTGCCACGCATCGACGTGCGCCTGCGGGTCAATGGCGACCGCCTGCGTGTAGGCGTGCGCGCCTGGGCCCAGACCGAAGCGCTGCCGTTGACGGCGGTGCTGGACGTGGACCGCGTGCGCGGCAACGGCCAGGCCTGGCTGGGCGCCGATCCGGTCGATTTTCATGCCTGGTCGCCGCTGCTGGCGGCCGGCGGTGTGCGCCTGCGCGAAGGCAAGGGCGAACTCAACCTGTGGCTGACCCTGCGCGATTTCGCGCCGGTGGCGGTGACCACCGATTCGGACCTGCGTGATGTCCGCATCGATGGCGCACCGATGCCCGCGATGGCGGCTCCGCAGCTGCAGCTGCAGCGGTTGCAGGCACGCCTGCGCTGGCAGCGCCAGGCCGATGGCTGGGCATTGCAGGTGCCGCGCCTGCGCCTGAAAACCGAAGAAGGCGAGCAGCAGCTCGATGGCCTGCAGCTGCAGCTCGGCAAGCAGCTGCGGGTCAGTTCTCGCGAAGTGCAGGCCGGCATCGCGCTGCGTGCGCTGGCCCTGAGCGATCGTCTTGAACCGGGCCTGCGTCGCTGGCTGTTCCTGTCCAGGCCGCAGCTGGACGTGCGCGAGCTGCAGCTGGCGGGCGAACGCGATGGCCCGCTGTGGGCGCAGGGCGAACTGCAGTCGCTGGGCTTCGCCAGCGTGGGCAATTCGCCCGGCCTGCGCGGCCTGGGCGGGCGCTTCGAAGGCGACGCGGATGGCTTCAGCCTGCAGCTGCAGCCGCAACGCCAGCTGCAGTTCGATTGGCCGACCGGCTTCGGCGTGCGCCACGATCTGCACCTGGCGGGCCAGGTGGTGGGCTGGCGCGATGAAGGCGGTGGCTGGCGCATCGGCACGGCAGCGATGCGCGTGGAAGGCACCGATTATGCGGCGGACGTGCGCGGTGGTGTCTGGTTCCAGGGCGACGGTACGCGGCCGTGGCTGCAGCTGGCGGCCAAGCTGGACGACGTGCCGATGACCGCGGCCAAGCGCTTCTGGATCCACTCCAAGATGAGCAAGGGCGCCACCGACTGGCTGGACATGGCGCTGGCCGGTGGGCAGGTGCGCAACGGCATCGGCCTGGTCAGTGGCGACCTGGACGACTGGCCGTTCGACAACAACGATGGCCGCTTCGAGGCGACCGGCCATATCACCAATGGTGACATCCGCTTCCAGCACGACTGGCCGTTGATGCGCCAGGTCGACGCCGATATCGCCTTCATCGGCCCCGGCTTCGACATGCACGGTCGCGGCGATCTGGCCGGCGTGGCGGTGCAGAAATTCGAGGCGGGCATCCAGGATTTCGGGCAGCAGCCGCTGTACGTGCGTGCCGATGCGCAGAGCGAGGCCGGCAGGCTGCTGGCCATGCTGCGGCAGAGCCCGCTGCACAAGGATTATGGCGACACCCTGGACAACCTCACCGCTGCGGGCCCGGCGCATGTGACCTTCGATCTGCTGCAGCCGCTGCACCACGATGAAGGTGGCGGCCACCTGCAGGGAACGGTCGATCTGGCCGGCGTGAAGCTGGTCGACAAGCGCTTCCAGCTCACCTTTGACAACATGCACGGGCAGGCGCGCTACAGCAACGGCGGTTTCGGCGCCGAGGAACTGGCGGTGCGCCACCTCGGCCAGGACGGTCGTCTGAGCCTGCGTGCCGGTGGCTACGTGCACGACAGCAAGCTGGCCTTTGAATCGCAGTTGTCGGCCAACCTCGATGCTGGCGTGCTGATCGACCGCGCGCCGGAAATGGCGTGGCTGAAGCCCTACATCGCCGGCACCTCGCCGTGGACCATCGCGGTCAATCTGCCCAAGGTCGCTCCGGGGGCGCCTGCGCCGCCCAGCGAGCTGCGGTTGAGCTCCGATCTGGTCGGGACCCGGCTGGACCTGCCGGCGCCGCTGGACAAACCGGCTGCCGAGCCGTTGGCGACCACCGTGGCTGCACAGCTGCCGATGGGGGCCGGCCGCATCGACGTGTCGTTCGGCCAGCGCCTGGCGCTGGCTGCGCGCAGCCACAACAACCAGACGGGTGTGCAGGTGACGCTGGGCAGCGACCATGCCGATCGCGAGCCGCCACCGAGCGGACTGTCCGTGAATGGCCGCAGCCCGACCCTGGATGCGCTGGAGTGGATCGGCCTGGCCCGTGGTGGCAACGACGATGACGGCATGCCGCTGCGTGCGGTGGATGTGCAGGTCGGCAAGCTGATGCTGATCGGTGGTGTGTTCGAGCAGACCCGGTTGCAGCTGCGCCCGGGAGCGCAGGCACTGGATGTACGCCTGGACGGCCCGTCGCTGGCCGGGCGCCTGACCGTCCCCAATGCAGACGGCGGCACCATCAGTGGCCAGCTCGACCGCGTGCACTGGCAGTCATTGCCGGCGGCTCCAGGTGTACCGGCCGCACCGGCACGGGTACAGGCAGGCGCCAATGACATGGACCCGGCCAAGCTGCCGCCGTTCGCGCTGGACATCGCCGACCTGAAGTTCGGCAAGGTGGTGCTGGGCCAGGCGGTGCTGCGTACGCGGCCGCTGGCCAATGGCCTGAACGTGGATGAGCTGCGCTTCCGTGCGCCCGACCAGGAGATCGACATCAGCGGTCGCTGGCTGGGCCGCACCGGTGGTGCCCGCACCGAACTGACCGCGCAGGTGCGCAGCGAGGACCTGGGCGGACTGATGCAGAACCTCGACTACGGCGGCCAGCTGCGTGGCGGTTCCGGCCAGGCGCAGCTGCAGGCCACGTGGAGTGGGGGGCCGTCGGACTTCCAGCTGGGCAACCTGCAGGGCCGCCTGGACCTGCACGCACGCAACGGCCAGCTGCTGGAGCTGGAACCGGGCGCCGGCCGCGTGCTGGGCCTGCTCAGCGTGACCCAGCTGCCGCGGCGCCTGATGTTCGACTTCCGCGACTTCTTCTCCAAGGGCTTCGCGTTCAACCAGATCGACGGCAGCATGCAGTTCGGCCAGGGCATGGCGCGCACAGACAAGGTGCTGATCGAAGGCCCGGCAGCCAACATCACCATCCGCGGCCAGGCCGACCTGCGCAACCAGCAGTTCGACCAGACCATCGACGTCAACCCGCGCGCAGGCAATCTGCTGACCGTGGTGGGGGCGGTGGCCGGTGGCCCGGTGGGGGCGGCGCTGGGCGCGGCCACCAATGCGGTATTGTCCAAACCATTGGGCGAGATTGGCGCCCGTACCTACAAGGTGACCGGTCCATGGAAGGAACCGAAGGTGGAAGTGATCGAGCGCAGCCGCGACAAGGCTCCGCCACCCGCGCCGGCACCGGCGCCGGCCATTCCGCCGACCGTCACCGGCCTGCCGCGCGCGCGTTGAGCGCGGCTTTCCTGTTCACGGGGCTTGCCTGAGCGCCCCCGCATCCCCAGATCGAGAACCATGACTGATATCGCCCTGACGCTTGCCCAAGACCGCCTGCTGCGCCCTGGCGGCCTGGATACCGCTGGCCTGGAGCACACCTTCGGGCAGCTGCTCGGCCCCGGTGTGGACTTTGGTGACCTTTACTTCCAGCACGCCCGCCGCGAGAGCTGGAGCGTGGAAGACGGCATCGTCAAGGACGGCGCGCATTCCATCGAGCAGGGTGTGGGCGTGCGGGCGATTTCCGGCGAGAAGACCGGTTTCGCCTACTCCGACGACATCCATGCCGATGCGCTGCGGGTGGCGGCGCAGTCGGCGCGCGCGATCTCGCGTGAAGGTGGTGCCCAGACCGGGCGCTCGCTGCTGCGCGGCAACGCGCGCGCGCTGTACCCGGCGCTGGACCCGATTGATGGCGTCGGCAACGAGGCCAAGGTCGAGGTGCTCAAGCGCCTGGACGGCTACCTGCGTGCTGCCGACCCGCGCGTGAAGCAGGTGATGGTCAGCCTGTCCGGCGGCGTCGATACGGTGCTGATCGCCCGCAGCGACGGCGTGCTGGGCGCCGACGTGCGCCCGCTGGTGCGCCTGAACGTGCAGGTGATCGTCGAGCACAACGGCCGTCGCGAGTCCGGCTATGCCGGTGGCGGTGGTCGCTATGGCTATGAGGAGCTGTTCGCCGACGGCCGCCCGGAAGCCTTCGCCCGAGAGGCGCTGCGCCAGGCGCTGGTGAATCTTGAAGCGGTACCGGCACCGGCCGGCGTGATGCCGGTGGTGCTGGGCCCGGGCTGGCCCGGTGTGCTGCTGCATGAAGCGGTCGGCCATGGCCTGGAGGGCGACTTCAACCGCAAGGGCACCAGCGTCTACGCGGGGCGCATCGGCGAGCGCGTTGCCGCCCCGGGCGTGACGATCGTCGATGACGGCACGCTGGATGGACGCCGTGGTTCGTTGAACATCGACGACGAGGGTCATCCCAGCCAGTGCACCACGCTGATCGAGGACGGCATCCTGGTCGGCTACATGCAGGACAGCCTCAACGCGCGCCTGATGGGCGTGGCGCCGACCGGCAATGGTCGCCGCGAATCGTTCGCGCACATGACCATGCCGCGCATGACCAACACCTACATGCGCGCCGGCCAGCATGACCCGCAGGAGATGATCCGTTCGGTGAAAAAGGGCCTGTACGCGGTCAACTTCGGCGGCGGCCAGGTCGACATCACCAGTGGCAAGTACGTGTTCTCGGCCACCGAGGCCTACCTGATCGAGGATGGCCGCATCACCACGCCGGTGAAGGGCGCGACCCTGATCGGCAACGGTCCGGAAACCATGCAGAAGGTGCGCATGGTCGGCAACGACCTGGCCCTGGACGAGGGCGTGGGCATCTGCGGCAAGGACGGGCAGAGCGTGCCGGTGGGTGTCGGCCAGCCCTCGTTGCTGATCGAGGGCATCACCGTCGGCGGTACCCAGGCCTGAGCCGGGCGATGGCCAGTGCCACCGCCCCTGCCGGCGAGGACTCAGTCCTCGTCGGCTTCGTCGGTTTCAATGGGGTCGGCGTCTTCGGCGCTGGCCTTCAGGCCCAACGCGGCCGGCAGCATCAGGGCACGCAGCACCTGGAAAATTTCGCGGTAGGCGCGCGGCGGCTTGTTCTTCGCCTTCTCGGCCTGGGCATTGCGCACCAGCGTGCGCAGCTGCTGGCGGTCGGCCTGCGGGTAGTCGTCCAGCAGTGCCGCCAGTGCCTTGTCACCCTCGGCCAGCAGGCGCTCGCGCCAGTCTTCCGCGCGGTGCATCATCGCCACTTCGCGGCGGCCGGTTTCGCTGTTGGCGTCCAGCGCATCGCGGATCGCATCCAGCGTGGCGTCTTCTTCGCGGCGCATGTGCTTGGCCAGGAACGCCAGCTGGCGCTTGTGGGCGATGTGGGCGGTGATGCGCTTGCACTCGGCGATATGCGGCAGCAGGTCTTCCGGAATCGGCAGGCGCGCCAGCTGGGCCGGGGTCAACGACACCAGCTTCTCGCCCAGGGCCAGGACGTCGAGCGCATCGCGCCGGTTCTGGCTGCGGCTCTTGTCGTGGAATTCACCGGTTTCTTCGTCGCGTCCGCGCATCGTTCCTACCTGATCTCAAAAAAAGTCGCCCGGCGTGATGCCGGGCCCAACCCGTACAGGATAAAGCATTGAACGTGATCGCCCCTGAAGTCGCTGTCGGCGACGACAGCCCGGCCCGGCTGGAACGGCTGGCCGACCTTTCCCAGCAGCTGCTCGACCGTGCCCGGGCGCTGGGCGCCAGCCAGGCCGAGGTCAGCTGCAGCGAGGACCGTGGCCTGGAGGTCAATGTCCGCCTTGGCGAGGTTGAGACCGTGCAGTCCACCCGCGACCGCGGTATCGCCGTCACCGTCTATTTCGGCCAACGCAAGGGCAGCGCCAGCACCGGCGACCTGAACGAGGCCAGCCTCACCGCCACGGTCGAGCAGGCCTGCGCGATCGCCCGCCATACCGAGGACGACCCGGCCGCCGGCCTGGCCGAGGCGGCGCTGATGGCGACCGACTTCCCCGACCTGGACAGCTGGCATCCCTGGGCGCTGCAGGCCGACGAGGCGGTGGACCTGGCCCTGGCCTGCGAGAACGCAGGTCGTGAGGCCGATGCGCAGATCCGCAACTCCGACGGCGCCTCGGTGTCGAGCATGCAGAGCCTGTCGGTGTACGCCAATTCGCATGGCTTTTTCGGCCGTGAGCGTGGCACCCATCATTCGGTGGGCTGTGCGCTGATCGCCGGCCAGGGCGATGGCATGCAGCGCGATGGCTGGTACACCAGTGCGCTGGCCCGCGAGGACCTGGAGGAGGTGGGCCTGGTCGGTCGTCGTGCCGCCGAGCGTACCGTCGCCCGCCTGCAGCCTCGCTCGATGGCCACCGGCAGCATGCCGGTGCTGTTCGCCCCGGAAGTCGCGCGCAGCCTGGTCGGTCACCTGCTGTCGGCGGTGTCCGGCGGTGCCCTGTACCGCCAGGCCAGCTTCCTGCTGGACAGTGTTGGCCAGCAGCTGTTCCCGGACTGGATGCAGATCGAGGAACTGCCCCACCTGCGCCGTGGCCTGCGCTCGGCCGCCTTCGACGGTGACGGCGTGGCCACCCGTGCTTCGGCCCTGGTCCGTGACGGCGTGCTGCAGCGCTATGTGCTGGGCAGCTACTCGGCGCGCAAGCTGGGCCTGCAGACCACCGCCAATGCTGGTGGCGTGCACAACCTGCAACTGGCCGCCAACGCGGGCTCCCTGCAGGAGATCGCCCGCCAGATGGGCGATGGCCTGCTGGTGACCGAGCTGATGGGGCAGGGCGTGAACGGGGTGACCGGCGACTACTCGCGCGGTGCCGGCGGCTTCCGCGTCGAGAATGGCGAGATCCAGTACCCGGTGGATGGCATCACCATCGCCGGCAACCTGCGCGAGATGTTCAGCAGCATCGAAGCGGTCGGCAGCGACGTCGACCCGCGCTCGCACATCCGGACCGGTTCGATCCTGCTGGGGCGGATGACCATCGCCGGTAATGATTGATGGCGTCGATGGCGTAAGCTATGCCCGCCTGACGCAACCAGCTTGGTGCTGGTGGGTCAAGACCACCCAATGAAAAGGAGTTTTGTCGTGAGCGAATTCGATAACGTCCCGCCGCCGCCGGCCACCACCGACGTGCCAGCCGACCAGCGCACCATGGCCCTGGCTGCCCACCTGCTGGGCATCTTCACCGGCTTCATCGGCGCACTGATCATCTGGCTGATCAACAAGGACGATGCTGGCAAGGCTTTCGTGACCGACCAGGCCAAGGAAGCCCTGAACTTCCAGATCACCGTGACCATCGCCATGGTCATCAGCATGATCCTGACCATCGTGATCATCGGCGTCTTCCTGGCCCCGATCGTCGGCATCATCAGCCTGGTGTTCAGCATCATCGCAGCGGTCAAGGCCAACAACGGCGAAGCCTATCGCTACCCGTTCGCGCTGCGCCTGATCAAGTAATACCGGCTGCATGCGGAACTGAAAACGCCCGGCATTGCCGGGCGTTTTCATGTGCGGGGAGCGACGGGCGGTGCCCGGCGAGCGATCAATGATCGCGTTCGACCGCCAGCGTCGCCAGCGCACGCAGCGCATCGGCTTCCTCGCCATACCCGGCCAGGATCGACTGCATGCGTGCAGCGAGTTCGTGCAGCTGGGCCTTTGCGCCGTCCATGCCAAGCAGGGCGGGGAAGGTGCTCTTGTCCTGCGCCTGGTCCTTGCCGGCGGTCTTGCCCAGCTGCTCGGAACTGGCCTCGACATCGAGGATGTCGTCGCGTACCTGGAAGGCCAGGCCGAGTGCATCGGCGAAGCTGTCCAGCTGGGCCAGCTGCGGTTCGTGGGCCTGGCCGCACAGCGCGCCCATGCGCACTGCCGCGCGGATCAGCGCGCCGGTCTTCAGCGCATGCATGCGGGTCAATGCCGCCAGCGTCTGCTGCTGGCCGGTGGCATCGATATCCAGGGCCTGGCCGCCGCACATGCCGGACGCGCCGGAGGCGTGGGCCAGGGTCTGCAGGCAGGCCACGCGCAGCGTGGCCGGCAGCGGTGCATCGGCCAGCAGGCCGAAGGCACGGGTCTGCAGCGCGTCGCCGGCGAGGATCGCGGTAGCTTCGTCGAAGGCGATGTGGGTGGTCGGCTTGCCACGGCGCAGCGCGTCGTCATCCATCGCCGGCAGGTCGTCATGCACCAGCGAGTAGGCGTGGATGAGTTCGACGGACATAGCCGCCGCATCCAGGCTTTCCAGCTGTGCACCGAACAGGTGGCCACTGGCGTAGACCAGCAGCGGGCGCATGCGCTTGCCACCGCCCAGCACCGAATAGCGCATGGCCTGGTGCAGGCGCTGCGGTGCTTCGGCAGGCGAGGGCAGGGCAGCGTCGAGCTGGCTTTCGATACGGTCGCGCCAGCGCGCGAACAGAACCTCAGCCGTCATGGTTGGGCGGATCGAAGGGCTCGGATGCTTCCGGCTGCGCCGGATCGCTGAGCAGGCGCACGCGCAGTTCGGCCTGCTCCAGCGCCTGCTGGCACTGGCGATACAGACCGACGCCACGTTCGTAAGCACTGAGCGAGGCTTCCAGGCTCAGCTCGCCGGTTTCCATCTGCTCCACCAGCTGTTCCAGCGATTCGAGCGACTGCTCGAACTGGGCGACCGGGGAGGCGTTTTCGGGGGACTTCTTGGCCATGTGGCAAGTGTGGACGGGCCGCGCGCGGGGGTCAATTCACCAGCCGCCGGGACGCCACTGCAGCTGTGCCTGGTAGGCCTGCAACCAGGCCTGCAGTGGCGCGGAGATGACCACGTCGGCGGCGGCCAGCAACTGCGGGCCATCAAAGATCAGCGGCAGCTGCGCGCGTCGCCAGGGGGCGACATGTTCGCGTTGCAGGCAGTCCTTCAATGCGTGCGAATGCTGGCGACCTGGCAGCAGGATGCGCTCTCCGCCCACGCGTGCACGGACCTGCAGCGGGCGCTCGAAGGCGGCGCCGCCCTGCAGCCGCAGCTGGCCGCCATCGGGCAGCGGCAGGGGAGCATGCCCATCCCATTCGGCCTGCCACGCGCGGGGCAGCGATGGCAGCTGCGCGGGTAGCAGATAGGCATGCTCGCGCCATTGCTGGATGGCATGATCGTGCCAGCGCACCCGCGCCTGGCGATCATTGCCGGCCGGCAGCAGTTCGTCCAGGCCTTGCTGCAGCACCGTGGCCGGCAGTGGGGCGGCACCATGGCCGATCACCCAGGCGCGCAGCACGCGCGCGGCGCGTCCCGGTGACACCTGACGCAGCAACTGCAGCGACAGCACGCGTGGAGCGACTTCCAGGTGTGTGATCAGCTCGGCGTCTTCTTCATCCAGCAGTTCGCGGGTCTGCCGGCAATGCAGGACGCTGCCGGCCAACGCGGCGGCGGCGTGCGGCCAGCGCTGGCGCAACAGTGGCAGTATCTGCAGGCGCAGGAAGTTGCGATCGGCGTGGTCTTCGGCGTTGCTGGGATCCTCGATCCAACGCAGCGCGTGTTGCCGGGCATAGTCGAGCAGTGCGGTGCGCGGTGCGTGCAGCAAGGGACGCCACAGGCGGTGCGTACCGAGCTGACTGTCATCGGCCATCGCGGCAAGGCCATCGACACCGGAGCCGCGCAGGGCGCGGAGCAGGAAGGTCTCGGCCTGATCGTCCTGGTGCTGTGCCAGCGCCAGTGTTTCGCCTTCGCGCAGTTCAGCAGTGAACGCTGCACGTCGTGCTTCGCGCGCTGCGCCTTCGAGGCCCAGGCCTGTGGTTCTGTCGATCTGTACGTGGCGCACGGCCAGCTCGACGCCCAGTGCCGCGCACTGCTGCTGGCAATGCCGTACCCAGTCGTCGGCTGCTGGTTGCAGGCCGTGGTGTACGTGCACCGCACGCAGCGCCGTGCCGGAAGCCTGGGCGCAGCGCCACAGCCAGTGCAGCAGCACGGTGGAGTCGACACCACCGCTGTAGCCCACCAGCAGCGGCGCATCCAGCGGAACAAGGGCAGGGAAGGCAGTCACGGCGGCAAGTATAGGGTTGCCCGGCAGGGCTGCGCCCTGCACCCGCTACGATCCAGAGCAACAGCAACAGCAACAGCAACAGCAACAGCAGAAGCTGGGTTCCTGAAGGATGGCGGGGTGGGCCCGGTTGCGGGAGACGCCGTAAACCCCGCTCCGCGGTCCGGCCCAGCCGCTGGCGGCTGTGCGTTCGGGCGCTTGCGAAGCAATGCTTCGCAAGCAAAGCGCCCTCACCCTTGGGGGCTTGGCCGCGGCATCCATGCCGCGGACACTCCCGCAACCGGACCCACCCCGCCTTCGACAGTTTCCTGCGAACTGTCGGAATTGCTCTTGAGTCAGATCCGTTTTCCTGCGGAAAACGGATCTGACCCCGGATTCAATTCGATATCTGACAGATCTGATCCACGCATGGCGTGGATCTACTGGCCACCGGAAAACTGTCGAAGGCGGGGCACTGTGGGTTTGCGGGGTGTGAGCCGCATGGATGCGGCGACCAAGGCTACATGGACGTACTTGCGCCGTCCCCGCAAACCCACAGTGCCCCGCCATCCCACGAAATGCACGCTGTTGCTGTTGCGTCGGCCGTTGCCGTTGCCGTTGCGTCTGCAGGTGCAGGGCGCAGCCCTGCCGAAAACCCCTAGTTCACCCGACGACCCGAGCGGTCGATCCGGAACCACTCTCCGCCTTCCATCGGCGTGTGGCCAT
Source organism: Stenotrophomonas sp. YJH_SMC_43 (assembly GCF_059372535.1). NCBI lineage: Bacteria > Pseudomonadati > Pseudomonadota > Gammaproteobacteria > Lysobacterales > Lysobacteraceae > Stenotrophomonas > Stenotrophomonas sp. YJH_SMC_43. Next base: position 162,211 of record NZ_JCAFVQ010000001.1, read on the forward strand.
CGGCATCCGGCGTGCCGCGACGGCAGCCGTTGCAGACCTCGGCCACGCCGTCGCGGAACGGCCAGGCGAAATCGAAGGTGCCGGGCACCACCTGGCGGAATGTCAGATCGAAGTAGCCCACGCGATTACCGACGCGGCCGCGCAGCAGGCCTTCTTCCGGCATCTCCGGGCCGTTGTCCCAGGTCAGCACCGGCAGGCTGCGGCCCTTGCGGTCGACGTAGTGGAAACCCTGGTCGGCATACACCACGGCCAGGCCGTGGTCATCAAAGTTCAGGTCTTTCAGGGTGTCCGGCTGGATCTTCGGCCGGTGGTCGACCACTTCGCAGTTGGGCAGCGGCCACAACCCGTGTTCGTCGGTCAGCAGCTTGCACGCCGGTGCCTGCGCCAGCGCGTTGGCACTGGCCAGCACGCCGAGCAGGGCCAGCGACCGCGCGAAGCGGCCGCTGGCAGGCGCAGGGCGGGCCTGCAGTGCGATCACTTGGCCTCGGCCTTGCGTTCGAAGGCCGTCGGCGCCGGCAGCTGCACCGGCACGCCCTTGTCATCGCAGGTGCCGGCCTGGCACAGGCGCTCGCGCAGGGCCGGGGTGGCCTGCACGATCATGTGGTAGATCGCGTTCTGTTCCAGCGTGCCGCGGATCGCCTTGCTGCCCGGGCCGCGTGCCCAGATGCCCACGTCTTCGCCGCCGTGCGACTCGGACTTCATCGGCACCAGTGCTTCCTGCATGTAGTCCGGATGCTCGGTGTCGACCTCGCGCAGGTTCGGGCGGCCGTTGGCCGGTTCGAAGCTGCTCGGGTTGTGCGGGTAGCGCTTCGGGCCGGCCGGCTGCTGGTTGCTGCTGCCGGTATGGCCCGGGCCATTGGCGTAGCTCAACGTGGTGTACGGCTGGCCGGTGCCGTCCAGCGCGTAATCCAGCTTGCCGGCGCCATCTTCGCCACCCTTGTCTTTCACCTTGCCCAGGATCGGGTTGCCGCGTGCCGGGTAGCCGACGAAGTTCAGCGTGTGCGAGTGGTCGGCGGTGACGATGATCAGGGTGTCGTCGGCCGAGGTCAGTTCGTTGGCCACGCGCACTGCATCGGACAGGGCCACGGTCTCGGTCAGTGCACGGTAGGCGTTGCCGCTGTGGTTGGCGTGGTCGATGCGCGCGCCTTCGATCATCAGTACGTAGCCTTCCTGGTGCTTCGACAGATTCCTGATCGCCGCAGCCGTCAGTTCGGCCAGGCTCGGCTCACCGCCCGGATCCTGCGGTCGCTCGTACTCGTAGCGCATGTGGTCCGGCTCGAACAGGCCAAGGATGGCCGGCGCATTGGCGGCGGCGGCCAGCTGCTTGCTGTTCCAGACGTAGGCGCCCTGCGGATGGGCCTGCTGCCATTCCTGCACCAGGCTGCGGCCATCCAGGCGCTGGCCGACCTTGTCGTCGTACTCCGGATCGCGCTCTTCCACGGTGGTGAATTCTCCGCGGCCACCGCCGAGGGCGACCAGCGGGCCGCGGCCATAGCGCGAGGTCGACAGCAGCTGCTGGGCGATGTCCTTGCAGCCTGCCGCCTTGGCCGCTTCAGTCAGGTCGGTGTCGTTTTCCCAGTTGCGCTCGGGTGAATGTGCATAGGTGGCGGCCGGGGTGGCATGGGTCAGGCGTGCGGTGGACACCACGCCCGTGGCCAGGCCGGCGCTGTCGGCCAGCTGCAGCCAGGTCAGCAGGCCCTTGGACAGGCTGTCGGGGCAGTCGGTGCGGCTGCCGGCGCTGACGCCGATCGCGCCCATGTGGGTCTTCACGCCGGTGGTGATGGCGGTCATGGTGCCGGCCGAATCAGGGGTCTGCGAATCGGTGTTGTAGGTCTTGCTGAACGCCGTGGCCGGGAAGCGTTCCCAGGACAGCAGGTTCTCTTCGCCCGAGCCACCCTTTTGCTGGCCTTCGTAGATGCGCGAGGCGGCCACCGTGGTCAGGCTCATGCCGTCACCGAGGAACAGGATGACGTTCCTGGCCTTGCCGGACATCGCACCGTTCGCTGCAGCCTGGGCCGCGCCGCTGCGGTACCACCACTGCGGCGTCTCGCCGGCCGGGTGGGTAACGGGATCGACGGCGACCTTCAGGCCGGCCGGAGCGGACGCGGGGGAGGTGCTGGCGCAGGCGCCCAGCAGCAGGGTGGTGGCGCAGGCGGCCAACAGGGAGACGGAACGGCGCATGGACGCTGGGATCTCACAAACTGTAACGGGACGTTCATTATGCCCGCCCTCGCAAGGCACGCCGATGACACACTGATTTGCCGGCCGGGCGGTCGTTCTGCGGGCCGCCTTGGGCTATCGTGCCAGCATCCCTTCCTTCCCCTCTGGATTGCCTATGAAGCTGGTCTCTGCCTGGCTGCGGATTCCATTCTGGCAGCGCGTGGTCGGTGGCTTCGTGCTCGGCGCGCTGGCCGGCTGGGCGCTCGGCCCGGCCGCGGAAACGTGGTTCGGCCCGCTCGGCGAGCTGTACGTCACCCTGATCAAGATGATCGCGGTGCCGCTGGTGTTCTTCGCGGTCATCAACGCGATCTCGTCGCTGCACGGCCAGAAATCGGTCGCCGCGCTCAGTGGCCGCACCTTCCTGTGGTTCGTGATCACCGCTGCGCTGGCGGTGTGCGTCGGCCTGGGCGTGGGCACCGTGCTGCAGCCCGGCGCCGGTGGCCTGCAACTGACGATGGCCAGCAACTACGTGCCGCGTGAAGTGCCCAGCGTGGTGCAGGTGCTGCTGGATGTGGTGCCGGCCAATGTCTTCTACGCGCTGTCCGGCATCGGCACCAAGGTCAACGCCGCCGGTGAAACCGTGCTGGCCGCGGGCCGTGGCTCGATCCTGCCGGTGATCTTCTTTGCTGGTCTGGTCGGTTTCGCCATTGTCAAGCTGGGCGAGAAGGTGACCGAGGCGCGCAAGCTGGTCGGCCAGATGAGCGACATCATGATCCAGGTGACCCGCTTCGTGCTGGAAGTCACCCCGATCGGCACCTTCGGCCTGATCGCTGGCCTGGTCGGCAGCTACGGCTTCGAGAAGCTGCTGCCGCTGGGGCATTTCGTGCTGGCCCTGTACGTGGCCTGCGCCCTGCACATCGTGGTGGTCTACAGCGCGCTGCTGATGGCGCACGGCCTGAACCCACTGAAGTTCTTCCGTGGCGCCGCGCCGGGCATGCAGGTGGCGTTTGTCAGCTCGTCCAGCTTCGCCGCGATGCCGGTGGCGCTGCGTTCGATCACCCACAACCTGGGTGTGAACAAGGACTACGGTTCGTTCGCGGTGCCGCTGGGCGCCAGCATCAAGATGGATGGCTGCGGCGCGATCTACCCGGCGCTGTGCGCGGTGTTCATCTCGCAGTACAGCGGTGTGCCGCTGACCCCGGAACAGTATGTGGTGGTGCTGATCGCCTCGGTGCTGGGCAGCTTCGGTACCGCCGGCGTGCCGGGTACTGCGGTGATCATGGCCACGGTGGTGCTGAGCGCGGCCAACCTGCCGCTGGAGACCATCGGCTACCTGTATGCCATCGACCGCATCCTGGACATGATGCGCACGATGACGAACGTGACGGGCCAGATGCTGGTGCCGGTGATCGTGGCCAAGGAGACCGGGCTGCTCGATCAGGCGGTGTATGACAATCCGTCCAGCAATGTCGGGGTGGACGATCCAGACCCGACACCGCCACGCGCCTGAGGTTGCGTGGAGATGTAAAAGGCCCGCCCTGACCCGGCGGGCCTTTTGTTTGGGAGCTGGTTGGCGCGGTGGCGGCCAAGGCGGCTCCTGGTAGATCCACGCCATGCGTGGATGGAGGCAGTGCCGACCAACGGTCGGCACCCACCAGGGCAGGCGGCGCGATGCCGACCAAGGTCGGCACCTACCGGGGGCGCAAACAAAAAAGCCGCTGCGGGGCAGCGGCTTTTTGTCTTTCAGGCGGCGCCGTAGTGCCAGCGGGTCAGAGGTCGACCCGACGAGCCTGCATGAACTTGTTGCCCCAGTAACCACTGAGCAGGGTGTCCACGCGGACGTCCTTGCCCGAGCTCGGGGCGTGCAGGAAGCGGCCATCACCGACATAGATGCCGACGTGGTCGACGCGGCCCTTGCGGCCGAAGAACACCAGGTCACCGGCGGCGAGCGCAGTGCGGTCGTTGATCAGCTCGGCGTTGTCATCGTGGGCCATCTCGCGCGAGACGCGCGGCAGCTCAATGCCCAGCGCCGAGCGGAACACGTAGCCGACCAGGCCGCTGCAGTCGAAGCCGCTGTCCGGGTTGCTGCCACCCCAACGGTACGGGGTGCCCAGCAGGGTCATCGCTCGGCGCAGCAGCGACTGCACCTTGCCGTTATCGGCGGCGGTGCCGACAACGCTGCCATTGGCGGCGCTGCTGGTGTCGTAGTTGGCGAGCAGGCGGCTGAGATCGCCGGCCACCACGGCCGAGCGGTCCATCAGCGGAATGGTGTCATTGGCGGCCAGGTGCGGCAGCAGGGCGGCCAGCGTGGCACTGGCGGCGGCATCGACGCGGCTGCGCTGCGGAGCAGCGGCCTCGGCCTTGGTGGCCGGTCGGGCGGTGCTCTCGGCCACCGGGGCCGGGGTCACATCGGAACGACTCGGAGCAGTCTGCGACCAGGCCGGAAGGCTGGTCAGACACAGTGCCAGGCCAAGCAACAGCGGGCGGGCACTACGTGAAGATACGGAAGTCTGGCCTTCGCTTTTCAGGTCGTCAGTCGTCACGCGTCGGTCACAGGAAAAAAACGATGGGGCATCATGCCCTGTAAAAGCGGCAATAAGTTAAAAATTCCGTTAGTAAACCGTTAGTTTGATAGTGATGTGCGTCACAGTTTTGAACATATCGCCTGTTCATTTTAGCGAAGGACGCGTTTCGCCCCTGTGTAGTGGTCCTTCCAGTAGGGACCGCTGAGCGAGTCGAGGCGTACCGTGCCGCCGGTGCTCGGCGCGTGCACGAAGCGCCCTTCACCCACATAGATACCGACGTGGGTGACGCTGCCGCGGCTGCCGAAGAACACCAGGTCTCCGGTGGCCAGGCGCTGCGGATCGATCTTCGGGCCCTGTACCGCCGCCAGGTCGCGCGAGGTGCGCGGCAGTTTCAGGTCCAGCATCTCGCGATAGACATAGGCGACCAGACCGCTGCAGTCGAAGCCGGAATCCGGGGTGTTGCCGCCGTAGCGGTAGGGCGTGCCGACCAGGCTGATGGCACGCATCAGTACCGAGTTGGCCGCCTCGGGGTTGTCCGGCACGGTCTTGGGCCAGTTCGCCGTCGGCGGGGGGGGCGCGGGGCGGGGGGCCTTGCCGCCGCCGCAGGCGGTCATCAGCACGGGCAGGGCCAGCAGCAGGGCCGGGGCGAGGAGCCGGCGCAGGCCGGACGAAACTGGCGTGATGTGCATGATCTCCGGATAATGCGCCACCTTAGGATTGGCCGTCATGATGGCGGCGTCCCCGCCGGGCGACAACCCGCCCCAACCCGCCTGCCTTCGGCAGATCCAGACAGAGTTGCGCATGAAGATCGAAAAAGACCGCGTTGTCCGCTTCCACTACACCGTTTCCGAAGTCGGCCAGGAGCCGATCGAATCGTCCAAGGACCGCGGCGAGCCGCTGGCGATCCTGATCGGCCACGGCAACATCATCCCGGGCCTGGAAAACGCCATGATGGACAAGGAAGCCGGCGCGACCTTCAGCGTCGACGTCACTGCCGCTGATGCCTACGGCGAGCGCCGCGAGGGCCTGTCCCAGCGCGTGCCGAAGAAGCATTTCGGCAACACCAAGCTGGCCCCGGGCCAGCAGGTCGTGCTGCAGACCAACTTCGGCCCGCGTGCGGTGACCGTGCAGAAGGTCGGCATGAGCGTCGTCGACGTCGACCTGAACCACCCGATGGCTGGCAAGGACCTGCATTTCGACGTCGAAATCGTTGACGTGCGTGAAGCCGGCAAGGAAGAGATCGACCACGGCCACGTCCACGGCGACGGCGGCCACCACCACTGATCGCAGCGCGATCGTGATGGCAGCAACGGCCCGCTTCGGCGGGCCGTTGCGTTTCTGGAACACGACGCGGCCATACATGGCGTGTGGGCCGGCGGCATAATGGCGGACCTGCCTGACGGATGCCCCGTGAACGCCGCTTCTCCTTCCCTGCAGCCGATGGCTTCCGGCGAACGCATCGCCCTACTGGACGTGCTGCGCGGTGCGGCGTTGCTGGGCATCCTGCTGATGAACATCGAGGCCTTCAGCGGACCGCTGGACCTGGCTTTCACTGGCATCGACGTGCACTGGCAGGGCATCGATTACTGGGCCGATGCCTTTGTGTACGTGTTCGTGCAGGGCAAGTTCTTCACCCTGTTCTCGCTGCTGTTCGGCGCCGGCTTCGCGGTGATGGCGCAGCGCGCCGAGGCCGCCGGGCGCGACTTCACCCCGTTCTACCTGCGCCGCAGCGCTGGCCTGTTGCTGATCGGCCTGTGCCACGCACTGCTGGTCTGGTCCGGCGACATCCTGGTGATGTACGCGCTGGTCTCGTTGCCGCTGCTGGCCTGCCGCGAGGCGCCGCGCAGCTGGCTGCCGTGGATGGGCGTGACGGTCTACCTCGGCGGTATAGCGATGATGCTGCTGGTGGGCGCGATGGTGTCGATGGCTTCGACGGAAGACGTACAGAAGATGCTCGCCGACGCGCAGCAGAGCATCGAGCTGCAGCGCCTGGTGTACGGGCACGGCAGCTGGATGCAGGCCAATGCGCAGCGGCTGAGCGAGTTCGGCACGTCGATGGGCGCGCTGCTGATCACCGGCCCGGAGGTGCTGGGTATGTTCCTGATCGGCAGCTGGTTTGCCGGCAGTGGCGCGCTGGCGGCACCGGAGCGCTTCCCGCGCCTGTACGCGACGCTGCGCTGGATTGCGTTGCCGTTGGGCCTGCTGGTCACGTTGATCGGTGTTGCCTGGAAACCCTACCTGGCACCGGGTGCCTACAATCTGCCGGTGACAACCGCAATGGCACTGGTGACGATCGGTGGCCTGCCGATGTGCCTGGGCTACCTGGCGTGGATCGTGCATTGGCGTGCGCGGTTGGCCTGGCTGGCACCGGTCGGGCGCATGGCGTTGACCCACTACCTGGGCCAGTCGCTGCTGTGCACCTGGGTGTTCTACCACTACGGCCTGGGCGCGTTCGAAATGATGCCACGCAGCGTGCAGCTGCTGTTCGCACTGCTGTTGTTTGCCGTGCAGGTGGCCCTTTCACACGTCTGGTTGCGCCGCTTCCGCTTTGGCCCGATGGAATGGTTGTGGCGCGCGATGACCTACCGGCAGTGGCCGCCGATGCGGCGCGAGGCCGGGCAGGGCTGATCGATGCAGGGCGCGCGCGAGGATGTGATCGTGGTGGGCGCCGGTGCCATCGGCCTGGCCACCGCGCTTGCGCTGTGCGCGAACGGCCGGCAGGTCCGTATGATCGAGCGGGGACGCGTGGGTGCGGCGACTTCGCATGGCAACTGCGGCACCATCACCCCCAGCCACGCGCCACCGCTGGCAGCGCCTGGTGTGCCGTTACGGGCGCTGCGCTGGATGCTCGATCCGCGTGCGCCGCTGTACGTCCGTACACGCCTGGACCCTGCATTGTGGCGCTGGCTGCTGCAGTTCGGGGCGCGCTGCAACGCGCATGACTGGCTGCACTCCACGCGGGCACGCGGCGCACTGTTGAATGATTCACGGCTGCGCCTGGCGCAGTGGGTGCGGACGCATGCGCTGGACTGCGAGTTCGAGGCGCGCGGTCTGGACTATGTGTTCGGTGACGCCCGCAATTTCGATCACCATGCAGCCGAGTGTGAGGCGCTGAACGCGCAGGGCATCGCCACGGTGCGCATCGATGGGGCCGACTACGCGCGCGACAATCCAGCGTTCCATGATCGCCTTGCCGGTGCGATCCACTTCCCCGGCGATGCGCAGCTGCGTCCGGACCGCTACACCGCCGAACTGGCGCGCGTGCTGCGCGCACAGGGCGTGGTGATCGAAGAGCACTCGGACATGCGGGATTTCAGCGCCGACGCGCAGGGTGTGCGCGTGCACGTCGGCGAACGCACGCTGCACGCACGCGAGCTGGTGCTGGCGACCGGGCCGTGGTCACCGCGCTGGGCACGGCAACTGGATCTGCGCGTGCCGATCCAGCCCGGCAAGGGCTATTCGCTGACCTGGTCGCGACCGGCGCAGGTGCCGCAGCGCCCAGTCGTGCTGAAGGACCATTCCGTGTTCGTGATTGCCTGGCGTGAAGCACTGCGACTGGGCGGTACCATGGAATTCGCCGGTGCCGACCCGCAGCTGCGCACGACCCGCCTGCAGGCCCTGCAGCACGCTGCCGACCACTACCTGCGCGCGCCGCGTGGTGCGCAGCTGCAGGAGCAGTGGTGCGGTTGGCGTCCCATGAGCGTGGACGATGTGCCGTTGATCGGCCGCGCGCCCGCACATCCTCACGTCTGGCTTGCAGCGGGGCATGGCATGCTCGGCATCAGCATGAGCGCCGGCACCGGCCAGCTGATCGCCGATCTCGTCTGCGGCCGCACGCCGGCGATCGATCCTGCCCCTTACCGACCCGAGCGATTCCGATGAGCACTGCACCCTATGATTACGACCTGATCGTCCTTGGCGGCGGTTCCGCCGGCCTGGCTGGCGCGATCCGCGCCGCGCAGCACGGCAAGCGCGTGGCGATGCTGGAGCCTGGCGAACTGGGCGGGACCTGCGTCAATGTCGGCTGCGTGCCGAAGAAAGCCATGTGGCTGGCGGCCGACCTGCACGAGCGCATCGGCCTGGCCAGTGCGATGGGCTTCGATGTCGAAGCGCGCCCGGCGCTGTCGTGGAAGGAACTGGTGATCCATCGCCAGGCCTATATCAGCAACATCCACACCAGCTACCACAAGCGCCTGGACGAAACCGGCGTGGTGCGCATTCCGGCGCGTGGTCATCTGCTCGATGCCCACACCGTGGCCTGCAGCGATGGCGTGCGCTACAGCGCCGAGCACATCCTGATCGCCACCGGCGCGCACCCGCTGCGGCCCGACATTCCCGGCGCCGAACTGGGCCTGGTCTCCGATGATTTCTTCGATCTGCGCGCGGCACCGGCCGAGGTGGCGATCATCGGTGGCGGTTACATTGCGGTGGAGCTGGCCGGCCTGCTGCAGGCACTGGGCAGCAAGGTCAGCCTGCTGGTGCGCGGCCAGCGGCTGCTGGATCGCTTCGACTACGAGCTGACCGATCAGCTGGCCGAGAACCTGAAGCAGCAGGGCGTGCGCATCCATTTCGGCTATCGCCTGCGCGAACTGCAGCGCGATGGCGAGCGTGTGCGTGCATTCGGCCATGATGGTCCGCTCGACAGCGTATTCGATGCGGTGTTCTTCGCCACCGGCCGTCGCGGCAACAGTCGCGACCTGGGCCTGGAAGCGCTGGGCATCGGCATCGGTGAGCACCAGCAGGTGGAGGTGGACGAATGGCAGACCACCAGCGTGCCGAACGTGCATGCGGTGGGTGACATCGCAGGCAAGGTTGGCCTGACCCCGGTGGCGGTGGCTGCATCGCGGCGCCTGATGGATCGCCTGTTCGGCGGCCGCCCGCAGTCGAAGATGGACTATGAGAACGTCGCCAGCGTGGTGTTCTCGCATCCACCGCTGGGCGCGGTGGGCATGAGCGAAGAAGAGGCGCGCGCCCGTTTCGATCAGGTGAGCGTGTATCACAGCCGTTTCCGCCCGATGCTGCAGGCGCTGGCCAACGGCACCCAGCGCAGCCTGTTCAAGATGGTCTGTGCTGGTCCGGAAGAGCGGGTGGTGGGCATCCACCTTCTGGGCGAAGCGGCCGACGAGATCCTGCAGGGCTTCGCGGTGGCGGTGAAGATGGGGGCGACCAAGGCCCAGTTCGACGACACCGTGGCGATCCACCCGACCTCGGCCGAGGAAGTGGTGCTGATGCGCTGACCTGGGCGGTTGTAGAGCCGAGCCTATGCTCGGCTGCATTCCGTGCAGACATGGTGCAGCCGAGCGCAGGCTCGGCTCTACAGGGCACCTGGCGCCCCCATGCGATACTGGGCGCCCCCCAATGCGTTTCCGGGCCGCCCTATGCGGCCCGCCGTCGTCCTGATGTCCAGCCCCGCTTCCCGTATCGCCACCGCTTCCCCGCGCATCGCGCTGGGGGGTATCGGCCTGGCCGCGATCGGCGCCGTCGCCGCCTCCGGCAAGGCCATCATCGTCAAGCTCGGCCTGCGCCACGGCGTCGATGCCACCACGTTGCTCGCCCTGCGCATGCTGATGGCGCTGCCGCTGTTCGTGCTGATGGCACTGTGGGCTGCGCGCCGGGCAGAGCCGCTGTCCTGGGCCGACCGCGCCCGCGTGCTGTGGCTGGGCTTCACCGGCTACTACCTGTCCAGCCTGCTCGATTTCCAGGGCCTGCAGTACATCAGCGTGACCCTGGAGCGGCTGATTCTTTACTTGAACCCGACCCTGGTGCTGCTGATCAACGTGCTGCTGGCACGGCAGCGCCCGGGCCGCTGGCAGATCGGTGCGCTGGTGCTGAGCTATCTGGGCGTGCTGCTCGCCTTCGGCCACGATCTTCAGCGCGAGGGCGGGCAGATCATCGTCGGCAGCCTGCTGGTACTGGGCAGTGCGCTCAGCTACGCGCTGTACCTGTTCGGCAGTGGCCAGGTGGTCGCGCGCATCGGTGCGGTGCGCCTCACCGCCTACGCCAGCTGCGTGGCCAGCGTGCTGGTGCTGCTGCATTTCGCGGTGACCCATCCGCTGCCATTGCTGTGGCAGGCACCGGCGCCGGTGCAATGGCTGTCGCTGGTCAATGCCACCGTGTGCACGGTACTGCCCGTGCTGGCGATCATGCTGGCGGTGCAGCGCGTGGGTTCGTCGCTGGCCGCGCAGGTCGGTATGCTGGGCCCTGTTTCCACCATCGTGATGAGCCTATGGCTGCTCGACGAACCGATGGGGCCGGCACAGATCGCCGGCACCGTGCTGGTGCTGATCGGTGTACTACTGGTGACCCGCCTGCGGCGCTGACGCCGGAGCAGGCGCGGGCGCGCATCCTGGCGGTGATCCGCGCGATCCCGGCGGGGCAGGTGATGGGCTATGGCCAAGTGGCGATGCGTGCCGGCCTGCCGGGGCGTGCGCGCTTGACCGCGCGCATCCTCGGCCAGAACGACGATCCCGACCTGCCCTGGCATCGCGTGCTGCGTTCGGACGGGCGCATTGCCATGGAAGAAGGGTCGGCTGGTTGGCGCGAGCAGTCACAACGGCTGCGTGCCGAAGGTGTGGTGGTGGAGAACGGCCGGGTGCGGATGCCGGCCACCGATCCGGCCGCGGCGCTGGATGCCGCCGTGTGGGGCCCGGGCTGAGCACCGCTGGCGACTGAACAGGCTGCGCCTGCCGGTCGCCAACAACACACGGTGCTGCGGCTATGATGGAGGCCGTTCCATGCCGGTGCTCCCATGTTCCCGCGACTGCCTACCGTCACCAAGGCCCTGCTGATCGCCAACGCGATCCTGTTCCTGCTGCAGCAGCCGTTCCTGCTCGGCATGCAGACCTTCGAGCCGTTCATGCTGCAACCGCTGCAGCAGGGCTTCGATGCGTTCTCGCCGGGCGGCAACTTCCAGCCGTGGCAGCTGCTGACCTATGGCTTCCTGCATGGCAGCTTCGGCCACCTGTTCTTCAACATGCTGGCGGTCTTCATGTTCGGCGCGCCGCTGGAGCAGACCTGGGGCGAGAAGCGCTTCCTGCTGTACTACCTGGTGTGCGTGGCTGGCGCCGGTGTCTGCCAGCTGCTGGTGGGTACCCTGCTGGAGAATCCGGCCACGGTGCTGGGCGCCTCCGGCGGCGTGTTCGGCCTGCTGCTGGCCTACGGCATGCTGTTCCCGAACCAGCGGGTGATGCTGCTGTTCCCGCCGATCCCGATGAAGGCACGGACCTTCGTGATCCTGTTCGGTGTGGGTGAGCTGGTGCTGGGCATGACCGGCTGGCAGCCAGGCGTGGCCCACTTCGCGCATCTGGGCGGCATGCTGTTCGGTTGGCTGCTGATCCGCTACTGGCGTGGGCAGCCGCCATTCAACAAGCGTCGCCCGCCCGGCCCGCCGAAGCGCCCGAACCATCTGCGCAGCGTCAAATGATCTGAAGGGTCATTTGACGCTGTAGGTGCCAACCTTGATTGGCACACCTTGGCCAGGATCATTTGACGCGGTAGGTGCCGACCGTTGGTCGGCACGCCTTCAGAGATCCTGCAACACCACCTGAGCGGCGTTGTGCCCCGGCGCACCGGTGACGCCACCACCGGGATGGGTACCCGACCCGCATAGATACAACCCGGGCAGGGCACCGCGATAGCCGGCCTGGCCAACCATCGGCCGTGCCGAGAACAACTGGTTGGCACTGAGCGCACCGTGGAAGATGTCGCCCCCGATCAGCCCGAACGTGCGCTCCAGATCCAGCGGTGACAGGACCTGGCGGCCCAGCACGCTGTCAGCGAAACCCGGTGCATACCGCTCAACGGTGGCGATCATCAGATCGGCCACTGCTTCACGACGATCATCCCAGTGACGCCCGTCGGGCAGCACCGGCGCCACGTGCTGGCAGAACAGGCTGGCGACGTGCTGCCCCGCTGGCGCCAGTGAGTCATCCAGTGTGCTGGGAATCAGCATCTCCACGATCGGTTCGCGCGACCAGCCGTCGCGCCGCGCATCCAGCCACGCGCGATCCATGTAGTCCAGGCTGGGGGCCAGGATGATGCCCGCGCTCAGGTGCGGGCCGGGGCCGGGCAGGGCGCGGAAGTCCGGCAGCCGCGACAGCGCCACGTTCATCCGGAAGGTGCCCGAGCCACAGCGCCACTGCGCCATGCGCTCGCGTGTGGCAGCCGGTACCTGCGCCGGCTCCAGCAGCTGTTCGTACAGCAGCTTCGGATTGACGTTGGCGACCACCGCGCGTGCACGCAGGGTTTCGCCGTTAGCCAGTTCCACCCCCACGGCGCGGCCCTGTTCGGTCAGTACCCGTTGCACGCCGGCATCCACGCGCAGTTCCGCACCGGCCTCGCGTGCAGCGGCGGCGATGGCCTGGCTGATCGCGCCCATGCCACCGATCGCATGGCCCCACGCACCTTTCACGCCATTGCACTGGCCGAACACGTGATGCAGCAACACGTAGGCACTGCCCGGCGTGTACGGACTGGCGTAGTTGCCGACGATGCCATCGAAGCCGAACAGCGCCTTGATCGGCTCGCTCTCGAACCAGCGGTCCAGGTACTCCGCCGCCGACAGCGTGAACAGGTCCAGCAGCTCCTGCCGCAGTGGTGCATCCAACGCCGCCAGTTCGCGGCCGAGCTTTCCCATCTGCCACAGTGCGGGTAGTGCGCGCCAACCACCCGCCACGCCCAGGTCCGGTGGTGTACGCAGGGCCCACGCACGCAGCACGTCGGCGAAAATCTCCAGTCGCGCTTCATATGCGGGCAGGCGCTGTGCATCCCGCTCGGAAAATTTCGCCACCTCGGCTTGGGTGCGGCCGGGCGCCGACAACAGGTGGCGGCCGTCCGGCAATGGCAGGAAGTTGTTGACGGGGCGCGCGACGATGCGCAGCCCATGCGCATGCAGCTGCAGGTCGTCGATCACCTTCGGCTGCAGCAATGACACCGTGTACGACGCCACCGAGTTGCGGAAGCCGGGATGGAACTCCTCGGTGACCGCGGCGCCGCCGAGCACACCACGCCGTTCGAGCACCAGCACCTGCTTGCCGGCGCGTGCCAGATAGGCTGCACAGACCAACCCGTTGTGGCCACCGCCGATGATGATTGCATCCCAGGACATCAGCACCTCGGGAAAAGGGGACGGAGGGAATCAAGTCGCAATTCGCATGGGGTCACCGGCAATGGGGAAAAACGACTTAATCCCCTCCGTCCCCTTTTTTGATCGCTGCTTCGATGGTGGCGATGTCGATCTTCTTCATCGGCATCATCGCGTTGAAGGCGCGCTTGGCCAGTGCCTTGTCCTGGCTGGTCACCGCTTCGATCAACATGCGCGGGCTGATCTGCCAGGAGATGCCCCAGCGGTCCTTGCACCAGCCGCATTGGCTCTCCTGGCCGCCATTGCCCACGATCGCGTTCCACAGGCGGTCGGTCTCGGCCTGGTCCTCGGTCTGGATCTGGAAGGAGAAGGCTTCGTTGTGCTTGAACGCGGTGCCGCCGTTGAGGCCGACGCAGGGGATGCCGCAGACGGTGAATTCGACGGTCAGTACGTTGCCTTCCTTGCCGTCGGGATAGTCGCCCGGTGCGTGATGTACGGCAATTACTGCGCTGTCGGGCAGGATACTGGCGTAGAAGGTGGCGGCCTCGAGCGCGCCGTTGTCATACCAGACACAGATGGTGTTCTTGTGTGCCATGTCGGGGCTCCGCGATGGACGAAGCCGCAGCGATAGCATGCCGGGTGTTAACCCGGGATCGTGCTGCACCCGCAAAAAAGGGCGCCCGAAGGCGCCCTCTGCATCATCCGTGTGGCAGCAGGTTCAGCGCCAGACCTTGATCTGTTCCGCTTCGCTGCGCTGCATCGGCTGGCCGGCCTTGCAGCTGAAAGTAGCACCGAAGGCCGGCAGGTTGGCCAGCGTGCCGTTGCTGCGCCACAGGCCCGGTGCACGGATGTCGGCGGTCAGGCGGCGCACGGCCTCGTTCGGCGCCAGCTGCTGCGCCCACAGCGCAGACCAGGCGCGGAAGAAGCCCTGCTGCTGGGCCTGCTTGGCCTTCGGCTCCTGCGCGACATACGCCGCCCAGGCCAGTTCCAGGCCAGCGATGTCGGCCAGGTTCTCTTCCTGGGTGAGCGTGCCGTTGACCTTGGCACCCTTCACGCCCGGGAAGTCGTAGGCGCTGTACTGCGCGGCCACGCGGCCGCCGAGCAGGGTCCAGGCGGTCTTGTCGGCCGGGGTCCACCAGCTGCGCAGCTCGCCCTTGGCGTCGACCAGCGCGCCCTTGGCATCGATCGCGCGCGTCAGCTCATGGCCGACCAGGCCACCGAAGCTGCCGAACTTGTCGGCAGCATCGGCCTTGGCGTTGAACACCGGGCCCTGCAGGATCGCGGCGGTGACGATCAGGCGGTTCTGCGCCAGGTCGTAGGCCAGCGACGGCTGCTGCGGCAGCACGTCCCAGCGACGGTCGGCGTTGCCCTTGCCGATGCGCTTCATTTCTTCGCGATGGCGCCAGGTCGAAGCAATCAGCATGTTGCCGCCGAACGAGCCGCGGCCCATCGGCTGCACGCTGTAGTCGAGGTCGCGCAGCGGGGTGCCGATCTCGATCTTCAGCGCGGCCAGCTTGGCCTGCGCTTCGGTCTTGGCTTCGGCGCTCATCCAGCTGCTGTTCTTGACCGCCTCGATCTGCACTTCGCGCACCTTGTCGACGATCCACGCCGCCTGGCGGCGATCTTCGGCGGACAGGTAACGGGCAGCGTACTCGCGACCGACCATCGGGCCGGCGGCCACGTTGATCGCCTCCAGCACATCTTCCCAGCGCTGCGGCGGCAGGGTTTCGCCACGCAGCACGCGGCCGCGGAATTCGAACTCGGCGTCGCGATAGGCCTTGGACAGGTACGGTGCCATCGAGTCGCCCACGCGCCAGCGCAGGTAGGCCTTCCACTGGTCCGGCTTGAGCTTGGTGACCATGCCGTCGAGCTGCTTGAACAGGCCCGGGTCGGCCAGCGAGACCAGGTCGTCATCCACGCCCTGTGCCTTCAGGAAGGCATCCAGCTGCAGGTTGCGGTAGCGGCTGTTGAGCTCCTTGGTGGAGATCGGCGCGTAGTTGTTGAACGGGTTGTTGATGCCGGCCAGCGACTGCGCATTGCGTGCCAGCTCGGTTTCCAGCGCGATCACCGCCTGCGACTCGGCATCCAGCTTGGCAGCCGGGGTGCCGGTCAGCGCCAGGATCTGCTTGACGTAGTTGCGGTAGCGGCCCATCAGCGCCACGGTGTCGGCGTCGCTGCGGGTATAGAACGCCGGGTCCGGCAGGCCCATGCCGCCCTGCATGAAGTAGCCGATGTGGCGGTCCAGCGCCTTCAGATCCACGTCCGGGCCGAAGTTGAATGCCACCGGGATGCCGACCTGGTGCAGTGCGGCGATCGAGGCCGGCACATCCTTGGCCTTCTTGATGGCATTGATGCGGGTCAGCAGCGGAGCGATCGGGTTGGAGCCGTCTGCTTCCACGGCGGCTTCGTCCAGGCCGCTGGCCCAGAAGTCACCCAGCAGTTTCTGCACGTTGCCCTGCGGCGCCTTCATCGCGGCGTCGAGCAGTTCACGCTGCTGCTGGCGGCTGCGGTCGACAAGCTGGCCCAGCGCGGTGGTGGCGCCGGTCTGCGGCACCGGGTTGGCCTTCAGCCAGCCTGCATTGGTGGCGTCATAGAAGTCGCTGCACTGGGCACTGACAGCCGGGGCACGCGCAGCCTTTTTCTTGGCAGCGAACGCGTCGTGGGTCGGGACCAGGGTCGCCAGGCTGATGCCCAGGGCGATGGCAAGCGGACGGAAGTTGGGCATGTGGAACGAATCCGTGATGGATTGAGGGCGCGCGCACTATAGCAAGCCGGGCATCGACGCGGCATGCACGCGTCGCGGTGCATTCGCCGACCAAGGTCGGCAGCTACCGGGGAGCGCCGGGATCAGTAGATCCACGCCATGCGTGGATGAAAGACACCCCAGAAAAACAAAGGCCCGGGAATTCCCGGGCCTCTGCAGGTCTGCCTTGGCGTCAGCCGTGGCTTACCAGATCACCACCTGCTGCTCACCAGTGCGGGCCATCGGCGAACCGGCCTTGCACTGGAATGCCGCGGCGAAGGTCGGCAGGTTCGACGGCGCACCCATGGCGCGGAACTGCGCCGGCGCGTGCGGGTCGGTCGCGAGGCGGACCTTGGCGTTTTCCGGGGTGTACTTGGTGCGCCACACGGTAGCCCAGTTGAAGAAGAAGCGCTGGTCACGGGTGAAGCCATCGACCTTTGCATCTTCCTTGCCGGCGGAGGCCTTCTGCAGCGCGTCGTAGGCGGTAGCCAGGCCACCCAGGTCGGCGATGTTCTCGCCCAGGGTCAGGTGGCCGTTCACGGCCTGGCCGTCGACCTTGTACTGGTCGAACTGCTTGACCAGCTTGCCGGTCAGGCCTTCGAAGTTCTTCTTGTCAGCGGCGGTCCACCAGTCTTCCATGTTGCCGGTCGGCCCGAAGCGTGCGCCCTGGTCGTCGTAACCGTGGGTCATCTCGTGGCCGATCACCGCACCGATGCCGCCGTAGTTCAGCGCGTCATCGGCCTTCGGGTCAAAGAACGGCGGCTGCAGGATGGCGGCCGGGAACACGATCTCGTTCTGCAGCGGGTTGTAGTAGGCGTTGACCGTCTGCGGGGTCATGCCCCACTCGGTCTTGTCCACCGGCTTGCCGATCTTGGACAGGTTGAACTTGTAGTTGAACTCGCTGGCCGCGCGCACATTGCCCAGGTAGCTGTCGCGCTGGGTCTGCAGGCCCGCCCAGTCACGCCACTTGTCCGGGTAACCGATCTTCGGGGTGAAGGTTTCCCACTTGGCGATGGCCTTGGCCTTGGTTTCATCGCTCATCCAGCTCAGGCCCTGGATGCGTTCCTTCAGCGAGGCGGCCAGGTTCTTCACCAGCTCTTCCATCTTCGCCTTGGCTTCCGGCGAGAAGGCAACCTTCACGTACAGCTGGCCGAAGGCTTCGCCGGCATCGTTCTCGATGGTGCCCAGCACGCGCTTCCAGCGCGGCTTCTGTTCCTTCTGGCCGTTGAGGGTCTTGCCGTAGAACTCGTAGTTCTCCTGCACGAAGGCGTCGGCCAGATACGGCGAGGCGCTGTCCACGGTGTGGAAGCGCAGGTAGGCACGCCACACCGACGGATCTGTGTCGCCCAGTGCCTTGCTCACTTCCTCATGGAAGGCCGGCATCGCCAGCGAGAACTTCTCCGGTGCGGCCACGCCCTGCGACTTGAAGAACTCGGTCCAGCTGAAGTTCGGGGTCAGCTTGTCGGCGTCGGCCAGGGTGACCGGGTTGTAGTACAGCTCGACGTTGCGTGACAGCTCGACGCGCGACTTGGAGGCCTTGGCCAGGCGGGTCTCGAACTTGACCACGTCCTCGGCCTGCTTGGCAGCGTCGGCAGCGGCGACGCCGGACAGCTCCAGCACCTTGGCGACGTGCGCCTGGTAGGCCTTCAGCTTGTCGGCGTTCTTGGCATCGGTGTAGTAGGTGCTGTCCGGCAGGCCGAGGCCGCCCTGGCTGGCGTAGGCCAGGTTGACGGCCGAGTTCTTGAAGTCGGCTTCGGCGCCGAAGCCAAACAGGACGTTGTCACCCTTGGCCGCGCTGCTGCGCAGGTAGTCGGCGATGGCCGCCTTGTCCTGCAGGCCGTCGATCGCCGTCAGGTCGGCCTTCAGCGGCTCGATGCCCTGGGCATTGATCTTGGCCTCGTCCATGCCGGTGGCCCACAGGTCGCCGACGATCTTCTCGATGTGGTTCGGGTTCTTGACCTGCGCGACCTGTTCAGCCAGCTGGTGCTGCACGGCCACCGAACGCTCGTCGAGGATGGTGAACGCGCCCCAGCTGGTGCGGTCGCCCGGAATTTCATTGGCGGCCAGCCACTTGCTGTTGACGTAGTCGCCGAAGGCGCCGCAGGCGTCCTTGCTGGTATCCAGATCGCTGGGCTGGAAGGCGTTGTAGGCCGGCAGCTTGCTCTCGTCCAGGGTGTACTGGGTGGCTTCGGCCGCAGCCGGCGTGGAGGCGGTGGCGTCCTTGGCCGGGGTTTCGTTCTTGCCGCAGCCGACCAGCGCGGCCGAAACGGCCAGGGTCAGCAGCACGATCTTGGGAGTACGGGTCACTTTGATGGCCTCCAGGCCGAGTGAGTCAGGGAAGGGCCGCGGGGACGGCCGTGGGCCGAACAATACGCCGCCGGCCTGCCCTGCAAGGGTGTCGAAGGTCATGGCCGGGCGCAAGGGGGCCGTTTCGTGGCCCGGAAAAGACAGACCCGGCAAAAGCCGGGTCTGTCGGGGTACTGCGATCAGGCGTGGATCAGAACTTGTACTTCAGACGCACGAACGGGGTGCGGCCGTACAGGTCGTACTGGGTCGCGAATGCCGCAATGTTGCCGTAGCGGGCATCGCTGACGCCGGTGGAGATCAGCGGCGGGGTCTTGTTGAAGATGTTGCTGACACCCACCAGGATTTCCCAGTCGGCCTGCGAGTAGCTGACCGATGCGGTGTGGTAAGTACGCGAATCGACCACGATGTCACGGTAGGAGTTCGCACGGCCCTGGTAGATGAAGACCGGATCCAGGTCGATGTCCTTGGTCTTGTGGATGTAGGTGGTCAGCCAGTTGAAGGTCCAGTCTCCACGGGTCAGGCTGAGTGCCAGGTTGCCCACAACCTTCGGACGCCCGATGTCACCGAGAAGCTCATTGGACGAAAGGCCACTTTCTTCAGCGCTGGAGAAGACCTGCTGGGTATCCTCGATGGTGTAAGTGACCTGGGTTTCGGCAGAGAACTTGCCGAACGAGAAGTCGTGGTCGAAGTTCGCAGTCAGGTCGTAGCCGCGAGTGCGCTGCTTGTTGATGTTGACGTACTGGTTGTACACATCAGTGATGTTCCAAGCCTCGTCGCCGGTACCGGGGTTGCGGACCAGCAGGCCGCAGAAGGCGTTCGGATACACCGCAGCGCCATAGCAACCCTTGACGATGTCAGCCGTGGTGATCTGGCCGATCTCGTTCTTCACCTGATAATCGAAGTAATCGATTGCCACACTCAGATTGGCAAAAGTGGGGGTGAAAACGATACCTGCGGTCTTGGCACGGGAGGTTTCCGGAATCAGCTGGCCTGCACCGCCGCCCGAATACACAGTTGCACTGCTGCCGGCGCCTGCGTAGTCGGCAGGAATGCCTGCCGCGGCACAGTTGCGCTGGTAGTTGGTGTTGGAGCTCTCACCCCAGCGGATGCAGGGGTCGATGCCGGTCTGTCCCAGGAAACCGGTCTGGTTGCCCAGATAGAGCTCATACAGGCCCGGAGCACGGTAGGAGGTGCCGATCGAGCCGCGCAGCCGCAGCGACGGAATGACCTGCCAGTTGAGGCCCACCTTCCAGACCTCGTCGGTGCCATCCACCGAGTCGTACTGGAATGCGCGGCCGGACGCGTTCAGGCTCAGCGACTCGATCGCCGGCAGGCCCTTCAGCAGCGGGACATCGAATTCAACAAATGCTTCCTTGACCCTATCGTCGCCCTTGGTGACATTGGCCGAGCTCGAGCCCCAAAGGTCCTGTGCCTTTGACAGTTCACCCGGCTGATCATCGATCGAGTAGTAGCGGTACTCCAAGCCCGCGGCTACGCCCACAGCACCTGCCGGCAGCTCGAACAGGTCGCCGCTGACGACGGCATTGATCGTGGCCTGCTTGTAGATCGTCTTACCCCAATCCCACTGTCCCAGCAGATTACTGAGTTCATCGACTTTGGCCCCGCTCAGGTAGCCCGGATCGAGGTAGTTCAGTGTCGGCGCGTTGTCAGTGTAGTCAACGTCGCCGGTCTTGGAGGCCTGGATGCCAAAGTTGCCGTATTTGCCCTTGGAGTGGCTGAAGTTGGCATTGACTTCCCATGCCCAAGTGTCAGTGCCCTTGAACAGACCATCGAGCTTGGTGGCGCCGTAGAAGTAGTCGACCGTGACGTCCTGCTGTGACTTGAACGGCATGATCGGACGGATGACGCCGGTGAAGCCTGAACCTGCCGGTGCTTGGATCCGCGGGAAGAACTGGCGCCAGCGGAAGGATTCGGTCTCGCGACGGTTGAACAGCCACTGGGTCTTCCAGTTGACGGAGTCGAAGGCGAAATCGGTGGCTACGAAGACGCTCTTGCGCTCCTGCTGGTTGATGATCTGCTCTTCACCAAAGCGTGCGAAGTTCAGCGGCTCATCATAGTAGGCCTGGCCGCCGCCTGCGTAGGTACGGGTGGTACGCGGGCGATAGCCGGGCAGTGGGCCGATGGTGTTGCCTTCCGGTGAAGGAACATAACGGATGGCACCTACGTCGACGACGTTATGCAGCAGGTTGTTGCAGTTTGCCAGGTTGGTGCCGGCAGTGATCGAGCGATCCTGACGGTCGATGCGGTTGCCATCGGCATCCTTGACCAGATCATTGCTGCAGTTCAGGTAGTCACGGTCGTTGCGGTTCAGTTCGTAGTGCTTGTACCACTCTGCCGCAGCCACGATGCTGCCTTTCTCGAAGTTCCAGCCGTTGGCCAGCGAGGCAGCGAACACTTCGCCGCCGCCTTCGGTCGGCACGCGACCGGTGACGGTCAGCTCCGGGCGCTCGATGTTCTTCTTGGTGATCAGGTTGACCACACCGGCCACGGCGTCGGAACCATAGATGGAGGACGAACCGTCCTTCACGATCTCGGCACGCTGCAGGATGGCGGTGGGAATGACGTTCAGGTCGAAGGCGCCGACAGCACCACGGGTACCGGCCGGGCCGGGGCGCTGGCCATCGAGCAGCACCAGGGTGCGGTTGGCGCCCAGGCCACGCAGCGAAACCGTCTGCACACCGGTACCGCCGTCCACGACGAAGCCGCCGAACTGGTGGGTGATCTGGGTTTCGGCCGAACCGATGGCCGACTTCTGCAGGAACTCGGCCACGTTGACCTGGCCCTGCTTGGCATTGGTTTCGGCGTTGATGGTGAACACCGGCGAGGTGGTCTCGTAGTCCGCGCGGCGGATCAGGGAGCCGGTGACAGTAATCTTGTCAAGATCCGTCGCGCGCTGGGATGACGAGGAGGTGCTTGACGCCTTTGCTTCCTGCTGGGTGGATTCCTGGGCCAGAGCCGGTGCGACCTGCAGGCAGGCCAGCACAGCAAGAGTCAACGGGACGCGGCTTGGCTTGGTTTGGCGGTTGGCGGTGCGCATTTCGTTTTGATCCCCACTTGTTATGCTTCGGTTAATGGAGTGTATGTGTCGCGTAAAGTAAATGCAACATGAATGATAGGGATCCTTAACTTGTTGTTAGTAAGGGGAAATTCAGGGGTTCACGCATGAAAAAGCCCCTGCCGCGCGGGCAGGGGCTTGGAGGGAGATGCTGGATGCGGGGGAGAGATCAGAGGCCGCCGGGGCCGCAATCCTTGCTCAGGTAGTCGGCCATGAGCGTCAATGTCGTCCGGAAGTGCACGGGGTACCAGGGCATGCTGTGCGGCATGTCGGGGATCAGCTCGAACCGGGCCGGCACCTTGCCCTGTACGCCGTTGTAGAAGTTCCTTGCATGGAAGGACGGCGTGCGTACGTCACGGTCGCCGACAAACGTCAGCAGAGGAATCGTGGCCTTCGCGGTGTTCTGCATCGGGTCCATGCCCTTCACCGTGCGCCCCTGCAGGATGCGTTGCAGGCGGTTCTGGCTCCAGGAGGTGCCCAGCCGGCCAAGATCGGTGACCGGGGCACCAGCGATGGCGCACTGATAGGGCGATGGGCTCCGGACCGTTGCAGCGGCAGCCGCGAAACCGCCATAGGAATAGCCGAAGATCGCGATGCGGTCCTTGGCGGCGATGCCTTGCGAGACCAGCCAGGCAGCGCCGTCGTCCTTGTCGTCCTGCATCTTCTGGCCCCACTCGGCGTCACCTGCCAGCCAGAGCTTGCGGCCAAGGCCAGAGCTGCCGCGGTACTGCGGGCGCAACACGGCATAGCCTCGCGAAGTGAAGAACGGTACCCAGCCTGATGCATCCCAGCCGGTGTAGTCGCGCGCCCACGGCCCGCCGTGCGGATGCACGAGTGCCGGCAGCGGGCCGTCGCCCTGCTTCCAGCCCGGCGGGAGGTCCAGAATCGCCGGAATCTGCAGGCCATCGCGTGCGGTGTAGGTCACCCAGCGTTGTTCGCCAATCTGCTTGCTGTCCACCCAGGGCCGCTCATTGCCGAGCGGCACGACATCCTTGCGATCGGCCAGGATGAAGTAGCTCTTCGGGTTGCGGTTGCTCTCCGTGGTGAACAGGACGCGCGAAAGGTCGTCGTTGTAACCGGTGATGTAGACGCTCAGGCCGGGATAGGCTTTCTGCAGGCCCTCCTGCAGGGCTTTCATCTGCGGATCCACGTACACGGCCTGCCGCTGGGGGCCGTCTATATAGAAGCCGAGGACCTGGTTGAAGTTGCTCTTGCGCGTGCCCAGGATCAGTGAACTGATCGAGAAGGATGGATGGGCGGCCAAGGGCTCCTTGTCGAACTCCTTCTTGGCGGGATCGTACAGTCGCGCCTGCACCAGGTCAGAGAACTGGTCGGTCAGCACGTACAGCTTGCCGCTGTCATCGTCTATGCCGACGATTTCCACCGTATAGCGTTCGCTCAGTCGGGTGGTCAGGGGGGCGTGCACTTCGAACTGGCCGGCGCTGTTCTTGATCAGAATGCGCTGTTCGAAATCGTCGGAGCCGGCGGATTCGACCTGGGTCTGCGTCAGGACTTCACCTGTCCGGGGGTGGAACAGGCCAGGTGATGTGCGCGAGCTGCCCTTGAACAGCAGTTCGGTCTGGCCGGTGCGCAGGTTGAAGCGGTAGTAGTTGGCCTGCAGCGTGGCTTCGTTGAGCTGACTGATGATGACCCTGTCTGCATCCAGCGGCAGTCCATGGACCAGCGAGGCGGTACCCGCAAGTTCGAGGCAGCGAAGGGTCTCGGGGCTGACCCCGAGCGTGCGGGTGTTGTTGGCGAAAGCCTCGTCGAACTTGGTCTGGGTGGCGTCGGTGAGGTAGGCCTTGGTCAGGAAGGTCTTGGTGGCTCCCGTACTGTTGCCTTCACCGCAGCCGCCGAGTTTTCCTGTCCATTCCTGGCGTCCGATGACGAGGTTGCGTCCCGCCTTCAGTGCGCTTGCCGCGATGAACTTCATCCGGTCACCGGATGGCGTGATGGCGACTGGACCGGCGCCGAGGTTGTCCAGGTTCCAGTTGGCCAGAGCGGTATCACTGTTGTTGCTACCAGGCGCGGCGACGATGGCCACCAACTGCTTGCCGTCGGCGCTCATGGTGACCGACTGGATGGTTGGGATCTTGGCGAAATCCTCGGCTGGCAGAGGGCTTGCGAGGGCAGGGGCAATGCACAGCGCCGCCAGAGCGGCGGCGCCAAGGCGGGCGGGGGTCAAGCGCAGTTCCATGGTCGGCAGGGTCCTTGTGGCGGGCACATCAACATGACCTGAAGATGAACGAAGGCGTGGGGTTAGTCAACTTGGCGTGAAAGCCCTGTGGATTTGTCCTGCCGGGGGGAGTAAGCCCAAAGAAAGACCCCGCCGGGGCGGGGTCTTCGGTGTGGCGAGGGCGGAGATCAGTTGCCGCCGAACTCGTACTTGGCCTGGACGTAGATGGCACGCCCGTAGGCGTTGTACAGGTAATTGTTGTACGGCTGGCCGCTGGTCCCGGCGAAGCTGAAGCGCTGGTTGTCCGGCATCTTGTTGAACACGTTGTTGACCATCAGCGACAGGGTCAGGTTGTCCAGCGCGCGATAGTTCACGCTCAGGTTGTAGGTGGTGTAGGACCCCCACTTGCCTGCCTTGTAGCCGGAGCTGTGGACGTAGTCGTAGCCATTGCCCACGTAGGCCATGTAGTTCGGCGTCTTGCCGATGTAGTTGGCATACAGGGTGGTGGTCCACTTGTCCTTGGCCCAGCCGACCGAACCATCGGCGCGCACCTTGGCGTAGGAGTCATATACCCACATCGCGTACGGGTCACGCAGCAGGTCCAGGAACTCATCGCCCGGCTGCGGCTGCAGTTCGCGCTTGAGCATGTCGGTGTAGTTGCCCGAGAACTGCAACGAACCGAAGCGGCCCATGTCGTGCACGTACTTGAAGCTGGCGGTCAGCGCTTCCAGGTTCTGGCGGGCGACGTTCATCTTCGGGGTGTAGATCTCGTCCAGCACGCCGGACGCATCGCGGGTGATCCAGTCGTCGACGTTCTGGCAGCTGGCCGAGGTGTTGTTGGCCTGGCCGCCACGGCAGTAGTACTCGGCCAGCAGCAGCTGGTCGGAGCTGAGCGTATCGACCTCGTTCTTGATCTTCCAGTTGTAGTAGTCCACCGACAGCGACAGGTTGTTGATCGGTGCCCACACAACACCTGCGTTCCAGACGTCGGCGGTGATCGGTTCCAGGTCCGGATTGCCGGCGCGGGTGCCGAATACCGAGACGCTGTCATACGGGCAACCGGTGGTGTTGGCCGGGTCGTAGCCCAGCTGGCCGCAACGGTAGTAGTCGGTGGAGCCGTTGGCATAGTAGCCGCTGCGGCCCTGGAATGCGTCGGACAGGGTCGGCGCGCGGAAGGCAGTGCCGTACTTGCCGCGGAACAGCAGGCTCTCGATCGGGCGGAACTCGATGCCGATGCTGTAGGTGGACTTGTCGACGGTGTTGCTGCCGATCTTGAAGGCGTCGTAGCGGCCGGAGCCGGTGACTGTCAGCGTGTCATGCAGCGGCAGACGCAGCTCACCGGTCACCGCATAGTTGCTGCGGTGGCCGGCGCCGGAGACCGCCGTGGTGCCCCAGACGCTGCCATCCATCAGGCCCGGATCGGGGCTGTAGTCCCAGCCTTCACTGCCACCTTCAACGACCACGGCCAGGCCGGCGTCGCCGCCCGGCAGCTTGAACAGTGAGCCGTTGGTGACCTGTGCACGGGCCAGGTTCTGCCAGGTACGGCTCTGGCTGTAGCTGTAACCGGTGAAGGTCTGGAAGTCTCCGGCCGGCAGCGGCGCGTAGAAGGCTTCCCAGTTCGGGCTGTAGATGTCGTAACCGGTGCTGGTGGTGCCCAGCACCGGGCCGAGCACGCGCTGTTCGAAGTAATCGTTGATCGGGTCATTCCAGCGCACGAAGTTGCGCTCGGTCAGCTTGTACTCGCCGCGGGTGAAGCTGAGGCTGTAGTCCCAGTTGCCGGCCGTGCCGCGGCCGCCCAGCGTTACCTGGTAGGCCTTGTTGCGGTCGGTGTTCATGATGTCGCGGTAGCCGGCGCCACCGATGTCTTCCGGGGCGAACACCCGCTGCAGGTTCATGTACTGGCCGCTGGCCTGGTCATAGAAGCGGCCCCAGCCGGACGAGGTGCCCCACCAGGTGTAGCTGGAACCCGTCGCGTACTTGACCTCTTCCAGGCTGTACAGCGCATCGCCGAACAACTGGAAGTTGTCATTCACGTCGAAGGTGGCAGAACTGTAGATCTGCGCGCTTTCCTTGCCGTTCTTGATGGTCTTGTAGCCGGTGCCATAGGTGGAGCCACATGCTTGGCCGGTGGGCCGGGTGCCGAGCACCGTGGTGCCATCGAACTGCCCGGCCACATTGGCGCACAGGTTCGGGTCCATCATCGCGTAACGGTTGTTGTTGGCCGGCAACAGCACCAGGAAATCGTTGGAGACGTACTGCGGGCTGTAGCCGTCGGGATTGTTGACCTTGGTCAGGTCGCGCTGGTAACCCCAGATCGGGCTGGTCTTCTCATACTGCACGTTGACCAGCGCGTGGAAGCGATCATCCACGCCATTGAAGCCGCGGGCGCCGCTGAGGCGGAAGCTGTTGCCGCCGCCTTCACTGTAGGCGCCACCACGTACGTTGAGGACGCCACCATCCATGCGTTCCTTGAGGATGATGTTGACCACGCCAGCGATCGCATCGGAGCCATACAGTGAGGACTGGCCGCCCGGCAGGATCTCGATGCGCTCGAC
Organism: Stenotrophomonas sp. YJH_SMC_43; assembly: GCF_059372535.1. Classification (NCBI taxonomy): domain Bacteria; kingdom Pseudomonadati; phylum Pseudomonadota; class Gammaproteobacteria; order Lysobacterales; family Lysobacteraceae; genus Stenotrophomonas; species Stenotrophomonas sp. YJH_SMC_43. The sequence continues at coordinate 188,835 of NZ_JCAFVQ010000001.1, forward strand.
GATGTCGATCGGAATGCCGCTGATGTTGTTGAACGTATCGCCGCCGTTGTACAGCGCCGGATACGAAAGCATCGGGCGGCCGTTGATGAGGTACTTGGTGTAACCCGGGCTGAGGCCGAACATGCCGGCGGCTTCGGCGCCCTGGGTGAACGAGGCCGAGGTCTGGCCGCCCTGCAGGCCACCCGTGGACAGCGAGGACTGCTGCAGGACATCGGCAACGCTGGTGAAGCCGCGGGTCTGGATGTCCTCGGCGGTCACGGTCAGGACCGGCGTGTGGTTCTCGATCTCGGTCTGCGGAATCAGCGAACCGGTGACCGTCACGCGGTCAAGCTGGGTCGGCGCATTGTTGCTTTGCGCCAGGGCCGTGCCGGAGGCGAGCAGCGTGCCGAGGAGGGCGAGGGTCAGTGGGTGGCGCGAGAGTGTGGAACGATGGCGAGACATGGAAAATCCCCGTAGTGAGATGTCTTGGCGACCGGCTTCCATGTCGGTTTAACGATCTGTTCAGTTGCATTCCATTCAGCCGGACCGTAACACGCACTTAACGCAGAGTGCACACGATCGTCATTTCGTCAATCGGGGTTTGGCCTGAAAAATGCCGGCAGATCAATGGTTAACGCCAATTGTTTTGGTGTGTTTCAAAAGATGGCGATATGAAGGTCAATCTGTCGTAGTGCATTTGCTGCTTCTGCATCAGTGCTTTACCGAAGGCTTCCTGGAACCAAAAAAAAAGGCCCCGCCGAAGCGGGGCCTGGTCCAGACACGGAGTCCGGAAAACGACGGGATCAGAAGTTGTACTTGACCTGGGCCGAGATCTGGCGGCCGTAGACGCTGTAGAAGCCGTCGTTGAACGGGGTCGATTCGTTGCCCGGGTAGTTGTAGCGCTGGCCTTCCGGCAGCTTGTTGAACACGTTGTTGACCATCAGCGACAGGACCAGATCTTCCTGTGCCTGGTAGTTCATGCTCAGGTTGTACGTGGTGTACGAACCCCACTTGCCGGCCTTGGCGCCGGAGGAGTGGACGTAGCCGTAGCTGCGGCCGGTGTAGGCCAGGTAGTTCGGGGTGCTGCCGACGTAGTTGGCGTACACAGTGGTGGTGAACTTGGCGATGTTCCAGGCCACCGACAGATCGCCGCGGACCTTGGCGAAGTTGTCGTAGTACCACATGTTGTACGGGTCGCTCAGCAGGTCGAGCTTGGCGGCGCCCGGCATCGGCTGCACTTCACGCTTCAGCATGTTGGTGTAGTTGCCGGAGAACATCAGCGAGCCGAAGCGGCCGATATCCTGCTGGTACTTGGCCGCCACGGTCACCGCTTCCAGGTTCTGGCTGGCAACGTTGAGCTTCGGCGTGTATACGCGGGTCAGGTTGCCACCGGCGTCGCGGGATATCCAGTTGGTCACGTCACCGCAGCTGGCCGAGGTGTTGTTCGGCAGGCCGTTGTGGCACTGGTACTCGGCCAGCAGCAGCTGGTCCGAGCTCAGGGTCTTGACCTCGTTCTTGATCTTCCAGTTGTAGTAGTCGGCCGACAGCGAGAAGTTGCTGACCGGGGCCCACACCACACCTGCGCTCCAGACATCGGCGGTGATCGGCTTCAGGTCCGGGTTGCCGGACTTTTCGCTGTACACCGAGGTGTTCTTGTAGAACGAGCAGGCCTCATCACGCAGGCCGTAACCCATCTGGCTGCAGCGGTAGTAGTCGTTCTGGCCGGACGAGTACGAACCGCTCATGCCCTGGAAGGCATCGGACAGGGTCGGTGCGCGGAAGGCGGTACCGTACTTGCCGCGCAGCAGCAGGCTCTCGATCGGACGGAATTCCAGGCCGATGCTGTAGGTGGCCTTGTCGACGGTCTTGTCGGCGATCTTGAAGGCGTCATAGCGGCCCGAGGCGCTGACGGTCAGGGTGTCGTGCAGCGGCATGCGCAGTTCGCTGGTGACCGCGTAGTTGCTGCGGTGGCCGGCGCCGGCGACGGCGGTGGTGCCCCACACATTGCCATCAACGAACGCCTGGTCCGGCGAGTAATCCCAACCTTCGCTGCCACCTTCCAGCACGACGGCCAGGCCGGCATCACCGCCCGGCAGGCTGAACAGCGAGCCGTTGGTCACCTGCACGCGACCCAGGTTCTGCCAGGTCTTGCTGCGGTGGGTACCGTAGCCGGTGAAGCTGGCGAACTGGTCCGGGGTGATCGGCGAGTAGAAGGCCGCATAGTCCGGGTTGTAGATGCCGAAGCCGCCAGCCGAGGTGCCCAGGCGCGGGCCCAGCACGGTCTGGCCGAAGAAGTCTTCGATCTTGTCCTTCCAGCGCACGAAGCGGTTCTGGTCCAGGCGGTACTCGCCACGGGTGAAGCTGGCGCTGTAGTCCCAGTCGCCGACCATGCCCTTGCCGCCCAGGGTGACCTGGTAGGCACGGCTTTCGTCGGAGTTCATGATGTTGTTGTAGTGGCCCGGGCCGATTTCTTCCGGCGCGAAGGCGCGCTGCAGGTTCACGACCTTGCCCAGGCCCTGGTCGTAGAAGCCGCCCATGACCGACTTGGTGCCCCACCACAGGGCGCTCGAGCCGGAGGTGAACTCGGTCTTTTCCTTGCTGTACAGCACGTCGGCGAACAGCTGGAAGTTGTCGTTCACGTCGAAGGTCATCGACGAGTAGAACTGGCCGCTGTTCTTGCCGTTCTTCAGGGTCTTGTAGCCGGCGCTGTACACCGAACCGCAGGACTCGCCCGACGCGCGCTGGCCGACCACGGTGGTGCCGTCATACAGCCCAGCGACGTTGGCGCAACGGCTCGGGTCCATCATCAGCAGCTTGTTGTCAGCGTTGGTGATGACGGCGAAGTCGTTCGACGGAACCTGGGCGGTGTAGCCGACCGGGTTGTTCTGGCGGGTGATGTCGCGCTGGTAGCCCCAGATCGGGCTGCCGTTCTCGATCTGCACGTTGAACAGCGCATGGAAGCGGTCGTCGAAGGCGTTGATGCCCTTGGCAGCGCTGAAGCGGATGTTGCTGCCGCCGCCTTCGGTGTAGGTGCCGCCACGGAGGGTCATGGTGCCGCCGTCCATGCGCTCCTTCAGGATGATGTTGACCACACCGGCGATCGCGTCCGAGCCGTACAGCGAGGACTGGCCGCCCGGCAGCACTTCGATCCGCTCGACGATGTCGATCGGAATGCCGCTGATGTTGTTGAAGGTTTCGCTGCCGTTGTACAGCGCCGGATACGAGAGCATCGGGCGGCCGTTGATCAGGTACTTGGTGTAGCCCGGATTCAGGCCGAACATGCCGGCGGCTTCGGCGCCCTGGGTGAACGAACCCGAGGTCTGGCCGCCCTGCAGGCCGCCAGTGGTCAGCGACGACTGCTGCAGCACTTCAGCAACACTGCTGAAGCCGCGGGTCTGGATGTCTTCGGCGGTGATGGACATCACCGGGGTCTGGGTTTCAACCTGGGTCTGCGGGATCAGCGAACCGGTGACGGTGATCTTGTCCAGGTTGGTCGCCTTGTCCTGGGCCATTGCCGGGGCGGCGGCCATCAGAGCGGAAATCAGGGCGACGGCGAGCGTGTTGCGACGTGCGGTGTTGCTTACGTAGTTCATGTAGTTCCATTGGAGAGCAAAAACAAAAACGGCACTGCGCATGCGCCATCGCGCGGGCTGGAAATGCCAGCTCCGCAGCCCAAAACAGTGCGGGTCGAACGTAACATGAACTTAACAATCTGTGCACGAATCTGTAGCAATCCTGAATTTCAGTCAGGTTACGTCCAGCTTGTATGATGCTCGGTTATTCCCCCTGACCCCGCCGGTGCTCGTTGTGAACAGTTCTCCCCGCCGTCCCCATGCAAGCCAGGTCCAGAAGGGACTCACGCCGCATGCCCGCATCCGCAATGTGATCGCGGTTGGTTCGGGCAAGGGCGGCGTCGGCAAGTCGACCACCGCGGTCAATCTGGCCGTGGCGCTGCAGCAGCTCGGCGCGCGCGTGGGCGTGCTCGACGCCGACATCTATGGCCCCAGCGTGCCGGCCATGCTGGGCCTGTCCGGCCGTCCGGAAAGCCCGGACAACAAGAGCATCGAGCCGCTGCGTGCGTTCGGCGTCGACACCATGTCGATCGGCTACCTGATCGAAGAGGACACGCCGATGATCTGGCGTGGGCCGATGGCCACCTCGGCGATGACCCAGCTGTTCAACGACACCTTGTGGGACGACCTGGACTACCTGCTGATCGACCTGCCGCCGGGCACCGGCGACATCCAGCTGACCCTGACCCAGAAGATCCCGCTGGCCGGTGCGGTGATCGTCACCACGCCACAGGACATCGCCACGCTGGACGCGAAGAAGGCGCTGAAGATGTTCGAGAAGGTCGAGGTGCCGGTGCTGGGCATCGTCGAGAACATGGCGGTGCATACCTGCAGCAGCTGCGGGCATGTCGAGCACCTGTTCGGCGAGGGCGGCGGCGAGCGCATGGCCGCGCAGTACGGCGTGCCGTTGCTCGGTTCGCTGCCGCTGCAGATCGGCATCCGCGAGCAGGGCGATTCCGGTACCCCGATCACCGTGGCCCAGCCGGATTCGGTCCCGGCCCAGGCCTACCGCCATGCCGCGCAGCGCCTGATCGAGGAGGTTGGCAAGCGTCCGCGTGCCTCGATCCCGATCCTGTCGTCGCTGCTGTAAGTGCCCGGGCAGGGGCCGCCGGCGACGCCCGGCCCCCTGCTAGAATCCTCGCGCCCCCTCGTACCCCAGGACAAAGCATGAGCATCAAGAGTGACCGTTGGATCCGCCGCATGTCCGAGCAGCACGGCATGATCGAGCCGTTCGAGGCCGGGCAGGTCAAGCAGGCCAACGGCGAGCGCATCGTCAGCTATGGCACCTCCAGCTACGGCTACGACGTGCGCTGCTCGCGCGAGTTCAAGGTGTTCACCAACATCAACTCGACCATCGTCGATCCCAAGCACTTCGATCCGGGCAGCTTCGTCGATATCGTCGGCGATGAATGCATCATCCCGCCCAACAGCTTCGCGCTGGCGCGCACCGTGGAGTACTTCCGCATCCCGCGCGACACCCTGGTGGTGTGCCTGGGCAAGAGCACCTACGCGCGCTGCGGCATCATCGTCAACGTGACCCCGCTGGAACCGGAATGGGAAGGGCACGTGACCCTGGAATTCAGCAACACCACGCCGCTGCCGGCGCGCATCTACGCCAATGAAGGCGTAGCGCAGATGCTGTTCTTCCAGGCGGCCGCCGACGACATCTGCGAGACGTCGTACCGCGATCGTGGCGGCAAGTACCAGGGCCAGACCGGCGTGACGCTGCCGCGGACCTGAAGATTGCAGGCGATTTGTGAAGCCGAGCATGGCTCGGCTCTACATGAAGGAAGGCGGCGCAATGCGCCGCCTTCTTTATTTCCCGCGACCGAACAGCATCGCGATGCCGACACCCACCAATGCCACCGGCCACCAGGTCAGCAGCAGCTTGGACAGGTTCAGGTGCGTCCAGCCCAGGTTGCTGGCGAGCATGAACAGGCCGATCAGGATCAGCAGGACGGCGGCAACGAGGTTGAATCGCATCGGGTCGGCAAACGCTCAGGACTGGGCTGGATATCCTAGCCGTTCCTTCCAGTAGGCGACATGCTGGTCCAGCGCACCCGGCTCGTAGCGGTGCGCGGGGCCGCTGCCCCAGACCGGGCCCGGCCACGCGGGGTCGCCGTCATGGCGGCCGATCACATGGAAATGCAGCTGGCGCACGATGTTGCCCAGCGCACCGATATTGATCTTCTCCACCCCGTCGGCGCCCTTCAGGGCCTTGCAGGCGCGGTTGAGCTCGGTGCGCAGCTTGTCCTGCTGCTCGCCGTCCAGCTCGATCCACTCGGTCACCCCGGCCAAGCGCGGTACCAGCACCAGCCAGGGGAATCGTTCGTCGTTCATCAGCCGCACTTGCGACAACGGTCCTTCGGCCACCAGCACGCTATCGGTGGCCAGGCGTGAATCGAGTTCGAAATCGCTCATCCAAGATGCTCCGAGAAGAAGTCCAGGGTGCGTTGCAGCGCCAGGGTGGCGCTGTCTGGATCATACGCATGTCCGACCTCCCGGTTGAAGGCGTGGTCGGCCGGATAGACGAAGGTGGCCATCTGCGGCAGCTTCTCGCGATGGGCCTGGACCGCCTCCGGCGGGATGCTCTTGTCCTGGGCGCCGAAGTGGAAGATCACCGGGGCCTTGGGCGTCTCATCCAGGAACTGGACATTGCGCGCACCGTAATAGCTGACCGAGGGCAGGCCCAGGCGCAGGGCCGACAGCATCGCCACCGTGCCGCCCCAGCAGTAGCCCACCGTGCCGACCTTGCCTTGGGGCGCCAGCCGGGTGGCGGCTGCACGCACGACCTCCAGCGCCTTCTCCATGCCCAGTGCGGTCACCCGTTCCAGGCCCTGCTTCACGCCTTCGGCGTCATAGGGCAGGGCATCCGGATCGGCTTCTGCACCGTCGACCAGGTCGAAGAACGACGGCGCCAGCACCGCGTAGCCTTCGGCCGCGAAGCGCTCCGCTACGCCGCGGATGTGCGGGTTGGCGCCGAAAATTTCCTGCACCACCACCAGCCCGCCACGCGGGGTGCCCTCCGGCAGGGCCTGCCAGGCCCGTACCGGGCCGTGATGCGTATCCAGGGTGATCCACTCGGCCATCGTTTCCATCTCGTTGTGGGGAACAGAACGGCATTGTCGGTGCAGCGTGGGTTAGCGCGATGTCAGCGGCTGTGCGGGATCGGGCGGCTGGCCATTCAGAGCGCGGCCGCCAACCCCGGTATACTGGCGCCCTTTCAGGCCCCGGCCCCCAGGAACCCCTGCCACGGCGGCAGGGGCCCAGGCCCCCAGAGTCCCGCGATTCCATGTCCCAGCTGAACCCCAAAGTCGGCTTCGTCAGCCTTGGCTGCCCGAAGGCCCTTGTCGATTCCGAACGCATCCTTACCCAGCTCCGCTCGGAAGGCTACGACATCGTGCCGTCCTACGATTCGGCCGACGTGGTGGTGGTCAACACCTGCGGTTTCATCGATTCGGCAGTGACCGAATCGCTGGACGCGATCGGCGAGGCGATGAACCAGAACGGCAAGGTCATCGTCACCGGCTGCCTGGGCAAGCGCCCGGAGCAGATCCGCGAGGCGTACCCCAACGTGCTGGCGGTGTCCGGCCCGCAGGACTACCAGAGCGTGATGGAAGCGGTGCATGAAGCGCTGCCGCCCAAGCACGATCCGTTCGTGGACCTGGTGCCCGACTACGGCATCAAGCTGACCCCGCGCCACTACGCCTACCTGAAGATTTCCGAGGGCTGCAACCACAAGTGCAGCTTCTGCATCATCCCGTCGATGCGCGGCAAGCTGGTCTCGCGCCCGGTGGATGAGGTGCTGCGCGAAGCCGAGCGCCTGGTGCGGGGCGGCGTGCGCGAGCTGCTGGTGGTTTCGCAGGACACCTCGGCCTATGGCGTGGACGTGAAGTACGCCGAGAAGATGTGGCGCAACAAGGCCTACCAGACCCGCCTGAAGGCGCTGTGCGAAGGCCTGTCCGAGCTGGATGCGTGGGTGCGCATGCACTACGTCTACCCGTACCCGCACGTGGACGAGGTGGTGCCGCTGATGGCCGAGAACCGCATCCTGCCGTACCTGGACATTCCGTTCCAGCATGCCAGCCCGCGCATCCTGCGCCTGATGAAGCGCCCCGGCGCGGTCGAGAAGACCCTGGAGCGCGTACAGAACTGGCGCCGTATCGCCCCGGACATCACCGTGCGTTCGACCTTCATCGTTGGCTTCCCGGGCGAGACCGAGGCCGAGTTCGAAGAGCTGCTGTCGTTCCTCGACGAAGCGCAGCTGGACCGCGTCGGTGCGTTCGCCTATTCGCCAGTGGAAGGCGCCACCGCCAACGACCTGCCCGATGCGGTACCGGAGGAAGTGAAGCAGGAGCGGCTGGCCCGTTTCATGGAAAAGCAGGCGCAGATTTCCGCTGCGCGCCTGGAAGCCAAAATCGGCACCGTGCAGCAGTGCCTGGTCGACGCCATCGAAGGCGATATCGCCGTGGCCCGCTCAAAGGCCGATGCCCCGGAGATCGATGGCCTGGTGCACATCCAGAATGCCGACCAGGTGCCGCTGCGCGTGGGTGAATTCGTCGACGTGGAAATCACCGAGAGCGACGAGCACGACCTGTACGGTGACGCGCTGCCGGCCGCTACCCGCCCGGCATTCGATCTCAAGATGCTGTGACCACAGCGACGACCGCCGCCGGTGACGGCAGCGGTGTCCGCCGCTTCGTGCCGCCGCCGCGTGCGGCGGTCGATCCGCAAGTGTTCGCGCACCCGGTGTTTGCCGGATTGCGCGACGTTCGTGATCTGTTGGAAGGCCCGGAGTGGCCGTCCATTGCAGCGCTCGCGGCACGCCTCACGCTGCCCGGCAAGCACCTGGTCGAGCAGGATGCCGCGCTGCTGGCCGACGGCCTGCACTACGAAGCCCGCATCGCGCAGGGGCTTATCGCCACCCGCGCCGACAACTGGCACGACCTGTTCAATGCACTGGTGTGGGCCCGTTACCCGCAGCTCAAGCAGGCCCTCAATGTGCAGCAGTGCCGGCATATCGAGGCGATGCCGCCGGGCCAGCGCAACCGTGCGCAGGCCGCGTTGACCCAGTTCGACGAGACCGGCGTGATCGTGCGCGTGCGCGATGACTCGTTTATGCGTGCGTGGGATGGGCATGACTGGCATGCATTGTTCGAGCCAGCGCACTGGCTGAGCGGCGATATCGCCATCGCTGCGGTATTCGGGCACGCGCTGATGGAGCAGGCGCTGCTGCCGGAACGCCGTCTGGTGGGCAAGTGCGTGGTGGTGCGCGACGAAGTCGATGATGCCTGCGTTGACGCAGTGACCGCGGCCATCGCCGAGGGCAGGGCAGTGACCGATCCGCTGCAGCTGCGGCCCCTGCCATTGGCCGGTATTCCCGGCTGGCATGGCGTGCAGGATTCCGCCTTCTATCGCAATGCCGATTATTTCCGCCCGCTGCGTGCCGGTCGCCAGTATCCGTTGCCGCTGGTGGGGTTGCCGTTGTAGAGCCGAGCCCATGCTCGGCTGCGTTTGCCCATCAGCCGAGCATGGGTTCGGCTCTACAAAGGGCAGGCAGTCGAGCCATGCTCGACGCTACACAGGCTCGTACTCCACCCCGATCACCGCAAAGGTGAACTGCCCGCCGGGCAGCTCTACCGAGAACTCATCATCCAGCCGCTTCTTCAGCAGCGCACGTGCCAGCGGCGAATCGATGCTGATCCAACCCAGGCCTGCATCGGTCTCGTCCGGGCCGACAATGCGATAGCGGCTGGTGTCGCCACTGTCCACGTTCTCCAGTTCCACCCACGCGCCGAAAAACACCGCCTGCGGATCGGTCGGCGTGGTGTCGACCACGCGCAGCGATTCCAATCGCTTGGTCAGGTAGCGCACGCGACGGTCGATCTCGCCCAGCTGCTTCTTGCGGTAGGTGTACTCGGCGTTTTCCGAACGATCGCCTTCTGCGGCGGCTGCGGCCAGTGCCTTCACCACCTCGGGGCGGCGCACCCGCCACAGGTCATCCAGTTCGGCCTTCAGCCGTGCGTGGCCGGAGGCGGTGATCAGGGCCGTGCTTTTTTCTGCGGGGGGACGCCAACGGGACATGCGGTAAGACTTCTTTTCAGGGGAACGATGGGGTCGGAGCCCTTTCCCGTGGAAAGAGCTCTGACCGCCAGTGGCGGTGAATCAGCGCTTGCCGCCGAAGATGCCGCCCAACAGGCCACGCACGATCTGGTTGCCCAGCTTGGTGCCGACCGTGCGCGTGGTCTGCTTGGCCATCGTCTCGATCATGCCCTGGCGGCGCTTGGTGCCGAAAATCGCATCCTTGATCGCCTGGCCGAAACCGCCTTCCTGCGCTTCGTCCTGCTCGCGGCTGCGGGCGGCCGGCGCCTGCGCCTGCTCGACCGTCTTCTGCGCGCGCTGGGCCAGCAGTTCGGCGGCCGATTCACGGTTGATCGCCGTGTCGTAACGACTGCCGACCGGGCTGCCGGCACGCACCTGGGTACGCTCGGTCTCGGTGATCGGTCCCATCCGGCAGCGCGGCGGCGCGATCATCGTCTGCTGCACCGGCATCGGCACACCCTTGTCCTGCAGGGTGGATACCAGCGCTTCACCGGTGCCGAGCTGGCTCAGTACCTTCACCACGTCCAGTTTCGGATTGGGTACGAAGGTTTCGGCCGCGGTCTTCACCGCCTTTTGGTCGCGCGGGGTGAACGCACGCAACGCGTGCTGCACGCGGTTGCCCAGTTGGCCGAGGATGTTGCCCGGCACGTCGTCGGGGAACTGCGAGCAGAAATACACGCCCACGCCCTTGGAGCGGATCAGGCGCACCACCTGCTCGATGCGCTGCACCAGCGACGGCGGTGCGTCGTCGAACAGCAGGTGGGCCTCGTCGAAGATGAAGACCAGCTTCGGCTTGTCCAGGTCGCCCACCTCCGGCAGCTGCTCGAACAACTCCGACAGCAGCCACAGCAGGAAGGTGGAATACAGCTTGGGCTTGAGCACAAGCTGGTCGGCGGCGAGGATGCCGATCACGCCGCGGCCGTCGTGATTGACCCGCATGATGTCGGCCAGCTCAAGCGCCGGTTCGCCGAAGAAATTCTCGCCACCATCCTGCGCCAGGCGCAGCACCGAACGCTGGATCGCGGCGATCGACTGCGCACTGACCAGGCCGTACTCGGTGGATATGTCCTTGCGCTCCTCGGCCACCAGGCCGAGCAGGGCGCGCAGGTCGTCCATGTCCAGCAGCAGCAGGCCACGGTCATCGGCCAGCTTGAACACGATGTCGAGCACGCCGGACTGGGTGTCGTTCAACTCGAGGATGCGCGCCAGCAGGGTCGGGCCCATCTCGCTGACCGTGGTGCGCACCGGATGGCCGAGCTTGCCGTACAGGTCCCAGAAAATGGTGGGGCTGGCGGCCGGCGCATAGTCGGCCACGCCGATCTCGGCAGCACGCGTCAGCAGGTTCTCGGCACCGGTCCCGGGAACAGCCAGGCCGGACACATCGCCCTTAACATCGGCCAGGAACACCGGCACGCCCAGCCGCGAGAAGCCCTCGGCCAGGGTCATCAGGGTGACCGTCTTGCCGGTGCCGGTGGCGCCGGCCACCAGGCCGTGGCGGTTGCCGAGTTTCGGCAGCAGGGTGACGGCAATATCGTCGGTAATGCCTTTGCCGAGCAGAATCGGATCCATGGTCCAGCCCTTGTGGTGAATAGCCCAATGTTAACCGCCGGCGGTGACGGGCCGAAGGTCGGCTTGCCCGGACCTTGGCGGCGCCGCTACTCTGCCTGCCTGTTTCGCACACAGTGCCATCAATGCCCGTTCCTGTCCTGATTTCCCGCGGTTGGCCGCTGCTGGCCCTGGCCGGCCTGGTTTCCCTGGCGCCCGACGCCCATGCGCAGCGGGTTTCGGCCCGGGACAAGGTGAAGGTGGATGCGCTGCAGCAGCGCATGACCGTCGCCGAAAAGCGTTACAGCGACGCCCTGCTGCTGGTCGCCAATGCCGACCCCAAGGGCAGCAACGAGGCCGATGCCGCGCTGGAAGACATGGAAGATGTCCTCAACGACTGCGTGAAGCAGAAGGGCTGCCAGATGGGCACCCTGCTTGCCAGCTACAAGCGCCTGCTCAAGCACGACGCTGATGCCGCTGCCAGCGACGACGTGGCCGACGAGGGCGGTGACCGCCTGGAAGCCGACCCCGACCATATCGGCCCGCTCACCGCCGACGTGCCGGAGGCCGCGCGCGCCGCCGCGCTGCTCAACGACAAGCGGCATGCCTTCGACAGCATGGTCGAGTACAACCCGGCCGTGCAGGCCGGCATCCGCCGTTGGCTGACCGACATGCGTCCCGCGCTGCTGACCAGCTACGAGAACTACCAGAACCTGCGTGTGGTGATGTGGCCGGAGTGGGAGAAGCGCGGCCTGCCCGAGGCGCTGCTGTTCGGCATCATGGCCAAGGAGTCCAACGGCCGCGTGCATGCGTCCTCGCGCGCCGGCGCCGCCGGCCTGATGCAGTTCATGCCGGCCACCGGTCGCCGCTTCGGCCTCGGCCCGGACGGCACCGGCTTCGATACGCGCTTTGACGCGCGCAGCGCCGCCGAGGCCAGCGCCAGTTACCTCAACGAGCGTCTACGCGAGCTGAACAACAACGTGGAAATGTCGGTGGCCGCCTACAACGGTGGTGAAGGCCGTGCCGCGCGCGTGTTCAAGCAGAGTGCTGGCCAGAGCTTCTGGACCGACAGCGTCTACAACCAGTTCCCGGGCGAGACCAAGGACTACGTGCCGATGGTGATCGCCGCCGCCTGGATCTTCCTGCACCCGCAGCAGTACGGCGTGGAATTCCCGAAGATCAGCGCGCAGCCGGCCACGCTGCGCCTGGCCAAGTCCACTACCATCTACGAACTGACCATCTGCCTGGGCAGCCACGGCACCCGCGATGGCTACATGCGCGCGCTGCGCAACCTCAACCCGCGCTATGAAGCCGACGGCTGGATTCCGGCCGGCACGCTGATCAATGCCACCACCCGCATCGCCGGCCTGTACCAGCGCAACTGCGTCAGCGGCCCGCGTGCCGATCTGGCCCGCACGCTGATCACCGCCGATCTGAACGCAGCGATCAAGCGTCCGACCGCTGCCAGCTACACCGGCAGCGTGGCCGTGGGCGGTGTGGTGCCGGTGGCCGATGCCGCCGCGTCCACCAGCGTGCCGACCACACCGGCCGCTCCGGTAGCTACGCCGCGCCCGCCGGCACGGCCGAAGCCGGTGCGCAGCCACAAGGTGGGCCGGGGTGAGACCCTGGGCGCCATCGCCGCGAAATTCCAGTGCGACGTGCCGACCCTGGCCCGCGCCAACGGCCTGAAGGCCCCGGCCTACAGCCTGCGCCACGGCCAGACGCTGAAGCTGCAGGGCTGCGACAAGTAATCCTCCCGACCCCTGGAATCCGCATGGACCTCGAAGACACCCGCAACCTGTTCGCCAACCTCCGCGAAAACACCGACTGGGACATCACCGGCCCGTTGCTGTGGGGGTATTTCTTCGTGCATTCCACTGCTGAGCCGTTGCAGGTACTGGCTGACCATCTGCAGGCGCAGGGCTACTCCTTCGTGGAACTGTTCGAGCAGGAGCCGGAAGAAGGCGACGCGCCGTTCCACGTGCTGCATGTGGAGCGTGTGGAGATTCACGACGAAGCCTCGCTGGACCGTCGCAACCAGGAGTTCGCGGCGCTGGCCGCGGAGAAGGGCGTGGAAGACTACGACGGCATGGACGTAGGTCCAGCCCCGGCCCTGCAGTAACGCGCATGCCGGTCGTGCCGGCCGCTGGCCGGTATTCCGTTGATTCCCTCCACGCATGGCATGGAAAAGGGGACGGAGGGGATTGAGTCGTTGATGCATAAACGACTCAATCCCCTCCGTCCCCTTTTTGTCAGCGCAGCGTCGCCAGTGCCTGGCCCAGCTGCACCGGGCTTTCGGCGCCCAGCTGCGGCGCGAACTCGGCCACGCCCGGCGGCAGCAGCACGATCACGGTCGAACCGTAGTTGAAGCGCGCCATCTCGGCGAAGCGCTCCAGCTGGATGCCCTGGCCGCGGTAATCCTTGCGGGTGATGCGGTCACCGTAGGCCGGGATCTCCTCACCGCTCCATACGGTCTCCACGCCGGACACCAGCAGTGCACCGACCATCACGCTCACCATCGGGCCGAAGCTGGTATCGAAGTGGCAGACCAGGCGCTCGTTGCGGGCGAACAGGCGCGGCACGCCGTTCACCGCGGCCGGGCCGACGCTGAACAGGCGGCCCGGCACGTGCACGGTCTCGCGCAGGGTGCCGGTCCACGGCATGTGCACGCGGTGGTAATCGCGCGGCGACAGGTACACGGTGGCGTACAGGCCGTCGTTGTACGGCTTGGCGTCTTCGTCGCTGCCCAGCAGTTCGGCGGCGGTGAACGACTGGCCCTTGGCCTGGAAGATCCGGCCGGCCTCGATCTTCCCCAGCTGGCTGATGCGGCCGTCGGCCGGCATCACCAGGCTGCGCGGATCGGCATCGGCCACGCGCGCCCCCGGCTTCAGCGCACGCGTGAAGAACTGGTTGAAGGTGGCATAGCTGCGCGGGTCCGGGTTGGCCGCTTCGTCCAGGTTGACGTTGAACTTGCGGGTGACGGTGTCGATCAGCCAGCGCGACACGCGCGGATCGTCCGAGTACGCCAGCGAACGCGCCATCGAGGACAGCAGGCGGTGGGGCAGGGCGTACGTCAGGGCGGTGGTGAGGCTCATGGGGCGGTTTTCTCGGTCAGCTTCTGCAGGTCGCGGGCAATGGCCGGCGCGTTGAACGGGGGCCGCACCAGGCCGGCAAGGCGGCCCTGCGGGTCGAGCACGGCCAGGCTGGCCGAGTGCTCGACGGTGTAATCCTCAGGGTTCTCGTCGAAGTGCTTGCCCGGCACCTTCTGGAACACGAAACCCAGCGAAGTGGCAAAGCGCTCCAGCGACGGGATATCGGCGGTGGCGGCCAGGGTGTCCTTGTGGAAGCCGTGCACGTACTCGCCCAGGCGTGTGGCGCTGTCACGGTCCGGGTCGACCGAGATGAACAGCACGCGCGGGCGCAGGCTGTCGGGCAGGGCCTCCCACTGGTTCTGCGCGCCGGCCAGCTCGGCCAGAGTGGTGGGGCAGACGTCGGGGCAGAAGGTGAAGCCCAGGAACACCAGGGTCCAGTGGCCCTTCAGCTCGCCCGGAATCAGGCGGGTGCCGTCGGACTGGGCCAGGTTGAAGTCGGGCAGTTCGCGCGGCTGCGGGTACAGCGTGATCGCTTCGGTGGCCGGGGCGTTGGCCGGTGGCTTCGGCGCGAACACCTGCTGGGCGGCCAGCAGGCCCAGGCCCGCCGCCAGGGCGATCAGCAGGATGATGCCGGCGTTGCGATTGAACATGGGAGCCCCCGCGCGAAGTGGGCTCCATCATACCGGCTGCGGCCCGATCGTTTCTGCCGCAACGGATGCCGCCGCGGGCGCCAGCCCCTATAATCGAGGGCCACTTTGCCCGCAGTACCGCCATGACCGCTGAAACGGCCGCCGAACTCCACACGATCATCGATCTGATCCGCTACGGCACCAGCCGTTTCAACGAAGCCGGGCTGACCTTCGGTCACAGCTACGACAATGCGCTGGACGAGGCCACCCAGCTGGTGCTGCACAGCCTGCACCTGCCGCACGATCTGGGCCCGGCCTATGGCCAGGCGCGCCTGCTGCAGGCCGAAAAGCTGCGCGTGCTGGAACTGTTCCAGCGTCGCATCGATGAACGCATCCCGGCCGCCTACTTGACCGGTGAGGCCTGGTTCGCCGGCCTGAGCTTCAAGAGCGACAAGCGCGCGCTGGTGCCGCGTTCGCCGATCGCCGAACTGATCGAATGCGGCTTCGAGCCGTGGCTGGCCGGCCGCGATGTCAGCCGCGCGCTGGATCTTTGCACCGGTTCGGGCTGCATCGCCATCGCCATGGGCCATTACTACCCGAACTGGGAAGTGGATGGCGTCGACCTGAGCGACGACGCGCTGTCGCTGGCCGAAGAGAACAAGGAACGCCTGCAGGCGCACAACGTCACCCTGCTCAAGTCGGACCTGTTCAACGGCCTGACCGGCCGCCACTACGACCTGATCGTCACCAACCCGCCGTACGTCACCAACGACGAGACCGATGCCCTGCCGCAGGAATACTCCTACGAGCCGGAGATGGGTCTGCGTGCCGGCGATGACGGCCTGGACCTGGTGCTGAAGATCCTGCGCGATGCCCCGCTGCACCTGAGCGAAGACGGTCTGCTGATCTGTGAAGTGGGCGAGTCCGAACAGCATCTGGTCAAGCTGCTGCCGGAAGTCGATTTCGCCTGGATCGAATTCAAGGTCGGCCAGATGGGCATCTTCGCGGTCGAATGCCGCGAGCTGATCGCCCACAGCGCCCGCATCACCGAACTGGCGGCGCAGCGCCCGTGAGCTCCAATTCGTTCGGCAAGCTGTTCACCGTCACCACGTTCGGCGAGTCGCACGGGCCGGCCATCGGCTGCGTGATCGATGGCTGCCCGCCGGGGCTGGCGCTGGACGCGACCGAATTCGCCCACGACCTGCAGCGTCGCGCAACCGGCAAGAGCCGCCACACCTCGGCGCGTCGCGAAGCCGATGAGGTCGAGATCCTGTCCGGCGTGTACGAGGGCCTGACCACCGGCACCCCGATCGCGCTGCTGATCCGCAACACCGACCAGCGCAGCAAGGACTACGCCAACATCGGCCAGCAGTTCCGGCCGGGTCATGCCGACTACAGCTACTGGCACAAGTACGGCATCCGCGACCCGCGCGGTGGCGGCCGTTCCTCGGCACGCGAGACCACCATGCGCGTGGCCGCCGGCGTGGTCGCCAAGAAGTGGCTGGCCGAGCGCTTCGGCGTGACCGTGCGTGGCTACCTGTCGCAGCTGGGCGACATCACGCCGGCCGGTTTCGACTGGTCGGCGGTGGAAGATAATCCGTTCTTCTGGCCGCACGCCGCACAGGTGCCGGAACTGGAGGCGTACATGGATGCGCTGCGCAAGTCCGGTGATTCGGTCGGTGCGCGCGTGGACGTGGTCGCCGACAACGTGCCGCCGGGCTGGGGCGAGCCGATCTACGGCAAGCTCGATGGCGAACTGGCCGCCGCGCTGATGAGCATCAACGCGGTGAAGGGTGTGGAGATCGGTGACGGTTTCGCCAGCGCAGCGCAGAAGGGCACCGAGCACCGTGACCTGCTGACCCCGCAGGGCTTCGCCAGCAACCATGCCGGCGGCATCCTCGGTGGCATTTCCACCGGCCAGCCGGTGGTCGCCTCGATCGCGTTGAAGCCGACCTCCAGCCTGCGCCTGCCGGGTCCGTCGCTGGACACGGCCGGCAACGTGGTCGAGGTGGTCACCACCGGTCGCCACGATCCCTGCGTCGGCATCCGCGCCACACCGATCGCCGAGGCGATGGTGGCGATGGTGCTGATGGACCAGGCACTGCGCCATCGCGCGCAGTGCGGCGATGTCGGCACCATCACTCCGCGCATTCCCGGCCAGCTTGATGGCTGATACGCGGCCGACGGTATGGGTGAGCCAGCCGCTGATCGATGCGGCCATCGCGCCGCTGCGCGATCGCGTGCAGCTGCGCACCACCGACACCGTCACCGCCTGGTCGCCCGACCAGATCGCCGAACAGCTGGCCAGCGCCGACGGCGCCATCATCACCCTCAACGAGCGCATCGGTGCAGCGCAGGTGGCCGATGCCACGCAGCTGCAGGTGATCGCCAATGTCGGCGTTGGCTACAACAACCTGGATGTCGACGCGCTCAGTGCGGTCGGCATCCTCGCCAGCAACACGCCGGACGTCCTGACCGAGACCACCGCCGATCTCGGCTTCGCGTTGCTGATGGCCACTGCACGCCGCATCACTGAATCCGAGCGCTGGCTGCGCGAAGGGCAGTGGCAGCAGTGGTCGTTCCAGACCATGCTCGGTGCCGACATCCACGGCAGCACGCTGGGCATCCTCGGCATGGGCCGCATCGGCCAGGGCATTGCCCGCCGCGGTGCACACGGGTTCGGCATGAAGGTGCTGTACCACAACCGCTCGCAGCTGCCGGCCGCGACCGAAGCGGAAGTGGGCGCCACCTATGTGGACCTGGATACGCTGCTGGCACAGTCCGACCACCTGCTGCTGGTGCTGCCGTACACGCCGGCCTCGCACCATCTGATCGATGCCGCCGCGCTGGCGAAGATGAAGCCGTCGGCGACGCTGGTGAACATCGCCCGCGGTGGCCTGGTCGATGAGATCGCGCTGGCCGATGCGCTGGCCCACGGCCGCTTGGCCGCTGCCGGCCTGGATGTCTACGAAGGCGAGCCGAAGGTGCGCCCCGAACTGCTGGCGCTGCGCAATGTCGTGCTGACTCCGCATATCGGCAGCGCCTCGCTGGCCACGCGCACGGCGATGGTACAGCTGGCCGTGGATAATCTGGTTGCCGGGCTCGGTCTGGACGGCGGCCCGTCGCGCATGCCGAGCGCGATCAACGCTGACGCGGCGATGGCCGCGCGCGTGACTCTGGGCAAAAAAACCGGGAAACGATAGGGAACCTCCGCGCGCCCCGCTTGAGGAGGTTCCCCGAACCCAGCTGTCGTGCGTGTTTCTTCCCCATTCCCGTTTTCGTGAGAGTTTCCCCCATGAGCAATGCACAGCGCAGTTTCCACGTCGCCGTCGTCGGTGCCACCGGTGCGGTCGGCGAGACCATGTTGTCGATCCTGGCCGAGCGTGATTTCCCGGTCGGTACCCTGAGTGTTCTCGCTTCCGAGCGTTCGGCCGGCGGCGAGATCGAGTTCAACGGCCAGAAGGTCAAGGTCCAGGACCTGGCTACCTTTGATCCGAGCGGCGTCGAGATCGCCCTGTTCTCGGCCGGCGGCAGCGTGTCCAAGGAATACGCGCCGAAGTTCGCAGCAGCGGGCGCTGTGGTGATCGACAACTCCTCGGCCTTCCGTTACGACGATGACGTGCCGCTGGTGGTGTCCGAGGTCAACCCGGAGCAGGTCGCCAACCGTCCGCGCGGCATCATCGCCAACCCGAACTGCTCGACCATGCAGATGCTGGTGGCACTGGCACCGCTGCACCGCAAGTACGGCATCGAGCGCATCAACGTCTCCACCTACCAGTCGGTGTCTGGCGGCGGCCGTTCGGCAACCGAGGAACTGGGCAAGCAGACCGGCCAGCTGCTGAGCTTCCAGGAGATCGATCCGCAGCGCTTCCCGGTGCAGATCGCCTTCAACCTGATCCCGCACATCGATGACTTCCAGGACAACGGTTTCACCAAGGAAGAGATGAAGCTGATCTGGGAGACCCGCAAGATCCTCGGTGACGACAGCATCCTGGTGAACCCGACCGCGGTGCGCGTGCCGGTGTTCTACGGCCACTCCGAATCGGTGGCGATCGAAACCCGCGACAAGGTGACCGTGGCCGAAGCGCGCGCGCTGCTGGAACAGTCGCCGGGCGTGGAAGTGGTGGACCGCCATGAAGCCGGTGGTTATCCGACTCCGGTCACCCACGCCTCGGGCACCGATGCGGTGTATGTCGGCCGTATCCGTGAGGACCTGTCGCACCCGCGCGGCCTGAACCTGTGGATCGTGTCGGACAACGTGCGCAAGGGCGCGGCGTTGAATGCCGTGCAGCTGGCGGAGCTGGTCGCCGCCGAGCAGCGCTGATGGAGAGGCCGGGCAATGCCCGGCCTTTTCTGTAGAGCCGAGCCTACGCTCGGCTCAGGCCATGCAGCCGAGCATGGGCTCGGCTCTACATGGGTGCGGACCCCGGTCCGCACGCTTTATAGTGTCGCCCATGAATAAACGGGCCAAGGGCGCAAAGCGCCCGCTCACCTATCTGTCCGCCGCACTGCTCGCCTTGGCCAGCAGTTCGGCGCTCGCCCTGGGGTTGGGTGACATCCGGGTCCTGTCCAAGCCGGGCCAGCCCCTGCTGGCTGAAATCCCGGTGGTCTCGGCCGATCCGTCCGAGCTGGAAAACCTGCGCGTGGCGCTTGCCTCACCGGTCACCTTCGAACGTGTCGGCCTGCAGCGGCCAACCGGACTGGTCAGTGAACTGCAGTTCGAACTGACCCGCGACACGCAGGGCAGGGCAGTGGTGCGCGTCACCTCGCAGGCACCGGTGGAGACGCCGTCGCTGAGCTTCCTGATCGAAGCCGACTGGGGTCAGGGCCGCCTGGTGCGTGAGTACTCGGCGCTGGTCGATGCGCCGCCCAGTGCGCTGGCCGTGGCCGAGCCGGAGATCGTCGCACCGGCCGGCACGCTCTCCAACACCATCGTGCGCGAACCTGCACCGGCTTCGGCTTCGGCTTCGGCAACAGTGCCGGCAGCAGAGACGCCCGGTACGCCGCCATCTGCGGTGGTGCCTGCACCGCGTGCGGCCTCCGCGCCGGTTGCTGCACCGGCGGCCGATGGCAGCATCACCGTGCAGCGCGGGCAGACCCTGTCGCAGATCGCCAGTGCAGTGGCACGTGGCAACCAGGTCAGTCGCGACCGCGCGATGATCGCCCTGCTGCGTGCCAATCCCGAAGCCTTCATCCGGGGCAACGTCAACCTGCTCAAGCAGGGGGCGGTGCTGCGCATGCCAGGCAGCGATGCGCTTGCTGCGGTCGACGCCGCCGAAGCGGCGACGCTCGTGCGCGAGCACGCTGCGCAATGGCGGCAGGCGCGTACCGTGCCGCAACCCGCGGGTACCGTCGCCCCGGTCGCCAAGGCCGCAACCACGAACGCTTCTTCCCCGCCTGCCGCCAACGGGGCACGACTTGAGATCGCTCCGGCGCTGGCGTCCGACGCCGCGCACGCGGGCACAACCACCGGCACCGCTGCCGGCAGCGAGGGTGACATGCTGGGCAACGAACAACTGCGCCAGGCGCGTGAGGACATCGCCACCCGCGATGCCGAGATCGGCGAGCTGAAGCAGCGCGTGGCCGACCTTGAGAAACTCAAGGAACAGCAGCAGTCGCTGATCGCGATGAAGGACAACGACCTGGCCGCCGCGCAGCAGCGCCTGGCGCAGGCACCGGATGCCCGCGATGCGGCAACGCCGTGGTACTGGCTGGGGCTGCCGGTACTGCTGCTGGCGGCGGGCGCGGCCTGGCTGCTGCGTCGTCGCAAGCCGTCGCCGCTGCCGCCGCTGCGTGAGGAAGACGATGCCGCCGGCCTGACCGCGGCGGTGCCGGCGGGTGCGGCGCTGGATACGCTGGCCGAGCAGTCCTCATGGTCGTCGGCTGTTGCCGACAATGGCCGCCAGGAACCGGCGATGCCCACCTGGGCCACCGAAACCGAAGTGCATGACGTGGTGGTCGCCGAACCCGTTGCCGAGGACCTGGCGCGGGCCGGCTGGCAGACCGACACGCTGCGCGAGGAGGACGCGGTGGCATTGCCCGAAGCGGTGACCGATCTGCCGCGCTGGGACGATCCCGCAACCACCGGCGACGAGGGTGTCGTCGCCGAGCCGCTGCAGGACGAGCGCGTTGCACCGCAGGCGCCGGTCGAAGTGGTGGTGCCGGACTACGCACTGCATGCCGAACAGCAGCCGCAGTTCCGCGGCGTGTTCGATCTGCCGGCCGACGCGCATGAGAACGAGGCTCCGGTGGACGCCGCCCGTCGCGAAGCCATCGACGGCATCGACCATGGCGCCGTCGAGGCCTCTCATTCCGACGACATCGCGTCGAGCGCGGCTGCGCCTGCCGGCGACGCGGGCTGGTCGCCACGTGCCGGCCAGGAGCGCCTGGAACTGGCCATTGCCTACCTCGATCTGGGCGACGCACAGACCGCGCGCACCCTGTTGCTGGAAGTCGCCGAAGGCGGCGACCTGCACAGCCAGGCCCAGGCCCGCGAACTGCTGGCGCGCCTGCCGTGACCGAACCTGCCGACAAGGGCCTTGCCATGAGCCGCGAACGCCGCATCGACTACGTTGAATTCGCGTCCAGCGACCCGGCCGCCAGCCGCGCCTTCTTCGAGAAGGTGTTCGACTGGTCGTTCGTCGACTACGGCAGCGACTACACGGCGTTCGACGATGGCCGCCTGCAGGGCGGCTTCTTCCGTGGCCAGCCGCAGCGGGCCAGCGACAGCGGTGCACCGCTGCTGGTGCTGTATGCCGACCAGTTGGCACCGGTCGAGGCCGCCGTGCGCGACGCCGGCGGCGAGATCGTGCGCCCGGTGTTCTCCTTCCCCGGTGGCAGCCGCTTCCAGTTCGTCGAGCCCGGTGGCAACGAACTGGCGGTCTGGTCCGAACGCGATCCGGCCTGAGCGCCGCCCCATCCGCAACATCGAGGTAGCACATGCGTTATGCGCTTGGCGTCGAGTACGACGGCAGCGATTTCAGGGGCTGGCAGAACCTGGGCGAGGGTGGTCCCAGCGTGCAGGCCAGCCTCGAGCAGGCCCTGTCATCGGTGGCTGATGCGCCGCTGCAGGTGGTCTGCGCCGGCCGCACCGATGCCGGCGTGCATGGCCAGTGCCAGGTCGTGCATTTCGATACCGACGTGGTGCGCGATCCGCGCGCCTGGATGCTCGGCACCACCACCCGCCTGCCGCGCTCGATCGCGGTGCGCTGGTGCGTGCCGGTGGCCGATGATTTCCACGCCCGCTTCTCCGCACGTGCGCGCCGCTACCGCTATCGGCTGCTCAACCGTGAGGTACGGCCGGCACTGGACCGGCAGACCCTGAGCTGGGAGCGCCGGGCGCTGGACGAGACCCTGATGCACGCCGCCGGCCAGGCCCTGCTTGGCGAGAACGACTTCAGCGCGTTCCGTTCGGTGCAGTGCCAGGCGCTGCATGCGCGGCGTGAACTGCAGTCATTGCAGGTCAGCCGCGATGGCGAAGTGATCGAAGTCGCAGTACGTGGCAATGCATTTCTTCATCACATGGTCCGCAATATCGTCGGATCGTTGATCCTGGTGGGCAGCGGTGAAAAACCGGTGGAATGGATCGCCGAACTGCTGGCCGGGCGCGACCGCACCGTAGCTGGTCCCACCGCACCGCCGCAGGGCCTGGTGTTCCTTGGGCCCCTGTACCCCGACAACTGGCATCTGCCCGCCGAGGTCACGCTATGAGCCGTTCCTACTACCGTACGCGCATCAAGTTCTGTGGAATGACCCGTGCTGGCGACGTCCGCCTGGCCGGTGAGCTGGGCGTGGACGCAGTGGGTTTCATCTTTGCCCGCGAGAGCAGCCGCCGGGTCGCACCGGCTGAGGCCCGCGCGATGCGCCAGGCGATCGCACCGATGGTCGACGTGGTGGCGCTGTTCCGCAACAACAGCAAGGAAGAAGTGCGCGAGGTCCTGCGCACGGTGCGGCCGACCCTGCTGCAATTCCACGGTGAGGAAGACGAGAGCTTCTGCCGCAGCTTCAACATGCCTTACCTGAAGGCGATCGCCATGGGGGGCCGTGAAGAGGTCAACGCCCGCACCCTGCAGCTACGCTATCCCAGCGCTGCCGGCTTCCTGTTCGACAGCCACGCCCCGGGTGGTGGCGGCGGCACCGGCGTGGCATTCGACTGGGGCCGCGTTCCGACCGGATTGCACCGGCCGTTCCTGCTGGCCGGTGGCCTGAACCCGGAAAATGTCTACGACGCCGTGCTGGCGACGCTGCCGTGGGGCGTGGACGTCTCCAGTGGCATCGAACTGGAGCCGGGCATCAAGGACGGGTACAGGATGCGCACCTTCGTCGAGGAAGTGCGTCGCGCGGATTGCACCGTTCTGGAGTGATCCGCGTCACCTTAGTGTGATGTGAGTCACGCTTCCGGGCAATTCAGGTTCCAGCGCCAAAAAGTCGACACCCCCCGAACATCTGATCGGACACAATGCGCCCAGCCTTACCTGGCCGGGTGTGATGCCGTGTGCGTGTCGCTGGCCGCACCCATGAGATGTGCCCTACCTTTCGAACGAGGACGCAATGGATATGCCCCATCTTTCTTCCCACCGTCTCCGCCTGGCCCGCCTGACGCTCGTGCCCGGCCTGCTGCTCGCCTTGGGCGCATGTGCGGCCGGTGACTCATCCGTCCCGACAGCGTCGGCACCGGCCGCTGCAGCACCGGCGGCCGCACCTGCCGCAGCGCCGGCCACGGCTCCGGCTGCCGACGGCCTGGCTGCGCTGATCCAGGCCAGTGGCGTGAAATGCAGCAACGCCAGTACGGGCAGCGGCTGCACGGCCGGTGATGTGGACAGCGGCGATTTCTACGATGTTGAACTGTCGCCGGACTGTGGCGACAAGGGTTTCTTCGCCGGCGTAGCCGACGCCAAAGGCGTGGAAACGTTGAATGCGGTGCCATCCACCGGCAGCAAGGCCAGCGTGACCGCGAAGCTGTCGAAGGGGCAGCTGGTCTGCGTGCAGGGCATCGGGCGCACCGGACAGAATCCCCTGTTCTATTACGTCGTTGCGGTTCCCGCCGCGACGGTCGGCAAGTGCAAGGGCAACACGTTGTGTGACACCTATGGCGACAGGCCGATCACTGGCTTGGCCAGCACAGGGGGCGAGGCCTGCCATGCGGCGGCGCCGGGACGTTACGCCGGGAACTGCGCACAGGGCTGGGTCAGTGCGGACGTGCTCGACGTGTTTTCCAACGGAATGTAATCACCGCCAGGGGAGCGGTCCAATCAACCACTGGCAAAGGAACAGCTCATGTCGGATCCAAAAATCACCCGGCTGGTCAGCAGCGTAGGTACCACGCGCACGCTGGAAATGGACGATGGCAGTGTCATCGAACGATCAGGTGGCAGCGTCTCGTGGCGCAACAACAATCCTGGCAATCTCAAGTTTGAATTCGCCGGCAGCGCGGACAAGACGGTGACCAATCCGCGTACCCGCGAGCAGGCGCTGGAATCGGCGCAGGGGCGCTACAAGGGCGTGGTCGATCTCGACCAATGGGGCAACGCGGTCTTCGAAAGCTATGAAGCGGGCCGGGTGGCGAAGATCCAGCTGCTCGAACGCCGGTTCGGCGACAAGACCGTGGAGGAAATGCTGTCGAGCTACTCCACGAAGGATTACAGCGGCACCACCCACCACAAGGAGCAGGCGGCCACCATCTATGCCGAAGGCGATCGCCAGGGTGTCGATCTGCGTTCGAAGACCGTCGGCCAGATGAGCGTGCGCGAGCGTGAAGTGCTGGCCGACGGCATTCGCCGTTTCGAGGGCTGGCAGCCGGGTGAGGTTGCCACGCAGCAGCCACCCACGCGCACACTGGCGGCCACGCCCGTGCAGGCCCAGGCCCAAACGCAGGTACAGACGCCTTCGGCAGCTGCGCCCGCGGCGGGCCAGGCCGCGGCTGCAGTCGGCAGTGCCGCGCTCTACAACGAGGCCTATCAGCATTTCATGGCCTCGGGCCGCCAGTACGAATACGGGCGCCCCGACCATCCGCGTCCCGGTCGCGACAGCAGCCGGCTGGAGCGTGATCTCGATGGTGACGGACGCTTGGGCGTGGATTGCTCGGCATTCGTATGGCGTGGCCTGAAGAACGCGGGTTACGACGTGCGTGGCGAGAACGCCGCAGGGTTCACTACCTCGACGCTGTTCAATGGCGCGAACACGACCGCTTACGCACGCGAGCATTTCGACGTGACCTCGGCTGCCGAAGCACGCAAGCCGAACGGATCGCTGAAGCAGGGCGACATCCTGATGTTCTCCTCGTCGCAGGGCCAGCATGTCGGTATTTTCAAAGGCTACGACGCGCAGGGAAACATCCAGTTCATCGGTTCGCAGGGAAGCACGGGGCCGGCCGAAGTCACCATCCGGCCGGGCGGGTACTGGGATGGCGGAAGCACCCGCATCGTTGGTGCGCTGACACCGAAGCCGGAATTCCAGGTGCGCGCGCCGCTGCATGGCAATGGCGAACCTGCGCTGTCCCGGCCTGGCGCCACCGTGCAGCCGGCTGCATCACACCCTGCGGCCAGCGAGGTGATGAAGCAGGGGCAGCGTGGCACCGACGTGCAGGCGTTGCAGCAGACCCTCAATCAGCTCGGCGTGCGTGATGCGCAGGGCCATCGGTTGTCGGAGGATGGCCGTTTCGGTGACCACACCCGCGAAGCGGTGATCGCGTTCCAGAAGCAGCAGGGGCTGGCGGCCGATGGAATTGTCGGTCGCCAGACCACTGCCGCACTGGCGGCGGGCCGTGCGCAGGGCCATGAACCTGCAGCGGCTGCGCCGAAGGGGCCGTCGCTGAACGATGCATCGCATCCGGACCACGCACTGCACAACGCCGTCCGCAGCAAGCTTCCCAGCGTGTTTTCCGAAGAGGCTGCGGCCAATATCACCCTGCATGCAAAGCAGAACGGTATCGACGCGGCCGACAAGCTGCAGAGCATCACGGTGCAGGATGGCAAGGCGTTCGTGATGGGCACGACGCCGGGCTTCCGCACCGCTGTCGATCTGGCCCAGGCGCCGCCGTCGCTGGAGCAGACCAGTGCCAAGCTGCTGGCAGATCCCTCGCACCAGCAGCAGGTGCATGAGGAGCAGCAGCGGGTCTCGATGGGCGGTCGCTGAGGCCTGCGTTGCCGGCTCCGGGAGGTGAATGCCGCCCGGGGCCTCGTCTCATCGCAGTTGCGCTGCTGCCCACTCGGCCAGGGCGTCCACCCGTGCATCGGCCGGGCCATCCGGCCGCGCCAGCACCCAGAAGCCGCCGGTGGCGGCAAACCCCCACGGTGCGACCAGCCGGCCTGCTGCCAGATCTTCGGCTACCAGCGGCTCGGGCGCGATCGCCGGGCCCAGCCCGGCGACTGCTGCTTCCAGCAGGTAATAGAGATGTTCGAAAGCGGTGCCCAGCTGCAGCTTTGCTGGGTCCAGGCGATGTGCCTGCGCCCATGCCGGCCACGCCTGTGGCCGCGAGCTGGTGTGCAGCACTGTTTCCTGCAGCAGTGCCGAGGGCGGTGCCTGCCGCAGGCGCTGCGCCGCCGGATGTGACGGGGCCACCACCACGCCCACCCGCTCCGGTGCCAGCTCGCGGACCTGCCAGCCCCGTGGCCACGGACCCTGCGCCAGCAGCAGCACGGCGTCCAGCGCCGCCTGTGCTTCGGTGAAGCTGCCATCCAGCGCCGACCACTGCAGGCGCACGCCGGGCAGGGCGGCCTGCAGCACGGGCAGGCGCGGAATCATCCAGCGCGCCAGTACGCTGCCGCTGCAGCCCAGTACCAGTGCTGGGGAGGCCGCTGGCCGGCGCAGTTCGCGCACGCAGTCCTCGATCCCGCCGAAGGCCTCGCTGCACGCCGCCTGCAGGCGGGTGCCAGCCGCTGTCAGGCGCAGCCCGCGGCCGGCACGCTGGAACAGTGCCAGGCCCAGGTGATCCTCCAGCAGCTTCAGTTGCCGACTGACCGCACCGTGGGTGACGTGCAGGTCCTGTGCGGCGCGGCCCACGCCACCGAGGCGTGCGGTGGCCTCGAACGCGCGCAGTGCATTGAGCGGCGGAAGCAGGGAACGGCTCATGTGAGATTTCCTGACGATATGCGCCAGATAATATCCATTTTCCGGTCACGACCCGTGCGCTAGAGTATCCACCTGTCTGAACCACCGGTCGTATCCATGTCTGCCTCCCCCATTGCCGACTACCACGCCTTCCCGGATGCCCAGGGCCACTTCGGCCGCTACGGCGGCAGCTTCGTTGCCGAAACCCTGGTCGGCCCGCTGCAGGAACTGGCCCAGGCCTATGACCAGGCCCGCCAGGACCCCGAATTCCAGGCGGCCTATGACCGCGACCTGGCGCATTATGTGGGCCGGCCGAGCCCGATCTATCACGCCCAGCGCCTGAGCGATCACGTCGGCGGCGCGCAGATCCTGCTCAAGCGCGAGGACCTGAACCACACCGGCGCGCACAAGATCAACAACACCATCGGCCAGGCGCTGCTGGCCGCGCGCATGGGCAAGAAGCGCATCATTGCCGAGACCGGTGCCGGCCAGCATGGCGTGGCCAGTGCCACGGTTGCCGCGCGCCTGGGCCTGGAATGCGTGGTGTACATGGGCGCCACCGACATCGAGCGGCAGAAGATCAACGTCTACCGCATGAAGCTGCTGGGCGCGACGGTGGTACCGGTCACTTCCGGCTCGGCCACCCTGAAGGACGCGCTCAACGAAGCGATGCGCGACTGGGTGACCAACGTGCAGGACACCTTCTACATCATCGGCACCGTGGCCGGCCCCGATCCGTACCCGCGCATGGTGCGTGACTTCAACGCCATCGTCGGCCGCGAAGCGCGTGAGCAGATGCTGGCCGAATACGGTCGCCTGCCCGATGCGATCACCGCCTGCGTGGGCGGTGGCAGCAATGCCATCGGCCTGTTCCATGCTTTCCTCAACGATCGCCAGGTCGATATCGTCGGCGCCGAAGCTGCCGGTGATGGCATCAGCACCGGTCGCCATGCCGCCTCCATCGCGGCGGGTCGCCCCGGCGTGCTGCACGGCAACCGCACCTATGTGCTGTGCGACGACGACGGCCAGATCATCGAGACCCACTCGGTGTCGGCCGGCCTGGACTACCCGGGCGTCGGCCCGGAGCACGCATTCCTGGCCGATACCGGTCGTGCACGGTACCTCGGCATCACTGACGAGGAAGCGCTGCAGGCTTTCCACCTGCTGGCGCACACCGAAGGCATCCTGCCGGCACTGGAATCCAGCCATGCGCTGGCGCAGGCGATCAAGCTGGCGCGTGAGCGTCCGCGTGACCAGATCGTGCTCTGCAATCTGTCCGGCCGTGGCGACAAGGACGTGCATACCATCGCCGCGCGCGAAGGGCTGGTGCTGTGAGCGCGCTGCTGCGGAACAGTGGCGTGCTGCTGCTGGCACTGGGGTTGGCCGCGTGCCAGCCGCCGGAGCCGCCGGTGCTGGCACCGGCCGCCAAGGCCACCACGCAGCCTGTGCAGCAGGCTGCCAACGATGATCTTGACCCGATGGCGCGTACGCCCATTGTCGATGCCCCCTCCGAAGAAGGGACGAGCGGCGATGACGCGCCTGCGGTGGCTTCGGTGGCACTGGACCATGCCGGTGACGTGCTGGTTGGCCAGCACATGACTGACCTGAAGGCGCTGGGTCCCTGGAAGGCGCAGGGCGCGAAGGAATTCTTCGAAGGCGACTGCGAGTACTACGACGGCAAGGGGCTGCCGCCGGGCGTGTCGATGATGACCGACGACGACCGCGTGGTCCGTTTTGATCTTAAGCCGGGCGATGAGCCGGAACTGCCGGTCGAACAGCCGGGGCCGTTCGGCCTGCGCATCGGCATGACCCGAGCCCAGGCCGTGGCCCAGTTCCCGAAACCGCCGGTGTCCAGCCCGCATGCCTACGACGGTGACCAGGGCGAGTATCTCACCTGGCAGGACCCGGGTTCGGACCTGGGCATCCGCCTGGAACTGTTTGAAGGGAAGGTCACCCGGATGTACTGGGGGACCAGCGATGCGATTGAACTGATTGAAGGATGTGCCTGAGATGCCTGTATCCCGACTCGATGCCTGTTTCCAGCGACTGCGCGAGCAGCAGCGCAAGGCGCTGATTCCCTTCATCACTGCCGGTGATCCCTCGCTGGAGGCCACCGTGCCGGTCATGCATGCACTGGTCGATGCCGGCGCCGATGTGATCGAACTGGGCGTGCCGTTCTCCGACCCGATGGCCGATGGCCCGACCATCCAGCGCAGCTCCGAACGTGCACTGGCACGCGGGGCGGGCAGCCGCTACGTGCTGCAGGCCGTGGCGCAGTTCCGAGAGCGTGACGCGCAGACGCCGGTAGTACTGATGGGCTACCTGAACCCGGTGGAGATCCACGGCTACGCCGCCTTCGCCAAGGCGGCCGTGGAGGCCGGTGTGGATGGAGTGCTGCTGGTCGACCTGCCGCCGGAAGAAGCCGGTGAAGCGCAGCAGGCTTTCGATGCGGCCGGCCTGGCGTTGGTGCTGCTGGCCTCGCCGACCACCAGCGAGGCACGTGCCGACAAGCTGCTGGCGCTGGCCCGTGGCTATCTCTATTACGTCAGCTTTGCCGGTGTCACCGGCGCGTCCGAGCGGCTGGACAGTGATGCTGCCAGCGCCCGCCTGCAGGCCCTGCGTGCGCGCGCTTCGGTACCGGTGGTGGCTGGCTTCGGCATCAAGGATGCGGCCAGTGCGGCGGCGATGGCGCGCCAGGCCGATGGCGTGGTGGTCGGCAGTGCACTGGTGGCGGTGCTGGCCGAAGCGGGCTCGGCTGAAGAGGCCGCGCAGCGCGCTGGAGCCTTCCTGGCCCCGCTGCGGCAGGCGCTGGATGCGTAACGGTGGTGCCGGCCGCTGGCCGGCATCCTCCTGACGGCTCGCATGCAAGGGCTGCCGGCCAGCGGCCGGCACGACCCAGCACCTAAACGTACGTCCCAGCATGGTTTTTTCAGGCTGCCCCGTGGCCGGCAAGGGGGTGCACGGGCGGGGAAAGCGGAGCTAGACTGTCCGCCTTTGCGGCCCTTGGGCCGCCCTGAACGGAAGTGTCCTCCCGCATGAGTTGGCTCAGCAAGTTGATGCCGTCCGGCATCCGCACCGACAACACCCCCAGCAAGAAGCGCAGTGTCCCCGAGGGCCTGTGGGAAAAGTGCAGCAACTGCGGCAGCGCGTTGTACCGTCCGGAACTGGAAGAGAATCTGGAGGTCTGCCCGAAGTGCGGCCACCACATGGCGATCCGCGCGCGCGCGCGCCTGGCCGCCCTGTTCGACGCCGACAGCACCACCGAGATCGGTGCGCGCCTGGGGCCGACCGACCTGCTCAAGTTCAAGGACCAGAAGAAGTACAGCGAGCGCATCAAGATCGCGCAGAAGAACACCGGCGAATATGACGCGCTGATCGCCATGCGCGGCCTGCTCAAGGGCCGTGCGCTGGTGGCCTCGTCGTTCGACTTCGCCTTCATGGGCGGCTCGATGGGCTCGGTGGTGGGGGAGCGTTTCGCGCTGGCCGCCGAAACCGCAGTCGAGATCGGTGCCCCGTATGTGTGCTTCTCGCAGAGTGGCGGCGCGCGCATGCAGGAAGGCCTGTTCTCGCTGATGCAGATGGCCAAGACCTCGGCCGCGCTGGGCAAGCTGCGTGAAGCTGGCCTGCCGTACATCTCGGTGCTGACCCACCCGACCACCGGTGGCGTATCGGCCTCGTTCGCAATGCTGGGCGACATCAACATCGCCGAACCGCAGGCGCTGATCGGCTTCGCCGGCCCACGCGTGATCGAGCAGACCGTGCGCGAGAAGCTGCCGGAAGGCTTCCAGCGTTCGGAGTTCCTGCTGGAGCACGGTGCCATCGACCAGATCTGCGACCGCCGCGAGATGCGCGACCGCCTGTCCGATCTGCTGGCGATGCTGGGCCGTCAGCCGGCGCCGGAGGTGGCTTGATGGGAGGCCGCAAGTACTTCGGTACTGATGGCATCCGTGGGCGGGTCGGCCAGGGCGTGATCTCGGCCGACTTCGTGCTGCGCCTGGGCAACGCCCTGGGCCGTGTCCTGGTCGCCCAGCGCGGCCAGGACGGGCGCAGGCCGATCGTGGTGATCGGCAAGGACACCCGCATTTCCGGTTACATGTTCGAAGCGGCTCTGGAAGCAGGCCTGGTGGCCGCCGGTGCCGACGTGCAGCTGCTCGGCCCGATGCCGACCCCGGCGGTGGCATTCCTGACCCGTACGCTGGGTGTGGACGCCGGCATCGTCATCAGCGCCTCGCACAACCCGCATTACGACAACGGCATCAAGTTCTTCTCCGCCCAGGGCGAGAAACTCGACGACGCCACCGAACTGGCCCTGGAAGCGGCGCTGGACATTCCGTTCACCACCGCCGAATCGGAGAAGCTGGGCAAGGCGTCGCGCGCGCGCGAGGCGGTCGGCCGCTACATCGAGTTCTGCAAGGCCAGCGTGCCGCGCGCGTTCGACCTGCGTGGCGTGCGCCTGGTACTGGATTGCGCACACGGCGCCACGTACCAGATCGCACCGCTGCTGTTCCGCGAACTGGGTGCCGAAGTGATCGGCATCGGGGCCGAGCCCAATGGCGTCAACATCAACGCCGGCGTGGGCTCCACCCATATCGACAACCTGGCGGCCAAGGTCCGCGAGACCCGCGCCGATCTTGGCATCGCCTTCGATGGTGATGGCGACCGTGTGCTGATGGCCGACGACCAGGGCAACCCGGTCGACGGCGATGACCTGCTGTACATCCTGGCCCGCGCCTGGAAGGACGAAGGCCGCCTGCGCGGCCCGGTGGTCGGCACGCTGATGAGCAACTACGGTGTGGAGAAGGCCTTCGCCGATCTGCAGATCCCGTTCGTGCGCAGCAACGTCGGTGACCGCTACGTGCACCAGGCATTGGTCGAGGGCGGTGGTGTACTCGGTGGCGAAGCCTCGGGCCACTTGCTGTGCCTGGACCGGGCCACCACCGGCGATGGCATTGTCAGCGCCCTGCAGGTGCTGGTCGCGCTGCGCAACAGTGGGCAGACCCTGCGCCAGGCACTGAAGGGCCTGGTACGGGTGCCGCAGAAGACCGTCAACGTGCGCCTGGGCAATGTCTCGGCCAAGGCCACGGTGCAGTCTGAACGCGTGCAGTCCGCGCTGGCTGTGGCGCAGCAGGCCGTAGCCGGCCGTGGCCGCGCGTTCCTGCGTCCGTCCGGTACCGAGCCGGTGGTGCGGGTCACCGTGGAGGCCGATGACGCCACGCTGATGCAGCAGACGCTGGACCGCTTGTCCGCTGCGGTGCGTGAAGCCGCCAGTTGAGGCGCCTGCCCGTCGGTACAGGAAAAACGCCCCGGAATTCCGGGGCGTTTTCTTTTTGCGGGCAGGGCTGTGTCGCGCCTACGGCCCCGGCACCATCTTTTTCTGGCGTGCCTTGAACCCATTGAACAGCGGCGCGATCAGCGGGTTGTAACTCAGGCGGATGCGCTTGCGCAGCCAGTTGGCCGGCCGGTTGCGGATCGCGAAACGATAGATGCGTTCCGGGTCGCCGCCGATCACGTTGCGGCCGAACGGATGGGTGGTGTGCAGGTAGCGGAAGCCCTGCTCGCGCGCCACTTCGATGTGATCCTGGTCGAAATCACCGTACGGCCAGCACAGCGTATCGGACACGTCGCCGAGCTTGTCCTGCAGGACTTCGCGCGAGATCGCCAGATCCCGGCTGAGGCCTGCGCGGCGCTGCGCACGGTCCAGATCGTCGCGGCGCAGCCAGCGGGTATGGGTATGGGTGTGGCAATGCACTTCGAAGGTGCCGGCGGCGATGGCCGCACGTGCTTCGCTCCAGCGCATCATCACATCGTCACTGCGGTCCTGCTCGTAGATCGCGGCTTCGCAGCCACGATGGTCCGGCGTCGGCGGCAGCGTCGCCCCGGCAATGCCCGCGTGCGGACGTTCCGGGCCTTCGCCCATCCAGCCGGTGACCACGAACACCACCGCATGCATGCCGTACTTCTGCAGGATCGGATGGGCATACACCCAGTTGTCGAGGTAGCCATCGTCGAAGGTGATGACGATCGACCTGCGCGGCACCGGCTTGCCGGCCAGGAAGCCTGCGTACTGGTCCAGCGTCAGTGAGGTCCAGCCATTGCCTGCCAGCCACGCGATCTGGCTTTCGAAGTTTTCCGGCGACACGGTGATCATGCCCGGCGAGGGGCTGACATGGTGGTGCATCAGCACCGGAACGGTTCGCGCATCAGCCATGTCCCAGCTCCTTCAGCCACTGGTGGTAGTAGTGTTCGGTGGCTTCACCGTGGCCGTCCGGCGTGAAGCGATGTGCGCCGTGCATCCAGTCCCAGCCAGCGCGCCCCATCTGCCGCCGCCGTTCCGGGTCGTCCACCAGCAGGCGCAATGCACCTGTCAGGGCGGCATTGTCACCCAAACGGGTGAGGATCGCATTGCTGCCATCGACCACCATCTCCGGCACGCCACCCACTCGCGTGGCCACGATCGGTACGCCCACGTAAGCCGCTTCCAGGAACACGGTGCCGGCTGCTTCCTTGTGCGAGGCCAGTGCGAAGATGTCGAAGCCGGCCATCAGCCGGCAGGCTCCATCGCGGTAGCCGAGCAGGTGCACCTGGCGCTGCAGCCCGTGCTCGGCGCACATCGCCTGCAGTCGTTCCGTCACGGCCTGGCCATCGCCGACGATCACCAGGTGCAGGTCCGGGTTGGCCTTGCACAACGGCACCATCGCCTGCAGCAGGTCGGCGTGGCCCTTGGGCTCGCGCAGCACCGCCACGCAGCCGACCACGATGTCCTGTTCGCCGAAGCCGAGCTCGGCACGTACTTGCGTGCGCACCTCCTGCAGGCACTGCCAGGGATCGGCCTTGCGGATCTCGCTCCAGCGCGGCGGAACCGCGATCGGCGGCACGATGCCGATGCGTTCGGTCGGAATGCCGCGGTCGGCCAGCAGCTGCTTGACGAAGCTGCTGACGGTCAATACCCGGTGTGGAAGCCCGGTATAGGTCAGCAGCGAATTGACCGGGCTCATCAGATGGCGCGAGCGCACCACCAGCGGCGTGCCGCCCAGGCGTGCACCGGCGGCGGCGATCAGCGCATCGCGGCGGCTGGTGGTGTTGACCACGTCGTAATGCTCGCGGCGCACCAGTCGCGATACCGACCACACGCCACGCAGCAGGCGCGCCAGGCCTCCCATGCGCAACGTATGCACGGTGAAGCCGTCGTCGCGTGCCAGTGTGGCCAGGCGCGCATCGGGCTGGCACAGCAACGACACCTCATGGCCACGCGCGCGCATCACCTGCATGTGCCGGAAGATGTAGATCTCCTGCCCGCCCATCCCCTTGGCGGCTTCGGTATGCAGGATGCGCAGCGGACGGTTCATGCAGGATCGGCCCTTGAAAATCAGCGGTTGCGGAAGCGGGTCAGCGCTTCCCATGCGGAGCGGATGGCGGCGGCGTCCGGAGCCTGCTGCGGCAGCGGGCGGTAGTGCCGGTCGAGCGCGGTAGCGTTGCCGAACTTGTCGAACACGTAGATGGCATCGCCATGGCGTACCGCGCGCTGCGACCAGCTCTCCACCACCAGCGCACGTTTGCCGGTGGCGGGTGCTGCCAGCAGGTCCTGGCCGGTACTGAAGTCGCTCAATGCGTTCTCGCAGCCCAGTGCGTGGCGCATCAACGTCGGCACCCAGTCCTCATGCGAACTGGTGCGCGCCTCATGGCCGCTGGCCTGGCCTGGCCAGTGCAGCACGAACGGCACCTGCAGCTGGTAGTCGGAGAAGTTGCCGTTGTGGCCCCAGTAGTTCAGCTTGAGGTCGTTGAACTCTTCGGCATGGTCACCGGTGACCAGCACGATGGTGTCGTCGGCCAGGCCTTGCGCGCGAAGGTCGTCCAGCAGCGAGCCGATCAGGCTGTCGGCGTAGTGCACGGCGGTGTGGTAGCGGTTGAGCTCCGGCGTCGGGTCGTGGTCCGGTCCGAAGGACAGGAAGTCGATCTCCTTGGCCATCGGTGTGGCCACCGGCGGGTAGCCGGTGGGCAGGTGGTAGCCGGCGTGGGTGGAGTCGAGGAACACGAAGCCGAACCACGGGTGCTGCGCGGCCTGGCTGGTGCGGATGTCGGTCTGCAGTGCGGCGACGATGGCTGCGTCACGCTTGTCGGGCGTCAGGGCGGAGGGGCCCTGGTGCAGCTGGTCGCGCACGTCGGCGAAGGCCGTGCGATCGAACTCCGGACTGTACAGCGGTGCACTGCCGTACAGGTGCAGGTCGTAGCCCTGCTGGCCCAGCACCTGGAACAGCTGCGAGCCGCGCTGTTCGTCCAGCATGCTCTGCCAGTAGCCGCCGGGGAGGCCGTAGAGCAGGCCGAACAGGCCGTAGCGGGTGGCATTGCCGGTGCTGAAATGCTGGTCGTACACGCGCGCGGTCCGGGCCAGTGCCGTCGTGTTGGGCATCAGCTCGGGGGTCATGGCGTCCTGACGCAGCGACTCCAGCACCACCATCAGCACATTCGGCCGGTGTGGGTTCTGGCAGCGCAGGGGGTGCAGCGGATACAGCAGCTGCGCATGGCGCGGGTCGGGCAGGCCGGCCTGCTGTTCGCTGATGACCCCGAGCCTGCGCATGAAGCTCTTGGCGGTGATCGGCTGTGCCCAGGGCAGGTAGTTCCACTGCGCGATGACGTCGCGGTCGCCGCGGGCATCGTAGTAGGCCGTGGCGACCTGGCCGCCGGCCATCAGCAGTGCAACCACGGCCCAGGCCTGCAGGACCCGGCGGCGGCGCGGCGGGGCAGGCAGCAGCTTCCAGCAGGCCCAGGCCAACAAGCCTTCGGCAGCGAAGATGGCGGCTACCAGCAGTCCGGCCTGCAGCCAGGTTTTCCACGACAACGCGACCTGGTCCTGCAGCGCACCGCCGAACACCATGTTCACGACCATGGCATTGAGGTGGAACCGATACAGAGTGAAAACCTTCGCATCAACCAGCAACAGGCACAGCCACAGGCCCTGCAGCAGCACGGCGCTGATGCTCAGCGTGCGTGCGCTGCGCGGCCACAGGCCCAGCAGCAGAGGCAGCAGGCCGGCAAGGGCGCCGAAGGCCAGCAGGTGGCCGGGCAGGGCGACGGCCAGATAGGCCAGGCCCACGCTGCCACCCGGGTTGTCGGCCAACGGCACGTTGCCGAGCGTGATCGCCATGGCCAGCAATGCGTTGCCGGCCACGAACAGCGACCACCAGGCCAGTCGTTGCCAATGGCGTGCCGGGCCGGAGGGCAGGGAGGTGTCGGCAGAAGGAGCAGCAGGACGCATGAAGGACGGAGGGGGCAGGTGGAACAGGGCGGGAGTCCCGGTTGTGACGGGATCGTTAATCCGCGCGCGGGTTGCGCATTGTATCGGTTTGTTTCTTCGTATCGAGTGGCGTCCCCGGGGCGATCTGTCACAATGTTCAGGTGGGCCATGAATGCGCTGGCCCTCCCAGACCCAACGACAAGCCAGGAACCGCTGTGAGCCAGATCCCCACCCTCGACATCACCCGTTTTGACAGCGACCGCGAGGCCTTCGTGGCCGAGCTGGGCGCGGCCTACCGCCAATGGGGATTCGCGGGCATCCGCAACCACGGCATCCCGCAGGCCGACATCGACGCTGCCTACGATGCCTTCAAGGCCTTCTTTGCCCTGCCGGAGGAGGTCAAGCGCAAGTACCACGTGGCCGGCAGCGGCGGCGCCCGCGGCTATACCCCCTTCGGCGTGGAGACCGCCAAGGGCTCCAAGCACTTCGACCTGAAGGAGTTCTGGCACATCGGTCGCGAGATCGCCGACGACTCCAAGTATCGTGACGTGATGGCGCCGAACCTGTGGCCGACCGAGGTCGAGGGCTTCCGTGAGCGCGGTTACGGGCTGTACCAGGCGCTGGATAATCTGGGTTCGCGCGTGCTGTCGGCGCTGGCCCTGCACATCGGCCTGCCGGAAGACTTCTTCGCCGACAAGACCAACTTCGGCAATTCGATCCTGCGCCCGATCCATTACCCGCCGATCACCACCGACGACATCCCGAACGTGCGTGCCGGTGCCCATGGCGACATCAACTTCATCACCCTGCTGGTCGGTGCCAGCGCCGCGGGCCTGGAAGTGCAGTCGCATGAGGGCGAGTGGGTGCCGTTTACGTCAGACGCGGACACGATCGTGGTCAACATCGGCGACATGCTGCAGCGCCTGACCAACCACGTGTATCCGTCGACGATCCACCGTGTGGTCAATCCTCCGGGTGAGCTGGCGCGCCAGCCGCGCTACTCGGTGCCGTTCTTCCTGCACCCGAACCCGGACTTCCTGATCGACGTGCTGCCGTCCTGCATCACCCCGGAGAACCCGAGCCGGTACCCGGAGGCGATCACCGCCCACGGCTTCCTCGAGGAACGCCTGCGCGAGATCAAGCTGAAGTAAAGAGAAGTGAGGCCGCCGAAAGGCGGCCTTTTTCTTTGCAGGGCTGCGCCCTGCACCCGCCGAAGCCAAAGCCAAGGCCCAAAGCCAAAGCGGCTCTGGGTTTCTGCTGGTTGGGCGGGGCGGTGTGGGTTGGCAGGACACGCCGTAAACCCGTCCCTGGGGGCTCGATGGCGCCATCCGTGGCGCCAACGGTCCTGCCAACCCACACCGCCCCGCCTTCGACGGTTTCCCGGTGACGGTGGGTAGGTGTCGACCTTGGTCGACACGGTAGATCCACGCCATGCGTGGATGAGATCTGTCAGATCGAAGTGGGTTAGGGGGTTGGTCCAGCCGGCAGCAACCCGGAATGCAGCTTTTGCCTTTGCTCCTGCTCTTCTTTTTTTTCCGTGGCGGGCGGAGCCGCCGGAATGTGTCAAAGGCCGGGCGGGTGGGGCTGCGCAGGGGCGTGAGCCGCATGGATGCGGCGATCGAGCTTACATGGACGTACTTGCAGCGCCCCCTGCGCAGTCCCACCCGCCCGGCCAAACCCTAGATCTAGCCGGGCTCTCCGCGACCAACCCAACCCAACCCCCGCCACGAGGGGCTGCGCCGTTGGCTGAAAATCCATGTAACCGCTTACAAGGAAACGGATTTTTGCCGCAACGGGTATCATGACCGGCTGACTTCACACAGGAGCCACCCGCTCATGCGCCGCAAGATCGTCGCCGGAAACTGGAAGCTGCATGGCAGCCGTCAATTCGCCAATGAACTGCTGGGGCAGGTGGCCGCCGGGCTGCCGCTGGAGGGGGTGGACGTGGTGATCCTGCCGCCGCTGCCCTACCTGGGGGAGCTGGTCGAGGACTTCGGCGAGGCCGGCCTGGCCTTTGGCGCACAGGACGTGAGCAGCAACGAGAAGGGCGCCTACACCGGCGAAGTCTGCGCGGCCATGCTGGTCGAGGTCGGGGCCCGCTATGGCCTGGTCGGCCATTCCGAGCGTCGCCAGTACCACCATGAAAGCAGCGAGCTGGTCGCACGCAAGTTCGCCGCCGCCCAGCACGCCGGCCTGGTGCCGGTGCTGTGCGTGGGCGAGACCCTGGAACAGCGCGAGGCCGGGCAGACTGAAGCGGTCATCGCCAGCCAGCTGGCGCCGGTGCTGGAGCTGGTCGGCGCGGCCGGTTTCGCCAAGGCCGTGGTCGCCTACGAGCCGGTCTGGGCCATCGGTACCGGCCGTACCGCCACCAAGGAGCAGGCGCAGCAGGTGCACGCGTTCATCCGTGGCGAAGTCGCGCGTATCGATGCTAGAATCGCTGATTCACTGCCCATTGTTTACGGCGGTAGCGTGAAGCCCGACAATGCCGGGGAACTGTTCGCGCAGCCGGATGTCGATGGTGGGCTGGTCGGCGGCGCCTCCCTGGTGGCCGCGGACTTCCTGGCCATCGCAAGGGCGGCGGCCGCGAACTAATCCTAGAAGTTTTGTCCGAGGGCGGTTTCCAATGCTGATGTTGATCCTCAATGTCGTCTACGTGCTGGTCGCTGTGGCCATGATCGCGCTGATCCTGATGCAGCGTGGTTCGGGTGCGGCGGCGGGTTCGGGCTTTGGTGCCGGTGCCTCGGGTACGGTGTTCGGTGCGCGTGGCGCCTCGAACTTCCTGTCCAAATCGACCAAGTGGCTGGCTGTCGTGTTCTTCGGCATCAGCCTCTTCATGGCCTGGTATGCCGGTCATGGCAGCCGCCCGGCGGCCGACCAGGATCTGGGCCTGATGTCCGCTCCGGCGGCCGTCGCTCCGGCGGCTCCGGCGGGCGAGCTGCCGGCCGTTCCGAAGGCCGATGCGGTCCCGGCCGCCCCGGTTCCGGCCGCGAATGTGCCGGCTCAGGCGGAATCTTCGGTTTCTGGTGAAGAAAAGCCTTCGGAAGGCTCCCAGAAAGACTGAAGCCGGTTACAATACGCGGCGCATCGGGAAGATAGTCTGATGTGATCGTTTGCCCAGGTGGCGGAATTGGTAGACGCACTACCTTGAGGTGGTAGCGACGCAAGTCGTAGGGGTTCGAGTCCCCTCTTGGGCACCATTTGTAAGTAAAGCGGGTTCGTCTGGCGCGCAAGGCGCCAGGCAGATTTCCGTCCACTCCCCCATGCCAAAGCGCCTGCAGGCGCGGCGGCAGAGGCAAGAGAGAATCGCTGTGCTGGCCGAATATTTGCCGTCTCTGCTGTTTCTGATCGTTGCCACCGGTATCGGCGTTACGCTGATGCTGGTTGGTCGATTCCTCGGTCCCCGCCGCCCCGATCTGGAAAAGCTGTCGCCGTACGAGTGCGGCTTCGAGGCCTTCGAAGACGCGCGCATGAAGTTCGACGTGCGCTACTACCTGATCGCGATCCAGTTCATCGTCTTCGACCTGGAAATCATCTTCATCGTGCCGTGGACCCAGGTCTTCATGGAGCTGGGTGCCCGTTCGCTCATCACCATGGGCCTGTTCGTCGGCATGCTGTTCCTCGGTTTCATTTACGTCTGGAAGAAGGGAGCGCTGGAATGGGAGTGATTCAGACTCTCGATGGCCTCATGAACAACCCCACGCCGGAAGGCCGGGTTGATGACATCCTGCGGCCGGAAGGCGACAACCCGCTGCTGGAAAAGGGCTTCGTCACCACCAGCGTCGATGCACTGCTGAACTGGGCGCGCACCGGCTCGATGTGGCCGATGACCTTCGGTCTGGCCTGCTGCGCGGTCGAGATGATGCACGCCGGCGCCGCGCGCCTGGACCTTGACCGCTACGGCGTGGTGTTCCGCCCGTCGCCGCGTCAGTCCGACGTGATGATCGTGGCCGGTACCCTGGTCAACAAGATGGCCCCGGCGCTGCGCAAGGTCTACGACCAGATGCCGGACCCGAAGTGGGTCATCTCGATGGGTAGCTGCGCCAACGGTGGCGGCTATTACCACTACTCCTATTCTGTGGTGCGCGGCTGTGATCGCGTGGTGCCGGTGGACGTCTACGTCCCGGGCTGCCCGCCGACAGCCGAGGCGCTGGTGTACGGGATCCTGCAGCTGCAGAAGAAGATCTGGCGTACACAGACCATCGCCCGCTGACCCCTTCACCTGACAAGAGCGCGCCAAGCCCCCATGGCAGAGCAAGCATCCTTCATCGACCGACTGTCCGCACGTTTCGCTGGTGCGAAAGTCATCGTGGTCGAACCCCGCGGCGAAGTGACGCTGGAAGTGCCTGCCGCCGAGTGGCACGCCACCGCCCTGGCGCTGCGTGACGAGTTTGGTTTCGAACAGGCCGTGGATCTCTGCGGCGTCGACTACCTTGGTTATGGCTCCGACGAATGGGACACCGCCGACGTGTCTTCTCAGGGCTTCAGCCGCGGCGTCGAAGGCAAGGCCCAGGGCCGCTTCGCGTGGGGCGAGTTCCCCACCGAGGAAAACGGCGCCGACGGTGCCCGCCCGCAGCACATGCCGACCCAGCGCTTCGCCGTGGTCGCCCAGCTGCGCTCGTACCAGCACAACCTGATGATGCACCTGCGGTGCTTCGCCCCTGACGAAGCGCTGCCGGTGGTGTCCTCGCTGACCAGCATCTGGCCGGGCCTGAACTGGTTCGAGCGCGAAGCGTTCGACCTGTACGGCGTGATCTTCGAAGGCCACCCGGACCTGCGCCGGATCCTGACCGACTACGGTTTCGTCGGCCATCCGTTCCGCAAGGACTTCCCGTTGATCGGCAATGTCGAAGTCCGCTACGACGAAGAAAAGAAGCGCGTGATCTACGAACCGGTCACCTCGGTGGAGCCGCGCGTCGGCGTGCCGCGCGTGATCCGCGACGACGCCCGTCTGCAGACCGCAGAAGGTGAGCGCGCGCAGGAGGCAGTGAAGTGAGCCACGTACACCAGGCCGGCGAAGCATTCGCCAGCAACGCCGCCGAAAGCCGGCAGGAAATCCGCAACTACACCATGAACTTCGGCCCGCAGCATCCGGCCGCGCACGGTGTGCTGCGCCTGATCCTGGAAATGGACGGCGAAACCATCATGCGCGCCGACCCGCACGTGGGCCTGCTGCACCGTGGTACCGAAAAGCTGGCCGAGTCCAAGCCGTTCAACCAGTCGATCGGCTACATGGATCGCCTGGATTACGTGTCGATGATGTGCAACGAGCACGCCTACGTGCGCGCGATCGAGACCCTGATGGGCATCGAGGCGCCGGAGCGTGCGCAGTACATCCGCACCATGTACGACGAAATCACCCGCATCCTCAACCACCTGATGTGGCTGGGCTCCAACGCGCTCGACCTGGGTGCGATGGCGGTGATGCTGTACGCCTTCCGCGAGCGCGAAGAGCTGATGGACTGCTATGAAGCGGTCTCCGGCGCGCGCATGCACGCGGCGTACTACCGTCCGGGCGGTGTCTACCGCGACCTGCCGGACCACATGCCGAAGTACAAGGAATCGCGCTGGCACAAGGGCAAGGCGCTGAAGCAGCTCAATGCTTCGCGCGAAGGCTCGCTGCTGGACTTCCTGGAGAACTTCACCGTCGAGTTCCCCAAGCGCATCGACGAATACGAAACCCTGCTGACCGACAACCGCATCTGGAAGCAGCGTACCGTCGGTATCGGCGTGGTCACTCCGGAACTGGCCCACCAGTGGGGCATGACCGGCGTGATGCTGCGCGGCTCGGGCATTGCCTGGGACCTGCGCAAGAAGCGTCCGTACGCCAAGTACGATGCCGTCGATTTCGACATCCCGCTGGGCAAGGAAGGCGACTGCTACGACCGTTACCTGGTCCGCGTTGCCGAAATGCGCGAATCCAACCGCATCATCAAGCAGTGCGTGGCGTGGCTGAAGGCCAACCCGGGCCCGGTGATGGTGAAGAACTTCAAGGTCGCTCCGCCCAAGCGCGAGGACATGAAGGACGACATGGAAGCGCTGATCCATCACTTCAAGCTGTTCAGTGAAGGCTATTGCGTGCCGGCCGGCGAGACCTATGCGGCAGTGGAAGCGCCCAAGGGCGAGTTCGGCTGCTACCTGGTCTCCGATGGCGCCAACAAGCCGTTCCGCGTGCACCTGCGCGCACCGGGCTTCGCCCACCTGTCCTCGATCGATTCGGTCGTGCGCGGCCACATGCTGGCCGACGTGGTGGCGATGATCGGTACCTACGACCTGGTGTTCGGCGAGGTTGACCGGTAATGCCGTCCGCCACGCCAACGCCCGCTGCAGGCAGCCGGCGCAAGCCGGCGCCGCAGTTTCTGGAATTTCACGTTATGCATTTCGCTGAGGTCGGCCGATGAAGGCGACAGGTAATTTCGAGGCGGCGCGCGACGTCGACCCGATGGTGGTGCTGAGCGACAAGACCCGCGCTCACATCGATCACTGGCTGTCCAAGTTCCCGCCGGACCGCAAGCGCTCTGCCGTGCTGCAGGGCCTGCATGCGGCCCAGGAACAGAACGAGGGCTGGCTGACCGACGAGCTGATCGCCGGCGTGGCCAAGTACCTTGATCTGCCGCCGGTGTGGGCCTACGAGG
This sequence comes from Stenotrophomonas sp. YJH_SMC_43, assembly GCF_059372535.1. NCBI lineage: Bacteria > Pseudomonadati > Pseudomonadota > Gammaproteobacteria > Lysobacterales > Lysobacteraceae > Stenotrophomonas > Stenotrophomonas sp. YJH_SMC_43. Next base: position 231,666 of record NZ_JCAFVQ010000001.1, read on the forward strand.
TCGCCAGCTTCTACTCGATGTTCGAGACCGAGAAGGTGGGCCGCAACAACGTGGCCATCTGCACCAACATCAGCTGCTGGCTCAATGGCGCCGAGGACATCGTCCGCCATTGCGAGAAGAAGCTGGGCATCAAACACGGTGAATCGACCCCGGACGGCCGCGTCTACCTCAAGCGCGAGGAAGAGTGCCTGGCCGGTTGCGGTGGCGCGCCGATGATGGTCATCAACGGTCACTACCATGAGCGTCTGACCCTGGAAAAGGTCGACGAGCTGCTGGACGGGCTGGAGTAAGGGCATGGCACATCACCACGAATCCAAGGGTCCGGTCGGCCCCGCGCCGCTGCCGCACCAGGTGGTCTACACCACCCTGCATTACGACACCCCGTGGTCGTACGAAAGCTACCTGAAGACCGGTGGCTACGCCGCCCTGCGCAAGATCCTCGAAGAGAAGATCCCGCCGGAGCAGGTCATCGAGATGGTCAAGGCCTCGGGCCTGCGCGGCCGCGGTGGCGCCGGCTTCCCGACCGGCCTGAAGTGGTCCTTCATGCCCAAGGGCAACATGCAGAAGTACATCCTCTGCAACTCGGACGAATCCGAGCCGGGCACCTGCAAGGATCGCGACATCCTGCGCTACAACCCGCATTCGGTGGTGGAAGGCATGGCGATCGCCTGCTACGCCACCGGTTCGACCGTGGGCTACAACTACCTGCGCGGTGAGTTCCACCATGAGCCGTTCGAGCACTTCGAACAGGCCTTGGCCGATGCCTATGCGAACGGCTGGCTGGGCAAGAACATCCTCGGCAGCGGCGTGGACATCGACATCTACGGCGCGCTGGGCGCTGGCGCCTACATCTGCGGCGAAGAAACCGCGCTGATGGAATCGCTGGAAGGCAAGAAGGGCCAGCCGCGTTACAAGCCGCCGTTCCCGGCCAATTTTGGCCTGTACGGCAAGCCGTCGACGATCAACAACACCGAAACCTATGGTTCGGTGCCGGCGATCATCCGCAACGGACCGGAGTGGTTCAAGGGCCTGAGCCTGACCGCCAACGGCGGCCCGAAGTGCTTCTCGGTGTCCGGCTGCGTTCAGAACGGCGGCAACTTCGAAGTGCCGCTGGGCACCAAATTCCACGATCTGCTGGAAATGGCCGGTGGCCTGCGTCCGGGCCGCACCCTGAAGGGCGCGATCCCGGGCGGCGTGTCGATGCCGGTGCTGACCGCGGCCGAGCTGAAGGACCTGCCGATGGACTACGACACCATCCGTGCGCTGGGCTCCGGCCTGGGTTCGGGTGCGATCGTGGTGCTCGACGACAGCGTGTGCTGCGTCAAGTTCGCCTGCCGCATCAGCCAGTTCTTCCACAAGGAATCCTGTGGCCAGTGCACCCCGTGCCGTGAAGGTACCGGCTGGATGCACCGCGTGCTGGAGCGCATCGTCGCCGGCAAGGCCACGATGGAAGACCTGCACCAGCTGAAGGCGGTGGCCGGCCAGATCGAAGGCCACACCATCTGTGCGTTCGGTGAAGCGGCTGCATGGCCCATCCAGGGCTTCCTGCGCCAGTTCTGGGACGAATTCGAGTACTACATCGTCAACGGTCATTCGATGGTTGACGGCAAGAAGGTGGAGGCAGCCGCCGCATGAGCGCGCAACCCGTAAACCCGAACGTGCCACCGGATCACGTGACCATCGAAATCGATGGCAAGTCCCTGGTCGTGCCCAAGGGTTCGATGATCATCCAGGCGGCCGACAAGGCCGGCATTTCGATTCCGCGCTTCTGCTACCACGAGAAGCTGCCGATTGCCGCTAACTGCCGCATGTGCCTGGTGGACGTGGAGAAGTCGCCGAAGCCGGCGCCGGCCTGCGCTACCCCGGTGATGGACGGCATGAAGGTCGCCACCCGCAGCGAAAAGGCACTGAAGTTCCAGCGCTCGGTGATGGAGTTCCTGCTCATCAACCACCCCCTGGACTGCCCGATCTGCGATCAGGGCGGCGAGTGCGAGCTGCAGGACGTGTCGCTGGGCTATGGCCGTTCGGTCAGCCGCTTCAACGAGCGCAAGCGCGTGGTGCCGGACGAGGACATGGGCCCGCTGGTCGCCACCGAGATGACCCGCTGCATCCAGTGCACCCGCTGCGTCCGCTTCACCGCCGACGTTGCCGGTACCTACGAACTGGGTGGCATGTACCGCGGTGAGAACCTGCAGATCGGTACCTTCGACGGCAAGCCGCTGACCACCGAGTTGTCGGGCAACGTCGTCGACGTCTGCCCGGTCGGTGCGCTGACCAACAAGGTGTTCCAGTTCCGCGCCCGCCCGTGGGAACTGACCGCGCGCGAATCGCTGGGCTACCACGACGCGATGGGTTCGAACCTGTTCCTGCACGTACGTCGCGGCGAAGTGCTGCGCACCGTGCCGCGCGACAACGAAGCGGTGAACGAGTGCTGGCTGTCCGACCGTGACCGCTACTCGCACCAGGGCCTGTACAGCGAAGACCGTGCGGTCAAGCCGCTGCGCAAGGTCAATGGCGAGTGGAAGGAAGTGAGCTGGGCCGAAGGCCTGGCCGCGGCCGCCGAGATTCTCAAGACGAACCAGGGCGACAACCTGGGCGTGCTGGTGCATCCGTCCACCTCGAACGAGGAAGGTGCGCTGCTGGCCCGCCTGGCCAAGGGCCTGGGCTCGAGCAACATCGACCACCGCATCAACAACCGCGATTTCTCCGACGCCGCCACCGCCGAAGTGTTCGGCCTGCCGCTGGCCGAAATCGAAGGCGCCGACCGCATCGTCGTTCTGGGCAGCAACATCCGCCACGAACTGCCGCTGCTGCACGCCCGCCTGCGCAAGGCGCAGACCACCAACGGCGCGAAGATCCACGTCGTCAACCCGGTGGACTTCGACTTCGCCTTCAGCATCGCCGGCAAGCAGATCGTTGCGCCGTCGAAGTTCGTCGACGCGCTGGCCAACGCAGAGCTGCGCTCGGCAGTGCAGGGCGGCAACAACACCGTACTGATCGTCGGTGGCATCGCCGAGAACCACCCGCAGGCTGCCGCGATCCGCGCCGCTGCGCGTGATTTCGCTGCCGCCACCGGTGCCAAGCTGTGCCGCATCCCGCAGGGCGCCAATGCCGTGGGCCTGACCCGCGCCGGCGTGCTGCCGGCCGGCAAGGACGTGGCCGCCATGCTGGCGCAGCCGCGCCAGGCCTACGTGGTGTACGGCCTGGAGCCGGGCCTGGACTTCGCCGACGCACCCGCCGCGCGCAAGGCGCTGGTGGGTGCCCAGGTGGTGGCCTTCAGTCAGTTCGCCTGTGCCTCGACCCGCGACGTCGCCGACGTGATCCTGCCGATCGGTGCGCTGCCGGAAATCGACGCCACCCTGACCAACCTCGATGGTCGCGAGCAGTTGGCCCGTGCCGGCGGCAAGCTGCCGGGCGAGGCCCGTGAGGGTTGGCGCGTGCTGCGCGCCCTGGGCGGCGAGCTGGCCGTGGCCGGTTTCGACTTCACCGACCTGGCCGGCCTGCGTGCCAGCCTGGCCCCGGTTTCGGTCGCCGTTGCCGCTTCGGCGCAGCCTGTGGTCGCCGGCGAAGGCCTGGAAGTGGCTTCGACCGCCGCGATCTACCGCACCGATGCGGTGGTCCGTCGCGCCCCGGCGCTGCAGTCGCATCCGCTCAACAACGCCCCGCGCATCGTGCTGAACGCTGAAGATGCCGCTCGCCTGCAGCTGCAGGAAGGGCAGATGGCCAAGGTCGGCACCGATGCCGGCAAGGCCACCCTGCCGGTGGTGGTCGACGCCCGCGTCGCTGCGGGTTCGGTCTGGATTGAATCGGGCCACGGCGCGACCGCGCCGCTGGGTGCCGCTCGCGTATCGGTGGTGGCTGCATGAACGAATTGCTGTTGAACGCGGTCGACCCGCTGCACCAGTGGCTGCTTGGCCTCGGTGACATCGGCGCGCTGATCTGGATCATCCTGAAGATCCTGGTGATCACCGTTCCGGTGATCATCTCGGTGGCCTTCTATGTGGTCTGGGAACGCAAGCTGATCGGCTGGATGCACGTCCGCCACGGCCCGATGTACGTGGGCATGGGCATCTTCCAGGCCTTCGCCGACGTCTTCAAGCTGCTGTTCAAGGAAGTGGTCCAGCCGAGCAGTGCCAACAAGGCGATCTACCTGCTGGCACCGCTGATCACCCTGGCGCCGGCCTTCGCGGCCTGGTCGGTGGTGCCCTTCGATTCGCAGATCGTGCTGTCCAACGCCAACGCCGGCCTGCTGTATCTGCTGGCGATGACCTCGCTGGGCATCTACGGCATCATCCTGGCCGGTTGGGCATCCAACTCGAAGTATGCGTTCCTGGGTGCGATGCGCGCCTCGGCACAGATGATCAGCTACGAAATCGCCATGGGCTTCGCCCTGGTTGGCGTGATGATCGCGTCGGGCAGCCTGAACCTGAGCAACATCGTGATGGCGCAGGCCGGCAATTCCGGTTTCTTCGACTGGTTCCTGCTGCCGCTGTTCCCGCTGTTCGTCATCTACTGGGTGTCGGGCGTGGCTGAAACCAACCGCGCGCCGTTCGACGTGGTGGAAGGCGAGTCGGAAATCGTCGCCGGCCACATGGTCGAGTACTCCGGCGGTGCCTTCGCCCTGTTCTTCCTGGCCGAATACGCGAACATGATCCTGATCAGCTTCCTGATCTCGATCTTCTTCCTCGGCGGCTGGCTGAGCCCGATCCAGGGCTGGGTCAACTTCGGCGATGTCTCGCCGCTGGTCGACTGGATCTGGAAGGGCGGTGCACCGTGGCTGTTCGTCAAGGTGTTCTTCTTCGCCAGTGCCTACATCTGGTTCCGTGCCAGCTTCCCGCGCTTCCGCTACGACCAGATCATGCGCCTGGGTTGGAAGGTCTTCATCCCGCTGGCCATTCTGTGGATCGCGGTTACCGCCGTCATGGTGTTCTTCGGCGTGATTCAAAAGGGCGTCTAAAGTGATGAACAGGATTACCCATTACTTCAAGAGCCTGCTGCTGCTCGAACTGCTGGCCGGTCTCTGGCTGACCTTGAAGTACAGCTTCAAGCCCAAGTACACGATGATGTACCCGATGGAGAAGTTCCCGCAGTCGCCGCGCTTCCGTGGCCTGCACGCCCTGCGCCGTTACCCCAACGGTGAAGAGCGCTGCATCGCCTGCAAGCTGTGCGAAGCGGTGTGCCCGGCACTGGCCATCACCATCGACTCGGCCAAGCGCGAAGACGGCACCCGCCGTACCACGCGCTATGACATCGATCTGTTCAAGTGCATCTTCTGCGGCTTCTGTGAAGAAAGCTGCCCGGTGGACTCGATCGTCGAAACCCACATCCTCGAGTACCACTTCGAGAATCGTGGCGAAAACATCGTTACCAAGCCGCAGCTGCTGGCCCTGGGCGACCGTCTCGAGTCCGAGATCGCCGAGCGTCGCGCCGCCGATGCCGCTTACCGCTGAGGTCGAGAGATGGATTGGGTAAATATCGCTTTCTGGGTGTTCGCCATCGCGGCAACGGTTTCGGCCGGTGCGGTGATCAGCGTGCGCAACCCGGTTCACGCCGTGCTCTGCCTGGTGCTGACCTTCTTCTCCATCGCCTGCGTCTGGCTGCTGGTCGGCGCCGAGTTCCTCGGTGTGGCACTGGTGCTGGTGTATGTCGGCGCGGTGATGGTGCTGTTCCTGTTCGTGGTGATGATGCTGGACATCGATCCCACCAAGATGCGTGAGGGCTGGGTCCGCTACCTGCCGGTCGGCCTGATCGTTGCCGTGGCCATGCTGGTCCAGATGCTGATCCTGATCGGCGTGAAGGGCAGGGCGGTTACCCCGTTCCCCGCCGACAACGCCGCCGCGGTCGCTGCCGACAGCTCCAACGTCACCTGGCTTGCGCGCACGCTGTTCACCGAATACCTGCTGCCGTTCGAGTTCGCTGCGGTCATCCTGACCGTGGCCGTGGTTGCCGCCGTGATGCTGACCCTGCGTCGCCGTACCGGCGTGAAGAGCCAGAACCCGGGCGAGCAGACCATGGTCAAGGCCGGCCAGCGCCTGCGCATGGTCAAGATGGGCGCCGAAGCGCCGGTCGTGCACAGCAACAGCAAGCCGGCCACCGGCGAGGAGACCCAGCCGTGATTACCCTTGGCCACATGCTTGCGCTGGGCGCGGTGCTGTTCGCCATCAGCCTGGCCGGCATCTTCCTCAACCGGAAGAACGTCATCGTCCTGCTGATGTCGATCGAGCTGATGCTGCTGTCGGTGAACGTCAATTTCGTCGCGTTCTCGCGTCAGCTGGGCGATCCGTCCGGCCAGCTGTTCGTGTTCTTCATCCTGACCGTCGCCGCCGCGGAAGCCGCCATCGGCCTGGCGATCCTGGTGACCCTGTTCCGTACCCGCCGCACGATCAATGTCGGCGAAGTCGATTCGTTGAAGGGCTGATCCACAGATGGAAATCACTCTCTCCAAGAGTCTGTTGATCGCAGTGGTGCTTGCACCGCTGTTCGGCAGCATCATCGCCGGCCTGTTCGGTCGCCAGGTCAAGCGCTTCGGCGCGCAGACCATCACCATCCTCGGCGTTGCGGTTGCCTGCGGCCTGTCGATGTACACGCTCTACCAGCTGCTCTGGGGCGGTGCGCAGCCGTTCAACCAGAACATCTACACGTTCTTTGAAGTCGGCCAGTACTCGGCCCACGTCGGCTTCATGGTCGACAAGCTGACCGCGATGATGATGGTGGTGGTGACCTTCGTGTCGCTGCTGGTCCACATCTACACGATCGGCTACATGCAGGACGATCCGGGCTACCAGCGGTTCTTCAGCTACATCTCGCTGTTCACCTTCTCGATGCTCACCCTGGTGATGAGCAACAACTTCCTGCAGCTGTTCTTCGGCTGGGAAGCGGTGGGCCTGGTGTCGTACCTGCTGATCGGCTTCTGGTTCAAGCGCCCGACCGCGATCTTCGCCAACATGAAGGCGTTCCTGGTCAACCGCGTCGGTGACTTCGGCTTCCTGCTGGGCATCGCCGGCGTGCTGTGGGTGTTCGGCACCCTGGACTACTCGCAGGTGTTCTCGCAGGCCGGCATGCTGGCTGACCCGCGCGCCCAGCTGCAGATCTGGGACGGCACGATCCTGGGCATGCAGCTGCTGAACGAGCCGGTGATCTGGTCGATCGCCACCGTCATCTGCATCTGCCTGTTCATCGGCGCCATGGGCAAGTCGGCCCAGGTCCCGCTGCACGTGTGGCTGCCGGACTCGATGGAAGGCCCGACCCCGATCTCGGCACTGATCCACGCCGCGACGATGGTGACCGCCGGTATCTTCATGGTCACCCGCATGTCGCCGCTGTTCGAGCTGTCGCAGACCGCGCTGAACTTCGTGCTGTTCATCGGTGCCACCACCGCGTTCTTCACCGGCCTGATCGGCATCGTGCAGAACGACATCAAGCGCGTCGTCGCGTACTCCACGCTGTCGCAGCTGGGCTACATGACCGTCGCCCTGGGCGTGTCGGCCTATTCGGCGGCCGTGTTCCACCTGATGACCCACGCCTTCTTCAAGGCGCTGCTGTTCCTGGGCGCCGGCTCGGTCATCATCGCGATGCACCACGAGCAGGACATGCGCAAGATGGGCGGCCTGCGCAAGTACATGCCGATCACCTTCGTCACCATGTGGATCGGTACGCTGGCCCTGGTCGGTACGCCGTTCTTCTCCGGCTTCTATTCGAAGGACACCATCATCGAGGCGGCCGAGATCCACGCCCACATGCAGAACAGCTGGGTGGCCACCTATGGTTACTGGGCAGTGCTGGGTGGCGTGCTGGTGACCAGCTTCTACAGCTTCCGCCTGCTGTTCATGACCTTCCATGGCAAGGAACGCTTCCGCGACGCGCACGACGATCATGGCCATGGCCATGACGATCACCACGCCGCCGACGCCCACCATGGCGATGCCCATGACGACCACGGCCATGGCCATGGCCACGGTCCGCATGAGCCGCACGAAACCCCGTGGGTGGTGACCCTGCCGCTGATCCTGCTGGCCATCCCGTCGATCGCCATCGGTTTCTTCAGCATCGGTCCGATGCTGCACGGCACCGACTGGGCTGGCCAGCATGCGCACGAGGCGATCAAGGGCCAGGCACAGACGTTCTTCACCGGCATCGTCGACTTCTACGATCCGGCCAAGAACACCGTCGCGTTCCTGGGTGAAGAGTTCCATGGCCCGGTCGCGTTCGCGCTACACGGCATGATGCTGCCGCCGTTCTGGCTGACCCTGGCGGGCTTCCTGCTGGCCGCGCTGTTCTACCTGTGGAAGCCGGACCTCTCGGGCAAGGCACGCAAGACCTTCGCCCTGATCGTTTCGGTGCTGGAAAACAAGTACGGCTTCGACAAGCTGTGGATCGATGGCTTTGCCGGCGGCAGCGTCAAGCTGGGCAAGGTCTCGCGCTGGATCGACAGCAACATCGTCGACGGCGTGGTCAATCTCTCGGCACGTGTTGTGGACGTTGCAGCCGGCGTGCTGCGTCGTACCCAATCCGGTTTCCTCTATCACTACGCCTTCGCGATGATCATCGGCCTGATTGCCCTGCTGGGCGTGCTGATGCATTACCTGCGTTGATGACCTGTACGGAATAAGAAGACGTGTCGAACTGGCCTCTACTCAGTGTCCTCATCTGGCTGCCGATCATCGGTGGCGCCCTGATCCTTGCGATCCGTGATGCACAGACCGCCCGCTGGGCGTCGCTGGGCGTCGCGGTACTCACCTTCGTTGCAAGCCTTTCGCTGCTGAGCGGCTACAACGCAGGCATCGACGGTCTGCAGTTCGTCGAGACCCATGCCTGGATCCCGGCGTACAAGATCGGCTACAACCTGGGCGTGGACGGCATCGCCGTGGCGCTGATCCTGCTGACCACCCTGGTCAGCGTGCTTGCCCTGATCGGCGCCTGGAGCGCCATCGACAAGCGCGTGAACCAGTACGTGGCGGCCTTCCTGATCCTGGAAGGCGTCACCGTCGGCATCTTCGCCGCGACGGACGCGATGCTGTTCTACGTGTTCTTCGAAGCGATGCTGATCCCGATGTTCCTGATCATCGGTGTCTGGGGCGGCCCGCGCCGCATCTACGCAGCACTGAAGTTCTTCCTGTACACCTTCCTCGGCTCGGTGCTGATGCTGGTGGCGCTGATCTACCTGTACATGAAGGGCGGCAGCTTCCAGCTGGCCGACCTGTACGCGCTGCCGCTGTCGGCCAAGGAACAGACCTGGATCTTCTTCGCCTTCCTGATCGCCTTCGCGGTCAAGGTGCCGATGTTCCCGGTGCACACCTGGCTGCCGGATGCACACGTGGAAGCACCGACCGCCGGTTCGGTGATCCTCGCTGCCATCGCGTTGAAGATCGGTGGCTACGGCTTCCTGCGCTTCAACCTGCCGATCGTCCCGGACGCGTCGCAGGAATGGGCCTGGCTGGTGATCGCGCTGTCGCTGATCGCGGTGATCTACGTCGGCCTGGTCGCTCTGGTGCAGGACGACATGAAGAAGCTGATCGCCTATTCGTCGATCGCGCACATGGGCTTCGTCACCCTGGGCACCTTCATCGCCCTGTGGCTGGTGCGTGAGGCCGGCAACGCCGATGCCGCCCGCCTGGGCCTGCAGGGCGCCATGGTGCAGATGATCTCGCACGGCTTCGTGTCCGGTGCGATGTTCTCCTGCGTCGGCGTGCTGTACGACCGCATGCACAGCCGCCGCATCGCCGATTACGGCGGCGTGGTCAACGTGATGCCGTGGTTCGCCACCTTCGCCATGCTGTTCTTCATGGCCAATGCCGGCCTGCCGGGCACCAGCGGTTTCGTCGGTGAGTTCATGGTCATCCTGTCGGCTTTCCAGCGTAATCCGTGGATCGCACTGGGCGCGGCCACCACCCTGATCATCGGTGCCGCCTACACCCTGTGGCTGTACAAGCGCATCTTCTTCGGCGAGGTGGCCAACAGCCACGTGGCCGAACTGAAGGACATCAACGGCCGCGAATGGCTGGTGCTGGGCGTGTTCGCCATCGGCGTGCTGGCGCTGGGCATCTACCCCAAGCCGCTGACCGACCTGATGGAGCCCTCGATCGCGAAGCTGGCGATGCAGATCGCATCCAGCAAGCTGCTGTAATTCCAGGATTTGATGATGACCACCTCGCCGCTGCTGCCATTGACCGCCGCTGACCTGCCACCGCTCGCTCCCGAGCTGGTGCTGATCGGCAGCGCCTTCGCCCTGATGATCCTCGACCTGTTCGTCAGCAACCGGAACAAGATCGTCACCCACCTGTTCTCGCTCGCTGCGCTGGCCGTGGTGCTGTTCATGCTGGCCACCGGCGTGGGCGGGCAGGGGGAGGTCTTCCATGGCATGTTCGTGCGCGATACCGCCGCGGACGTGATGAAGACCGGGATCGTGCTGCTCAGCGGCCTGACCCTGGTCTATGGCTGGCGCTACCTGCGTGACCGCAACCTGTTCCAGGGCGAGATCCCGGTGCTGATCCTGTTCGGCACCGCCGGCATGATGATCCTGGTGTCGGCCGGCAGCCTGCTGATGGTCTACCTGGGCCTGGAACTGCTGGCGCTGTGCTCCTACGCCCTGGTCGCCAGCAACCGTGAGAACGGCCTGGCCTCGGAAGCGGCGATGAAGTACATCGTGCTCGGCTCGCTGGCCTCGGGCCTGCTGCTGTACGGCATGTCGCTGATCTACGGCGCCACCGGCAGCCTGCACCTGGACGTCATCCGCGACGCCATCCCGCACTCGGAAGAGCGCGTGCTGCTGATCACTGGTGCGGTGTTCATGATCGCCGGCGTCGCCTTCAAGCTGGGTGCCGCACCGTTCCACATGTGGCTGCCGGACGTGTACCAGGGTGCCCCGGCACCGATCGCGCTGTTCATCAGCTCGGCGCCGAAGCTGGCCGCCTTCGGCATGGCCTACCGCCTGCTGGAAATGGGCGTGGGCCCGCTGTCGACCGAACTGCAGCTGCTGATCGCCGGCCTGGCCGCGGTCTCGCTGGTCATCGGCAACCTGATGGCCATCGCGCAGAGCAACCTCAAGCGCATGTTGGCGTTCTCCACCGTCTCGCACATCGGCTTCCTGCTGATGGGCATCGCCGGTGGTGGCGCGCAGGGCTATGCCGCTGCGCTGTTCTACGCACTGGCCTACGCCATCATGTCCACCGCCGCCTTCGGCGCGATCATCGCGCTGTCGCGTGCCGGCTTTGAAGCCGAGAACATCGAGGACTTCAAGGGCCTGAACGCCCGCAACCCGTGGATGGCCGGCCTGGTGCTGTGCATCATGGCGTCGCTGGCCGGCATCCCGCCGTTCCTGGGCTTCTGGACCAAGCTGGCCGTGCTGGGCGCTGCCGTCAATGGCGGCCTGCTGTGGCTGGCCATCCTCGGCGTGCTGTGCGCCGTGGTCGGCTGCTTCTACTACCTGCGCGTCATCAAGGTCATGTACTTCGATGAGCCGGTGGGCGAGGCCATGCCGCGCAGCAATGACCGCGTACTGGGCCTGGTGCTGGGCGTGAACGCGCTGGCACTGCTGGCGCTGGGCCTGGCCTGGAACCCGATCATGGTCTGGTGCCAGCAGGCATTTGCGCATCTTGCATAAAAGTTGACACAAAGCTGCGCGATTCGTGTAATATGCGCAGCCTGAGTTGTCACTGCAGCGGTTCAGCCAGAACATCGTTGCGGTAGCCCTCCTCGAAAGAGCAGGGCAGCAGTTCAAGCACTTCCGGTGCGGGGTGGAGCAGTCTGGCAGCTCGTCGGGCTCATAACCCGAAGGTCGCAGGTTCAAATCCTGCCCCCGCTACCAACATCGAGCCGGCGCCAACCGGTCTGATGAATGAGGGAAAGCTTGCATGTTTTGAAGTTATCGCTCATAATTCCGCTTCTGATGCGGGGTGGAGCAGTCTGGCAGCTCGTCGGGCTCATAACCCGAAGGTCGCAGGTTCAAATCCTGCCCCCGCTACCAAGTAAAGAAATCGCCTTCGAAGTCCTGCTTCGAAGGCGTTTTTCTTTGGGGCGGTGCTCGATCCGCCGGGCATGGCCCGGCGCTACCCGTACGCCGCACGGTGGTAGCGCCGGGCCATGCCCGGCGAGCGCAGCGGACGCTTCGGGGTAGCCCCGCACCTTGCACCAGCGCGGTGCAGCCGCTATCATCAGCGACCTAGCAACACCCCTGAAGGTGGCCTCCCCAGCGGGAGTCCAGACCCGGAAGGAGGGCCGCAACCGGCAGGCAATGCGGGTTGCAACCGGAATCCAGTCACCGGAGTCTTTCCGGAAAAAGGGGCCCAGCGGGCCCTTTGTCGTTTCCGGGGCGTCATGTTTTCACGCCGGCCAAGGCCGGCACCCAACCAAGAGATCAAGGCAGGCTGTGAGCGACAAGGCAACCGACATCGCGAATCTGCTCGCCCCGACCGTCGTGTCGCTGGGCCTGGAGCTGCTGGGCGTTGAGTATCTGCCGGCCCCCGGCGGTGCGACCCTGCGCCTTTACATCGACGTGCCGCTGGCTGAACAGCCCGAGCGCATCATCAATGTCGACGACTGCGAGCGGGTCAGCCGCGAAGTGTCGGCGCAGCTGGACGTCGAAGACCCGATCAGCGGCAATTACACGCTGGAAGTGTCCTCGCCGGGCGTGGATCGCCCGCTGTTCAACCTGGAGCAGTTCGCCCGCCACCAGGGTGAATCGGCCAAGGTCACGCTGAAGCTGCCGCAGGACAACCGTCGTCGCCTGCAGGGCCGTATCGAGGCGACCGACGAGGCCGCTGGCACCATCACCTTCATCGTCGACAAGACCGAAGTGGTGGTGTCGGCCGACAACATCGACAAGGCACGGATCATGCCCGACTGGGTGGCGCTGGGGCTGGCCCCGAGCAAGCCGACCGGTCCGGCACCGAAGCGTCCGAAGCCGAACACGAATTCTTCTTCCAACGAGCCGGCGGCAAAGAAGCCGCGCGCGGAGTGAGCCAATGAGCAAGGAACTGTTGCTGGTAGTCGACGCAGTCGCCAACGAGAAGGGCGTGCCGCGTGAAGTGATCTTCGATGCCATCGAGGCCGCCCTGGCCTCGGCAGCGAAGAAGCGCTATCCCGACGAGGAAGTGCTGACCCGCGTGGTCATCGACCACAAGGATGGCAGCTACGAAACCTACCGCCGCTGGGAAGTGGTGGCCGATGACGTGGTCATGGAATCGCCGGATCGCCAGATCCGCCTGATGGACGCGGTCGATGAGGCCGAAGGCGTGGACGTCGGCGACTACATCGAAGAGCAGATCGAGAACCCGGATTTCGGCCGCATCGCTGCCCAGGCCGCCAAGCAGGTCATCGTCCAGCGCGTGCGCGAAGCCGAGCGCCAGCAGGTCGTGGATGCATGGAAGGATCGCGTGGGTGAGCTGATCACCGGTGTGGTCAAGCGCGCCGAGCGCGGCAACATCTACGTCGACCTCGGTGGCAACGCCGAAGGCTTCATCCCGAAGGACAAGGGCATTCCGCGCGACGTGCTGCGCGCCGGCGACCGCGTGCGCGGCTACCTGGCCGAAGTCCGTTCGGAACCGCGTGGCCCGCAGCTGTTCATCAGCCGTGCCGCCCCGGAATTCATGATCGAGCTGTTCAAGCTGGAAGTGCCGGAAGTCGGCCAGGGCCTGGTGGAAATCAAGGCCTGTGCCCGCGATCCGGGCGACCGCGCCAAGATCGCCGTGCTGGCCCACGACCAGCGCACCGATCCGATCGGTGCCTGCATCGGCATGCGCGGTTCGCGCGTGCAGGCCGTGTCCAACGAGCTCAATGGCGAGCGCGTGGACATCGTGCTGTGGAACGACAACCCGGCCAACTTCGTCATCAACGCGATGGCGCCGGCCGAAGTGCAGTCGATCATCGTTGATGAAGACAAGCACTCGATGGACCTGGCTGTCGCTGAAGACCGCCTGGCCCAGGCGATCGGCAAGGGCGGGCAGAACGTGCGCCTGGCCAGCCGCCTGACCGGCTGGCAGCTCAACGTGATGACCCAGGACCAGGTCACCGCCAAGTCGGAAGCCGAGCAGGCGTCGGCCCGCCAGCTGTTCATGGACAAGCTGGAAGTGGACGAAGAGATCGCCGGCATCCTGGTCAGCGAAGGCTTCGGTACCGTCGAGGAAATCGCTTATGTCCCGGTCGGCGAACTGCTGGCCGTGGAAGGTTTCGACGAAGACATCGTCGAAGAGCTGCGCGCTCGTGCCCGCGATGCGCTGCTCAATGAGGCCCTGGCAGTCGAAGAAGGCCTTGAAGACGGCCAGCCGGCGCAGGACCTGCTGTCCCTGAAGGGCATGGACGAAGCCACCGCATATGCGCTGGCCGGCCACGGCGTGCGTACCAGCGAGGACCTGTCCGACCTGGCCGCCGACGAGGTCATGGACTTCGGTATCGAAGGACTGGATCAGGCGCGCGCCGCTGCGCTGATCCTGGCCGCCCGTGCCGAAGAGATCGCCCGACTGGAACGCGGCGAATGAGCCGGCAATGAACAGGGCCCTGAGCCGCTCAGGGCGTAGAATCCGCGCCACCTCCAGATGCGGGGGGGCGCCCACAAGATCATAGGATCCGAATGTCGCAGCAAACCACCATCCGCAAGCTTGCCGAACTGGTCAACACGCCGGTCGAAAAACTGCTGGAACAGCTGGCCGGTGCCGGCATGAAGTTCAGCGGTCCCGACCAGGTCGTGACCAGCTCCGAGAAGGTTAAGCTCCTGGGCTTCCTTCGTCGTTCGCACGGCAAGCCCGAGCAGGCCCCGGAAGAGACCGATCAGTCTGCAAAGAAGATCACGCTCAACCGCCGGAAGCAGCAGGAAGTGACGGTCAATTCCGGTCGCAGCAAGACGACCGTGAATGTCGAGGTGCGCCAGAAGCGCACCTACGTCAAGGATGGTGCGCGCGCCATGACGCCGGACGAAGAGCGCGCCGACATCCTGCGCAAGCTGGAAGAGTCGCGTGCCCGCAACCTCGCCGAACAGCAGGCCTTGGCCGAGAAGGATCGTCTGCGCGACGAAGCCATCGTCCGCGCCCGTGAGGAAGAGATTGCAGCCAAGGAACGCGCAGAGGCCGAGAAGAAGGCTGCCGAAGAGGCTGCGGCTGCCGCCAAGGCTGCCGAGGCACTGGCCGCCACCAAGCCCAAGCGCGCTCCGATCGATGAAACCGCGCCGCGGCCGCCACGCACGCCGGCCGCCGCTCCGGCTGCGCCGCGCAGTGCGCCGCCGCCGCCGCGCAACGACGACCGCAACAACCGCAGCGCGCCGCGCAACGAGCGTGGCCCGGGCGATCGTTTCGCCGGCCAGATGCACCTGTCGGCTGCCGACCGCGCGCGTCGTGGCAACAGCAACAACAGCAACACCCGTGGTCGTCCGGGCGGGCGCAACCAGGCGGGTGGCCGTCGCGACATGTCGCGCGGTGGCAACAATGCCGGTCCGCACGCCTTCGAGCGTCCGACCGCGCCGGTGGTGCGTGAAGTGGCGATCGGCGACACGATCACCGTGGCCGACCTGGCGCAGAAGCTCGCGCTGAAGGGCGGTGAGGTGGTCAAGGCGCTGTTCAAGATGGGCGTGATGGCCACCATCACCCAGTCCATCGACCATGACACCGCCGCGCTGGTGACCGAAGAACTCGGTCACAAGGCAATCCGTGCCAATGACAACGATGCCGAAGACGCACTGCTGGCCTCGACCGGTGAAAACCAGGGCGAAGCCACCCAGCGTCCGCCGGTGGTCACCATCATGGGCCACGTCGACCACGGCAAGACCTCGCTGCTGGATTACATCCGCCGTACCAAGGTCGCCACCGGCGAAGCCGGCGGCATCACCCAGCACATCGGTGCCTACCACGTGGATACGCCGAAGGGCGTGATCAGCTTCCTGGATACCCCGGGCCATGCTGCCTTCACCTCGATGCGTGCCCGCGGCGCCAAGCTGACCGATATCGTGGTGCTGGTCGTGGCCGCCGATGACGGCGTCATGCCGCAGACCAAGGAAGCGATCCAGCACGCCCGTTCGGCGGGTGTGCCGCTGATCGTGGCGATCAACAAGATCGACAAGTCCGACGCCGACCCGATGCGGGTCAAGAACGAACTGCTGTCCGAGCAGGTCGTGGCCGAAGACTTCGGTGGTGATACCCAGATGGTGGAGATCTCGGCCAAGACCGGCCTGGGCATCGACGACCTGCTGGACGCCATCTCGATCCAGGCCGAGCTGCTGGAGCTGAAGGCCGTCGACGAAGGCCGCGCCTCGGGCGTGGTGATCGAATCGTCGCTGGACAAGGGCCGCGGCCCGGTCGCGACCGTGCTGGTGCAGCAGGGCCGCCTGAAGAAGGGCGACTACCTGGTGTGCGGCATCCAGTACGGCCGCGTGCGTGCGCTGTTCGACGAAACCGGCAAGCAGCCGGAGTTCGCCGGCCCGTCCATCCCGGTGCAGGTCCTGGGCCTGTCCGGCGTGCCGGAAGCCGGTGACGACTTCGTGGTCGTCGAGGATGAGCGCCTGGCCAAGGACGTTGCCCAGCAGCGTGAGACCAAGCGCCGTGAATCGCGCCTGGTGGCCACCGCTGGCAGCCGCATGGAAGACATCATGGCGACCCTGGGCAAGGGCGAGGGCCAGCAGGTCCTCAACCTGGTCATCAAGGCCGACGTGCAGGGTTCGGTGCAGGCCTTGAGCCAGGCACTGGTCGCGCTGTCCAACGACGACATCCGCATCAACGTGATCCACTCCGGCGTGGGCGGCATCACCGAATCGGACGCCAACTCGGCGGCTGCTTCGAAGGCCACCGTCATCGGCTTCAACGTGCGTGCGGATGCTTCGGCCCGTCGCATCATCGAATCCAACGGCGTCGACTTGCGTTACTTCTCGATCATCTATGACGTGATCGATCAGGTGAAGCAGGTGGCCTCCGGTCTGCTGGGCGTGGAGATCCGCGAAGAGATCATCGGTATCGCCGAGGTCCGCGACGTGTTCCGCAGCTCCAAGCTGGGCGCCGTTGCCGGCTCGATGGTCATCGAGGGCGTGGTCAAGCGCAACAAGCCGATCCGCGTGCTGCGCGACAGCGTGGTGATCTTCGAAGGCGAACTGGAATCGCTGCGCCGCTTCAAGGAAAACGTCGAGGAAGTCCGCAACGGTACCGAATGCGGTATCGCGGTGAAGGCCTACAACGACGTCAAGCCGGGTGACCAGATCGAGTGCTTCGAGCGTATCGAAGTGCCGCGCACCCTGTAATGCTGCAAGGTGGCCCGACCAACGGTCGGGCCCTACCATGTACCTGTAGCGCGCGACCGTTGGTCGGGCGACAATCGAATCAAAGGTAGCGCCCAACCGTTGGTCGGGCGACAACTGAACCAAGAGCTCCTCGTGCCCAAGACTTTCCATCGAACCGACCGTGTCTCCGCCCAGCTGCGCCGTGAACTCGGCACCCTGGTGCACAACGCCGTGCGCGAGCATGGGTTGCCCTCGGTGAGCGTGTCCGACGTGGAAATCACCCGCGACATGGCCCATGCCAAGGTGTTCGTCACCGCGCTGATGCCGGAACGTTCGGCTGAAGCCGTGGCAGGCCTGAAGGAGCTGGGCTACCGCCTGCGCATGGATCTGGCCCGCGCGATGAAGCTGCGCCACGTGCCGGAGCTGCATTTCCACTACGACGACTCGGTCGACCGTGGTGAGCACATCGACAACATCCTGCGCGACCTGCCCGATACGCTGGCCGCGGAGAAGCGTCGCGAGAGCGACGAAGAATAAGCCAGCGCCGGGCCCATGCCCGGCGTCTTTTCATTCTGACCGTGCGAGGCCGGACGCTGGCCGCGCTTCGCGCTCGCCGGGCATGGCCCGGCGCTACCCGTATCTGTCATGACCCGAATTCAGTTCCGCCGCCTGGATGGCATCCTGCTGCTCGACAAGTCGACCGGCATGAGTTCCAACGCCGCCCTGCAGGTGGCTCGTCGCCTGTTCCGTGCCGAAAAGGGCGGCCATACCGGCAGTCTCGACCCGCTGGCCACCGGCCTGTTGCCGCTGTGCTTCGGCGAGGCGACCAAGATTGCCGGCCTGCTGCTCGGCTCGGCCAAGGCCTACGACGCCGAGATCATGCTGGGCCAGACCACCGACACCGACGATGCCGAAGGCCAGGTGCTGCTGCAGCGCCCGGTGCCTTCGATCAGTGCCGAGACCCTGCAGGCGGCGCTGGCGCCGCTGACCGGCAGCATCCGCCAGCGCGCCCCGATCTATTCGGCGCTGAAGCAGGGCGGGGAGCCGCTGTATGTGAAGGCCCGCCGCGGTGACGTCATTGAAGCGCCGGAGCGCGAGGTGCAGGTGCACGCCATCGAGGTGCTCGAGCAGCAGCCGGAGCGGTTGCGGCTGCGTGTGACCTGCGGCTCGGGCACCTATATCCGCAGCCTGGCCCGCGATCTGGGCGAGGCGCTGGGCTGTGGCGCGCATATCAGTGCGCTGCGCCGGCTCTGGGTCGAGCCGTTCCGTGAACCGGCGATGGTCACCCTGGATCAGCTGCGGGCGATGGTCGAGGCGGGTGACGAGGCGGGCATGGACGCGCTGCTGCTGCCGCTGGCGGCCGGCCTGGCTGAATACCCGCGGGTCGACCTCGATGCCGACCAGGCCCACCGCTTCTGCGTCGGCCAGCGCCAGCGCGATCTGTCGTGGCCCCGTGGTCTGGTGGCCGTGTTCGGTCCGGACGATGCTGTCCAGGGGTTGGGTCAGGTCGATGACAGTGGCCTGCTGGCTCCGCAGCGTCGTTTCAACCTCTGACCGGGCCCGGACGGTTCAGCCCCGGACCTTGTTCCGAGGCCCCCCGACCGTTACAATTTCGCGGCCGTTTTCCGGCAGCCTGCCTCGCGCAGGTTTCATCCTCGTAGTCCACGGCGAGCCTGGCGGTGCGCGAAGCGCGTTCCTGCCGGCCACGCATCACAGAGAAAAAAGAAATGTCGATCGACACCCAGAAGGTCATTGAAGACAACAAGCGCAGCTCGGCTGACACCGGCTCCCCGGAAGTCCAGGTTGCACTGCTGACCGCCCGCATCGAACTGCTGACCGGCCACTTCAAGACCCACAAGAAGGACCACCACAGCCGCCGCGGCCTGCTGCAGATGGTCAACCGCCGTCGCAGCCTGCTCGACTACCTGAAGAAGAAGGACGTCGAGCGTTACAAGGCCCTGATCGAAAAGCTTGGCCTGCGTCGCTAAGCAACGAATCCCCCGCGGCGCAGCGATGCGCCGCGGTTTTGTTTTGTAGCACCGCAATCCCCGATTCAGGCCGGAACGATCCGGCCACCCGCTGGCGGCAAGGGTCGCCGACGGTCCAAATTCGCAGACAGCATCCCCAAGGACACCCTCCGTGGCAAAAATCACCAAAACCTTCCAGTACGGCAAGCACACCGTCACGCTCGAGACCGGCGAAGTCGCCCGTCAGGCCAGCGGTGCCGTCATCGTCAAGATGGACGACACCGTACTGCTGGTCACCGCCGTCGCCGCCAAGAGCGCGCGCGAAGGCCAGGACTTCTTCCCGCTGACCGTCGATTATCAGGAAAAGTTCTACGCCGGCGGCCGTATCCCGGGTGGTTTCTTCAAGCGTGAAGGCCGTGCGACCGAGAAGGAAACCCTGATCTCGCGTCTGATCGACCGTCCGATCCGCCCGCTGTTCCCCGAAGACTACAAGAACGAAGTGCAGATCATCGCCACGGTCATGTCGCTGAACCCGGACGTGGACGGTGACATCCCGGCCCTGATCGGCGCCTCGGCTGCCCTGGCCCTGGCCGGCACCCCGTTCATGGGGCCGATCGGCGCTGCCAAGGTCGGTTACAAGAACGGCGAGTACATCCTGAACCCGACCGTCAGCGAACTGGCTGACTCGCAGCTGGAACTGGTCGTCGCCGGCACCTCCAACGCCGTGCTGATGGTTGAATCCGAAGCTGCGCTGCTGTCCGAAGAAGTGATGCTGGGCGCCGTGACCTTCGGTCACCGCGAGATGCAGAAGGTCATCAACGCGATCAACGAGCTGACCGTCGAAGCCGGTACCAAGCCGTCGACCTGGGAAGCCCCGGCCAAGAACGACGCGCTGATCGCCGCCCTGAAGGAAGCCATCGGCCCGCGCCTGGGCGAAGCCTTCCAGGTGCGCGACAAGCTGCAGCGCCGCGACGCCATCTCGGCAATCAAGAAGGACGTGGTCGAAGCCCTGGCAGGCCGCGTGGCCGCCGAAGGCTGGAACCCGGCCGAGCTGTCGAAGGAATTCGGCGAGCTGGAATACCGCACCATGCGTGACTCGGTGCTGGACACCAAGGTGCGCATCGACGGCCGTGCGCTGGACACCGTCCGCCCGATCACCGTGAAGACCGGCGTGCTGCCGCGTACCCACGGCTCCTCGCTGTTCACCCGCGGCGAAACCCAGGCCATTGTGACCATCACCCTGGGCACCGCCCGTGACGGCCAGGTCATCGACGCCGTTGCCGGTGAGTACAAGGAAAACTTCCTGTTCCACTACAACTTCCCTCCGTTCTCGGTGGGTGAGTGCGGCCGTATGATGGGCCCGAAGCGCCGCGAAATCGGCCACGGTCGCCTGGCCAAGCGCGGCGTGCTGGCTGTCATGCCGTCGCTGGAAGCCTTCCCGTACACCATCCGCGTCGTCTCGGAAATCACCGAGTCGAACGGTTCCTCGTCGATGGCCTCGGTCTGCGGTTCCTCGCTGGCCCTGATGGACGCCGGCGTGCCGGTGAAGGCACCGGTTGCCGGTATCGCCATGGGTCTGGTCAAGGAAGGCGAGCGCTTCGTCGTCCTGTCCGACATCCTGGGTGACGAAGATCACCTGGGCGACATGGACTTCAAGGTGGCCGGTACCGCTGAGGGCATCTCCGCCCTGCAGATGGACATCAAGATCGAAGGCATCACCGAAGAGATCATGAAGCAGGCCCTGCAGCAGGCCAAGGCTGGCCGTCTGCACATCCTGGGCGAAATGGCCCACGGTCTGACCGCTCCGCGTGAAGAGCTGTCGGACTACGCGCCGCGCCTGCTGACCATCAAGATCCACCCGGACAAGATCCGCGAAGTGATCGGCAAGGGTGGTTCGACCATCCAGGCCATCACCAAGGAAACCGGCACCCAGATCGACATCCAGGATGACGGCACCATCGTCATCGCATCGGTCAACGCCATCGCTGCCCAGGCCGCCAAGGCCCGCATCGAGCAGATCACCTCGGACGTCGAGCCGGGCCGCATCTACGAAGGCAAGGTCGCCAAGATCATGGACTTCGGTGCGTTCGTCACGATCCTGCCGGGCAAGGACGGTCTGGTCCACGTGTCGCAGATCTCCAGCGATCGCGTCGAGAAGGTC
Organism: Stenotrophomonas sp. YJH_SMC_43; assembly: GCF_059372535.1. NCBI lineage: Bacteria > Pseudomonadati > Pseudomonadota > Gammaproteobacteria > Lysobacterales > Lysobacteraceae > Stenotrophomonas > Stenotrophomonas sp. YJH_SMC_43. The sequence goes on from NZ_JCAFVQ010000001.1 coordinate 252,982, forward strand.
GGCGACGTGCTGAAGGAAGGCGATGTGGTCAAGGTCAAGGTGCTGGAAGTCGACAAGCAGGGCCGTATCCGCCTGTCGATGAAGGCCGTGGAAGAAGGCGACGCCGTCAGCGCCGAATAATCGGCGGTGGGTGTCAACCTTGCTTGGTTGACACGCTCCTGGAATCGCTGAAATGAAAAAGCGGGCTTCGGCCCGCTTTTTCTTTGCCTCGAAGTTGCGAACAACCGCTCACCCAGGTCGCCGCATGTCCTGCTGCGGTGCATGAGAGGCGCTACGCAGCCATTGTTCTGTCACCGTTGCACGGATCGCGCCTGTCCATCGGACGACATGCCACGACATCGGTCCCACAGCCCCATCGGTTTGCTAACGTGGCGGCGCCTTCGAACCGGGAGATTCCATGTTCCGCCAGACTGTGGCCGTCCTTGCCGTACTGATTGCCGGCGCCCTGCCCATTGCCGCGCACGCTGCGCCCGCACAGCCGCCGATCTTCGGTGCCTACTACCCCGGTGGTTCCGCCGAGCGCTATCCGGTGTCGAGCATTCCGGCCGAGCGCCTGACCCACCTGTTCTACGCGTTCTCGACCATCGAGGACGGGCGCTGCACGATCGGTGCGGAAGCGCCGAAGAATTTCGCGGCACTGGCCGAACTCAAGAAGGCGCATCCGCACCTGCGCACGCTGATTTCGATCGGCGGCTGGGGCGCAGGCGGGTTCTCCGATGCGGCACTGACCGAAACCAGCCGCAAGCGCCTGGTCGACTCATGCATGACGCTGTTCTTCGAGCGCCATGCAGGCAGCTTCGATGGTGTGGACATCGACTGGGAATTCCCGGTCAGTGGTGGGCCGAAGGAACTGGCGCACCGCCCGCAGGATCGCGCCAACCTGACCCGGCTCGCGCAGGCGTTCCGCGTGGCACTTGATGCGCGCGGTCGCAAGGCGGGGCAGCCGATGCTGCTGACCGCCGCGCTGGCCGCCGGTCGCCTGCAGACGGATGGCCCCTACGATCCGGCGGCGAGCTACGACCTGCCGGCGCTGGCCAAGGTGTTCGATTTCATCAACCTGATGAGCTACGACATGGGCACCGGCTTCTCGGCGGTGTCGACCTTCAACGCACCGCTGCTTGAGGTGGCGGCCGATCCACTGGCGCCGGAGCTGCGCCGTTGGAACAACGTGGCCGGTGCCGTGCAGTTTTACCGCGACCACGGCGTACCGGCCCACAAGCTGGTGCTGGGCGTGCCGTTCTACGGGCGCGGCTTCAAGGTTACAGGTGATGCCCCGGATGGGTTGTACCAGCCCTACAGCGCACCGGCCGATGCAGGCGACTGGCGGGTGATCAAGGCGCGCTATCTCGACCAGCCGGGCTGGACGAAGCACTGGCAGCCGCAGGCGCAGAGCCCGTGGCTGTACAACGCCGAACAGAAGGTCTTCATCAGCTATGAAGACCCGCGCTCGATCGGGCTGCGTGCGCAGTTCGCCCGCGAGCAGGGCCTGGCCGGTGTATTCATGTGGGAGCTGACCGGCGACGACGAGCAGGCCAGCCTGCTCAACGCCATGCTGGGCCCCTGGCAGAAGGCGCGCATCGGCGATTGAGCTGCATCAGGCGATGCCCGGCGCAATGCCGCAACGCCATCGGCCCAACCCCGCACAGCATGTCCACGCCCGCAGCGTTACGCTGCGGGCATGATCCATCTCGAACGCCTGGACCATCTGGTCCTCACCGTCGCCGACATCGACCGCAGCTGTGATTTCTACCAGCGCGTGCTCGGCATGCAGGTCGTGCGCTTCGGCGCGGGACGTACCGCGCTGCAGTTCGGCCAGCAGAAGATCAATCTGCATCCGGCCAGTGCCCCGCTGCAGCCGCATGCGTTACGACCCACGCCGGGCAGTGCCGACCTGTGCCTGGTCACGCTTACGGCGACAATCGATGTGCTGGCACACCTGCAGGCGCAGGCCGTCGCGGTGGAGGAGGGGCCGGTGGCCCGCACCGGCGCACTGGGTCCAATCGAATCGGTGTACTTCCGCGACCCGGATGGCAACCTGATCGAAGTCAGCCGCTACCTGGACCCAGCGCACCTGCTCCGGTAGCGCCGGGCCATGCCCGGCGAAGGCTCAGTTGGCCCAGACGCTGTTCGGATCGCCGTTGCGGGCGCGGCGTTGACTGGCCACTGCCAGGCGGGCGAAGCCGAAGGCCATGGCCAGCGCGATGGCATCGACCCAGAACAGCGGCCAGTGGCCACGCGCGGCCGCACGCCACAGCCAGTCACCATTGAGTGCGCCGTGCAGGATCGGCACCAGCGCGGTACTGATTGCCGCCGCCCACAGCAGCTCGCGTGCGGCCTGTGCCGGGCGGCGCAGCGCGGCCCACAGCGCACAGGCCGCCCAGCTGCCGAAGCAGGCCCAGCGGATGCCGTGGTCGACCGCCGCCGGCGCCAGCCGTTCCAGCACCAGCGCGGTGAGGAACGCGACCGAGATCGCCACGCACAGGCCGATGCACACGCCGACCGTGGCCCGTGCCATGTTCACGCCGGCGCGCGGTTGCTGCGGCTGGCGACGCTTGCGCCGCGACTCGATCCACAGCAGGTTGCCCGAGTAGAACAGGAACGCACCGCCCAGGCCGAGCAGGAAGTACAGCCAGACCACCACCCCGTTGCCGAACTCGCCGAAGTGCAGCGCATAGGCGGCGCTGAGCGTGGCGTGGTTGGCGTCGCGCTGGCCTGGCAGCTGGGTGGCCAGTACCTGGCCGGTGGCGACATCCAGCGCCACGGCGCCGAGCGGGCCGAGGGTGCCGGTGGATTCGCCGGTGATCTCGATGGTGGCGTTGGTGTCGCCCGCGTTGGCCAGCTTCAGGTAGGCCGGCTCGAAGCTGGTCACGCCCTGTGCGCGCGCCACCTCCAGCGCCCGCGCCTGCAGCACGCGCAGGCTGCCCGGCGGCGAGGGGATGCCGGTCGCTTCACGCACCGGTGCGGTGTCCATCGCTGTTGGCACGGCCTGCAGGGCCTTGCCGTCGAAGATCAGGGGGTTGAGCAGGGCCATCTGCACGAACACCAGGCAGAGCAGGGCGCCGGTCACCGCGAACATCAGGTGGAAGGGCAGGCTCAGTACGCCGATCACGTTGTGCGCGTCCTGCCACAGCTGTTTCAGGTTGCGCCCCGGACGCAGCGCGAACAGGTCGCCGAGCAGCTTCGGCAGATGGATCACCAGGCCGCTGAGCAGCGCCATGCCGTACAGCAGGCTGACAATGCCCATCACGTAGATGCCGGCCACGGGCAGGCCCAGGCTGTAGTGCAGCTCGTTGACCAGCTCGGCCAGCCCGGTCTGCGGCGGCGTCGGGCTGCCGCCAATCTGCCCCGGCCAGGCATAACGCCAGCTGCCATCATCGGCCTGCCAGTACGCAAGTGGCTGCGGGTGGTCGGCGCCGGGGAAGGTCATGCCGACGTGGCGGCGGGCTTCCGGGTGTGTCGCCAGTACGTCTTCCAGCAGGTACTGCGCATCGTCCAGCCCGGCTGGCAGTGCGGTGGCCGCGCCCGGGGTCTGCCACAGCGGCAGGTCGTGATGGAACAGGGTCAGCGCACCGGCGTAGAAGGCCACGAACAGGCCGAACCCGGCGACCAGGCCGACCCAGGTGTGCAGGGTGGTGAACGTGCGCAGCGTCTGCGAACTGAACTTCATGGGAGAGGTCTCATTGCACCGCGCCGGTCAGGCGCAGCAGCCCGAGCACGGCGAAGACGGCGGCGGCGCTGCCGCCCAGCACGAGCCAGGCACGCAGCGCGCTGCGGAAACTGAACGCCCACAGGGCGGCCAGCATCCACAGCGGGATGAAAGCGATCAGGGTCGGCACCAGCGCCCGCTGCCAGGGGCCGGGCGGCAGCCATGCCAGCAGGCCGGTCGCGGCCGCGGCCAGGAAGAAGCCGGCGACGATGCCGGCGAAGGCGCGCGGCCACATCAGGGCGACTCCGTGCCCGGGCGATGCCAGGCGGCCAGTGCCGGCAGCAGCATCGCCGCCAGCATCCAGGTGCACAGCATGGCCACCAGGCCGGCGGCAAAGCCGAGCTCGGCCATCCACAGCCACAGCGCGGCGGCGGCCGCGACCAGGCCGATCTGGCGGCCCAGGCGGCCGGCCCGGCGCAGGCGCGGCCAGCGGCAGTGCGGCGAGGCGGCATAGAAGGCCAGCGCGGAGAACATCGCCGCCAGCATGCCCAGGCTGCAGAAGCCCAGGGTGGAAAGGCCGACGGTGATCATTGCGGGCGGCCGCCGTGGCAGCGGGCCAGCGAACGCGGGGCACGGGCGGGGCCGGCGGGAGCCGGTCGGAGCGGGTGGCGCATCACGAGGTCCTGGGGGGAAGCGGGCAGGCTGGCACGGGGCGGGCTGCGCGGACATGGTAATCATTGCGTTTTCACGCCGCCAGCGAGGGCCATTCAGCGTACCGTACGGTAGCCCTTGGGCTTTCCGGTGCGCTGGTTTAAGATCATCACACTCCCCGACTGGAACAAGGTGGCCCGCGCCCAGCGCCGGCCGAGCGTGCGACATGAGCACTACCACCGCCCACTGTTGACCTGCCCCCGAAGGCCCTGTGTCCCTGGCGCCCTCGTGGCGCTTTTTTATTGCCCGGGCGCCGCCCCGGGAGCGCTTTCCAGCCCGCCCAGCGGGCCCCGCACGAAGCCACTCCGATGATCAACATTACCCTCCCCGACGGCAGCCGCCGCGAGTTTGAAAACCCCGTCAGCGTCATGGACGTCGCCCAGTCGATCGGTGCCGGCCTGGCCAAGGCCACCATCGCCGGTGCCGTGGATGGCGTGCTGGTCGATGCCAGCGACGTCATCGACCACGATGCCAGCCTGCGCATCATCACCGCCAAGGACGAGGAGGGCGTGGAGATCATCCGCCACTCCTGCGCCCACCTGGTCGGCCACGCCGTCAAGCAGCTGTACCCGGATGTGAAGATGGTGATCGGTCCGGTGATCGCCGAAGGCTTCTACTACGACATCTACTCCGAGCGCCCGTTCACCCCGGACGACATGGCCGCGATCGAGAAGCGCATGGGTGAACTGATCGCCCAGGACTACGACGTCATCAAGAAGATGACGCCGCGCGCCGAAGTGATCGAGATCTTCAAGGCCCGTGGTGAGGACTACAAGCTGCGCCTGATCGAGGACATGTCCGACGACATCCAGGCGATGGGCATGTACTACCATCAGGAATACGTGGACATGTGCCGTGGCCCGCACGTGCCGAACACGCGCTTCCTGAAGGCCTTCAAGCTGACCCGCATCTCCGGCGCCTACTGGCGTGGCGACGCGCAGAACGAACAGCTGCAGCGCATCTACGGCACCGCCTGGGCGGACAAGAAGCAGCTTGAGGCGTACATCAAGCGCATCGAGGAAGCCGAGATGCGCGACCACCGCCGCATCGGCAAGCAGCAGGACCTGTTCCACCTGCAGGAAGAAGCGCCGGGCCTGGTGTTCTGGCACCCGAAGGGCTGGGCGCTGTGGCAGGTGGTCGAGCAGTACATGCGCAAGGTCTACCGCAACAGCGGCTACGGCGAAGTGCGCTGCCCGCAGATCCTGGACGTGAGCCTGTGGAAGAAGTCCGGCCACTGGGACAACTACCAGGACAACATGTTCTTCACCGAATCGGAGAAGCGCACCTACGCGGTCAAGCCGATGAACTGCCCGGGCCACATCCAGGTGTTCAACCAGGGCCTGCACAGTTACCGCGACCTGCCGATCCGCTACGGTGAGTTCGGTTCCTGCCACCGCAACGAGCCGTCCGGCGCGCTGCACGGCATCCTGCGCGTGCGTGGCTTCACCCAGGACGACGGCCACGTGTTCTGCACGGAAAACCAGATCGAGTCGGAAGTGACGGCCTTCCATCAGCAGGCGCTGGCGGTCTACCAGCACTTCGGCTTCGACGACATCCAGATCAAGATCGCCCTGCGCCCGGAATCGCGCCTGGGTGACGATGCGACCTGGGACAAAGCGGAGGGCGCGCTGCGCTCGGCGCTGACCGCCTGTGGCGTGGAATGGCAGGAGCTGCCGGGCGAGGGTGCCTTCTATGGCCCGAAGATCGAGTACCACCTGAAGGACGCCATCGGCCGTACCTGGCAGCTGGGCACCATGCAGGTCGACTTCATGATGCCGGGCCGCCTGGGCGCCGAGTACGTGGACGAGAACAGCCAGAAGAAGCACCCGGTCATGCTGCACCGGGCCATCGTCGGCTCGATGGAGCGCTTCCTGGGCATCCTGATCGAGCACCATGCCGGCCAGTTCCCGGCCTGGCTGGCCCCGACCCAGGTGGTGGTGGCCAACATCACCGACGCCCAGGCCGACTACGTCTCGGGCGTGACCAAAACCCTTGCGGAGCAAGGCTTCCGCGTCAGCTCGGATTTGCGTAACGAGAAGATCGGCTATAAAATCCGCGAGCATACGTTGCAGCGCGTGCCCTACCTGCTGGTCATTGGTGACCGCGAGAAGGAAAATGGGGCTGTGGCGGTGCGTACGCGTTCTGGCGAAGATCTGGGCAGCATGAGCCTGCAGGCCTTCATCGAGCGGCTCCACGCCGAGGGCGCGTAAGCAAAGGTCCGGTCCGGGCGCACAGGCACCCGGACCGGTTCGATACCCTTGGGAGAACGTAATATCAGCACCCCTGACAACAAACAGAACCGCAAGAATCAGGAAATCCGTGTGCCGCGCGTCCGCGTGATCGGCAGTGACGGAGAAATGATCGGCGTGTTGTCGCGCGACGAAGCGCTGTCCATGGCCGAAGATGAAGGCCTGGACTTGGTCGAAATCCAGCCGCAGGCCGATCCGCCGGTCTGCAAGATCATGGACTTCGGCAAGTTCAAGTTCGAAGCGCAGAAGAAGGCCAGCGAGGCCAAGAAGAAGACCAAGCAGGTCGAGATCAAGGAAGTGAAGTTCCGTCCGGTCACGGACGAGGGCGACTACCAGATCAAGCTGCGCAAGATGCGCGGGTTCCTTGAGGATGGTGACAAGATCAAGGTCAACATCCGCTTCCGCGGCCGTGAAATGAGCCACCAGGAACTGGGCCGCGAAATGGCCAACCGGATCGAGACCGATCTGGGCGAGGACATCGTCATTGAATCCCGTCCGCGCCTGGAAGGGCGTCAGATGGTCATGATGATCGCGCCGAAGAAGAAGACCTGAGGCCTGACGGGCCGCCCTCCGGGGCGCCTGGCTGAACGGTTCAGGGTGAAGGGGCGCCATCGGCGCCCCTTCGCTTTTGCGGCATGCCGGTGAATTGCCGTGAAAGGGTTGCAGGGGCTGGTGGCAGGGCGGTTTTGCCTGTATCATGCCCGGCTCGACCCACCCAGGACGGGTCGTACGCCGATCATGGCAGGACGGAAAGAGCGGCCCAGGCCGCCGCCAGATCAGTCAGAAACCAGGGTCATATCCCATCAAGGACATTGCAATGCCCAAGATCAAGACCAACCGGGCAGCGGCCAAGCGTTTCCGCAAGACCGCCTCGGGCAAGTACAAGTGCGGCCACGCCAACCGTAGCCACATCCTCACGAAGAAAGCGACCAAGCGTAAGCGTAATCTGCGTCAGACGGGCCATGTCCGTGCAGAAGACGCAGGCCGTCTGGACCGCATGCTCCCTTACCTCTGAGGAACTGAAAAATGGCACGAGTTAAGCGTGGCGTACAGGCGCGTCGCCGCCACAAGAAGATTCTGGATCTCGCCAAGGGCTATTACAACGCCCGTCGCAAGGTCTTCCGCGTCGCCAAGCAGGCGGTCATCAAGGCTCAGCAGTACGCCTACATCGGCCGTAAGCAGAAGAAGCGCAACTTCCGTTCGCTGTGGATCACCCGTATCAATGCGGCTGCCCGCATCAACGGCCTGAGCTACAGCCGCTTCATGAACGGTCTGCTGAAGGCCGGCATCACCCTGGATCGCAAGGTCCTGGCTGACATCGCCGTGCACGACGCAGCCGGTTTTGCTGCGCTGGCCGAAAAGGCCAAGGGCGCGCTGGCGGCATAAGTCCTTCCCGATGCCGTAACCGTTCACTCGGAACGGTGTCAGGTCAAGGCAATGCATGGGGAAGGGCGCAAGTCCTTCCCCATTCTTTTTTGGGTCCCGGCGAGGCCACGATGGCAGCGCGGGGACGGCGGTGGCGACAGGGGTCGGCCCTTCGCGCATCGCGATGGCAGATCGACTGGAGTTCCGGCCCCCCATGAGCGACATCCAATCCCTCACCACCCAGGCGCTGGCCGATGTGGCCGCCGCACAGAGCCCTGACGTGCTGGAACAGCTGCGCGTGGCCCTGCTTGGCAAGAGCGGCAGCATCACCTCGCAGCTCAAGCAGCTCGGTACCCTGCCGGCCGAGGAGCGCAAGGCCGCCGGTGAAGCGATCAACCAGGCCCGCGATGCGCTGACCCGCGCGCTGGGTGAGCGCAAGGCACTGCTGGAAGACGCGGCACTGGATGCGCGCCTGGCCGCCGAAGCCATCGACATCACCCTGCCGGGTCGCAACGGCGACCGCGCCGGCCTGCACCCGATCACCCGCACCCTGGAGCGCATCACCGGCATCTTCGGCCGGCTGGGCTACGAGCTGTCGGAAGGGCCGGAGATCGAGGACGACTGGCACAACTTCGAGGCGCTGAACTTCCCGCCGCACCACCCGGCGCGCGCCATGCACGACACCTTCTACTTCGGCGACGGACGCCTGCTGCGCACGCATACCTCCGGTGTGCAGGTGCGCTACATGGGCGACCACGCGCCGCCGCTGCGCATGATCGCCGCCGGCAAGGTGTACCGCAGCGACAGCGACCAGACCCACTCGCCGATGTTCCACCAGGTCGAAGGCCTGCTGGTGGACGAGCATTCGACCTTCGCCGACCTGAAGGGCACGCTGGCCGAGTTCGTGCGCGCGTTCTTCGAGCGCGACTTCGAGATGCGTTTCCGTCCCAGCTACTTCCCGTTCGTTGAACCAGGTGCGGAAGTGGACATCGCCTGGCAGCAACCCGATGGCAGCACCCGCTGGCTGGAAGTGCTCGGCTGCGGCATGGTCCATCCGAACGTGCTGCGCAATGTCGGCATTGATCCGGAGCGCTACACCGGCTTTGCCTTCGGCATGGGCGTGGAGCGTTTCGCGATGCTGCGCTACGGCGTCAACGACCTGCGCGCGTTCTTCGAGAACGACGTGCGGTTCCTGAAGCAGTTCGCGTAAGCCGCAACCGTGTAGAGCCGAGCCATGCTCGGCTGCTTTTCTGGATGGACGCCTCCTTGCGCATGCGCTGGGCGACCACAAAAACCGCAACGGGAGGCACACCTCCCACCAGGGTGACACCATGAAATTCTCCGAAAACTGGCTGCGCAGCCACGTCCCGACCTCCGCCTCGCGCGATGAGCTCAGCGCGGTGCTGACCGCCATCGGCCTGGAAGTGGAAGAGGTGACCGCGCTTGGCGAAGGCCTCGAGCACGTGGTCGTGGCGCGCATCGTCGAAGCGGTGCGCCATCCCGAAGCTGATCGCCTGCAGGTGTGCAAGGTCGATGCCGGGCAGGGCGAGCTGCTGCAGATCGTGTGCGGCGCGCCGAACGCGCGCCCGGGCCTGGTCGCGCCGCTGGCGATGGTCGGCGCGCAGATCGGCGAGCTGAAGATCAAGCCGGCCAAGCTGCGCGGCGTCGAGTCGAACGGCATGCTGTGCTCGGCCAAGGAGCTGGGCCTGGACAACGATGCCTCCGGCCTGCTGGAACTGCCGGACGACGCACCGGTCGGCCAGTCCCTGGTCGAGTATCTGGGGCTGCCGGACGCCAGCATCGAGATCAAGCTGACCCCGAACCGTGCCGACTGCTTCAGCCTGCGCGGCATCGCCTACGACGTCGCCGCCGCCACCCGCAGTGAAGTGCTGGACTTCGCGGCCGACGCCATTGCGCCGGTCGGCAGCCGCGAACTGTCGATCCAGCTCGACGCCGGCGCCGAAGCACCGCGTTACCTGGGCCGCGTCATCGAAGGCGTCAACGCCGCTGCCAAGACCCCGCTGTGGATGGCTGAGCGCCTGCGCCGCAGCGGTGTGCGTCCGGTCTCGCTGCTGGTCGACATCACCCAGTACGTGATGCTGGAGCTGGGCCAGCCGATGCATGCCTACGACCTCGGTACCCTGCAGGGCAGCATCGCCGTGCGCCGTTCGCGCGCGGGCGAGAGCCTGAAGCTGCTGGACGGCCGCGATGCCGCACTGGACGACAGCTTCCTGGTGGTTGCCGATGCTGACCGTGCGGTCGGTCTGGCCGGCCTGATGGGCGGCTTCGATACCCGCGTCACCGACGCGACCACCGCCGTGTTCCTGGAAGCTGCGCACTTCGCGCCGGCCGCGATCATGGGCCGTGGCCGCAAGCTCGGCCTGCACACCGATGCCGGCCACCGCTTCGAGCGTGGCGTCGACCCGGCATTGCCGCGCACCGCCATCGAATACGCCACCCGCCTGGTGCTGGACCTCGCCGGCGGTACCCCGGCGCCGGTCACCGAGGCCGTGCGTGCCGATGACCTGCCGCAGCCGGCGACGATCGTACTGCGCCGTGCTCGCATCAGCCGCGTGCTGGGCATCACCATCGACGACGCCGAAGTCGAGCGCATCCTGCGCGCGCTGGGCATGGACGTGGCTGCGACGGCCGAGGGCTGGCAGGTCGTCGCGCCGAGCCGTCGCTTCGACATCGCCATCGAAGAAGACCTGATCGAAGAACTGGCCCGCATCCACGGTTACGAGCAGATCCCGACCACGCTGCCGGGCGGTGCCTCGCGCGTGGCGATGCCGAGCGAGACCCAGCTGGACGCGCTGAGCGTTCGTCGCCAGCTGATCGCCCGCGACCAGCAGGAAACCGTCAACTTTGCCTTCGTCGACGACGCGCTGCTGACCCAGTGGCAGCTGCGCGATGGCCTGGTACCGCTGGCCAACCCACTGTCGGCCGAACTGGCGGTGATGCGCCCGTCGCTGCTGCCGGGCCTGGTCGCCACGCTGGGCCGCAATGCCGCGCGCCAGTTGGGTCGCGTGCGCCTGTTCGAGCTCGGCCGGGTGTTCACCCAGCAGGCCGGAGATGGCCAGCCGGCGCCGCTGGAAACCCCGCGCGTGGCCGCTGCGGTCTGCGGTGATGCGCAGGCGGTGCAGTGGGGCCTGCCGACCCGCAAGGTCGACTTCCACGATCTGAAGGGCGACCTGGAATCGCTGGCCGCTGCCAGTGGCGCGCAGCTGGAGTTCCGCCCGTCGGCCCGTCCTTACGGCCACCCGGCGCGCTCGGCCGAGGTGTTCCGCGATGGCGTGGCGATGGGCTGGATCGGCCAGGTCCATCCGCGCCTGGTCAAGGCGATGGACATCGAATCCGACGTCTACGCCTTCGAACTGGATCTGGAACCGCTGACCGCCCGCCGCCTGCCGCGTGCCGGCGAGCTGTCGCGCTTCCCAGCGGTGCGTCGCGACCTGGCGTTCCTGGTGCCTGAACAGGTGGCCTGGGCCGATCTGGCGGCGACCGTCCGCCAGGCCGCCGGCCCGCTGCTGCGCGACCTGAACCTGTTCGACCGCTATGTCGGCCAGGGCGTCGAGCCGGGATTCAAGAGTCTCGCTATGGGCTTGATTTTGCAGGACAAGTCGCGCACTCTGACGGACCGCGACGTGGATGCGGTGGTGGCCGAGGCGGTCACTGCCATCGAGCGTGAACACCACGCCCGGATCCGCGGCTGAGCGGGCAGCACTCGGGGGTAGCAGGCAATGGCATTGACCAAGGCGGAGATGGCGGAAAAGCTGTTCGACGAAGTCGGTCTGAACAAGCGGGAAGCCAAGGAATTCGTCGACGCGTTTTTCGATGTGCTGCGTGAAGCATTGGAACAGGGACGTCAGGTGAAGCTGTCGGGCTTCGGTAATTTCGATCTTCGGCGCAAGAACCAGCGCCCGGGTCGCAACCCCAAGACCGGCGAGGAAATTCCGATTTCCGCCCGTACGGTGGTCACCTTCCGTCCGGGCCAGAAGCTCAAGGAGAGGGTGGAAGCTTATGCTGGATCCGGGCAGTAACCGCGAACTACCGCCGATCCCGGCCAAGCGCTACTTCACCATCGGTGAAGTCAGCGAGCTGTGCGACGTCAAGCCGCACGTCCTGCGCTACTGGGAAACCGAGTTTCCCAGCCTTGAGCCGGCCAAGCGCCGAGGCAACCGCCGCTACTACCAGCGCCATGACGTGCTGATGGTGCGGCAGATCCGCAGCCTGCTGTACGAACAGGGCTACACCATCGGTGGTGCGCGCCTGCGTCTGGACGGCCCCGATGCCCGCGAGGAATCGGCGCTGAGCAATCAGATCATCAAGCAGGTACGCATGGAGCTGGAAGAAGTGCTGCAGTTGTTGCGCCGCTGACCCCATTTCCATCGTAATCCGCTATACTTCACGGCCCGCCGCACTGGCGGGCACATCGCAGCATCAGTCGGGGCGTAGCGCAGCCTGGTAGCGCATCTGCCTGGGGGGCAGAGGGTCGTCGGTTCGAATCCGGCCGTCCCGACCACTGTGATGAATCAAGAAGCCTGCGCAGCAATGCGTGGGCTTTTTTGTGCGCGCTGCTGATGCCGATGATCAGTCTTCAGCGAAGCGGTAGATCAGCTCCGGGTCGCCGTCATCCAATCCGTGCACGATGCCGCTGTCGATGAAGCCCGACGCAACGAGCAGGCGCTGCATGCCGATGTTGGAGGCATTGGTCGAGGTGAACAGCTTGCCGCGACCGCGCCGTGCGATCGCGTGTCGCAGCAGTGCGGTACCAATGCCGTGGCCGCGGCGTTCGCGCGCCACCATCAGCATCTCGACGAAGGCCTCGCCGAAGAAGTGGTGATGCATGACCAGGTAGCCGACGACCCTGCCGTCCTGCTCGGCGACATACAGGCCGCCGTGTGCCAGCCAGTTGCCAATCTGCATGATCCGCTCTGGATCAATGGCTGCCACGCTGTCGAGCGCGATCAAGGCATCCGCGTCCTGGGGGCTGCCGTTACGCAGGCGCGGAGAACGGGACGTCCGGCTCATCGCGGGCGGAGCCGCAGCAACAGACCGCCACCCGATACAAAACAGGCGAGCAGGACGATGATCGACAGCGGCAGGTGGAATTCATTGCGACCGAGCAGGGCAAACGCCAGGTGGATCAGCGCCGTGCCAATGCCGAGCGCGCCACAAACCAGTGCATAGCCGCGCGCCGTGGATGTACCCAACAGGGCATGGCGATAACCCCCAAGCACGGCGCCGACTGCGAACAGGTTGAACAGCAGGAAGCCCTGGATGCCGCCGGGCACATGGAACATGGTCCATTCCTGCCAGAACGCAGCGTCGATCTGATGCAGGATCAACGCCAGCAGCGTCGCCAGATACCATCGTTCCATGTCGTGCTCCCTGCCATGCAGGCCATAGTCTATCGACTCCGCCTTGCACGCACGCCTACTCGTTGCAGCCAGCGCGTGGCAGGCAGTCAATACACCCGGAACTCGGCACGGCAGCCGTCGCTGACCCACACGCCGCGACGGTCCCAGCCCCAGTTGCGGTCCTCGATGCAGGTCGTCACCGATTTCTGCTTGACCAGCCGTACCTCGTGACGAACGCGAATCCGGCACTCCTTGTCCTTGTTCTCGTAGGACTCGCAGACCAGGCGTTCACCCTCGTTGTCGCGGTCACGGCCGCGGCCACGTCCCGGCCAGCGCCCGTATCCATCGGCGACGAACTCGGCGCGGCAGCCGTCGGTCACCCATAACGTGCGGCGGCTCTGGCCCCAGTTCTGGTTCTCCACGCAGCGGGTGACCGACAGTTGCCTGGCCAGGCGCATCGGGCCCTCGATGGGGCATTGCTCGGTCTTGTTGAACTGGGATTCGCAGCGCAGCGCTGGAATGTGATCAGTGTCGTAGTCCTGGGCGGCCACGGCGGTGGCGGCCAGCAGCAGGACAAGGGCGGCGCCGGTGATCGGCAGCAGCGGGCGAAGGGTCATAGGGAGCCTCGAGCGTGGATTCGGGCGGCAAGAATGACCCGGCACGGGGCCGTCGGAACGCATCGTTCCGGAAGTGGCTCAGTAAGGATTTAGTAGTGCGCACGGGCCCATGCAGAGGCTTACATCCCGTATCATCGCTGCACATCCGATCGCATCGGTTTACACCTTCTTACATGTCTTCCACGCCTGTCGGCGCAGCCTGTGGCTGCCGTCACTGGTGTGCGGGCGGCCTGTGGGGGAGGATGCGCGGACCACGACGACCACAGGGGGTTGCGTTGATCAGCAGTACCGTCATTCATCGCTCGGCCGACGCAGGCGGCGCCGAGGTGCGGGTCCTGGACACCACGTTCAAGGGCAAGCATGTGTTCATTGCCTGGGGCCTGCGCGGGCCGGAACTGACCCGCAGCGCGGACCCGGCTGCGACCGTGGCCGCACGCAAGGCGCTGCACGCGGTTGCCGGCCACAGCGAAGGGCCGCGCAGCCCGGAAGTGTTCATCGCCAACCAGTCGGCGGTGGCGATCACGGTCTATCGCCTGCTTACCGAAGCGCGCTCCGGCGATGCCATCTTCTTCCTGTGCGATTCCCAGGCGGTGGTCGAGTGGCTGATCACCGCGCTGGAAGTGCAGGGCGCGGACTGATTCCGCGCTGCACCGAAGGCAGGATCAGGCCAGTGCTGCGTCCACGGCAGCCCGCGCATGCAGGGCAGTGGTATCGAACAACGGCACTGAACTGTCCTCCGGGCGTACCAGCAGCATGATCTCGGTGCAGCCAAGAATGATCGCTTCGGCACCGCGCGCCACCAGTCGCGCGATCACGCCGGCATAGACCTGCCGTGAGTGCTCGCTGACCACGCCGGCAATCAGCTCCTGGTAGATGATGTCGTGCACGCTGCGCCGGTCATCGGCATCGGGCACCAGCACTTCCAGATCGAAGCGATCCTGCAGCCGGCCGCGGTAGAAGTCCTGCTCCATGGTGAAGGCGGTGCCGAGCAGGCCCACCTTGCGTGCGCCTGCCTGCACGATGGCCTGGGCGGTGGGGTCGACGATATGCAGCAGCGGCAGTGGGCAGGCCGCCTCGATGCGGTCGGCCAGCGTGTGCATGGTGTTGGTGCAGACCAGCAGCAGATCGGCACCACCGGCCTGCAGGCGCCGTGCGGCGTCGACCATGTGGTCGCCCAGTGCATCCCAGTCGCCGTCGTGCTGCAGCTGCTTGATCGGGGCGAAGTCCACCGACCACAGCAGCAGCTGCGCGGAGTGCGCGCCACCGAGGCGCTGCCGTACGTCCTCGTTGATGAGCCGGTAGTACTGGGCCGAGCTTTCCCAGCTCATGCCGCCGATCAGGCCAAGGGTCTTCATGCATTGCTCCAGGGAAGAGGCTGTCATTGCAGCACAGCAGATCGGAGGGTTGCATTAAACATTAGTGGATACTAATGTATTGATCATGATCGAGAACGCCCTGTTCAAGGCGCTGGCCGACCCCACCCGCCGCCATATCTTCGAAAAGCTGGCCGAGGGCGGGCAGCATGCCAGCGCGCTGCGCGAGGGCATGGCGATCAGCCAGTCTGCGATGTCCCAGCACCTGGCAGTGCTGCGCGATGCCGGACTGGTGCATGAGCAGCGCCAAGGCCGCTTCGTCCACTACGAGGTCGATCCGCGCGGGCTGGCCCACATCGGCCGCTGGTTGCAGCGCTACCGGGCCTACTGGCCGGCGCGGATGTCCGCACTGCAGAACCTGCTGGAGGAGATGGACTGATGGACGACGTTCTGAACGAAGCGGCTCCCGCCTTGGTGATGGAGCAACGGCTGCCAGCACCACCGGGACGGGTCTGGCGCGCACTGTGCGATCCAGCGCTGCGTGAGCGCTGGTTGCCTGCAGCCGATCTTGCCGACCCGCAGCCCTGCCTGTGCGAGGAAGGACGGGAGCTGGGGTTCCACTTGCGCGATGCGCAGCCCCCACATCTGCACAGCCTGGTGTGTTTCCGGCTGCGCGCGGATGGGGGTGGAGGGACGGTGCTGACCATCGTGCATCGGCTCACTGACCGGCGTTCTCTGATCCCGCCGGCTTCCAACGATGAGCATCGCACGGTGATGCGCGCGGCTTGAACCAGCGCTTGGATCGAACGCTATAGGGAGCAGGCACATGCGGGACAGAATGCAGCTGGTACCGATGGTGGTGGAGCGCAGCGAGCGGGGCGAGCGCTCCTATGACATCTACTCGCGGCTCCTGCGCGAGCGCATCATCTTTCTCAACGGCGAAGTCGATGACGCCGTGTCGGCGCTGGTCTGCGCGCAGTTGTTGTTCCTGGAATCGGAAAACCCGGAGAAGCCGATCCATCTGTACATCAACTCGCCAGGCGGAGTCATTTCCAGCGGCTTGGCGATGTACGACACCATGCAATACATCTCGGCCCCGGTGCATACGCTGTGCATGGGCACCGCACGGTCGATGGGTTCGTTCCTGCTGATGGCCGGCGAGCCCGGTCACCGCGCGGCGTTGGCCAATGCCAGCCTGCACGTGCACCAGCCGCTGGGCGGGGTGCAGGGCCAAGCTTCGGACATTTTCATCCACGCCGAGGAGATGCAGCGCACCAAGCAGCGCATCACCCGACTGTATGCGCAGCATTGCGGACGCAGTGTCGAGGACGTCGAGCAGACCTTGGACCGCGATCGTTTCATGAGTGCCGAGCAGGCATGCGAATGGGGCCTGATCGACCAGGTACTGGTACGGCGCGACGCGCTCGCTGCCTGAGCCGGCCTCTGTAACCACCACATCCACGCTGTGCTGTATGTGCCGCGCGCTGCAGGCGCGTTCTATGCTGGTTGCGTCTTCTGAAGTGGATGTGCGCTATGGCCCTGCATACCTGGTGGTGGTTCCTGGCCACGGTGTTTGTTCTGTGTGGCACGCCGGGGCCGAACATGCTGCATATCCTCGGCCGCAGCGTCGGACTCGGCTTCCGCGGCAGTGTGCCGGCGATGGCCGGCTGCCTGCTGGCGATGCTGCTGGTGCTGGCCGCGTCCGCTGCTGGCCTGAGCGCATTGCTTCATTCCTCGCCGATGCTGTTCGAAGTGCTGCGCTATCTGGGTGTGGCCTACCTGGCCTGGCTGGGCCTGAAGGCATGGCGCGATAGCTGCCGTCCCGCGCCTGCGGTGACGGTGGATGCCGCACTGCCGATGACGCCGACGCTTGGTGCCTGGACCGTGTTCCGTGGTGGCCTTCTGGTGGGCCTGAGCAATCCCAAGCTGCTGCTGTTCGCGGCGGCGTTCCTGCCGCAGTTCGTCGATCCGTCACGCGGCCAGGCACTGCAGTACAGCGTGCTGGTGGCCACCTTCGCCGCCTGCGAACTGTTCTGGTACGTGATGTATGCAGCCGGTGGCCATGGCCTGCGCCGCTGGCTGGCCAAGCCGTTTGCACGACGCTGGTTCGAGCGGCTGGTGGGCAGCGTGTTCCTGGCGTTTGCCGTCGCGCTGCTGCGCTTCCGTCCGCGCTGATTCACGCCGCGCACGCGGCCTGTTCACGACTGCCGCATCGGCCACGGCCTAGCCTGATCATCCAGTACGCAGTCCCTGCGGGGAAAGGTTTGACATGATCAAGTGGGCCATCATCTTCGCCATCATCGGCGTCATTGCGGGCGTGCTCGGCTTCGGTGGCATTGCCGGTGCCGCGGTCGGCATCGCCAAGTTCCTGTTCTGGGCCGGCATCATCATCGCCGTGGTGCTGTTCCTGCTCGGCATGACCGTAGCGAAGAAGGTCAGCTAGCGTTGATCGCGCAGCAGCGTGCTCAATGTGCGCTGCTGCGCGAGAACAGATTGATCACCATTACACCGGCGCAAATCAGGCCGATGCCGATCAACGCGGGTGCATCCAGGCGCTGCTTGAACACTACCAGCCCGATCAGCGAGATCAGCACGATGCCGACGCCGGACCAGATCGCGTAGGCGATGCCGGTCGGGATCGACTTCATGGTCATCGACAACAGGTAGAAGCACAGCCCGTAGCCGACCAGCGCGCCCAGCGTCGGCGCCAGCCGGCTCATGCCGTCGGACGCCTTCAGCAGTGATGTCGCAATCACTTCCAGCACGATGGCGGCAGCAAGGTAGAGGTAGGGATTCATTGCGCGCTCCAGTTCACTGCGGGTCGCACAGTTTCAGGGCCTGCTCGGCCATGGCCAATGCGTTGGCACGTTCCTCCTCGTCCAGCGGACGCCCATAGGCCGTGGCCCAGTAGCCATCGGCAGCGCAGCGCGCCGCGTACAGCCGGGGATCGTTGGCTTCGCCGGCGAATTCGGCCAGCATCGCACGCTTCCAGGTGCGCCAATGCGCGAGCAGGGCCGGTTCCATCAGGTTGCCGAGGGTCAGGCCGATGTCGTTGTCCTGCTCCTGCTGCAGCAGATGCTCGAAATTGGCCTGCACATAGGCGCGGCTGAAACGGCCATGGCCTTCGGGATTCTCCTGCAGCAGGGCGCGTACCCGCGCTTCGAACTCGCCGATGAGCGCTCCGACGGCTTCATCCACCAGTGCCTGCTTGCTGCTGAAATGATGGAACAACGCACCCTTGCTGACACCAGCGGCCTGCGCGACGTCCTGCACGGTCAGCGCGGCCAGGCCGTTACGGCCGATCACTTCAATGGTGGCCTGCAGCAGTGACTGGCGCACGCTGTCGGGCGCCTTGCGGCGCGAACGGGAGGGGGATGCAGACATGGTGGGAAGAAACCGACTGGACGGTACGATTGTAGCGCAGGCCCGCTGTGTTGCCGCGCGCTGCCGGCCTGGACCGGCAGCGGAACCGTCATGCGTCGACGCGGGCGAAACGTGGTTGCGGTCCGTGCTCGCCGGGCACCTGCTCGACGAACATGGCGTACGGGCGTACCCATAGGCCGCCTTCGCCATACAACGCGCGGTACAGCACCATCGGCTGCAGGGTCTCGCTGCTGCGGACGATGTCCAGCACTTCGTACTCGCCGCCCTTGAAGTGGCGGTAGCGGCCCGGGGCCAGGGTGGGGAGCGGACTCAGCTCAGCCATGGTGGGCGCGACTCACTTGCGCGCCGGGCTGGCCGGCTTTGCGCAATAGGCGTTGATGGCTTCGGCGGTATTGGCCAGGCCCTGTGCCTGCGCCAGTTCCCACGGGCGTTCGCAACGCTGGCTGTGCTCGCACCACTGGTAGCCGGCCGAACCGATGCAGCCATGCGCATCGCGATCACCGCCGACCACCGGCGTGGCTGTCGCTTGGGCGTGCGTGGGTGCCTTGTCCAGGCTGGCGCAGGCGACCAGGACCAGTAGCGCGGGAATCAGAAGAAGGGATTTCATCGGCGGAGCTCCGTGCCTAAAGCAACAGTGTCGGCCGCAGGAAAAACGGCAGCAAGTGCTCAGTGCAGGGCGGCGCGGATCAGTTCCTCGATCAGCACCAGATAGCTGGCCACGAAGTAGAACTTCAGCAACGTCCAACGCTGCTGCGAGAAGAAGGTGCGCATGTGGAAGGGGCCCCTGTTGGTGACGGTAGTGTGAAGCTCTGTCAACTCCGTGACAAGGGTCACGAAAGGGATTCACTAAACGGCCTCAGGGATGTGAGGGCGGGGCGGTCTGACAGTCCGGCGCGGCATTTTCGTACAAATCTGATAGGCCATCCCGGAGGTGCTCGCTAGCCTGATGGTGTACCGGCGCTCAGGGCCTTCCGCTGCCGGCATGCCTTCATTCCGCAGGAGTCTTCCAATGGTCATTACCGTTCAATGCAACGCCCGGCACTGGTCCGTACTGGATCCGCAGGCGCATGACGCCACCCGTTATGCACGGGGCGCCGAGGCTTTCGATGTCGCTGCGGCGCGGGCCCTGGAGCACCACCGCCGTACCGGCCAGCGCAGCACGGTACGGGTCGAGGCGCTCGGCAATTCGGTGGACGCACTCCACGTCGGAAGTTGACACCACCGGCTGAGGCGCAGTCAGCCACGGTTGAGTTGTTTGAATGGGGAAAAAACCGCCGTGGGGCGCCCCCCTGTGCGCCGCGCCACGAATCCTCGATGCTTGCGCCATCGTATTCATCCGGAGATCCCGATGGGCAAGGCACTCACCTGGCGCACCCTGGCCTGCACCCTGCTGCCAATGCTGGCGGCCGCGGGCGGCGCGCAGGCGCAGAGCTATGGTTACGGTTATGACGACGATCGCTACGGCGGTCGTGATGGCGGCGGCATCGTACGCTGCGAATCGATCAAGAACCGCAGCAATGAATGCCGCCTGGAAGGCCGTGCCCGGATGATCCGCCAGTTGTCGGGCTCGCCGTGCGTGGAAGGCGAGACCTGGGGACAATCGCGCTATGGTGTCTGGGTTACCCAGGGCTGTCGTGCCGAGTTCGTTGGCGAGTACCGCCGCGGCGGTGGCTGGGGTGGTGGCCATGGCAACGGCTGGGGCAATGGTGGCAATGGCTGGGGTGGGGGTGAGGTGATCACCTGCCATTCCAACGGTCATCGCCAGGAGTACTGCGATGCGCGCATCCGTCGTGGTGTGCGCCTGGTCCGCCAGGATTCACGCAGCGCCTGCATCGAGGGCCAGACCTGGGGCTGGGACCGCCGTGGCATCTGGGTCAGCGACGGTTGCCGGGCGCAGTTCCAGGTGAATTGAGCACGCGCCTCGAAAATCAGAATAATCTGATACAGCTCACATTTTGAACGTCGTATCTTCTGCGATCAGGGCACCTCTGCGTGCCCCTGATCCGCCGCGATGAAGTCTGCCGTAACCGGCACGCCTGTCCCGCCACCGTCGATACGCTGCCTCAAGGAGTGAGCTGCATGTTGATCCGCCTGCAATGCGAGCAACGCCAATGGCGCGTGCTGCACCCGGACCGGCCGGAACCGATCGAGTTCCGAGATGGTGCCCGGGCCTACGATTTCGCTGAAACCCTTGCACGCCTCCACTTCGTCGACACCGGGCAGCGCGCTGCGGTGCGGGTGGAGGCCAGCGGCGCGTTCGTGGAAGCGGTCAGCTACGGCTGAGGGCTGGGGCTCCCTGATCTGTCCCCACGCATGGCGTGGATCGACCCCTGTTCCGCAGTGGATCCACGCCATGCGTGGATCCACTGGGTGGTGACCGGTCTCAGCCTGCCGCGCTGAGCGGCGGGGTCCCGGCAGCCAGCTGCGGCCAGCGCTTGAGTACCGCCGCGCGGATGCCTGCGGCGTCGATGCCGGCTTCGGCCAGCAGGTCCTCGCGGCTGGCGTGGTGCTGGTAGCTGTCGGGCAGGCCCAGGTGCAGGATCGGGCGCAGCACGCCTTCGGCATTGAGCAGCTCACCGACGCCGGAGCCGGCGCCACCGGCCACCACGTTGTCTTCGATCGTCACCAGCCCCTCGTGCTGGGCGGCGACAGCCAGCACCAGCTCGCGGTCCAGCGGCTTGATGAAGCGCATGTTGACCACGCTCAGGCCCAGTTCGCGGCCAACCTGTTCGGCGGCGGCCACGGTGCTGCCGAAGGCGAGCAGGGCGATACGACTGCCCTGAAGGCGCAACTCGCCCTTGCCGATCGGCAGGGTGGACAGGTCGGTGCCGGCAGCCACGCCGGTGCCGGTGCCGCGCGGATAGCGCACGGCGGCTGGGCCCGGGTGCTGCAGGCCGGTGCTGAGCATCTGCCGGCACTCGGCCTCATTGGATGGCGCCATCACCACCATGTTCGGAACGCAGCGCAGGAAGCTCAGGTCGAGGTTGCCGGCATGGGTCGCACCGTCCGGGCCGACCACACCGGCGCGGTCAATGGCGAACAGAACATCCAGGTCCTGGATGGCCACGTCATGTACCAACTGGTCGTACGCGCGCTGCAGGAAGGTCGAATAGATCGCCACCACCGGCTTGCCCCCCTGGGTCGCCATGCCGGCGGCCAGCGTGACCGCGTGCTGTTCGGCAATCGCCACGTCGAAGTAGCGCTGCGGGTATTCCTTGCTGAAACGCACCAGGCCGGAGCCTTCGCGCATCGCCGGGGTGATGCCGTACAGGCGCGGCTCGGCGGCGGCGGCATCGCACAGCCAGTCGCTGAACACGTCGGTATAGGTGGGCTTCTTGGCGCCAGCCTTGGCCACCAGGCCCTTGTCCGGATCGAACGGACCCACCGCGTGGTAGCCGATCTGATCGCCTTCGGCCGGCTCGTAGCCCTTGCCCTTTGTCGTCATCACGTGCAGCAGCTTCGGGCCCTTGGAGGCGCGCAGCGTCTTCAGCGTGGACAGCAGGGCGGGCATGTCGTGGCCGTCGATCGGGCCGGTGTAGTGGAAACCCATTTCCTCGAACATCGTGGACGGCACGAACATGCCCTTCCAGTGTTCTTCCCAACGCTTCACGAAGCGCGCCGGGTTGTTCTTCTTGTCGCCGAGGATCTTCTTGCCGCCTTCGCGCAGTGCATTGAGCGTGCGGCTGCCGGTAGCACGGCCGAGCATCTTGGTCAGGCCGCCGACCGCCTCGGAGATCGACATGTTGTTGTCGTTGAGGATCACCAGCAGATTCGGTTCCGGCTCCATGCCGCCGGCGTGCATCAGCGCTTCGAAGGCCATGCCGGCGGTCATCGCACCGTCACCGATCACCGCAACGACCTGGCGGTTGTCGCCTTCGGACTGGCGAGCGATGGCCATGCCGAGCGCGGCCGAGATCGAGGTCGACGAATGGCCGACGCCGAAGGTGTCGTACTCGCTCTCTTCACGCTTCGGGAACGGTGCCACGCCGTCCTTCTGCTTGACGGTGTGGATCTCGTCGCGGCGACCGGTCAGGATCTTGTGTGGGTAGGTCTGGTGACCGACGTCCCAGACCAGCTGGTCCTGCGGGGTCTGGTACAGGTAGTGCAGGGCCACGGTGAGTTCGATCACGCCCAGACCGGCGGCGAAGTGGCCGCCGCTCTTGCCCACCGACTCGATGAGGTAGGCACGCAGTTCGTCGGCGACCGCCCTCAATTCGGATTCGTCGAACGTGCGCAGGTCATCCGGTGTCTGGATGCGCGCGAGGCGGGGATAGCGGGCAGAGTCGATCATCATGTTCGCACTTGTTCTGAACGCCCATTTTCGCCCTCAAACGGGGGTGGGGCAAGCAAACGCCGCCGCCCGTGACAGGACGGTGAGGGTTGCATTTTCGGCGATTCAGGTGCTCAGTTTTGAGCGCTTCGGCAATTGCGCCTTCAGGAAGGCCATCTGGTCGGCCAGGATGTTGCGGTTGGACAGGATCAGATGCTCGATCCAGCTGGGCCGGTAGGGCACCGCCAGCAGTGGCATTCCGGCCTGCTGCGGGGTGCGGTCGCTCTTGCGCGAGTTGCAGTGGAAGCAGGCGGTGACCACGTTTTCCCAGCAGTCCAGGCCGCCCTTGGACAGCGGCATGACGTGGTCGCGGGTGAGCGTGGGGCGGTTGAACTGCTGGCCGCAGTACATGCACAGGTGGGCGTCGCGGGCGAACAGGGCCGGGTTGGTCAGGTTCGGCGTCGGGTCGATCGCGCGGGAGCGGGCGTGGCCGCGCGCGGCGATGATCGGGTGCAGGTCCATCCCGCTCTGCAGGCCGCTGAAGCGGTTTGTGCCGCCGTGGATGTGCAGGCAGGGATCGCCGAGTGTCCAGGCGACGGCTTCGCGGGCGTAGAGGCACGCCGCATCCTGCCAGGTGATCCAGTCCAGTACGCGTCCGTGGGCATCAAGCGAGAGCAGCCGGACCGAACCGGGGCGATGCAGCGTCGTGGCGTTGGGCGATGCTTCGGCGCCCGGAGCAGAAAACGGAGCTCCGGCTTCGATCAGACCCAAGCGTGTAGTGTCTGTCTCCATCGGGAGAACAGCTTATACCTGAATGTTGACGATTTGTGTATCGCCCGTCGGCGATACGCAAATCGTCAACATTCAGGTCCGCGCATTCCGCATCCCAGCCCGCCGATGGCGGGTTGGGATGCCCACGCATTCCTCCTATCCCCTGCGCCGTCGGCGCGCCCCCCTTAACAAAGGGGGGCTTTTCTCCAGATGGATTTCGGTGGTTTTCATCCACGCATGACGTGGATCTACGCAGATCGCGGGGAACTGTCAGAGGCGGGGGGTGTGGGTTGGCAGGACCGTTGGCGCCATGGTTGGCGCCATCGAGCCGCCAAGGATGGGTTTACGGCGTGTCCTGCCAGCCCACACCGCCCCGCCATCCACCGGGATGCAGCTGTTGCTTTTGCGGTTGCCGGCCAGCGGCCGGCGCAACCGCGGGTGCCGGGCGGCAGCCCGGCTCAGGCGCCGAAGCGCTCGTCGTCCATCGCCATCAGCGGGGCGGCGCCGGCCTGGATGGCGGCGGCATGGCTGAGCGTGCGCGGCAGCACGCGGGCGAAGTAGAACCGCGCGGTCTCGCGCTTGCTCTGGGCGAAGGCGGCGCCGTGCGCGCTGGCATCGGCGGCGGCCACGCTGCGGGCCCACCAGTAGGCCAGAACCACGTACCCCGAATAGAACAGGTAGTCGTAGCTGGCCGCACCCAGTTCGTCCGGGTTGGCGGCCGCGCGCTGCAGCACGTCCAGGGTCAGCTTGCCCCATTCGGTGGCCTTTGCGCGCAGCGGGCCGATGAACTCGGCCAGCGCTTCGTTGCCCTCGTGTTCCTTGGCGAAGGCTTCGATCTCGGCCAGCATCAGCTTCAGGCCGGCGCCCTGGCTGGACGCGGTCTTGCGGCCGATCAGGTCCAGTGCCTGGATGCCGGTGGTGCCTTCATAGAGCGTGGTGATGCGGGCGTCGCGCGCAAGCTGCTCCATGCCGTGCTCGCGGATGTAGCCGTGGCCACCGAAGCACTGCAGGGCGTTGTAGGTGTTCTCGATACCCCACTCGGTCTGGCAGGCCTTGGAGATCGGGGTGAGGAAGCTCACCAGGGTGTCGGCGCGCTCGCGCTCGGCGGCGTCCTCGGCATGGTGGGCGACATCGATCAGGGTGGCAGCGTGCAGGGCCAGCAGGCGGCTGCCCTCGACCAGCGACTTCACCGTCATCAGCATGCGACGCACATCCGGGTGGACCAGGATCGGGTCGGCCGGCTTGTCGGGGAACTTGGCGCCGCTGAGGGCGCGCGACTGCAGGCGCTCACGGCTGTACTTCAGCGCGTTCTGGTAGGCGCGCTCGGACAGGCCAATGCCCTGCAGGCCCACACCCAGACGCGCGGTGTTCATCATGGTGAACATCGCCTGCAGGCCCTTGTGCGGCTGGCCGACCAGGTAACCCTGCGCACCATCGAAGTTCATCACGCAGGTGACCGAACCCTTGATGCCCATCTTGTGCTCGATCGAGCCGCAGCGCAGTGCATTGCGCTCGCCGACGTTGCCATCGCGGTCAACCTTGAACTTGGGGGTGACGAACAGCGAGATGCCCTTGGCGCCCGGAGGGGCGTCAGGCAGCTTGGCCAGCACCAGGTGCACGATGTTGCCGGTCAGGTCGTGCTCGCCGGCGGTGATGAAGATCTTGGTGCCGGTGATCGCGTAGCTGCCATCGGCATTCGGCTCGGCCTTGGTCTTGAGCAGGCCCAGGTCGGTGCCGCAGTGCGGCTCGGTCAGGCACATCGTGCCGGTCCAGCGGCCTTCGATCAGCGGCTTGAGGAAGGCTTCGTGCTGCCAGGCTTCGCCGTGCTGCTTCAGCGCTTCGATGGCGCCGTGCGAGAGCAGCGGGAAGTTGCCCCACGCCAGGTTGGCGGCGTTGATCATTTCGTTGAGCGGCACGCCCAGGGTGTGCGGCAGGCCCTGGCCGCCCAGCTCCGGCGAGGCGGTCAGGCCGGTCCAGCCGCCATCGACGAACTGGTCGTAGGCCTGCTTGAAGCCGGGCGGGGTGGTCACTTCACCGGTGGCCTGGTCGAGCACGCAGCCGATCTCGTCGCCGACGCTGTTGAGCGGGGCCAGCACGGTGGCGCTGAAGCGGCCGGCTTCTTCCAGCACGGCATCGACCACGTCGGCGGTGGCGTCGGTGAAGCCCAGGCGGGCGAACAGGGGCTCGACCTTGAGCACATCGTGCAGGGCGAAACGGAGGTCGGAAAGCGGGGCGGTGTAGCTGCTCATCGGTACGTCTCGATTTGATCAGGGACAGGGGGAGCGGCGCCGGGCGCCGCGGCGGAAAGCGGGAGTCAGCGCAGCACGCCCGGCAGGCCCGGGGCCTGGTTGAGGGTGCTGCGGCTGCTGATGTCGAAGCTGCGTTGCTTCTTTTCCTGCGGCGTGGCCGCCACCGTTCCCTTCAGGCCGTAAGCCAGGGTGCGGTTGCTGGCCAATGCGTCGGCCACCACCAGGCGTGCGGCCGAGCTGGGCACCAGGTCGACATTGATGACATCGGCCGAGGTGCCGCCGATGGAGATGCCCGGCTTGGCCTGCAGGGTGCCGGCGTCGCTGTCCCCCACGGTCAGCGCCAGCGCGACGTCATCGAAGGTCATGGGCATGGAGCTGTAGTTCTGCAGGCGCAGGGCCACGGTCCAGTTGCCGTCGGCGCGCACGGTCAGCTGCTGCAGGCTGGCCGCCGGTTCCGAAACACGCTTGACGATGCCGTTGTTGCAGGCAACAAGGGCGAGGGTGCACAGGACGATCAAGGCGATACGGAAGCGGTGGAGCATGGGCGCAGGTCCTCTGGAGGGGTGCGTTGGATAAGCATACTACGGCGTATGGTCGTTTGGATCGCCTGTGGCGACCCGTCGCAGAGGGTAGCGCGTGAAGATGGCGGCCGGGCGTGCGCAGCGCCGGATGGCGCACGCGTGGTGCGCTGGATGCCGGGCGGTTCAGTCGGCGGGCGTATCGCGAATCGGGGCCATCAGGCGCAGTGGGCCGAGGTCGTAGCCCATGGCTTCGGCTTTTTCTTTCAGCTGTTCGAACCGGGCGCGATCCATTTCCGGCAGGCGCGAGAGAATCCACAGGTACTTGCGGTCCGGTTCACCGACCAACGCCCACTGATAGTCCGGATCCAGTGCCAGGACCCAGTAGTCGGCCCAGACCAGCGGCACCCAGCTCAGCCAGTCCGGCACGAAGCGCACCTGCAACTGGCCGGGATGGCCGGCGACCGGGCGTGCTACGCCTTCAGCAACCACGCGTTCTCCGTCGCCGTTGCGGCAGGCGTTGGTGACACTGATGCGGCCATCGCGGCGCAGCCCGTAGTTGGCGGTGATCTCGCCGACGCACTGCTTCTGGAACGACACCGGAAGATGCGCGATCTCGTGCCACTGGCCGGCATAGCGATCGATGTCCAGCATGTCGACCGCGCGCATCGGCTCGGCGGCGATCACCGGCAGGGCGGCCAGCAGCAGGCAGGCGAGCAGGGCGGGGCGCAGATGCATCGACAGGCTCCAGGCAGGAGTCTGGAGCGTAGGTGCCGCGGCGCGCGGCGGTGTAAATGTTTCGTCAACCGGACGGCGGTGGGCTGGCATGTATCGAGGCCAGGGGGGGGATCGCAGATCGCAGACAAAAAAAAGACCTGCATTTCTGCAGGTCTCTGAAGATGGTGGCCGAAGACGGAATCGAACCGCCGACACGGGGATTTTCAATCCCCTGCTCTACCAACTGAGCTACTCGGCCAAATTGTGTGGCAACCGTCATCAAACCCGGTTTCCGGAAAAAAAAGACCCGCATTTCTGCAGGCCTTCGAAAGTGGTGGCCGAAGACGGAATCGAACCGCCGACACGGGGATTTTCAATCCCCTGCTCTACCAACTGAGCTACTCGGCCACATGTTTCGTTGCAGCGAGGTCGCTGCCAAGGACGCGTATATTACGGAGGTCGGCTGCCTTCGGCAAGCGTTTTGCCAAGATTTCTTCACATTGCCGTCTGCGTGCTCGCAAGTGCTTGATCCTCCGTCGTGGGGCGGGGCGTGGTCAGTCGATCATCGTCTGCGGTGGAAATCAGCAGATCGCCGCGATCGTCAAAGCTGCAAGGGCAAGGGCTGCGCCGGACCCGTGCCGCGCCGGTCCATGGAACGCTGTTTTCGTGGCCGCCATCGGGGATGGCTGCGGCGTAGTGTCGGCACTCCTTTCCTGATGCTGGCAACAGCAGAGACCTGGCCATGTCCGATTCCTCGACCACCTCCCGCATCGTGCTTGCGTCGCGTCCGCAGGGGGCGCCAAGTGCAGCCAATTTCCGCCTGGAACAAGTTGCGTTGCCGACATTGGCCGCTGGCGAGGTGCTGCTGCGCAACCGCTACCTGTCGCTGGACCCGTACATGCGGGGACGCATGGACGAGGGCCCGTCGTACGCCGCGCCGGTGGCGGTGGGCGCGGTGATGGAAGGGCAGACCGTGGCCGAGGTGTTGCAGTCGAACGCCGAGGGCGTAGCCACAGGTGAGCTGGTGCTGGCACCGGGTGGCTGGCAGACCCACGCGGTGCTGCCGGCCAAGGCACTGGGGCGCCGGCTGGATCCGGCCGGGCTGCCGCTGAGTACGGCGCTGGGGGTATATGGCATGCCCGGCTTCACCGCCTATTCCAGCCTGCATGAAATCGCCCGTTTGAAGGCGGGCGAGACGTTGGTGGTGGCTGCCGCGACCGGGCCGGTGGGTGCGACCGTGGCGCAGCTGGCCAAGCTGCAGGGCGCGCGCGTGGTCGCCATCGCCGGTGGCGAAGCCAAGCGCGCTTACCTGCAGACGTTGGGGGTGGACGTGGCGCTGGATCATCGCGCCGCTGATTTCGCCGCGCAGCTGCGCGCAGCGGTTCCTGCGGGTATCGACGTGTATTTCGAGAACGTGGGCGGGCACGTGCTGGATGCAGTGCTGCCGCTGCTCAACGACTTCGCCCGCGTTCCAGTGTGCGGCACCATCGCCACCTACAACGAGCGCGGCGTCGAGCAGCCCGGTCCGGACCGGTTGCCCGCACTGTTCAGCCAGATTCTGCGCCAGCGCCTGACCGTGCGCGGTTTCATCGTGCACGACTTCAACCACCTGTGGCCGGACTTCGAACGCGAGATGCCGCAGTGGCTGCGCGATGGCCGCATCCAGTACCGCGAGGATGTGGTGGAAGGGCTGGAGAATGCGCCGGAGGCGTTCTTCGGGCTGCTGAAGGGGCACAACTTCGGCAAGCTGGTGGTGAAGCTGGATTGAGGGCTTGGCGGTGTGCCGACCAAGGTCGGCACCCACGTCAGGCAGTCGAGGCCTTTTCCCGGCGCAGCAGTTCGCGCTTGCGCGCTACACCCCACGCATAGCCGGACAGGTCCCCATCGCGACGTACGACGCGGTGGCAGGGAACTGCCACCGCTAGCGGGTTGCTTGCGCATGCACGTGCTACGGCACGGCTCGAGCGGGGCGCGCCGATGCGTGCGGCGACATCCGCATACGACGCGGTCTGCCCGCGCGGAATCTGCTGCAGCGCCTGCCATACCCGTTGCTGGAACGCGGTGCCGCGGATGTCCAGCGGCAGCGTGGCGCCCCGCGTGGGATCCTCGACCAGGCCCACCACCTGTGCCACCAGTTGTTCATAGCCCTGGTCGGCGCCGACCAGTTCGGCCTGGCGGAAGCGTTGCTGCAATGACTGCAGCAGCGTCTCCGGATCGTCGCCGAGCAGGATCGCGACCACGCCGGTGGCACTGCTGGCCACCAGCACGCTGCCCAGTGAACTTTCGGCAAGCGCGAAGTGGATGACTTCGCCACGCCCCCCTGCGCGCCATTGCTTGGGAGTCATGCCCAGCAACTTCGGTGCGTTCTCGTAGAAGCGTCCGCTGGAGCCGAAGCCGGCATCGTGGAAAGCGTCGGTGATGCGTTCCTGTTGTTCCAGCCCGGTGCGCAGGCGGTCGGCGCGCAGCGCGGCAGCGTACTGCTTCGGGGTCAACCCGGTTGCTTCCTTGAAAAGGCGATGCAGGCGGGTTGGGCTGCAACCCGCGATCCCGGCCAGTTCCTGCAGCGAGGGTTCGTCGTGGCTGGCCTGAAGGTGGCGGCAGACCCGTTCGACGCGGGCATCGAGGGCGGTGGTGGCGGTACTGTCCATGGCCGGATTCTGGCACGCGCCGGTGCTGCGGAAACTCCGTTTCCTGCACCGATGGGCCAGGCCCGGAAACGGAGTGTTGGCAGGGGAGAGGCGCGGCATCGTGGCGGCCACTTCACAACCGGTACCACGACCATGCGCCTGAACAACAAGATCGCTCTCATCACCGGTGCCAGCGCCGGCATCGGCCGCGCCAGCGCCCTGCGCTTCGCTGCCGAAGGGGCAAAGCTGGTGCTCAACGCACGGCGGCCGGAGCCGCTGCAGGCGCTGGCCGAGCAGATTCGCGCCGCCGGTGGCGAAGCCGTGGTACATGCCGCCGACGTGGCCGACCCGGGTACGGCGCAGGCGCTGGTCGATCTGGCCCAGCAGTCATTCGGCGGCCTGGATATCGCCCTCAACAATGCCGGCATGCTTGGCCCGGGCGTGCCGGCGGCGGAGTTCCCGGTGGACGCCTGGCGCGAAGTGATGGCGACCAATCTGGATGCCGCCTTCCATGCGGCACGCGCGCAGTTGCCGGCACTGCTGGCGCGCGGCGGCGGCTCGCTGGTGTTCGTCGGTACCTTCGTCGGCCACACCGTGGGATTCCCGGGCATGGCGGCCTATGCGTCGAGCAAGGCCGGGTTGATCGGCCTGAGCCAGGTGATCGCTGCCGAATACGGCGCGCGCGGCGTGCGCAGCAACGTGCTGCTGCCCGGTGGCACCGATACCGAGATGGGGCGGCAGGCCGCACCCACCGGCGATGCCCGCGACTTCGTGCGCTCGCTGCACGCACTGAAGCGCATGGCCGAGCCGGAGGAGATCGCCAACGCGGCGCTGTTCCTGGCCAGCGATGAAAGCAGTTTCGTTACCGGAACCGCGATGCGTGTGGAAGGTGGGGTGTCGATCACACGTACCTGAGCGGGGTCAGGAGCGTGGCGCGTAGCGGATACCGCTGCTGGCCATGAAGCCTTTCGGATCGAAACGGGCCCAGGCTTCGCCCCAGCCGAGCCGGGCGTGGCCGCCGGCCAGCTTGCGACCCAGCGCCGCACCCAGGGTGCGGCGCATGAAGGCGACTTCGGCATCGATCGCGGCCTGGGTCGGCCAGCCGTCTTCCAACGTTGCACCGGGTAGATCGACGCCCATTGTTACCATGTCGAGCTGTTGCCCGTGGAAGCACAGGCTGATGCCAGCGGGCGCACCGCCCAGGCTGAGCTGGTGCAGGCTGAGCCAGTGATAGCCGGTGCCGACATCGCGCTCTCCTCGCATCAGCGTGGCAAAGTCGATGCGCGCCTCCTCCAGTGACAGGGTGGGGCAGATCAACGTCGGCAGGTTGCCGAGCTGGATGCTGCCCTTGGTCGCATCGAGGAGCATCGGCAACGCGTGGGCTGCGTGCTGGGCAGAAGAGGGCATGGCATACCGGTGGGCGTGGTGCCCCGGATTCTGGCTGCGCGCGGCCGTGGCGGCAAGCCCGTGCCTGCACATGACGTTGGCGCAGGACTGACCTGCGGCTTACCCGGCAACCTCTAGCGTGGTGGGCAACGTGGGCCCGCCGCCGGCGTGGGAGATTTCAATGAACGAGCGAGGCAAGGATCAGGACCCGAAGCAGGGCATCCAGGAAAGCCGCCAGGACAGGAAGCAGGACGATGTGGCCAAGCAGCGGCCGGGGCAGCGCGATCAACAGGTGCGCGATAGGCACTCGCGCAGTCCACGTCGCAAGGATGGCGGTGAGGAGCCGGCCTGAGCCCCGGGTGCTGAAAAGAAAAAACCCGCAGATCGCGGAGATCTACGGGTTCTTTCCGAATAGTGGTGGAGCCAAGGAGGATCGAACTCCTGACCTCGTCATTGCGAACGACGCGCTCTCCCAGCTGAGCTATGGCCCCACGGCAGGCTTTCAGTGTAGCGCCGCCCGGCGGGCTTGCCAAGCGCCGGGCCGGACCGGAACAGCGGCAGCCGTGCAGCCACCACCGTCCCACACTGATTCAGGCCAGGGCCTGGCGTAGCAGGGCGCCCGCGCGCTGTACCGCCACGCCGGTAGAAACAGCCCCCCCCTGCAGGTGGATGCAGGCATGGATCATCCCGGGCAGTTGCTCCAGCGTGCAGGCGATACCCTCGGCCTGCAGGCGATGCGCGTACTGCTCGGCTTCGTCGCGCAGCGGGTCGTGCTCGCAGCTGAGTACGGAGGCTGGCGCCAGCCCCTGCAGGTCTGTTGCCTGCGCGGGCGAGGCCAGTGACGGCGGCTGATCCAGATTACCCAGATAGGCCTGCCAGCAGCGCTGCATCAGTTCGGCGCTGAGGTAGTAGCCCGTGGCGTAGTCGCGGTAGGAATCGCTGCCCATGCCGGCATCCAGCGCCGGGTACAGCAGCAACTGGTGGCACGGTTGCGGCAGGCCGAGATCGCGCAGCAGCAGGCAGCAGGCGGCGGCCAGATTGCCACCGGCGCTGTCGCCGCCGATCGCCAATCGCTGCGGGTCCAGCCCGAGGCGCTCGGCGTTGTCCTGCAGCCACGACCAGGCATCGGCAACGTCGTGCAGCGGCACCGGGAACGGGTGTTCCGGCGCCAACCGGTAGCCCACGGCCACAATCACGCAGCCACTGGCATCGGCCAGCGCACGGCAGGGACCGTCATAGACCGCCAACGAGCACTGGAACCAGCCGCCGCCGTGGGCGAACAGCAGGGCCGGCGCTGGTCCGTCGGGCAAACCTTCCGGTGTGTAGAGGCGGACGTCCAGCGCCTGCCCGTCGCGTGCGATCACCGTGTGTTCGATCACATGCGCAACCGGCTGCGGCGCACCCTGCAACTGTGGCAGCGCGCTCTCGCTGATCGCCCGCAGTTCGCGCAGCTCCTCCGGCAGCGGATGCGCCGCGACGGCGTCGACAAACTGCTGCAGCGCCGGTTCAAGCTGCATGGCGCACCTCCTGCAGGAACGGCAGAAGCTGCGCCAGGAACGCCTGCGGCGCTTCTTCCATGATGAAGTGGCCGCAGCCCGGCACGATGCTGCCGCGCACGTTGTCGGCGTGCGGTTGCAGGGTCAGCATCGGCGCATCGGCGGTGGCGTGCTCGGCGCCGATGGCCAGCACCGGCATCGCCAGCCGGCGCTGTGCACGTTCCTTGTTCTGGCGGATGGTTTCCGGGATCGCGCGGTACCAGGCGAAGCCGGCCCGCAGTGCGCCGGGGCGGCTGTAGGCGGCGATGTAGGTGTCGGCAGCCACCGCGTCACGGCGGTACGACCAGCGGTCGAACATGAACTCCAGGTAGGCGCGTTCGCGGCCACTGATCAGTGCTTCGGGCAGGTCCGCGACCTGGTTGAACATGAAGTGCCAGAGGAAGATGTTGTCGGCCGGGGCAGCGAAGATGCCCGGTTCCGGCGCCAGGCCGGGAATCACCGCTTCGGTAACCGCCAGCTGGCGCACCGCCTGCGGCTGGTCGCTGGCCAGTGCATAGGCAATCCACATACCGATGTCATGTCCGACTACCTGGTAGCGCTCGTGGCCCAGCGCCTGCATGGTCTGGTGCAGGACGGCGGCGGCACTGCCGGTGTCGTAGCCGTGGCTGGGGCGATCGGATTCGCCGATGCCCGGCGGATCGACCGCGATGGCTTCGAAGCCGGCTTCGGCCAGGGCGTGCAGCACATGGCGCCAGGCGTACCAGGTCTGCGGCCAGCCGGGAATCAGCAATACGGGTTCACCGTGACCCGCGGACACGCAATGCACGCGCTGGCCGTCGATGCGCAGGTAATGGTGGCGCAGGGGAGCGTCGCCGGCAGCGCCAGCGGAAAGAGAAGTGGTCATGAGGGAGTGCTCCGTTGGGGCTCAGGCGATGCCGAGCATCTGCTGCATCTGCGCGGTGCTGATCGGTGCACCGGCGAAGTCGTCGAAGATCTTGTCGGTGACCGGAATGATGTGGTCGTGGATGAATGCAGCGCCTTCGCGCGCGCCGGCTTCCTGGTCCTTCAGGCAGCACTCCCATTCCAGCGTCGCCCAGCCCTGGTAGTCGTACTGGGCCAGCTTGGAGAAGATCGACTTGAAGTCGACCTGGCCGTCGCCCAGCGAGCGGAAGCGGCCGGCGCGCTCGGTCCAGTCGGCGTAGCCGCCATAGATGCCCTGGCGGCCGCTGGGGCGGAACTCCGCATCCTTGACGTGGAACATGCGGATCAGCGGGTGGTAGATGTCGAGGTACTGCAGGTAGTCGAGCTGCTGCAGCACGAAGTGGCTGGGATCAAACAGGATGCGGCAGCGCTCGTGCTGGCTGACGCGCTCGAAGAAGCGCTCGAAGCTGGTGCCGTCGTGCAGGTCTTCGCTGGGATGGATCTCGTAGCAGAGGTTGATGCCATTGTCCTCGCAGCTGTCGAGAATCGGCCGCCAGCGGCGGGCCAGTTCATCGAAGGCGGCATCGATCAGGCCCGGCGGGCGCTGCGGGAACGGGAACAGGTAGGGCCAGGCGAACGAGCCGGAGAAGGTGCCCATGTCCTGCAACCCAAGACGGCGCGAGGCGCGAGCGGCCAGGTGCAGCTGCTGCTGTGCCCATTCCGTGCGGGCCTGCGGATTGCCGCGCAGTGCTTCCGGCGCGAAGCCATCGCAGAGTTCATCGTAGGCCGGATGCACGGCCACCAGCTGGCCGAGGATGTGGGTGGTCAGCTCACTGACCTGCAGGCCGTGCTCGGCCAGGGTGCCACGGATGTCGTCGCAGTAGTCCTGGCTGTCGGCGGCGGTGGCCAGGTCGAACAGGCGTGCATCCCACGCGGGAATCTGCAGCGCCTTGAAACCGTGGCCGGCGGCCCACGCGGCAATGCTGGCAAGTGAGTTGAACGGGGCCTGGTCGCCGGCGAACTGCGCCAGGTGCAGGCTGGGGCCCTTGAGGGTCTGCATGTGTTGCTCCAATTATTTGTCGGTCGACAAAGAATAGGCGCGACTCTCGCGATGGTCAACACCCGCGTTACACTGCGCGCCTCACTGGAGCAGGCAGGCAGATGGCAGGGCGACCGCGCGAATTCGACAGGGACCAGGCGTTGCGCAAGGCGATGCTGCTGTTCTGGCAGCACGGCTATGAAGGCACGTCGATGTCGGCACTGGTCGAAGCACTGGGCATTGCCTCTGCACGCATCTACGCCGCGTTCGGCAGCAAGGAGCAGTTGTTCCGCGAAGCCGTGGCGCTGTACGAAGAAGGCGAGGGCGGTTTCGCGCCGCGCGCGCTGGAGCAGGCAACATTGCGTGAGGCGATCGGTTCGATGCTGCGCGAGGCGGTGCTGACCTACACCCGTCGCGGGCGCCCGCATGGTTGCCTGGTGGTGTCCTCGGCCAGCAGCGTGTCGCCCGATGGCGAAGGCGTGCGGGACTGGCTGGCCAGTCATCGTCGCCAGCGCACGGCGGCGATCATCGCGCGGCTGCAGCAGGCGCAGGCCGAGGGGGAGCTGGCCGACGACGCGGCGGTGCAGGCGCTGGGCGACCACTTCGCCACGGTGCTGCATGGCATCTCGGTGCAGGCGCGTGACGGCATCAGCCGCGAGCGCCTGCTGGCGATGGTCGATGTCGCGTTGACCCCGCTGCCCTGAGTCAAGCCTTCAGGGCGTGCGGAATGCCCTGTAACTGTGCCGAAAGCGCTTGTTTCGCCGGGTTTGGGTGCTGCGCAACGAAATCGTAACAATTTGGGGGATAATGGCCGCTTGCGCAGTTTTCCTCCTTTTTGCCGCCCGGCCCGCGCAGGCCGCTCGGACGCCTCCTCAGAGCACTGCATGCCCTCCCATACCGATTCCCGCCGCCTGTCGGGTCTGTCGTCTTCCCTTGTTTCCTTCCGCCGCCACCCGCTGGCACTGGCCTGTGCCGGTCTGGCCCTGGTCGGCAGCTTCGGCGCCGCCGCGCAGGACAGCGCGCCGACCCCGACCGGCCTGGACACGATCACCGTGACCGCCGAACACCGTGAGCAGAACCTGCAGGAAGTGCCGGTTTCGGTCGGCGTGGTGCAGGGCGAGCGCATGCGCGACTTCACCGCTGGCGGCGACGACACCCTGCTGGCGCTGTCCGGCCGCGTGCCGAGCCTGTATGCGGAAACCACCACCGGCCGTATCTTCCCGCGCTTCTACATCCGCGGCCTGGGCAACATCGACTTCTACCTGGGTGCCTCGCAGCCGGTCTCGATCATCCAGGACGACGTGGTGCTGGAACACGTGGTGCTGAAGTCCAACCCGGTCTTTGACGTGGACCAGGTGGAAGTGCTGCGCGGCCCGCAGGGCTCGCTGTTCGGCCGCAATACCACCGCCGGCATCGTCAAGTTCGACACCCTGAAGCCAACCCAGGACTATACCGGCCGCGTCAGCGCCAGCTACGCCACCTACAACAGCGTGTCGATCGACGGCGGCTTCGGCGGCCCGATCAACGACATCGCCTCGTTCCGCGTGTCGGCCCTGTACCAGCACCGCGACGACTACGTCGACAACACCTACAAGGGCCCGAGCGCCGACGGCACGGTCAGCCCGAAGAAGAACGCCATGGGCGGCTTCGATGACCGCAACGTGCGCGCGCAGCTGCTGCTGACCCCGAGCGACCAGTTCTCGATCCTGGCCTCGGCCCATGCTCGTGATTACGAAGGTACCTCGACCCTGTTCCTGCGCGGTGCGCTGACCAAGGGCTCGAACAAGACCGACGTGCCGCGCGACAAGGTTGCCTACGACGAAGCCGACAACAATCCGCAGGCCTACAAGACCTACGGCGGCTCGGTGAAGGCACGTTACGACTTCGGCGCGATCGACTTCACCTCGATCACCGCCTACGAAACCACCTCCGGCTACAGCCGTGGCGACACCGACGGCGGCGCTGCGGTGAACTTCCCGGTGAACGGCGTGCCGAACGGCTACGGCCAGTCGATGGGCCGCATCCGCGACCTGGACCAGTGGACCCAGGAATTCCGCCTGGCCAGCCATGACGACAGCGCGCTGCAGTGGCAGGCCGGTGCGTTCTACTTCAACGGCAGCGACACCACCGACTTCTACCAGCGCGCCTGGTTCCTGCAGGGCGCGGCACGCAATCCGAACAACTGGGTGCGCCTGCGCAACAAGAACACCTCGTGGGCCGGTTTCGGCCAGCTGAGCTACGCCTTCACCGACAAGTTCACCGTCACCGCCGGCCTGCGCCAGACCAGGGACGAGAAGCACACCCGCCTGCTGAAGACCGCCGACACCGCTGCCGGCGTGGTCACCTACAAGGGCCGCACCGACGTCAAGATGTCCGACACCACCCCGAGCTGGGATCTGAGCGCGATGTATCAGATCACGCCGGACGTGAGCGTCTACGCCAAGGTCGCGCGTGGCTTCCGTGGCCCGACCATCCAGGGTCGTTCGGCAGTGTTCAATGCCGACTTCACCACCGCCGATTCCGAGACGATCCTGTCCTGGGAAGCGGGCGTGAAGAGCAGCCTGTGGGACAACCGCCTGCGCCTGAACGCCACCGCGTTCACCTACACCGTCAACGACATCCAGCTCAACGGCAACGATTCGGACGGCAACGGCGTGCTGTTCAACGCCGACAAGGCCAAGGCCTACGGCTTCGAAGCCGACATGGAGCTGCGCCCGATCCCGAACCTGACCCTGAGCGCCGGCCTGAGCCTGCTGCACAGCGAGATCAAGGACAAGCGCGTCTACGCGCAGGTCTGCGGCCTCAACGGCCAGGTGGTCTGCACCGTCGGCGACCCGACCATCAAGGTCGGTGCCAACACCTTCGCGCAGATCGACGGCAACCCGCTGCCGAACGCGCCGAAGTACAACGTGAACCTGGCCGCCCGCTACGACTTCCCGGTCAGCGACGCCGGCACCATGTTCGTCTCCACCGACTGGAACAAGCAGGGTTACACCAGCTTCGTGCTGTACGACAGCAAGGAGTTCAACTCCAAGGGTGACTTCGAAGGTGGCCTGAAGATCGGCTACTCGGGCAACTACGGTGCCTACGAAGTTGCGCTGTTCGCGCGCAACATCACCAACGAGAAGAACCTCAAGGGTGTGATCGAGAACTACATGGCGGCGGTCTACAACGAACCGCGTACCGTGGGTGTCTCGCTGAATATGAACTGGTAAGCCTTACCCCGTCGTGTACCGGAAACGGCGCTCATCGAGCGCCGTTTTTCGTTGCTGGCCAGGCATCATCCGTGCTCAAGGCGTGGCGCTGACGCCCTTGCCCAGCGCTGCATCGGACGGCGCACTGGGGCCCAGCACCTGCAGCTGCATCGCCTCCATCCGCTCCAGTACCTTGCGCTGCTTGCCGTTGAGGCCGCGCGAGGTGATTGCGATGTGCTTGCGTGCAGCGTCCAGCGGCGCGGGTTGGTAGTGCACCGTGAAGCGGCGCAGGGCGCATCCCGTAAGCTTGTCGACCGGTGCGCAGTCGTTGGCGTTGAAATCGATATCGCCGTCGGCGGCAACAATGAAGGGGCTGAGCAGGATCTGCCCTTCGCGGGCAGTGAAGGCCAGTGGCGCGTGGGCCTTGGCGATGACCGCCTGGATGCGTACGGCAGGGATGTCTTCAGGGACGACCCTGTCATCCCAGTAGCCTTCGGTCGGGCGCGAGGTTTCGTAGTTCTGGGTGCCCCATGCCACGCAGTTGCCGGAGGCCACATGCACCGAGATGCAGACCTGCTGGGAGTGCTGATCGGTCAGGACGCCGGGTGGTACCCAGACCTTCTTCCAGGAATAGAAACGGTAATCGACGTCGGCCAGGCGGGTGGCGCCGATGTCCTTCGATACTTCGTCCGTGGTCCCCAGCGGCTTCAGCTTGGCCACGCGGGTGTTCAGGCGGTAGTTCTCCGCACCGTTCAGCAGATAGGTGCCCGGCGGAATCAGATGCACCTCGAACACGTCCATCAACACCGTCCGCTGCGGGCCGGTTTCCAGTTCGTTGGTGTTGAACAGCTGCACATAGCCCTGGGAGGGAATATCCTTGTGCTGGAAGGACACCCGCGTCGAGAACCCGGGTAGGTCGGTCGAGCGGTTGCCCAGATGAAAGCCGGGGACCGGAGAGCCGACACCTGGCCCGCCGTTGTGCACGACATACGGGGCCGGCACCAGCACGGCAACCAGACCGTCGCGGGTGGCACCGTCAATGATGTCCACCAGCTTGGCTGTGTTCTCCTTTTCCTGTGCATAGGAAAGCGGTGCGGCCTGCCCAGAGCATGCCAGGCCCAACGTGGTTAGCAGCAGTGCGCAGGCGGTCGCGATCTTGAGGGTCTGCATCGACGTCTCCTTGTCAGTACCGCCAAACCCTAGCACGGCCCCTGCAGGCTTGAGGTGCACGGCGCCGGCGTGGTCCGGCGCCTTGTGCCATCAACGTGCGGGCAGCAGCGCCTGAAGCTGCGATTCCAGTTCCTGCTGGCGCCAGCCCGCCAGTGCGGCCGGCCATTTGCGGCGTTCCAGATAGCTTTCCAGATGCTTGCGGGAGGCCAGCACGCCATCCGGCAGGCCCAGCTCGCGGCTGCGTTCGGCCACCGCGTCCTGCAGCTTCTTCACTACCTGCTTGTTGCTGTCGTTGGCGGGCAGTGCCAGCGGTGCCTCGGCTTCATCGGCCAGCGGTGTGGACAGTGCCTGCCAGACCGCGCCTGCCAGCTTGCGCGGTGCCTTCGGGAACTGCTCGAACAGCCTGCCCAGCGCCGTCTCGTCGGCCGGTGGCGTGCGCGCCAGGGTGGCGGCCAGTTCGTTGTCCAGGATCCAGCTTCGCGGGCGGTCGCTGCTGCGTGCCTGCACATCACGCCAGCGCAGCAGGCGCAGCAGGCGGTGCTGTGCGGCCGCGTCGAGGAACTGCGCCGAGCGCATCGCCAGATGCGGCCAGCGGTCCTCATCGTTGGCGACGCTGGCCAGCAGGCGCTCGCCATCGTCGTGCAGCCACTGCTGGCGGCCAAGCGCCTGCAGCTTGGCATCAATGGCGTCATGCAGCGCGAACAGGTGCTCGACATCGTCGGCGGCGTACTGCAGCTGCGACTCCGAAAGCGGGCGGCGCATCCAGTCCGAACGGGTTTCGCCCTTGGCCAGGGCGACGCCGGTGATTTCCGCCACCAGCTTCTGGTAGCCCATGCCGCCGCCGATGCCGGCCAGCGCGGCACCGATCTGGGTGTCGAACAGTGGTCGCGGCAGCACGCCGCACGCCCACTTGAAGGCGACCAGGTCTTCGCTGGCGCTGTGCATCACCTTGATGATGGATTCATCGGCCAGCCACGGTGCCAGCGCCTCGGTCATGCCGGGAATCAGCGGGTCGATCAGCAGGATGTCCTGCCCGACCGCCATCTGCACCAGGGCCAGCTGCGGCCAGAAGGTGCGTTCACGGATGAATTCGGTGTCCAGGCCGATGCGGGTCGGGCGCTGCTGGAAGTACGCATCCAGCTCGGCGGGGGTGGTGATCCAGGTTGCCACGGTTCAGGGCCTACTACTCGGGTTTGCTCAGGCAGGGGAGAATAGCCTAACGTCGGTGCGCGTCCGTGCCGAAGGAGGCTCCGCTTGCGTTTTCCGTTGTCGTCCGCGCTGTGCACCGCCCTGGCCATGGCCCTGGCAGGCTGCACGCCGTCGCCCCCCACGGCAGCGGACCGGAGTGCCGGGGAGGAGGCGCGCCCGTCCGCGAACGCAAACAGCGACGAGCGCCCGCAGGCCGGGCAGGGCAGCGTGACCATCGCCGGTGAGGATGCCGCCGAGGATGTACAGCAGTGGACGCCGCCGCGGGTGGACCGCCAGGGCCGCAGCCTGGCCCAGTTGCGCCGCGCGGCCGGGCAGGCCTTCACTGAGGGCCGGCTGTATGAGGATGCCGATGCCGCCATTCCGCTGTGGCTGGCAGTACAGGAAGAGGACCCGGATGACCGCCAGGCCCGCCAGGGCCTGCAGCGTGCCCGCCAGCGCCTGCAGCAGCAGGCGGATGCGTTG
Organism: Stenotrophomonas sp. YJH_SMC_43; assembly: GCF_059372535.1. Lineage (NCBI taxonomy): Bacteria > Pseudomonadati > Pseudomonadota > Gammaproteobacteria > Lysobacterales > Lysobacteraceae > Stenotrophomonas > Stenotrophomonas sp. YJH_SMC_43. Next base: position 293,656 of record NZ_JCAFVQ010000001.1, read on the forward strand.
CTGGTGCGGCCGCTGAAGCAGCGCGAGGCGCTGGCCGAGGCCAGCCGCCAGGCGCTGGTGCTGCTGACCCTGGCGCCCAAGGACGAGAAGGTACGCGCACTGCAGGGTCGGGTGGAGCTTGCCCAGCGGGTGGTCGCTTACAACCGCGCCGGTGAAGAGGACCTGCGCGCGGACCGGATCGGCGAGGACGGGGATGGCGCCATCGGCAACTTCCGCGAGGCGCTGGCACTGGACGAGAACAACAGCCGTGCACGGCAGGGACTGGCCGCGGCCGAAAGCGGGTTGATCCGTCGTGCCGAGGACGCTGCTCGCACGCGCGATTTCGCCAGCGCGGGCACCTGGCTGGCCGAAGCCAGCAAGGTGCGCGACTCGTCGCCGACCATTGCCGACGCGTTCGAGCGCATCGAGCAGATCCGTGCGGCGGCATTGCTGCAGTTGCGCGATGACGGCCTGCGCGACCTGTCCACGCCGCAGGGCCTGAAGCCGGCACGCGAGAAACTGGCCGAGGCCCTGCGCATCGCCCTGCCGGGAGACGCGGTGGTGGCCCAGCTGCGTGAGCGCATCGACCTGGCCACCCACTACGGCAGCTTCCGCCCGGGACAGGTGTTCAGCGACGCCATGCGTGATGGCGGACGCGGTCCGCAGATGGTGGTGGTGCCGCATGGCGGTTTCCAGATGGGCGCCGGTGATGCCGAACCGGGTTCGAGCGATGCTGAGCGACCATCGCACTATGTGCGCTTTGATCGAGGCTTCGCGATGGCGATCACCGAGGTCACGGTCAGCGATTTCCAGCGCTACGTGAAGGCCACCAACGCGCGCCCCCGGGCGACGCGGCGTGGCCATTCGGTGGTCTATGACGAACGCAGCGGCAATTTCATCCGCCGCAGCGGCGTGGACTGGCGCTCGGATTACGACGGTGGCCGCGCGATGGCCAATTCGCCGGTGATGCACGTCAGCATCCGCGATGCCGAAAATTATGCGGCGTGGTTGTCCGAGCAGACCGGGCGCAGCTACCGGTTGCCCAGTGAAGCAGAGTTCGAGTACGCGCTGCGCGGCGGCAACAGTGGTCGCTACCCCTGGGGCGATGCGGGCACGCCGCCGCCGGGCAGCGGCAATTTCACCGGCAGCAAGGATGTGTCGCCGTCCGGGCGGCATTGGCACAACGCCTTCATCGGCTATGGCGATGGCTGGTGGGGGCCGGCACCGGTAGGGAGTTTCCAGGCCAATGCCTTCGGCCTGCACGATATGGGCGGCAATCTCAGCGAATGGGTGGCCGATTGCTGGCATGCCAGCTACCGGCGCGCGCCCTCCGATGGCGCCGCCTGGTTCAACCCGGGCTGTCGCGCACGGGTGATCCGGGGGGGCAACTGGGCCAATGCGCCGGAGCAGACCCGCGCCGCCTGGCGGCAATCCCAGGACTCGGATACCACCAACGCGCGCATCGGCTTCCGCCTGGTACGCGGTATCTGATCGGCAGCCGGCTTCACCCGTTGCTGGCATCGGCGCACTAAGATTGCGCCGTGCCCGCCGGCCGGCGGGGCCTGCTGGAAGCCGACCCGATGCGCAACGATCCCTTTTCCCGCCCGCCACAAGGCTCGCAGCGCCGCGGCCTGTTCGGCAACATCCGCTGGTGGGTGCTGCTGCTGGCCGCCGGCTACGCGGTCTTCTACTGGTTTTCCAACCGCACGGTGGATCCCTATACCGGCGAGAAGGTGATGATCGACAGCAGCCTGGACGCGCGCCAGGAGACTGCTTTGGGGCTGCAGGCCTACCAGCAGATCCTGTCGCAGGAACGGCCGATGGACCCCAATGCACCGATCGCGCGTGATGTGCGTGACATCGCCCAGCGCCTGATCGCCAAGGTCGATGTGGTGGAGACCGCGCTGGCGCAGGAGCATGGCGTGCAGCCGGCGCACTTCGCGCGGGATTTCCAGTGGGAAGTGAACGTGATTCCGTCCGACCAGGCCAATGCGTTCTGCCTGCCGGGCGGCAAGATGGCGGTCTACACCGGGCTGGTGCCGGTGGCGCGCACCCGCGATGCGATGGCGGTGGTGATGGGCCACGAGATCGCGCATGCGCTGCTGCGCCATGGTGCACAGCGCATGGCCCAGCAGAAGCTGACCCAGATCGGGCAGGTGGCCGGCGCCGCCAGCGGCATGGATGCGCAGCAGCAACAGATGATGATGTCAGCGATGGGCTACGGTTACCTGTTGCCGTATGCACGCAGCCACGAGACACAGGCCGACGAAGTGGGCCTGATGCTGGCGGCGGCGGCGTGCTTCGACCCACGCGAGGCGGTGCCGCTGTGGCAGCGCATGGGCCAGGCCAGTGGTGGCCAGTCACCACCGGAGTTTTCCTCGACCCACCCGAACCCGGGCACCCGCATCCAGAACCTGCAGGCGCTGATGCCGAAGGCACTCGAGTACCGGCAGAAGTTCTGCGAGCAGGCAAAGTAGAGGGTGTTCGGCAGGGCTTGCAGCCCTGCACCTGCCGAATCCAGAGCAACAGCAACCGCCGAAGCAAAAGCTGGCTATCCGTGGGATAGCGGGGTGGGTCCGGCTGCGGGAGACGCCGTAACCCCGTCCATGGGGGCTTGGCCGCGGCATCCATGCCGCGGACACTCCCGCAACCGGACCCACCCCGCCTTCGACAGATTTCTGCGACCTGCTGTAGATCCACGCCATGCGCGGATGCTTTTCGATCTCGATTCGAAATATTCGATTCCGATGGAGATTCATCCACACATGCGTGGATCTACCGTGTCGACCAAGGTCGACACCTACCAACAGCCACCGGAATCTGTCAGAGGTGGGGCGGTGTCGGAGTGCGGGGTGTCAGCCGCATGGATGCGGCTGCCAAGCCTACAAGGACGTACTTGCGGCGTCCCCGCACTCCGACATCGCCCCGCCATCCCACGGAATGCCTGCTTTTGACGTTGACGTTGCCTTGGCTTGAAGCCTCTGTGGGTGCAGGGCGCAGCCCTGCCGAACAACCCTCTACTTGACCTGCACGTCGATCACGCCGTCGCCGACGCGCGCCTGCAGCGCATCGCCAGGCTGCACCTGATCGACCTTCCGCACCAGAGTGCCGTCGTCGCTGCGGGTGAGGATGCTGTAGCCGCGGGCCACGGTCGCCAGCGGGCTGACCGCTTCCAGCGAACGCGCCAGCCCGCGCAGGTGCAGTGCATCGCGTTCCAGCAGGCGCTGCATTGCAGCCTGCGGACGCCCACGCAGGGCGGCGAGGCGGCGCTGCATCGCGTCGAGCTGGCGCTGCGGATGGTGCCCGCGCAACACCGCCGCTGCATGGCGCAGGCGTGCGGCACGGCGTTCCTGCTGCTGATTGAACGCGGCATGCAGGCGCCGGCCCAGGTCCAGCTGGCGGCGACGCAGCAGATCCAGCCTGGCCTGCGGGCTCTGCGCGCTGAGGCGCAGCAGCGCACGGTCGGCACGCTGCATCGCCTGCTGCATCGTGTGCCGCTGCAGCTGCACCATGCGTGCCGCCGTGCGGCGCAGGCGCAGCGCCAGTTCGCGCTGGTCCGGCACCAGCAGTTCGGCGGCCACCGACGGTGTCGGCGCGCGCAGGTCGGCGGCGAAGTCGCTCAAGCTGAAGTCGGTTTCGTGGCCCACCGCCGACACCACCGGGGTGCGGCTGGCGGCGATCGCACGGGCCAGTGCTTCATCGTTGAAGGCCCACAGGTCTTCCAGTGAACCGCCGCCGCGGGTCAGCAGGATCACGTCGTAGCGACCACTGGCATCGGCGGCCTGCAGCAGGCGGGTGATCTGTGCAGCGGCGCTGCTGCCCTGCACCAGGGTCGGCAGCAAGTCCACTTCAAGCAGCGGGAAGCGGCGGGCCAGCACGCTCAGCACGTCGCGCACGGCGGCGCCGGTGGGCGAGGTGATCACTGCCAGGCGCTGCACGTGCGCGGGCAGCGGCCGCTTGCGCGCCGGGTCGAACAGGCCCTCGGCCTCCAGGCGTGCCTTCAGCTCTTCGAAGGCGCGGCGCAATGCGCCTTCGCCGGCTTCCTCCATGTGGTCCAGCACCATCTGGTACTCGCCACGAGCGTCATACAGGGTCACCTTGCCACGCACCAGCACGCGCATGCCTTCGCGCGGCACGAACTTCAGGTACTGCGCCTTCATCCGGAACATCGCCGCGCGCAGCTGCGCGCGTGCGTCCTTCAGGGTGAAATACAGGTGCCCGGAGGAAGGACGGGCCACGCTGCCCAGCTCGGCCTCGACCCAGATCGCCGGGAAGCTGCCTTCCAGCAGGTCGCGGGCCAGGGTGTTGAGCTGGCTGGGGGTGAGGATGTCGTTGTTGCGTGGCTGCATGGGAACGGCGTGCTGCGGGTGGAGCGGGTGCTCAGGATCGCACGTCAGCGCGCCGTGTGCTGGCCCAGCGCCCACTGCACGTGTTCACGCACCAGCGGCGAGGGATCGTCGATGCGGGTCTGCAGTGCAGCGAGCGCTTCGACCGAAGAGGGGGCATTGCCCAGCGCCACGGCGATGTTGCGCAGCCAGCGCTCGTGGCCGCTGCGCCGGATCGGGCTGCCTTCGGTGCGGCGCAGGAACTCGGCTTCATCCCAGGCGAACAGCTGGTCCAGCCGCGCGGTATCGAGGTTGTTGCGTGCGCGGAAGTCGGCTTCGTCGGTGCGCTTGGCGAACTTGTTCCAGGGGCACACCAGCTGGCAGTCGTCACAGCCGTAGATGCGGTTTCCGATCAACGGCCGCATGTCTTCGGGGATGGCACCGTTGTGCTCGATGGTCAGGTAGGAGATACAGCGCCGCGCATCCAGGCGCTGCGGGCCGGTGATGGCCTGGGTCGGGCAGACATCGATGCAGCGCGTGCAGGTACCGCAATGTGCAGTGGCCGGAGCATCGATCGGCAGCGGGATATCGATGTAGATCTCGCCGATGAAGAACCATGAGCCGCCATGACGGTCGATCAGGCAGGTGTGCTTGCCGATCCAGCCGAGACCGGCATTGCGCGCCAGTGCGCGTTCCAGCACGGGGGCCGAATCGACGAACACGCGGTAGCCCAGCGGTGCCACTTCATCGTTGATCTGCGTGGCCAGCTTCTGCAGGCGGTTGCGCATCAGCTTGTGGTAGTCGCGGCCCAGCGCGTAGCGGGCCACGTAGGCACGTCCCGGGTCGGCCAGGGTCGCCCAGGCTTCGGTGTCGTCCTTGTGGCTGTAGTCCATGCCTACCGAGATCACCCGTACGGTGCCGGGCAGCAGCTCCGCAGGGCGCGCGCGCAGGGTGCCGTGGCGCGCCATCCAGTCCATCGTGCCGTACAGGCCCTGGCCCAGCCAGTCGGCCAGGTGCGCTTCATCCTCGCCCAGCTCGATGCCGGCGATGCCGCAGCGCTGGAAGCCATGCGCACGGGCCAGTTCGCGGATGCGCTGCACGGCCTGGGCCGGATCGACAGGGGTGGGGGCAGGGGACATGTGCACCAGTATAAAATCCCTGCATGGCCAACCTCGCCGATCTGTTCGATTCTGCTGCCGCGCGTGCGCTTGATGCGCAGGCCTCGGCACTGGCTGCCGAGGGCGGCTGGGGCCTGATGGCGCAGGCCGGCCAGGCTGCCTGGCAGTGCCTGCTGCAGCACTGGCCGCAGGCGCGGCGGATCGGCGTGGTGGTCGGAGCGGGCAACAACGGTGGCGATGGCCATGTGCTGGCCCGCCACGCGCTGCAGGCCGGGCGTGAGGTGATGGTGATCGCCTTGCCGGGGAAGTCACCGTCAACCGTGCTGGCACAGCGTGCGGCATCGGAATTCAAGTCCGGCGGCGGCACCATCACCGATTTCGACGGCGCGCTGCCCGAGGCTGATATCTGGGTCGATGCCCTGTTCGGTCTGGGCTTCGATCGCGCGCCGGAAGGCGTGGCGCAGGCGCTGATTGTCGCGCTCAACGCGCAGGCGGTACCGGTATTGGCGCTGGACGTCCCCAGTGGCGTCGATGCCGATCGCGGTGCCGTACCGGGCGTGGCCGTGAAGGCCGCTTTGACCCTGCAGTTCATCGTGCCGCATCGCGGGCTGTATACCGGCGACGCGCTGGATCATTGCGGCCAGAAGGCGCTGGCGCCGCTGCAGCTGCCCGCGGCCGCACGGCAGGGCGTGTCACCCGCCGCGGAGCACTGGACCCAGGCCCGCTTGCCGGCACTGCTGCCGCCGCGCCGCGCCAACACCCACAAGGGCGAATCCGGGCACGTGCTGTGCGTCGGCGGCAACCATGGCAGCGGCGGCGCCATCGCCATGGCGGCCGAGGCCGCTTTGCGTGCGGGCGCGGGATTGCTGAGCCTGGGTACCCGCCGCGATCACGTCGGTCCGTTGCTGGCGCGCCTGCCGGAGGCGATGACCCATGCGCTGGAAGACGGCGATGTGCTGCCGGCGCTGCTGGACAAGGCCAGGGTGGTCGCGATTGGCCCCGGTCTGGGCCAGGACGAATGGGCGCTTGCACTGTTTGCGCGGGTGCTGGCCAGCGCCAAACCGCTGGTGGTCGACGCCGATGCGCTGAACCTGCTGGCGCAGGATCCGCGCGCGCTACCGGACGCCATCCTTACGCCACATCCGGGCGAGGCCGCGCGCCTGCTCGGCTGCAGTACCGCTGACATCCAGGCTGATCGCTACCGCTGTGCGCAGGCGTTGGCCGAACGCTTCCACGCCGTGGTGGTGCTGAAGGGCGCAGGCAGCATCGTGACGGCCCCCGGGCAGGCGCCACGGCTGATCGGTGCAGGCAATCCCGGCATGGCCGTGGGAGGCATGGGCGACCTGCTCACCGGCATCATTGCCAGCCTGCGCGCGCAGGGGCTGGCCGCCTTCGACGCTGCCGCCGCTGGTGCACTGCTGCATGCGCTCGCGGGCGACGCCGCGGCCGCCGATGGCGTGCGCGGCCTGCTTCCTACTGATCTGCTGTCGCCGTTGCGGCGACTGGCCAACCCGGAACTCTCTCGATGATCGATTTCTTCCTTGCCGACAGCGATGCCACTGAACTGCTCGGGCAATGGCTGGCGGCCACCCGGCCGCCGCAGGCGTTGGTCGAACTGCGCGGCGACCTGGGCGCCGGCAAATCCACCACCGCCCGCGCACTGCTGCGCGCGCTGGGCGTGCAGGGCGCTATCCGCAGCCCCACCTACACCCTGGTCGAGCGCTATCCGCTGGCCAGTGGCGGTGAGGCGTGGCACTTGGACCTGTACCGCATCGGCCAGGCCGGTGAGCTGGATTTCCTCGGCCTGGACGAGGGCAGCGCGGTGCTGTGGCTGGTGGAATGGCCGGAACGGGGCGCCGGCGCGCTACCGCCGACCGACCTGGTGGTGGCGCTGGAGATCGAGGGGCAGGGGCGTCGCGCGCGTCTCACTGGAGTAAGCGACGTCGGACATGAATGGCTGAAGCGGCTTCCCCAAGGGGGCGACTTGCAGGCCATTTCTGTCGGCTGACGAGAACAAAGACCGGCAGGTTACGGATTATTAAGGAAAAAGGTGTTGCATTCCGTTCAGCGCGGTGATTGAATCCTGAGCCATGCGCCCGGGGAACCGTCTCATCGCCATCTGTGCCGCCGTCGGACTGGGTCTGGCGAGCGTCAGCGCGTGGGCCGGTGAAATTCGCCAGGTCCTGCTGAATACCGGTGCCACCGGCACCCGTGCCGAGATCTCGCTGGTGGGCAGTGGTGGTTACAAGACGCTGTCGCTGGCCGGACCGAACCGCCTGGTGGTCGATTTCCCGGACTCCAGCGCCGTACGCAACCTGAAAATGCCGGCGGCGCAGGGCGTGGTCACCGCAGTGCGGACCGGACAGCCGGTGCCGGGTACCTTCCGTGTCGTTTTCGACCTTGCTGAATCGGTGGCGCCGTTCCGCCCACAGATGCAGCGCGAGGGCAATGAATCCAAGCTGGTGATCGAATGGCCGGGCGATGGCCCGGCCGTGGCCGCCAGCCGTCCGGCAGCGACGCCGGCGGTGCAGCCACAGGCACCGGTCAACACGCCTGCACCGACGCCGACGCCGGCGGAGAGCGCGCAGTCGCGTTCCGATGCTGCGCGTGCCACCGCGCTGCTGACTGCCCAGGTTCGCCAGCAGGCCAGTGCCACTGCCGCCGCGCCGGCCACGCCCACCCCGGCGCCGTCCACTGCACCGGCCCAGGTCGCGGCGGCCGGTACCGTGGCCAGCAGCTCGCCTTCTTCGTCGCCGGCCGCGATCCTGGCTGGACAGCGCACCGCCGCGGTGGTGACCACGCCGCCGGCTACGGTGCCCGCACCGGAACCGACGACGGTGGAACCGCCGCGTCCGGCCATGCCCAGCGATGCGTCGCGCATCCGCATGCAGGCTGGCATGCGTCATCTGGTGGTGGCCATCGATCCGGGTCACGGCGGCCAGGATCCGGGCGCGATCGGCCCGACCGGCAAGCGCGAAAAGGATGTGACCCTGGCGGTGGCGCGTGAACTGGCCCGCCAGGTCAATGCGACGCCGGGCCTGAAGGCTTACCTCACCCGCGACAGCGACGTGTTCATCCCGCTGCCGATGCGCGCACAGAAGGCGCGTGCGAACAAGGCCGACATCTTCATTTCGATCCATGCCGACGCGGCCGAAAACCGTTCGGCCACCGGTTCGTCGGTGTACGTGCTGTCGACCAAGGGCGCCTCTTCGCAGCGCGCCCGCTGGCTGGCGGACAAGGAAAACGCGGCCGACCTGGTCGGTGGCGTGCGCCTGCAGCAGACCGAAGGCACGCTTGCCAACGTGCTGCTGGATCTGGCCCAGAGCGGCTACATGAAGGCGTCCGAGGACGCGGCCGGCCACGTGCTGGGCGGCCTGAAGCGGATCGGCAACAACCACAAGCCGAACATCGAGCGCGCCAACTTCGCGGTGCTGCGCACCTCGGACATGCCGGCGATGCTGGTGGAAACCGCGTTCATCTCCAACCCGGATGAAGAGCGCCGCCTGATCGACCCGGCCTACCAGCGCAAGATCGCCGGTGCCGTGCTGGACGGTGTGCACACCTTCTTCAGCCGCCAGCCGCCACCGGGCACGTTGTATGCCGCCCGCGCCCAGGCCGAGATCGACGCAGCCGGCACCATGGCCGGCGGCAGCAAGTAACCCGCCGAAGGCGGTTTACTGCTTTCTGTAGAGTCGAGCCGCGCCCCATGACCGATGGGCGCCCTTCTGATGAACGCAACGCCATGCGCGCGGACCCTGCCGCTGGGCACGCGGGATGATTCATGCTCGACTGGGCCTTGCCGGTAGCCCGTCAGGCGAGCATGGCTCGACTCTACCCTCGGCCGCTCCGTTATCATCCCCGCATGACGTCTGCTACCCATCCGCGCCCGATCCGGCCGTTGCCGGAGATCCTCATCAACCAGATCGCCGCCGGCGAAGTGGTCGAACGTCCCGCGTCGGTGGTCAAGGAGCTGGTCGAGAACGCGATCGACGCCGGTGCCAGCCGCGTTGATATCGATCTTGAAGAGGGCGGTGTACGCCTGATCCGCATCCGCGACAACGGCAGTGGCATCGCACCGGAACAGCTGCCGCTGGCGGTATCGCGCCATGCCACCAGCAAGATCGCCGATCTGGACGACCTCGAATCGGTGGCCACGCTCGGCTTCCGGGGTGAAGCGCTGCCGTCGATCGCCTCGGTCAGCCGTTTCACCCTGTCCTCGCGTCGCGCACATGACGAACACGGTTCGGCGCTGCAGATCGAAGGCGGCAAGATCGGCGAAGTGACCCCGCGCGCGCATGCGCCGGGCACCACGGTAGAAGTGCGCGAGCTGTTCTACAACGTACCGGCGCGGCGCAAGTTCCTGCGCGCCGAGCGTACCGAGCTGGGCCATATCGAAGAATGGCTGCGTTCGCTGGCGCTGGCGCGGCCGGATGTCGAGCTGCGCGTGTCGCACAACGGCAAGGCCTCGCGCCGCTACAAGCCGGGCGATCTGTATTCCGATGCGCGATTGGCTGAAACGCTGGGCGAGGATTTCGCCAACCAGGCCGTGCGCGTCGACCACAGTGGTGCCGGCCTGCGCCTGCACGGCTGGATCGCGCAACCGCATTATTCGCGCGCCAGCGCCGACCAGCAGTACCTGTACGTCAACGGCCGTTCGGTGCGCGACCGCAGCGTCGCCCATGCGGTGAAGATGGCTTACGGCGACGTGCTGTACCACGGTCGCCAGCCGGCCTATGTGCTGTTCCTTGAGCTCGACCCGACCCGCGTTGATGTCAACGTGCACCCGGCCAAGCACGAGGTGCGTTTCCGTGATTCGCGGCTGGTGCATGATTTTGTCTACCGCACGCTGAAGGATGCGCTGGCCGATACCCGTGCCGGCATGTCGGCGCAGGGCATCGGTGCCGGCTCCGCGCATCCGGCGGATGCAGGTGCGGCATCGATGGTCTCCAGTGCGGGCGCCTCCGGTTTCGGTCTGGTCCGCGGTGCCGCACCGGGTGCCGGTTCGAGTGGCGGCGGTGGTGGATTCTCTGGCTGGCGCCCGCAGCAACCGCTGGGGCTGCAGGTGGCCGATGCTCCGGCTGCCTATGCCGCGCTGTATGCCGCACCAGCCGGCGCCGAGCGCGGTGCTGCGCTGCCGCCAATGCCGACCGAGAACGGACTGCCGGTCACCAGTGCCGACGCAGGCGTGCCGCCGCTGGGCTACGCGATCGCGCAGCTGCACGGCATCTACATCCTGGCCGAGAATGCAGAAGGCTTGATCGTGGTCGATATGCATGCCGCGCACGAGCGCATCGGTTACGAGCGCCTGAAGAACGCGCACGACGGTATCGGCCTGCAGTCGCAGCCGCTGCTGGTGCCGATCACGCTGGCAGTGGGCGAGCGTGAGGCCGACACTGCCGAAAGCGAAGCCGACACACTGGCGGCGCTCGGCTTCGAGGTGACCCGCGCCGGCCCCGGATCCCTGCATGTGCGCAGCATTCCAGCGCTGTTGGCGCATGCCGAACCGGAAGGGCTGCTGCGCGACGTGCTGACCGACCTGCGCGAACACGGCCAGAGCCGGCGCGTGGCCAGTGCGCGCGATGAACTGCTGTCGACCATGGCCTGCCATGGTGCGGTGCGCGCCAACCGGCGCCTGACCGTGCCGGAGATGAACGCGCTGCTGCGCGACATGGAAATCACCGAGCGGTCTGGCCAGTGCAACCACGGCCGACCGACCTGGGCCCGTTTTTCGCTGGCGGAGATCGACCGCTGGTTCCTGCGCGGACGTTGAGGGGAGCATCGATGCGTTATCGGGGAGTGGGCGGCCTGCTGGCCGCTCTGGTGTTGGTTGCCTGCAGCCCGGCGACACCGCCGGCGCCGGCTTCGGCCGCGGAGGATCCGTCCTATGCCGCCGGGCAGCAGCAGTGGCGGGTGGCACGCTATCAGGACCTGACCCGCCCGGACGGTTGGACAGCGCTGGTCGGCCTGCACTGGCTGCAGAACAAATCGCACTTTGTCGGCAGTGGCGCGACCAATGGCATCCGCCTGGCGGTTGGGCCGGACAAGCTGGGCCTGCTGCGCCGCGAAGGCAGCCAATGGTGGTTCACACCTGAGGCCGGCGTTGACGTCAGCCATGACGGGCAGCCGGTGCGCGGCCGCATCCGTGTCGACACCGACAAGGATCCGCAGCCGACGCTGCTGGCCTTCGATGGCAGCAAGGGGCAGCTCAGCATCATCCGCCGCGGCCCGCGCGATGCGCTGCGGGTCAAGCATGCCGATGCGCCGGCACGCCGAGATTTTGCAGGACTGGAGTACTGGCCGGGTGGTCCTGACTGGCAGGTGCAGGCGCGCTTCATCGCGCACTCGCCGGGCAAAACCCTGCCGATCGTCGATATCACTGGCCTGACCACCGAGATGCCCAACGCAGGCGCGGTCGAGTTCCAGCGTGATGGCCGCAGTTGGCGGCTGGAGGCGATTGGTGCGCCCGGTCAACCGCTGTTCCTGATCTTTGCCGACCGCACCAGTGGCCGCGGCAGCTATCCGGCCGGGCGTTACCTGGATACCGATGCGCCGGCAGCCGATGGCACGGTACGCATCGATTTCAACCATGCCTACAACCCGCCGTGTGCGTTCACCGCCTACGCGACCTGCCCGTTGGCGCCGCCGGAGAACCGGCTGGACCTGCGCGTGGAAGCGGGCGAGAAGGCTTACCACCTGCCTGAAGGAGAAGGCTGATATGCCGATCAGATCCCTGTTGCGTACCGCCGTTGTACTGGCGGCCTGTGCGCTGGCACCGCTGGTTGCAGCGCGTACCGCGCAAGCCGACATCGCTGGCGCAGCGGTGGCCAAGCCGCCGGTGCCGTTGCTGTGGAAAGTGACTGGGCCGGGCGACTCGCGCCTCTACCTGCTCGGTTCCTTCCACCTGCTGAAGCCGCAGGACTACCCGTTGTCGCCCGATGTCGAACAGGCGTTCGAGGCCTCGCAGCGGGTCGTGTTCGAACTGTCGCCGGAAGACATGCAGTCGCCACAGCTGGCCAGCCGCATGGTGCAGGCAGCGGTCCGCACCGATGGCAGCGAGCTCAAGCGTGACCTGGATGCTGCGACCTGGCAGAAGCTGCAGGTGTTCGCCACCGAGAACAAGCTGCCGCTGGCGCAGATGCAGGGCATGAAGCCGTGGTTTGTCGGCCTGAGCATTTCGGTCGGGCAGATGCAGAAGCTGGGCCTGGACCCCGCACTGGGCCTGGATCGTCACTTCATGGAGCGTGCGCAGAAGACCGGGCGCAAGACCGCGGGACTGGAAGACATCGATACCCAGATCGGCATGCTCGACGGAATGACGCTGCAGGAACAGCGGCAGATGCTGGCCGAAGCGCTGGACCAGGCTGGCAAGGCCGACGAGCAGGCACGCCAGCTGCATGATGCCTGGCGCCGGGGTGACGAGCGCCTGTTGTGGACCAGGATGGCGGCGGAAATGCGCCAACAGTATCCACAGCTTTACCAGCGCATCAATACCGGCCGCAATGACGCCTGGGTGCCGAAGCTGCTGCCGTACCTGCAGGCCGGGCAGGGTGGCACGCTGGTGGTGGTGGGCACGCTGCACCTGCTGGGCAACGACGGCGTGGTCGAGAAGCTGAAGGCGCAGGGTTACAAGGTCGAGCGCGTATGCACGGGGTGCAAGGCGAAACGCTGATGTATCGCTGACGCGATTCAAACAAAACGGCGCGCCAGGGGCGCGCCGCTTTCGTATCAACCGTTGCTGCAGCTCAGCGGCGGGTCTTGCCGCCGGTGCCGGCGCCCGGTTCGTTCGGCTTGTTGCCGGTACCTGCCCCGGTTCCCGTTCCGGTGCCGCCCGGGCGCGGGCCACCGAAGCCCGTGCCCATGTTGCGCTGGAATTCCTGCCACAGCTCCAGGTTGCGCTCGGTCAGCTGGTTCATCATCGCCCACGGGGTCTGCCCCAGCAGGTTGCCCATCTGCTGGCGGAACTGCTGCTGCTGGTCGAGGAAGACCTGCATGCTGCGCTCCAGGTAATTGCCCATGAAGCCCTGCAGGGAGTCGCCGTAGAAGCGGATCAACTGGCTCAGCAGCTGGGTGGACAGCATCGGTTCGCCGTCCTGTTCCTGGTCGGCGATGATCTGCAGCAGGACTGATCGCGTGAGGTCGTCGCCGCTCTTGGCGTCGCGGACTTCGAAGTCTTCACCGTCCAGGATCAGCTGGCGCACGTCCTCGATGGTGATGTAGCTGGAGATCTCGGTGTCGTAGAGACGGCGGTTCGGATACTTCTTGATGATGCGGGTCGCAGCCATGAAGCGGTACTCGTCACAGTAGACGCGCAGCATGGCGCAGTGCAGCAGCCGTTGCAACCGCCTCAGCCCCCGCCAGGCTTGGCTTTCGGCGGCGATCATGTTGCGCAACAAGGGTTTGCGTGCTGCGCAGCATGACGCTTGGCAGGGGCCCGGCGGCGATCGCCGCGAGGGTCCCCTGCGCGGCTTACCAACCCATATGGTGGCCGCCGTTGATGTCCAGGTTGCTACCGGTGATCCACGAGGCTTCGTCGGCAACCAGGAACGAGACGCCGTAGGCGATTTCCTCCGGCTTGCCGAGGCGTCCGGTGGGGATGTCGGCGATGATCTTGGCGCGCACTTCCTCCGGAACCGCCATCACCATGTCGGTGGCGACGTAGCCGGGCGAAATGGTGTTGACGGTAATGCCGAAGCCGGCGTTCTCGCGCGCCAGCGAGATGGTGAAACCGTGCATGCCGGCCTTGGCCGCCGCGTAGTTGGCCTGGCCGTACTGGCCCTTCAGGCCGTTGATCGAGCTGATCTGGATGACCCGGCCCCAGCCGCGGCGGCGCATGCCCTCGATGACCGGACGGGTGACGTTGAACACCGAATTGAGGTTGGTATTGATCACATCGTGCCACTGGTCCGCGCGCATGCGATGGAACGTGGTATCGCGGGTGATGCCGGCGTTGTTGACCAGGATCTCGACCGGGCCCAGCGCGGCTTCGACCGCCCGCACCAGCGCTTCGGCGCTGCCCGGATCGGAGACATCGCCCGGGAAGATCGACACGCTGTAGCCGCGTTCGGTCATCGCCTGCTGCCAGGCGCGGGCCTTGGCCTCGTCGCGGTAGTTGGTGGCGACCCGGTGGCCCTGGTCGGCCAGGCGTTGGCAGATGGCGGTACCGATGCCGCCGGTTCCGCCGGTGACCAGTGCGACGCGAGATGTCATGGAGTGCTGTCCGGGTATCAGGTGGGGGAAGGGTGATTCTGCAACATCGGCGCGGAAAGTGCGCCGGCTGGCAGCAGGATGTCGGTACGTGGCAGCCGCGCTGGGTCGAAGGCATTCCGAGCGGCCGCCAGCAGCGTGTCCAGATCGTGCGCAGGTTCCAGCGCTTCAGGTGCCTGGCCGAGCAGTTGCCATAGCTGGCGCAGCACGGGCAGCGGGCGCGAACTGTCCACTGGCAGCGCCGCCAGCGACTTGGACAGCTTGTGGCCCGGGGCATCGAGCAGCAGCGGCAGGTGCCAGTAGCGCGGTACCGCCAGCCCCAAGGCCTGCTGCAGCAGGATCTGCCGTGCCGTGGAGTCGAGCAGGTCGGCACCGCGCACCACTTCGGTCACCCCCTGCGCGGCGTCATCGACCACCACCGCCAGCTGGTACGCCCAGCAGCCATCGGCGCGGCGCAGCACGAAGTCGCCGACCTCGGCATGCACGTCCTGCTGCTGCGGGCCGCGCAGGCCATCGTCGAAGTGCACGATGCTGCCCGGTGGCACGCGGAAACGGACGGCGGGGTCCGGTCGCGGTTGCCGGGCGACGCAGTGATGGTGGATGCCGCCGCTGGCGGCCAGGTCGCCGCGGCTGCAGTGGCAGACAAAGGCCTGGTCGCTGGCGAGCAGTACGTCCAGCGCAGCCTGGTAGGCCTCGCCGCGCGCGCTCTGCCAGAAGATCGGGCCATCGTGGACCAGCCCGAACGCCGTCAGTGCCTGCAGTTGTGACTCGGCGGCACCGGGCACGGTGCGCGGCGGGTCGACGTCTTCGATGCGCAGCCGCCACAGGCCGCCGTGATGGCGCGCGAGCAGCCAGCTGCCGAAGGCGGCGAGCAGAGATCCGGGGTGGAGCAGGCCGGTCGGCGAGGGCGCGAAGCGGCCGCAGGGAATGGGGGAGGTCATGCTGGCTGAATCGTCGGTCAGGTTGGCGCTTGAATTCAAGCTGACCACACCGCAAATTGACCGGTATCGACCCCTTCCGAGCCGGATTTTCCCATGTTTACCCGCATTGCCCTGTTCCTGGCGACCAATTTCGCGGTCCTGATCCTCGCCAGCATCGTGATGTCGCTGTTGGGAACCGACCCGAGCAAGATGAGCGGCCTGCTGGTCATGGCCGCGATCTTTGGTTTTGGTGGCTCCCTCATCTCGCTGCTGCTGTCCAAGTGGATGGCCAAGCGCTCCACCGGTGCGGTGGTGATCACCGAGCCGCGCAACCAGACCGAACGCTGGCTGCTGGCCACGGTCGAGCGCCAGGCCAAGGCGGCCGGCATCGGCATGCCGGAGGTGGCGGTGTATGAAGGCCCGGAGATCAACGCCTTCGCCACCGGCGCCAACCGCAACAACGCGCTGGTGGCGGTGTCCACCGGCCTGCTGCACAACATGAGTGAAGATGAAGCCGAAGCGGTGTTGGGCCACGAGATCGCCCACGTCGCCAACGGTGACATGATCACCATGGCGCTGCTGCAGGGCGTGCTGAACACCTTCGTGATCGTGCTGGCCCGCGTGGTCGGCGGCATCATCGACAGCGCGCTGTCGGGCAACCGCGAAGGTGGCGGCCGCGGCTTCGCCTACTACATCATCGTGTTCGTGCTGGAGATGGTGTTCGGCCTGTTCGCCACGATGATCGCGATGTGGTTCTCGCGCCACCGCGAGTTCCGCGCCGATGCGGGTGGTGCCTCGCTGGCCGGCCGCCAGAAGATGATCGCCGCGCTGGAGCGCCTGCAGCTCAACCACGGCCAGAGCACGCTGCCGACCCAGATCGCGGCGTTCGGTATTGCCGGTTCGACGGCGAAGAAGCTGTTCATGAGCCACCCGCCGCTGGAAGAGCGCATCGCCGCGCTGCGGGCGTCGACGGTGGCGTAAGCTTCTGCTTTCAAGGTAGTGCAGGAACGCCTGGCCTCGCGCCGGGCGTTTTTGTTTGCGCGCCGACGCATTGGTGGCGCCGGGCCATGCCCGGCGTATCGTTTCCGCGCCTGCGGAGAGGTGTCACTTTCTTTGCTCGTGCAAAGAAAGTAACCAAAGAAACACGCCGCCAGGGCGCGAGCCGATGCTGCGCATCGGTACCCTGCGCTCCTCGGCCCGTCGAGGGACGGTGCGGGAACTCGCTGCGCTCAGACACCCGCACCTCTTCGCCCTCGCCGGACCTGCGGTGCTCGGCTCGCTCAGGGCGGACCCAAGGTCAAATGCCACAGCGGCACCCGGTTGATCCATGCTACGCGTGGATGCTGTTGCTCTTGCTCTTGACCTTCCAGTCCGCCTTGAGCGAGCCGAGCATCGCAGGGGAATCAGGGGCGAAGAGGCGCCAGTGTCTGAGCGCAGCGAGTTCGGCGCCGTCCCCTGATTCGCCGAGAAGCGCAGGGTACCGGCGCGTAGCGTCGGCTCGCGGCTGGCGGAGCGTTTCTTTGGTTACTTTCTTTGCGCGCAAAGAAAGTGACACCCCTCCGCGGTCGCGGAAACGAATCTCCGTGCGCACAAACGAAAACGGCACCTTCGCAGGTGCCGTCTCCATGAACCGCTTTACACGGAACCTCAGAACTTCGCGTCGAACTCGGCAGCGTAGCCGGTGTTCACCAGCACCTTCTGCAGCGACTCGGCCACCTTCAGGTTGCCGGCCACGATCTGATGGGTGTCCGGGCCACGGTTGTCCATGCGGCCCAGGGTCGCGCCCTTGAAGTCGCAGACCTTGCCGCCCGCCTCGCGGACCAGCAGCAGGCCGGCAGCGATGTCCCATGCCTTCACCCCGGCTTCGAAGTAGGCGTCCGCACGGCCGCAGGCCACATAGGCCAGGTCCAGTGCCGCCGAACCGGTACGGCGGATGTCCTCGCCGTGCACCAGCAGGGCGTCGACCGCCTTCAGCTGGGCGCTGGCGCGGGAACGCTCGCGCGGGGCGAAGCCGGTGTGGATCATCGTGCCTTCCAGATCCTTGCGATCCGCCACGCGGATGCGGCGGTCGTTCAGCACGGCACCCGCGCCACGGCTGGCGGTGAACAGTTCATTGCGCAGCGGGTCGAAGATGACCGCATCGGTCGGCTCGCCGTTTTCGACCAGGGCGATCGACACGCAGTAGTGCGGCACGCCGCGCAGGTAGTTGCTGGTGCCGTCCAGCGGGTCGATGACCCACATCTGGCGGCGCTCGCCCTGCACGCCACCTTCTTCACCGAAGATGCCGTAGTCCGGGTAGGCGCGCTTGAGTTCCTTGACGATGACCTTTTCCGCGTCCGCATCCACTTCGCTGGCGTAGTCCATCCGGCCCTTCTGCACCACGTTCAGTGCCTCGAGCTTGTTGATGTTGCGCAACAGGACGTTGCCGGCGAGGCGGGCGGCCTTGACCATGACGGTTACGGCGGGTTTCTGCATGGCGTGGGCTCCCGGAAAGGCAGAAGAGATGGACTGGCGGGGGAAAAGAGCGGGTCCGGCGCAGTGGCCGGCCGCACAGTTTACCATTGGTCATCGTCCAGCTCGACCTTTTCCCTGTTCATGTCCCAGTTTCCCGCCGCCACCCGCCTCCGATTCGTCCTGGTCGGTACCCAGCACCCCGGCAACATGGGGGCCGCCGCCCGTGCCCTGAAGACCATGGGCCTGGCCCGCCTGGTACTGGTCGCTCCCGAAAAGCCGCTGGACGAGGAGGCCTTCCGGCGCTCGGCCGGTGCCGAAGACGTACTGGGGGACGCCCCGGTGGTGGCGACTCTGGCCGAGGCCGTGGCTGACTGCCGCCTGGTGCTGGGCTGCACCGCCCGTGCCCGCCGTGTCCAGCTGGAGGAGTACCTGCCGGCCGATGCCGCTGCCCGCGCGGTGGCCAAGGCCGGCGAGGGTGCCGAGGTGGCGCTGGTGTTCGGCCGTGAGCGCACCGGCCTGACCAACGAGGAACTGCAGCTGTGCCATGCAGCGGTGCACATCCCGTCCGACCCGGAGTTCAGCTCGCTCAACCTGGCTGCTGCCGTGCAGGTGCTGGCCTATGAAACGCGCATGCAGCTGCTGGGTGCGCAGCCTGCAGCCGACGCCGAGCCGGGCTTCCGCGAACAGGCGGCCAGCCACGAGCAGATGGAGAGCTTCTTCGCCCAGCTTGGCGACACGCTGGATGAGATCGATTTCCACAAGGGCCGCGCCCCGGAATCGGCGATGCGCAAGCTGCGCCGCCTGTTCCTGCGCAGCGAACCCAGCGAGCAGGAAGTGCGCCTGTTGCGCGGCATCCTCGCCGACACCCAGCGCATGGCGCGACTGGCACAAGCGGGCAACAAGGACAGCTGACGACGTTCTCATTTTTTCGGGTAGTCTGTCTGGATACCCAGGGGGGATGAAGCCTGTGTCGGGTCTGCGAAAGGCAATGCAGGGGGGACTGCTGAGCCTGGCCATGGTCCTGCTGGCCGGGACGGTGCGTGCAGCACCGGACCCGGTACTGGTGCTGGGCCGGATCAGCGATGATCCCAAGGCGCATTACGAACAGCTGCAGCCCTTGCTGGACTACGTGGTGGCGCGCATGCACGACGTTGGCATCAAGGAGGGGAGGATCCTGATGGCACGCGACCCGCAGCAGATGGCCAGCTATCTGCGGCGGGGCAGGGTCGACTGGGTCACCGAAACCTCGGGTACGGCGGTGGCGCTGGGCCAGCGCAGTGGCGCCCGCCCACTGCTGCTGACCGAGCGCAACGGCGTGCGTGATTACCAGACGGTGTTCTTCGTGCGCCGCGACAGCCCGATCCAGCGCGTACAGGATCTGCGGGGCCATCGCCTGGCCCTGCAGAACACGGCGTCCACCAGTGCCTATCTGGTGCCGGTGATGACGTTGCTGCAGGAGGGCCTGTCGCCCCAGATCCTGGCCGGTGCATGGGACATGCCGGGCCGGGACAGTGTGGGTTACGTATTTGCACGCAGCGAGCTGAACATCGCGACGTTCGTGCACAAGGGGGTGGTTGACGTGGGAGCGGTGAGCAGCGTGGACTGGAATGACGAGCGGCGGATGCCGGCAGCGTTCCGGCGCGACTTCCGCGAGCTGCTGCGCACCGAACCCTACCCGCGTGCGGTGGAGATGGTCCGCGCCGACCTGGATCCACGCGTGCGCGATCGCCTGCAGGAAGTGCTGCTGCAGGCAGCCAGCGACCCGCAGGCGCAGGGGGCGCTGCATCGGTTTTTTGGCACTTCCGGGTTCCACCGCGTCGATGCGCATGCGCAGCAGCGGTTGGATGAATTGAAACAAGGATTGACGCGCGTGCGGATGGAAGTGGAATGAAGTGGCTTGGCTCGGGGATGCAGGCCCGGTTCCTGCTCGCGATGGGCGGGGCGATGGTCGTGGTGATCGCGATCCTTGCAGTGTTGTTGGGGCGGCAGACGGCGATGCAGGGCGAGGTGCGCAACCTCAGCGGCGGCGTCATCCATGAACTGTTCGACCGCAGCGTGCGCAGCCGCGGCGAGGCGATGGCGCGTGAGTTGTCCGACGCCCTGGCCAACCCGTTGTACTACCGCGATCTGGACCAGGTCGGCGTACTGGTACGCAGTACCGCGCGCCAGCCCGTGGTGCGCTATGTACTGGTGTTCGACGAACGCGGCCGGCTGGTACACGACGGCTCGGTCGAGGTGTCCGGATTCGGCCAGCCGATGGCCGATCCCCTGGCACCCAAGGCTGCAGCCGCGCAGATGCTGGTCGTGCAGGAATCGCCGAAGGTGCTCGACAACACCATGCCGATCATGATCGGCAACCAGCGCATTGGCGGCGTCCGGGTCGGCATGGCGCTGGATGAGGTGCAGCAGCGCGAGCAGGCGGCCAACGCCACCCTGGGCGAGCGCCTGCAGCAGGTCGGCAGCCGTCACCTGGGCTGGCTGCTGCTGATGCTGGGCCTGCTGGTGGTGATCGGCGTGGTGGTGATCCTGTACGTGCAGCGCACCCTGGTCGCGCCGATCCGTGATCTTGCCGTCGCCGCGCGTCGCATCGAGGCCGGTGACTACCAGACGCCCCTGGCCGAGAACACCCGCGACGATGAGGTCGGCGAACTGGTACGTGGTTTCGCCCGGATGCGCGATGCGATCGCCCGCCATGACCGCGAAGTGCGACGCATGGCCTATACCGACGCGCTGACCGGGCTGACCAACCGGCTGGCATTCCGCGAGGCGCTTGATCATCGGTTGATGGCCGCCCGTGCCGCCAATCACCGGTTGGGCCTGCTGTTCGCCGATATCGACGACTTCAAGCGGGTCAATGACACCCTTGGCCACGAGGCCGGCGATGAGGCATTGCTGCAGTTCGCCCAGCGCATCGGCCGCGCGGTCACCGAGGCCGGGGGCGATGAAACCCTGCTGGCGCGCTTCGGCGGAGACGAGTTCGTGATCCTGGTGGGCGACGGTGATGTGGCCGCCAACGCGCGGCTGCTGGCCGAAGTGCTGGTGCGCGAGCTGGGCAAGCCGCTGGTGGTGCAGGGCAGGGAACTGTTCCTGGGCACCTCGATCGGCGTGACCCTGTTCCCCGACGATGCAGCCGATGCGACCACCCTGCTGAAGAACGGCGACATCGCCATGTACCAGGCGAAGATGGCCGGCAAGAACTGCTATCGCTATTACAGCCGGGCGATGGACCATGCGGTCGAGCGTCGCGTGCATATGGAACAGGAGCTGCGCGGTGCCTGGGAGCGCGGCGAACTGCGCCTGGCCTACCAGCCGATCTTCCGCATGCGCGACCGCCGCATGGTCGGCGTTGAAGTACTGCTGCGCTGGCAGCACCCGACCCTGGGCACGATTCCGCCCTCGGTGTTCATCGAGGTAGCCGAGCAGAGTGGGCTGATCGAGATCATCGGCCCGAAGGTCCTGCGTGCGGCCTGCATGGAGGCCTCGCAGTGGCCGCGCGGGGCGGCCGGGGACGACCTGTTCGTGTCGGTCAACGTGTCGCCACGGCAGTTGCGCGGCGGTGAGCTGCCGGCACTGGTCGCGCAGTGCCTGCATGAGTCCGGGCTGCCGGCGTCGCGCCTGCATCTGGAGCTGACCGAAACTGCCGTGATCGGCGACGAGATGGTTGCCGCGCAGCTGCTGGACAAGCTGCATCGCACCGGCGTGAAGGTCTGGCTGGATGATTTCGGGACCGGCTTCTCCGGGCTCAGTCATCTGCGCCAGGTACCCGTGGACGGCGTGAAGATCGACAAGAGTTTCGTGGCCGACATGCAGCGTGACCCCGATGACCTCGCGCTGACCACGGCGATCATTGCCATGGCCCACGCGCTGGGCATCACCGTGGTGGCCGAAGGCATCGAGCAGCAGGCGCAGTTCGAGCTGCTGGCGCAGCGCGGCTGCGACCTTGGGCAGGGCTATTGGTTGAGCCACCCGGTGACCGCCACCGAAGTGGTGCGGATGATCGAATCGGGCATCTGACCGACACAAAAAAGGGACGAAGGGGGTGAAGTCGCTTATGCATTTGCGACTTAATCCCCTCCATCCCCTTTTTTGGGGCTACACCGGGCGCTTGCTCGGGTCGCCGGGCAGTTCGCGCACCAGTTTCGGGATCAGATAACCGGACAGGCGTGCGGTCAGGCCGGCAATCAGTGCCTTGGCCTGGGCATCGTCCACTTCGAAATGGGCTACGCCCTCGACCCGGTCCAGCTGGTGCAGGTAGTAGGGCAGCACGCCGGCGGCGAAGCTGCGCTCGCTCAGGTCCTGCAGGGCCTGCACGCTGTCGTTGACCCCGCGCAGCAACACCGCCTGGTTCAGCAGCTGGGCGCTGATGCCGCGCAGGCGGACCATCGCCGCGTCCACGCTGGCATCGAATTCATTGGCATGATTGGCGTGGACCACGATCGCCAGCGGCCACGGCAGGCTGCCCAGCCAGGAGACCAGTTCATCGTCCACGCGCTCCGGCAGCACGATCGGCAGCCGCGTATGGATGCGCAGGCGGCGGATATGCGGGATCGCGCGCAGGGCGTCGGTCAGCTCGGCCAGCTTGTGCGTGGCCAGCGACAGCGGGTCACCGCCGGACAGGATCACCTCGTCGATGTCCGGGTCGGCGGCGATGGCGGCTACGGCCTCCTGCCAGCCACCCTTGGCGGCGTTCTCCGCCCCATAGTCGAAGTGGCGGCGGAAGCAGTAGCGGCAGTTGATCGCGCAGCTGCCGGTGGCGACCAGCAGGGCACGGCCACGGTACTTCTGGATGACGCCGGTGGCCTTCTTGGCGGCACCGTCGCCCACCGCATCGAAGCTGAACCCGGGCACCGGGCGCATTTCCTCGTCGATCGGCAGCACCTGGCGCAGCAGCGGGTCGGCCGCATCGCCAGGGCGCATGCGGGCCACGAAGCCTTCCGGCACGCGTAGCGCGAACTGGGCCATGGCCGCCTCCGAGACGCCCAGCGCGGCCGGGTCCAGCTGCAGCCGGGCCAGCAGCGCGTGCGGGTCGCGCAGCGCCTGGCGCCAGAGCTGCTGCCAGCGCGCGGGCGCACCTGGCGACTGGGGCCGTGGGAAGGCGGAAAGCTGCATGGAGAGGGGGCCTGCGGTTATCATGGGGGCAGAAAAACAGTCGCCCACCGGCATCCGGTGGGCTTTCCATTCTAACGGCTCGCCGCACCCGCGGCGTTTTTGCCACTCAGGAGTTTACGCATGGCCAGCTACGGCATGAACGACGTCAAGAACGGGATGAAGATCCTGGTCAACAACCAACCGGCCGTCATCATCGACACCGAATACGTCAAGCCGGGCAAGGGCCAGGCCTTCACCCGCGTGAAGTACCGCCTGATCAAGGACGGCCGTACCCAGGAAGTGACCATGAAGTCGACCGACTCGCTGGATGCAGCCGACGTCGTCGATACCGACATGAACTTCATGTACAGCGACGGCGAGTACTGGCACTTCATGGACCCGGAATCCTTCGAGCAGGTCCAGGCCACCAAGGCCGGCATGGGCGGCGCCGAGAAGTGGCTGAAGGGCGAAGAGTCCTGCGTGGTCACCCTCTGGAATGGTGAGCCGATCTTCGTGCAGCCGCCGAACTTCGTTGAACTGAAGATCACTGAAACCGATCCGGGCGTCCGTGGCGACACCTCGGGCGGCGGCGGCAAGCCGGCCACCCTGGAAACCGGTGCCGTGGTCCGCGTGCCGCTGTTCGTCAACCAGGACGAAGTGATCCGCGTCGACACCCGTTCGGGCGAGTACTCCGCACGCGTCAAGTAAGGTTCCGGCCGCAGGTCGACCAGACTGTAGAGCCGAGCCCGTGCTCGGCTTTCCGGGCATCGCCCGGACCCGTTGCTGGCGCCCATGGCGCCGCAGCGGACAGCCGCCGGGCATGGCCCGGCGCTACCGCCTCCCGCCAGGCCCTTCTCCAATAGCCAGTGAGCCCGCATGAGCGATAGCCCGCACCTCCCCGAAGCCTGCGACCTGCTCATCGAAGCCGGTTACGTCGTTCCGATAGAGCCGCATGCGGTGGTGCTGGAAGACCACGCCGTGGCCGTGCGTGGCAGCGAGATCATCGCGATCCTGCCGCGTGCCGAGGCGCGCGCGCGTTTCCGCGCCGCCCAGGTGGTCAGCCGCCCCGAGGCCGCACTGATGCCGGGCCTGGTCAACGCGCACACGCACAACCCGATGACCCTGCTGCGCGGCGTCGCCGACGACCTGCCGCTGATGACCTGGCTGCAGCAGCACATCTGGCCGGTGGAAGCCGCGGTAATCGGCCCCGAATTCGTTGCCGACGGCACCACCCTGGCCATCGCCGAGATGCTGCGCGGCGGCACCACCTGCGCCAACGAGAACTACTTCTTCGGCGACGTGCAGGCCGCGGTCTACAAGAAGCACGGTTTCCGCGCGCTGGTTGGCGCGGTCATCATCGATTTCCCCACCGCCTGGGCCAAGACCGACGACGAGTACTTCGCCAAGGCCGGTGAACTGCATGACCAGTGGCGCACCGATCCGCTGATCGGCACCGCGTTCGCGCCGCATGCGCCGTACACCGTCAACGATGCCAACTTCGAGCGGGTGCGGATGCTGTCCGACCAGCTCGACATGCAGGTGCACCTGCACACCCACGAGACCGCGCAGGAAATCACCGATTCGATCAAGCTGCACGGCCAGCGTCCGCTGGCGCGGCTGGATCGACTCGGCCTGGTCAACGACCGCCTGATCGCGGTGCACATGACCCAGCTGACCGACGCGGAAATCCACCTGTGCGCCGAACGTGGCGTCAGCGTGGTGCACTGCCCGGAATCGAACCTGAAGCTGGCCTCCGGTTTCTGCCCGGCCTGCGCCCTGCAACGCGCCGGCGTGAACCTGGCGATCGGCACCGACGGCTGCGCCAGCAACAACGACCTGGACATGTTCAGCGAGAACCGCACGGCGGCGATCCTGGCCAAGGCCGTGGCCGACGACGCCACCGCGCTGGATGCAGCCACCACGCTGCGCGCCTCCACGCTGGGCGGCGCCCGCGCGCTGGGCTTCGGCGAGCGCATCGGCTCGATCGAAGTGGGCAAGCAGGCCGACCTGGTCTGTGTTGACCTCTCGGCGCTGGAAACCCAGCCGCTGCACAATGTGCTGTCGCAGCTGGTGTACGCCACCGGCCGCCAGCAGGTCAGCGATGTCTGGATTGCCGGCAAGCCGAAGCTGGTGCAGCGCGAGCTGGTCGGCATGGACCTGCCGGGCATCATCGCCAACGCGCGCCAGTGGCGCGAGCGCATCCGCCATATCCGCGCCTGAACCCTGGCGCCGCAAGGACACCCTCATGACTGCCCCCCACGCATCCTCCAATTTCGATCAGGCCGAGCTGGACAAGTTCGCCGCGCTGGCCAACCGCTGGTGGGACGCTGATGGCCCGCAGAAGCCGCTGCATGCGCTGAACCCGGTGCGGCTGAAGTACGTGGCCGACCGCGTGCCGCTGCGCGGTGCGCGCGTGCTGGACATCGGCTGTGGTGGCGGCCTGCTGAGCGAGGCGCTGGCGCAGTCCGGTGCCGACGTCACCGCCATCGACCTGGCCCCGGAACTGGTCAAGGTCGCGCGCCTGCACGCGCTGGAAAGCGGTGCCAAGGTGGATTATCGCGTCCAGGCCGCCGAGGACCTGGCTGCCGAGCAGTCGGGCAGTTTCGATGTGGTCACCTGCATGGAAATGCTCGAGCACGTGCCGGATCCGGGCGCGATCATCGAGGCCTGCAAGCGCCTGCTGAAGCCGGGCGGCCACCTGTTCCTGTCGACCATCAACCGCACCGCTGCCGCATTCGCGGTGGCGATTGTCGGTGCCGAGTACGTGGCGCGATTGCTGCCCAAGGGCACCCATCACTACCAGGAATTCATCAAGCCGGCCGAGCTGGCACGCTGGCTGCGCGAAGCCGACATGCAGCTGGTGGATGTCAGCGGCATGGCCTACGAGCCGTGGCGCAACCACGCCCGCCTGAGCAGCCGCACCGACATCAACTACCTGGCCTACGCGGTCAAGCCGGCATGACCTCTGCCCGCTTCCCGCGCGCGGTGCTGTTCGATCTGGACGGCACCCTGCTGGACAGCGCGCCGGACTTCGTTGCCACCTGCGATGCGATGCTGGCCGAACGTGGCCGTGCGCCGATCGATCCGGCACTGCTGCGTCCGGTGGTGTCCAAGGGCTCGCGCGCGATGGTCGGTGCGGCATTCCCGGACCTGGATGCCGCTGCGCGCGATGCATTGATCCCGGAATTCCTGCAGCGCTATGAAGCATTGATCGGCCAGCACGCGGTGCTGTTCGATGGCGTGGCCGGCATGCTTGCTGCACTGGATGCCGCCGGTACGGTGTGGGGCATCGTCACCAACAAGCCCGAGTACCTGGCGCGCCTGATCCTGCCGCAGCACGGCTGGCAGCAGCGCTGTGCGGTGCTGGTGGGTGGTGACAGCCTGGCCGAGCGCAAGCCGCATCCGCTGCCGCTGCTGCACGCGGCGCAGGCAATCGCCGTTGCCGCCGAAGACTGCGTGTACGTGGGCGACGACGAGCGCGACATCATCGCCGCGCGTGCCGCGGCCATGCCGTCGGTGGCGGCACTGTGGGGCTATCGCCTGCACAGCGACGACCCGCTGGCCTGGCAGGCCGACGTGCTGGTCGAGAACGCCGGACTTCTGCAACTGGCCAGTCTCTGGCCGACCCGGCCGGCAGCCCCGGCCCAGCCGCAAGGAATGACGTAGTGAGCAGTACCGCGCTGGACAGTTTCCTCGACAAGTGGCGCAGCCGTTGGCCGGAATGGTCGGTGGCCGCCCCGTTCGTGGCCGAATCGCAACGCGAGCTTGCGGTGGCGTGGTTCGCGCTGCTGCAGGAATTCGACGACATGCTCAACACCGGCGGCGATCCGTTGCCGGCCGACGCCAAGCTGGCGTGGTGGGGCGAGGAGCTGCGCAGCTGGGCTGCGCATCGTTCGCGCCACCCGTTGGGTCGTTTGCTGGAACCGGTGCATGCGCCGTGGGCGCAGCTGGCCGAAGCGCTGCCCGATCTGGTTGAAGCGCGCTCGGTCGCGCTGGATGCGGCCGGTGCCGAGCGTGCGCTGGCCAATTACGCCGACGCGGTTGCCGCGGTGGAAGCGGCGCTGTTCAACGACAAGCCGCGCACCGGCGCTGGTCGTGCGGTGCAGCTGCAGACCCTTGCCCAGCGCCTGCAGGATGCCGGCGTGGCCGGTGTACCGCGCAGCCTGCTGGATGAGGATTCCAGCACGGCTGCGCAGCGCTGGGCGCAGTACCTGCTGAAGGGGTGGGGCAGTCGCGTGCCCGGCCCGCGCCCGCGCCGTGTGTGGTCCAGCCTGGCGCGCGCACGCGTGGCGGCGCAGGCCGCAGGCAAGCCGATCGAAGCCACCCCGGTGCGCACCCTGCTGCGCGTGTGGTGGGCTGCCCGCGGTTGATCCGGCGCTCCGCCGGGCATGGCCCGGCGCTACCTCGCGCGGTTGATTGAATGCTGTCTGTAGAGCCGAGCCCATGCTCGGCTCATCTCTGCGCGACAGCCTAGCGTGGGCTCGGCTCTACAACAGCAGCTCACCACTGCACCGGGCGATGGGTGTCATTTACGTTCCAGCACCAGCAACGGGTCGATGCGGGTATCGAACCAGTTCATGCCCCAGTGCAGGTGCGGGCCGGTGGCGCGACCGGTGGCGCCGACCGCGGCGATCACCTGGCCCTGTTCCACCCGGTCGCCGACCTTCACGTCGATGCGCGACAGGTGCAGGAAGTTGGAGCTGACCCCGAAGCCGTGGTCGAGCAGCAGCGTGCCACCGGTCAGGTACAGGTCCGGGCCGGCGAAGGTGACGATGCCGGCGGCCGGTGCCTTCACCGGGGTGCCGGTCGGCACCGCGATGTCCATGCCGGAATGACCGGCACCAGGTTGACCGTTGTAGACACGCGCATTGCCGAAGCGGCCACTGATGCGGCCCTGCACCGGCCAGATGAAGGTCTGGGTGAAATCAGTGCGGTCGTCATCGCGGGCACGTGCCGCGGTCACCTGCGCCTGTTCGCGCTTGATCCGCTCGGCAATCGCCGGCGGCGGGTTCACCGTTTTCGGCGGCACGCCGTTGACCCGCTCGGTGGGCCAGTCGCGCGGCGTCACCGCAATGGTCGCCGTCTCGCTGCCACCATCGGGGCGCTGTACCTGCACGCGCAACGGGCCCTTCTCGTCGCGACCGATGCCGAACACCACACTGCCATAGCCGCTCACCCGCAGTTGGCGGCCGGCGTACTGCACGCGGCTGCCGGCGGGCACCTTGCCGATCACCAGCGCGCCCTGCGACGCGCTGGCCGGAAACACCACGCGACTGTCGATCAGGCTGCCGATGCCATCCTGCGCCTGCGCCGCCGGTGCGGTGAACAGGGGCGCGGCCAGCAGCAGCGCCCCGAACAGGAATACCTTGCGCATCAGCGGTCGTAGGTCATGCGCTGGCCGGCCGGTTCACCCACCAGTTTGCTGCCGTCCCACACCAATTGGCCGTTGACCCAGGTCGAGGCCACGCGCGAACGGAAGGTGGTGCCTTCGAACGGCGACCAGCCACACTTGGACAGCACGTCCTCGCGCTTGACGGTGAATGGCACGTCTTCCACCAGCACCAGGTCGGCGAAGTAGCCTTCGCGCAGGAAGCCGCGTTCTTCCACGTCGAACAGCTGCGCCGGCGCATGCGCGAACTTCTGCACCACCTGCTCGCGGGTCAGCTTCCCTTCGTGCACGCGCTCCAGCGCGGCCACCAGCGCGTACTGCACCAGCGGCAGGCCCGACGGCGCCTGCGCGTAGGGCTTCTGCTTCTCTTCCCAGGTGTGCGGGGCGTGGTCGGTGGCCAGCACGTCCAGCACGTCGTCGGCCAGCGCAGCGGTGATTGCTTCGCGGTCGGACACTTCCTTGATCGCCGGGTTGCACTTGATCAGGTTGCCCTTGGTCGCATAGTCCGGGCGCGCGAAGTGCAGGAAGTGCACGCAGGTTTCGGCAGTGATCTGCTTGCGGCTGCCGTCGGCGCGGATCAGTGGACCCTTTTCGAACAGCGCCAGCTCGTCGGCGGTGGAGATGTGCAGTACATGCAGGCGGGTGCCGTGCTTGCGCGCCAGCGACATCGCCAGGCGGGTCGACTTGATGCAGGCCTCGCGCGAACGGATATCCGGATGCATGTCCGGGGTCAGCGCGTCGCCGTACTTTTCCTGGAAGGCCTTCAGGTTGGCATCGATCATCGGCGTGTCTTCGCAGTGCGTGATGATCGGGGTCGGGCATTCGCGGAAGATCGCATCCAGCGTTTCCGGGTTGTCCACCAGCATGTTGCCGGTAGAGGCGCCCATGAACACCTTCACGCCCGGGGCCTTCTTCGGGTCCAGCGCACGGATCGCGTCCAGGTTGTCATTGCTGGCGCCGTGGTAGAAGCCGTAGTTGGCCCAGGCGCGGCCGCGCGCGAGTTCGTACTTGGCTTCCAGGATGGTCGAATCCAGCGTCGGCGGGTTGGTGTTGGGCATGTCCATGAAGCTGGTCAGGCCACCGGCCACGGCGGCGGCCGACTCGCTGGCAATGTCGCCCTTGTGGGTCAGGCCCGGTTCGCGGAAGTGCACCTGGTCATCGATCATGCCGGGCAGCAGCCAGCGCCCGGCCGCGTCCACCACCTGCTCGCCGTCGCGCGGCGCCAGCCCATTGCCGATCTGCGCGATGCGGCCGTTCTCGATGCGCAGGTCGCCGTCGAAGGTGCGGCCTTCGTTGACCATCCGGGCGTTGGTGATGAGGGTGGAGGACATGTCAGTGTTTTCCTGTGCAACGGCAAGAGGGAGCGTGGTTGGATTCGGGCACCGGGTCGAAGCCGCCGGGGTGGAACGGGTGGCAGCGGCCCAGCCGGCGCGCAGCCAGCCAGCTGCCGCGCAGCGGGCCGTGCCGCGAGATGGCTTCCATCGCGTATTCAGAACAGCTCGGCACGAAACGGCAGCGTGGCCCCAGCAGGGGGCTGATGAAGCGCTTGTAGAAGCGCAGCAGGGCAATGAGCAGGCGCGAGATCACCCAGTCATCTTATGCCAGTTGGCATGAAGGCCGCATTTGTGCAGGATGGGCCGTTGGTCGCATGTCGCCGATGGCCTGCGACCGGTACCAGCACCTTCGGGTGCTGGCCAGGTTCCGTACCGCGCAAGGCGGTCCGTGTTCGTCGGACTGCCTCCAAGGGCGCCTTGACTCCAGGACTGAATGGAGCAGGGGGTCGAGGTTGCTGCTGCGGGTCGGGTAGGCTATAAAGGCCCGCTTTCCCGGGCCCCGGGGAATCCAAGGAAGAGCGTTTCGTGGCTGCTAAAAAAACTGCAAAGAAGGCCGCAACGGCCGCCAAGAAAACCGCCAAGCCTGTTGTGAAGAAGTTGGCGGCAAAGCCCGTTGCCAAGAAACCGGCCAGCAAGCCGGCGACCAAGGCAGCGTCCTCGCAACCGGCGGCCAGGAAGGCCACCGCAAAGAAAACGCCGGTCAAGGCAACCAAGCCGGTGGCGAAGAAGGCTGCTGCGCCCGCCAAGGCCAAGCCTGCCGCTGCCAGCAAGAGGGCGCCGGTGATGAAGAAGGCCGCCAGCAAGGCCGCGCCGGTGAAGAAGGCCGCCGCCAAGCCGGTGGCGAAGAAGGCCGTAGCCAAGCCGGCGCCGAAGGCGGTGGTGAAGAAGGCTGCAGCCAAGCCGGTCGCCAAGCCCGCGGCAAAGAAGGTCGCTGCGGCTAAACCGGTTGCCACGCCTGCCGCTGTAAAGAAGGTTGCCAAGAATGTTGCCGTGCCGGCCGTGAAGCCGGCCCCGGCCCCAGTAGTGAAGTCCGCACCGAAGCCTGCTGCCAAGCCGGCTCCGGCCAAGCCTGTCCCGGTCAAGACCGTGGCAGTGGCAGCAGCCCAACCGGCTTCCAAGCCGGCCCCGGCCGCCGCTCCTGCCGCTTCGAAGGCCCCGCAATCCAAGAATCCCGTGCCCGTTTCGAAATCGCCTGCCAAAACCGCCGTGAAATCCGATTCCGCCCCGAAGACCGTGTCGCGCCCTGTCGGCAAGGTTGCCGTGGCCGTCGCCGCCCGCTCGGCTGCACCGGCCCCGCGCAGCAAGTACAAGGTGGTCGAGTACAAGACCGACGAGGCCACCGGCCGCCCGATCCTGCCGACTGGCTACAAGCCGTCCTCGGAAGAGGAATACATGAGCCCGCTGCAGCAGGAGTACTTCCGTCAGCGTCTGCAGAACTGGCGCGCGGACCTGGTGGAAGAGTCCAAGCAGACCATCGAGAATCTTCGTGAGGAAGTGCGTGACATCGGCGACGAAGCCGAGCGCGCGACCCGCGAGACCGAGAACTCGCTGGAACTGCGTACCCGCGACCGCTACCGCAAGCTGATCGGCAAGATCGACAGCACCCTGAAGCGCCTGGAAGCGGGCGACTACGGTTACTGCGTCGACACCGGTGAAGAAATCGGCCTGGAGCGCCTCGAAGCGCGCCTGACCGCCGAGCGCACCATCGACGCCCAGGAGCGTTGGGAGCACCTGCAGAAGCAGCAGGGCGACTGATTCCTGCTCGTTGTATGGTCATGCGAAAAACCCGGCCTCGGCCGGGTTTTTTGTTGGGTTCGAGTTGACTGTGTAGAGCAGCGCCTTCCGGGTATCGGGTGGAGCCTGCGGGTGGGTCCGGGCAGGACACGCTGCAAGTACATCCCTGTAAGCTCGGCCGCGGCATCCATGCCGCGGACGGTCCCGCCCGGACCCACCCGCAGGCTCTCGACGGTTTCCTGCGTGCGCGGCCGATGTAGAGCCGAGCCCACGCTCGGCTCAGGCCGACAGGAGCGGTCATGCGTGCGCTCGCGGCTGTTGAGTCCGCCTTGTAGCGAGCCGAGCACCGCAGGGGAATCAGGGGCGAAGAGGCGCCGCTGTTTGAGCGCAGCGAGTTCGGCGCCGTCCCCTGATTCACCGAGGAGCACAGGGCACCGGCGCGCAGCGCCGGCTCGCGGATGGCGGAGCGCTTCTTTGGTTACTTTCTTTTCGCGAAAAGAAAGTGACAAGCCCAATCATCGAGGGAGAGCAACGGCCCCAGCCAAACACCCGGCGCCGCCGAATCCGCTGTTAGCAGCGTCACTGCAGGTCGCGAAGATTCAGTTTCCGCAGCGTCGGGTTCTTCCACGCCGTGATCCCGGCCACGCTCAGCACCGCGAACCCACCCAGCACCACGGCCGGCACCAGGCCGAGCAGCTTGGCCATCGTGCCTGCATAGAACGCGCCCAGCTCGTTGGACGAACTGATGAAGATGCCGTTGATTGACGACACCCGTCCGCGCATTTCTTCCGGCGTGGCCAACTGCAGGATGGTCGATCGGATCACCACCGAGACGCCATCGAAGGCCCCGTAGAACAGCAGGATCAGCGCCGACAGCCAGAAGTGCTGCGACAGGCCGAAGCCGATCACGCACAGGCCGAAACCGGCCACCGCGAACAGCAGTACGCGGCCGGCATTGCGGTGCAGCGGGTGGCGGGCCAGCCACAGGCCCACGCACACCGAACCGAGCGCCGGCATCGCGCGCAGGATGCCCAGGCCTTCCGGGCCGTGGTGCAGGATTTCGTGCAGGAACGCCGGCAGCATCGCCACCACGCCGCCGAGCAGGACCGAGAACATGTCCAGCGCCATCGCCCCGACCATGATCCGGTTGCCGACCACGAAGCGCGCGCCTTCGGCGATGCTCTTGAAGATCGGCGCGGCGGGACCGGTGTGCACCGGTTCTTCCACCTTCAATGTAGCCAGGCAGGCCATCGCCACCAGCGCAAAGGCCGTAGCCACCGCGTAGGAGAGGCCCTTGCCGCCGAAGCCGACCAGCACGCCACCCAGTGCCGGACCAGCCACCATGCCGGCCTGGAACACCACCGCGCCGAGGCCTGCGCCGCGCGCGAACTGATCGCGGGCCAGCACGCGGGCGAACAGCGCGTTGTAGATCGGCGACAGGAAGGCGCGGACCATGCCGGTCAGGGCGATGGCTGCATAGATGGGCCACACGCCTTCAAACGGCAGCCAGCCCTTGGCCACGCTGGTCAGTACCAGCGCGGTGGCGATCAGCCCGGAACAGGCCGCCATGCCCAACCGACGCCGCGGCAGATGGTCGACCAGGTAGCCGGCGAATGGCGCCACGCAGAAGAACGGCAGCACCTCGGCCAGGCCGATCAGGCCCAGCGAGAACGGATTGCGGGTGACTTCGTAGATGTGCCAGCCGACGGTGACTGCCACCACCTGGTAGGACAGCATCGCGAAGATGCGGTAGGCCAGCAGCTTGGCGAAGCCGGGTCGGGACAGCAGGCCCAGCGCGGTGTCCTCGGCTGTGGCAGGCTCGCTCACGACGGATCGCGCTGCAGCTGGGCCTGCGCGGTCTCGCGGATGAAGGCCAGCATCGCTGCCACACCATTGCTGCGGGTCGGAGACAGGTGGCGGGCCAGGCCGATGTCCTGGATATAGCTCGGTTCGGTGGCCAGGATCTCCTGCGCCGAGCGCCCGGAGTACACGCGCAGCGCCAGGAAGATCAGGCCGGAGACGATGGCCGAATCACTGATGGCATGGAAGCGCAGCGACTGCGCATTGCCTTCCGGCACGATCCAGACCATCGACTGGCAGCCGAGCAGGCGATGCTCTTCGGTCTTCCATTCTTCCGGGAAGGCCGGCAGCTTGCGGCCGAGGTCGATCAGGTACTGGTAGCGCTCGGACCAGTCGCCGAAGAAGCCGAATTCCTCGGCGATGGCGGTCTGTGCCTCGGCGGCGGTGGGTTCAAGCGGGAACGGGGAGTCGGTCACAACAGTCTCTACGGTGGGGCGTGGCCGGCGTACCGGCCACGGGGCAGGGCAGGTCAGCCGCGCTTGCGCGACCAGCGCACGCCCTGCGGGGTATCTTCCAGCACGATGCCTTCGGCGGCCAGCTGGTCGCGGATGGTGTCGGAACGGGCGAAGTCGCGGGCCTTCTTGGCAGCGGCACGCTCGTCGATCAGGCCCTGGATACGGGCATCGTCGCCGTCATCGCCCGCAGCGGTACCGAACCATTGCGCCGGATCGGCCTGCAGCAGGCCCAGGGCCAAGCCGGCACCGAGCAGCTCGCCCTTCAGGCGCGCCTGTTCGGCCGGGTCGGTGGCTCGGCGTGCATCGGCAGCGATGCGGGCCACTTCGGCCAGCGCCTGCGGGGTGTTCAGGTCGTCATCCAGGGTCGCCTCGACCGTGGCCGGGATCGCCACGACCGCGTCGACCGACGCCAGTTCGCGCAGGGTGCCGTACAGGCGATCCAAGGTGCGCACCGACTGCTCGATCAGGCCATCGGACCAGTCCAGCGGCTGCCGGTAGTGGGCCGACAGCAGCGCCAGGCGCAGGGCTTCCGGCGGATGCTGGCGCACCAGGTCGTGCACGCGCTCGATGTTGCCCAGCGACTTGCTCATCTTGGCGCCGCCGAAGTTGAGCATGCCGTTGTGCAGCCAGAAACGGGCGAAGATCTTGCCGCCGTGGGCGCATTCGCTCTGCGCGATCTCGTTCTCGTGGTGCGGGAACTGCAGGTCGACGCCGCCGGCATGGATGTCGATGGTCTCGCCCAGATGGGCGGCGGCCATCGCCGAGCATTCGATGTGCCAGCCCGGGCGGCCACGGCCCCACGGCGATTCCCAGCCGGGCAGGTCGTCGCTGGACGGCTTCCACAGCACGAAATCGCCGGGATCGCGCTTGTAGGGGGCGACATCGACACGGGCGCCGGCCAGCATCTCTTCCGGGTCGCGGCGCGAGAGCTTGCCGTAGCCGTCGAAGCTGGCCACCGCGAACAGCACATGGCCCTCGGCGGCATAGGCATGGCCGTTGGCGATCAGCTGCTCGATCATGGTGACGATCTGCGGCATGTGCGCCGTCACTTCCGGTTCGATGTCCGGCGGCACCACGCCCAGGGCGGCCATGTCTTCACGGTAGGCGGCAGCGAACCTGTCGGTGATGGTGCTGATCGGCACCCCCTGCTCGCGCGCGGCGGTGTTGATCTTGTCGTCCACGTCGGTGATGTTGCGCGCGTAGCGCAGGCCACCGAAACGGCGCCGCAGCAGGTCGGCCAGCACGCCGAACACCACCGGGCCACGGGCGTTGCCGATGTGCACGTAGTTGTAGACCGTGGGGCCGCACACATACAGGGTCGGACAGGCCGGGTCGAGCGGGATGAACGGTTCGAGCTGGCGAGTCAGGTTGTTGTGCAGGCGCAGGGTCATGGGGCTGTGGCTGGGGGACAAGCCTGTGATTTTAGAACGTGTCGGCCCCCTTTGGGGGCACCGCCTGCCACCGGTGGACGCCGGGGCCATCCAAGGTGGGGTGGGCAGGAGCAGCGTGGACGGGTAATGTTCAGCCCCTTGCGCTCGCCACTGCCTACACTATTGCCGTGTCCTTGCTCCCTTCGCCAATGAAATCCACCGCGTTGCTGACCCTGGCCTGCCTGTCGGCGCTGGCCGCCGTGGCCCAGGCGCAGGAGGCCGAGCCCCGCAACCGGGTGGTGATCGTGGAGAACGTGAAGTTCGACTACGCGCAGGTGCTGAACGTCGAGCCCGTGTTCCAGACCCTGCGCGCGACCCGCACCGAAGAACACTGCGAGCCGGTCTCGACCCGGACCCTGGCGCCGGTCAATGTCACCGGCGAGGAGCCGGTTGAGGACAAGGGCCGGATCAGCCGCTTCTGGGACTCGGTGCGCTCGATGTTCAAGCGCAGCGATGAAGAGGTCTCCGAGGACACCGCCGCCGAGTCACCCGCCCCGGCGCCGGCACCGGCCAACAATGGCCCGATGCTGACCCGTGACTGCCGTATCGTGCCGGTGGGGCGTGAATTCCGCAGGCCCATCGCCTACGACGTGGATTACGTCTACAAGGGCACCAAGTACCGCTCACGGCTGCCGGAAGACCCCGGCAACCGGCTCAAGATCCGGGTGTCTATCACCCCTTGGGTCGGCCCCGAGCAGGGCGCCACGGGCAATCCCTGATTCTGCGACCCCGGCCCCTTGCGTCGGCCCCGGCCGCATGCAAAGATGGTTGACCATGAAGCTCATCGACTTCCAGCACGACAGCAGCGCAGCCCGACAGGCGTCCGGCATGACCTCGCGTGCGCGTCGACCGGAACCCCACATCCTCGCTGGGTAACCGGAGCTTTTTGCTGTTCGTCCGAAAAAAACCCAGCCGCCCGGCTGGGTTTTTTCGTTTCTGCGTTCTGAAAGCTGCAACTGCAACCTTTTCGTTCCACCTTTGCTTCCTGTTTTCCCTTCCACCGCGTCGAACCCGGCGCCGCCACGCAAGGAAAGATGATGTCCCCCAAGCACTTCCTGAACACCCAGGACTGGAGCCGCAGCGATCTCGACGCGCTGCTGACCCAGGCCGCGCTGTTCAAGCGCAACAAGCTCGGCGACCAGCTCAAGGGCAAGTCGATCGCGCTGGTGTTCTTCAATCCGTCCATGCGCACCCGCACCAGCTTCGAACTGGGCGCGTTCCAGCTCGGCGCCCACGCGGTGGTGCTGCAGCCGGGCAAGGATGCGTGGCCGATCGAGTTCAACCTCGGCACGGTGATGGACGGCGATACCGAAGAGCACATCGCTGAAGTGGCCAAGGTGCTGGGCCGTTACTGCGACATCATCGCCGTGCGCGCGTTCCCCAAGTTCATCGACTGGGCCTACGACCGCCAGGACATCGTCCTCAACAGCTTCGCCAAGTACTCGCCGGTGCCGGTCATCAACATGGAGACCATCACCCACCCGTGCCAGGAACTGGCGCACGTGATGGCCCTGCAGGAGCACTTCGGCACCCAGGACCTGCGTGGCAAGAAGTACGTGCTGACCTGGACCTACCACCCCAAGCCGCTGAACACCGCCGTGGCCAACTCGGCGCTGACCATCGCCACGCGCATGGGGATGGACGTGACCGTGCTGTGCCCGACCGCCGACTACATCCTGGATGACCGCTACATGGGCTGGGCCGAGCAGAACGTGGCCGAGAGCGGCGGTTCGCTGAAGATCAGCCATGACATCGACAGCGCCTACGCCGGCGCCGACGTGGTCTACGCCAAGAGCTGGGGGGCGCTGCCGTTCTTCGGCAACTGGGAGCCGGAAAAGCCGATCCGCGACCAGTTCAGGCACTTCATCGTGGACGAGCGGAAGATGGCGCTGACCAACAACGGTGTGTTCAGCCACTGCCTGCCGCTGCGCCGGAACGTGAAGGCCACCGATGGCGTGATGGATTCGCCGCAGTGCATCGCCATCAACGAAGCCGAGAACCGCCTGCACGTGCAGAAGGCGATCATGGCCGCGGTTGCCGGGCGCTGATTTTTTCCGATTCAATCATTTCCGCCGGGCACGGCCCGGCGCTACCAGGACATACCCTCCCCATGAGCAACAAAGACGTCGTTCTCGCCTTCTCCGGCGGCCTGGATACCAGCTTCTGCGTGCCGTACCTGCAGGAGCGTGGCTACAACGTGCACACCGTGTTCGCCGACACCGGCGGCGTGGATGATGAAGAGCGCGATTTCATCGAAAAGCGCGCCGCCGAGCTGGGCGTGACCAGCCACGTTACCGTCAACGGTGGCCCGGCCATCTGGGAAGGCTTCGTCAAGCCGTTCGTGTGGGCCGGTGAAGGCTACCAGGGCCAGTACCCGCTGCTGGTGTCGGACCGTTACCTGATCGTCGATGCGGCGCTGAAGCGTGCCGCCGAACTGGGCACCCACATCATCGCCCACGGCTGCACCGGCATGGGCAACGACCAGGTCCGCTTCGACCTGGCCGTGAAGGCACTGGGCGACTACCAGATCATCGCGCCGATCCGCGAGATCCAGAAGGAACACACCCAGACCCGCGCCTACGAGCAGAAGTACCTGGAAGAGCGCGGCTTCGGCGTGCGCGCCAAGCAGCAGGCCTACACCATCAACGAGAACCTGCTGGGCCTGACCATGTCCGGCGGCGAGATCGACCGCTGGGAAGCCCCGGGCGAGGGCGCCCGTGGCTGGTGCGCACCGCGCAGCGAGTGGCCGGAGCAGGCGCTGACGGTCACCCTGAAGTTCGTCGAAGGCGAAGCGGTTGAACTGAACGGCAAGGCGCTGCCGGGCGACCAGATCCTGGCCCAGCTCAACAAGCTGTTCGCCCCGTACGGCGTTGGCCGCGGCGTCTACACCGGCGATACCGTGATCGGCCTGAAGGGCCGCATCGTGTTCGAGGCACCGGGCCTGGTCTCGCTGCTGGCCGCACACCGCGCGCTGGAAGATGCGGTGCTGACCAAGCAGCAGAACCGCTTCAAGCCGGATGTGGCGCGCAAGTGGGTGGAGCTGGTGTACGAAGGCTTCTACCACGACCCGCTGAAGACCGACATCGAAGCGTTCCTGAAGTCCTCGCAGGCCAAGGTCAACGGTGAAGTGGTGCTGGAGACCCGTGGTGGCCGCGTCGATGCAGTGGCGGTGAAGTCGCCGCACCTGCTCAACACCAAGGGTGCCACCTACGCGCAGTCGGCCGACTGGGGCGTGGAAGAGGCCGAGGGCTTCATCAAGCTGTTCGGCATGAGCTCGACGCTTTACGCGCAAGTCAACCGCTGAGCGGTTGACCACGCATTCCACCTCAACCCTGCGCCGTTGGCGCGCCCCCTTCAACAAGAAGGGGGCTCTCCACCAGACGCATTCCGGTAGCGCCGGGCCATGCCCGGCGGAATTCCACAGGATTGTTGATTCATGCTTGAACAGACGCTCGATCACCTGCAGGCGCTGGTGTCCTTCGACACCCGCAACCCGCCGCGTGCGATCACCACCGGTGGCATCTTCGATTACCTGCGCGCGAACCTGCCCGGCTTCAACGTCGAGGTGATCGACCACGGCGCCGGTGCGGTCAGCCTGTACGCCGTGCGCGGGACGCCGAAGTACCTGTTCAACGTACACCTGGATACCGTGCCGGATTCGCCGCACTGGAGTGCCGACCCGCACGTGATGCGCCGCCTGGACGACCGCGTGGTCGGTCTGGGCGTGTGTGACATCAAGGGCGCGGCCGCCGCACTGGTGGCCGCAGCCAATGCCAGCGACGGTGACGCAGCCTTCCTGTTCTCCAGCGATGAAGAAGCCAACGATCCGCGCTGCATCGCTGCGTTCCTGGCCCGTGGCCTGCCGTATGAAGCGGTGCTGGTGGCCGAGCCGACCATGAGCGAGGCGGTGCTGGCGCACCGTGGCATCAGCTCGGTGCTGATGCAGTTCGCTGGCCGCGCGGGGCATGCCTCGGGCAAGCAGGATGCAGCCGCCAGCGCGCTGCATCAGGCCATGCGCTGGGGCAACCGCGCGCTGGACCACGTGGAATCGCTGGCGTCGGCGCGCTTCGGCGGGCTGACCGGCCTGCGCTTCAACATCGGTCGCGTCGAAGGTGGCATCAAGGCCAACATGATCGCGCCCGCTGCCGAAGTGCGCTTCGGTTTCCGTCCGCTGCCGTCGATGGATATCGATGCGTTGCTGGCGACCTTTGCCGGCTTCGCCGAGCCGCAGGCGGCACTGTTCACCGAAACCTTCCGTGGCCCCAGCCTGCCGGCCGGTGACATCGCCGAAGCCGAGAACCGCCGCCTGCTGGCGCGCGACGTGGCCGATGCGCTGGACCTGCCGATCGGCAACGCGGTGGACTTCTGGACCGAGGCCTCGCTGTTCTCGGCCGGTGGCTACACCACGCTGGTGTTCGGCCCGGGCGACATCGCCCAGGCCCACACCGCCGACGAGTTCGTGACGCTGGAGCAGCTGCAGCGCTACACCGACGCCGTGCACCGCATCATCGCCGCCGGCGCCTGATTCTTCCCTTTCCGACGAAACCGAAATGTCTCCTGCCCTCCAGCCCCACCGCCAGACCCGCCAGACCATCGTGCGCCTGCTTTCCAGCATGGCCAGCGCGAAGGAGATCAGCCAGTACCTCAAGCGCTTTTCGCAGCTGGATGCCAAGCGCTTCGCCGTGGTCAAGGTCGGCGGCGCGGTGCTGCGCGACGACCTCGACGCGCTGACCTCCTCGCTGTCGTTCCTGCAGGAGGTCGGTCTGACCCCGATCGTGCTGCACGGCGCCGGCCCGCAGCTGGATGCCGAGCTGTCGGCCGCTGGCATCGAGAAGCAGACCGTGAACGGCCTGCGCGTGACCTCGCCGGAAGCGCTGGCGATCGTGCGCCGGGTGTTCCAGCAGTCCAACCTGCGCCTGGTCGAGGCGCTGCAGCAGAACGGCGCGCGCGCCACCTCGATCACCGGTGGTGTGTTCGAGGCCGAGTACCTGGACGTGGACACCTACGGCCTGGTCGGCGAGGTGAAGAAGGTCAACCTGGCGCCAATCGAGGCCAGCCTGCGCGCCGGCTCGATCCCGGTCATCACCAGCCTGGGTGAAACCGCCGGCGGCCAGATCCTCAACGTCAACGCCGACTTCGCCGCCAACGAGCTGGTGCAGGAGCTGCAGCCGTACAAGATCATCTTCCTGACCGGCACCGGCGGCCTGCTGGACGAGCAGGGCAATGTGATCGATTCGATCAACCTGTCCACCGAGTACGACCACCTGATCGCGCAGCCGTGGATCCACGGCGGCATGAAGGTGAAGATCGAACAGATCAAGGATCTGCTTGATCGCCTGCCGCTGGAATCGTCGGTGTCGATCACCCGTCCGGCCGACCTGGCCAAGGAACTGTTCACCCACAAGGGCTCGGGCACGCTGGTACGCAAGGGCGAGAAAGTACTGCGCGCCACCGCCTGGGACGAACTGGACCTGCCGCGCCTGAAGGGCCTGATCGAATCCAGTTTCGGCCGCACCCTGGTGCCGGACTACTTCGAGAAGACCAAACTGTTGCGTGCCTATGTCAGCGAGAACTACCGCACCGCGGTGATCCTCACCGACGAGGCAGAGGGCGTGTACCTGGACAAGTTCGCCGTGCTCGACGACGCGCAGGGCGAGGGCCTGGGCCGCGCAGTATGGAACGTGATGCTGGAGGAAACCCCGCAGCTGTTCTGGCGCTCGCGCCACGGCAACCCGATCAATCACTTCTACTACGCCGAGTCCGATGGCTGCTACAAGCAGGATCAGTGGAAGGTGTTCTGGTTCGGTGCCGATGGCATCGACCGGATCAAGACCTATGTCGATCATTGCGCGCAGCGCACCCCGAGCCTGCGGGGCTGAGTGATGAGCAACCTCGATGCCTGGAACACGGTTCCCACCCTGCGCGGCCAGCACGTAACCCTGCAGCCGCTGCAGATGGAGCACGTGCCGGGCCTGCGCGATGCGCTTGAAGGCAGCGGCCTGGACCAGCTCTGGTACACCCAGGTGCCGTCACCGCAGCGGGTCGAGCACTATGTGCAGGCCGCGCTGAAGGCGCAGGCTGAAGGCAAGGTGCTGCCCTTCGTGATCCGCGATGCGGCGGGTGAGATCATCGGCAGCACGCGCTTCTACGACATGGATGCCGGCGTGCCCAAGCTCAGTCTCGGCTACACCTGGTATGCGCCGCGTGTGCAGCGCACCGGCGCCAACACCGAAGCCAAGCTGTTGCTGCTGCAGCACGCCTTCGAGGCCATGGGCTGCATCAGCGTGGTGCTGGAAACCAGCTGGTTCAACGTCACTTCGCGTACCGCCATCGCCCGCCTCGGCGCCAAGCAGGACGGCGTGCTGCGCAACCACAAGCGGCATGCCGACGGCACGCCGCGCGACACCGTCATCTTCTCCATCATCGATGCGGAATGGCAGGGCGTGAAGCGCCACCTGCAGTACCGCCTGGACAGTCACGCATGAACGATTCGACTTTCACCCTGGGTATCGTCGGTGCCCGCGGCCATACCGGTGCCGAGCTGATCAAGCTGGTGGCCGCCCATCCGCGGCTGAAACTGGCTTTCGTCTCCTCGCGCGAGCGCGCCGGGCAGCGCCTGTCCGATCACCATCCGGAATTCCAGGGTGACCTGCAGTACGAGAACCT
Organism: Stenotrophomonas sp. YJH_SMC_43; assembly: GCF_059372535.1. Lineage (NCBI taxonomy): Bacteria > Pseudomonadati > Pseudomonadota > Gammaproteobacteria > Lysobacterales > Lysobacteraceae > Stenotrophomonas > Stenotrophomonas sp. YJH_SMC_43. The sequence continues at coordinate 335,612 of NZ_JCAFVQ010000001.1, forward strand.
GGACGCCGACGCGGTGGCCGCCAAGGGCGTGGATGCGGTGATCCTGGCCCTGCCCAATGGCCTGGCCGCGCCGTTCGTGGCCGCGCTTGAAACCGCGAAGCCGGACACTGTCATCGTCGATCTCTCGGCCGACTACCGCTTCGACAACAGCTGGTACTACGGCCTGCCGGAGCTGACCCGCGGCCGCTACAACGGCCAGAAGCACATCAGCAACCCGGGCTGCTATGCCACGGCAATGCAGCTGGCGGTGCATCCGCTGCTGGACCTGCTGGCCGGTCCGCCGCAGTGCTTCGGTGTCTCCGGCTACTCCGGTGCCGGTACCACGCCGTCGGACAAGAACAACGTTGAACTGCTGGCCGACAACCTGATGCCGTATGCGCTGACCAACCACGTGCACGAGCGCGAAGTGTCCGTGCAGCTGGGCGTGGCGGTCGAGTTCATGCCGCACGTCGCGCCGCATTTCCGTGGCATCACGCTCACCGCCAATCTGTGGCTGAACCGGGTGCAGACCCGCGAGCAGATCGTCGAGCGCTTCCAGCAGGCCTATTCCGGCGAACCCTTGATCGAAGTGGTGGATGAAGCGCCGTGGGTCAGCCGCATTGCCGGTCGCCACGGTGCCCAGGTCGGTGGCTTCACCTTGGCCCCGGGCGGCAAGCGGGTCGTGGTGGTGGCGACCCTGGACAACCTGCTCAAGGGCGCGGCCACCCAGGCCATGCAGAACCTCAACCTCGCGCTGGGCATCGACGAACTGACGTCGATCCCGCACTGAACACGTATTCCGGAGCCCCCATGGCAGACCTTCTTTGGCAGAAGCCCGGCGTCGCCGTCGACGCCCAGATCCAGACCTTCCTCGCCGGCGACGACGTGATCCTCGATCGCGAATTCTTCCTGCACGACATCGCCGCCAGCGCCGCGCATGCACAGGGCCTGCAGCACATCGGCATCCTCAGCGCCGACGAGCTGGAAGGCCTGCTGCGCGAACTGGAGATCCTGGCGCAGGACTTCCGCGAAGGCCGCTTCGTGCTGGATACGCAGTACGAGGATGGCCACTCGGCGATCGAAGCGCGGTTGACCGAACGCCTCGGCGACGCCGGCCGCAAGATCCACACCGGCCGCAGCCGCAACGACCAGATCCTGGTGGCCACCCGCCTGTGGCTGAAAGAGAAGCTGCAGCGCGTGGCGCAGCTCAGCGCCGAAGTGGCCAAGGTCGCGCTGGACCGTGCGCAGGCCGAGAAGGACCTGCCGATACCCGGCTATACCCACATCCAGCGTGCCGTGGTGTCCTCGGCCGGCATGTGGTGGGCGGGCTGGTCCGAGGCCTTCATCGACAATGCCATCCGCGCCCGTGACACCCATGCACTGATCGATGCCAACCCGCTGGGCACCGCCGCCGGTTATGGCGTCAATCTGCCGCTGGACCGCGAACACACCACGGCTGCGCTCGGTTTCGCGCGCATGCAGATCTCGCCGATCTACGCGCAGCTGTCGCGGGGCAAGTTCGAGCTGGCCGCGCTGGAAGCACTGGGTGGTGCCACGCTGGACCTGCGCCGCATTGCCTGGGACCTGTCGCTGTTCACCAGCGCCGAGTTCGGCTTCGTCGCACTGCCGGCGCAGTACACCACCGGCAGCTCGATCATGCCCAACAAGCGCAACCCGGATGTGATCGAGCTGATGCGCGCCACCCATGCCAGCGTCGCCGCCGCGCGCACCGAGATCGAGCAGCTGCTGTCGCTGCCGTCGGGCTACCATCGCGACCTGCAGTCGTCCAAGGGCGCCATCTTCCATGGCTTCGGCCGTGGCCTGGCGGCGCTGGAGCTGCTGCCGGCGCTGCTGGCCAATCTGGAGTGGCGTGACGACAGGCTGCGCGCAGCGATCGACTCGGGCATGTATGCCACCGACGTTGCCGTGGAAGCGGCCGTGGCTGGTGTGCCGTTCCGCGAGGCCTACAAGGCCGCTGCGGCCGGTGCCGACAGTGCAGGGCAGGGGCGCACGCCGGAAGGCAGCCTGGCCGCTCGCGTGTCGCCGGGTTCGGCAGCCGACCTGCGCCTGGATGAACTGCGCGCGCGCTGGCAGGCGCTGTCCTGATGGCGGGCACGGTCTACCTGGTGTTGGCCATGCGCCGGCCCGGTTTCAATGCCGCCGCCGTGCAGCCGCATCGTGACTTCCTCGATGCGTTGCAGGCGCAGGGAAAGCTGCAGCTGACCGGCGGCTTCGCCGATGGCAGCGGTGGCGCCTATGTGCTGTGCAACGTGGACAGCCTGGCGCAGGCACAGGCCATCGTCGCCACCGATCCGCTGGTGACGATGCAGGCCTCCGACCTGACCGTGCACGAATGGAACACTCGCTGAGAGCCTGACCGATGATCCAGCACGCTGCCCACGTCGCCTCGCCGTTCCCCGAACAAGCGCTGCCACCATGGCGGCGTGCAGTGCTGAAGGTCGGCAGCAGCCTGCTGGCAGCCGATGGCGGCGGCCTGTCGCCACGCCACGCGCTGGGCCTGGCACAGTTCGTCTCGGCCAATGTACTGGCCGGGCGTGAGGTGGTGATCGTATCGTCCGGCGCGGTCGCTGCCGGGCGCGCGATCCTGCCGCGGGCCGATGAGCCCGGCGCGGCGATGGCGGCGCGGCAGGCGCTGGCCGCGCTCGGCCAGGCCCAGCTGATCGGGCTCTGGCAGCGCTTCTTCGAGCGCCCGGTGGCGCAGGTGCTGCTGACCCACGACGACCTGCGCAACCGCCGCCGCTACCTCAACGCACGCGCTACCCTCAACGAACTGCTGCGGCTGGGTGCGTTGCCGGTGGTCAACGAGAACGACACCGTGTCGGTGGACGAGCTCAAGCTCGGCGACAACGACAACCTGGCCGCGACCGTGGCGGCGCTGGTCGATGCCGACGCACTGTTCATCGCCACTGACATCGACGGCCTGTACAGCGCCGACCCGCGCACCGTGGCCGACGCGCGGCCGTTGCACGACGTGCCGGAACTGAGTGACGAGGTGCTGGCGATGGCCGGTGGCGCCGGCTCGCGCGCTGGTACCGGCGGCATGCGCACCAAGCTGGAGGCGGCGGCGAAGGCCGGTCGCCTCGGCATAGAAACCTATCTGTTCAATGGCCGCAGTGGCGACGTGGTGCGCGCGCTGGCGCAGGATCGCCTGTTCGGTACCCGTATCCACGCCGCACGCAGCCGCGAGGCCGCACGCAAGCACTGGCTGCGGCACGCGCCGCTGGTCGAGGGCGCGATCGTGATCGATGCCGGCGCGGCGCAGGCCATGCGCGAGAAGGGCGCCTCGCTGCTGCCCGGTGGCATCACCGGCGCGGAGGGCGCGTTCCGCCGTGGCGACATGGTGCAGGTGTGCTGGAACGCGCCGCAGGGCCGTGTCTGCGTCGCGCGCGGCGTCAGCCAGTACGCGGCCGATGATGTGCGCCGGATCGCCGGCCGCCATTCGCGCGACATCGAGGCCGTGCTGGGCTACAACTACGGCGGCAGCGTCGTCCATCGCGACGATCTGGTGCTGCCATGACCGGTTTGAAGGACTCCCCGATGAGCGACATCGAAACGCAGGCGCGTGCCTGCCGTGACGCGGCCCAGAACGTTGCCGGCCTCGACAGTGCGGCCCGCCGCACGCTGCTGCTGGCCATGGCACAGGCGCTGGAAGTGAATGCCGGGCTGATCCTTGCCGGTAATGCACGTGACCTCGCCGCCGCGCGCGACAAGGGCGTTGGCAGCGCCATGCTCGACCGCCTGGCGCTGGACCCGGCACGCCTGTTCGCGATGGCCGAAGCCGTGCGTGAGGTCGCCGCGCTGCCCGATCCCGTCGGCCAGATCACCCGCGACGATGTGCGTCCAAACGGCATCCGCGTGCAGAAGGTACGCGTGCCGCTGGGTGTGATCGCAATGATCTATGAGGCGCGCCCGAACGTGACCGCCGAAGCGGCTGCGCTGTGCCTGAAGGCCGGCAATGGTGTGATCCTGCGCGGTGGCTCCGAAGCGATCCATTCCAACACAGCCATCGCCCAGGCGTTGGCAGGCGCGCTCAAGGCCAATGGCGTGCCACCGGCGGCGGTGACCGTGCTGACCGACCTGCGCCGAGAAGCGATGCTGGAACTGCTGCAGCTGCATGAACTGATCGATCTGGCGATTCCGCGCGGCGGCGAAGGCCTGATCCGCTTCGTTGCCGAACATGCGCGGGTGCCGGTGATCAAGCACTACAAGGGTGTCTGCCACCTGTTCGTGGATGCCAGCGCCGACCTCGGCAAAGCCATCGATCTGCTGGTGGACGGAAAGTGCAGTCGTCCGTCGGCCTGCAATTCGCTGGAGACCCTGCTGGTGCACCGCGATGTGGCCGAAGCGTTCCTGCCGCGCGTGGCACAGGCGCTCGGCGAGCGCGGCGTGGAGCTGCGGGCCGACGCGGCTGCGCAGCCGTTGCTGCCGGGTAGCAACGCAGCCACCGATGCGGATTACGCCGCCGAGTTCCTGGATCTGGTGCTGGCCGTGCGGGTGGTGGATGACCTCGATGCGGCCATCGCGCACATCCGCCGCTATACCTCCGACCATACCGAAGTGATTGCGACCGAAGACGCGCTCCACGCCGAGCGCTTCGTCAACGCGCTGCGTTCGGCGGTGGTGATGGTGAATGCCTCATCGCGCTTTTCCGATGGTGGGCAGTTGGGCCTGGGCAGCGAGATCGGTATTTCCACCACGCGCCTGCACGCCTACGGCCCGATGGGCCTGGAAGCACTCACCGTCGAACGGTTCGTCGTGCGCGGTGAAGGGCAGACGCGCACGTAGATCCACGCCGTGCGTGGATGCTCTTCGCGGTAGACCCCGGTGCCGACCAGGGTCGGCATCTACCAAAGCAAGTGCCGACCAGGGTCGGCACCCACCGGGTTGTCGGGTTACACCACCTCGCGGCGGATGCCGATCGGCCGCGCGTGATCGTCCATGTGCAGCGTGGCGGCCTTGCAGCCGAGCAGGCGCTCGGCCAGCCCGGTGCTGGCCCCCAGGTCGGCGGCCACTTCGTTGAGGCTGGCCAGCGGCCGCGGCAGGCGCCGGTCGTGGCCGCGGAAGCGCGCGCGGTTGTACTCGGCCCAGCCGATCAGCAGCACGCTGGCACACAGCAGCATCAGCGGCAGCGCCACCAGCACATAGGGGTCGAACTGGTTCTTGCGCTCGTACAGCTGCTGCCAGGCCATCTGCCCGCCGATCAGCCACGAGAGCAGGGTCACCAACGGTGCCCACAGGTAGAAGTAGAACCCCCAGAACGCGAGTGTGACGAAGCCCCAGGCGGTGCGCTGGAAGCGTGGTTGGCGATGCGGCTTGCGGATCATCCGCGAGTCGAAGCGGTTGGACGGGCGTTGTGCGTTCATCGGATCCCCCGATCGGGACTGGTCCAGGTGGCGCGCTTGCTGCGACGGCGCAGCAGGGTTTTCGGCAACGCCACCAGGGTGGTGGAAAGGCTGATCAACCAGTACGCCATCGGGTACCAGATGACCCAGAAGTAGTTGCGTCCAATCTGTGTTTCGTAACGACGGTCGATGATCAGGCTGCTGGCGAACTGCAGCAGGCAGACCAGGGCCAGGATCACGCCGTGCCATTCCGGCAGCAGGCTGGCGATATGCAGCTGCGGCGGCAGTTCGATGAACTTGCCCAGCGCCCACAGCACCACGATGAACAACATGGTGTAAGCCCAGATCACGCTCAGCACGTACTCCAGCAGTACGCCCCACATGCGCCGCTCCTTCCAGTGCAGCAGCGAGCGGGCGTGGCGCAGCATCACCTCCACGCCACCCTGGGCCCAGCGCAGCCGCTGCCTCCACAGCCCCTTCAGCGTTTCCGGCATCAGGATGAAGCACAGTGCGTTGGGTTCGTAGCGAATGTCCCAGTGCGCCCGCTGCAGGCGCCAGCTGATGTCGATGTCTTCGGTCACCATGTCGTCCGACCACCAGCCTACCTGGTGCAGGGCGGTACGGCGGAAGCCGGCGATCACCCCGGAGATGGTGAAGATGCGCCCGTATACGCGCTGCGCGCGCTTGATCATGCCGATGATCGAGGAGAACTCGGCCACCTGCAGGCGTCCGAGCAGGGTGGAGCGGTTGCGGATGCGCGGATTGCCGGTCACCGCGCCGACCCGGTTGCCGCTGACCAGGTGCCAGATCATCCAGTGCAGCGCGTGCTCCTCCAGCATCGCGTCGCCGTCGATGCACACCAGGTACTCCGAACGCGCGGCGAGTGCACCCATGCGCAGCGCATTGGCCTTGCCCAGGTTGCGGTCCAGGTGCAGCACGCGCAGCCGTGGGTGCTTTGCCGCCAGGGCGTCCAGCCGCGCACCGGTGTCGTCGCTGCTGCCGTCGTCGATGGCGATCACTTCGTAGTCGGCCGGGTAGCGCTGTGCCAGCGCCGCGCCGAGCGTGTCGTCGAGGTTCGCGGACTCGTTGTGACAGGGAATCAGCAGGCTCGCGAACGGTGGATCGACCATCAGCGGCGGGTCGTTGCGTGGACGCGAATGGCGTTCGCGCCGGAAGTAGTAATACAGGCCGCCCGACATCCAGAAGAACGCCATCACCATCGGGTAGTAGAAGGCGAACTGGAACAGGACCTGCAGCAACGGATGCATGTCCATGTCACTTCTCCGGGTACGGGAAGTTGCCGGCGGACATCGCCGCGCGGGCATCGCGGGTGGAGGGCTGGTCGGCGATGAAGTCGTCCGGGTACCAGGCGAAGTGGTGCACGCCCTGCGCCTGCAGTTGGCGGATCTGCGCGCGCAGGCGCTCGGCGGGAATCGGTTGCCCGCTGCGCCAGTCGACGGTCTGCAGTTCGAACAGGGTGTGCTGCAGCTGTGGATCATGCGCACGCACCGCGCCCAACAGCTGGTCGAGCCAGCGTTCCGGATGCTTGCTGCCTTCCATCCACGGCATCGCCATCAGTGCGGTCTGGTCGTAGGCCTTGTTGAACAGGTCCAGGCGCTGCGCGAACCAGGCTTCGCTCTGTGGGCGCAGCACCGGTTCGGCGTACAGGTTGCGCACCGTGGCCAGCTTCGGCCGCCAGTGCTGCGCGCTGTTGCGCAGTGCCAGGGTGAAGTCGATCAATGCCTGCGTGCGTGCGCTGCCTCCATCGCCGGCCGCCAGCGTGGGCAGCTCGGTGTCGCGCAGATAGCCATCGTCATGGAACAGCAGGCCCTCGAGGTACGAGTTGACCGCCAGGTCCTCGTAGATGTCGAGCATGATCTGGCGCGCTCGCGGGTTGGTGAAATCCAGCCGGTACATGCCATCGGCATCGCCGTTGCGGATCGCCAGCGCCTTGCGCTGCGCCGGGTCGGGCAGCTCGAAGCCGAGCACCGGCAGCCATGCGTAGACCTTCACCCCCGCACGCGATTTCAGCTGCCAGGCAACGCGGCTGAACAGGTCCGCGCGCATCGGCATGTGGCGGTTCGGGAAGTACAGTGCATCGGCGGTGTTGTTGCCGTCCGGATCGGCGAACGCCTGCAGGTAGACGTGCGTCGGCGCGATGCGCTTGACCCGCTCGATCAGCGCATCCAGATTGCGCGCCTGCTGTGCGGGGTCGGGGTCGTACATATCATCCAGGTCGATCTGCAGGGCACGGATGCCATCGAGCGCGACGTCGCGGCGCAGTTCGTAGGCCAGCGCCTCCACGGTCGGGTTGTCGCTGACCAGGAAGCGCGCCAGGCCATGCAGGTCGCTGGCCACCGGCGTGCTGCGGCCTTCCAGATCGAAGGACACTGGCATGCCCAGCTGCTCGGCAATGTCGTTGCTCAGCTGGTTGTAGGCGGCATACGGCCAGACGATGGCGCGCGGGCGCACGCCCAGGTGCTGCTGGATGCGTTGCACACTGCGGCCGAGATCGGCGCGCAGGCGCTGCTCGTACTGTGGCTCGCTCTCGTAGCTGTGCGTGGCCGGTCGGTAGATGCGGGTCACGACAGCAGGGGTGGAATTTCCCTGCGGGTTGGCAAGCACCCCGTGGTGCAGATCGTCGGTATGGCTGGCCACCTCGATCAGGCCGCTGTCGTGCATCTGCTTCAGCTGTGCCCAGGTGATGAAGTCGTCGCGGCCGAACGGGCGGTAGCCATAGTCGATGGTGCGGCCCGGTGCCATGTCCACGTAGTCGGTGATCACCGCCACCAGCGCCGGATAGCGGTAGGCCTGCAGCAGCGGGAAGGCCTTGTCGTAGACGCTGCGCAGGCCGTCATCGAAGGTCAGCAGTACCGGTTTTGGAGGCAGCGTGGCGCGCCCCTGCGAGGCCGCGATCACCTGCGACAGCGACACCGGGTGGTAACCGTGTGCCCCCAGCCAGTCCAGGTGGGCGGCGAAGTTCTGCGTGCTTACCGCATAGGTATCGGCATCCCCCTTGGCTGCGACCTGGTCGCGGATGTCGTGGTAGCTGAGGATCAGCAGGCCGTTGTCGATCGCATCGAGATGCAGGGCCTGCTGCGCGAAGGCCGGCGGCGCAGCCGACAGCAGCAGGAGCACGATCAGGCGCAGGATGCGGGTCATGTCAGTCTCCCCAGCGCAGTGCGGCTTCGAAGCCGATATGGCGTTCGCGATGGCCGTCGTAGACCGGCCGCGACCAGCGCACGCCATACTCGAACACGCGGCCCTGGCCCAGCTGCCACTCGTGCATGTACGACACAGACGGCACCAGCGCACTGCCGAAGCCGTCCTGCCAGTAGTCGCCCAGCGAGACGGTCAGCCGGTGCCGGAAGTGGCGTTCGTAGTGGCGCCACAGCTGCTGGTCGATGCGCAGGCCGATCTCGACCATGCGGTCGCGCTTCGGGTTGAAGTAGGGGGCATCGTCGCGGCGGCCACGACTGGTGTAGGCACTGGCCAGGCCATCGATCAGCCACCGTGGGCGGGTCAGCAGGCGCTGTTCAAGTGCGGTGCTGAACAGTTCGCGATGGTTGCCATCGTCGTATCGGAAGCGACTGGCGCCGAACACCCAGTGCGTGCGTTCGCTGCGCCGATAGTCGACCTGCGCACTGACGCTGTCAGCGGTGATGCCGGCCACGCGCGCCTGCATCGATGCCTCCGGATCATTGCGTGCGGCAATCAGTCCGGCATGCCAGTAGTCGTTGAACTGCCAGCCCACGCCGACGCGCAGGCCGGTATCGCCAATGTGGTCGTTGGCGCGCAGCACGGCCGCTTCCGCATCCAGCCGGCCGAAGCGGTAGCGTACGCCCGCGCCCAGCCACAGCGGGTCGATGCGCTGGTCCTGGAAATCGACCGAGCGCCGGTCGGCGAAGGCGAACAGCCGCCAGCGATCGTCGAGTACGGGTGTCTGGACCTCCATGCCATAGCGGCGATCATCGTTGCCCAGCGGCGAGGTGCCACCCCCGCCGGAACTGCGTCCGATGTCGGTCCATGCCTTCAGCTGCCAACCGCGATGCGCGCGCCAGGCCTGGTCCATGCGTTCGACGGCGGGCTGGGTGGGGTAGCGTGCGACCAGATCGTCGTGCAGCGGTCGCGCCAGGTCATCACGCTGCAGAGCGACGTAGGCTTCCTGCATGCCCAGCCGGGGCTCGATGTCGCGCGGGTCCAGCGCATGCGCCATCTGTTGCCGCTGCAGCGCCCTGCGTGGCCAGCCGCGCATCATGTAGACACTGCCCAGCGCACTCTGCAGGCCGCCGTTGCCCGGTGCGATGTCGACCATCGATTCCAGATCGCGCTGCGCGGTGGGCAGGTCACCGCTGTAGGCGCGCACCATCGCCAGGTTGAGGTCGGCCTCGTAGCGCGACCAGTTTGGATACGGCGACTTCCCGTTGCTCCAGCGCCAGGCAGGTTCCTTGTCGCGCCACGCCTGCAGCAGGTCGACGGCCTTTTCCTGCTGCTCGCTTTCCAGGTAGGCGTATGCCAGTTCCGAATGCGAGGCGTCGCGCGTTGGATCGCCAGCGACCGCTGCCTGCAGCACCGGAATGGCTTCCTCCGGGTGCAGGGTGCCCATCAGCGAATCGCCCACTGCGGGCAGCACATAGTCGGGCAGGGCATGGCCTTCGGCCTGCAGTGCGCGGGCTTCCTCGCGCACCTGCGCATGGCGGCCCAGCCGGTTGAGCAGGATCAGCCGGTCCATGCGGATGCGCAGTGGCGCCTGCGCGGGTGGAGTGCCTTCGGCGCCCAGGTAGCGCTGCATGCGCGCCAGGGTTGATTCGGCCTCTTCCAGCCGGCTGTCTTCGCTGCTGCTGTAGGCCAGGCTCCAGACCACCAGCTTGGCCAGGTAGTCGCCTTCGATGCGCTGCTTCTGTGCAGCGTCGAACAGCTGCGGGCGCTGCTGGTACAGCGCCCAGGCGCGCCACGCATTGCCGATGTCGCCCAGGGTCAGTACGCGCAGCTTGAACAGCAGATCGTCGTTGGGCTGCTGCTGGCTGGCGCGCTCGATGGCGCCGAGGGCATCCAGCCAGCGGGCCTGGTCGCGGTAGCGGCCGATCTCGGCCAGGGCCGCCTCGCGGTCGGGCGGGGCAGCACTGCTGGCCCAGGCCAGGGCGGTACAGGCAAGGCCGACGCAGAGCGCCAGCCGGCGGTGGACAACCATTGGGGACCCCCTTGGCTTCCGAACCAGACAACCTGAAAAATGTGACGCACATCACATGCCAGATTTTGGGGTGGCCGTGGCCTGCGTCACTCCCCTCGCGAACTCCCATCCAGCAGGGATGGGCGAAACCAGGACAGCGACCTGCAATGTCTTGTCTGAAACGAGAGTCCCCCGCGCACCGAGTGGTGGCCTGGGCGGCGCTGCCGCCCCCATGCCCGAATGCCGGCACGCGGCAAGGATGGGCATTCGTGGGCACTATCCGCCCGGAATTGTCAGCCCGGCGTCAAAATGCGCAAACGGGCTGACGAGCGGTAGGTGGGGCCGGTTGCTGGCCCCATGCGGCTTACCAGAGGTCTTCCAGCTTGCGCGGCTTGCAGGCCACCCAGGAAGCGCACAGCATCAGGGTGGCGCAGCCGAACAGGAAGCTGAACGGGATCGTCCAGCCGTCGCTGACGGTGTGCAGCCAGCCGACCAGGAACGGCCCCAGGCAGCTGAAGCTGTAGCCCACACCCTGCATGAACCCGGACAGCGCCGCCGAGCCGGTGGGGGTGCGGGTGCGCAGGTTGATCAGGGTCAGCGCCAGCGGGAAGGTGGACGGACCGACGCCGAGCAGGCAGGCCCACAGCAGCGGGGCCTTCATCGGTGCCAGCAGCAGGCCGGTGAAGGCGATCACGAACGAGAAGAAGCCGATCAGCACCAGCGGGAACGGGTTCTGCAGGCGCACCGCCATCGACGGGATGACCAGCGACGGTAGCAGGCCCAGTGCCGAGAACACGGCCACCATCACGCCGCCGAACGCGGGCGTGCCACCGGCCTCGACCACGATGCGCGGCAGCCAGGTGAACATCGAGTAGGTCATCAGCGAGGTCATGCCGAACATGAGCGTCATGCTCCAGCCCAGCGACGTGCGCCAGACCTTGCCATGCGGCTGCGCGGTGGGGTCGGTGGCGTCGGCCTGCGGCTTCGGCGCGCGCTTGGCCAGCACCAGCCAGGGCAGTGCGGCGGCCAGTGCCAGCAGCGCCCACATGCCCAGCGACACGCGCCAGCCGGCAGCGTTGGCCATCGGCACCGCGAGCAGCGCCGGCAGCATCGTGCCCAGCTGCAGCACGCTGATGTAGAGCGTACTCATGGTGCCGACCTTGTTGGCGAAGTAACGCTTCACCAGCGGCGGCACCACCACGTTGCCGATGCCCATGCCGGCCAGCGCCAGCACCGAACCCAGCAACAGCGTGCCGACGTTGCCGGCGCTGGAGCGCAGCAGCAGGCCGGCCATCGCCATCACCATCGCCAGCAGGGTGGTGCGCTCCAGGCCGAGGCGCCGCGCCAGTGCCGGCGTGGCCACGCCGAACAGCGCGAACGAGGCGGTCGGCAGCATGCCCAGCACGCCGGTCATGGTGGTGCCGAAGCCGAACTGCTGGCCGAGCACGTCCAGCAGCGGGGTGATCGAGGTGACCGCAGTGCGCAGGTTGACCGCTGCCAGCAGGATCGCGGCAAACGCGAGGACGCGACCGTGCAGCAGCGACGGCGAATCGGAAGTGGAGGAACTCATCGGTGGTCCTTGCAGGTGTCGCACGCCGCAGCAACGGCATGCAGCGCCGGCATCGGTCTACGCCGAAGCGGCAGGTGGGGGTAGGGGCTGCAGGCGGGCCGGCAGCGCGGCCATTGTACGTGTGCGCTCTGGCAAGGTCCCGTCATGCGGGTGGCCTGGCGCTTGGCACAAAAAAACCCGGAGGACAGTGATGTCTTCCAGGCTTCTTGGTGACCACCGAAGTGGTCGGGGAGACAGGATTCGAACCTGCGACCTCTACGTCCCGAACGTAGCGCTCTACCAGACTGAGCTACACCCCGAAGGGAGCCGCCTATTCTAGCGATTCACCCCGATGGCGGCAAGGGGTGAATGCTGTTTTCTTCACACTGCCGAAGCAGTGCCACTTCAGGGAACAAAAAAGCCTGGACGACTTCACCAGGCTTCAATGCGACCACTTGAGTGGTCGGGGAGACAGGATTCGAACCTGCGACCTCTACGTCCCGAACGTAGCGCTCTACCAGACTGAGCTACACCCCGAAGGAGCCGCCTAAGATACCGTGTGAAGGCCAAGGCGGCAAGGTTTTTTTACAGCTCAGCGACGATTTTCTTTCTCGATACGGTTCTGCTCGCGGGCTTCGAACCACATGCCGTTGAGGATGGCCACCGTCGAGGCGAGGCCGGCGCCGAGAATCCAGGCGAAATACCACATGGTCAATCTCCTTTGTTCAAGGGTGTGCCGGCCGTGGGCCGGCACACCGGCAATCAGTAAGCGTTGGGGTTGTTGCCCATCTCTTCGGTGGTGGTCTTGCCCTTCAGCACGCGGTACACCCAGGTGGTGTAACCGATGATGATCGGCAGGAACACCGCCGTGGCCAGCAGCATGATCCACAGGGTCAGGTGGCTGGACGAGGCATCCCACACGGTCAGGCTGGAGGTGGGCTGGCTCGAGGACGGCAGCAGGAACGGGAAGATGGCGAAACCGACGGTCAGGATGATGCCGGCAATGGCCGCACCGGAGGCGATGAAGGCCAGGCCGCCGCGACGGGCACGCAGCAGTACCGCACTGGCCAGCAGGCCGGCCAGGCCCAGCAGCGGCGCCAGGATCGTGGCCGGCATCGCGCTGTAGTTGCGCATCCAGCCACCGGCGGCGCCGAGTTCGGCAGTCTTCAGCAGCGGATTGGTGGCGCCATCGGTAACCACCTGCGAGGTGATCTGGTAGCCCGGCAGGCCGAAGGCCACCCAGGCACCGCCCACTGCGAACAGCACGAAGGCGATGATCGCGGCGATGCTGCCGAAGCGGGCTGCACGTTCGGCCACCGGGCCGTCGGTCTTCAGTACCAGCATCGCGGCACCGTGGGCGACCAGCATCGACACGCTGAGCAGGCCGGCCAGCAGTGCGAAGGGCATCAGCAGGCCGAAGAACGAGCCGGTGTAGAAGATGCGCATGCTGTCATCGAAGTGGAACGGCACGCCCAGCACCACGTTGCCCACCGCCACGCCCATGATCAGCGCCGGGATGAAGCCACCGATGAACAGCGCCCAGTCCCAGGTGTTGCGCCAGCGTTCGCTGGGCATCTTGCTGCGGAACTTGAAACCGACCGGACGCAGGATCAGCGCGAACAGGATCACGAACATCGCCAGGTAGAACCCGGAGAAACTGACCGCATAGAGCGGCGGCCAGGCGGCGAAGATCGCGCCGCCGCCTAGGATCAGCCACACCTGGTTGCCTTCCCACACCGGGCCGATGGTGTTGATCACCCGCCGGCGCTCGGCGTCGTTGCGGGCGACGAAGGGCAGCAGGGTGCCCACGCCCAGGTCGAAACCATCCATCACGGCGAAACCGATCAGCAGGATGCCGAGCAGCAGCCACCAGATCACGCGCAGCGTGGTGTAGTCCAGAAGAATGAAATCCATCTTGGTTCTCCTGCCTCAGGCCTGGCCGGCGGCTGGCGCCGAGGCATTGTGGGAAGCATGCGGCTGGGGCGACTGCAGCGACGGCAGCACCTCGTCCGGACCCTTGCGGATCGCCTTGAGCATCAGCTTGATCTCGACCACGATCAGCGCGGTGTAGATTGCGGTGAAGCCTGCCAGGGTCAGCACGATTTCATGCAGGGCCAAGCCCGACGCCGCATAGAAGGTCGGCAGCACGCCATCGACAGCCCACGGCTGGCGACCATACTCGGCCACGAACCAGCCGCACTCGATCGCGATCCACGGTGCCGGCAGCGTCCACAGGGCCAGCTTGAGGAACCAGCGCTTGTCCTGGAAGTTGTTGCGGCAGGAGTAGTAGAAGGCCAGTGCGAAGAAGGCGATCAGGTAGAAGCCGAGGCCGGCCATCACGCGGAAGGTCCAGAACAGCGGCATTACGCGCGGCACGGTGTCCATCGCCGCCTGCGAGATCTCCTGCGGGGTGGCGTTGAGGATGTCGTCGCGGTAGCGCTTGAGCAGCAGGCCGTGGCCCAGGTCCTGCCAGTGGCGGTCGAACATCTCGCGTGCTTCAACGTCGTTCTTGTTGGCGCGCAGGCGCTCCAATGCACCGTAGGCCAGCTGGCCGCCACGCACGCGGTGTTCGGCGCGCTCGACCAGTTCCAGGATGCCCGGAATCGGCTGGTTCAACGAGCGGGTGGCGATCAGGCCCATCAGGTAGGGGATCTTCACCGCGTAGTCGTTCTGGTGGGTTTCCTGGTTCGGGATGCCGAAGGCGGTGAAGTCGGCCGGCGCACGCTCGGTCTCCCACATCGCTTCGATCGCGGCCAGCTTCATCTTCTGGTGTTCGCTGGCGGCGTAGCCGCTCTCGTCACCCAGCACGACCACCGACAGTGATGACAGCAGGCCGAACGCCGCGGCCACCGCGAACGAACGACGGGCCAGGTCCTTGTGCTTGTTGCGCAGCAGGAACAGCGCGCTGATCGCCATCACGAACACCGCACCGGTCACGTAGCCGGCGCTGACGGTGTGCACGAACTTGGCCTGCGCCACCGGGTTGAACACCACCGCCATGAAGTCGACCACTTCCATGCGCATGGTTTCCGGGTTGAACACCGCACCGGTCGGGTTCTGCATCCAGCCGTTGGCAACCAGGATCCAGATCGCCGACAGGTTGGTGCCCAGTGCCATCAGCCAGGTCACCATCAGGTGCTTGACCTTGCTCAGGCGGTTCCAGCCGAAGAAGAACAGGCCGACGAAGGTGGCTTCCAGGAAGAAGGCCATCAGGCCTTCGATCGCCAGCGGCGCGCCGAAGATGTCACCCACGTAGTGACTGTAGTAGGACCAGTTCATGCCGAACTGGAATTCCATGACGATGCCGGTGGCGACGCCCATGGCGAAGTTGATGCCGAACAGGACGCCCCAGAACAGGGTCATCCTGCGCCAGATCTCCTTGCCGGTCATCACGTACACGCTCTCCATGATGGCCACCATGAACGACAGGCCAAGGGTGAGTGGTACGAATAGGAAGTGGTACATCGCGGTCAGCGCGAATTGCAGCCGCGACAGTTCTACGACTGTCTGATCAATCATGGCCTGGCTACCTCGTTGGATAGTGCCGTTGCAGGTGGCGGGAAGGGTGGTCTACGACGTGAATGATGTGACCGACTACTTCAAACAGCCTTGATCCAGATCAATGTATGAACAGGTGCCCCGGTTGATCGTATGCCAACCCGATGAAGACTGCGACCGCTGGCCGCAGAGGCCGGCCATTGCCTGCGCCTACAATGCCGTGTCTCCCCCGTTGCCCGTGAAGACCCCTTGAGCGCTGCCGAAACGACCCCTGACAGCCTGTCCCCGGAAGCCGAAACTGCCCGCCAGCGTCGTGTCCGCGCGGCGTGGCTGGCTGATCTGGCCCATTCTGCCCGGGGGCGCCAACGCCTGGCGGCCCTGTGCATCAGCCTGTCCGGTGCGTTGCTGATCGGCCAGGCCGCCGCGATCGCCTGGCTGGTGCAGCAGGTGCTGGTGGAGCGCGCGCCGCTGGCCTCGGGGCTGCCAGTGCTGGGCGGGCTGGTGGTGATCCTGGTGCTGCGCACGCTGTTGGGCAGCGCCACCCAAGCGGCTGCCGGGGATGTAGCCGATGCCGCGCGGCTGGCCCTGCGCGAGCGAGTGTTCGCCCGACTGCTCAGCCATGGCCCGTTGTGGCTGCGCCAGCGCCGCACCGGCGAACTGGGCGAACTGATGCTGCATCACGGTGATGCGATCGAGAGTTATTACAGCGGGTTCCTGCCGGTGCGCACCGAGGTGCTGGTGGTGCCGCTGCTGATCCTGGCCGCGGTGGCCTGGGTTGACTGGGTGGTGGCGTTGATCCTGCTGTTCACCGCGCCGCTGGTGCCGTTCTTCATGATGCTGGTGGGCTGGGGCGCCGAAGCCGCCGGTCGCGCCCAGTTGGGGGAGCTGGCGCGGATGAGCGGCCACTTCGCCGACCGCATCAAGGGCCTGGGCCTGCTGCGCCTGTATGGCCGCGGCGAGGCCGAGCTGGAGGGTATCGAGGCGGCCGCCGAAGGTGTGCGCGTGCGTACCCTGAAAGTGCTGCGGATCGCCTTCCTGTCGTCCACGGTGCTGGAATTCTTTGCCTCGGTGAGCGTGGCGATGGTCGCGCTGTACCTGGGCCTGAGCTATCTGGGCATGATGTCGCTGCATTCGGCGGTGCCGACGCTGGGCGCGGGCCTGTTCTGCCTGCTGCTGGCGCCGGAGTTCTACGCGCCGCTGCGGCGGTTGGCTGCGCACTACCACGACCGCGCCAATGCACTGGCCGCGGCAGCCGAGGTTGAGCGTCTGCTGCAGTCATTGCCGGACGAGCAGGGCCTGATCGAGAACGAGAGTGCGCCGCTGGCTGTGGAACCGGCCGAGGCCGCGTTGCCGCCGCTGCAGGCGCAGGGGCTGGTGCTGCGCCCGTTGGGCGCGCCGCACGACGTGCTGCAGGATCTGGATGTGCTGCTGGAACCGGGCCAGCGGCTGGCCCTGGTCGGCCCCAGTGGATCCGGCAAGAGCACGCTGCTGGAAGCACTGGCGGGCTGGCTGCCACCGCGTGCCGGCAAGCTGCAGCTGCGGCCCGGCGTGCAGGTAGCCTATGCCAGCCAGCGGCCGTACCTGTTCCACGGCAGCATCGCCGACAACCTGCGCCTGGCCGATCCCGGCGCCAGCGACGCGCGGTTGCGCGCAGTGGCCGAGGCCTCGCAGGTGCTGCAGTTCGCGCAGCGCCTGCCACAGGGACTGGATACGGTGATCGGCGAGCGCGGCTTCGGCCTGTCCGGTGGTGAGGCACGTCGCATCGGCCTGGCCCGCCTGCTGCTGCGCGACCCGCAGGTGCTGCTGCTGGACGAACCCACCGCGTTCCTCGATGCCGATACCGAAGCGGCGCTGCTGCGCAGCCTGGCCGCCTATGCACGCGGCCGCAGCGTGGTGGTCGCCACCCACAGCCCGGCGGTGATCGCCTGGGCCGACCGTTGCCTGTTGTTGCCGGAAGGTCGGTTGGTGGAACCGGCACAGGCGGTGCGCGCATGAGCCGTTCGCCTGATTCGCTGCGCGCCGTGTTCCTGCGCCATCGGCCGCGCCTGCTGCTGACGATCCTGCTGTTGTGGACCACCATGCTGGCCGGCACCGCACTGCTGGGCCTGTCCGGTGGTTTCCTCACCGCCGCTGCATTGGCCGGTGCGGCCGGCCTCGGCCAGGGCTTCAACTTCTTCTCGCCGTCCGCGGGTATCCGCGGGTTGACCATGGCGCGCATCGTGTCGCGCTACTTCGAAAAGCTGGTGGGCCACGATGCCACCCTGCGCATCGCCCGCGACCTGCGCGTGTGGTTCTTCCGCCGCGCGCTGCCATTGGCACCGGCACGGCTGGGGGCCACGCGCACCGGCGATCTGCTGGCGCGCCTGCTCGGTGACATCGGTGAAGTGGACGGCCTGCTGGTGCGTGCGATCGGGCCGCTGGTGGCGCTGGGTGCGCTGACGCTGGTGGCGATCGCTTCAGCCGCTGTGATCCTGCCGTCGGCGGCGGTGCTGCTGGCGGTGCTGGCGCTGCTGATCGCTTTCGGCGTGCCGTGGCTGGGTGTGCGAGGTCGTGACGATGAAGAGGCCGACCGTGCCGCGCATCGCGCCGCACTGCGCACCGCCGCCTTTGAAGGGTTGGAGGGCGCGGGCGATCTGGCCGCGCTGCATGCCGATGCGGCGTGGCAGCTGAAGGTGCGCGTGGCCGCCAAGCAGCTGGCTTCGCGGGATCGTCGGCGCCGCTGGCGCCTGATCGCGGCCTCGACCCTGCATGGCCTGGTCGCAGGGCTGGGGCTGGTGGCGATGCTGGCACTGGCGCTCCACGCGGCCGAACAGCAGCGTATCGCGCCGGAAATGGCCGCGGGCCTGGTGTTCCTCACTGTTGCGCTGATCGAACTGTGGGCCGGGATGGGCTTGGCGTGGCAGTCACTGCAGTCCGGGCGGATCGCCGCTGATCGGTTGCAGGCCATCGTCGAGCAGGCGACGACGGTGGAGGATCCCGCAGCGCCACAGCCGGTACCGCAGGCCGCGCGCGTGCACTGGGATGACGTGCATTTCCAGTGGCCAGGCGCGGTGCGACCGGTGCTGTCCGGCCTGCGGCTGACGTTGGCGCCTGGGGAACGCATCGCCATCCGTGGCGACAGCGGCAGTGGCAAGACCACGCTGTCCAGCCTGCTGCTGCGGCTGTGGGATCCGCAGCAGGGGCGAATCACCTATGGTGGCCTCGACCTGCGCGATTTCAGCCAGGCCGACTGGCATCGGCAGCTGGCCTGGTTGCCGCAGAACGCGCCGGTGTTCGCCGGCACCGTTGCCGAGAACCTGCGCTTGGGTGATCCCGATGCCAGCGACGCCGCCTTGTGGGCAGTGCTGCGCCGCGTGCGCCTGGGCGAATGGGCCGAGCGCAATGGTGGCCTGCAGGCCTGGGTGGGGGAGAACGGCGCGACGATGTCGGCCGGCCAGGCGCGGCGGCTGGCGCTGGCCCGTGCACTGCTGCGCAATGCACCGATCCTGTTGCTGGACGAACCGACCGAAGGCCTCGACGTGGATACCGCACGCGCGCTGTTGCGGGACCTTTCCGGGTTGCTGGACGGGCGCAGCCTGCTGATGATCACCCACGACGACCTGCCTGAAGGCGTGGTCGATGCGCAGTACCGGTTGCGCGATGGGGCGCTGGTCCGCGAACTTTGACCGATGCACATCCGCGCGTGGCGTGGATCTACTGTAGAGCCACGCCCATGCTCGGCTGCCTCTGTACGGAGCCGAGCATGGGCTCGGCTCTACAGGTTGGCTATCGCGAAAACTCGCGCAGCATCACCGCGATCGAGGCCACGTTGGCCAGCACGCACAGCCAGAACACCCACTGGAACGAGGCTTTGCGGTGCTTGTGGCGGAACATCGCCTGGCCCAGCAGCGCGCCGGGCCAACCGCCGGCAAAGGCCAGCAGCTGTAATGTGCGCTCCGGAATACGCCACTGCTTTCGCTGCGCCGCGCGCTTGTCGTGGCCGTACAGGCCGAACGACACCGCGCTGGCGAGCAGGCACCACCCACCCAGCCACAGCGGCAGCACGCCGCTGACCGTCAGCGCGATCAACGCGCCGAACGCGGCCAGCGCGAGATGACGCCGCCATGCCACCTACAGCGCGTCGAGAAAGCCGCGCACGGCCGGGCCGAAACGCTCGAAATCGACGAGGAAGGCGTCGTGGCCCTGTGGCGATTCCAGGCCGATGAAGCGCGCATCGGCGCCGCCGGCGCGCAGGCCGTCGGCGACCTGTTGCTGCTGCTGCACCGGGAACAGGATGTCGGTGTTGGCGCCGATCGCCAGCGCCTTTTCCACCCGGATCTTCGCCAGCCCGGCCAGCACGTCGCCGTCGGCATATTCAGCCAGGTCGAACCAGTCCATCGAGCGGCTCAGGTACAGGTAGCAGTTCGGATCGAAGAAACGCACGAAGCGCCGTGCGTGGCCTTCCAGATAGCTTTCCACCTGGAACTCCAGGCCGAACGGATCGTCGTCGGTCTGGTCCGAATCCAGCCGCACGCGGCCGAAGCGGCCATCCCATTCCAGTGCGGAGCGGTAAGTGATCACGCCCAGCTTGCGCGCCATGCGCATGCCGGACTCGGGGTATTCGGCATCGTCGTAGTGGCCACCATTCCAGCGCGGATCAAGACGGATCGCCTCGCGCTGCAGCGAACGGATCGCGATCGAGAACGGCAGCGCCTGCGCACTGCCGGAAATGTTGACGTGGCTGCGCGCGATGCCCGGCTGCAGCATCAGCACGGCCAGTGCGGTCATGCCGCCCATCGAATTGCCGACCACGCAGGCCAGCTGCTCGATGCCCAGGGCGCGCACGACCTCGATGGCGGCGCGTGCGCCGTCTTCGATCGACAGCTCGGGGAAGTCGAGGCGATACGGTTCGCCCGTGGCCGGATTGAGCGAGGCCGGACCGGTCGAACCCTTGCAGCTGCCCAGCGAGTTCACGCAGACCACGAACCAGCGGTCGGTATCGATCGGCTTGCCGGGGCCGACCATGCCTTCCCACCAGCCCGGTGCCGGATTGGCGTCGTTGGCCGCGGCATGCGCATCCGGCGAGAGGCCGGTGACGATCAGGATCGCATTGCTGGCATCGGCCGCCAGTGTTCCCCAGGTTTCGTAGGCCACGCGCGCGCCGTGCAGGGCGCCCCCGCGCTTGAACGGGAAGGGCGAGGGCAGGGCGTGGAAGCGGGTGCCGGGCGGGATGAATTCGGTCATGCAGCCATTCTAGCGGGGCCGCATGTGGAGCTGGCGACACGCTGGTTTCCAGCAGCGGGTGGACGCGGACCGGACCGTCGTATCCACGCATGGCGTGGATCTGCTGTAGAGCCGAGCCGATGCTCGGCTGGCGGGCGCCGGCAACCCAATCGCAGCCGAGCATGGGCTCGGCTCTACAAGTCAGGGAAACCGCAGCTCAACCACGCCGTCATGCGGCAGCGTCACCCGCACCACGTCGCTTTGCAGGTCGCCCTCGCTGCGATTGGCGCTACCAGTCCGCGAGATGCGTGCCAGCACTTCCACCTCGCGATGTGCCGACAGCGGCGCGGTCGGCATCGGGCTGTCAGCGTCGCCCAGCCCGACCGTGGCCGGGAAACCGGCCAGCGGCAGCTTGCGTGCGGCCACCGGCATCGGCGGTCCACCCACGGCGCGGGCCAGCACGAATACCCGGGTGCTGGCCGGCCACTCGGCATTCTCCAGCGCAGGCAGCTGCACGCGTACCTGCAGCAGCGCCGCTGGTGCTGCAGGGGCGGCATCGGGTGCCAGGCCTGCGGCTTCGCGGGCGATGGCGATCTGCGCCTGCAGCGCCTGCGCGGCGCCGGGCTCAAGCCGTGGCAGCAGGCCGCTCCACACATCCGCGGCCTCGGCATTCTTTCCGCGCTGGCGCAGGGCGATGCCCAGCAGCCAGCTGGCGCGCTCGGCATCGGGTGCCTGTGCACGCGCCTGCTGCAACCAGGCCATCGCGGTGTCATCGAACTGCTTGCCGGCATCGGCCTGCGCACGTGCCTGCGCCGCTTCCACCAGCACGCCGGGGTCTTCCGGGGCGAGAGCGGCGGCACGTGCGAAGGCGTCCGCCGCGGCTGCGGCGTTGCCCAGTTCGGCCTGCGACCGGCCCAGCAGCGCCCAGCCATCGGCCCGCTGTGGGTCACGCTCCAGTGCATCCTGCAGGGCCTGCACGCCATCGCGCAGGGTGGCTACCGACGGCGTCGGTTGGACCTGTGCTGCACGCGGATCACCGACCAGCAGATACAGGCAGGCACCGGCCACGCCCAGTGCGAACACGCCGACCACGAAACCGCGACGACCGTGGTGGCGCAGCGGCCACAGCACCAGCGCTGCCATCAGCGCAGCAACCAGACCGGCCAGCACCGGCAGCCAATGGCTCACCATCCGTCTCCTTCATCGGCCTTTCCGGCCGGTGCTGCGCCGACCGTACGGCCACGACGGCGGACAATGCCCAGCACCACCAGTGCGCCGGCGCCGAGCATCAGCAGGGGACCGCCCCACAGCAGCCAGGTGCCCGGCTGCAACGGTGGTTGATAGAGCACGAACTCGCCGTAGCGGGCGACCAGGAACTGCTTGATCTGTGCATCGTCGTGGCCCTGCTGCATCAGCTGCAGCACCTCGCGGCGCAGATCCTGCGCGATCTGCGCGTTGGAATCGGCCAGCGACTGGTTCTGGCACTGCACGCAGCGCAGCTGCGCGGCCAGGTCATGGAAGCGGCGTTCTTCGGCGCCATCGCGGAACTGCAGTGGCTGCGGATCGTGCAGCGGCTGCTGCGCCACTGCGGCCAGCGGCAGCATCAGAAGCAGCAACGCCAGCAGCCAGCGCATGGGCTCAGGGCGCCGTGTGCAGCGTGCTGCCGGCATTGCCTTGGGCCTTCTCGATCTTTTCCAGCGCCGGGATCAGCTTCTCGTCGACTACGCGCTGGGTCATCGCACCGCTGTACTTCCAGCGCACGATGCCGCTGCCGTCGACAAGGAAGGTCTCCGGTGCAGCGGTCACGCCCCAGTCGATGGCGGTGCGGCCTTCAACATCACTGAGCACGACCATGAACGGGTTGCCCAGCTGCTCCAGCCAGTGCAGGGCATCGGTCGGCTCGTCCTTCCAGTTGTAGCCGATCACGCGCACGCGCTTGCTCTCGGCGAAACGGGTCAGCACCGGGTGCTCCTCGCGGCAGGCCGCGCACCAGCTGCCCCATACGTTCAACAGGTAAGGCGCGCCGCGCAGTTCGTCGCTGTGCACGATCATCTCCGGGTCGTGCAGCACCGGCAGGGCGAACGCCGGCGCCGGCTTGTCGATCAGCGCCGAGGGCAGCACGTCGCGCTGCGGATCACCCGATTTCATCACCCCGTAGATCATCAGCCCGAGCAGGCCGAAGAAGAACAGCACGCCGATCACGATGGCTACCGGCGGCAGCGGGCGGGAGGGGCGCGGGGCGGGGGATTCGGACATGGAAACTCCTACGGACGACGGAAACGGCGGTCGGCGGCGGTGATGAATCCGCCCAGGGCCATCAACAGCGCGCCCAGCCAGATCCAGCGCACGAACGGCTTGATGTGGACCCGGACCGCCCATGCATTGTTGCCCAGCGGCTCGCCCAATGCCACGTAGACGTCGCCGTCGAAGCGTGCATCGATGCCGGCCTCGGTCATCACCTGACCACCACTGGCGTACTGGCGCTTCTCCGGATGCAGCAGGGCCAGTTCGCGGCCGTTGCGGAACACCCGCAGGTGGCCCCGATCAGCGATGAAATTCGGACCTTCGCGATGGTCCACGCCCTCGAAGCGCACTTCGTAGCGGCCGACCACCAGTTGCTGGCCAGGTGCCAGCGCCACTTCGCGCTGCACGTTCAGGGCTTCCACCAGCAACGCACCGGCCAGGAACACGGCGATGCCTGCGTGGGCGACGATCATGCCGAGCATCTCGGCGGTGAAGCGACCATTGCCACGCAGGCGCTGCCAGACGAAGCGTGCGGTACCGAATCCGACCCAGGCCGCGGCGGCGACACCGAGACCGGCCTTCCAGCCGTTCTGCGGCGCCTGCCACCAGGCCAGCGCGCCCAGCAGCACCGCCAGCCCCAGCCAGGGCGCCAGCAGGGCGAATGCACGCGAAGGTTGGTCGCGCTGCCACTTCACCAGCGGGCCGAACGGCAGCAGCAGGATCATCGGCGCCATCAGCAGCAGGAACAGGCTGCCGAAGTAGGGCGGGCCGACCGAGA
The DNA here is from genome assembly GCF_059372535.1 of Stenotrophomonas sp. YJH_SMC_43. Lineage (NCBI taxonomy): Bacteria > Pseudomonadati > Pseudomonadota > Gammaproteobacteria > Lysobacterales > Lysobacteraceae > Stenotrophomonas > Stenotrophomonas sp. YJH_SMC_43. The sequence continues at coordinate 359,395 of NZ_JCAFVQ010000001.1, forward strand.
TCTTGCCCAGCGACAGTGCATCTGCCAGCAGCGGGTACAGCGTGCCGAGCAGGACCATCGCGCAGGCCGTGGCCAGCAGCAGGTTGTTGGCCAGCAGCAGGGTCTCGCGCGAGGTGGCGGTAAAGCCACGGCGCGGATCGTCGGCGTCCACGCTCAGCTGGCTGGCGCGCAGCGCGTACAGCAGCAGGCTGCCGCCGATCAGCACCGACAGGAATACCAGGATGAACAGGCCGCGCGAAGGATCGGCGGCGAACGAATGCACGCTGGTCAGCACGCCGGAGCGCACCAGGAACGTGCCCAGCAGCGACAGCGCAAAGGCGGCGATCGCCAGCAGCAGGGTCCAGCTGCCGAACGTGCCGCGCTTTTCAGTGACGGCCTGCGAATGGATCAATGCCGCACCGACCAGCCAGGGCATGAAGCTGGCATTCTCCACCGGGTCCCAGAACCACCAGCCGCCCCAGCCCAGCTCGTAGTAGGCCCACCAGCTGCCCAGCGCGATGCCCAGGGTCAGGAAGCCCCAGGCGACGTTGGTCCACGGCCGCGTCCAGCGCAGCCAGCGCGCATCGATGCGCCCCTCCAGCAGGGCCGCCACCGCGAATGCGAACGGAACGGCAAAGCCCACGTATCCGATGTACAGCATCGGCGGATGAATGATCAGCCCTGGGTCCTGCAGCAGCGGGTTGAGGTCGCGGCCTTCCAGCGGCGCCGGGTTCAGGCGCAGGAACGGATTGGAGGTGAAGATCAGGAAGGCGAGGAAGCCGACGCTGACCACGCCCATCACCGCCAGCACGCGCGCCTGTACCGGTGCAGGCAGGTGCCGCGAGAACAGCGCCACCGCGCCGGTCCACAGCGCCAGCACCAGCGCCCACATCAGCAGCGAGCCCTCGTGGGCCCCCCACACCGCCGAGTAGCGGTAGATCATCGGCAGCAGCGAATTGGAGTTCTCGGCCACGTAGCGCACCGAGAAATCCTGCTGCACGAACGCGGCGGTCAGCACCGCGAACGCGCCGGCGAGCAGCAGCAGCTGTGCGAAGGCGGCCGGCCGTGCCACCGCCATCCATGCCGTATTGCTGCGATGCGCGCCGACCAGCGGCAGGCCGGCCTGCAGCAGCGAGGCCAGCAACGCGCACAACAGCAGGATCTGACCCAGTTCGGGCAGCACTCAGCGCACCTCGGGTGCCGTCACCGGCACGTCATGCTTGCGATGGGCATCGCCCATCTTGTCGGCCACTTCCTTCGGCACGTACTTTTCATCGTGCTTGGCCAGCACTTCGTCGGCAACGAAGACACCATCCTGCAGGCGGCCACTGGCGACCACCGCGGTGCCTTCGGCAAACATGTCCGGAAGAATCCGCGACGTGGTCACCGCCAGCTGGGCATCGCCGTCGGTTACTTCGAAACGTGCTTCCAGCGAACCGACCGGGCGGTTGAAGGAGCCCTTCACCACCATGCCGCCCAAGCGGAACCGCGACTGTGCATCGACATCCCCGCGCAGCACTTCCGAGGGCGTGTAGAGGTAGGCGATGTTGCGTTCCAGCGCCATCGCCACCAGTGCGGTGGCCAGCCCGGAGGCGAGCAGGGCCAGCAGTACCCAGGCCAGGCGGCGGCGTTGTACCGGCGTCATCGTTCCAGCTCCGTCGACAGCGGCGCTGCAGCTTCCTGTTTGACGGCGCGGGTCTGCTGCCGCTGCTGGCGTGCCAGCGCCAACCGGCGTGCCATGCGCAGGCGCAGCCACGAACCGATGGCATCGGCGCCGAGCACCAGCACGAACACAGCGTAGGCGCCGATCACATAGGGCAGGTGGGTCATGGCTGGGCCTCCCCGGCCGCGCGTGCGGCATCGACCCGGCCACCGACCCAGGCCTTACCGGCCTCGCGGTCGAGATTGTCGGCGCGGGCCTTGGCCAGCACCGAACCGGCGAACCAGAACTTGGTGCCGATGACCATCCACCACAGTGGCGCGATCATCGCGCTGCTGATCGCCGATTCACCGAACACGTTGATCGACTGGCGCTGATGCAGGCCGCCCCACCAGTCCACCGAATAGCGGATCACCGGCAGCAGGCTGACACCGACGATGGCCAGCAGGCCGGCCGCGCGCGCGGCGCTGCGGCGGTCCTCGATGGCGTGGTACAGGCCGATCACGCCCAGGTACAGGAACAGCAGCACCAGTTCACTGGTCATGCGCGGGTCCCAGTCCCACCAGGTACCCCAGGTACCCTTGCCCCAGATGCTGCCGGTCAGCAGGGTGATCAGGGTGAAGCCGGCGCCCATCGGCGCACAGGCCATGGCCAGGATCTCGCAGACCTTGATCCGCCAGATCAGGGCGATGGCGGCATACAGCGCCATCAGCGCGAACACGAACAGGCTCATCCAGGCACTGGGCACGTGGATGTAGAGGATGCGGAAGCTGTCCAGCTGCTTGGCTTCCGGCGGCACCACCAGCAGCGCCTGCCACATGCCGACCAGCAGCACCGGCACCGCCGCGAGGTAGAACACCCGCGACCAGCGGGCAGCGAATCGGTCGAACGTGGGGGGCGAACCGAGTTGGTGGAACCAGCGGACAATCGGATTCATGCGTGGCGGCTATCCAGCAGGGGTGGATTGGCTCTCAGCTCGGTCAACTCAGAGAAATACGTATTGCAGCGGCGGTGGCCAACGGCGCCAGCACCAGCGCGACCAGCAGGCCGGCGCCCAGCATCAGCAGCGCACCGACCGGATCCTGTCCGCGTCCGGCTGCCGCCAGACTGCCTGCGCCGAACACCAGCACCGGCACGTACAGCGGCAGCGACAGCAATGCCACGAGAATACCAGAGCGTCGGATGCCGACGGTCAGCGCGGCGACCACGCCACCAATCAGGCTCAGCAACGGCGTTCCCAGCAGCAACGATGCCAGCAACATCGGCAGCTGGTCATGCGGCAGATGCAGCATTTCGGCCAGCAGCGGACTGACCACGATCAACGGCAGGGCGGTGGTGGCCCAGTGCAGCAGCACGCGCACCAGCACCAGCCAGGCCAGCGGCACCGGCGCCAGCAGCCATTGTTCCAGCGAGCCGTCTTCGGCATCGGAGCGGAACAGTGAATCCAGCGACAGCTGCCCGGCCAGCAGCACCGCAAGCCACAGCACTGCGCCTGCGGTGGCGGCCAGCAGTTGCGGCTCGCGACCCTGCGCCAGCGCGAACAGCACCACCACCAGCACCGCGAACAGCAGCGGCTGCAGCGCATCGCCGCGGCGGCGCCAGAGCAGGCGCAGGTCGCGCTTGAGCAGGGCGCCCGCGGTCTGCCACAGGCCCGGTTCGGTGCCTGGCGCGATCATGCGGCACCGCCGAGGTCGAGCTGGCGGGTACGCACCGGCGGTGCGGCATAGGCGCCATGGGTGGTGACCAGTGCCGCGCCACCGGCGCGCAGGTGCGCGGAAATCATCCGGTTGACCAGGGTGATGCCCTCCAGGTCGAGGTTGGCATAGGGTTCGTCGAGCAGCCACAGCGGCGCCGGCGACAGCCAGATGCGTGCCAGAGCCAGCCGCCGCTTCTGCCCGGCGGACAGATGCCGAACAAGGGTGTCCTCATAACCGGCCAGGCCGACGATGGCCAGCGCGTTGCCGGGCATCTGCCGCGCACGGCGGCCGTGCAGGCCACACAGGAAGTGCAGGTTCTCCAGCGTGTCCAGATCGGGCTTCAATGCGGGCAGGTGGCTGAGGTAGGCGACATAGCGCGCGCGCTCGGCATTGCCGGCCGGTCGGCCATCGATCTGCACCTGCCCGGCACCGGGCCGGGCCAGGCCGGCCAGCACGCGCAACAGCGTGGTCTTGCCGGCGCCGTTGCCGCCCTGCACCAGCAGGGCTTCGCCGGCGTCCACATGGAAGTCCAGCGGGCCGAACACCGGCTCGTCATTGCGGGAGAAGCTCAGGCCGCTGGCGGCCAGCAATGCAGGGGTGTTCAAGGGGCAAAGGTCTTCATGCCGGAGTGCGGCGGCAATTGTAGCGGTGAATGCTGTCCCGGTAGCGCCGGGCCATGCCCGGCGGCCGCAAGGCATATGCAAAGAGCCGCCGGGCATGACCCGGCGCTACCGGCTGAACCCACAGTCGCAGCGTGGATTTCGTACACTTCTGGGCCTCGTTCCCCCAGATTCCAGGCCGATGCAACCCAACACCAAGCTGCCCAAGGTCGGTACCACGATCTTCACCGTGATGTCCCAGCTCGCCGCCGAACACGGCGCGGTCAACCTGGGCCAGGGTTTCCCGGACTTTTCCGCGCCGCAGCGCCTGATCGATGAGACGGCCAAGGCGATGGCCGCCGGGCTGAACCAGTACCCGCCGATGACCGGCGTGGCGCCGCTGCGCCAGGCCATCGCACAGAAGGCGCTGGACTGCTACGGCGCGCAGGTCGATGCGGACAGCGAGATCACCGTCACCAGCGGCGGTACCGAGGCCATCTTCAACGCCATCCACGCCGTGGTGCGTGCCGGCGAAGAAGTGATCGTGCTCGACCCGGCCTATGACTGCTATGAACCGGCGATCGATCTGGCCGGTGCCAAGGCCGTGCATGTGTCGCTGGATCCGCAGACCTTCGCCGTCGACTGGGACCGCGTGCGTGCGGCGATCACCCCGCGCACACGCATGCTGATCGTCAACACCCCGCACAACCCGTCCGGCGCGATGCTGTCGGCGCAGGACATGCAGGCGCTGGCCGAGCTGCTGCGCGGCACGCAGATCTACCTGATCTCCGATGAGGTTTATGAGCACATCATCTATGACGGCCGCCGCCATGAATCGGCGCTGCGCTACCCGGAACTGCGCGAACGCGCGTTCGTCATCTCCAGCTTCGGCAAGACCTACCACTGCACCGGCTGGAAGATCGGCTATGCGATCGCACCGCCTGCGCTGACCGCCGAATTCCGCAAGGTGCACCAGTACAACACCTTCACCAGTTTCGGCCCGGCGCAATACGGCTTCGCCGCGATGATCCGCGATGAGCCCGAACACCACCTCGAGCTGGGCGCGTTCTACCAGGCCAAGCGCGACCGTTTCCGCGAGCAGCTGTCCAGCACCCGCCTGAAGGCGCTGCCGGTCCCCGGCGGCTACTTCCAGCTGGTCGATTACTCGGCCATCAGCGACCTGCCGGACCACGAATTCGTGAAGTGGCTGACCATCGAGAAGGGCGTGACCGCCATCCCGCTGTCGCCGTTCTACGAGAATCCGCCGGCCGGCCAGCGCCTGGTGCGCCTGTGCTTCGCCAAGAATGAAGCGACCATGGACGCGGCGATCGAACGCCTGCGCCTTCTTTGAGCGGAGCAGTGACCATGCAGGACCTGCGCATTTCCCTCGTCCAGGGCGACACCCGCTGGCATGATCCGGCGGGCAACCGTGAGTACTACGGCGCACTGCTGGCACCGCTGGCCGGCACCACCGACTTGGTGATCCTGCCGGAGACCTTCACCAGTGGCTTCTCCAACGACGCCATCGCCCAGGCCGAAGGCATGGACGGCCCGACCGTGGCCTGGGTGCGCGAGCAGGCCAGGGCCTTGAACGCGGCGGTGATCGGCAGCGTGCAGTTGCGTGATGGCGAAGGCGTCTACAACCGCCTGCTGTTCGCCACGCCCGATGGCAACCTGGAGTACTACGACAAGCGCCACCTGTTCCGTTACGGCGGCGAGCACGAGCGCTATGCTGCCGGTCGCGACCGCCTGAGCGTGGAATGGAAGGGCTGGCGGATCAATCCGCAGGTCTGCTACGACCTGCGTTTCCCGGTGTTCTGCCGCAACCGCTACAACGTGGAGCGTCCGCAGCAGCTGGATTTCGACCTGCAGATCTTCGTTGCCAACTGGCCGTCGGCACGCGCCTATGCGTGGAAGACACTGCTGCGTGCACGTGCGATCGAGAACCTGTGCTTCGTGGCGGCAGTGAATCGCGTGGGCGTCGATGGCAACCAGCTGCATTACACCGGCGACAGCGCGGTGCTGGATTTCCTCGGTCAGCCGCAGGTGGAGATTCGCGAACGCGAACAGGTGGTCACCACCACCGTCTCGGCCGAGGCGCTGGCAGCACACCGCGCGCGCTTCCCGGCCATGCTTGATGCCGATGCCTTCCATCTGGACGAGCAGGCCTGAGCGACGGCCTGAACGACGCCGCACCAGCGCGCGCGCCTGCATTCAACGTGCACGCGCGCGCTGTTAGATTCGCCGCCAGTCCGACCGAACTGGAAGTCCCGCCATGAACAAGCCCTTCGCCCTGCTACTGGCGCTGTCCGCCGCAGCGTTGGCCCCCGCCGCGCACGCTGCCGGCAACCTCGATTGCGAGCTGCGCTACAACCTGTCCGGCTGGTCGTTGATCTACAAGACCGCATCCGGTAATGGCACGGTCACCTGCAGCAACGGCGCCAGCCTGCCGGTGCGCATCCAGATGAAGGGGGGCGGCCTGACCGTCGGCAAGTCGAAGATCACCAACGGGCGTGGCAGCTTCACCGGCGCGGTCAGCGTCAACGAGCTGCTGGGCACTTACGCCTCGGTCGGCGCGCATGCCGGTGCGGTGAAGTCCAGCAACGCGCAGGTGATGACCAAGGGCGACATCTCGCTGGCCCTGTCCGGTACCGGCAAGGGCTGGGACCTGGGCGTGGACGGCACCGCGTTCACCCTCAGCCGGCGCTGAGGCGCGACGGCGCGGCAGTTCCCCAGTTGATGCGGATGTAGTGCTGTTCGGAATCGCTCAACAACCGTTCAACACCGAAACCATTCTTCAGCAACTGTGCGACCACGTCTTCGACGAGCTGCTCGCTGGCCATCACCTGGCTGAAGCCGAACACGACGTAGCGGCGGCCATTTTCCGAGCCGATCTGGATGGCGTTGTCGAGATCGCGGTAGAACAGTTCGATCGGGCGCTTGGCGGCATCGACGTTGGCGCGGGCCTGTTCGGCGGTGATGGTGATCATGGGCATCTGCCTTGTGTGGGAGAGCGCGCACGATAGCCAGGGAATCAAAGCCGTTCCCGGAAGGCGCGCACAGTGCGCTGCTTTTGCAGCAATTCCTAGGCTGCAGCGGGACGCTGCCGCTGCAGCCACAAGGCCAGCAGGCCGCACACGATGAGGGTCGGTGCCAGCAGCTGCACTGCACCGACCAGCGCCATTGCCGCACCGATCAGCAGGTAGTAGAGCAGGCCGAACAGCGCGCCTGCGCTGCCGAGACAGTGTGGATAGCCGCGCAGGGCCTGGCCGAGCACATTGGGAATGGCAAGGCCGAAGCCCGTCACCACCGGCACCATCGCCGCGACCAGGGCAGGGTGATCATGCAGCAGCGCGGCCAGCAGGCCTCCCGTCAGAACCAGTCCTGCGGCGATGCGGATGCGCGTGGTTGTGGCAACGCCTGCACGCAGCAGGCGGCCATTGCCCCACGCGCCCAGTGCCGAGCCCAGTGCCAGCACCGCGCCGCTGGCGCCGAACCAGGTGGCTGGCCAGTGCAGGCGCGCAAACACGAAGGGGCCGAGCACATACCAGCTGTACATCGCCACGTTGAAGGCCATCACCAGCAACGCGTGTGACCAGATCCAGCGATCGCGCAGCAGTTCCCGCAGCAGCGGCAGCATGGGCGTGTGCGGGATATGTGCAGGACGGCTTTCGCGCAGGCCAGCCAGGCATGCGACTGCCAGCAAGGCAGCAACCAGCAGCAGGCCGGACTGTACGCCGGCATAGCCATGGGCGGCGACCAGCAGCGTGCCCAGTGCAAGGCCGATGGCCGGGCTCAGGGCCAGGGCCATGCCGATCCAAGAGAATGCCTGCGCCAACGCTGGACCCTGCAGATGGTCGCGCAGCACGGTCTGGGTCACCACCGAAGCGGCGGCGGCGCCGACTGCGGCCAACGCCTGGGCCAGCAGCACCTGGCCGAAGCTGCCAGCCATCAGCCCACCCAGTGCAGCTACTCCGAAGACGCCGAGGCCACAGAGAAGGGCGGGGCGACGACCGATACGATCGGCCAGGCGCCCCCACAGCAGCACGCCTGCAGCGAAGCCGAACAGGTACAGGCTCATGGCCTGGCTGGCGGCACTCGGCGGCAGGGCGAAGCGTTCGGCCAGATCGGCCAGGGCCGGGCTGTACAGGGTCTGTGCCAACTGCGGAAACATCAGCAGTGCAATGGTGAGCAACAACAGGCGGCGCGACATGCGGGCGCTCCAGGAACAGGGCCGCGCATTGTGGTCGCGCCCGCAATGGCGCACTCTGTCTATCCTGTCATCAGATATATGAAATCAGACATGGCCTGGTTGCAGCCGGATGCGCACTTCGACGCCGATGCCTGGGGCGCTCCGGTGTTGGGGATCGCGGCCTCACTGGCGGATCACGACTCGGGTTGGCACCAACATGCACGCGCGCAGCTGCTGTACACCCGGCAGGGCTGTACGCGCCTGACCTACGGTGATCGCGTCAGCCTGCTGCCGCCCGCGCGCGCGGCGTGGATTCCGGGTGGGCTGCGCCATCGTGCGCAGATGCGCCAGGCAGTCGACTACCGTTCGTTGTACTTCGACGCCACCCTGTCGGCCCAGCTGCCCCGGCAGCCGGCGATCATCGGCGTCGGTCCGCTGCTGCAGGCCTTGCTGGAGCCGATCGCGCAGGCGCCGTTCGACCATGACTGGCAGTCGCCGCGCGCGCACCATCAACTGGCGTTGTGCGTGCTGGAAATCGCCGCTGCACCGGTGGCGCCGATGGACCTGCCTTTACCGCGTGATCCGCGGATCGCACGTTGCCTGCCGCTGGCCGAGCAGCTGCCGCCCGAACTGGGGGAGCTGGCCGCGCGCACGGGCCTGAGCGCGCGTACTGTCGGCCGGTTGATGCAGCGTGATACCGGCATGAGCTACCAAGCCTGGCGCCAGCAATGGCGACTGATGCGGGCCATGGAGTTGCTGCTGCTGGGCCAACGCGTGGCGCATGTGGCGCAGGACACCGGCTTCTCCGCCGAGAGCCCGTTCATCGCCTTCTTCCGCAGCATGACCGGCACCACGCCCGCCGCGTTCCAGCGCCACGCAAAAGGGGACGGAAGGGATTAAGTCGCTTTCGCCTCTTCGACACAGGCCGTGGCAAGAACGACTTAATCCCCTCCGTCCCCTTTTCAACGAAAAACCCCGGCCTGCGCCGGGGTTTTTCATTTCAGGCGTGCCGGTGATCAGCCGCCGCGCGGGCCGCTGCGGCGCGGGCCGCCCGGACCGCGATTGCCGCCGGGGCCACCCGGGCCACGGTTGCTACCCGGACCACCCGGGCCGCGATTACCGCCCGGACCGCGGTTGCCGCCGCCCGGACCGCGACCGCCCGGACGGGCGCCCTGTGCCGGCTTCGGGCTGCCATACGGGTTGAAGCCCGGCGTGGCGTGGTCGGACGGGAAGCTCGGGGCATTGCCCGGATGGCCGTACGGGTGCTTGTTGCCCTGGCCCTGCGAGCGGTTGCCCGCACCGGCCGGACGACCCTGGCCGCCTGCGCCGCCACGGCCTTCACCGCCGAAACCGCCACGGCCCTGGCCGCCACCGGCGCCTGCGCCCGGACCCTTCGGCTTGCCATACGGACGGCCCTGGCCGCCTGCACCCGGACCACGGGCACCGGGGCCACGCGCGCCCGGGCCGGCATTGCGATGGCCGCTCGGGCCGGTGCTCACGCCATCCGGCACGTACCAGGTGCGGAACGCGGCCGGGTTGCCTTCCGGCAGCGAACGATCGTTCTTCTGGGCGCGCTGCTTGAACGGCTTCTGCGACTGCTTGGCTGCCGCTTCACCGCTGACCGTCAGGCCACCCTTGAAGCCGCCGCCCTTGCCGCCGCGACCACGGCCGCGGTCTTCGCGGACGTTATCGAAACGACGCAGCTCGCGGCCCTCGTCGGCGGTGTTGTGGCCGTTGACGTAGGCGTTGCCGCGGCCACCTTCGCGCACGCGCACGGTGGTCTTGGCGGCGCGGCGCTGGCCGATCACCGGCTGCAGCGTCAGTGCCGACGGCGCGCCTTCTTCCAGCTTCAGCTGCGCGCGCAGGGCTTCAACCTGCGTGGTGCCCAGTTCCACCGAATGGCCGCGGGCCAGTTCGCGCGGCAGGCTCACCTTGCCGTAGCGGGTGCGCTTCAGGCGGCTGACCTGGCACCCCTGCGACTCCCACAGGCGGCGCACTTCGCGGTTGCGGCCTTCCTTCACCACGACGCGGAACCAGTCGTGCGAGTCGGTGCCGCCGATGCGTTCGATCTCGTCGAACTTGGCCGGGCCGTCTTCCAGTGCCACGCCACGGGTGAGGCGGTCGACGATGGCGTCGGAGACCTTTTCCTCGCCTTCCGGCGCACGCACGCGGACCACGTATTCGCGCTCGACCTCGAAAGACGGGTGCATCATGGCGTTGGCCAGTTCACCGTCGGTGGTGGCCAGCAGCAGGCCGGTGGTGTTGATGTCCAGGCGGCCGATCGCGATCCAGCGCGCGCCCTTCAGCGGCGGCAGCGATTCGAATACGGTCGGGCGGCCTTCCGGATCATCGCGCGTGGTCACTTCGCCTTCCGGCTTGTTGTAGACCAGCACGCGCGACGGCTCGGCCAGGGCGGTGGCGACGAAGCCACGGCCATCCAGTTCGATCTTGTCGCCACTCTTGACCGACATGCCGGTCTGCGCGACTTCACCGTTGACCTTGACCAGGCCTTCGGCGATGCGCTGTTCCAGCGCGCGGCGCGAGCCGAGGCCGGCCTGGGCCAGCACCTTGTGCAGGCGCTCTTCCAGCTTGAACTGTTCGGAGGTGGCTTCGCGCTTCAGCGAGAGCTTGTTACGGGGGGTGTCACTCATCAGTTTTGCTCCGGCCGACGGTTTCGAGGTCGGCCTCTGGTTCGGAATCGGCTTGGTCAACAGCCACGGTCGTCATCGCGACGGCGTTGTCTTCGCGTTCGTTCACTGGCACCGCGCGCTCGCCCGGCGCGGAATCGGGGTGCCCATCATCGAGGGGCGAAGGTGCTTGCTCATCGATAGCCGCCGCAGGAGCTGCGTCGGCGGAATCGGGGGTGTCACTGCCGGCCAGGCCGGCATCATCGTTCGCGGCAGCGCCTTCGTCGCCGGCCGAGATGTCAGGACCGTCGGCGCTTGCTGCTGCTGGCGCATCGCGGTCCAGGGACAGCTGGGGTTCCAGCTCGCCCAGGTCCTTCAGTTCCGACAGAGGTGGCAGCTCATCCAATCGCTTCAGGCCGAAATAATCCAGAAAGCCCTTGGTGGTGCCGAACAGCGCAGGCTTGCCGGGCACATCGCGGTGGCCGACCACGCGGATCCACTCGCGTTCTTCCAGCGCCTGGATGATGTTGCTGCTGACCGCCACGCCGCGTACCTGCTCGATCTCGCCGCGGGTGATCGGTTGCCGGTAGGCGATCAGCGCCAGGGTTTCCAGGGTGGCGCGGGTGTAACGGGTCTTGCGTTCGGTCCACAGCCGGCTGATCCAGCCATGCACTTCGCCGGTCACCTGGTAGCGGAAGCCGGAGGCGACCTCGACCAGTTCCACGCCGCGGCCTTCGCAGGCTTCGCGCAGGCGTTCCAGCGCGCGTTCGATGCTGCCCGGCGGTGCCGGTTCCTCTTCCGGGAACAGGTCCTTCAGCTGGGCCAGGGTGAGCGGCTGACTGGAGGCCAGCAAGGCACCCTCGACAATGCGGTTGATCAGCAGTTGATCCATCGGCAGTCAGCGCTCACTCGTCTGCATTGGCGGCGTCGTTGTCGTCGAACTCGCTGCTGAACTGCAGCGGGGCATTGGTGTTGCCGGCGGCCAGCGATTTCACGTAGATCGGCGCCAGCGGTTCTTCCTGGACGATGTCCAGCAGCTGTTCCTTGGCCAGTTCCAGCACCGCCAGGAACGTGACCAGCACGCCCAGCTTGCCTTCTTCGGCCGTGAACAGCCCTTCAAAACGATAGAACTTGCCATCTTCCAGGCGTCCCAGCACTTCGCCCATGCGTTGCCGCACGCTCAGTGCCTCACGCTTGATGGCGTGACCGCTGAACAGCTCGGCGCGCTTGAGCACGTCGTGCAGGGCCAGCAGCATCTCCTTCAGGTCCACCGGCGGCGGCAGCTTCACCGTAGCGCGTTCGGGCATGAAGGCATGCGCCACCGTCGTGTCGCGATCCTGGCGGGGCAGGGCGTCGATGTCCTCGGCGGCCTGCTTGAAGCGTTCGTACTCCTGCAGCCGGCGCACCAGCTCGGCGCGCGGGTCGGCCTCATCGCCTTCCTCGCTGACCGGGCGTGGCAGCAGCATGCGCGACTTCACTTCGGCCAGGATCGCCGCCATCACCAGGTACTCGGCGGCCAGCTCGAAGCGCAGCTCGCGCATCACGGTGATGTATTCCACGTACTGCCGGGTGATCTCGGCAACGGGAATGTCCAGGACATCCAGGTTCTGGCGGCGGATCAGGTACAGCAGCAGGTCCAGCGGGCCTTCGAAGGCATCCAGGATGACTTCCAGCGCGTCCGGCGGAATGTACAGGTCCTGCGGAATCTGCAGGACCGGTTGCCCATGCACCACGGCCAGCGGCATTTCCTGCTGCTGTGGGGCGGGCGGCCGGGTTGGCGGGTTCGCGTCGAGCGCGAGTTCGGAAGTCATCTAATGGACATCAGGATTGCAACGGACCAGTCGCGGCACCGGGTTCGCCGGGCCAACGCCACGGAGCCCCAAGGCACCAGACACGCCGGGATCGGCGCGATTCCACACATATCAAACAGCAGGACGCGCCGCAGGAAACGGCGGCGACGGAACTACGGGGAGGTCGTCTACGTGGCCCGGCCAGGTGGACCGGTTTGAAGCAGCGGGACGGTCGTCGGGGGCTGCGTTGGCCGCAAAAACCGACGGGCTGCTGCATCCAGCCACGTGCAATGGAGTCTAGGGTAAGCCTTTGTCGCGCCAGTGTCCAGCCGGGCCGGGGCAGGGGCCGCATTGGCTAGAATCTGCGGACCCGACAACGCAAGCGAGGAAATGCCGGTGTGGTATGTGATCGAAGGGTATGACGGCCAGGATGTGCTGGCGCAGCGGCTGCAGGCGCGGCCGGAACACCTGGCGCGGTTGCACGCGCTGCGCGACGAGGGACGCCTGCTGCTGGCCGGCCCGTGCCCGGCGGTGGACAGTGAAGACCCGGGCCCGGCCGGTTTCAGCGGCTCGGTGGTGATCGCGCAGTTCGAGTCGCTGCTGCAGGCCCAGGCCTGGGCCGACGCCGACCCGTACGTGGCCGCCGGCGTCTACACCCGCGTGCAGGTGCGACCGTTTCGCAAGGTGTTGCCGTGAGCGCGGAACGGATCTCGCGAATGCGTGATGCGCTGCAGCATGCCCTGGCGCCGAGCGTGCTCGAGATCGAAGACGACAGCCATCGCCACGCAGGCCATGCCGGTGCGCGCGATGGCCGCGGCCATTTCAACGTGCATGTGGTGAGTGAACGCTTTGCCGGACTGGGCCCGCTGGCCCGGCATCGCGCGGTGTACGCCGCGCTGGGGGCGATGATGGAGACCGACATCCACGCGTTGTCCATCCGCGCGCAGACCCCGTCAGAACAGGGCTGAGCCCTTGTCCCGCACTGTCCTGGCCGGTCCGCACGGGCCTCGCCGCGGACAGATTTTCATGTCCATTTCGGGACATTCGCCTAACGGACTGTTTACAAGCCCAGATGGAAACGCTTACATTCCGCGCCAATGCTGGTAGGTCCAAGCCGTGGAGGGCGGCTTCGTGAACAAGGCAGCTATCACAATCAAAGACGTCGCTCGCGAAGCCCGGGTCTCCGTGGCCACGGTTTCCCGCGCGCTCAACGGGCATGAAAATGTCGCCGAACCGGTCCGCCAGCTTGTGCTGGAGGTCGCCGCACGGCTGCGTTACACCCCGCACGCCGCCGCCCGCAGCCTGAGCAGCCGCCGCACCAATACGGTGGGCGTGGTGTTGCCGGACCTGTACGGCGAATTCTTCTCCGAGCTGATGCGCGGCATCGACGGGGTGGCCCGCAACCGCCGCCAGCACCTGCTGGTGTCCAGCTACCACGGTGACCAGGAGCAGCAGGGTGCGGCCCTGCGCGCCATGCGCGGCCGTGTTGACGGCCTGCTGGTGCTCTCGCCCTATGCCGAGAGCCCCGGTTTCCTGACCGACAACCTGCCGCAGTCGTTGCCGACGGTGTTGATCAACACCTATCTGCCCGGGCAGGACCACCCGGTGCTGAGCATCGACGACCACGCCGGTGCGATGGCGATGACCCGTCATCTGCTTGACGCTGGCCACCGTCGCATCGCTTTCATTTCTGGCCCGGATCTCAACTTCGACGCGCGCGAGCGCCTGCGCGGCTTCCGTGACGCGCTGGCGGCTTTTGGCGGTGGCGCCGAAGGCATCGAGCTGCCCGGTGATTTCGACGAAGCTTCCGGCCATCGCGCCGGTCAGGAGTTGCTGGCAGCCGGAGCGCTGCCTGATGCCGTGTTCGCCGCCAACGACATGATGGCGCTGGGCTGCCTGTATGCGTTCACGCAGGCAGGGGTCCGTGTCCCGGCCGATGTGGCCCTGGCGGGTTTCGATGATATTCCACTGGCGCGTTTCGTCCACCCGTCGCTGACCACCATGCAGGTCAGCATCGCCGAGCTCGGCGACCGGGCCATGACGCGCCTGCTGCAGTTGATGGACGGCACCTCCACGGACGGGACAGGGGACAAGCAGACCCTGGTTCCCCGCTTGATAGTTCGCGATTCCACCACTCCGCCATCGGGCCGTTGAAGCCAGAGGCGTTCCTTCTTTTTTGATTGATCGCAGGGACCGCGCAAGCGGTTACCGCCACCCGGAGATTGAGTTGATGATGCACACCACCTTCCGCACGCCGGCACGCCGGCTGCTGAGCACCGCACTGGTCAGCTGCCTGATGCTGGCCGCCGCTCCGAACGTCATGGCGCAGTCGGCCAATGCCAGCTTGCGCGGCCAGGTATCCGGCGCCCAGGCCGGCGCCGAAGTGACCGCCACCAACGTCGCCACCGGCACCGTCCGTCGCGGCACCGTCCGCGCCGACGGCAGCTACTCGCTGATGGGCCTGGACCCAGGCACCTACGACGTGGTCGCCAATGGCCAGACCCAGAAGGTCACCGTCACTGTGGCCTCGACCGCCACCCTGAACTTCGCCGGTGCCGCCAGCAGCACCCCGGGTTCGACCGCGGCCACCAACCTGGACACCGTCAACGTTGTCGCGCCAACGCTGCTGCAGGAAGTGCGCACGTCTGAAGTCGGCAAGACCGTCAGCCTGCAGCAGATCCAGACCACGCCCCAGGTCTCGCGCAACTTCCTGGAGTTCGCCGACGCGGTGCCGGGCCTGATCTTCACCCGTGATGCCAAGGGCAACACCTCGCTGCGCGGCGGTGCCACCAATGCCGACGGCACCAACGTCTACATCGACGGCGTGGGCCAGAAGAGCTACGTGAAGGGCGGCGGCGTGGCGGGCCAGTCCGGCAGCGCCGGCAATCCGTTCCCGCAGCTGGCCATTGGCGAGTACAAGGTCATCAGCGGCAACTACAAGGCCGAGTACGGCCAGGTCTCCAGTGCTGCCGTCACCGCCGCGACCAAGTCGGGTACCAACGAGTTCAAGGGCGAAGCCTTCTACCGTTACACCAACGACAGCATGCGCGCGATGACCCCGGCCGAACGCCAGCCGAACAAGGGCAAGGAGGATTCGGCGGAGAAGGAATACGGCTTCGCGCTGGGTGGCCCGATCATCCAGGACAAGGCCCACTTCTTCGTGACCTACGAAGCCAAGCGCTTCGACCTGCCGGTGACCATCGCGCCGGATGGTGCGGTCACAGGTGCTGCCGGTCTGCTGCCGGCCATCGGCGCCGCCGGCCTTGGTCCGGCCAGCCAGCCGTTCCAGCAGGACCTGATCTTCGCCAAGATCGACTTCGAGCCGACCGACAATGATCGCATCGAGCTGACCTTCCAGGACCGCGACGAAACCCAGTCGCAGTTCAGTGGTCAGACTTCGCCGGAGGCCGGTCGTGAAGTGGTCAACACCGACCGTCGTTACGCGCTGCGCTGGAACCACAGCGGTGAGCGCTACTACAACGAATTGATGCTGACTCACGAAGATTCGTTCAACAATCCGAACCCGCTGACCCTGGCCAACGGCATCACCTACACCGCGCCGGACGGTCCCGAAGACCGCACCGTGGTGAAGATCGGTGGCGCCTCGGCACTGGATTCGCAGGTGAAGGGCCAGAAGGGCTGGTCGATCGAAGACAACCTGACCCTGGATGGCATCCAGTGGGCCGGCGACCACACCATCAAGATGGGCGTGAAGTACAAGCAGATCGACCTGTACGCCTCCGATGCGGCACAGATCAACCCGACCTTCACCTACTCCCTGGGCGATCCGGACTTCCCGGATTCGATTCCGTACAAGGCGCAGTTCGTCAAGCCGGTGACCGGCGTGTCGGGGGTGTCCGGCGAAGTCCGTTCGAAGTCCAAGCAGTACGGCGTGTTCATCCAGGACGACTGGCAGGTCAACGACCACCTGCAGCTGAACATCGGCCTGCGCTGGGACTACGAAAAGACTCCGACCTACCTGAACTTCGTCACCCCGCAGCAGGTGGTCGACGCCATCTATTCGCAGGATCCGCGTGCACCTGCCGGACAGACCTACGCCGATTCGCTGGCGCTGGGTGGCCTGGACATCAGCGACTACATCAGCAACGGTCACAACCGCAAGGCATTCAAGGATGCCTGGCAGCCGCGCCTGGGCTTCTCGTATGACATCAATGCCGACGAGCAGCACGTGATCCACGGCGGTGCCGGCCGGTCCTACGACCGCGACCTGTTCGACAACCTGCAGCTGGAAACCACCAAGCTGGCTTTGCCGCAGCCGACCATCTACTTCCGCAACCCGGCCACCGGCACCTGCATCAACGGCCAGGCCGCCTGCTATGACTGGAACCCGAACCTGCTCAACGGCATCGGCAACCTGCAGTCCCTGGTCGGCGCGACCAGCAATGCCGGTCTGGAAGTGGACCTGCTGAACAACAAGCTGAAGGCGCCGTACTCGGACCAGTTCAGCTTGGGCATGAGCAACCGGATCGGCGAATGGCTGACCGATGCCACCATCGCTCGCACCCTGAGCTACGACGGTTTCGCCTTCACCCTGGGCAACCGTTACCCGACCGGCCAGTTCTTCGATGACCCGCGCCTGTGCGGTGGCACCGACCCGGGCCTGAGCCAGGCGTGGAGCTGCAACGTGCCGGGCTTCGGCAGCCTGATCATTGGCCAGCAGGGCATCAAGACCCGTGCCACCCAGGTCCTGCTGTCGGCGCAGAAGCCGTTCACCAAGGAAAGCGGCTGGGGCACCTCGATCGCCTACACCTGGACCACCGCCCGCCACAACCGCGACATCAACGAGAAGTACGCGTTTGACCGCGGTCTGATCGGTGACTATCCGACCATCCGCTCCAACGGCGCACCGCGCCACCGCCTGGTGGTGACCGGTTCGTACGCGGGCTTCTGGGGCATCACCTTCGGCGGCAAGATCACCCTGGCAACCCCGACCGCCGTCAACGACTGGTATCCGGTGATGCAGGCCAGTGGCTACACCCTGCCGACCCCACAGGCAGCCGTGCCCAATGCCACCGGCAAGTTCCTGGTGGGTGGCAAGATCTTCGGCTACCGGTCGGTTGACCTGCAGGCGACGAAGACGTTCAAGATGCCGGGCGATACCGAGCTGTACGCGCGTATCGACATCATCAACGTGTTCAACTTCGACAACTTCTCCACCTATAACTACGTCAAGACCAACGGCAAGCTGCAGGCCAGCTACAACGAGACCGGCGACATCATCGGTACTCCGCGCCAGATCAAGGCCGAAGTGGGCTTCCGCTTCTAAGCCCGGATGTAGATGCACGAACCGATGCCGCCGCTCCGCCGGCGGCATCGGCTGCGTGAAAACGGCAATGGCCGGCCCCGCGCCGGTCCATTGCCCATGCCGCTGCCGGCCAGGGGGTCAGCGGCATGGGCAATGATCGCGGTGTCAAACCACGTTTTCCGTGGTTTTTTCAGAACGCATCTTGTAAACGATTTCAGATCATTGGACGGTATGCTTTCCCATCGATCAGACCACCGGAGAAATCGCGCCATGCAGGCACGCCATCTGTTGTCCGCCGCAGCGTTGAGCCTGGCCGTGGCCGCCTGCCAGCCGGCCCAGCAGGAACCTGCCAAGCCGCGGCCGCCGGTGATCCTGATCGAGGCCGATGCACCGCCGCGGCCGATGAAGCCGGTGCTGCCGCCGTTGTTCGATGACATCGAGCGTCGTACCTTCCAGTTCTTCTGGGATACCACCAACGAGATCAATGGCCTGACCCCGGATCGCTATCCGTCGCGGCCGTTCGCCAGCATCGCCTCGGTCGGCTTCGCACTGACCGCGTACCCGATCGGCATCGAGAACGGCTGGGTCAGCCGCAACCAGGCGATCGACCGCACCCTGACCACGCTGAAGTTCTTCCGCGACGTGCCGATGGGCCCGCAGCGCACCGGCAAGGCCGGCTACAAGGGCTTCTACTACCACTTCCTGGACATGCAGGAAGGGCGTCGCTACGACAGCTGGGTTGAGTTGTCCTCGGTGGATACCGCGCTGCTGATGATGGGCGTGCTGTTCGCGCAGTCGTACTACGACGGCGACGATCCGCGTGAGAAGGAGATCCGCCAGATCGCCGACACGTTGTACAAGAAGGTCGACTGGCCGTGGCTGCAGCAGCGTGCACCGCTGATCTCGATGGGCTGGTTCCCCGAGAGCGGCTTCATCGACCACGACTGGATGGGCTACAACGAGGCGATGATGGTCTACATCCTTGCCCTGGGCTCGCCGACGCACCCGGTCAGCCCGGATGCGTGGACGGTGTGGACGCGTACCTATGACAACGACTGGGGCGTCTACCAGGGCCAGGAATACCTGTCCTTCGGCCCGCTGTTCGGCCACCAGTACAGCCACGTCTGGATCGACTTCCGCGATATCCAGGATGCGTACATGCGCGAGCGCGGCAGCACCTACTTCCTCAACAGCCGCTCGGCCGCACTGGCCCAGCGCGAGTACGCCATCGCCAACCCGATGCAGTGGAAGGAGTATGGCGAGAATGTGTGGGGCCTGACCGCCAGTGATGGACCACAGAACACCACCCAGGACTATCGCGGCGAGCAGCGCCAGTTCCGCCATTACTCCTCGCGCGGCGCCGGCCTGCGCGAGAACTTCGATGACGGCACCATCGCTCCCACCGCTGCGATCGCGTCGGTGGTGTTCGCGCCGGAGCAGGTGATTCCGGCCACGCTGGAGATGCACAAGCGCTTTGGCGATTACATCTACTCCAGCTACGGCTTCCTGGATTCATTCAACCCCAGCTTCAACTACGACATCCCGATCAAGACCGGCCGCCTTGTGCCGGATCGCGGCTGGGTCGCCAGCGATTACATCGCCATCGATCAGGGCCCGATCCTGACCATGATCGCCAACTACCGCGATGACTTCGTCTGGGAAGTGATGAAGAAGAACCCGTACATCCGCAAGGGCCTGGAACGGGCCGGGTTCAGTGGTGGCTGGCTGGCACCGGAAGGTTCGTTCCAGCCGCTGGAACTGCAGAAAGACGAAAAGGCCGCGGCGGCACGCGCGGTGGGTATCGCCGAATCACGCGCGGCTGCCGCGCAGGAACAGAAGAACAATGCCAACCGCACCACAGGCCAGGGCAAGTAACCCGATGCCGAACTGGATCGACCGCCTGCGCCGCTGGGCGCTGCCTGCCTTGGCCGCATTGGCCGTGGCCGGCTGCGCCCGTACCGATCCGGGCACCACCACCGTACGTTTCTGGGCGATGGGCCGCGAGGCGGAGGTGGTCAGCGAGCTGATCCATGAGTTCGAGGCCGAGAATCCGGGGATCAAGGTGGATGTGCAGAACATCCCGTGGACGGCCGCGCACGAGAAGCTGCTGACCGCGTTCGCCGCCGACGGCCTGCCGGACGTGTGCCAGCTGGGCAACACCTGGGTACCGGAGTTCGCCGAGCTTGATGCGCTGACGCCGCTGCAGCCGTTCGTGCAGCGCTCGGCCGTGGTCGACCCGAAGGACTACTTCCAAGGCATCTGGGATACCAATGTGATCCACGGCGAGCTGGTGGGCGTGCCGTGGTATGTCGATACGCGCCTGATCTTCTACCGCAAGGATCTGCTGGCCAAGGCCGGTTACGACCACCCGCCGCGCACGTGGCAGGAGTGGGACGAACAGATGGCGGCGATCAAGCGCATGCAGGGCCCGAACCGCTATGCGGTGCTGATGCCGATCAACGAGTTCGAGCAGCAGCTGTCGCTGGCGCTGCAGCAGCCCGATCCGCTGCTGCGCGACGATGACACCCGCGGCAATTTCGCCAGCCCGGGGTTCCGCCGCACGCTGGCCTTCTACGCCAACATGTTCGAGCAGGGCTGGGCGCCGAAGATGTCCGAGACGCAGATCTCCAACGTCTGGGACGAGTTTTTCCGTGGCTTCAATGTGTTCTACATCTCCGGCCCCTGGAACATCCGCGAGTTCAAGAAGCTGCAGCCCAAGGAGCTGGAAGGGCAGTGGGGCACGGCCGCGTTGCCGGGTCCGGACGGTCCGGGCGCCGGTATTGCCGGTGGCACCAGCCTGGTGATCTTCCGCAAGTCGCAGCAGAAGGAAGCCTCCTGGAGGCTGATCGAGTTCCTGTCGCGCCCGGAAATCCAGGCCCGCTTCCATTCCATCATCGGCGACCTGCCGCCGCGTCGAAGTACCTGGAACGCTCCGTCGCTGGCCAATGATCCTCTGGCCGCTGCGTTCCGTGACCAGCTGGAGCGGGTCAAGCCGACGCCGAAGGTGCTTGAGTGGGAGCGCATCGTGCAGGAAATGCGCATCGTCACCGAGAAGGTGGTGCGTGGTGGCCTGGCGCAGGACAAGGCCGTGGAAGAGCTGGACCAGCGCGTGGACAAGGTGCTGGCCAAGCGCCGCTGGATGCATGAACAACAACGACTGCAGCAGCGCGTGCCGTCGCCGCAATCGAGCAGTGCCGTGGCCGCCGGGAGCGCGCAATGAAACGTACTTCGCTTGCCGGCTGGATTTTCGCCGGTCCCTCGCTGATCGTGCTGGGCATGTTCTTCGGCCTGCCGGTCGCCTCGGCGCTGGCGCTGAGCGTGACCGACTTCGACCTCTATGCACTGGCTGACAGCAGCAACCTGCGGTTCGTCGGCCTCGGCAACTACATCGACCTGCTGCAGACGCCGATGTTCTGGAAGTCGCTGTGGAACACCACCTACTTCGTGTTGATCGGCGTGCCGTTGTCGATTGGCGTGTCGCTGGGTGCGGCGATGCTGCTGAATGCACCGGCCGCACGCTTCAAGGCGCTGTTCCGCACCGCCCTGTTCGCGCCGGTGGTGACCACGCTGGTGGCGGTGGCGGTGATCTGGCGCTACCTGTTCCATACCAGCTACGGCCTGGTGAACTACGGCCTGGGCCATCTGGGCATCAGTCCGATCGACTGGCTGGGCGATCCCAACTGGGCGATGCCGACCATCATGCTGTTCGCGGTGTGGAAGAACTTCGGCTACAACATGGTGATCTTCCTGGCCGGCCTGCAGGCCATCCCGCATGATCTGTACGAGGCGGCCCGTATCGACGGTGCTTCGCGCTGGAAGCAGTTCCTGCACATCACCCTGCCGATGCTCGGCCCGGTGCTGCTGGTGGTCGGCGTGATCACCGTGTCGGGCTACTTCCAGCTGTTCGCCGAACCGTACGTGATGACCCGCGGCGACCCACTGCAGAGCACCGTCAGCGTGCTGTATTTCATGTTCGAGGAAGGCTTCAAGTGGTGGAACCTGGGGCGCGCCTCCGCAGTGGCGTTCCTGCTGTTCCTGATCATCCTGGCGGTGACCACCGTGATGCTGCGTTTCGGCCGCAAGAGGCAGTTGGTATGAGTCGTGAAATCGGCCAGTCGCGCTGGTACCCGTGGTTGATCAATGGTGCGTTGCTGGTGCTGGCCCTGGTCAGCCTGGCGCCGCTGCTGTGGATGCTCTCGGTCTCGTTCATGCCGCAGGGCGAGGCGACCCACTTCCCGCCGCCGCTGCTGCCATCGAGCATCACCACGCGCAACTACCATGAGTTGTTCGCGCGCACCGGCATGGGCGGCAACTTCGCCAACAGCCTGCTGGTGTCGGTCGGTATCACGCTGGGTTCGCTGCTGCTCAACACGATGGCCGGCTATGCCTTCGCCAAGCTGAACTTCGTCGGCCGCGAGCGCCTGTTCCAGGTGCTGATGGCGGCGCTGGTGATTCCGGCGCAGGTGGCGATGCTGCCGCTGTTCCTGCTGATGAAGCAGCTGGGCCTGGTCAACAGCTTCGGCGGCGTGATCGTGCCGGCGCTGGCCAGCGTGTTCGGCATCTTCCTGGTGCGGCAGTACGCGCGTTCGATTCCGGACGAGCTGCTGGAAGCGGCCCGTATCGACGGGGCAGGGGAGCTGCGCATCTTCTTCCAGATCGTGCTGCCGATGCTCAAGCCCGTGCTGGTGACCCTGGCGATCTTCACCTTCATGGGTGCATGGAACGATTTCATGTGGCCGTTGATCGTGTTGACCGATCAGGAGCACTACACTTTGCCGGTGGCGCTGGCCACCCTCTCGCGCGAGCACATCATGGACGTGGAAATGATGATGGCCGGCGCGGTGGTCACCGTGGTCCCGGTGCTGGCGCTGTTCCTGGTGCTGCAGCGGTACTACATCCAAGGTCTGTTGCTGGGGAGCGTCAAGGGATGAAGCGAGCGATCGCCGTTGGACTGGGCCTGTTGTGGACCTCCCTGGCGATCGCCGCACCACCGGCGCTGCCGGCACCCAAGGTGCTGGACGACTTCGACGACATCGCCGCCTGGAAGCTGGTGCTGTCCGACCAGGTCAGCGGTTCGCTGCGGCCGGTCAGCGGCGCCGGTGGTGGCCGCGCGTTGTGCCTGGACTATGACTTCCACGATGTCTCCGGCTACGTCGGCATCCGTCGCGCGCTGAACATCGAATACCCGGTCAATTACCGCTTCGGTTTCCAGCTGCGCGGTGATTCGCCGGGCAACGACCTGCAGTTCAAGCTGATCGATACCAGTGGCGACAACGTCTGGTGGGTCAACCGGCCCGGCTACAGCTTCCCCAGGGCGTGGACGCCGGTCGAGTACCGCCGCCGCCAGATCGACAAGGCGTGGGGTCCCTCGCCCGAGAAGGAGATGGCACGCAGTGCTGCGGTCGAGTTCACGATCTACAGCAAGGTCGGCGGCCGCGGCACGGTGTGCTTCGACAAGCTGACCCTGCAGGGCCTGCCAGCTCAGGATGATTCGGCGCTGGTGCCATCGGTGATTGCCGATACCGCCACCGCGCTGCAGGACCGCATGATCGACGGCAAGAGCGATACGTTCTGGATCAGTGGTGGCGTCAAGCAGCAGACCATCAGCCTGGACCTGCACAAGAGCCGCGAGATCGGCGGTGCGGTGATCGACTGGCTGCCGAATCTGGAAGCCCGCCGCTATACCGTGCGCACTTCCGAGGATGGCCGTGACTGGCGTACCGTGCGTGAAGTGACCAGTGGTGCCGGTGGCCGCGACTGGCTGGCGCTGCCGGACACCGATGCGCGCTACGTGCGCTTCGATCTGCAGGACGGGCCGAACTGGCGCTATGGCATCCGTGACATCACGCTCAAGCCGCTGGCCTTTGCCGCCACCCCGAACGCTTTCCTCTCCTCGGTCGCTGCCGACCTGCCACGCGGCTCGCTGCCACGTGCCTATGTGGGTGAGCAGCCGTACTGGACCCTGCTCGGCCTCGATGGCGGCCAGGAACAGGCGCTGATCAGCGAGGACGGCGCACTGGAGCCGGCCAAGGGCAGCTTCAGCATCGAACCGTTCATCCGCCTCGATGGCAAGCTGCTGGACTGGTCGAAGGTGGCGATCACCCAGTCGCTGCAGGATCATTACCTGCCGATCGCCAACGTCGATTGGGTGCATGAAAAGGTTGGCCTGGCGGTGACCGGCTTCGTGCAGGGCACGCCGGAGCGCGCGCAGCTGATCGGCCGCTACCGGCTGAGCAATCCGGACAAGGTCGCACACGAATACACCCTGGCACTGGCGATCCGTCCGTGGCAGGTCAATCCGCCCACGCAGTTCCTCAACACCGTCGGTGGCTTCAGCCGCATCGATGCACTGGATGTCGGCGAGCAGCTGGTACGGGTCAACGGCGAGCCGCGCCTCTATCCGCTGCAGGTGCCGGACGCGCGCTTTGCCAGTACGTTCGATGGCAAGCTCGATGCGATGCACCTGGCGGACGGCAAGTACCCGGCTGAGACCGCGGTGAAGGACGGCACCGGCATGGCGTCGGGCGCGTTGATCTATACGATCAAGCTCGAGCCTGGCCAGAGCCGCGAGGTGGCGGTGGTGCTGCCACAGACCGGTGGCTGGGCGCCGCGGGCGCTGGACGTGGCCAAGGCGCAGGCGCAGGTGGCTGAACAATGGCGCAAGAAGCTGGGCGTGGTCTCGCTGCAGGTGCCCGCTGCGGGCCAACCGCTGGTCGACACCCTGCGCACGGCGGTCGCGCACATGCTGATCTCGCGGGTCGGGCCGCGGCTGCAGCCGGGCACGCGTTCGTATGCGCGCAGCTGGATCCGCGATGGCGCGATGATTTCCGAAGGCCTGCTGCGCATGGGCCGCAGCGATGCGGTGCGTGACTACATCAACTGGTATGCGCCGTACCAGTTCGAGAACGGCAAGGTGCCGTGCTGCGTCGATGCGCGCGGCAGTGATCCGGTGCCGGAGAACGACAGCCATGGCGAGCTGATCTACAGCATCGCCGAGTACGGGCGTTACACCGGCGACAGCACCTTCACCGAGCTGATGTGGCCGCACGTGCAGGGCGCTTTCACCTACATGGAGCAGCTGCGCGCCAGCGAGCGCACCGAAGAGAACCGCGCGCGCAACCCGGCGTTCTACGGGATGATGCCGGCCTCGATCAGCCACGAAGGCTATTCGGCCAAGCCGATGCACTCGTACTGGGACAACTTCTGGGCGTTGCGCGGCTACAAGGACGCGGCGCTGCTGGCGACCCAGCTGGGCAAGGTCGAGGCGATGCAGATTGCCGAATCGCGCGACCAGTTCAGGGATGACCTGCAGGCCTCGCTGTTGTCGGCGATGCAGCAGCACAGCATCGACTACCTGCCGGGCTCGGCCGAGCTGGGCGATTTCGATGCGACCTCGACCACGATCGCACTGGCGCCTGGCGGCGAGCAGGGCCGACTGCCGCAGCAGGCCTTGGAGGCGACCTTCGAACGCTACTGGAACGAGTTCGTCGCGCGGCGCGATGGCAAGCGCGAGTGGAAGGACTACACCCCGTACGAATGGCGCAACGTGGCCGCGTTCGTGCGCCTGGGCTGGCGCGACCGCGCCTGGCAGGCCACCGAGTTCTTCTTCAAGGACCGCGCACCGCAGGCCTGGAACCAGTGGGCCGAAGTGGTCTCGCGCACGCCGCGCAAGCCGTTCTTCGTCGGTGACCTGCCGCATGCCTGGGTGGCCTCGGACTTCGTGCGCTCGGCCTTGGACATGTTCGCCTACAACCGTGACATGGACGATGCGCTGGTGCTGGCCGCCGGCGTACCGAGCGCGTGGCTGCAGGGTGAGGGTGTCGCGGTGCAGGGCCTGCGTACGCCACAGGGCCAGCTCAATTACCGCCTGCAGCGCAGCGACAAGCAGCTGGTGCTGGAGGTGCAGCCGGGCCTGGTGCCGCCGGTGGGGGGCGTGGTGCTGCCATGGCCGTACGCGGGTGATCCGGGCGAGGTGACGGTCAACGGCGAAGCCGCCGAGTGGATCAACAAGGAACTGCACGTGCACCAGCTGCCGGCGCGGATCGAGATCGAAGTGCCGAGCGCGGTGCGCCGCGCCGAGCGCAAGGGACAGTAACGATGAAGCAGCAGGGGGCGAGGGTGCGCACATCGGTGCGTGCCCTGGGGCTGGCCATTGCATTGACATTGCCGGGCGTGTTGATGGCGGCCGAACCGGCTGCCACGACCGCGGCGCCCGACGTTGCCAGCGCGCCGGGCATGAGCATGGTCACCTTCAACCTGCATCATGACCGCGAAGACTGGCCGAGCCGGCGCCGCACCATTCTGGCCGAACTCAAGCGCCTGCAGCCGGATGCGGTTGCCCTGCAGGAGGTGATCCAGCGCCGCAACGTGCGCAACCAGGCGCAATGGCTGGCCAGCCAACTCGGCTACAGGTACGTGTTCGTGTCCACCGATCCGGTTGGGGCGCCCAAGCGCTACGGCAATGCGCTGCTGACGCGGCGGCCGATCCTCGCCCAGGGGGATCATCTGCTGCAGCCGTTGGACGACTACCGCACGGTTGCTCACCTGCGCATCGACGTCGATGGCACGCCGGTGAACGTCTATGCCACGCACCTCAACGAGCGCAGTGACGAGAGCGGGCAGCGCATCCGCCGCAGCCAGGTCGAGGACCTGCTGCGCTTCATCACTGCAACGTCGGCCGGTGCTCCGGTGGTGATCGCCGGCGACTTCAATGCGCTGGTGGATGCTGGTGACCTGAGCGAGCTGCGCAGCCACTACGGCGACAGCTACGGCAGCGTGCACGTCAACACTGACCTGGCCGGGGTCAGTACATTGAACCGGCACTACTACCAGGCACCCTCGCGGATCGACCACATCTTCTTCCAGCAGGACGAGATGGTCGCGCGTGAGGCCAAGCTCCTGTTCGACCAGCCCGATGACAGCGGTCGCTGGGCCTCGGACCACTACGGCGTGTGGACCCGTCTGCAGTTCGCGCCGAAACCCTGACGGAGCACGCTTCGGTAGGTGCCAACCTTGGTTGGCACGGACGTGTCCGCGTCCGCTCCAACAACGGCGCCGACCAAGGTCGGCCTCTTCCAGAGCGCTGCACGCGCCCGATGCACAAACAAAAACGGCGGGGATCATTGATCCCCGCCGTTTCGTTTTCATGCGATCAAAGAGCGATCAGTTCGCCGGCGGCGTGCGCTTGGCAGTCTCTTCGTCTTCTTCGTCGGCCTTGGCTTCTGCAGCCTGGGCTGCAGCGTCGGCATGGCCATCGACGACCGGGTCGATCAACGGCGTCACCACCGCTTCGGCGACCGGGGCAGCGGCTTCGATCGGCGCGGCTTCCACCGCCACCGGAGCGACCGGCTGTTCGGCGGCTACGACGGGTTCGACGACCGGCTTGGCTTCAACCACCGGCGCAGCTTCGACCGCCGCCGGCTTCGCTTCGATCACCGGAGCGGCTTCAGCCACCGGGGCTGCTTCAACCGCGACCGGCTGTGCTTCGGTCACCGGCGCGGCAGCGGCTACCGGCTGGGCCGGGGTCGCGGCGTCGATGGCATCGAGCATGCTGGTCTGCACCGGCGAGGACACCGCTTCGGTCTTCGCAGCAGCTTCGACCGGGGCCTGCACTTCAGCCACGACCGGGGCGGCGGCTTCGACCACGGCGCTGCTCACCACGGCAACCGGTGCGGCGGCAACGGCGGCGGCAGCACGGACCGGCTTCGCGGCGTCGGCAACGACCGGCTCGACTTCGTCATCGAAGTCGAACTCCGGCTGCGAACGGGCCGGCTGCGCAACAGCGACCGGCGCAGTGCCGGCAGTACTGTCGACGTTCGGCTCGGCGCCGTCGGCGTCATCACTGTCATCACCCTCGTCCTGGTCATCACCCAGAGCGTCGCTGCCGGCGGCGTTCTCGGCGCCACCGCGACGACGACGACGGCCACCACGACGGCCACGGCGACGGCGGGTCGCGCCTTCGCCTGCCTGCTCGCCATTGGCGTCGGTTGCGGCCTCGTCACCGGCAACCGCAACCACCTCGGCCTCGTTGGCACCGGTCTCGACCGCTACTGCGGCGTCCGCCGGAGCGGCGGCCACCGGGGCGACCGGTGCAGTGGCTTCCTGTGCGGTCACCCCATTGGCGGCGGCGGCCGTGGCGGCCACGGCTGCTGCCGCGGTCACGGCGTCGACCGGTGCATCGGCGGCACCGCGCTGCGGCTTCTCGGCCGGCTTGTCACCGTCCTGCTGCTGCGGACGCGGCTGCTTGGGCTGCTTCAGCTTCGGCTGCTGCTGGTTCTGGTTCTGGTTCTGGCCCTGCTGCTCGTTGCGCGGCTTGTTCTGCTGCTGCGGCTGCTGCTGGCCATCCTTCTGCTGCGGCTCCTTCTGCTTGCCCTGCTGCG
Source organism: Stenotrophomonas sp. YJH_SMC_43 (assembly GCF_059372535.1). NCBI lineage: Bacteria > Pseudomonadati > Pseudomonadota > Gammaproteobacteria > Lysobacterales > Lysobacteraceae > Stenotrophomonas > Stenotrophomonas sp. YJH_SMC_43. The sequence goes on from NZ_JCAFVQ010000001.1 coordinate 387,584, forward strand.
GCTGCGGCTGGGCATTGCCGTTGTTGCCGTTGCGGCCATCCTTGCGCTGCTCACCGCGGTCCTTGCGGTTGCCGCCGTCCTTCTGCTGCTGCGCGTTGCCGTTGCCACGATTGTCGTCGCGACGGTCCTTGCGGTCCTTGTTGCGATCCTTGTTGCGGTCCTTGCGGCCGCCGTCCTGCTGCTGGCGTGCAGCCGGGGCTGCCGGCGCCGGCGCCGGGGCCGGTTCGCCACCGAACACGCGCTTGAGCCAACCGATCACGCCGCCGCTCGGGGCCGGCGCCACCGGCGCTGCCACGACCGGGGCCGGGGCAGTTGCGGCCGGCTCCACTTCCTCGCGCACCGGGGCGGGGGAGGTGTGCTTGACCTGGGTCACCGCCGGCGGCGGGATGTTCAGCTGGCCCTTGGTCAGCGCGTGCACCGGCAACTTGCGCGGGGTGCCGCGCTGGTAGCTGGGCTTGTTGCTCTCTTCACCCAGCTCGTTCTCGCGCAGGCGGGTGACGGTGTAGTGCGGGGTGTGCAGTTGCTCGTCGGCGACGATCACGATCGGCGCCTCGTGGCGCTGCTCGATCTCGCGCAGGGCGCTGCGCTTTTCGTTCAACAGGTAGTTGGCGATCTCCACCGGGGCCTGGACCAGCACCTGCCCGGTGTTTTCCTTCATCGCATGTTCTTCGGCGACGCGGATGATCGACAGCGACAGCGACTCGACGCTGCGCATGCGGCCGTGGCCGTCGCAACGCGGGCAGACGATCTGGCTGGACTCGCCCAGGCTCGGGCGCAGGCGCTGGCGGCTCATTTCCAGCAGGCCGAAGCGCGAGATGCGGCCAACCTGAACGCGCGCGCGGTCGTACTTCAGTGCGTTGGCGAGGCGGTTCTCGACTTCGCGCTGGTGCTTGTTGGAGGCCATGTCGATGAAGTCGATCACCACCAGGCCGCCCAGGTCACGCAGGCGCAGCTGGCGGGCCACTTCTTCGGCCGCTTCCAGGTTGGTCTGGAACGCGGTGTCCTCGATGTCGCTGCCCTTGGTGGCGCGCGAGGAGTTCACGTCGACGGCGGTCAACGCTTCGGTCTGGTCGACCACGATCGAGCCGCCCGACGGCAGGCGCACGTTGCGCTCGTAGGCGCCTTCGATCTGCGATTCGATCTGGAAGCGGTTGAACAGCGGGATGTCGTCCTTGTAATGCTTGAGCTTGCGCAGGGTCTGCGGCATCACCTGCTGCATGAACTCGCGGGCGTGCTCGTACATCTCCTCGGTGTCCACCAGGATCTCGCCGATGTCGGCGCGCAGGTAGTCACGCAGGGCGCGCACGATCAGGCGCGATTCCTGGTAGATCAGGAACGGGGCCGGCTTGCTCAGCGCGGCTTCGGCGATGGCACGCCAGACGTTGAGCAGGTAGTCCAGATCCCACTGCAGCTCTTCCGCATCGCGGCCGACGCCGGCGGTACGGATGATCACGCCCATGTCGTCGGGGATGTTCAGCTTGTCCAGGGCGTCCTTCAGGGCGGCACGGTCTTCGCCTTCGATGCGACGGGACACGCCGCCGGCGCTGGGCGAGTTCGGCATCAGCACCATGTAGCGGCCGGCCAGCGAGATGAACGTGGTCAGGGCAGCGCCCTTGTTGCCACGCTCTTCCTTGTCGACCTGGACGACGATCTCCTGGCCTTCCTTCAGCAGTTCGCGGATGCCGGCCTTGTTGTGGTCGACACCGGCCTGGAAGTAGTCGCGGGAGATTTCCTTCAGCGGCAGGAAGCCATGGCGGCCACCACCGTACTCGACGAAGGCCGCTTCCAGCGAGGGCTCGATGCGGAAGATCCGGCCCTTGTAGATGTTGGACTTCTTCTGTTCCTTCGACGGCTGTTCGATGTCGATGTCATACAACGACTGGCCATCCACGATGGCAACACGCAGCTCTTCAGCCTGCGTGGCGTTGATCAGCATTCGCTTCATTGTTGCGTTCCTCGCAAGCGGCTACCGCGCGGAACGCCATGGGGTTTCGCCTCTGGACACGGTTCGCCGCCCATTCGCGCAAGCGCGGGGAGGGCGGCTTGGGTTTCCAGCGCTACGACACCACGGCAGGCCGCGGGAGCGCTTCACTCTTATGGGTTTTGGGGTGTTACAGGCCGCAGGCAGCTGTCAGCCAGGCTGGAGCGCCACGCGGGACATGTTCAGCACGGTTGCGTGTCAGGCATCCGGCGATGGCCGGGAAGGCCGGTGAGCCGCTAACATGGCCGCCCCGCGGGCGGTGGTCGCGCACTGTGCCGGATTCGTCGGAAGCTGGGCTTCTGGCCCTGAGTAACTTCCAACGAAATCAATCCCTTATCTCGCCCCCCGAGTGTAACAGAATAAACAGCCTGATGACCGCCCAAGACCCGACCAAACCCGCTGGCGACAAGCCTTCCGTGCGCATGATCACCGTTCCCGCCGACCGCGCCGGCCAGCGCCTGGACAACTTCCTGCTTGGCCAGCTGAAGGGTGCCCCGCGCAGCCTGGTCTACAAGCTGGTGCGCAGCGGCCAGGTACGGGTGAATGGCGGCCGTGCCAAGGCCGAACGCAAGCTGGAGGCGGGTGACGAGGTGCGTGTGCCGCCGGTCCGTCTCAGTGAGGAGGGAGACAAGGCCGGTCCTCCGGAGGCGTTCATGCGCCGCCTGGAGCAGGCCATCGTCTTCGAGGACGCCCGCCTGCTGGCCCTGAACAAGCCCACCGGCGTGGCCAGCCACGGCGGCAGCGGCATCAGCTTCGGCGCTATCGAGACCCTGCGCGCGCTGCGCCCGGGGCAGACCCTGGAACTGGTCCACCGGCTGGATCGCGACACCTCAGGCCTGTTGATCGTGGCCAAGAAGCGGTCGGCGCTGAGCGAACTGCAGGCGCTGCTGCGTGAAGACCACGGTGCCGGCATCCGCAAGCGCTACCTGACGCTGTTGGCCGGACGCATGCCCGACGGCGTGATGACGGTTGACGCGCCGTTGCATGTGGGCCTGCGCCAGGGCGGCGAGCGCCATGTACAGGTCAATGCGATCGGCAAGGAATCGATCAGCCACTTCCGGGTGCTGGAGCGCCGCGGCGGCCATTCGTACTGCGAGGTGCGCATCGAGACCGGTCGCACCCACCAGATCCGCGTGCACGCCCAGCATCTGGGCCACCCGGTGGCCGGTGACGACAAGTACGGCGATCCGGCGGTGAACAAGCGGCTTCGTGAGCAGATCGGGCTGAAGCGCCTGTTTCTGCACGCGGCTTCGCTGGAGTTCGCGCTGGATGACGGCAAGAGCCCATACGTGCTGAACGCGTCGCTGGCGGATGAGCTGGTTGAGGCGCTGGACCGGCTGAAGTAGCCTCTGCGAGGGGCTGACCGGCCAACGGGCGGAGCCCCCTCGCGGCTGGCCTCCAAAGCGGGATTCCGGTTTTGGTCGGTCCGGATGGGTTGGCGGGGGGACGCCGTGAACCCATCCTTGGGGGCTTGGCCGCGGCATCCATGCCGCGGACACCCCCGCCAACCCATCCGGGCCGCCCTTCGACAGATCGCGTGTGCGTCAGCCACGGAACATCAAAAGAAGAGCAGACCCGGGCCGCGTGGCGGCCCGGGTAGAGTCGAGCCACGCTCGACTCGCGCGCGCAGCGCGGGCTTCGCTTTCTTATTCTTTCATCGCGCGGCTGGCACGCACGGAAAAATGACGGGGCACGGGAGGGGTCGGCTTGCAGGGATGTCCGCCGCATGGGCCCGAGGCATGCCTCGGGCGGGTTGGGCAGGACGCCCACCCCCGGTCTTGCCGTGTGCGCAGGACAGCGCACACGAGCAAGCGGCGGACACCCCTGCAAGCCGACCCCTCCCGTGACCTCTCGATACTGCAGGACGTACCAGCCACGAGGGGGCTCAGCCCGTTGGCTGCAAACCCCTCACCACTTGAACAACACCAGGCTGATCGCCAGGGTGCCCATGCCGGCCACCAGGCCATACACGGTTTCGTGGCCCTTGGCATAACGCTTGGCCGCCGGGAGCAGCTCATCCAGCGCAAGGAACACCATCACGCCAGCGATCAGTCCGAACACCCAGCCGAACGTGGCGTGCGACAGCGATCCTGACAACAACCAGTAGCCCAGCGCCGCGCCCACCGGTTCGGCCAGGCCGGACAGCAGGCTGGCACTGAACGCATAGAACTTGTTCTGGGTGGCGAAGTACACCGGCACCGCGATCGCGATGCCCTCGGGAATGTTGTGGATGGCGATGGCGAAGGCCAGTGGCATGCCCACCGATGGGCTTTCCAGCGTGGCAAAGAAGGTTGCCAGCCCTTCCGGGAAATTGTGCGCGGTGATCGCGACCGACGTCAGCAGTGCGACCCGCTTCAGGTACTCGCGGCTGTTCTCGCGGAACGCGGGGTCCTGCTTGTCCAGGCTGTCGTGCGGGTTGGGAATGAAGTGGTCGATCAGCACGATCACGATCACGCCCAGCAGGAAGGCCAGGGTGCCGTAGGTGAAACCGGTACGCTCGCCATAGGCCAGCGCGAACGAAGCAATGGACTTGTTGAGGATCTCCGACAGCGACACATAGACCATCGCGCCGCCGGCGAAGGCCAGGCCGAATGCCAGCAGGCGCGGGTTGGGGCGCCGTGAGAACAGCACCAGCAGGCTGCCGATGGCGGTGGCGAGGCCGGCCGCAAGAGTGACCGCCAGTGCGATCCAGATGTTTTCGGGAGGAATCTGCAGCATGTACCGACGCGGTCCTGGTCAATAGACAACCGCCCCGGGCAAGGCCGGGGCGGCGAGGGCGAGGCGGGCGTCGGCTGGCCTCGTCGGGGCGCGGGCGATCAGCCGCCGCGGCGCAGGCGTTCTTCGATGGCGAAGCACTGGTCCGGCTTCGGCTGCGGCGGGTTGAAGCTGACCGGTACCTGGATGGTGGCCGGCACTGCAGCACCGTTGCGGGTGGCGGCCTTGAACTGCCAGCCCTGCACGGCGGTCCTGGCCAGTTCGTCCAGTTGCGGGTTGCCGGCCCCGGTCAACAGCGCGACCTCGCTCGGCTTGCCGTCGGCGCCGATGGTCACCTTGAAGGTGCTGGTGCCGCCCACGCCCATGCAGGCCAGCTCAAGCGGGTACTGCGGCGGCGGCGTCTTCACCGCGGCCACTTCGGTCGGCGGCGGCGGTGGTGGTGCCGGTGGTTCGGACGGGCCACAGCCGGCCAGGCCGGTCGCAGCGATCAGGGACAGGCTCAGCAAACGTACGTTCATGGCAGTTGCTCCGTCAGGGCCGAAGTCTTTGCCGCGCAGATGAAGTCGTTCTCGCTCAGGCCGCCCACATCGTGGGTAGAGAAGCGCACGACCGCGCGGTCGTAGTGCACGCCCAGGTCCGGATGGTGGTCCTCGTGATGGGCGATCCAGGCCAGCGCGTTCACGAAGGCCATGGTGGCGTAGTAATCCTTGAAGCGGAAAGTGCGCGTCAGGGCCTGCCCGCCCTCGCTCAGCTCCCAGCCGGGAACCTGCGGCAGCAGTTCGGCCAGGCGGGCCTCGCCAAGCTTGTGGTCGCTGCCTTTGCGCGGCACGCAACGAGCCTGGGCCAGTGGAATCAGGTCGGCCATGGGAATCTCCACCTCGTGTTGACTGAACAATGCGCCGGACGGTGTATAAACCGAATGAGCGGCTGACGCTTACTTGGCTAGAATAGCCTGATGATCCAGATCTCCGACACTGCCCAGACCCATTTCCGCAAGCTGATCGAACGCGAGGGCGTGCCCGGCATGGGCGTGCGCCTGAGCGCGGTCGACCCCGGTACCCCGCGCGCCGATGCCCGGCTGGAATTCGCCGAACCGACCGACCTGCTTGGTGACGAGTGGGCGGTGGACTGCGATGGCTTCACCCTCTACGTCGATGCGAGCAGCGTCGGCTGGCTCGACGGCGCCGAGATCGACATCGTCGCCGGCACCGCCGGTACCCAGCAGCTGACCATCAAGGCACCGCGCATCAAGGGCGAGGCCCCCGGCGATGCCGCGTCGCTGGTCGAGCGCGTGCACTGGGTGGTGGAGAACGAAGTCAATCCGCAGCTGGCCTCGCACGGCGGCAAGGTGGCCGTGCAGGAAGTTTCGGCCGACGGCGTGGTGCTGCTGCGCTTCGGTGGTGGCTGCCAGGGCTGTGGCATGGCCGACGTGACGCTCAAGCAGGGTATCGAGAAGACCCTGATGGGCCGCGTGCCGGGCGTGACCGCCGTGCGCGACGCGACCGACCACGACAGCGGCCACGCGCCGTACATCCCGCGCGGCAACGTCGCCTGACCGCTGACGCGTGCCTCTGACCCGGGCCGAGCAACTCATCGAACTGCTGCTGGCCCGCCAGCAGCCACGCGCCGTCCTCGAGAAGTCTACGCGCCTGCCCTATGGCTGGGCGCTGTGGCTGCGCTCGCTGGGCCCGCTGCCGCGGCCGTTCCACGCCCGCGAAGTGATTGCGGTATTGCTGCCTCGCCCGCTGCCTGGGCCGCCGGGTCAATCGCCCCGGCTGTCACCGTGGCAGTCGCTGCGACGGCTGTTCTGGCAGGACTGGGACGCTGCGCCGCGCGATCAGCGCTGGATGCGCTGGACCTCGGCGTTTGCCAGCGCGCTGCTGCACCTGCTGTTTTTCATGCTGCTGCTGTGGGTTGCGGTGATCCGCACCACGGCACCGGAAGCAGAGGGCGCCGAAGGCGAGCGTGTGCAGGTGGAATTCGTCGGTCGCGCCAGCCAGGAAGGTGGTGGCGATCAGCCGGGTGCCGAAGCGGCTGCGGCTGCACCGGCGGGTCAGGTTGCCGCCGGCCAGGAGGCAGGGGCAGCGACGGCACCTGATCCACGTCCTGCGGCCGCGTCGGCGCCTGCACCCGCGCCGGCTCCAGCACCGACAGCCAGCGTGCCGTCGCCGCCGGCCGAAGCCGAGCCGGCCCCGCTTGCGGCCCCGCCACCCTCGCCGGTGCAGGCCACCGAAGTAGCGCAGGCCAGTACGGATTTCGTGGTGCCACCGGTGAGCGTGCCGCGCACCGAGGTCAGCATCGTGCCGCGTGACACCACGCCCGCAGTGCGCGAGCGCAGCGTGCAGCCGGTGCAGGCGCCGCCAACCCCAACCGCACTGCGTGCGCCGGAAATCGCGGTGCGGACGCCGCAGCTGCGTGACATCCAGGTGCAGGAGCGCGAAGTCAGTACGGTCGATGCACCGGCGGTGTCGCAGCCGCTGCGCACGGCCGATGTGCAGGTGCGGGTACCGCAGCGCGACGTGCAGGTGCGCGAGCGTGAAGTGCAGGCGGTGGTCGATCCGCAGGTGCGGATGGCAACCGTTGCCGGTCGTGATCCGGCGGTGCGTGCGCCGGCGGGTCGTGACGTACAGGTGCGCGAGCGCGAAGTAGCCTCGGCACCGGCCGCAGCCCCTTCGTCTTCCAGTGGGAATGCACCCGCGGCAACACCCGCGCCGGCAGCCAATGGCAGCGCGACGCAGGCGAGCAGCAGCACTGCGCGGCCTGCTGCATCCAGCACGACCCCGGCTCAGGCAGGAGCGCGCCCGGCCCCCAATCCGGGCAACTGGGCCACCCCCGCCAAGGGTGATGACTGGGGTGCATCGAGCCGCAACCATGACGGCGCCGACAAGGGCGCCCGCCAGGCCAGCACCACCGGCAAGGGCAGTGGCCTGTTCAATGCCGATGGCAGCGTGCGTGTGCCGGGCCAGGAAGGCGAGGGTCGTGCCGAGCGCGGTGCGCCCGGGGGTGCCAACGATGGCTGGAGCAAGGAACGCATCGCGCAATCGGGCACCTGGTTGAAGCGACCGCCTTACGACTACACGCCCACTTCGTTCGACAAGTACTGGGTCCCGCAGGAATCGCTGCTGGCCGAGTGGGTGCGCAAGGGAGTCAAGGCAATGGAGATTCCATTGCCGGGTACCAGTACGAGGATCTCCTGCGTGATCTCGATCCTGCAGGCCGGTGGTGGCTGCGGCCTGACCAATCCGAACATGCAGGACCAGCCGGCCGTGGCGCGACCGCCGCCGGACATCCCGTTCAAGAAGGAACTGCAGGAAGACAACGGGAGCCGCTAGGCAAGGCGGGGCGCCACACAGTGGCCGGCTCGCGCTTGGGTAGGTGCCAACCTTGGTTGGCACAGAAGCGCCGACCAAGGTCGGCCTCTACCAAGGCGTCAGCGCATGCCGACCAAGGTCGGCATCCACCAGAGCAGTGACCTCACGCGCTCTGCGAGAGGAACACCCAGAACGGCACGTCGCGGCCGACCCAGTCGCGGCTGGCTTCGTCCATCACGTCCAGCAGGGTGTCAAAGTCCTTCTGCGTGGAGGCGCGCAACGTGTCCACGTCGGCCAGGAACAGCGCGTAACCGTTGGCCGGCAGCCACTGCAGGTCGCGCAGGTTGTCCGACAGCGCATCCCAGTTGCCGCCGAAGCCGGTCGGGAAATCCAGTTGTGCGGCCAGCCGGGCGAGCAGGGTGCGCTTGTCGCCCACGCCTTCCAGATCGATGCGGATCACCTTCAGCCCGGCATCGCGCATCGCTGCGGCCAGTGCGCCGATGTCGTCGCTGTCGATGGCGTAGACGCCAGCATTGTTGATGTCGTGCAGGCCGAGGCCGAAATCATCGTGGCTCATCACTGCGCTCCCTGGGCCGGTACGGTGAAGCTGCGGAACGATTCGTAGTGGTCGTCGGTGTAGTACCACGCCTCCGGCGGATCGCCGCCGGTGACGATGCGGCGCGTGCCACGGGTGCGCGCGCCGGGGGTATCGACGGTGTATTCGCGGTAGTAGCCGCGCGGGCGCTGCGGCAGCTGCTGCTCGCGGTTGCCGAACGTGCTGCCGTCCTGGCGGTGGGGGAACGGGCCACCACGCTGGATCAGGGCGATGGTCTGCCGGGCTTCAGCGGGCAGGAACGCCGGAAGTCCGCTGTCCTTGCCGGGCGAGGCGGTGGCCGGCGCGCGCGCGGCAGGCGCACCCTGCAGGTCCGGCGCGAACTGCGGCGCCGGCGGGCGCTGCATGAAATGGTTGACGACCAGGCCGAGCAGCAGCAGGGCGATGGCGGTGATCAGCAGCCGGGGGTTGCGCATGGGCAAGGAGCGGGCGAGGGCGGTGCAGGCACTGTAGCGCCTGTGCGCTGCACGGTGCATGAGGATGGCATCGCGTCACTGCTGCGTAACAATTGCCGTCGTGCTCACTGGCAGGACGCAATTTCCTTTACATCCCCCTTGGTAATCTGGCGGTCTGTCCCCATCATTCACCGCGCAACGCCCGACACCGTCGGGTGCCCTCGCAATCAGGAGATGCATCATGGCCTATACCCTGCCCAAGCTGTCCTACGCCTACGACGCGCTGGAACCGCATATCGATGCGGCGACGATGGAAATCCATCACACCAAGCATCACCAGACCTACATCAACAACGTCAACGCGGCGCTGGAAGGCACCGAGTACGCTGACCTGCCGGTCGAGGAACTGGTGAAGAAGCTCAAGTCGCTGCCGGAGAACCTGCAGGGTCCGGTGCGCAACAACGGTGGCGGCCATGCCAACCACTCGCTGTTCTGGACCGTGATGGCTCCGAATGCTGGCGGCAACCCGGTGGGCGACGTGGCCAAGGCCATCGACAAGGACCTGGGCGGCTTCGACAAGTTCAAGGACGCCTTCACCAAGGCTGCGCTGACCCGTTTCGGCAGCGGTTGGGCCTGGCTGAGCGTGACCCCGGACAAGAAGGTCGTGGTCGAGAGCACCGGTAACCAGGACAGCCCGCTGATGGAAGGCAACACCCCCATCCTCGGCCTGGACGTGTGGGAACACGCGTACTACCTGAAGTACCAGAACCGCCGTCCGGAATATATCGGCGCGTTCTTCAACGTCATCGACTGGAACGAGGTCGAGCGCCGTTACCAGGAAGCGATCGCCTGATCGCGGTGATGGGATGAACGGAGAAGGCCGGGGAAAACCCGGCCTTTTCTGTTGCAGGAGTCATTCGGTAGTGGCGGTATCACCCTGCAGGCGCAGGGTGGCCATCACGCCCAGGCGCAGGCCGGGCAGGTCGCCGTCGGCCGGCAGCAGGATCGGCTGCTGGCGGATGCCGCCGAAGTGCTTGACCTGGAACAGCACATCCAGGCCATGACCGCTGCTGCCGCCACCACTGGCCGCAGGCGCCTCGACGCGACCGCCGGGATTGCGCCGGGCGGGCTGGAACCCCGGGGTGCTGCGCACGAGCTCGACGGTGGTTGCCGAGAAATCGCCGGCGATCAGGCTGGGCATGCCCTCGGCGGTGGCGCCGATCCAGGTCATCAGGTCGCTGGTCTGATGCTGGCGGGCGGTGGCCTCGTCCGGGTCCGGGCGCAGCCGTGCCACATAGATGTTGACCAGTGCCTCGCCCAGCTTCAGCCGCATCATGCCGGCGGCGCTGAAGATGCCGGGTGGGTGCAGCAGGGTCACGCCATCCTCGCTGACCGGCAGCCGGGTCAGCATCGCGTTGCCATGCCGCAACGGCTGGCTGGGCGGATCGGCGGTAACGAAGTCGCAGCTGTAGCGCAGCCGGGTGGCGAGCCAGCAGGCCGGGTTGCGGCCCTGCTGCTGCAGCACCTGCTGCACCGAGATCACGTCCGGTTGCAGGTCGGTCAGCAACTGTGCGACCTGTTCGCGGCGCAACTTCCATTGCGCATCATCGCGGCTGGGCAGTTCCAGCGCGGCCACGGTCAGCTGGCGGGGCTCGCTTTCGCTGGCCGTTGTGGCCGGTGCCTGCGGCCGCGCCTGCGCCTGCAACGCCATCAGCAGCACCAGGCAACTGAGCAGGAGACGGGCGGGGGCGAGGGGGCGCATAACGATAAGTTTACGCTTTTGTCGTGCAGGTGCCGTGACTTCCGGCATGGCATGCGGTGTCTGCCATGGATTGGCACCGTTGTCATGCAGCCCTGCAGCGTGCTTCGCAAGCCCTGCTTCCGGTAATCTTGCGCCTTTCGCTTTGCAGGATTGCCTTACAGGATGAGCCACGACGCAGTTGCCCCCATCGCCGGCCAGGGAAAGATGCCGCGCCAGATCCCGTACATCATCGGCAATGAGGCCTGCGAGCGGTTCAGTTTCTACGGGATGCGCAACATCCTGGTGCAGTTCCTGATCACCTCGCTGCTGCTGCAGGAAATCACTGCGGAAGGCCGTGCCGGTGAAGCCAAGGACATCATGCACAGCTTCATGATCGGCGTGTATTTCTTCCCGCTGCTCGGAGGCTGGCTGGCCGACAGGTTCTTCGGCAAGTACCACACCATTCTCTGGTTCAGCCTGGTCTACTGCGCCGGCCACTTGTGCCTGGCGTTGTTCGAGAACAGCCGCGAGGGCTTCTTCCTCGGCCTGGGCCTGATCGCGCTCGGTGCCGGCGGCATCAAGCCACTGGTGGCCTCGTTCATGGGTGATCAGTTCGACCAGAGCAACAAGCACCTGGCCAAGATCGTCTTCGACGCCTTCTACTGGATCATCAACTTCGGCTCGCTGTTCGCCTCGCTGCTGATCCCGCTGGTGCTGAAGAACTGGGGCCCGCAGTGGGCGTTCGGTATCCCGGGCATCCTGATGTTCATCGCCACCTTCGTGTTCTGGCTGGGCCGCAAGCGCTACGTGCTGGTGCCGCTGCCGCCGAAGGATCCGCATTCGTTCGCCAACGTGGTGCGTACCGCACTGACCACGCGCGTGACCGGCCAGGGCCGTCCGGGCCTGGTGATCGCCGTGCTCGGCCTGGTGCTGGCAGCAGCCTCGTTCAGCCTGGTCGGCTCGCTGGGCATCGTCATCTGCCTGTGCCTGGCGCTGGTGTCGATCCTGGCGGGCATCGGCGGCGGCACCTGGCTGCAGCTGGAGCGTGCCCGTGGCCAGCATCCGGCCGAAGCCGTGGAAGGCGTGCGCTCGGTGCTGCGCGTGCTGGTGATCTTCGCGCTGACCACGCCGTTCTTCTCGCTGTTCGACCAGAAGGCCTCGACCTGGGTCCTGCAGGGCCAGCAGATGCAGATGCCGAGCTGGTTCACCGCCTCGCAGATGCAGGCGCTGAACCCGCTGCTGGTGATGATCCTGATCCCGTTCAACAACCTGGTGCTGTACCCGGCCCTGCGCCGCTTCGGCTTCGAGCCGACCGCGCTGCGCCGCATGACCGCCGGTATCGCCTTCAGCGGCCTGGCCTGGATCGTGGTCGGCGGCATCCAGGTGGTGATGGACGGGGGCAACGCCATGTCGATCTTCTGGCAGATGCTGCCGTACGCGCTGCTGACCTTCGGTGAGGTGCTGGTCTCGGCCACCGGCCTGGAGTTCGCCTACAGCCAGGCGCCGCAGGCCATGAAGGGTGTGGTCATGAGCTTCTGGAACCTGACCACCACCATCGGCAACCTGTGGGTGCTGCTGTCCAATGCAGCCGTGCGCAATGACGTGGTGACCCACAAGATCGCCAGTACCGGCCTGAGCGAGGCGGCATTCCTGATGTTCTTCTTCGCCGGTTTCGCCTTCGTCGCGGCGTTGGCCTTCGGTTGGTACGCAAAACGCTATCGTATGGTCGACAACTACCGTAGCGCCTGAGCCTGACATGACCCCCGTCAATCTGCTGTTGATCGCCATTACCGCCATCCTGTCGTGGATGGCGTTCAACAACCGCAAGCTGGCCGACCGCCTGATCCTGTGGCCGCCGGCCATCGACCGTCACCGCCAGTACGACCGGCTGGTGACCTATGGCTTCATCCATGCCGACTGGTCGCACCTGATCTTCAACATGATCACCCTGTTCTTCTTCGGGGGATTCATCGAGAGCGTGATGGTGCAGCTGACCGGCAGCTACCTGACCTACCCGGCGTTCTACATCGGTGCGCTGCTGGTCTCGATCCTGCCCAGCTACCTGAAGAACCAGAAGAACCCGAACTACCTCAGCCTGGGTGCGTCCGGGGCGGTGTCGGCGGTGCTGTTCGCCTTCATCCTGATCAAGCCGTGGTCGATCATCCTGGTGTTCTTCATCCCGGCGCCGGCCATCGTCTACGCCGCGTTCTACGTCGGCTACAGCATCTGGATGGACAAGCGCGGCGGTGACCGCATCAACCACAGCGCCCACCTGGCGGGCGCGGCGTTCGGCGTGATCTTCATGCTGGCCATGCAGCCGAGCATCTTCACCCACTTCCTGCGCGAGCTTTCCAACCCGACCTTCCGCCTCGGCGGCGGTTGATGGCGGGAGCGGGGCGGATCGGCAGCGATCCGCCCCGGCAGGTTCAGACTGCGGTCTGCTGGCCGTAGGTGTCCAGCAGGCGGGCGAATACTTCCTCGCCGATGCGCTGGAAATCCTGGTCTTCGGTCTGCCCTTCCACCGCCAGTTGCAGCAGGCCCTCCAGCAGGGCGCGGTCGGTATCGGAATGGGGATCGCTGGGGTGCATCGGTGCCTCCGCGGTGGTGCGCATGATCAACGGTCGCAAGGGCCGTGCCAGCCTGGCCGTACCCCTCCACAGGCGATAGCGGCCGCCGGCCCTCCAGCTTGAGGGTCGAAAACTGACGTGAACGGACTGGACTTGCCCCTGTTCAGGCTTCACGCGATCATGGCGCCCGGCTGCGCACCATCCACGCAGTCGCCGCAGGAGACAGTTCCATGGCTTCGGTCACGCCCCCCGGTCTGGCCTACGAGGTCGAACACGACCTGGCCAACCATCGCTTCACCGCCCGTGTGCGCGGACAGCTGGCGGTGCTCGATTACCAGATCAAGCGCAGACGCATGGTCATCACCCACACCGAGGTGCCCGAGCCGATTGCAGGCCGTGGTATCGCCGGCGAGCTGACCCGCGTGGCGCTGCGCTTTGCCCGCGAGCAGAAGTACAAGGTGGTGCCGGCGTGTTCGTATGCCGAGGCCTTCCTGCAGCGGCACGAGGAGTATCACGACCTGCTCGTTGGCTGAATGCCAGCGGGCCACGCTTCAGCCATGGCAGGCGATGATGTACAAACATGAACAGGGGATCCCGATGAAGATTGGAAACAACCGGCCACTGCACGGCAGCGTGCTGGCCGGCGTGGTGGGCGTGCTGTTGCTGGCCGGTTGCCAGCGTGAAAGCGAGCCGGCACCGGTGGCCGACGGGGCACCCGCCGCCGAGACCACCGCCGCAGGCGAAACGCCGGCCACGGAAGCGCCGCTGGACCTGCGTGACGTGATCGAGAACAACGAACGCGAAGTGGTGGGCATCAGCTACCCGGCCGGCATCGACCGCTACCCGGGCCTGGCACGCGCGCTGCAGGACTATGCCACCAGCGCTCGCAGCGACCTGCAGCAGGCACTGGACGGGCTGGGCAATGACAAGCCGACCATGCCCTACGAGCTGTCGCTGAGTTTCGAGAAGCTGCTGGAAACGCCACAGCTGGTGGTGGTCAGTGCCGATGGCAGCCGCTATACCGGTGGCGCCCACGGCGAGCCGCTGGTGGCGCGTTTCGTGTGGCTGCCGGCGCAGCAGCAGATGCTCAGCGCCGACAAGCTGGTGGCCGATGCCAAGGGCTGGAAGGCGATCAGTGATTTCGTTGCCGACCAGCTGCGCGAACGCGTGGCCACGCGGCTCAGCGGCGAGGACATGGACCCGGCCCAGCTGCAGGAATCGCTGCGCAACGCATCGCGCATGATCGCCGACGGTACCGGCCCGCAGGCCGACAATTTCAGCCAGTTCCAGCCGCTGACCGACGACAAGGGGCAGATCACGGCACTGCGCTTTGTTTTCCCGCCCTACCAGGTGGGTCCATACTCGGACGGCACCCAGACCGCCGATGTTCCGGCGGCGGTGTTGTTGCCGCACGTGGCCAAGGACTACGTGGAGCTGTTCGCACGCGGTTGACCGCAGTCGAGGAGGTGGCGTGGATACAGGGTTGCAGGAGCGGGTCGCCGGCCTGCTCCACGAAGCCGGGGTCCGCATCGGCGGCACCCAGCCACAGGACATCCAGGTGCATGACCCGCGCTTTTTCGCGCGGGTCATGGGCCACGGTTCGCTCGGCCTGGGCGAGAGCTACATGGACGGTTGGTGGGATGCCAACGTCCTGGATGAATTCCTCGTCCACCTGATGCAGGCGCACCTGGACGAACGGGTGCACGGTTGGCGCGAAGTGGCCGATGCGCTGAAGGCGCGCCTGTTCAACCTGCAGGTGGGGCAGGGCAGCTACGAAGTCGGCCGCCGCCACTACGACCTCGGCAACGATCTCTACCAGGCCATGCTCGGCCAGCGCCTGGTCTACAGCTGTGGCTACTGGCGCAATGCCGACGATCTCGACACCGCGCAGGAAGCCAAGCTCGACCTGGTGTGCCGCAAGCTGGGGCTGCGCCCGGGTCAGCGTGTGCTGGACATCGGCTGTGGCTGGGGCGAAGCCCTGAAGTTCGCAGCCGAGCGCTACGGCGTCAGCGGCGTGGGCGTGACCATTTCGCAGGAACAGGCCGAGTTTGCCCGCGAGCTGTGCGCGGGGTTGCCGATTGAAATCCGCCTGCAGGACTACCGGGAACTGGACGAACCGTTCGATGCGATTTTCTCGATCGGCATGTTCGAGCACGTCGGCGACAAGAACTACGCCAGCTTCTTCGAAGTGGCCAAACGCTGCCTGTCGCCGCGTGGCCTGCTGCTGCTGCACAGCATCGGCACCAACATCTCGCGGCATCGCACCGATCCGTGGATCGCGCGCTACATCTTCCCCAACTCGATGCTGCCGTCGGCAGTGCAGATCACCCGGGCGTTCGAAGGCCGTTTCGTGCTGGAGGACTGGCACAACTTCGGCACCGATTACGACCTGACCCTGCAAGCCTGGCGGCGCAACGTGGAAGCGGCATGGCCACGGCTGGATGCGCGTTATGACGAGCATTTCCGCCGCATGTGGCGGTTCTACCTGGCCGGATCGATGGCCACCTTCCGCTGCCGGCATGCGCAGTTGTGGCAGCTGGTGCTGTCGCCGGAAGGCGTGCCGGGCGGGTACGTGGCGCCACGCTGATCTGCAAGAGCATCCACGCCATGCGTGGATGACCCAACAAAAAAACCGCCCGGTTTCCCGGGCGGTTTTCGTTTCAGGCTGCCGCAGCGGCGATCAGTTGCCGGCGCCGGTCAGGCCACGCTTTTCCAGCAGCGGTTCGATCTGCGGCTCGTGGCCGGCGAAATCGCGGAACAGCTGCATGGCATCCACGCTGCCACCCTTGGACAGCAGCGTGGCGCGGAAGTGGTCGCCGTTCTTGCGGCTCAGGCCGCCGTTGTCCTTGAACCACTTCTGGGTGTTGGCGTCGAGCACTTCCGACCAGATGTAGGCGTAGTAGCCGGCCGAGTAGCCACCCATGATGTGGCTGAAGTACGGGGTCTTGTAGCGCGGCGGAACCGGCGCGTAGTAGATGCCGTCCTTCTCCAGCGCGGCGCGCTCGAAGGCCATCACGTCCTTGGCGGCCGGCACCTGGTCGGCGCCGATCTGGTGCCAGCGCTGATCAAGCATGGCTGCACCCAGGTACTCGGTGGTGGCGAAGCCCTGGTTGAACTTGGCCGCCGCCAGCACCTTGTCCAGCAGCGCCTGCGGCATCGCCGAACCGTTCTGGTAGTGCTTGGCGTAGTTCTTCAGGATGACCGGGTTGTCGGCCCACATCTCGTTGACCTGCGAGGGGAACTCGACGAAGTCACGCGGCACCGAGGTGCCCGAGAAGTACGGGTACTTCACGTTGGAGAACATGCCGTGCAGGGCATGGCCGAACTCGTGGAAGGTGGTGTTCACCTCATCCCAGGTCAGCAGGGTCGGCTGGCCGGCCGGCGGCTTCGGGATGTTCAGGTGGTTGGCGACCACCGGCTTGAAGCCGGTCAGCTTGGACTGCGAAACGTAGGAATTCATCCACGCACCACCGCGCTTTGAGGCGCGTGCATACGGGTCGAAGATGAAGATCGCCAGCTGGCTGCCGTCGGCGTCGAACACGTCGTAGACGGTGACGTCATCGTGGTAGACCGGCAGGTCGGTGCGCTGCTTGAAGGTCAGGCCGAATTCCAGGTTGGCGGCATGGAACACGCCGTTCTCCAGCACGTTCTTCATTTCGAAGTACGGCTTCAGCTGCGACTCGTCGAAGTTGTACTTGGCCTGGCGCACCTTCTCGCTGTAGAAGGCCCAGTCCCACGGTTCCAGCTTGAACGTCGGCTTGCCCGCGGCCTTCTGTTCCTGGTCGATCATCGCCTGCAGGTCGGCGGCTTCGCGCTTGGCGTTGGCCACGGCGGCCGGGGCCAGCTTGCCCAGCATCGCGTTGACTGCTTCGGGGGTCTTGGCGGTCTGGTTGGTCAGGTTGTAGGCGGCGAAGTTCGCAAAGCCCATCAGCTTGGCCTTGTCGGCACGCAGCTGCATGATGCGCGAGACCAGCGCGGTGTTGTCGAACTCACCGCCACGGCTGCCACGGCTGACCGACGCTTCGTAGATCTTCTGGCGCAGGGCGCGGTTGGCCAGGTTGGTCAGCGGCGGCTGGCCGGTGGTGTTGAGCAGGGTGATCACGTACTTGCCGTCCTGGCCGCGGGCCTTGGCGGCTTCGGCAGCGGCGGCGATCTGCTCCTTGGACAGGCCGTCCAGCTCCTTGACGTCGTCGACGGTGATTGCCGAAGCGTTCACTTCCGACTGCACGTTCTGGCTGAACTTGGTGCCCAGGTTGGCCAGCTCGGCGTTCATTTCCTTCAGCTTGGCCTTGTCGGCGTCGGACAGCTTGGCGCCGGCGCGCACGTAGTTGTCGTAGTATTTCTCGACCAGGCGCACGCCTTCGGCGTCCAGGCCCAGCTGGCTGCGGGTGTCGTACAGTGCCTGGATGCGCGCGAACAGCTTGCCGTTCAGCGCGATCGCATCGCTGTGCGCGGCGAACTTCGCCGAGTAGTCGGCCTGCAGCTTCTTGCGGGTGTCGTTGGTATCGGCGCCCACCAGGCTGAAGAACACGGTGGTCGCGCGGTCGAGGATGTCACCGCTCTTTTCCAGCGCGATGATGGTGTTGTCGAAGGTCGGCTTGGCCTTGTTGTTGGCGATGGCCTCCACTTCCTTCAGCTGCTGCGCCATGCCGGCGTCGAAGGCTGGGGCGAAGTCGCTGTCCTTGATCTTGTCGAACTGCGGGAAGTGCAGCGGCAGCGGGCTTTCGGCGAAGAACGGATTGGCCTGCTGGGCATGGGTGCTGGCAGCCGGGGTGGCGGCGCCGGCGGAGAAGGCGGGCAGGGCAAGGCCGAGGGACATGGCCACGGCAAGGGCAAGGCGAGTGGTCAAGGTAGGAACTCCGGTAAGGCAGACAAGGGCCCGAGGGTAACCCGGCCGGCCGCGCCCGCACTTGTGTCAAAAGGCATGCTGGTGGGGCCGGGCGCGGGTACCATGCATTCACCGCCCACGGCCCGCCATCATGACCAACGCCTACGATTTCAGCTTCCGTGACCTCGACGGCCAGCCGCAGGCGCTGGATCAGTACCGGGGCCGTCCCTTGTTGCTGGTGAACGTGGCCAGCCGCTGTGGCTTCACCCCGCAGTACACCGGGCTGGAGCAGCTGTGGCAGGGCTACCGCGAGCGCGGCCTGGTGGTGATCGGCTTCCCATGCAACCAGTTCGGCGCGCAGGAGCCCGGCGACGCCGCGCAGATCCGCCAGTTCTGTTCGCTGGATTATCCGGTCAGCTTCCCGCTGTCGGAGAAGATCGAGGTCAACGGCGAGGGGGCTGATCCGTTGTGGGCCTGGCTGTCACGCGAGAAGCGCGGCCTGCTTGGCAGTGCCCGTATCAAGTGGAATTTCAGCAAGTTCCTGGTCGATCGCCAGGGGCGGGTAGTGTCGCGGCATGCGCCCACCACCAAGCCGGAGCAGCTGCGCGACGAGATCGAAGCGGTGTTGTAACACGCCCTTGTTCGCGCTGGAGGCGATGTACGGCGTCAGTGCCCCAGCGGCGCCGCCCCTGCCTCGCGGTTGCGCACATCTTCGGGCAGTGCATCGATCACCTGTTGCATGATCTGCGGCAGGCTGGCCTCGCTGTAGCCGCGGTGGGCATGGGCGATGGTGCCGTCGCGGCCGACGATGAACATGTGGGGTACTGCGACGATGCCGAATTGCTCGGCCAGCGCGCCGCTGGGATCATGCAGGTACTCCAGCTTCGGCCAGTCGCGCTGACGGATCAGACGGCTGACTTCCAGTCGGGGTTCGCCCCAGTTGACCGCGTAGACCTTCAACGCGTCCTCGCCGACCACCTGTTGCAGATGGGCCAGGATCGGAAGTTCCTTGCGGCAGGGGCCGCACCAGGAGGCCCAGAAGGTCACGATCACGACCTTGCCGCGCTGCTCGGCCAGATTGACCGGATTGCCCTTGCGGTCGTTGCCCAGTGCCTGCGGCGGCACGTCGCCACGGGCGGGCGGCGCAGCCCACGCCGGAGCCGCCGCCAGCAGAAGACCGGCAATCGCCCACGCCCGCATCCGGTGCGGGATCCATGTGTCCATCATCCGTGTATTCCCCAGGAGGGCCATCGGCCCGTGTGTGGCGGACCATGCCGGCAATGCGCAGGGCATGCAACAGGTCGGGTGCAGAGGCGGGGGCGGTGCCCCGCGCTTTACTTCTCGACGAACGCGCGCTCGAACACGTAGTGGCCCGGCTGGCCGATGCGCGGCGAGACCTGGAAGCCACGCGCGTCGAGCACGGTGCGCAGGTCGGCCAGCATCTGCGGGCTGCCGCAGATCATCGCGCGGTCGTTTTCCGGGCTCAGCTCCGGCAGCCCCAGGGTGCGCTGCATCTCGCCGCTCTCCATCAGCTGGGTCAGGCGGCCCTGGTTGGCGAACGGTTCACGGGTGACGGCCGGGTAGTACAGCAGCTTGTCGCCGATCATCTCGCCCAGGAACTCATGCTCACGCAGTTCCTTCTCGAAGTAATCGCGGTAGGCCAGGTCCTTTTCGTAGCGCACGCCGTGGCACAGGATCACCTTCTCGAAGCGCTCGTAGGTTTCCGGGTCCTTGATGACCGACAGCCACGGTGCCATGCCGGTGCCGGTGCCCAGCAGATACAGGTTCTTGCCCGGGTGCAGGTCGCTGATCAGCAGGGTGCCGGTGGGTTTCTTGCCAACCAGCACCTTGTCGCCCGGCTTGATGTGCTGCAGGCGCGAGGTCAGCGGTCCGTCCTGCACCTTGATGCTGAAGAACTCCAGATGCTCTTCCCAGTTGGCGCTGGCGATGGAATAGGCGCGCAGCAACGGCCGCGCCTCGGTTTCCAGGCCGATCATCACAAACTGGCCGTTCTCGAAGCGGAAGCCGCTGTCGCGGGTGGTGGTGAAGCTGAAGTAGGCGTCGGTCCAGTGACGGACCTCAAGCACCGTTTCGGCGCCGAAAGCGGAGGACATGGGCGTATCTATCGAAAGTCGTCGGGGGTGATTCTATCTCAAATGAGACGGGTTCTCATTAGGCGGAACGAGAGGCGTTCTCAGCGGTAACCCGCCGCCTGCAGCTCGAACAGCTCGGCGTACCGTCCTCCCTGGGCCATCAGCTGCTCATGGGTGCCGCTGGCCTCGATGCGGCCATCGGCCAGCACCAGGATGCGATCGGCCATGCGTACCGAGGAAAAACGGTGGGAAATCAATACTGCGGTGCGATTATCCGCCAGTTCCCTGAACCGCTGGAACACTTCAAACTCACTTCGGGCATCCAGCGCTGCGGTTGGCTCATCCAGGATCATCACCTGCGCATTGCGCATCCACGCGCGGGCAATGGCGATCTTCTGCCATTGGCCACCGGACAGGTCCACGCCCTGCTTGAAGCGGCGGCCGATCAGCTGGTCGTAGCCGCCGGGCAGGTCGTCGATCACGTCCTCGGCCATGCCGCGCCGCGCGGCGTCGGCGATGCGTGCCTGGTCGTCCATCGCCTCGACCTGGCCGACGCCGATATTCTCGCCGGCGCTGAGGTTGTAGCGCACGAAGTCCTGGAAGATCACCCCGAGGTTGGCGCGCAGGTCGTCCAGGTCGTAGTCGCGCAGGTCACGGCCATCGAGCAGGATGCGGCCCTCGTCCGGTTCGTACAGCCGCGCCAGCAGCTTCACCAGCGTGGTCTTGCCCGCTCCGTTCTCGCCGACCAGGGCCAGCACTTCGCCGGCGTGCAGCTGGAAATCCAGATGGCGCACCGCCCACTGTTCGGCATCGGGATAGCGGAAGCCGACGTTCTCGAACACGAAGCCCTGGCGGATCGACTGCGGCACGCGCACGGCGCCTTCCCGCGAGTGGATTTCCGGCTCGATCTGGAAGAACGAGAACAGGTCATCCAGGTACAGCGCCTGGCTGGCCACCTGCGAAAAGCCGATCAGCAGGCCTTCCAGCAGCTGGCGCAGGCGCAGGAAGCTGCCGGCAAGGAAGGTCAGGTCGCCGATCGAGAAGTCGCCCCGTACCGTGCGCCAGGCGATGTAGGCGTAGGCGGTGTAGTACCCCAGCGTGCCCAGTGCGGCCAGCAGCGTGCCCCAGAACGCACGCCGCCGGGCCAGCGCCCGGTTGGCCTGGAACAGCGCCACTGACAGCCGCCGGTAACGCTCTACCAGGAAGCGGTGCAGGTTGTAGATCTTCACTTCCTTGGCCGTTTCCACGCTGGCGCCGAGCTGGCGCAGGTAGTCGAGCTGGCGGCGCTCGGGCGTCCACTGGAAATTGAGGCTGTAGCCGGCCGCGTTGAAGTGCGATTCGCCGATGAAGGCCGGCACCAGCGCCAGCGCCAGCAGCAGGATCAGCCACGGCGCGTACACCAGCAGGCCGACGGCGAGGCTGGCCACGGTGATCGCGTCCTGCACCTGGCCGAACAGTTGGCTCATCAGGTTCATCCGGCCCATGGTCTGGCGCCGCGCGCGGTCCAGCTTGTCCTGCAGGTCCGGATCCTCGAAGTCCTCCAGATCCAGCGTTGCCGCGTGTTCCATCAGCCGGATGCTGGTGACGTTGGCGAACAGTTCGGAAAGCAGGGCGTCGGCATAGCTGACCAACCGGCCGAGCAGGTCCGAGGCGATGGCCAGTCCGAATTCCAGCGCCAGCAGGCCCAGCAGTGGGTTGAGCAGACCACTGGACAGCGCTTCGCCCAGCGGCGGGAAGCCGGCGTCGTGCTGGCTCAGGTGCAGGGCGCTGTCGATGATCAGCTTGCCGACGTAGAGCATCGCCACCGGCAGCAGTGCACGGATCAGGCGTAGCCCGAGGCTGGCCAGGGTGAGCGCAGGGCTGGTCTGCCAGACCATGCGCAGGAAAGGCGGCAGGTTGCGCATCGCCCTGAAGCGCTGGCGCAGGCTGGGTTTCTTCGCGGCGGCAGCGCCAGCGGTGGGGGTAGCAGGCATGCGCGTATTGTGCGCGTCGGACGCGTGCAGATGGGGTCAGTGCAGCCGTGTGGCCGGCACCGGGATCAGATCCCTTTGCAAAGCGAAGGGATCCAGCCCCCCGTATCCACGCATGGCGTGGATCTACCGTGTCGACCAAGGTCGACACCTGCCAACAGCAGTAGAAGTCTGTCGAGGGCGGGGTGGGTCAGGTCGCAGGGGCGTGAGCCGCATGGGCACGAGGCATGCCTCGGGCGGGTTGGGCAGGACGCCCAACCCCGGTCTTGCCGTGTGCGCAGGACAGCGCACACGAGCAAGCGGCGACCGAGCTTACATGGACGTACTTGCAGCGTCCCCTGCGACCTGACCCGCCCCGCCAACCCACAGTAGCGCCGGCTTTTGATGTTGCTCTGGTTGTTGCCTCTGCGGGTGCCGGGCGGCAGCCCGGCCAACAAAACCCTCTTACGGCAGCGGTGGCAGCAGGCCCGCGCCCAATCGGTTCCAGGCGTTGATCACGGCAATGCCCATGCTCAGGTCGCTGATGCCTTTCTCATCGAAGTGCGGCGCCAACGCATCGAACGCCGCCTGCGACGGCGCACCGTCGGTCAAACGGGTCAGCGCCTCGGCCCAGCCCAGTGCTGCGCGTTCGCGTGCATCGAAGAAGCGGCTTTCGTGCCACGCGGGCAGGGTGTCCAGCTTGCGCGGCTCGATGCCGCCCTTGCGCAGCGCGGTGCCATGCATGTCCATGCAGTAGCCGCAGCCGTTGAGCTGCGACACGCGCAGGAACACCAGTTCCATCAGGGTCGGGTCGATCGAACTGTCATGCACCGCCTGGCTGGTGGCCAACAGGCCCTTGAAGGCGTCGGCGGCCAGGCGGGTGTAGGGGACGCGGGGAGAGGTGTGGTCGGACATTTTCGGCTCCACGGCGGCCACGATGGCCGCCTTTCATTACGAGGACGCCGTGCCGTCACCGTGCGTGACAACGATCGGCAACTTTTCCGGATTCAGCACGCTGTACACGTTGGCGATGCGGCCATCGACCACTTCGATGGTGGTGACCGAGTGCAGCCGATCGCCATGGAAGCGCAGGATCGCCGGCTCGCCGTTGACGTAGCCCAGCTGCGCCGGATGCACCGCGCCACGACGTGCGATGGCCCAGAACAGGCGGCCGATGCGCTCGGCGCCCAGCAGCGGGCGTACCGCTGCGGTGACCACGCCGCCGCCGTCGGAGACCAGCTGCGCGTTGGTGTGCAGCAGGGCCTGGATTGCTTCGCTGTCGCCGCGCTGCGAGGCATCCATGAAGCGCGCCAGCAGCTGCCGGTGCTGGCTGGCATCGGCATTGAAGCGTGGGCGCCCGGATTGCAGGCGCTGCCGGGCCCGATGCACCAGCTGCCGGCAGTTGGCTTCGCTGTGGCCGATCAGGTCGGCGATTTCGCGGTAGTCGTGGTCGAACGCCTCCTTCAGCAGGAAAGCGGCGCGCTCTTCAGGGCCCAGCTGCTCAAGCAGGGTCAGGAAGGCGACCGAGACATCGTCGGCCAGCGCGTGCAGCTGGGCCGGGCCGGGCGCCGGGTCGGGCTCCAGCGTGACCGCCAGTGGTTCAGCCAGCCACGGGCCGACGTAGTGCGCGCGCTCGCGCCTGGCCGCGCGTAGCCGGTCCAGGCCGAGCCGGGTGGTGGTGGTGACCAGCCAGGCTTCGGCATCGCGGACGCTG
Organism: Stenotrophomonas sp. YJH_SMC_43; assembly: GCF_059372535.1. NCBI lineage: Bacteria > Pseudomonadati > Pseudomonadota > Gammaproteobacteria > Lysobacterales > Lysobacteraceae > Stenotrophomonas > Stenotrophomonas sp. YJH_SMC_43. The sequence continues at coordinate 411,491 of NZ_JCAFVQ010000001.1, forward strand.
GCCGGATCGGCGCCGGACCAGCGCAGCCAGGCATCCTGGACGACGTCCTCGGCGTCGGCGCGGCTGCCGAGCAGGCGGTAGGCCAGCGCCATCAGGCGCGGGCGGTGGGTCTGGAAAGCGGTTTCAGCGTTCATGTGGGCAAGGACGCCGCAGTGGCGCATGGCGTGACAGAGGGCTTGCGCGGATAGTGCCGGCCGGCGGCCGGCACTACCACCCCGCGGCCGGGGGAGGGGGTAAAATGGGCGGATTACCCCCGCCAGCCTCGAGCAAGCGAGCAAGACGTGACATCGATCAAGCAGGAAGACCTCATCCAGTCCATCGCCGACGCGCTGCAGTACATCTCGTACTACCACCCGGTCGACTACATCAAGAACCTTGCCGCCGCCTACGAGCGCGAGGAGTCGCCGGCCGCGAAGGAGGCGATGGCGCAGATCCTGATCAATTCGCGCATGTGCGCCGAAGGCCACCGTCCGATCTGCCAGGACACCGGCATCGTCACCGTGTTCCTGGAAATCGGCATGGACGTGCGTTGGGATGACGCCACCATGGGCGTGGAAGACATGGCCAATGAAGGCGTGCGCCGCGCCTACATGCACCCGGACAACAAGCTGCGCGCCTCGGTGCTGGCTGATCCGGCCGGCAAGCGCATCAACACCAGGGACAACACCCCGGGCGTGGTCAACGTCAAGGTGGTGCCGGGCAACACGGTCGACGTGATCGTCGCCGCCAAGGGCGGTGGCTCGGAAGCCAAGACCAAGTTCGCCATGCTCAATCCGTCCGACTCGATCGTCGACTGGGTGCTGAAGACCGTGCCGACCATGGGCGCCGGCTGGTGCCCGCCGGGCATGCTCGGCATCGGCATCGGCGGCACCGCCGAAAAGGCGATGCTGCTGGCCAAGGAAGCGCTGATGGAGCCGATCGACATCACCGAACTGCAGGCCCGTGGTGCGTCCAACCGCATCGAAGAGCTGCGCCTGGAGTTGTACGAGAAGGTCAATGCACTGGGTATCGGTGCGCAGGGCCTGGGTGGCCTGACCACCGTGCTCGACATCAAGATCAAGGATTACCCGACCCACGCGGCCAACCTGCCGGTGGCGATGATTCCGAACTGCGCGGCCACCCGCCATGCGCACTTCACCCTGGATGGCAGCGGCCCGGTGATGCTGGACCCGCCGTCGCTGGAAGACTGGCCGAAGCTGACCTACGATTCGTCCAAGGGCACCCGCGTGGACCTGGACACGATCACGCCGGAAGACGTGGCCAGCTGGAAGCCGGGCCAGACCCTGTTGCTCAATGGCAAGCTGCTGACCGGCCGCGATGCTGCGCACAAGCGCATGGTCGACATGCTCAACAAGGGCGAAGAACTGCCGGTCGATCTGAAGGGCCGCTTCATCTACTACGTCGGCCCGGTCGATCCGGTGCGCGACGAAGTGGTGGGCCCGGCCGGCCCGACCACGGCGACCCGCATGGACAAGTTCACCCGTCAGGTTCTGGAGCAGACCGGCCTGCTGGGCATGGTCGGCAAGGCCGAGCGCGGCCCGGCGGCGATCGAGGCGATCCGTGACAACAAGTCGGCCTACCTGATGGCCGTCGGTGGTTCGGCGTACCTGGTGTCCAAGGCGATCAAGGCGGCCAAGGTGGTCGGCTTCGCCGACCTGGGCATGGAAGCGATCTACGAGTTCACCGTGCAGGACATGCCGGTGACCGTGGCAGTGGATTCCACCGGCGAATCGGTACACAAGACCGGCCCGCGCGAATGGCAGGCCCGCATCGGCAAGATTCCGGTGGTGGTGGAGTAATCCTTCCACCCAGTGTCCAGACAGCGGCGCCCGTGTGGCGCCGTTGTTGTGTGCAGCCTGCCCGAGCGCGGCCTGCTCTGCTAACGTACTGGCCGGCGTACTGGAAGGGAGTCCATCGTGCTGCAGTGGTCGCGTGTTTTCGTGTTGCTGGTCGCTACGCTGGCGTGCAGCGCCTGCGGGCCACGTTATTTCGTCGAGCCACCCACCCACGAAGCGGGGAAGATCTGCGCGTCGGTCTGCGAGAGCCAGAAGGCGACGTGCGACTTCCACAACCGCGCCCGTGCCGAATCGGATCAGCGGAGCTGCGAAAGCGAGAAGAGCCGGATCATCAGCCGTTGCAGTGGTATCGCCGACGACAAGCAGCGGCACAACTGCGAAGGGGGCAACGGTGCCGGCAACTACTGCGGTCCCCCGGCGCTTCCTTCATGCAGTGCCCCGTACGCCCAGTGCCTGCTCTCCTGCGGCGGTACCGTGAATGACGTCCGCACCGACACTGGTATTCCCGTGTACTGATCGCGGCACGCGTAGGTGCCTGCACGGGTAACCGTAGTCTGCTAGGGTCGGCACTCCCCTGCACTGGATGTGCCCATGCGCCTGCATCGATCCGTCGCGGCTGTGTTCCTGCTGGTCCTGGCCGGCTGCAGCACAACGTCATCCTATGAAGGTGCGGATTTCTCCGCCTCCTCGCAGTGCCGCATGCAGTGCCAGGCCGACTATCGCAGCTGCATGGCGCGGGGCAGCACCGGCAACAGTGCCTTCAGCTGCGAGCAGCAGGTGGTGCCCGCGCCGGACAAGCGCTGCAAGGATGTCGCCAACCCCGAACTGCGCCGTGCCTGCGAACTGAAGGCGCATGACTGCACGATGCGCGCGCCGATGATGTCCTGTGGCGAACGCCGGGATTCCTGCATGAGCAGCTGCGGCTGAGCAACGATCGCGCGCGCGGGCGCATAATCGGCGGATCCACCTGCACAGGATCTTCCGCATGAGCACCACGCTGTATGGTTCGACCAGTACTGCCGCCCTCGTGGTGCATTGGCTGTTGATCGAGCTGGGCATCGAGCACGAGTTGGTGCTGCTGGATTTCGACGCGCGCGAGCACAAGTCGGCGGAGTACCTGGCGCTGAATCCGGCCGGTGTGGTGCCGACGCTGCTGATTGATGGCTTGGTACTGACCGAAGCGGCGGCCATTGCGTTGTACCTGGCTGATCGCCATCCGGACGCCAACCTGCTGCCCCCTGTGGGTACGCCACAGCGTGCCGATGCCTACCGATGGATGTTCTGGTGTGCCAATACGCTGCAGCCCGCCTATCGCGCCTGGTTCTACCCGCATGAAATGGCGGGGGAGGCGAATATCGAGGCGAGCCGCGAGATGGCCCGTCAGCGCCTTGAAGCGGCCTGGCAGCATGTCGCCACGCACCTGCAGGTGCATGGTCCCTACCTGCTGGGCGCCACGCCCTGCGTGGTCGACTACATGCTGGTGATGCTGATGCGCTGGTCGCGCGGCATGCCGAAGCCCAGCGACACCTGGCCGGTGCTGAAGGCGCATGCCACGTCGATGAAGGCGCGCCCGGCGTTCGCCGAGGTGTATCGCCGCGAGGGCATCACCGACTGGCGATAACCAAAAAAGGGGACGGAGGGAATTAAGTCGTTTGTGCACAAACGACTTAATTCCCCCCGTCCCCTTTTTCGGGCTAGAGGATCTCCAGCACCGTTTCCGGCGGGCGGCACAGCCGTGTGCCCTTGGGCGTGCGCACCACGGGGCGGTTGATCAGGCGCGGGTGTTCGGCCATCGAGGCCAGCAGCGTGGCCTCGTCCGCATCTTCCAGGCCCAGTTCGGCGAACTGCGATTCCTTGCTGCGCACCAGATCACGCGCGCTCAATCCGGATTCGGCCAGCACCTGGCGCAGTGTGGCCACATCGGGGGGATTGCCGAGGTACTCGATCACCTCCGGCTCGAAGCCCGCATCGCGGATCAGCTTCAGGGCGCCGCGCGAATTGCTGCAGGCCGGGTTATGCCAGATCGTCACGTCCATCAGAACCACTCCAGCAGCGACACGCCCACACCCACGTAGGTGGCTTTGTGGTTGTAGTCGATCAGGCTTTCGCCGTAGCCGTCGAAGATCTGCACATGGCCGCGCAGCAGGTTGCTGATCGGGAAGCCGTAATCCAGCTGCAGGGCGCCGTGCGAGCGGCTGCCGGTGCGCAGCGAATGACGCGCCATCAGCGAGACTTCATGGCCGTTGCGGTTCCAGGTCAGGGTCGCGTCACCGCGGCCCATGTAGTCCTCGATGTCCGGATTGTTGTCGTCGCTGCGGGTCTCGGGAATGCGGTACCACGGACGCAGCACCAGTGCCCAGTTCTCACGGTCCAGGCCGATGTTGAGCATCACCCGGTTCCAGCTGCGCGACAGCGGATCAGCGCGGCCGTTGGACTGATGGTTCAGTGCGATGCCGGTCATGCGCCCGCGCCAGCCACCGATCGAGTAGCCGTTGCGGAATACCATCATCACTTCCGGCTCGTAATTGGTTTCGCGGAACGGGCGCGAATCCTCGCCGTTGTAGGCCTGCCAGCGCGAGCTCTGGGTGTAGCCGGCCCAGATATCGCCGTTGTCGCCGAACAGGTTCTCGGCGATCTTGGTCTTGAAGCTGATCTGGAACTTCAGTTCGGCACTGTCGAGCACCTGCGGGGTGGTGACCGTGTTGGCCGGGTTCGGCGAATGCGGCGTGGTGTTGCGGTCGCTGGTCCAGAACGCCGGCAGCAGGTATACCGGCTTGTAGGCACGCAGCTGGAACGGGCCCAGCTTGGAGTCCTCGGCCAGCTCCCAGCGGCTGTCCAGCAGCGAACCGCGTCCGGCGTTGGCCAGCGCGCTGTCCGGTGCTGCCGGACGGAACAGGTCGCTGACCCGTTCGCGCAGTTTCTCTTCGCCCTGGCTCACGCGTGCGGTCTGGCGCTCTTCGCGACGGGCCTGCGCGGCCGCCTCGGCAGCGGCGTCGGCAGCCGCCGTGGCCTGCGGGGTGTGCGCGAACAGGCGGTCATAGCAGGCCAGGCGCGCGGCGTCGGTGGTGATGGCGGCACACGCCGCCGGCGAAGTGTCGGTGCTGGGCACGAATTCCTGCGCGGCCAGCGGCGCACTGGCCAGGGCCAGCGCCAGCGGAGCGAGGCGGGGAAGCAGCGGGGGGAGGGTCATTCCAGCAGGCCCTTCGGTGAATACGGGAATCGCACAGTGTGGCGGCTGTACCGGATCGCGGCCAGCCCCTACGGTTTATGCACGGCCACTGCGTGCGTGTAGCGTGAAGGCTGCACCGGTCACAGGAACCAGGCGAAGGCGAACAGCCCCAGCATCGCGATCACCACCGCCAGCTTCAGCGCCAGGCCGAGCAGGATGCCGAGCCAGGTGGCCAGGCCGACCTTGGTCGAGCGGCCCAGCTCGCGGGTGTGCCAGTACTCGCCGAGCAGGGCGCCGATCAACGGGCCGGCGAACAGGCCGATCGGCATGAAGAACAGGCCGACGATGCTGCCGAGGAACGTGCCCCATAGCGCCTTCCGGCTGGCGCCCACCCGTTGTGCGCCCACCACTGTGGCCAGCACGTCCGCCAGCAGCGAGAGCACGGTCAGTACACCCAGTGCGACCAGGGTTGGCCAGCCCACATGGGCGAAGCCGTCGGCCCAGGCCGCCAGCAGCAGTCCGATGAATACCAGCGGGATGCCGGGGAGGGCTGGCAGGATGATCCCGGCGATGCCGACCAGGACAAAAATGACCGCTAGCAGATATAAGATGAATGAGAGTCCCATGCTGTCCCGTATGGTGGCCGTTTTGGGGTTGACAGTGAAAGATTTTGCCAGTTGCTTTTTCGTTTTGGGCGGGTTAAGTTGCAGTCGCTGAGCTTGGCAAGGTCACCGTGGATCGTGGCCTGATGAAGCAAGATCTTCCCGATCCGCTGCATCGATGCACCTCGCTTCCCCCTTGCTTGTCAGCCGCCCACCAGGCGTTTCCAACAACAAGAGAGAGTCAAAGGGAGTTAGTGAGATGGCTGATCGCGAGACCGGTACCGTAAAGTGGTTCAATGATGCGAAGGGCTTCGGCTTCATCAGCCGGCAGAATGGCGAGGACGTGTTCGTGCACTTCCGCGCCATCGAGACCCAGGGCTTCAAGAGCCTCAAGGAAGGCCAGACTGTGAGCTTCGAAGTCGTGCAGGGCCAGAAGGGTCTGCAGGCTGACAAGGTGCAGCCGGTGTAATGCCCGCCGCCTGTCGGCATGAAAAAGGCCCGCGCAAGCGGGCCTTTTTCGTTGCGCATGGCCCGGTGCGGGTCAGCGCAGGATGACCTTGCCGTTGACCACGCGCACGTAGGTGTTTTCGCGGATGCCGCCGAGGTCACGCTGGTTGACCACGATGGTGCGGCCATCGTCCATGCGCACGCTGATGTCGTAGGTGTCGCTGGTCACGTTCTTCTGGATCTGGTTGCCGGCCAGCGCGCCACCGACTGCGCCCGCAGCGGCGGCGATGTTCTTGTTGCCACGGCTGCCACCGGTGTGGTCGGAGATCTCGTGGCCGGCCACGGCGCCGACGATGCCGCCCAGGATCGCGCCGGTCGCGCTGGGGGCGGTACGGCCGGACTGCACGGTATTGATGCGGGTGACGATGCCGCAGTCAGCGCAGCGGCCCTGGTTGTAACCGCCGTTGTTGCCGTAGCCGCCATTGTTGTAGCCGTTGTTGTAACCACCACCGCCGTAGCCAGGCGAGGTGGCACAGCCTGCCAGGGCGAGGGTAGCGATGGCGCTGGCGGCAATGAGCTGGATCTTCATGGGGCGTCTCCTGGCCGTGAAGGCGGGTGTCTGGGGTGGTACTGCGTCATGCAGCAGGGTGGACGAATCGTCTCCTTTCGAACGTGAACGACGCGCCAACCGTGCGTGCCTTGCCCGGCTGCAGGATGAATGCGGCTCAGCGGAAGTCCTGGTGGCAGGCGCGGCAGTCGGCCTGCACGGTTTCCACCACTTGGGCCAGGGCCGTGCAGTCGCTGGGCGGCGCGGCCAGGGCGGCGTTGAGGTTGCCACGCAGCTGGCTGGCATGCTGCTGGAACTGCGCGTTGTCCTTCAGCCCGGGAAAGGCCAGATCGAGGTCGTTGGACAGCAGGCGCAGGGCCTGCAGGCGCGGCACGCTGTCGGCCAGGCTGCAGCGGTTCTGCTGCTGGGCCTGCTGCAGCAGCTGCGATTGCCGTTGCATCACCTGCATCAGGCTGTCCGGGAACGGGTCGCGGCGCGCCTGCAGGGCGCGGCCCACCATCACCGTGGCGATCAGGCCGATCAACAGTCCCAGGCCGAGCACGAACAGATAGCGGTAGGCGGTGGACGGGCGGCGGGGTGGGCTGGCGTTCATGGCGGGCTCTCCGGGCGTGCAACGGTGGGTTCGATGCCGGCGCGCTGCAGGCGCTGGCGCCTGCACGTTAAAATAGCGGGATGAATGAACAGGTCAAACAACGCTTCGCCGGCATCGAACGGCTGTATGGCGTGGGTGCGCTCGAGCGCCTGCAGGGTAGCCGCGTGGCGGTGGTGGGCATGGGCGGCGTCGGCTCATGGGTGGTGGAAGCGCTGGCCCGCTCGGCGGTGGGCCACCTGACCCTGATCGATGCCGATGACATCTGCGTCTCCAACACCAACCGGCAGCTGCCGGCGATGGAAGGCAACTACGGCCGCAACAAGGCCGAGGCGATGGCCGAGCGCTGCCGCGCGATCAATCCGGATATCGAGGTCGATGCCGTGCAGGCGTTCCTGACCGTGTCGAACATGGCGGAGCTGCTGGACCGGGGCTTCGATCTGGTGATCGATGCCTGCGACAGCTTCCGGGTCAAGGTCGAGACGATTGCCTGGTGCCGTCGCCGCAAGCTGCCGCTGCTGACCGTCGGTGCCGCCGGTGGCCGTACCGATCCGACCCTGGTGCGCATCCGCGACGTCTCGCGCACCGAGCACGACGCCATGCTGGCGCTGATCCGCAAGAAGCTGCGCAGCGAGTTCAATTTCCCGAAGAACGCCAAGCGCTATTTCGGTGTGCCGGCAGTTTATTCGCTGGAGAACGTGAAGTATCCGCAGGCTGATGGCAGCGTCTGTGGCATCCGCCCGAACCTCGGCGCCGATGCGGCGTTGAAGCTGGACTGCGGCGCCGGCCTGGGTGCGGCGACCCATATCACTGGCGCGTTCGCGTTCGCGGCGGTGGGCAAGGCGCTGGAAATGCTGCTGGAGCCGAAGAAAGTGAAGGCCGAAGCGGTAGAGGCCAGCGAGGTGTGATGGATCGTGCCGGCCAGCGGCCGGCACCTACCGTTACATTGCCGGCAGCGCGAACAGGCGTCGTGCATTCTCCGTCGTGGCCTGGGCCACTGCGTCCAGCTCCATCCCGCGCAGCGCGGCCACGTGGCGGGCGATGACCGCCAGCCGTGCCGGTTCGTTGCGCTGGCCGCGGATGCCGGCGTCAGGCTGGTCGGGCGCGTCGGTCTCCAGCAGCAGCTGTTCCAGCGGCATGTCGCGCACCAGCCGCTGCAGGCGCTGCGCGCGTTCGTAGGTCAACGGGCCGCCGAGCCCGAGCAGGAAGCCCTGCCGGTGCAGTTGTGCCGCCTGTTCCGGACTGCCGGAAAAGCTGTGCACCACGCCGCGCAGGCCGCCGATGCGACGGATCGCGGCGATCACCACGTCCACCGCGCGCCGCGCATGCACGATCACCGGCAGCTCGAACTCACGGGCCAGTTGCAGCTGGCCGATGAAGTACGCCTGCTGCGTCTCGGCATCCAGGCCTTCGACAAAGAAGTCCAGGCCGCATTCGCCGATCGCGCAGGGGCGTTCGCGCTCGATCCACTCGCGCAGCAGCGGCAGGTGGCCGGGCCGGTGCTCGGACAGGAACATCGGGTGCAGGCCGTAGGCCGGGTACAGCCCCGGCGCCTGCTGGCAGACCTCCCGCAGCTTCGGCCAGCTGGCCGCCGTCACCGCCGGCACCACCTGCAGGCGCACGCCAGCGGCCTGCGCGCGTGCGATCACGGCGGCGCGGTCACTGTCGAACCCGCCGGCATCGAGATGGCAGTGGCTGTCGACCAGCAGGCTCAACGCTGTTCCAGCGACGGCGGCGCTGTGGCGGTGTTGCGGCTTTTCCAGTTGGCCAGCAGCAGGGTGCCGAAGCCCAGCACCAGTTCATCGACGAACGGGATCGGGTCGGGGATGAACAGGGTCAGCACGAACAGGCCTGCGGTGAGCTTGAACAGGGTGGGGTAGCGCAGCCGGCGCGCCCATTGCAGTACCGGCAGCAGCATCGGGTTGGCCATGGCGGGGGTCCTCCTGGGGAATATGCAAACGCTACCACGGGCCCAGCATTTCCCGATGCTGAATGGGTTACGGGAATGAGCAGGAAATGTGGAGATTCCGTTCAGGCAGCGCATGCTGCAATCTGGTCCGAGAACGTTGCGGATGGTCCGCAAGGAGCAGGTCATGAAAAGCACAACTACAACTGTCCTGGTCGCAGCGGGCGCGCTGCTGGTCGGTGGTATCGCCACCGCCGCCTTCATGAAGAGCGGCGACACGTCGCCTGATTCCATCAGCGCCGGAACCCCCAATGGCGAATCGCGCCTGGTCGATGGCAACGCCACTGACGATGGCGCGCGTGGTGACACGCTCGACCCGTCGGCACCGCGTGGGCTGGAATATGCCGATGTGCTGAAGGTCGACCCGATCACCGAGAAGCAGAAGGCCTACGCCACCGTGATCGGCACCGATGCGGTGCGCGAGACCTCCACCACCCAGACACCGCATGAAGTCTGCCAGGACGTGACGGTGCAGGAGCGCCTGCCGGAACGTGACGGCAACGTCGGCGGCACCGTGGTCGGTGCTGTGGTGGGTGGCCTGCTGGGCAACCAGGTCGGCGGTGGTAACGGCAAGAAGGCCGCGACCGCGGCCGGTGCCGTGGCCGGTGGCTTCATCGGCAACCAGATCGACAAGCGCCACGTGGGTGGCCGCGTGGTCAACCGTACCGAGCGCCAGTGCCACACCGAGACCGCAACCTCCGAGTCGAGCCGTGTTACCGGCTACAACGTGACCTACCGCAACGAGGACGGCACCACCGGCACCATGCGCATGGCCAGCAAGCCGGGTAACCGCATCGCCATGGGCACCAACGACGTGGTGAAGGGCTACAACGTGACCTATCGCTACGACGGCGCCGAGAAGACCGTGCGCATGGACAACAAGCCGGCCAGCGATCGCCTGCCGGTGGTCGATGGCCAGCTGGTCACGCAGACCGCTGCCGCCGGTGCCACTGCGGCCACCACGCGCCAGTAATCTGGAAGCAGCATGCAGTACCCCACGGGCCGGCTCATGCCGGCCCGTTTCGTTGCAGCCGGCGAATTCATCCGTGCGGAGCGCGAATCCACCATCATGGACGCTTCCTTCGACATGGAGCCGGCATGAGTATTTTCGACCTGCGCATCGAAACAGAGCGCCTGATCCTGCGCCCACTGCTGCGCGAGGACTACGAACCTTACCTGGCGTTCTGCGCCGACGAGGAAACGATGCGCACCCTCGGTGGCGTGCAGCCGCCTTCGGTGGCCTGGCGTGGCTTCTGCAGCCTGGCCGGCGCCTGGCAGCTGTTTGGCTTCTCGATGTTCAGCGTGATCGAGAAATCCAGCGGTGACTGGATCGGGCGCATGGGTCCATGGCAACCGCAGGACTGGCCCGGTACCGAGGTCGGCTGGGGCATCCGCCATGCCAGCTGGGGCAGGGGCTATGCGCCGGAAGCTGCGGTCGCCGCGATCGACTGGGCGTTCGACACGCTCGGGTGGGATGAGGTGATCCACACCATCGCCGAGAACAACGACAACTCGCGGGCGGTCGCGCGCAAGCTCGGCAGCACGATGCTGCGCATGGGGGAGCTGCCAGCGCCGTACAACGACAAGCCGATGCAGATCTGGGGCCAGTCGCGCGAGCAGTGGCGGCAGCGCCGTTGACGGTTGTAGAGCCGAGCCCACGCTCGGCTGCCGTTCGCCAAATGCAGCCGAGCATGGGCTCGGCTCTACAGATTGTCCGCATGCTGCACCCGCGCTTGGCATTCACCGGCGTGCTTGCCAGACTGCACGCAGCCGGCCGCCGGCCGGACGTGATGGAGCAGGCAATGGTGGAAGAGCGCGTCCCGCTGACGGTGCATGGCATGTCGGTCTCGGGCAATTGCCACAAGGTCCGCCTGCTGCTGGAGCAGCTCGGCAGCCGTTACCGCTGGGTGGAAGTGGACAGTGCCCACGGCCAGACCCATACCCCTGAATTCCTGGCGCTCAACCCGAATGCCAAGGTGCCGCTGATCGTCCGCGACGATGGCCGCGTGCTGACCGAATCCAACGCGATCCTGTTCTGGCTGGCCGAAGGCACGCCGTACCTGCCTACTGATGGTTGGGAGCGCGCGCAGGCGTTGAGCTGGATGTTCTTCGAGCAGTACACGCACGAGCCGTGCGTGGCAGTGGCGCGCTTCATCCGCGGCTGGACCGCGCCCGAATCGCCGCGCCGCGCCGAACTGCCACGCCTGCACGAGCGCGCCGCCACCGCGCTGGCGGTGATGGAGCAGCACCTGCGCCAGGCGCAATGGTTCACCGGCAGCGGATACGGCATCGCCGATATCGCCCTATTTGCCTATACCGATGTGGCGGGCGAGGGCGGCATCAGCCTGGAACCATTCCCGGAAGTTCGCGCCTGGCTGCAGCGCGTGCGTGAGCAGCCGCGCTTCCTGCCGATGCCGGCGGTGACCGCCGAAGTGCGCTCGCGATTCGAGGCCGCGTGACTCTCGCCAAGGTGACCCCCACAGGGTAGCGCCGGGCCATGCCCGGCGGAATGCAACAACGACACGGAGGGTGTTCGATGTTCGCTGTGGTTCCAGATCCGATTCCCGCACGCATGCGCGTGCTCAACCGCGCCGAAGTGTGCGACGTCAACTTCCTCGATGCGGTGCGTGGCTGGCGCGGCACCCCGCGCCCGCGCCCGGCACCGGATGCGCCGATCCTGCCGGGCAGCACGCTCACCGCCGCTGCTTTCGGCGAACTGTTCGACTCGCAGCTGGCCAGCCGCCAGCTGGACCTGATGGCACGCGTGCTGCGCGTGCAGAACAAGGTCTTCTACACCATCGGTTCCTCCGGCCATGAAGGCAATGCACTGCTGGCGCGGGCCTGCCGGCATACCGATCCCGCCTTCCTGCACTATCGCTCCGGTGCCTTCATGGCTGAGCGTTCGCGCCAGGTGCCGGGTATCGACCCGCTGCGCGATGCCGCGCTGTCCTTCGCCGCCAGCGCGGATGATCCGGCCAGCGGTGGCCGCCACAAGGTGTGGGGCAGCAAGCCATTGTGGGTGCTGCCGCAGACCTCGACGATTGCTTCGCACCTGCCGAAGGCGCTGGGCACCGCGCTGGCCATCGAGAGCGGCAAGCGGTTGGGGCAGGCGCTGCCGGTTCCCACCGATAGCATCGTGCTGTGCTCGTTCGGGGATGCCTCGGCCAACCATGCCACCGCGCAGACCGCGTTCAATACCGCGATGTGGTCGGCCTACCAGAAGCTGCCGGCGCCGATCCTGTTCGTCTGCGAGGACAACGGGCTGGGCATTTCGGTGAAGACGCCGGACGGCTGGATTGCCGAGCGCTTCGGCCGGCAGCCGGGGCTCGACTATTTCTTCGCCGATGGCCTGGACCTGGCCACCGGGCATGCCCAGGTGCAGGCCGCGGTGGAACATTGCCGGCGCACGCGGCGGCCGACCTTCCTGCATCTGCGTACCACGCGCCTGATGGGCCATGCCGGCACCGACTTTGAAGTGGAATGGCGCGCGCTGCCGGAGCTGTGCGCGGCCGAGGCGCAGGATCCACTGCTGCGCTCGGCGCAGATCGCGATGGAATCGGGCTGGATGGATGCAGCCGCCATCGAAGTGGCCTACGAAACGATGCGCGCGCGCTGCATGGCGGCGGCCGCCGACGCCGAAGGCCACCCGACGCTGCAGTCGCTGCAGGACGTGATGGCGCCGCTGGCGCCGTACACACCGGCGGCGGTGCAGGCTGAAGCGCGGCGCGAGGTGCCCGCCGAGATGCGCGAAGCGCTGTATGGCGGTGCGGAGACCCTGCCTGAGCGGCAGGCGCCACGGCACCTCGCCATCCAGATCAACCACGGCCTGCAGGAGCTGCTGGCGAAGTATCCGCAGAGCCTGCTGTTCGGCGAGGACGTCGCGCAGAAGGGCGGTGTCTACACCGTCACCAAGGATCTGCTGCGCCGCTTCGGCCCACGTCGGGTGTTCAACACCCTGCTGGACGAGACCATGATCCTGGGCATGGCGCAGGGCCTGGCCAACATGGGCATGCTGCCGATTCCGGAGATCCAGTACCTGGCCTACCTGCACAACGCCATCGACCAGGTGCGCGGCGAAGCGTGTTCGTTGCAGTTCTTCTCCAATGACCAGTACCGCAATCCGATGCTGGTGCGGGTGGCCGGGCTGGGCTACCAGAAGGGCTTCGGTGGCCACTTCCACAACGACAATTCAATCACGGCGCTGCGCGACATTCCCGGCCTGGTGGTCGGTTGCCCGTCGCGTGGCGACGATGCGGTGATGATGCTGCGCACGCTGGCGGCGCTGGCCCGGGTGGATGGACGTGTGGCGGTGTTCCTGGAGCCCATTGCACTGTACATGAGCAAGGACCTGCATGAGCCGGGCGATGGCCAGTGGCTGTTCGACTACCCGGACCAGGGCCAGGCGCTGGTACCGGGTGAAGGCCGGGTCTATGCGCCGGAGGCAGGCGACCTGGTGGTCTACACCTATGGCAACGGCGTGCCGATGGCGCTGCGCGCGGCGCGGGCGATCGAGCAGCAGCTGGGCTGGCAGGTGCGGGTGGTCGACCTGCGCTGGCTGGTGCCGCTGGATGCCGGCTTCATCGCCAGCCAGGCCGCCAGTGCACGGCGGGTACTGGTGCTGGACGAGGGCCGCCACAGTGGCGGGGTGGGCGAGGGCGTGGTCACGGCACTGGTCGAGGCCGGTTTCGGCCACCTGCCGCTGCGCCGGGTCTGCGGTGCCGATACCTATACCCCGCTGGCGGGGGCAGCAATGTTCGGGCTTCCAAGCGACAATGCGGTGATTGGCGCCGCCCTTGAACTGGCGCAGGAACCTTGATGCATGTGTGGATTGGCGGGAATGTTGTTGCCGGCGCCTGTGGCGTCGGCCGAAGTGCTGCAGGCGCAGGTCCTGGCCATGGGCGAGGCGCTGCACCACCGCGGGCCGGATGATGGCGGCAGCTGGGCCGATGCCGGGGCAGGCATCGCGCTGGCGCACCGTCGGCTGAGCATTCTCGACCTGTCGCCGCTGGGCCACCAGCCGATGGCCTCGTCCGATGGTCGCTACGTGATGGCCTACAACGGCGAGGTCTACAACTTTGCCGCCCTGCGTGCCGAACTGGAGCCGCTGGGGCATGCCTTCCGTGGTCACTCCGACACCGAGGTGCTGCTGGCAGCGATCCTGCAATGGGGCATCGAGGACACCCTGCAGCGCTGCAACGGCATGTTCGCCATCGCGCTGTGGGACCGCCAGCAGCAGTGCCTGTGGCTGGCCCGCGATCGAGTTGGCAAGAAGCCGCTGTACTACGGCTGGGCCGGTGACACCCTGGTGTTCGGTTCCGAACTGAAGGCGCTGTGGCAGCACCCGGCGTTCGACAACGACATCGACCGCGACGCACTGACCCTGTTGCTGCGGTTGGACTACATTCCGGCCCCGCACAGCATCCACCAGCGCTGCTACAAGCTGATGCCGGGCCGCGTGCTGCGACTGGATGCCGAAGCCGTCGCGGCGGGTGCATCGGCGCACCGCCCGGAACAGGCGCAGCGCCCTTACTGGGATGCGCGGGCACGCATGCAGGCGGCGCTGGCCGCGCCGTTCCAGGGCCGCATCGAGGAGGCCGAGGAACAGCTGGACGGGCTGCTGCGCGACGCAGTGGCGCTGCGCATGGTGGCCGACGTGCCGGTGGGGGTGTTCCTGTCCGGCGGCACCGATTCATCGCTGGTGGCCGCGCTGATGCAGGCACAGAGCGGTCAGCCGGTGCACAGCTTCAGTATCGGCTTCACCGGTTCGGGCCACGACGAGGCGCCGCTGGCCAAGGAACTGGCCGCGCATCTGGGCTGTGACCACACCGAACTCTACGTCAGCGGTGCCGATGCACTGGCGGTGGTGCCGCAGTTGCCGGCAATGTTCGACGAACCCTTCGCTGATGCCTCGCAGGTGCCGACCGCGCTGGTCGCCCGCCTGGCGCGGCAGGGCGTAACCGTCGCGCTGTCCGGCGATGGTGGTGACGAGCTGTTCTTCGGCTATACCCGCTATGTGCGCGCGCTGCGCAACTGGCAGATGCTGGGCCGCGTGCCAGGGCCGCTGCGGCGTTGGATGGGCGCGCGCTCCCAGCAGCAGGGCGAGGCCTCGCGTACCGGCGGCCTGGCCGCGCTGTTGGCCGAGTCCGGCGCGCGGGGCATCGGTGACGTGTACCGCAACCGCATCTCGCGCTGGCGCGACCCGACGGCGGCAGTGCCGGGCGCGCAGGCTGCCGGCAGCTTCTACGACCTGGCCGATCCGTTGCACGGCGCCGGCACACCGGCCGACGCGATGATGCTGGCCGATTACGTGACCTACCTGCCGGATGACCTGCTGTGCAAGGTCGACCGCACCTCGATGGCGGTCAGCCTGGAGGCACGCGCGCCGCTGCTGGACTGGCGCGTGGCCGAGTTCGCCTGGTCGCTGCCGCTGGGCTTCAAGCGCAGCGAAACCACCAGCAAGGTGCTGCTCAAGCGCGTTCTTGGCCGCTACGCGCCGCAGTCGATGGTGCACCGGCCCAAGCGCGGGTTCGGTGCGCCGGTCAGCGACTGGCTGAAGGGCGACCTGCGGCCGTGGGCCGAAGACCTGCTGCAGCCGGCTCGCCTGGAGCGCGAAGGCGTGTTGTCGGCGGCGGCGGTGCAGCCGCTGTGGCAGCAGTTCCTGGGCGGCCAGCGCAAGTGGCATACCCACCTGTGGAACGTGCTGATGTTCCAGGCCTGGCAGGCGCATTGGCGGCAGGTGCGGGCCGGCGTGACCGGGGGCTGATCTTCACCGGACGGCACGGGCCCGGCGTCTACGCTGGACCTCCCGCACCGTGAGGAGTATGACCCGATGTCCGTCCCCACCATCGCCGTGTTCGTCGGCAGCCTGCGCAAGGAGTCCTGCAACCGCAGGCTGGCCCATGCGCTGGAGAAGATCGCCGGCGACCGTGCACGCTTCCAGTACGTGCAGATCGGTGATCTGCCGCTGTACGACCAGGATTTCGATGGCCAGTACCCGCCGCAGGGCACCCGGCTGAAGGATCAGGTGCGCGCCGCCGACGCGGTGCTGTTCGTGACCCCTGAATACAACCGGTCCGTGCCCGGCGTACTGAAGAACGCCATCGATATCGGCTCCCGCCCGTATGGCGACAGCGCGTTTTCCGGCAAGCCCGCGGCGGTGATCGGCGCCTCCATCGGCCAGATCGGCACCGCCGTGGCCCAGCAGCACCTGCGCAACAGCCTGGCCTTCCTGGACATGCACGTGCTCGGCCAGCCCGAGGCGTTCATTCATTTCATGGACGGCCTGATCGATGCCGATGGCACGGTCCACAACGAAGGCACGCAGAAGTTCCTGCAGGGCTATGTGGACCGGTTCCTGGCGCTGATCGCGGTTCACGTCAAGGGCGATTGACGCCAGCGGTTGCCACCCCCATCTGCGATAATGCCCGCTCGGGTGCCGCAACGGCGCCCGTCGCAGGCAGTGCGACGCCCCCACGCCAATTTGGCCAGGCACCGGCGGATATCCCCCGTTTCTCCACGGCTTATCCACAGGCTTGTCCATGGCCGCCGGGGTCGGCGCATGCCTACACTCGTCCGGCCCACTTTTGCAGGAAACACCGCAGCATGTCCGCTCGCCCCGGCTTCCGTTCCAACCGCAGAGAGCGCGGTGATGGCTTCGATCGCGATCGCGACGAATCGCGCATCGACCAGTTGCGGGTACCGCCCCATTCGGTGGAAGCCGAGCAGGCGGTGCTGGGTGGCCTGATGCTGGCCCCGGAGGCCTATGACCGGGTCAATGACCAGCTGACCGAAGGCGATTTCTACCGCCGCGACCACCAGATGATCTACCGCGCGATCCGTGAGCTGTCCGAGCGCGAGCGGCCGTTCGATGCGGTGACCCTGGGCGAGTGGTTCGAATCACAGGGCAAGATGGAACTGGTGGGCGATGGTGCCTATCTGATCGAGCTGGCCAGTACCACGCCGTCGGCGGCCAACATCGTGGCCTACGCCGAGATCGTGCGTGACAAGGCGGTGCTGCGGCAGCTGATCCAGGTGGGCACCGACATCGTCAACGATGGTTTCCAGCCTGAGGGCCGTGAGAGCAGCGAGCTGCTGGCATCGGCGGAAAAGAGCGTGTTCGCCATCGCCGAACAGGGCGCACGCGGCCGTACCGATTTCGTGGCGATGCCCGGTGCACTGAAGGATGCCTTCGAAGAGCTGCGCAGCCGCTTCGAGAACGGCGGCAACATCACCGGCCTGCCGACCGGCTACAACGACTTCGATGCAATGACCTCCGGTCTGCAGCCGACCGACCTGATCATCCTGGCTGCGCGCCCGGCCATGGGCAAGACCACCTTTGCGCTGAACATCGCCGAGTACGCGGCGATCAAATCGAAGAAGGGCGTGGCGGTGTTCTCGATGGAAATGTCGGCATCGCAGCTGGCGATGCGCCTGATTTCCTCCAACGGCCGCATCAACGCGCAGCGCCTGCGTACCGGCCAGCTGGAAGACGAGGACTGGAGCCGCGTCACCAGTGCGATCAAGATGCTGAAGGAAACCAAGATCTTCATCGACGATACGCCGGGCGTGTCGCCGGAAGTGCTGCGTTCCAAGTGCCGCCGCCTCAAGCGCGAGCACGACCTGGGCCTGGTGGTGATCGACTACCTGCAGCTGATGAGCGTGCCGGGCAACAGCGAAAACCGCGCGACCGAAATCTCGGAGATCTCGCGTTCGCTGAAGGGCCTGGCCAAGGAACTGCACGTGCCGGTGATCGCGCTGTCGCAGCTCAACCGCTCGCTGGAAACACGTACCGACAAGCGCCCGGTGATGGCCGACCTTCGCGAATCGGGCGCAATCGAGCAGGACGCGGACATGATCGTCTTCATCTACCGCGACGATTACTACAACAAGGAAAATTCGCCGGACAAGGGCCTGGCCGAGATCATCATCGGCAAGCACCGTGGTGGCCCGACCGGTTCGTGCAAGCTGAAGTTCTTCGGCGAATACACCCGCTTCGACAACCTGGCCCACGATTCGGTCGGCTCGTTCGAGTAACAGGCGTGCCGGCCGCTGGCCGGCAATCTCCTCCTGGCCGGCAAACCATTCCAAACACCAAACGTCCGTATGTGGCGTGTAAATGACATGTAACGCGACGCTTCTACGATTCCGCCGCTGCTGCCCTTCGACGCCGCCCTTCGGCGTCCAGCGTGCCCAAGGAATCCGCCCCCATGCCGTCCCACGCTCCGCTCCGCCGCAATCTGCTGGCCCTGCTGGTCTGTGCTTCGCTGCCGTCGCTGGCTGTCGCTGAAACCGCTCCCACGACCGACGCGCCGTCGGCCACCACCCTCGATTCGATCTCGGTGATCGGCCGCGGCGAAGCCCGCCAGGTGCAGCGTGTGACCGCCGAGGACATGAAGATCCTGCCGCCGGGTGCCAACCCGCTGAAGCTGCTGGCCAGCAAGCCGGGCGTGCACTTCGAATCGGCCGATGCCACCGGCGCCTACGAATGGTCCACCAGCATCAGCCTGCGTGGTTTCAACCAGAACCGCCTGGGCTACACCCTTGATGGCATCCCGCTGGGCAACATGGCCTACGGCAACAGCAACGGCCTGCACATCAGCCGCGCGGTGATCAGCGAGAACCTGGGCGGCGCGGAGGTTTCCACCGGCATTGGCGCGCTGGGTACGCCGTCCACCAGCAACCTTGGCGGCGTGTTCCAGTTCTACTCGATCGATCCATCCACCGAATATGGCGTGGTTCTGGCACAGGGCTTCGGCAGCGACAACGCGCGCCGCAGCTATGCGCGCCTGGAGACTGGTGAACATCAGGGCTTCGCGGCCTACCTGTCCGGCGCATACTCGGAAGGCGACAAGTGGAAGGGCAAGGGCTCGCA
This sequence comes from Stenotrophomonas sp. YJH_SMC_43, assembly GCF_059372535.1. Lineage (NCBI taxonomy): Bacteria > Pseudomonadati > Pseudomonadota > Gammaproteobacteria > Lysobacterales > Lysobacteraceae > Stenotrophomonas > Stenotrophomonas sp. YJH_SMC_43. The sequence goes on from NZ_JCAFVQ010000001.1 coordinate 430,499, forward strand.
GGAGCTGAAGCAGTTCAACGGCAAGGCCACCTACAACTTCGGAACGGACAGCAGGATTACCGCGCTGTTCAACGCCTCGCGCCGCGTCGAGGCCGATTACCAGGACCTGTCGCTGGAGATGATCGATCGTCTCGGCTGGGACTGGGACAACTACGCGCCGGACTGGAACCGTGCCGTGGCCGCTGCACGCGGCACGTTCAGCGGCGGCGTCAACAGCCCGTGGGATGCGTACTACTCCGGCCACGGCCTGCGCAATGACGACCTGTCCAGCATCGCCGGCGATTTCGGCCTGAACGAGTCGATGCGCCTGAAGGTCAACGTCTACAACCACAGCAACCGTGGCCAGGGCCACTGGTTCAGCCCGTCCAATCCGTCCAACCCGGGTACCAGCCGAGAGATCCCGATCTCGATCCGCACTACCGAGTATGCGATCGACCGCACCGGTGTGACCTCTGCGTTCACCTGGAACGTGGCGGGCCACGAGCTGGAAGCGGGCCTGTGGTACGAGGACAACGGCCACAGCGTGCAGCGCAACTTCTATTACATCGACGGCCCGATCACCGACGATTTCTTCCTGCGCAATCCGGACCAGCGCGTGTGGCACCAGCGCTACACCACCATCACCCGCCAGTTCTACGTGCAGGACCGTTTCCGCCTGTTCGATGACCGCCTGACCATCGACATCGGTGCGAAGTCGCCGCACACCCGCACCCGCGTGCGCACACCGCTGGGCAGCTATGCCAACAACAGCAGCCTGACCTCGAAGAAGGGCTTCCTGCCGCAGGCCGGCTTCAACTTCAAGCTCAACGAAGGCAACGAGATCTTTGGTTCGTTCGCCAAGAACATCGCGGCCTATGCACTGGGCGTGGGCAGTCCGTTCAACGTGCCGCAGGCCGCGTTCGATGCCAGCGCGAAGAGCCTGAAGCCGGAACAGTCGCGCACCCTCGAACTGGGCTGGCGCGGCTACGGCCAGGGCTATGAAGCCTCGGTTGCGGTGTATGACGTGAAGTTCGACAACCGCCTGCTGGCCATCGCGCAGTGCGTGGGCATCCTCGGTTGCCCGGCGCTGTTCTCCAACGTTGGTTCGGTGACCAGCCGCGGTGCCGAGGCGACCCTGCAGTTGAAGCCGATGCAGGACCTGACCTGGTCCAATGCGCTGTCGTGGAATGACAGTACCTACGACAACGACTACGTGAACAACGGCGTGGTGCCGACCCGCGGCAAGACGACCGTCGACACACCGGAGTGGATGTTCGCCAGCACCCTGGCCTGGACCCCGGGCCCGTGGGACCTGCGACTGGCCGCCAACCATGTCGGCAAGCGTTACGTGACCTATACCAACGATGTGTCGGTGCCGAGCTACTGGCTGGTCAATGCGTCGGTGGCCTATGACTTCGGCACGCTCGGCCCGGCACAGAACCTGACCGTGGCGCTTAACCTGACCAACCTGACCGACAAGCGTTACCTGTCTTCGATCAACACCAACGGCACCTACGCCGCCGACCCGACCCGCAGCCTGGCGACCATGCAGGTCGGCGCGCCGCGGCAGGTGATGGCCACTGCCACCGTGCACTTCTGATGCGCGGGCCTGTCGATCCGGAAAGCCGTCGTCGCCTGCTGCGCATGGCGTGGCAGGGCGCGGGGGCGGCGATCGCACTGGCGGCGATGCCGGGGCTGGCCACGGCCGGCCCACGGCCGCGGCTGGGGCGTGATCCGTTCACCCTCGGTGTCGCCGCCGGTGATCCGGATCCGCAGGGTGCAGTGCTGTGGACGCGGCTCGCGCCGGACCCACTCAACGGCGGCGGCATGCCGTCGCGGGCGGTGCCCGTGCGCTGGTTCGTGGCCGAAGACCCCGGCATGCGCCGGCTGGTGCAGCGCGGCGTTGCTGCGGCTGTGCCGGAGCTGGCCCATTCGGTACATGTGGAGGTCAACGGCCTGCGTCCCGGCCGCGATTATTACTATCGTTTCGCCTGCGACGGCGATGAGGAAAGCGTGGTCGGCCACTTCCGCACCGCGCCGCTGCTGGACACGCAGTTGCAGCAGTTGCGGTTGGCGCTGTGTACCTGCCAGGCGTGGAACAGCGGCTACTACCCGGTGCTGCGTGACATCGCGCAGAGTGATGTCGACCTGGTGCTGCATGCCGGCGACTACCTGTATGAATACAGCCCGCTGCAGAACGCGCGTGGCAGCACGCTGGATGCGGCGCGGTTCAGTGGCGAGACGGTGAGCCTGGAACGTTACCGTGACCAGTACGCGCTGTACAAACTCGATCCCGACCTGCAGGCCGCGCACGCCGCACACGCGTTCGCGGTGATCTGGGATGACCACGAAGTGCAGAACGATTACTCCGGCATCCACCCGGAGAAGCCCGGCGTCTCAATGGAGGATTTCATCATCCGCCGCGCGGCCGCGTATCGTGCGTTCTACGAGCACCTGCCGATGCGCAGCACGCCTGCGGGCAACGGTGGCCTGCGCGTGCATCGGCGCCTGCGTTACGGCGATCTTGCACAGCTGACGCTGCTCGACTGCCGCCAGTTCCGCCCGGCCAATCCCTGCGGTGTGGGCGAGTCACCGCGCTGCGAGGCGGCGCTGGATCCACGCATGAGCATGCTCGGCACGGGCCAGGAGGCGTGGTTCGCGCAGTCGATGGCCGTCGCGCGGGGCACGCGCTGGAACGTGGTGGTACAGCAGCTGCTGATGGCGCAGCTGCGGCTGGACGGTGGCACACCGCGCGAGCGCTTCTGGAACGACGCCTGGGATGGCTATCCCACCGCACGCAACCGCCTGCTGCAGGCCTTGCAGGCGGGCGGGCAGGGCAATGCCATCGTGCTGGGCGGTGACTGGCATTCCACCTTCGTCAACGACCTGAAACTGGATTTCGACGCGGCCAGTGCGCCGGTCGTGGCGACCGAATTCATCGCCCCGGCGATCAGCAGCGGCGGCGACGATACGCCGTATGGTCCGTATTACGGGCCATCGATACCGCAGAACCCGCACATCCGCTATTTCGATGGCGACCGCCGTGGCTGGTGGAAGCTGCAGCTGAACCGGCAGACCGTGGACGCCGAGCTGCGCTTCGCCGACAGCGTGCTGCGTGCGGATGCCGCAGTGCGCACTGCGGCGCGCTTCCAGGTGACCCACGGCCGCCCGGGCGCATCGCAGCTCCTGTAGAGCCGAGCCCACGCTCGGCTGCTTCTGGAAAGCCGAACGCAGGCTCGGCTCTACAACGGCGGTGGACCGGTTTCATCGCCCCCAGCCCGGTTTCGTCGCAAACCGTTTGTGCGTGGCAAGGGCAGGGCGCCAAGGTGTCCGCAGGCGGCAAGGTGCCGCCACAAGGAGACCGTGATGAAGACCCTGTTCGCGCTCGGTGTGTGGTGCCTGCTGTTCGTGCTGTGCTGGCCGCTGGCGATCCTCGCCCTGATCGCCTGGCCGTTCGTCTGGCTGCTGAGCCTGCCGTTCCGACTGGTCGGCATCACCTTCTCGGCGCTGTTTGCGTTCCTGCGTGCGCTGTTCATGTTGCCGGCACGGTTGCTCGGCGGCCGGGCGGTGGCGGCATGAGGGCCGTGTTGCTGATGGGCCTGGTCCTGTTGTCAGGCCCGGTGCTGGCCACACCGCCCGCGCCGCCATCGGCGTGGCTGGAGCGCCAGCAGGCAGCCGGTGCCGACGAGGCGAATGCTGCGGGGGCGACGGCTTCGAAGGTGCCGGAGGCCAAGGCGCACTGCCGGGTCACGAAGGAATGGAAGGTTGGCGAGACGGTGGTGCAGCACAGGGTCTGTGACGATCCGCCGAAGAAGCCAGCTGAAAAGGTGTAGCGCCGAGCCCATGCTCGGCTGGGCCTTCACGGACCGCCAAGTGCGCAGCCGAGCGTGGGCTCGGCTCTACACCAGGGCAGCCAACAAAAAACCCCGCCGAAGCGGGGTTTTTCTTCTGCAGGTGAGTGCCGACCAACGGTCGGCACCTACCATGATGCAGATCAGTTCGCCTTGTGGATGGCGCGCTTGCTGACCGCCATCGCCGCGTCGTGGATCACTTCCGACAGCGACGGGTGGGCGTGGCAGATGCGGGCCAGATCATCGGCCGAGCCGCTGAACTCCATGGTCAGCACGCCTTCGTGCACCAGCTCGGAGACGTTGGCGCCGACCAGGTGCATGCCGAGGATGCGATCGGTTTCGGCATGGGCCAGGATCTTGACGAAGCCTGCCGGCTCGATCATCGCCACGGCACGGCCGTTGGCGGCGAACGGGAAGCTGCCGGCCTTGTACGGAATGCCCTCGGCCTTCAACTGGGCCTCGGTCTTGCCGACCCACGCCAGTTCCGGCTCGGTGTAGATGACCCACGGGATGGTGTCGAAGTTGACGTGGCCCGGCAGGCCGGCGATCAGCTCAGCCACCGCGATGCCTTCCTCGAAGCCCTTGTGCGCCAGCATCGGGCCGCGCACGCAGTCGCCGACCGCCCACACGCCGTTGACGCCGGTGTGGCAGTGCGCGTCGACTTCAATCTGGCCGCGCTCGTTGATCTTGACGCCGGTGCCTTCAGCCAGCAGGCCCTTGGTGGCGGCGCGACGGCCGACGGCCACCAGCAGCTTGTCCACGGTCAGGGTCTTCTCGCCTTCGCTGTCGGTGTAGGTGACAACGACTTCCTTCTTCTTGCCCTTGCCGGTGATCTCGGTCTTGGAGACCTTGGCACCGAGGCGGATGTCCAGGCCCTGCTTCTTGAATTCCTTGGCAGCGGTCTTGGCCACTTCGGCGTCGGCCACGGCCAGGAACTCCGGCAGTGCTTCCAGGATGGTGACTTCAGCGCCCAGGCGCTTCCACACGCTGCCCAGTTCCAGGCCGATCACGCCGGCGCCGATCACCGCCAGGCGGTTCGGCACTTCGGTGAAGTCCAGGCCGCCGACGTTGTCGACGATGGTCTCGCCGTCGAACTTGGCGAACGGCAGTTCGATCGAATCCGAACCGGCCGCGATGATGACGTTGGTACCCTTCAGCTCGACGATGGAACCGTCATGCTGGGTGACCTTGACCACGTTGCCCGGCTGCAGCTCGCCGAAGCCATAATAGGCGGCGACCTTGTTGGCCTTGAACAGCATGCCGATGCCGCCGGTGAACTGCTTGACGATCTTGTCCTTGCGGCCAATCATCGCCTCGACGTCGATCTTGGCATCCTTGAAGCTGATGCCGTGGTCGCCAAAGATGTGGCCCATGTTCCAGAACTGGCGCGAGGAATCCAGCAGCGCCTTGGACGGGATGCAGCCCACGCGCAGGCAGGTGCCGCCGAGGGCCGGCTTGCCGTCCTTGCCCAGCGCTGCGTCGATGCAGGCGGTCTTCAGGCCCAGCTGGGCCGCGCGGATGGCAGCGTGGTAACCGGCCGGGCCGGCACCGATGACGACGACGTCGAATTGTTCAGCCATTGAATTATTCCTTGATGCATTACCAGAACCCCTCCGCGCAGGCGCGGAGGGGCGGGAGGTGTCTTACAGGCCGAACAGCATGCGGCCCGGGTTTTCCAGCTGGTTCTTGATGTCCACCAGGAACTGCACCGAATCCTTGCCGTCGATGATGCGGTGGTCGTACGACAGCGCCAGGTACATCATCGGCGCGATCACGACCTGGCCGTTCTGGGCGATCGGACGCTCCTTGATGGCGTGCATGCCCAGGATGGCGCTCTGCGGCGGGTTGATGATCGGGGTCGACAGCAGCGAACCGAAGGTGCCGCCGTTGGTCACGGTGAAGGTGCCGCCCTGCAGTTCTTCCAGGCTCAGCTTGCCGTCACGGGCCTTCTTGGCGTAGTCGGCGATGGTCTTCTCGATGTCGGCGAACGACATGCGCTCGACGTTGCGCAGCACCGGCGTGACCAGGCCCTTCTCGGTCGACACGGCGATCGAGATGTCCGAGTAGCCGTGATAGATGATGTCGTCGCCGTCGATCGAGGCGTTGACCAGCGGGAAGCGCTGCAGGGCATTGGCCGCGGCCTTCACGAAGAAGCTCATGAAGCCCAGCTTGATGCCGTGTGCCTTGACGAACTCGTCCTGCAGTTCCTTGCGCGCCGCCGAGACCTTGGACAGGTCGACTTCGTTGAAGGTGGTCAGCATGGCGGTGGAGTTCTTCGACTCCATCAGGCGCTCGGCGATGCGCTTGCGGATGCGGGTCATCGGCACGCGTTCTTCCGGACGTGCGCCACCGGCCTTGCCGGCGCCGCCGTTGCGGGCGAAGTTGACGATGTCTTCCTTGGTCACCGCGCCGCGACGGCCGGTGCCGTCGACGTCGGCCGGGTTCACGCCTTCGGTGATGGCGGTGAAGCGGGCGCCCGGCGGCAGGGCGTCGGCGGCCGACTTGGCAGCCGGGGCCGGAGCGGCGGCTGCGGCCGGAGCAGCGGCGGCCGGGGCAGCGGCAGCCGCCGGAGCGGCTTCAGCAGCCGGAGCCGGGGCAGCAGCCACGGCGCCTTCTTCGATGATCGCCACGACCTGGCTGGAGGTCACGGTATCGCCTTCCTTGAACTTGATTTCCTTGAGCACGCCGTCGACCGGCGACGGCACTTCCAGGACGACCTTGTCGGTTTCCAGGTCAAGCAGGTTTTCGTCGCGCTTGACGGCGTCGCCCACCTTCTTGTGCCAGGTGGCGATGGTGCCGTCGGCGACGGATTCGGGCAGTACCGGGGCTTTGACTTCGGTGGCCATTGCGGGAGCTTCCTGGTTTGTCTTCTAAATAGGGGGGGGATTATTCAGCGAACGTGTCGTTGAACGGGTTGACCAGTGCGTCGGCGACCAGCTGCTGCTGTTCGCGGACGTGGTCAGCCATGTGACCGGCAGCCGGCGAAGCCGAACGTGCGCGACCGGCGTAGTGCAGGTTCTGGTCATCGGCCAGGCAGAACTGCAGGTGGTGGCGGATCTGGTACCACGCACCCTGGTTCTGCGGTTCTTCCTGCGTCCACACCACGTCGGTGGCCTTGCCGTACTTCTTCAGTTCGGCAGCCAGCAGCGCACGCGGGAACGGGTACAGCTGCTCCACGCGGATGATTGCCACGTCGTCCTGGCCACGCTTGGTCTGGTCTTCCAGCAGGTCGTAGTAGACCTTGCCCGAGCACAGCACCACGCGCTTGACCTTCTTGGCGTCCGCATTGGCGTCGCCGATCAGGTGCTGGAACTCGCCGTTGGCCAGCTCGTCCAGGGTCGACACAGCCAGCTTGTGGCGCAGCAGTGACTTCGGCGACATCACCACCAGCGGCTTGCGGGTGGTCATGTGCAGCTGGCGACGCAGCATGTGGAAGGCCTGCGCCGGGGTCGACGGCACGACAACCAGCATGTTCTCCAGCGCGCACAGCTGCAGGAAGCGCTCCAGGCGCGCCGAGCTGTGTTCCGGGCCCTGCCCTTCATAGCCATGCGGCAGCAGCAGGGTCAGGCCGGAAATACGGCCCCACTTGGCTTCACCGGCGGCGATGAACTGGTCGATCACCACCTGGGCGCCGTTGGCGAAGTCGCCGAACTGACCTTCCCAGATGCACAGCGTGTTCGGATCGGTGGTGGAGAAGCCGTACTCGTAGGCCATCACCGCTTCTTCGCTCAGCAGCGAATCGATGACGGTGGCCTTCTCCGGCGAATCCACCAGCTGCCGCAGCGGCATGTAGTAGTTGTCGGTCTTCTGGTCGTGCAGGATCGCGTGGCGGTGCGTGAACGTACCGCGGCCCACGTCCTGGCCGACCAGGCGCAGTGCATGGCCTTCATCGAGCAGGGTGGCATAGGCCAGGTTCTCGGCAAAGCCCCAGTCGCCCGGGATCTCGCCGGCGGCCATCTTGCGGCGGTCGTCGTAGACCTTGGCCACGCGCGAGTGCAGCTGCACGTCTTCGGGAATGGTGTTGATCAGCTTGGCCAGCTCGACCAGCTTGTTCTTCTCGACCTTGGTCGAGATCGGATCGGACAGCTTGCCTTCCAGCAGCTTCGGCCAATCGACGAACAGCGGGCTGGTCGGCGGGGTCTTCTCGACCTTGGCCAGCTCGGTGGTCACTTCACCGGCGTCCAGCTTCTCGCGGTAGGCATCGACCATCGCCTTGCCGGCGCCGGCGGCGATCACGCCCGCCTTTTCCAACTGCTCGGCGTACATCTCGCGGGTGGTGGCGTGCTTGCGGATCACCTGGTACATCAGCGGCTGGGTGATCGCCGGTTCGTCGGCCTCGTTGTGGCCCCAACGGCGGTAGCACATCAGGTCGATGACCACGTCCTTGGCAAACTTCTGGCGGAACTCGAAGGCCAGCTGCGCGGCGAACACCACCGCTTCCGGATCATCGCCGTTCACGTGCAGCACCGGGGCGGCGATCATCTTCGCCACGTCGGTGGCGTAGCGCGTGGAACGCGTATCCAGCGGGTTGGAGGTGGTGAAGCCGACCTGGTTGTTGACCACGATGTGCACGGTGCCGCCGACGGCGAAGCCGCGGGCCTGCGACATCTGGAACAGCTCCATGACCACGCCCTGGCCGGAGAAGGCCGCGTCGCCGTGGATCAGGATCGGCATGACCTGCTTGCGGGCGGTGTCCTTGCGGCGCTCCTGGCGCGAACGCACGGAACCGGCCACGACCGGGTCGGCGATTTCCAGGTGCGACGGGTTGAACGCCAGCGCCAGGTGCACCGGGCCGCCTTCGGTGGCGACGTCGGCCGAGAAGCCCATGTGGTACTTCACGTCACCGGCCGAGGCGTGCTCGTCGTGCTCGAACTTGCCTTCGAACTCGTCGAACAGCTTGCGCGGGTTCTTGCCCAGGGTGTTGACCAGCACGTTCAGGCGGCCGCGGTGGGCCATGCCGATCACCACGTCCTTGACGCCATCCTTGCCGGCGCTGCGGATGATGGTGTCCATCATCGGGATCAGCGAGTCGCCGCCTTCCAGCGAGAAGCGCTTCTGGCCGACGTACTTGGTGTGCAGGTAGCGCTCCAGGCCTTCAGCCGCGGTCAGGCGCTCCAGGGTGCGGCGCTGGGTGTCAGCGTCCAGCTGGTAGTTGCCACCGGCCGCTTCCAGCTTCTTGTAGATCCACTGGCGCTGCTCGACCTCGGAGATGTGCATGAACTCCGCACCGATCGAGCCGGTGTAGGTCGCCTTCAGGCGTGCAAGCAGGTCGCGCAGCTTCATGCGCGGCTGGCCGCCGACGCCGCCGGTGCTGAACTCGCTGTTGAGGTCGGCATCGGACAGGCTGTGGAACGGCAGGCCCAGGTCCGGGGTGTTGACCGGTGCGGCCAGCCCCAGCGGATCAAGGCGCGCGTCCAGGTGACCACGCGAGCGGTAGGCGGTGATCAGGCGACCGACATTGCGCTCACGCTCGTCGCCCGCACCGCTGCCGGTGCCGGCTTTCAGCGCATCCTTGGCCGCGTCCGCGATGTGGGAGATGACAGCCGAGTGCGGGATGTCACCTGCTTCGCGGCCCTTGAAGCCGTCGAAGTAGGTTTTCCATTTGGGATCGACACTATCCGGGGAGACCAGGTACTGCTCGTACAGGTCCTCGACATAGGAGGCGTTGCCGCCGGCGAGTTGCGAAGATTGCGCAAACTGCTTCAGTTGATTGTCCACGATGGAGGGTGCTGATTCGCTTTGTGGGGTATGGCTTCAGAAGGACCCGGCACGAAGATGAATAGCCATGCACGGGCGCGTTCAAACAGCCAAATTGTACCCCCAACCGGACACGAAGGGGCACCACCAGAGGCATCGCGCGTCCCCCGGTGCCGCTTCCAGACAGGTTGGCGCGATGGCCCGCGCTCAGATGCCGAGCGCGCGCAGTTCGCTGCAATCGCGCGAACGGTCCCAGACACGCTGCAATTGCTGCTCGAACGGCTGCGAACGTGCCGGCAGCGCGATGCCGGCCTCGCCGTCGAGGCGATGCCCGATCAGACGAAAGTAGAAGTCGCCCGCATCGTTGAGCAGGCAGGCCGAGGCCAACGCACGGTCGACCGGGTCGGTGACCTCGCGGAACTGGATCACGCTTGGCAGGCGCTGGGCCAACGCCAGCAGCGGTGCCCCGGCAGAGGCAACGGCAGCCGCATCGTGCACGATCACCCGCAGGTGCTTGTCGTGGCGGGCGGTGACGAAGCGGCGCAGGGCGGCCTGCACCGGCGGTGTGTCAAGCAGGCCGGGGTCCAGCTGACGGCTGTGCAGCCACAGCTGGCGGCGGGCGCGGTGGATGATGGCGGTGGTGATCGCCACCGCCTCGGCGCGGCCGTCGATGGCGCCGGCCGCGCCCAGCCGGCGACGCATCTGCTGGTGGCCGATGCCGGCCTCCTCGAACACTTCGCCCTCGGGCAGGAAGCCCTGGCGGGCATAGAAGTCACGGGCGGGCAGCTGGGCGTGCAGGTGCAGTTCGGCCAGGCCGAGGCGGCGCCCGGCCTCGACCAGTGCCTCCAGCAGGGCCTCGCCGACCCCCTGGCTGCGATGGCTGGCCAGCACCGCCATGCGGCCGATGCGGCCGTCCGGCGCCAGTCGGCCGGTGCCGACCGGCTGGTTGTCACTGTCCAGCGCCAGCACATGGGCACTGACCGGGTCCAGCGCATCGCGTTCCAGTTCGGCGGCGATGCCCTGTTCCTGCACGAACACGCGTTGGCGCACGTCGTGGATGGCAACGTGGGCGTCGGCGTGGCTGACCTGCTGGACCCGGACCATGGCGGCGGCTCAGACGCGGCCGGCGTCGCTGTCGTCTTCCTCGTCGTCCTCGAAGTTGACGATGACCTCGATGCCGTCGTCGTGCACGGTCACGGAGTGGACATCGTCGGACACCGCATCGGCATCTATCGCATCCACGCGGTCACGGCCTTCGACCACTTCGCCGAGCACCACGGCGTCTTCGCCGTCGTCCTCGTCTTCAGCGTCATACACCTCGTTCGGATCGATCAACTGGAACACGCCACCAACCAGCAGCTGCTGGACCACCGCGCGGCCTTTGTCGGACAGGCCGCGATAGGCGGTGGCGTCGAGCTGCTCGGCACCGGCCAGGCGCTGTGCGTCCTTCACCGGCAACGCGAAGTCCTGGCCGCTGACATACAGGCTGGCGCCACGCTTGGCCCGGCGCCAGGCCAGTCGCGCCCACGGGTGGCGCTGCAGCAGCAGGCCCGAGGCCAGCGCCTGGGCCACTTCCTCCGGTGCCGGTGCGGCCTGGTGGGCCATCACTTCGCCCGCTGCACGGTAGGTGGTGATGAAGCGGCCGAACCAGTCGCCCAGCTTGTCCGGGTCGTTCATGCGGATGGCATTGAGCGCGGTGATCACCCGCGCCATCGCCACTGTGTCGATTTCGTTCGGGTCGGCCGGCACCTTCAGGTCGGCATCCTGGTAGCGGATGTTCTCGTCGGCATCGGCGATCAGGGTGTCCAGATAGTCGCTGATCAGCTCGGCAGAAGACGGCGCACGCATGCCGAACGAGAAGGTCAGGCAGGGGTCTTCGGCCACGCCGTGGTGCGGCACGTTCGGTGGCAGATACAGCATGTCGCCTGGTGCCAGCACCCAGTCGTGGGTCGGCTTGAACACCTTCAGCAGCTTCAGCTCCACGTCCGGGCGGAAGCCCAGCGGCGGCTGCTTGCCCTTGATCGATTCGCTGGCATCGATCTGCCAGCGGCGGTGGCCGTGGGCCTGCAGCAGGAATACGTCGTACTGGTCGACGTGGGCGCCGACCGAGCCACCGGTAGCGGCGAAGCTGATCATCACGTCATCCATGCGCCAGCGCGGCAGGAAGCTGAAGTGCTCGATCAGGGCGCGCACGTCCGGGTCCCACTTGTCCACGTCCTGCACCAGCAGGGTCCAGTCGTGGTCGGGCAGGGCGGGGAACACGTCTTCCTGGAATGGGCCAGTGCGCACGCGCCAGCCGTCCTGGGTCTTGTCGTGCTCGATCAGGCGCGCCAGTACACCTTCCTCGCAGGCCAGCCCGGCCAGGTCTTCCGGCTGCACCGGGGTCTGGAAGTCCGGGAAGGCGTTACGGATCAGCAGCGGGCGCTTCTGCCAGAAATCGCGCAGGAAGGTGGCCGGCGCCATGCCCAGCGGCTGGCCGGGACGGGCGGTGACTTCGATGAGGGGGGCGGAGGACTTGCGGGCGGCCATGGGGGAATCCTTGCAGCGGAAAGCGGGAGGGGCGGCGCGGCGGGCCGCCAAGGTCTCCATTGTCCGACGTTCGTTGGGATTGCGCACGTGCGGTGGTTTGTCGCGGGGTGTCCGGCCAACGGCGGAGCCCCTCGTGGCGGGTCTGGGTTGGTCGCTGAAAGCAAAAGCCGCGCTTGGCCGGGCGGGTGGGCTGCGCGGGGGACGCTGCAAGTACGTCCCTGTAAGCTTGGCCGCCGCATCCATGCGGCGGACACCCCCGCGCAGCCCACCCGCCTGGCCCCTGACAGTTTCCTGCGCGGCCCGCCACGGAATGGAAGAAGATCAAAGGCAACAGCGGGTCGCGCGCTGCGCTTGCTCGTGTAGAGCCGAGCCCACGCTCGGCTTGCCGTTGCCATTGCGAAAGGCAGCCGAGCGTGGGCTCGGCTCTACAGCGATCCCAAGACAAAGAGGGACGCGGCGAAGCCGCGTCCCTCTCAAATTCCGTCCCGACAACCCAGTGCTCTTCGATCCGTCACCGGGAATCTGTCAGAGGCGGGTCGGGATGGGCCAGCGGGACCGTTGGCGCCATGGATGGCGCCATCGAGCCCCCAGGGACGGGTTCACGGCGTGTCCCGCTGGCCCATCCCGACCCGCCCAGCTAGCAGCAATCCAGAGCCGCTCTTGACGTTTATGTTGCTGTTGCCGTTGCCTGCCGCAGGCAGCGCCCGCGGCCGCCGCCGCAGGAAAACCTTAGATCTTCTTCGCCAGCGATTCCGCCAGACCGGTGTAGCTGCCCGGGGTCATCTCCAGCAGGCGCTGCTTCGCATCCGCCGGCAGCTCCAGCCCCTGCACGAACGCACGCATCGACTCGGCGGTGATGCCCTGGCCACGGGTCAGCGCCTTCAGCTGCTCGTACGGATTCGGCAGGCCATGGCGGCGCATCACCGTCTGCACGGCTTCGGCCAGCACTTCCCAGGCCGCGTCCAGATCCGCGTCCAGCCGCTGCGGGTTCACTTCCAGCTTGCCCAGGCCCTTGGCCAGCGAGTCCAGTGCCACCTGGCTGTGGCCGAACGCGGTGCCCAGTGCACGCAGCACGGTGGAATCGGTCAGGTCACGCTGCCAGCGGCTGATCGGCAGCTTCGCGCTGAAGTGCTCGAACAGCGCGTTGGCGATGCCGAAGTTGCCTTCCGCATTCTCGAAATCGATCGGGTTGACCTTGTGCGGCATCGTAGACGAGCCGACTTCGCCTTCCTTCAGGCGCTGCTTGAAGTAGCCCAGCGAAACATAGCCCCAGATGTCACGGGCCAGGTCGATCAGGATGATGTTGGCGCGGCGCGCGGCATCGCCGATCTCGGCGATGTTGTCGTGCGGCTCGATCTGCGTGGTGTACGGGTTGAACACCAGGCCCAGGCCGGTCACGAAGCGCTCGGCGAAGGCCGGCCAGTCCACGTCCGGGTAGCTGGCCACGTGCGCGTTGTAGTTGCCTACCGCGCCGTTGATCTTGCCGGTCAGCTCGACGGCAGCGATCTGCCTGCGCTGGCGCTCCAGGCGCGCGACCACGTTGGCCAGTTCCTTGCCCAGGGTGGTCGGCGAGGCGGTCTGGCCGTGGGTGCGCGACAGCATCGGCTGGCCGGCCTGGGCGTGGGCCAGGCTGCGCAGGCTGTTGGCGATGCCGTCCAGGGTCGGCAGCAGCACCTCGCGGCGGGCCTGCTCCAGCATCAGGCCGTAGCTGAGGTTGTTGATGTCTTCGCTGGTGCAGGCGAAATGCACGAATTCCAGCGCCGGTGCCAGCTCGGTGTCGTCCTTCAGCTGTTCCTTGATGAAGTACTCCACCGCCTTGACGTCATGGTTGGTGGTGCGCTCGATTTCCTTCACGCGCGCGGCCTGGGCCGGGCTGAAGCTGGCGGCCAGGGCGCGCAGGCGGGCGACGGCGGCGTCGGAGAACGGGGCCAGCTCGACGATGCCCGGCTCGGCGGCCAGGGCCAGCAGCCACTCCACTTCGACCGTGATGCGGGCCTTGATCAGGCCGTACTCGGAGAAGATCGGGCGCAGGGCATCGACCTTGCCGGCATAGCGGCCATCGAGCGGGGACAGGGCGAGCAGGGCGGAATCGGACATGTCGGCAGGGCTGGGACGAGCGGCGGGGCCGATATTCTACGACGCGGGGCCTTTGCATGCTCGGTAGCGCCGGGCCATGCCCGGCGGATGGCGGCCGCGCTGCGCGCTCGCCGGGCACGGCCCGGCGCTACCCGTGTAAACGGCCCCGCGGATGAAACGATCTGGCCCGCGCTCGTCATCCCACGCTGCGGGCAAGGGAGTATCGTTGGCGCAGCCGCCAGCCCGGGAAGCGACACCCTGCCAGCCGCCGCTTCCCTTTCCCCAACTGAAGTAGTGCGGAGTTGATGCAATGAGCAAAGCTGCAAGCAAGGGTTTCAGAATCGAACACGACAGCATGGGCGAGCTGCAGGTGCCTGTGGACGCCCTGTGGGGCGCCCAGACCCAGCGTGCCGTGCAGAACTTTCCGGTGTCGGGCCAGCGCATGCCGCGCGGTTTCATCCGTGCCCTGGGCCTGGTCAAGGGCGCCGCCGCGGGCGTCAACGCCGAGCTGGGCCACCTGCCGAAGAATGTGGCCAAGGCCATCCAGACCGCCGCCGCCGAAGTGGCCGCCGGCACCTGGGACGCGCAGTTCCCGATCGATGTCTACCAGACGGGTTCGGGCACTTCCTCGAACATGAATGCCAATGAGGTCATCGCAACACTGGCCAACCGTGCCGGCAAGGCGGGCAAGACCACCGTGCACCCCAATGACCACGTCAACCAGGGGCAGAGCTCCAACGACGTGATTCCAACCGCGCTGCGCGTGTCGGCGGTACTGGCGACGCATGAGCAGCTGCTGCCGGCGCTGGTGCACCTGCGCAAGACCCTGGACAAGAAGGGCCGCAGCCTGCGCAAGGTGGTCAAGACCGGCCGTACCCACCTGATGGATGCGATGCCGCTCACCTTCGAGCAGGAGTTCGGCGCATGGTCCGCACAGCTGGCCTCGGCGCAGGAGCGCATCGAAGACAGCCTGAAGCGCGTGCGTCGCCTGCCGCTGGGCGGCACCGCCATCGGCACCGGCATCAACGCCGACCCACGTTTTGGTGCACAAGTGGCCAAGGCGCTGAAGCAGCAGACCGGTGTCAAGTTCGACAGCGCCGAGAACAAGTTCGAAGGCCTGGCCGCGCAGGACGATGCAGTCGAGCTGTCCGGCCAGCTCAATGCGCTGGCCGTGGCGCTGATCAAGATCGCCAATGACCTTCGCTGGATGAACGCCGGTCCGCTGGCCGGGCTGGGCGAGATCGAACTGCCGGCACTGCAGCCGGGCAGCTCGATCATGCCGGGCAAGGTCAATCCGGTGATTCCGGAAGCGACCGTGATGGCCTGTGCGCAGGTCATCGGCCACCACACCGCGATCACCGTGGCTGGCCAGACCGGCAACTTCCAGCTCAACGTCACGCTGCCGCTGATCGCGATGAACCTGCTCGATGGCATCGGCCTGCTCGCCAACGTGTCGACCCTGTTGGCGGACAGCGCGATCGCCGGGCTGAAGGTGCGTGAGGATCGCGTGGCCGAGGCGCTGGCGCGTAATCCGATCCTGGTCACCGCACTGAATCCGATCATCGGCTACGAGAAGGCTGCGGCGATTGCCAAGCGTGCCTACAAGGAACAGCGCCCGGTGCTGGACGTGGCACTGGAGGACAGCGGGTTGGCCGAAGCCGAGCTGCGTCGCCTGCTGGACCCGACCGCGCTGACGGCCGGTGGCATCCAGGCCGGTGGCGGTGGCGGTGGTGGCGGTGGTTGATGTGGATTCTGCAATATGTAGAGCCGAGCCCATGCTCGGCTCAGGTTCCAGTCAGTAGCCGAGCATAGGCTCGGCTCTACAAAAGGAAACGCCGCCCTCGGGCGGCGTTTTTCTTCAGCGACGGTCGGCGACGATGTTGCCGAAGGTGTCGGTGTAATCCTTGAACTCGGGGATGCGCTGGATCAGGTCCGTCGGAATCACTTCCATGCCCTCGGGCGGCTGGATCTTCACCGGCTGCATGTTGGGATCGGCCGGTGCGGCCACCAGGGTGTTCTGGCGCAGCACCTGCAGCTTGCCGAACATGGTCTGCAGCATCTGCTTCTGTCCGTCGTCCAGCGGAATCTGGATCTCGTCCATCTTCATCGTGCCATCGGCGAGGATGATGATGTTCGGTGCCGGCGGGCGACGCACGGTGACCATGCCTTCGCTGACGGAAATCTTGGGCTTGCCGCGCTCGGCACGGTGGTTGCGGTATTCCTGGTCACAGCCGACCAGGCCGAGGCAGAGCAGGGCGGTCAGCAGCAGAAACAGCTTCTTCATGACATTCGGTTCGGGGGCGTCCGGGGCCGCCATTGTAAGCCGGACGGCGCACTACGGCCGGCAGCCGGACGCCGCTGCCGGCCGGGTGCGCTGATCTGTCACAGGCCTAGCGCTGGACCACGGTGTCCTTGCCGCAGTCGTCCACGTCGCCCTGGTCCATGGTCGCGTAGGGCTTGAACGCCGGCAGTTCGCGTGCGAGCGCCTGCTGGCTGGCCAGCATCGCCGGAAGGCGGTCGCAGATGCGCTTGGCCTGGGCTTCGATCTTCTCGGCTTCGGCATTGATGCGCTTTTCGACACCTTCGCTGTCGCCGCTGAAAATGCCCTTCAGCGCTTCGCCGGCCGCGCTGGCACCCAGTTTGGCGCCTGCCAGGCCGACATCCATGCCGTCCATCGCGATGGCGACCACGTGGCCGCGGTAGTCCTGCAGATGGCGGCGCTGGATATCGTTGGCAGCGATCTCCTTGCCCGCGATCAGCAGGCGGCCATCCGGGGTGATCTCCGCACGCGGCTGCTTGTCCGCCGAGATCTTGATGTTGCCCTGGGCGATATCCTTGCGGGCATCGTCCATGGCGTTTCTGACGGTCTCGCCAACGCCACCTGTGGCTTCGGCGACGCTTTTGCCGACGGTCTTGTCGGGCGCGGACGACGTGCCGCCGCAGGCGATCAGCGGCAGGGACAGCAGCACAGCGGGCAACAGGCGCAACAGGTTCATGGTGTTCCCCTGATAGTGTCTGGAAGAGGGTTACTTGCTGCGCGGCAGAGTGACCCGCCCGCTGACGTTGCGATGATCGACGTCACCGCTGCCGCTGTGATCGACGGTCAGGGTGCCGCGCACGCCGTCGACGTGGATGTCGCCCGAGCCGTGGCTGCGGACGTGCACATTGCCGCCGATGTCGGCCAGGTCGACGCCGCCGGAGCCGACCACGCCCACTTCAACGTTGCCCTGCACGCGCTTGAACTCGATGTCACCCGAGCCCACCGTGTCCAGCCGCGCGTTGCCACGTACATCGGTGATCTTCAGGTCACCGGAGCCGACGGTACCGGTGCTGGCGTCGCCGCTGATGTTGCGTACGGTGACGTCGCCGGAACCCAGCGACAGCAGATTCAAGGAACTGCCGCCATCGATGTTGAGGTCGCCGGAACCCACTGCAGCGTGGATGCTGCCGCGGGTGCCGCGGGCCACCGCGTCACCTGAGCCGACGTCCACGCTGAGGGACTGTGCGTTTTCCACGCTGGCATCGCCCGAGCCGACCTTGAACTGCAGCGGCAGGTTGTCCGGCACGCTGCCGCGGATATCCAGCCAGGCGTAGCTGTTGCCCAGACTGATGCCACTTTGGCGGCCGTCGCGGCGCAGGCTCACCACCAGCTTGTCGCCCACCTTGCGCTGGTCCAGTACCAGCTGGTCCAGCCATTCCTGGCTGGACGCGCAGGCGCGGCCGTCCAGCTGGCCGCCGCCAGCGCTGGCGACCACCTTCAGGTCATGCTGGTTGACCTCGAACACCACCGTCTTGGCACCGGCCACGTCCAGCTTCAGCGCGCGGGCAGCAGTGAACTTGCAGTTCGGAGCATCGGCGGCCAGCGCCGACAACGGCAACAGCAACAACGCAGAACAGGCGAGCAGGGAACGCATGGGTAATGCCTCCGGATGGATGGGATCAGATCTCGCCGGCGCGCTTGCGCAGGCGGATGGCAAGGAAGATGAACACTGCACCGACGACGGCGCCGATCCACAGTTCCGGCATCGCCAGCGACTTCAGCTGCGAGGCGGGGGACATCAGACTGACGACCGAGTCCAGATCGCGGCGCGAGGCTTCGTCGGCGCCGAGGCGATACAGCAGGTCCATGCCGGGTACGCCCCCCAGCAGCAGGCGACCGACGATGTTCTGCCAGAACCAGCCGGTGGTCAGGCCGAACAGCGGCATCATCTTGGTGGAGCTGACAATGATGCCGGCAAACAGCGGCAGCATCACCGCCCACAGGAACGGCTTGCTCCTGGCCCATGCCGAGCACAGCAGCAGCCAGCCGGCGGTGGGCAGGGCCCACAGGGCATAGACCGGAATCCAGGCCAGGTGCCCAGCGGCAAGGGTCAGCGGGCTGGCCGGGCCCCAGATCAGGGTCATCGGGCTGCCACCGTGCAGCAGCGCGACGGCACTGATGATCAGCATGAAACCGAACATGGTGAGGATGCCAGCGATCACCGCGATCAACGGTGCCACGATCAGTGCGCTGATCACCTTGGACAGCACGGTCTGCGTGTCCGACAGCGGCAACGACTTCCAGAACAGGATGCTGCGGTCGCGGCGATCGTCGTACAGGGCGCCCAGGCAGTAGAAGAACACCACGAAGGCCAGCACCAGGAAGGGCCAACTTGAACTGAGCACCAGAGTCAGGTCCAGGCCGTTGCCAAGATCAGCAAGGTCCTTGGCACTGATGTCACGGGTGAGCAGGGCCAGGTTCAGGCCATTGATGTTCACGTTCTCGCCGTCGATGTGCAGGCCACCGTCGCGCGCTGCACGGTTCAGTGCGAAGAGGCCGAAGGCAATGCCGGCGATGCTCATCACCAGCGAGATCAGGCCGGCGATCAACGGGGCATACAGGAAACCGCCGCGGTTCTCCCAGTACTCGCGCTTGAGCAGCCAGCGCAGGGTGCCGATCGGGCTGACGGGGTGGTTGACGGCATTCATGCGTAGGTCCCCTTCATGATGGCGACGAACAGGTCGGCCAGGCCCGGGATGCGGGTCTCGCCGAGGGAGGAAAGCTGGGCGCGCGGCACGCCATCGAACAGCATCACGGTCTTGCCGAACGCCAGGCTGCGCTCGTCGATCGGCTTCAGGGCGCGGGCGGTGTCCAGCTGGTCGGCATTGACCAGCAGCTCGGTGTAGCGCTGGCCGATGTCGTCCATTTCCGCGTCGAGCACGATGCGGCCGTCGCGGATGAACATCACGTCGCTGAGGATGTGCTCGATCTCCTCCACCTGGTGGGTGGTGACGATGATGGTCTTCTGTTCGTCGAAGTAGTCTTCCAGCAGGCGCTGGTAGAACTCCTTGCGGTACAGGATGTCCAGGCCCAGGGTCGGTTCGTCCAGCACCAGGATGCGGGCATCGATGGCCATCACCAGCGCCAGGTGCAGCTGCACGATCATGCCCTTGGACAGCTCGCGCACGCGCTGCTTCGGCTGCAGCTTGGTGTTGGCCAGGAAGCGCTCGCAACGGGAGCGGTCGAAGCGCGGGTGGACGCCGGCGACGAAGTCGATCGCCTCGCGGACCTTCAGCCAGCGCGGCAGTACGGCGACGTCGGCGATGAAGCAGATGTCGTTCATCAGTTCGTCGCGGTGCAGTCGCGGGTCGCGGCCGAGCACGCTCAGTTCACCCTCCACCGAGGTCAGGCCCAGAAGGGCCTTCAGCGCGGTGGTCTTGCCGGCGCCATTGGGCCCGATCAGGCCGACGATACGCCCGCTTGGAATGCTGAAACTGGCATTGTCGAGGGCGACCGTGGTCTTGTAGGCCTTGCGCAGGCCTCGGGCGGTGATGACCGACTCACTTGCAGTGCTATTCATCAGACTTTCCCCTGGGGCAGCAATTCGTCGAGGCTCAGGCCCAGGCGCTGGATGCGCTCCAGAACCGCGGGCCATTCTTCGTTGAGGAAACGGTCGCGCTCGCTGCTGCGCAGCTGCGTGGCCGCCTGCTCGGTCATGAACATGCCCAGGCCGCGGCGCTTCTCGACCAGGCCTTCGTCGGCCAGTTCCTGGTAAGCGCGCGAAACGGTGATGGGATTGAGTTGATAGTCGGCGGCCACCTGGCGCACCGAAGGCAGGGCATCGCCCGGCTTGAGGATTCCGTCGAGCATCATGGCGATCACGCGCTCCTTCAACTGACGGTAGATGGGAGCGCCGTCGCTCCACTGGATGTCGCTCATATTCAGCTCCGTGGGGTCAGCGGCTGGGCGAACGAGAAATACGGCATGGACAGCGCGCTGTGCAGCCGACGCGGGGGAGGGGGGGATGAGGGGGCGTTCCCTGCCGGGGAGAGCGTTGCGTCCTGCGTACTTTCAGCAGCGGCAGAAGCAGGGGCGGTGGGCGTGGCCCACCAGGCCAGCACGAGCAGGGTCGAAACAGCGACGGCCGCGGGCGCGGTGAGGTTGCGACGGATCCGGACGTTCATGGCTTCCCCCTGTCTCAGGTGACTGGTGTTGTATGCAACTATAACACCGGCACGCCTACGTGCAACCCCTTGCCGCCCCCAACTGATGGCAGGGGTGGTCAGATTGCTGAAATATCCCTTTATTTGATTGATTTAAAAGGGAAATAAAACTGCCGCAGGGGTCTTTCCGGGGCCGCCTTCCATTCAGTGATGTCCATGCTATGTCATCGCTGCGCCATCGATGGCGCCCGGGCAGCGCATCCGCCACGCAGCGCAAAGCCCGTGTGGGCCTGTGCCATCAGGGGGGGCCGGAGCCCGGTGCTATAGTTCGGCCGATTCCCGGCCAGCGCTGGCCGGGCCTTGTGAATGGCTACCGCGGACCGCCTCTGATGCCCCTGCCGACCGTTTCCCCGTGCCGCCTGCGCGGCCTGTCCCTGCTGGCCCTGATGGTGGCCGGTGCCGCCGGTTCCGCCAGTGCGCTGGCGGCCGACCTGCTCGATCTGGAATACCGGCCGTTGGCCAGCAAGCAGCAGGTGAATCTGCAGCAGCGCTATCACGGGCAGGTGCTGCTGGTGGTCAACACCGCCAGCAAGTGTGGCTACACGCCGCAGTACGAAGGGCTGGAGGCGCTGCAGAAGCGCTATGCCGGCCGCGGTTTCGCGGTGCTGGGCTTCCCTTCCAATGACTTCAAGGGCCAGGAACCGGGTGACGAGAAGCAGATCCAGGACTTCTGCACCCTGACCTATGGCGTCAAGTTCCCGATGTTCGAGAAGGTGCATGTGGTCGGTACCCAGGCCACGCCGCTTTACCAGCGCTTGACCGCAGCGACCGGCGTTGCGCCGGCCTGGAACTTCCACAAATACCTCGTGGGCCGCGATGGCAAGGTCATTGCCCAGTTCGCCAGCAAGGTGACGCCGGACGATCCGCAGCTGACCGCGGCCATCGACAAGGCGCTGGCGGCAGCCGCCACGCAGTGATATCCGGCACGCATGCCTCGACATCGACGGCATGCGTGCGACAATGCTTCTTTTCGCGCCGACGTCGGCGCCCAGACACTTCCAGGAATGCAGCGAATGAAGATGGGAATGCGCGGCGCCGCGGCGTCGGTTCTGATTCTGGCGATGGGCACTTCGGGTGTCGCTCTGTCGCAACAACCGGCTGCCCCCGCAGCCGCCAAGGAGACCGCAACCTTGAATTCCCCCAAGCAGAAACTCGGCTATGCCATCGGCCTGGACGTGGCCAAGTCGTTCACCCCGATCGCCGAAGAGATCGATGTGGCCGCCCTGCGCACCGCCGTTGAGCGCTCGTTCGAGGGCCTGCAGCCGCAGATCACCCAGGAACAGGCCAAGGCCACCGATGCCGCCCTGCGCCAGGTCGTGATGGCCCGCAGTGGCCAGCAGGTGCCGGGCGTGGCACCGGGTTCGCAGCCGCCGAAGGTCGACCGCGTCAAGGTGTCGCAGATGATCGGCTCCTACTCGGTGGGCCCGTCGCTGGCGCAGCTGAAGGACGATATCGATGTCGCCTCGCTGTTTGACGCGATCAGCACCGGCCTGACCAAGGGCCAGCCGAAGATGACGGAAGCTGACGCGACCGCCACCATCCAGGCCTTCATGGGTGCCAAGCAGGCTGAAATGCAGGCCAAGGCCGCCCAGGCTGCGCAGACCAACCGCACGGAGGGCAACGCATTCCTGGCCAAGAACAAGACCCAGCCGGGCGTGGTGACCACCTCGTCGGGCCTGCAGTACCAGGTGATCCGCCCGGGTAGCGGCGAGCGTCCTCTGCCGAGCAGCAAGGTGCGCGTGAACTACGAAGGCAAGCTGCTCAACGGCACCGTGTTCGACAGTTCCTACGGCCGCCAGCCCGCCGAGTTCGGCCTGGACCAGGTGATCAAGGGCTGGACCGAAGGCGTCGCGCTGATGCCGGTCGGTTCGAAGTACCGCTTCTGGATCCCGGGCGAACTGGCCTACGGCGAGAACGGCACCCCGGGCGGCCCGATCGGCCCGAACGCGACTCTGACGTTCGACGTCGAGCTGCTGGGCGTTCTCCCGTAAGTCATTCAGGAGCGAATACGGATATGCGCGTTGCGATTTTTGGTACCGGTTACGTTGGACTGGTGACCGGTACCTGCCTGGCCGACGCAGGCCACCAGGTGGTCTGCGTGGACATCGATCAGGCCAAGGTCGATGGCCTCAACCAGGGCATCATCCCGATCTATGAGCCGGGCCTTGAGCCGATGGTGAAGGCCAACCATGCCGCCTCGCGGCTGGCGTTCACCACCGATGCGGCGGCCGCCATCGAGCATGGCCAGGTGGTGTTCATCGCCGTTGGCACGCCCCCGGACGAGGATGGCAGCGCCGATCTGCAGTACGTGCTGGCCGTGGCCCGCACCATCGGCCGGCACATGAGCGTGCCGACCGTGGTGGTCAACAAGTCGACGGTGCCGGTCGGCACCGCTGACAAGGTGCGTGCAGCCATCGCTGAAGAGCTGGCCGCGCGGGGCGCGGACATCGCCTTCGACGTGGTGTCCAACCCGGAATTCCTGAAGGAAGGCGACGCAGTCGCCGACTGCATGCGCCCGGACCGCATCATCATCGGTGCGACCAGCGAGGAGTCGGTGGCGGTGATGCGTCGCCTGTACGCGCCGTTCAACCGCAACCACGACCGTGTGGTGGAAATGGACGTGCGCTCGGCCGAGCTGACCAAGTACGCCGCCAACGCGATGCTGGCGACCAAGATTTCGTTCATGAATGAAATCGCCAACATCGCCGAACGCGTGGGTGCCGACGTCGAGCAGGTCCGCCAGGGCATCGGCTCGGACCCGCGCATCGGCTGGCACTTCATCTATCCGGGCGCCGGCTACGGTGGCTCGTGCTTCCCGAAGGACGTGCAGGCACTGGCCCGTACCGCCCAGCAGTATGGCCTGGAGCCGAAGCTGCTCAATGCGGTTGAAGCGGTCAACGATGCACAGAAGGGCCACCTGTTCGCCCTCATCCAGCGCCATTACGACAAGGGCGAGGACGAAGGCGTGCGCGGCAAGACGTTCGCCGTATGGGGCCTGGCCTTCAAGCCGAACACCGACGACATGCGTGAGGCCTCCAGCCGTCGCCTGCTGGCCCAGCTCTGGGAAGGCGGTGCCACGGTGCGTGCCTACGACCCGGAAGCGATGCATGAATCGCAGCGCATCTTCGGTGAGCGCGACGACCTCACGTTCTGCAGCACGGCAGGCGAAGCACTGCAGGGCGCCGATGCACTGGTGGTGGTCACCGAGTGGAAGCAGTTCCGCAGCCCCGACTTCCAGAAGCTGCGCGAGCAGTTGAAGGACGCAGTGGTGTTCGACGGCCGCAACCTGTATGAGCCGGGCGAAGTGGAAGCTGCAGGTCTTGCGTACTACGGCATTGGCCGGGGGCGCTCGTTGCATGTCTGATATGCCCACTGAACGCGAGCAGGCGCTGGAAGCGCGCCTGGTCGAGCTGGAAATGCGCGTGTCCTTCCAGGAACAGGCGCTGGCCGAATTGAGCGATGCGCTGGCTGATGCCCGCATGCAGGGCATGCGCAACGCCGATGTGCTGCGCGTGCTGCTGGAAGACCTGGGCAAGGTCCGCAACGCACTGAATTCTTCTGATCCGGCGAGCGAACCGCCGCCGCCGCACTACTGATCCGAATCCTATGAGCGATACCCTCCGCGACCAGCTGATGGGCCTGGGCTTCAAGCCCGCGCCCAAGCCCGAGCGCAAGAATGATGGCCCCCGTCGTGATGGCCGCCCGCAGGGCAAGGGTGGCAACGGCAATGGAAAGCCGCAGGGCGCAGGCAAGGGCGAACACAAGCCCGGCGAGCGTCGCGGGCACGGTCATGGTGGCGCGGGCAATCCCGGCGGGCATGCGCGCGGTGGCCAGGGACAGCAGGGCCCGCGCAAGCCGCGCAGCGCCGAAGAGATGGACCTGGCCAAGGCCTATGCCATCCGCGCGCAGCGGGAGAAGGAAGAGCGCATCGAGACCGAGCGCCTGAAGCAGGAAGAAGCACGCGTTCGCCGTGAGGCGAAGGCCAAGCTGGAAGAACTGCTGAAGGACAAGAGCCTCAACGCCGAGGCGGCGGACATCGCCCGCCACTTCCCGTACGGCGGCAAGATCAAGCGCATCTACGTGACCGCCGAACAGCTGACCGCGCTCAATGCCGGTGAGCTGGGCGTGGTGCAGCTCAATGGCCGCTATCTGCTGGTAACCGCCGACGTGCTGGCGCAGTCCGAAGCGGTGTTCGCCGCCTCGGTGGCGCTGAAGGTCGATCCGGATGCGCCGACCGAGGAAGATCCGTACGCGGACCCGCAGTACCAGGTGCCGGACGACCTGGTCTGGTAAAGGCGCAACCACTGCGGACGGCACTGTCTCTGCGGTCGGGAGAAAGGGATGACCGCTGATCCAAGCCGTGGCTACGTGCCGCACATTGACGGCCTGCGCGCGATTGCCGTACTGGCCGTCATCGTGTTCCACCTTGACCCGGCCTGGTTGCCAGGCGGGTTCACCGGCGTAGACGTGTTCTTCGTCATTTCCGGGTTTGTGGTCAGCGCGTCGGTGCACCGGCTGCCGCCGTTGTCGCTGTGGCAGTCGATGCTGCGCTTCTATTCGCGCCGCATCCGTCGCATCGCACCTGCGCTGATCAGCTGCCTGCTGTTGACCGCCGTCGCCAGCGTACTGTTCATTCCCGAGTCCTGGCTCAGCGAGGCCAGTGACAAGACCGGGCTGATGGCATTCTTCGGCTTCAGCAACTGGGTACTGGCGCTGATCGGCAACGATTATTTCGCGCCCAAGGCCGAATTCAATCCCTACACCCATACCTGGTCGCTGGGCGTGGAGGAGCAGTTCTACCTGCTGTTCCCGCTGCTGTTCCTGGCCTGGGCGCGCGGCGCGCGCGGGCGTTGGATGAGCCTGGGATTGTTTACCGTGGTCAGCGCGGCGTCGCTGCTGCATGCGGCGGTGCTGGGCCTGCGCGAGGCACCCCCATCGTGGGCGTTCTACGCCACCACTACGCGGCTGTGGCAACTGGGTGTTGGCGTACTGTTGTTCCAGTTGCTGCACGTGCGCGCATCACTCGATCAAGTGACGGGGGCGGCATTGAAGCGCGCTGCGCCCGTGTTCTCGCTGCTCGCGGTGGTGGCGTTGGCTTTGCTGTGTTGGGCGTTGTGGAGCGCACGGGCCGGCCGTTCGCCGTGGCCTGATGGCCTGCTGCCGACCTTTGCATCGGCAGGCCTGCTATGGGCGCTGCATCATCATCCGCAGGCCTGGGTGGCACGCCTGTTGGCCAGCAGGCCGATGCGCACCATTGGCCTGCTGTCGTACTCACTGTATCTGTGGCACTGGCCGGTGTTCGTGCTGATGCGCTGGACCGTGGGCCTGCAGACGCCCCTGCAGATGACCGCTGCGATGGCGCTGGTGCTGCTGCTGTCGTGGGTGTCGTGGCGCTGGGTAGAACAACCGTTCCGGGGGCCATGGGCGCAGCGTCTGCGCCCGGGTCGCTGGGTGCTGGCAGGTGCGGCTGTGCTGCTGGTCGCGGCCGGCACCCAGACGGTGCTGTACCTGCAGGCACCGTGGATATCACTGAGCACGGTCAGCCGGCATCCGGCCGACTGGTATCCCAACGGCAAGAGCGTGGCAGGCGACTATCCCGATTGTGCACTGGTGACGGGCAAGCAGCGCTTCGCGGGCGGCAGCATGCGCACCTATGCCCGTGGGGCCTGCAACCGGCCGCTGCCGGCCGGTACGTCGAAGCGGGTGTTCGTTGCCGGCGATTCGCATGCGATGGCCTACATCGAACTACTGCAGCGACTGGCGCTTGAGACCGGTTCGGAGGTCGTCCTCTATGGCCGTGGTGGATGCCCGCAGGTGAGCCTGCAGAAGTGGCGGGGTGCGGGCGCGGGCTGTGGCGATTTCGATGCGGCGGTGCTCGCCGACATCACGCGGCGTGCGCAGCCGGGTGATGCCGTGGTGCTGGTGTCGCTGCGCATACCGCGCTTGTCCGATCAGTTCGTGTTGTTCGATGCGCAGGCGCAGCTGGCGGGCGAGCTGACCCCGGAAGCCACGGCGGGGCGTGAGGCCGAGGTGGTGGAGGCGATCGCCCAATGGCGGCCGTTGGCAGAGCGTGGTGTACGCATCGTGCTGGAGGCGCCCAAACCGGTGCTGCCGGCGCCGCCGTATCGATGCTCGGATCGCTTCAATTCACGCAACGAGGTCTGCCGCAATGGTCTGGACAGCATGCGCGAGGCGATGGAAACGTTGCGGGCACCGATGCTGGGCAGCCTGCAGCAGGTGGTCGATGGCCTGCCAGGCGGTGTGCTGTGGGATCCGATGCCGGTGCTGTGCGATGACGTGCTGTGCCGGGCGCAGCGCGATGGCCGGCCGCTGTTCTTCGATGGCGACCACCTCAGCGCGCATGGCAACCGTGTGCTTCTGCCATCGCTGCAGCAGGTACTGCTGCAGCAGTAGGACTGGCGCCGTCGTCAGGCCTCGGAGCGGTTCCGGCGTGTGCGGATCAGTGGCATGCTCAGTGCGAAGAAGCACAGCAATGCGCCGACCAGGGCAAACCCGCTCCCCGCCAGGAATGCGGTGCGGCCATCGTCGATCTTCCACAGCTGGCCGGCAATGAGCGCGCCCAGCACGCCGCCGGCACCGGACGAGAAACCGTACAGCAGGCCCTGGCCATGGCCGTTGAGGCGGCCCGGGAAATAGGTCGCCAGCATCTGCATGGCTGCGGCGAAGAAAGCAGCAAAGCCGAGCGCATGCGCGGTCTGGGCCAGCAGCATCACCGGCAGGTTCTCCGGGAACAGCGCGGTAACCGCCCAGCGCAGGCAGGAACTGACCAGCGCGATCAGCAGCATCCAGCTGGCGTCGTAGCGACGGAAGAAACGGCCGATGGTGAAGAACACGCCGACCTCGAACACCACGCCGATGGTCCACAGCAGGCCGAGCGTGGATGTGCGGTAGCCGTGATGGTCCATGTAGACCGAGAAGAACGTGTAGTACGGTCCGAACGAAAGCTGCTCCATGAAGGCAGCGAGGAAGAACGCGAGTACCGGAGGGCGGCGCACGATCTGCCAGAAGCCGCTGGCGTCGCCTTCGGTCCGGCCGATGCCGCGCGCGTAGTGATTGCTGAAGGCGGAAGCGACCAGCAGGACGAACAGCGGCAGCATCATCCACGGCAGCAGCCCGGCGCGGCTGGAGGTGCCGTCACCTTCGATCAGCCAGCCGAACAGGGTCACGATGGCGATGAAGCCCAGTGAGCCCCAGACCCGGATCAGGCCGTAGCGATGGCTGTCGCTGCCGAGATGGGTGAGAGTGATCGACTCGAACTGTGGCATTACCGCGTTGTAGAAGAAGCAGAACACCACCATTGCCGGATACATCCACGGCTGCGGCAGAGGAAGCAGGAACGCGGCGAAGCTGATCAGGGTCAGCAGGCAGCCGATACGCAGCAGGCGGATCGGCCTTGGCGAGGCCGCTGCCAGCGAGGTCCAGGTGCTGGGCGCAACCACGCGCGTTGCATACCACAGCCCCATCATCACGCTGATCGCGGTCACGCTCATGCCGCGCGCAGTGAGGAACAGGCTCCAGTACGGAGTGAACGCACCGAGCGCTGCGTAATAGAACAGGTAGAAGCTGGAGAGGCGGGCAACGGGGACAGTCATCGCGGAATGATGAAGCAAAAAGGGGGCGGAGGGGATCAAGTCGTTTGGGGCACAAACGACTTAATCTCCTCCGCCCCCCTTCTGTGTCATTCGGGATCGTAGTCGAGGTTGGAGGCCAGCCAGCGCTCGGCCTGGGCGCGGTCCACGCCCTTGCGGCGTGCGTAGTCGCCGACCTGTTCGCGGCTGAGCCGGCCGACCACGAAATACTGGCTCTGCGGGTGGCTGAAGTAGTAACCCGATACCGCTGCGGTGGGCAGCATCGCGAAGCTCTCGGTCAACGCCATGCCGGCGTTCGCTTCGGCTTGCAGCAGGTCGAACAGGCAGCGCTTTTCGCTGTGCTCCGGGCAGGCGGGATAGCCCGGCGCGGGGCGGATACCGCGATACTGTTCGTCGATCAGTGCCTCGTTGTCCAGCGTCTCGGCGTGGTCGTAGCCCCAGAATTCCGTGCGTACGCGCTGGTGCAGCCGCTCGGCCAACGCTTCGGCGAAGCGGTCGGCGAGGGCCTTGAGCAGGATCGCGTTGTAATCGTCATGGTCGGCCTCGAAGCGCGCCACGTGGGCGTCGATGCCGATGCCGGCGGTCACCGCGAAGGCGCCGATCCAGTCCTGCTGGCCACTGTCGGCCGGCGCGATGAAATCGGCCAGGCAGAAATCGGGGCGCTCGGCCGGCTTGTCCACCTGCTGGCGCAGGAAGTGCAGCGTGGTCTCGCCCTGCGGGTGCTGCACGCGCACGTCGTCGCCGACGCTGTTGGCCGGCCACAGGCCGAACACGGCCTTGGCGGTCAGCCACTTTTCGCCGACGATGCGCTCGAGCATCGCGCGGGCATCCTTGTACAGATCGCTGGCCTGAGTGCCGACGATCTCGTCGGTGAGGATGGCCGGGAACTTGCCGGCCAGCTCCCAGGCCTGGAAGAACGGCGTCCAGTCGATGTAGTCGACCAGTTCGGCCAGCGGGTAGTCGTCGAATACGTGCAGGCCGGGCTGGTTCGGTGCCGGCGGCGTGTAGCTGTCCCATCCTCCCTGGAATTTCTGCCCGCGTGCATGTTCCAGCGTGACCAGGCGCTTGGCATCGCCGCGATTGCGGTGGCGCGCGCGGATCTCGGCATAGTCGGCCTCGTTGGCGGCAACGAAGGCTTCACGCAGGTCACGCGAGATCAGCGACTGGGCCACGCCGACCGCGCGCGA
The DNA here is from genome assembly GCF_059372535.1 of Stenotrophomonas sp. YJH_SMC_43. NCBI lineage: Bacteria > Pseudomonadati > Pseudomonadota > Gammaproteobacteria > Lysobacterales > Lysobacteraceae > Stenotrophomonas > Stenotrophomonas sp. YJH_SMC_43. The sequence goes on from NZ_JCAFVQ010000001.1 coordinate 459,911, forward strand.
GGCATCTTTCACCCACACCGTGGGCGCCTTGTAATGCGGGTCGATCTTCAGCGCGGTATGCGCACGCGAGGTAGTGGCGCCACCGATCAGCAGCGGCAGCTCGAAGCCCTGGCGCTGCATCTCGCGGGCGACGTGGCTCATCTCCTCCAGCGACGGAGTGATCAGCCCGGACAGACCGATCAGGTCGGCGTTGTGTTCACGGGCGGCATCGAGGATCTTCTGTGCCGGCACCATCACGCCAAGGTCGACTACTTCAAAGTTGTTGCAGGCCAGGACCACGCCGACGATGTTCTTGCCGATGTCATGCACATCGCCCTTCACCGTGGCCATGATGATCTTGCCGTTGCTCTTGGCGGTGTCGCCGCTGCGCGCCTTTTCCGCTTCGATGTACGGCAGCAGGTAGGCCACCGCCTTCTTCATCACGCGCGCGGACTTCACCACCTGCGGCAGGAACATCTTGCCGGCGCCGAACAGGTCGCCGACCACGTTCATGCCGTCCATCAGCGGGCCTTCGATCACATCCAGCGGGCGGCTGGAGGCCTGGCGGGCCAGTTCGGTGTCCTCTTCCACATAGGCGTCCAGGCCATGCACCAGCGCGTGCGTCAGGCGCTGCGCCACCGGCTTCTCGCGCCAGGCCAGGTCCTCGGTCTTTGCCGCGCCCTTCTTGCCCTTGTAGCGCTCGGCGATTTCCAGCAGGCGCTCAGTGGCGTCGCTGCGGCGGTTGAGGATCACGTCCTCCACGCGCTCGCGCAGTTCCGGCTCCAGCTCGTCGTAGATCGGCATGGCGCCGGCGTTGACGATGCCCATGTCCATGCCGGCGGCGATGGCGTGGTACAGGAACACCGAGTGGATGGCCTGGCGTACCGTTTCGTTGCCACGGAACGAGAACGACACGTTGGAGACACCGCCGGACACATGGCAGTGCGGCAGCGTCTGCTTGATGATGCGGGTGGCTTCGATGAAGTCCACTGCATAGTTGTCGTGCTCTTCGATGCCGGTGGCGACGGCGAAGATGTTCGGGTCGAAGATGATGTCCTGCGGCGGGAAACCGATCTCGTCGACGAGGATGCGGTAGGCGCGGGTGCATATCTCGACCTTGCGCGCGCAGGTATCGGCCTGCCCGCTTTCATCGAAGGCCATCACCACCGCGGCGGCGCCATAGCGCAGGACCTTGCGTGCGTGTTCGCGGAACAGTGCCTCGCCTTCCTTCAGCGAGATCGAGTTGACCACGCTCTTGCCCTGCAGGCATTTCAGGCCGGCCTCGATCACGCTCCACTTGGAGGAGTCGACCATCACCGGGATACGCGCGATGTCCGGCTCGGACATGATCAGGTTGAGGTAGCGGGTCATCGCCGCTTCCGAATCGATCAGGCCCTCGTCCATGTTGACGTCGAGGATCTGCGCGCCGCTGGCCACTTGCTGGCGGGCCACGTCCACCGCTTCTTCGTAGCGGCCTTCCTTGACCAGCTTGCGGAACTGCGCGCTGCCGGTGACGTTGGTGCGTTCGCCGACGTTGATGAACAGCAGATCCGGGGTAATGACCAGCGGTTCCAGGCCGGACAGGCGGGTGTAGGGCGAGGTGCTCATGCGGCCTGCTGCTCCTGGTAACCGGGCAGGGCGCGCGGCGGCAGCCCTGCCACGGCCTCGGCAATTGCACGGATATGGTCCGGGGTGGAACCGCAGCAGCCGCCGACCAGGTTCAGCAGGCCATCTTCGGCGAAGCCTCGCAGGGTACTGGCCATGTCCTCCGGCGTTTCGTCGTACTCGCCGAAGGCATTGGGCAGGCCGGCATTGGGGTGTGCGCTGACATAACAGCCGGCGACCTGTGCAAGGGTTTCCACGTGCGGGCGCATGGCATCGGCACCCAGCGCGCAGTTCAGTCCGATCGACAGCGGTCGTGCATGCGCCAGCGAGGCATGGAAGGCTTCCGCTGTCTGCCCGGACAGGGTGCGTCCGGACGCGTCGGTGATGGTGCCGGAGATCATCACCGGCAAGCGAGCGCCACGCGCATCAAAAGCCTCTTCCAGCGCATACAGCGCCGCCTTGGCGTTGAGCGTGTCGAAGATGGTCTCGACCATGAGGGTGTCGGCACCGCCGTCGATCAGGCCCTCGATCGCTTCGCGGTAGGTGTCGCGCAGCTCGTCGAAGCTGGTGTTGCGGAAGCCCGGATCATTGACGTCGGGACTGATCGAGGCGGTGCGGCTGGTGGGGCCGATCACCCCGATCACGAAGCGGGGCTTGCCCGGCGTGGTCGCAGCCACTGCATCACAGCAGGTTCGCGCAACTGCGGCACCGGCCTTGTTCAATTCGTACACCAGGTGTTCGAGGTGGTAGTCGGCCTGGCTGACCGACGTGGCGTTGAAGGTGTTGGTCTCGACCAGATCCGCGCCCGCTTCCAGGTAGGCGGTGTGGATGTCGGCGACGATCTGCGGCCGGGTCAGCAGCAGCAGATCGTTGTTGCCCTTCAGGTCATGGCCTTCCGGTGTTGCGTGATCGCAGCCGGGGCCATGCAGATGGTCGTAGCCATCGGCGAAGCGCTCGCCACGGTAATCGTCTTCCTGCAGGCCATGGCGCTGGATCATCGTACCCATCGCGCCGTCGATGATCAGGATCCGCTCGCGCAGGGCGTCGAGCAGGGCGTTGGCACGATCAGGATGCAACCAGGGCAGGGCAGGCATGGCGGTCTCGGCTCAGGGCTTGTTGGCGATCAGTGAAATCACTTCAAAGTGCGGCGGACGCTTTTCGCGGGTAACCGTCTCCAGGCTGGACACCTGCAGGCCGGCCTTGTCGACGAACCTGCGCAGTTCCTTGTCACTGAAACCGAGGTTGACGTGGCCGTAAGCCTCCACTGCTGCCTTGTGCTCGTGGCGGGCGAGGCTGCACAGCAGCAGGCGGCCACCGGGGCGCAGCACGCGTGCGGCTTCGGTCACCGCCTGCGCCGGTTTGCTGGCGTAGGTCAGCGCATGCATCAGCACCACCAGGTCGAAGCTGCCGTCCTTGAACGGCAGGGCATGCATGTCGCCCTCGCGCACTTCCACATTGGGCAGGCGGCGCAGGCGCTCGCTGGCGGCGGCGACCACGCGTGCGCTGGTGTCGATACAGATGTAGCGCTTGGCATGCGGGGCGACGAGTTCGGCCAGCACGCCATCACCGGAGGCAATGTCCAGCACGTCGCCGGTTTCCAGCAGTGGCAGCGCGGTGCGCGCAAGGGCCTCCCAGGTCCGGCCTGGAGAATAGTGGCGCTCCATGTCGCCGGCCACGCTGTCGGCCCAGTTCTGGTCGGAGGCGCGGTGGGCCAGCACGGCGGCGACGCGTTCGGCGTCCTGGCGAAGCAGCGGGTCGTCGCTTCCATTGCTCAAGGCATGCCACAATGCACGCTGCGCCGGGTCCAGCTGGGCCTCGTCGAAGCGGTAATAGGCCGACACGCCGGCACGGCGGTCGCGAACCAGGCCGGCTTCCTTCAGGCGCGCCAGATGGGTGGACACCCGCGGCTGTGCCAGCCGGGTGATCGCCGACAGTTCGGCCACGGTCAGTTCCTCCTGCTCCAGCAGCGCCAGCAGGCGCACGCGGGTCGCATCGGCGAACACCTTCAGGCGGGTCGACCAGTCTTCAAGATCCATAAATATCTACCTATCGCGATATAGAGATATATTCGCTGAGAAGGCCTGCTGCGGTCAAGTCGCTGGCGTACGGAAGCAGCCGGGCCCCGGTACAATCGGGGCACCTGGGCACGCCGTGCGCGGCCCATAACATCATGTACCCGGGAGGGTGTTGTGGATTTCAGCTTTACTGAAGAGCAGTTGATGTTGCAGGACGTTGCGCGGCGCATCGCGCAGGAAAAGATCGCCCCGAGCGCGGAGCACCATGACCGCACCGGCGAGTTCCCGCTGGACAACATCCGCCTGCTGGGCGAGAACGGCCTGATGGGCATCGAAGTGCCGACCGAATACGGTGGCGCGGGCATGGACCCGGTTGCGTACGTGCTGGCAATGGTGGAGGTCGCTGCCGCCGACGCTGCCCACTCGACCATCATGTCGGTCAACAACTCGCTGTTCTGCAATGGCATCCTCACTCACGGTACCGAAGCGCAGAAGCAGACCTACGTGCGTGCGATCGCCGAGGGCGAGGCCATCGGCGCGTTTGCGCTGACCGAGCCGCAGTCCGGTTCGGACGCCACGGCCATGCGCTGCCGCGCCGTGAAGCAGGCCGACGGCACCTTCATCATCAACGGCAAGAAGAGCTGGATCACCTCCGGCCCGGTGGCCAAGTACATCGTGCTGTTCGCGATGAGCGAGCCGGACAAGGGCGCGCGTGGTATCACCGCCTTCATCATCGATACCGACAAGGCGGGTTTCGGCCGCGGCAAGACCGAGCCGAAGCTGGGCATCCGTGCTTCGGCCACCTGCGAGATCGAGTTCAACGATTACGTGGCGCAGGCCGAAGACGTGCTGGGCCAGGAAGGCGAGGGCTTCAAGATCGCCATGAGCGTGCTTGATGCTGGCCGCATCGGCATCGCCTCGCAGGCCATCGGCATCGCCCGTGCCGCCTATGAAGCGACCCTGGAATACGTGAAGGAGCGCAAGGCGTTCGGCGCGGCCATCGGTACCTTCCAGATGACCCAGGCCAAGATCGCCGACATGAAGTGCAAGCTGGACGCAGCGCTGCTGCTGACCCTGCGCGCCGCATGGGTGAAGGGCCAGGGCAAGCGTTTCAGCACCGAAGCCGCGGTGGCCAAGCTGACCGCTTCGGAAGCCGCGATGTGGATCACCCACCAGGCGGTGCAGATCCATGGCGGCATGGGTTATTCGAAGGAAATGCCGCTGGAGCGCTACTTCCGTGATGCCAAGATCACCGAGATCTACGAAGGCACCTCGGAAATCCAGCGCTTGGTGATCGCCCGCAACGAGACCGGACTGCGCTGAGTGGCAAGGGCCGCGCCGCTGCAACGGCGGCGCGGCCGGTAGATCCACGCCATGTGTGGATCTACACGGTCTTCCTGGCTGGGCGATACCCGATCTGTTCCAATACAGGTCGTTTATTACGCGGTCTGCAAAGATGATCTATCGAGGTTGGGGATTCATGACGCTGGTGACGCCGATCGCAGCCATCCTGCTGCTGGCGTACTTCTTCCCGCATGAAGGCTCCAAGGGCAACACTCCACTGCCCCAGGTGCTGCTGGGTGCAGGCATCGGCGCAGCGGTGAACGTACTGCTGGGCCTGTGGTTCAATCGTGTGCCCAGGCAGAAGGGCGAGGCCGCACCCCATCACTTCTTCTTCCTGCCGATGCAATGGCCTGCGCTGGCTCTCGTGGTGGTGTGCGTGGTGATTGCGCTGCTGCGCTGAGACGTGGCCCGAACGGCGCCAACCAAGGTTGGCGGCTACCGGGCATGCCGCAGCTCTGGTGATTGCCAGCCGTCGGGCATGTCGTTGCCCTGGTAGATGCCAACCTTGGTTGGGATGCATTCAAAAGCAGAGAAAAGGCCCCGGATCGCTCCGGGGCCTTTCTCGTTTCAGCTCACCACCGGATCAACGATCCGGGCGGTGTGCAGCATCCGCATCACGCTGGCGTTCCATGAACTCCTTGGACGGTTCATCCAGCTTGTCGCCCAGCATGCGGCGCACGACCACGAAGAACACCGGGATCATCAACAGGCCGAGCAGGGTGGCGAACAGCATGCCGCCGATCACGCCGGTACCGATGGCGTGGCGGGAGTTGGCGCCGGCGCCGGTGGAGATCGCCATCGGGATCACGCCCATGATGAACGCGAACGAGGTCATCAGGATCGGTCGGAAACGCAGGCGTGCCGCCTCGATGGTGGCATCACGCAGGGTCTTGCCAGCTGCGCGCTGCTCCACCGCGAACTCGACGATCAGGATCGCGTTCTTCGCCGCCAGGCCGATCACGGTGATCAGGCCGATCTTGAAGAACAGGTCGTTCGGCAGGCCACGCAGCATGGACAGGCCGAGGGCGCCGAGCACGCCCAGCGGCACTACCAGCAGCACCGCCACCGGGATCGACCAGCTTTCATACAACGCGGCCAGGCACAGGAACACCACTACGATCGACAGCACCAGCAGCAGCGTCGCCGCGTTGCCGGCCAGGATTTCCTGGTAGGACATGCCGGACCAGTCGTAGCCGAAACCGGCCGGCAGGTCGTCGTTGACGATCGCCTCCATGGTCTGCATCGCTTCACCCGAGCTGGTGCCCGGTGCCTGCGAACCGACGATGTTGATCGCCGAGTAGCCGTTGTAGCGGCTCAGCGACGGCGGTGCCGACACCCATTCGGACTTGACCACCGTGTTGAGCGGGATCATCGCGTTGGTACCGTCGGCATTGGTGGTGAGGCTGGACGGGCTGTAGAAGCTCTTCAGCGACTCCTGGCCGGTGCGGTACGGGCCATCGGCCTGCATGGTCACGCGCTTGATGCGGCCTTCATAGAAGAAGTCATTGACGTACACCGGGGCCAGCATCAGCTGGATGGTGCTGTACACGTCCGACACCGACATGCCCATCGACTGCGCTTGCACGCGATCCACGTGCAGCTGCAGCTGCGGCGCGTTTTCCAGGCCGTTCGGGCGCACACCGACCAGGTGGTCCGGTTTCTGCGCGGCCTGGCCGAGCAGGATGTTGCGGGCCTGGGTCAGCTGCTCGTAACCGGCACCGCTACGGTCCTGCAGCCACATGTCGAAGCCACCGAACTGGCCAAGGCCCTGCACGGTGGGCAGGTTGACCACGAAGATCTGCGCTTCCTTGATGCCATAGAACGCGCCGTTCATGTTCTGGATGAACTCCGGCGCGGTGAACTTGCGTTCCTCCCACGGCTTCAGGCGGATGAAGCCCATGCCCACGTTCTCGCCGGAACCGACGAAGCTGAAACCGGCCACCTGCAGCATGCCTTCATAGCCATCCTGCTTTTCCAGGATGCCACGCATCTGCGCGAACACTTCGTTGGTCTGGCCCTTGGTCGAGCCCGGCGGCAGCTGCACGATCGCCAGCGCATAGCCCTGGTCTTCTTCCGGCAGGAAGCTGCCCGGCATGCGGGTGAACAGGAAACCGCACAGAGCGGTCAGCACCACGAACAGGATCATCCAGCGCGGCGCATGGCGCACCGCCGAGGTGATGTGGCCCACGTAGGTGTGGCTGATCTTGTCGTAGTACTTGTTGAAGGTGCGGTAGATGATGTTCGGGTTGTCGTTGTGCGTCGGCTTGAGGAAAGTCGCGCACAGCGCTGGGGTGAAGCCCAGGGCCAGGAACGCCGAGAACGCCATCGAGATGGCGATGGTCAGGGCGAACTGCTTGTAGATCTCACCGGCGGCGCCGCCCTGCAGGGCGGACGGGATGAACACCGCAGCCAGCACGACGGTGATCGCCACCACCGCGCCGGTGATCTGGGTCATCGCCTTCTGCGTGGCCGGCTTCGGCGCCAGGCCTTCCTCGGTCATGATGCGTTCGACGTTCTCGATCACCACGATCGCGTCATCGACCACGATGCCGATCGCCAGCACCATCGCGAACAGGGTCAGCTGGTTGATCGTGAAGCCGATCATCCACATGCCCAGGAAGGTACCGAGCAGGGCCACCGGGATGACCAGGGTCGGGATCAGGGTGGCGCGGAAGTTCTGCAGGAAGATCAGCATCACCAGGAACACCAGGAACACCGCCTCGAACAGCGTCTTGACCACTTCCTGGATCGAGATCTTGACGAAGGTGGTGCTGTCGTACGGCGAGAACCAGGTGACGCCGGCCGGGAAGCTGGGCTGCAGTTTGTCCATCTTGGCGCGCACCGCATCGGCCACGTTCAGGGCATTGGCGCCCGGCAGCAGCTGGATGGCGAAGGCGCCGGTCGGCTTGCCGTTGTACTGGGTGTCGAAGCCGTAGTTGTTGGCACCGAAGGCAACGCGGGCGATGTCCTTCAGCAGCACGCGCGAACCGTCAGCATTGGCGCGCAGGATGATGTTCTCGAACTCCTGCGGCGAACTGAAGCGGCCTTCGGCCGAGACCGTGGCGGTGAAGTGCTGGCCTTCCGGCGACGGGTCCGAACCCAGCGCACCGGCGGCGAACTGCACGTTCTGCGCGCGCACCGCCGCCAGCACCTGGCTGGCCGACAGACCATAACCCTGCATCTTTTCCGGGTTCAGCCAGATGTTCATGGCGTACTCGGAACCGAACTGCTGCGTGCTGCCGACGCCGGGGATACGCGAGACCTGGTCGAGCACACGCGAACCGACGATGTCGTTCAGGGCGTCACGGTTGATGGCGGGGGTATCGGACTGCAGCGCCACCACCATCAGGAAGCCGGCGTTGGCCTTGGCCACCACCACGCCCTGCTGGGTGACTTCCGAGGGCAGGCGTGGCGTGGCCAGCGAGACCTTGTTCTGCACCTGCACCTGGGCGATGTCCGGATCGGTACCGGTCTCGAAGGTCAGGGTGATCTGTGCACGGCCGTTGGAGGCGGACGAGGAGCTGAAGTACAGCAGGTGATCGATACCGGTCAGCTGCTGCTCGATCACCTGGGTGACCGACTTCTCCGTGGTGTCGGCACTGGCACCCGGGTAGGTGGCCGAGACGGTGACCTGCGGCGGGGCGATGTTGGGATAGGACTCCACGCCCAGGTTGAGGATCGCGATCACGCCGCTGAGCGAGATCAGGATCGCAACCACCCAGGCGAAGACTGGATGTTCGATGAAAAATTTAGGCATGACGGAAGGTTCCCGTTACTGCTTGTTCGAATCGGTGGCTGCCGGCTTGGCCGCATCGGCCTGCTCGGGCTTGGCCGCGTCGGCCGGTGCCTTGCCTGCGGCCGGTGCCGCGCCCGCCGGAGCGGCGCCGCCTGCGGCAGGCTTGCCGTTGGCGTCCTGCCCCGGGGTCCACGGCTTGGCGACTGCCGGTGCGCCTTCCTTGACCTTCTGCACGCCGGCCACGATCACCTTGTCACCGGCGGCCAGGCCGTCGCTGACCAGCCAGTTGCCGTTCTGCGCACCGTCGGTCTTCACGTTCTTGCGGATGACCTTGCCGTCGGCACCGACCACCATCACGTAGCCGCCGGTGGTGTCACGCAGCAGTGCCTGCTGCGGCACCAGGTAGGCGTTGTTGCGCTCGCCCAGGTTGGCCTGGAAGCTGACGAAGGCACCCGGCAGCAGGATCTGCTGCGGGTTCGGCAGCAGCGCACGCAGCGACACCGCGCCGGTGGCCGGGTCGACCGTGGTCGAAGAGAAGTCCAGCGTGCCCGGCTCGCTGTAAGTGGTGCCGTCGGCCAGCTTGACGTTGACCGTGGCCTTGCCGTCACCCGACAGCGCCAGCGCGCCCTTGGCCTGCTGCGCACGCAGCTGGGTCAGCTCATCCACGCTCAGCGAGAAGTTCACGTACAGCGGGTCGAGCTGGTCGACGGTGGTCAGCAGGGTCACATCGCCCTGGCCGACCAGTGCGCCCTCGGTGACCTGCTGCTTGTTGGCCACGCCACTGATCGGTGCGGTCACTTCGGTATAGCCCAGGCTGATGCGCGAGGAGGTCACCGCCGCTTCGGCCTGCTTGACCGCGGCCAGCGCGGTGCGTTCGGCCGATTCGGCGTTGTCCAGGTCGGACTTGGAGACGAACTGCTGCGGCGCCAGCGAACGGGCGCGGTCGGCGGCCACCTTGGCATTGGCGTAGGTGGCGCGGGCCGAAGCCAGCTGGGCCTCGGAGGCATTGAGCGAGGCACGCAGCGGCGCCGGGTCGATCAGGAACAGGGGTTGCCCCTGCTTGACCTGGGAGCCTTCCTGGTAGACGCGCTTGAGCAGTACGCCCGGCACGCGCGCACGCACGTCGGCGCTGCGGAACGGCGACAGGCGGCCGACCAGCTCACGCTGCAGCGGCAGGGTCTGCGGCTTGGCGTCGATCACGCCCACCTCCGGCGGCGGGGGCGTCTGCTGTTCCGGCTTCTTGCAGGCAGCCAGCGCGACAGCAACGGCGCACGTCAAGGCAAGGGTGCGGAGTGGGGCGGTCATCAGGAGGAACTCCGGGGTTGGTTTGAAGACGGGGCCGGCGACGGCTGAGGCGCGAAGGCGCGCAGGAAGCTGTCGACGGAGAACTCTGCCCAGCGCCGACGCAGCTGCGCGTCATCACGATGGGGGGTATGGAAGCGCTGTTTGTCGAAATCCTGACCGGCGATCATGCTCAGCAGCAGTTCGGCCATGAAGTGCGGGTCGTCATGCCGGAGCTGGCCTCGCATGCAAACGGTTTCAATCCATTCAGAAAGATGAAGCGTCAGCGCGCCGGCACCATGCCGGTACAGCGTACGCGCCTCTTCGGGAAACTGGGATGCATCGGCGGCGATCAGCCGACAGGCCTGGCCCACGTGCGGTTGGTTGAAGTGCTCCAGAAAGTCGGTGGCGAACTGGAGCAGGCTGGCACGCAGGTCGTCAGTGCGGAGTGCACGAACCATGGCGCCGGTGGCGTGGCCGACGTGGCGCTGCATCACCCGGCGCAGCAGTTCCTGCTTGCTGCCGTAACGCGAGTACAGGGTCTGCTTGGAGCAGCCGGCGTGCTGGGCCACCGCATCCATGCTCATCTGCATGCCCTGCTGGGCCAGCAGCTCGCGCACGGCATCGAACACGCGCTCATCGCGTGCGTCGAGGGCAACGGGGAGGTAGGCCGGATTCACGCGGTGGACTATACCGTCCAGTTCAGGATTGTGGAATCGAATCGGTGTCGCCGCGTGTGTCTTCCGGTAACACGCTTTGCCGATCCTGTCGGCAGTGCTGAAGCGGGCGCCAGCACCATACCGGTGCGAACTGAATAGGCGTCTAAACCGCAGCAAACCCGAATCTGGTTATTCCGTCCTGCAGCAAGGCCTTTTCGTGCGGTAGGGCTACAATTTCATTTTCCCAACTGAGCAAGCGCATCGCTCTGCCATGAAACCGCAAAAAACCGCAGCCAAGACCGTGAAAAACAAGACCAAACCAGCAGAAGCGGAGGTCGCAGTGACCGCTGGTTTCTCCCTGGAGCCGGTGTACACGGCCTTGCGCAAGCGCTACCCCGCGGCCGCACAGGCCGAAGCAGTGGCATTTGCCACTGACTTCTACAAGCGCATGGAGTCGGACGAGTTCCCGCACCACAGCGCTGAAGAGTGGGCCGCTCTCGCGGCTGAGACGCTGGAATTCGCCCGTGCCCGCAAGGCCGGCAAGGCCAACGTCCGCGTGTTCAATCCGACCGCGAAGGCCAACGGTTGGGAGTCGCCGCACACCGTGCTGCAGATCGTCAACGACGACATGCCGTTCCTGGTCGACACCGTCACCATGTCGCTGGCCGAACAGGGCGTGGGTGTCCACGTGCTGGGCCACCCGGTGCTGCGTTTCACCCGCGACAAGGCCGGCAAGCTGGTCAAGGTCGGCGAAGGCGATGCCGAGTCGGTGATGCTGCTGGAGATCGACCGCCAGCCGGCCGACGCCATGGCGGCCATCGAGCAGGCCATCAACAAGGCGCTGGACGAAGTGCGTGCGATCGTGCGCGACTGGCAGCCGATGAAGGACAAGGCGCTGGCACTGGCCGACGACCTGGGCAGCCGCCAGCTGCCGGTTGACGATGCGTCGCGCAAGGAAGCACAGGAATTCCTGCGCTGGGCCGCCGACAACCACTTCACCTTCTTCGGCTACCGCGAGTACCGCGTCGAGAAGCAGGGCAAGGAAGAGGTGCTGGCGCCGCTGAACGACACCGGCCTGGGCCTGATGCGCGGCAAGGACAAGTCCGCCGCCCGTCCGGTCAAGACGCTGGCCGCGCAGGGCCTGAACACCACGTCCGGGCTGAAGGACGCGCTGATCCTGACCAAGACCAATGCCCGTTCGCGCGTGCACCGCGCCGGTTACATGGACTACATCGGCGTGCTGGAATTCGACGCCAAGGGCAAGATCATCGGCGAGCAGCGCTTCCTTGGCCTGTTCACCTCCAGCGCGTACAACCGTCGCCCGTGGGAAATCCCGCTGGTGCGCCAGCGCCACGAGCACGTGATGAAGCAGTCCGGCCTGGCTCCGGCCAGCCACAGCGGCAAGGCCCTGCGCCACATCCTGGAAACCCTGCCGCGCGAAGAACTGTTCCAGTCCAGCGAGGACGAACTGTTCCGCACCGCGATGGGCGTGCTGGGCCTGCAGGAGCGCGTGCGCAGCCGCCTGTTCCTGCGCCGCGACAAGTACAGCCGTTTCATCTCCGCGCTGGTCTACCTGCCGCGCGAGCGCTTCAACACCGACGTGCGCCTGCGCATCGAAGCGATGCTGAAGGACGCGCTGCACGGCGAGTACGTGGACAGCTCGGTGGTGCTGGGCGAATCGCCGCTGGCCCAGGTGCACCTGATCGTGCGCCCGAAGCCTGGCGAAATGCTCGACGTCGATACCGCCGAACTGGAGCAGAAGCTGGCCCAGGTGCTGCGCAACTGGCAGGACGACCTGCGTGAAGCGCTGGTGTCCCGCCATGGCGAGACCGAAGGCCTGCGCATCGCCGCCCGCATCGGCAAGGCGCTGCCGGCCGGCTACATCGAAGACAACAGCACCGCGGTTGCCGCCAACGATGTCAGCCAGCTCGACGCCCTGACCGGCCCGGACGACCTGCGCCTGAGCCTGCAGGCCGTGCCGCGCGAAAGCGGCGATGGCCTGCGCCTGAAGCTGTATCGCCAGCTGGACGACATTCCGCTGTCGGATGCGCTGCCGATGATGGAAAACATGGGCCTGCGCGTGATCGCCGAGCGTCCGTACCGCCTGTCGGTCGACAACGCGCCGGTGTACGTGCAGGACTTCGAGGTGGAATCGACCGCCGGCGCGATCGATGCCGCCAGCGTCGATGAAGCCTTCGGCGAGACCTTCGCCCGCGTCTGGCACGGCGATGCCGAGAACGATGGCTTCAACCGCCTGGTGCTGGCTGCCGGCCTGCATTGGCGCCAGGTCGCCATGCTGCGTGGCTACTGCAAGTACCTGCTGCAGACCGGCGTGCCGTTCTCGCAGGCCTACGTGGAAGGCACCTTCGCGCGCTACCCGCTGCTGGCCCGCCTGCTGGTCGAGCTGTTCGAAGCGCGCTTCGATCCGGCCACCGGCCACGAGAGCAAGGACGACATCGCTGCCGGCCAGGCCCAGCTGAAGGCCCACTTCGATGTGCTGGCTGCTGGCGACGACGCCACCCTGAAGGTGCTCAAGACCGTGGTCGACGCCCGCAAGGGTGACCGCGACGCACAGATGCAGGCTGCGCGCGATGCGCTGCTGAAGCTGATGGACCGCGTGTCCAGCCTGGACGAGGACCGCATCCTGCGCTCGTTCATGGGTGTGATCGACGCGACCCTGCGTACCAGCTACTACCAGACCGATGCCAACGGCCAGCACGGCCACGTCATCAGCTTCAAGTTCGATTCGGCGCTGGTGCCGGACCTGCCGAAGCCGCGCCCGTACCGCGAAATCTTCGTCTACGGCCCGCGCGTGGAAGGTACCCACCTGCGCTTCGGCGCCGTGGCCCGTGGTGGCCTGCGCTGGTCGGATCGTCGCGAAGACTTCCGTACCGAAGTGCTGGGCCTGGTCAAGGCGCAGATGGTCAAGAACACCGTCATCGTGCCGGTCGGCGCGAAGGGTGGCTTCTTCGCCAAGATGCCGCCGGTGAATGGCGATCGCGATGCGATCTTCGCCAACGGCGTGGCCTGCTACAAGCTGTTCATCCAGGGCCTGCTGGACATCACCGACAACATCGTCAACAACAAGATCGTGCCGCCGGTGGATGTCGTGCGCCACGACATGGACGATCCGTACCTGGTGGTGGCCGCCGACAAGGGCACCGCGACCTTCTCCGACATCGCCAACGGCCTGGCCATCGCGCACGGCTTCTGGATGGGCGATGCGTTCGCCTCCGGTGGTTCGGTCGGTTACGACCACAAGGGCATGGGCATCACCGCACGTGGTGCGTGGGAGTCGGTCAAGCGCCACTTCCGTGCGCTGGGCCGTGACAGCCAGAGCCAGGACTTCACCGCGGTCGGCGTCGGCGACATGTCCGGCGACGTGTTCGGCAACGGCATGCTGCTGTCGCGCCACATCCGCCTGGTCGCCGCGTTCGACCACCGCCACATCTTCCTGGACCCGAACCCGGATGCGGCCACCACGTTCGTCGAACGTGAGCGCCTGTTCACCGTGCCGCGTTCGAGCTGGGCGGACTACGACGCCAAGCTGATCAGCAAGGGCGGCGGCGTCTATCCGCGCAGCCTGAAGTCGATCGAGATCACCCCGCAGGTGCGCGAAGCGCTGGGCCTGGACGACAACGTCAAGGCGCTGTCGCCGAACGATCTGATGAGCGCGATCCTGAAGGCGCCGGTCGACCTGCTGTGGAACGGTGGCATCGGTACCTACGTCAAGGCCGCCAGCGAGCAGCACAGCGATGTCGGCGACCGCGCCAACAACGCGCTGCGCGTGAACGGTGGCGAGCTGCGCTGCAAGGTGGTGGGCGAGGGCGGCAACCTGGGCATGACCCAGCTGGGCCGCATCGAAGCCGCGCAGGCTGGCGTGCTGCTCAACACCGACTTCATCGACAACTCGGCCGGTGTCGACACCTCCGACCATGAAGTCAACATCAAGATCCTGCTCAATGATGTGGTGCGGGCCAAGAAGCTGACCGTCGAGCAGCGCAACAAGCTGCTGGCCTCGATGACCGATGAAGTCGCAGAGCTGGTGCTCAACGACAACTACCGCCAGAACCAGGCGCTGAGCCTGATGGAGCGGATGGCGGTCAAGCGCCTGGGTTCCAAGCAGCACTTCATCCGTACCCTGGAACAGCAGGGGCTGCTCGACCGCCAGATCGAGTTCCTGCCGTCCGACGCCGAGCTGTCCCAGCGCAAGGCACGTGGCCAGGGCCTGACCCGTCCGGAACTGTCGGTGCTGCTGTCCTACTCCAAGCTGGTGGCGTTCGCCCAGCTGCTGGATTCGGACATCCCGGAAGATCCGTACCTGTCCAAGGAACTGCAGCGCTACTTCCCGACCCCGCTGCAGAAGAAGTACGCCGACGCGATGGAGCGTCACCGCCTGAAGCGCGAAATCATCGCCACGGCCGTGACCAACCAGACCATCAACCGCATGGGCGCTACCTTCCTGATGCGCATGCAGGAAGACACCGGCCGTTCCATCGCCGAGGTCGCCAAGGCCTACACCATCAGCCGCGAAACGCTGGATGCACGCGCGCTGTGGGCGCAGATCGATGCCCTCGACGGCAAGGTGCCGGAGTCGGTGCAGATCGATGCGCTGGAAGTGATCTGGAAGCTGCAGCGCTCGTTCGTGCGCTGGCTGCTGTCGCGCCCGGGTGCGATGCCGGGCATCACCGAAGCGGTCAACCGCTACCAGGGTCCGTTCAACGACATCCGCGTTGCTTCGGGTGTGCTGCCGGATTCGCAGCGTCCGACCTACGAAGCCCTGGTGGCCGAGTGGAAGGAGAAGGGCCTGCCGTCCGCACTGGCGCAGCAGCTGGCCGAACTGCACTTCCTGGAGCCGGCGTTCGACATCATCGAACTGGCCCGCACCCGCAAGCTGAAGCCGGTGGACGTGTCCAAGGTCCACTTCCGCCTGGGCGATGCCCTGCAGCTGCCGTGGCTGTTCGAGCAGGTCGACGCGCTGGAGGTCAACGGTCGTTGGCACGCCGTGGCACGTGGCGTGCTGCGTGACGAACTGGCGGCCAACCACCGCAACCTGGCTGGCCAGGTGCTGGGCACCAAGGGTGGCAGTGCTGAAGCCAAGGTCGCTGCCTGGATGGGCCGTGACGACAACAGCCTGCGCTTTACCCTGGCGATGCTGGCCGAACTGGCCGAGCAGAAGACCCTGGACTACCCGACCGTTTCGGTCGCGGTGCAGCGCCTGGGCCAGCTGGCTGCCCACGGCGCGTAACTGAAGTAGTGCCAGGCCACGCCTGGCATGTGTGAACCGGAACGGCCCCGCGAAAGCGGGGCCGTTCTGTTTCCGCCTGTTTTTCTGCGATCACTGACCCGACGCCGGCCATCGATCTGTCATCCGCCCCGCGAGGTCCAACCCCCGGCGCTCGGTTATGCTCTCCCTCATGCCTTCCCCCCGGATCCACCGATGAGCGACACCCCCCGCATCGCTTTCCTGGCCAGTACCACCGAGCCCGCGCAGATGGCCCGCGCGGCCATGGTGTCGCGCTATGGCGACTACACGCCCGAGCAGGCCGATGTACTGTGCCCACTGGGCGGCGATGGCTTCATGCTGCAGACCCTGCACCGGCATGGACACCTGGGCAAGCCGGTGTTCGGCATGAAACTGGGCACGGTCGGCTTCCTGATGAACCAGTATCGCGGCGACGGAGACGTGCAGGCGCGCATCGCCCGTGCCGAGCCGGCCAACCTGCGTCCGCTGGAGATGGTGGCATTGACCGAATCGGGCACCAGCACCGGCTCGCTGGCCTACAACGACGTCTCGCTGCTGCGCCAGACCCGGCAGGCGGCGCATATCGGCATCGACCTCAACGGCCAGGAACGCGTGGCCGAACTGATCGGTGACGGCGTACTGGTCGCCACCCCGGCTGGCAGTACCGCCTACAACTATTCCGCGCACGGCCCGGTGCTGCCGCTGGGCTCGCATACCATCGCCCTGACGCCGCTGGCCCCGTATCGGCCGCGACGCTGGCGCGGGGCGATCCTCAAAGCCGACACCGAAGTGCGTTTCCGCGTACTGGACCCGTACAAGCGCCCGATCAGCGTGACCGCCGATTCGCACGAGACCCGCGACGTGGTCGAGGTGACCATCCGCGAGTCGAAGGACCGCCGCGTGACCCTGCTGTTCGACCCGGAGCACAATCTGGAAGACCGGATCCTGAGCGAACAGTTCGTTTTTTGAGGACAATAGGCGGCCGGCCTTGCCGACCGCTTGAAGGACCCCCACCGATGGGCGACAACTCCCCCCGTTTGCTGACCGTCGCGGTGACCTCGCGCGCGCTGTTCGACCTCGAGGAAAGCCACGCGTTGTTCGAGAGCGATGGCGTGGCGGCCTATGCCGAGTTCCAGCGTCAGCACGAAGACGACATCCTCGGCCCGGGTGTGGCGTTCCCGGTGGTGCGCAAGCTGCTGGCGTTGAACCAGGGCGCCAGCCCGGAGAACCCGCGGGTCGAGGTCATCCTGCTGTCGCGGAACTCGGCCGATACCGGCCTGCGCATTTTCAACTCGATCCAGCACTACGGCCTTGGCATCATCCGCGCGACGTTCACCGCCGGCGAGCCGACCTGGCCCTACGTGAAGCCGTTCGGAACCGACCTGTTCCTGTCGGCCAACCCGGAATCAGTGCGCAGCGCGCTGCGCCATGGCATCGCCGCGGCCACCATCCTGCCCAAGCCGCCCGGCGAAACCGCCGCGGCGGCAGCCGATCAGATCGACATCACCCGCCCGGCCGGGCAGCTGCGCATCGCCTTCGACGGTGATGCGGTGATCTTCGGTGATGAGAGCGAGCGAATTTCGCGCGAGCAGGGCGTGGAAGCCTTTGGCCGCCACGAGCGCGAACGGGCCCGTGAACCGCTCAGTGGCGGCCCTTTCCGCGGCTTCCTGTCGGCGCTGCACACGCTGCAGGAAGTGTTCCCGGCCGGCGAGAGTGCGCCGATCCGTACCGCACTGGTGACCGCGCGTTCGGCACCGGCGCATGAGCGGGTGATCCGCACCCTGCGCGAGTGGGGCGTGCGCCTGGATGAGGCGCTGTTCCTCGGCGGCCGCCACAAGGGCCCGTTCCTGCAGGCGTTCGGCGCCGACATCTTCTTCGACGATTCGCAGCACAACATCGACAGCGCCCGCGAGCATGTGGCCGCCGGCCACGTACCGCACGGCGTCGCCAACGAAGGCTGAAGCCATGCCGGGTAGGTGCCGACCTCGGTTGGCACTGCCATGCATCGGCGCCCACCAAGGTGGGCATCTACCAGAGCCGCATGCCCCGGTAGTTGCCAACCTAGGTCGGCATCGCCCTCAGGCCCCGGGTACGATCAAGGGCTGCCCGACATCCCCAGCTGCAGGTCCACCACCTTCCAGCGCAGGCCCTGCGGCTCCAGCACGACCTTCATCGGCGCCTGGCCGGGGCCGCGATCGACATCGATCACGAAGCGGTCCAGCGCTTCGAAATGATGCTCGGCATTCTTCAGCGGTCGCGCCGGCTCGGTCGGGCCGAAGGCATCGCCGCCCTGCAGTTCATTGCGGCCGCGCTTCCATAGCACGTGGCCCTGCAGCATCGCGCCGATACCGGTCGGGGTCACCATGGTGTCCACCGCGGCACCGCCTAGCTGGTCGCCCAACCCATACAGCAGGGCACCGAAGGGACTGGCCGCCACATCCGGGCCGGCCTGGCGCACCAGGTAGTCGTTGAGCTGCGCCCGCAGGCTGCTGCGCACGCGCGGGAAATCCACATAGCGCTCCAGGCGTGCGGTGTCGCGCTGTTCAATGGCCTGGGACAGCCCGCGCACGGTCATGTAGGGGCCACCGAACCACCAGGCGGCCAAGGCCAGGACCAGCAACACAACGAGTACAGTGAGTTTCTTCATGCCGCACAGACTGCCGCAACCACAGCGGCATGGGGTGAAGACTCAATGACTGGGTGATCCGCGGCCATCACCGAAGGCGTTCACCAGCTGCTGGCGTTCGGCTGCGGTCAATGCCTCAAGCCGCGTCGCCAGCACTTCGTCCAGGCTGACGGTGCGGGTGGTGCCGAGGATGCCGCTGGCCACGCCGGGATGGCCCAGGGCGTAGGCAAACGCGGTCTGGGCGGGGCGCTGGCTGCGGATGGTAGCGATGGCGTGGCGCATCCGGCGTGCACTGTGCATCAGTGCGCGGCTGCTTGGCTTGAGCCAGGCTCTGGCCAGGTACCAAGCGTCGGCCGGGCGCGGCAGGCGGGCGCGTGACGGCAGCAGATGGCCCTGCGCCAGCACGGTGCCGGCGAGCACGCCGATGCCCGCCGCGTGCAACTGGTCTATCAGCGGTTCACGGTCCTGCTGCAGGGCGTTGTAGTCCAGAAGCACCACATCGAACAGCATGGGATGGTCGATCATCCAGCACAGGGTCGACGCCGTGTGCGTATTGATGCCGGTGTGCCGGATCAGCCCGCGTTCGCGCAGTCGCTGCAGTGCGGCCAGCAGGTCATCGTTGATGTCGTGCTGGCTGGCACCGTGCAGCTGGTAGATATCGAGGTAATCCAGGCCGAGGTTGCGCAGCGAGGCTTCGCAGCTGGCGGTGATGGCGGCGGGCGAGAAATTGCGCTGCTCGGCGCCGCTGATGCCGGCCTGGCCGGTCAGCGTGCCGCCCTTGCTGGAGATCACCAGCGACTCGCGCGGGTATCGCTTCAGCAACGGGCGCAGGATGCGGCCCAGCCGCGGCTCGGCGTGGAAACCGGAGTAGTTGTGACCGGTGTCCAACAGGTTGACGCCCTGTGCCAGTGCATGCTCGACCACGTGCGCGGCCGACTGTTCCGGGAACCGGCGATGCCCCCAGAAGCCGGAACAGCCCAGGCCCACCGGCGAAACCGCCAGCCCGGTGCGGCCCAGCGTGCGGCGTTGGTGCGCCAACGGCATCAGAATTCCAGGTCCAGCGCCGCGCACAGATAGTCGACGAACGGGCCCAGCCCTGCCAGATCCCTGCCGAGCGTGGACAGCAGGCGAGGGCCGGTCATGGTGGCGTCGTCCAGCGAGCGCCACATCACCCAGTTGCGATGCTTGAGGTCGTCGATGAACTCGAAATCGGCCGGGAAGCCGCGCGGTGGACGCACCAGTTTTTCGCTCTCCTCGAAGTCGAAGCGCTTGCGCAGCGCGGGAGCATGCGCGGCCGCCTTCCAGCTGCCCGGGTTGTCGAGGATGAAGTGGCGCACGCGGCGCTGGGTCTCCGGTTCTGGATGCCACAGGCCGGCGCCAACGAAGCTCTCGCCCGGTTGCAGGTGCACGTAGAACGAAGGCGCGGCCACTTCGCGGCGGCGCTCATGGAACAGGCGCGCACCCTGCCAGGTTTTGTACGGGGATTTGTCGTTGGAGAAGCGCGCGTCGCGGTGGATGCGGAACAGCGAGCCACCGACGCCACGGGTATCGGCGCGGAAGTGGTCGCTGACCTCGGCCAGCGCCGGCTGCAGGTCACCCAGCAGGCGCAGGAACGGCTGCCGCACGTGTTCTTCATACTGCTGGCGGTGATCGTTGAACCATGCCTTTTCGTTATGCCGCGCCAGGCTGCGCAGGAACTTGAAGCTGGCGTCCGAGAAATAGGTACTCACAAGGTCTCCTGCAGCTGCTGGCCCCAGTCGCGCAGCGATTGCAGCAGGGCCTGGCGCCGCGCATCGTCGGGCGCTTCGGCGGCCAGTGCATCGAGCTGCTGCTGGTACTGGGGCAGATTGAGTTCGCCCAGGCCGCCGTCTCCGAGCAGGCGCTGGCGGCGGTAATCCTGCCAGCGCTGGCGTTCAGGCGGCGCGAGGCTGTCGGGATGATTGCGCGCGCGGTAGCGGAACAGCAGTTCGGGCAGGCGCGGGTCGCGGAAGCGGCCTTCCAGCCCGGCCAGCTGTTCCGGCGCTGTGGTGCGGGCCAGCGCCAGCAGCGGCTTGTCGCCATTGCCGAGGAAGCCGTCGTACAGCGAGGCATCGACGTCGGCCACGGTGGCCGCACGGGGCTGGTTGTAGACTTGGCGCGCCTTCTCGGCCAGCTGCGGGGCGAACGCGCGCAGGCGCTCGACCTTGGCCTCGATCGCGGCCACGTCCAGGCCGAGTCGCGCGTGGTCATCGGCGCGCAGGTGGTTCCAGGCGATCAGTGCTGGCACCTTGTTCAGATGCACTTCCTTCAGTGGCACCCGCGCCGCGCCTTCGGGCAGTTCGCTGGCGCGCATGTACAGGCGCTGTGCGATCACCTCGGCCGGCAGTGCCAGCAGGTCGTCGATGTCGCCATCCAGGTCGAACACGATCACGCGGTTGCTGATGGTGGGATGCACGGCCAAGGGCAGCACCGGCGCCGCGCACAGGCGACTGGCGGGGTAGCGCATGGAAATGTGCAGCACGGGTTTCATCGCGGTCACGTCCAGCAGGCTGCCGACGAAGCGCTTGTCGCGCAGCTTCAGCGCGTACTCCCACAGCCGCGGCTGCGACTGCTTGAACAGGCGTGCCATGCCGATGGTGGCGCGCACGTCGGACAGCGCTTCGTGCGCGTCGCCTTCGCGCACGTTGTTGGCCTCGGCCAGGTGCTCGAGCTTGAACGAGGTGGCGCCGTCCTCGCGCAGCGGCCACTGGATGCCGTCCGGACGCATCGCGCGCATGAGTCGCAGCATGTCCAGCAGGTCCCAGCGCGAATTGCCGTTGCGCCACTCGCGTTCGTAGGGGTCATGGAAGTTACGGAACAGGCCGTAGCGGACGAACTCATCGTCGAAGCGCAGGGTGTTGTAGCCCAATGCGCAGGTGCCGGGACGCGACAGCTGCTCGTTGATACGGTCGAAGGCTTCGGCCTCGCTGATGCCCTCGGCCAGGGCCTGCTGCGGGGTGATGCCGGTGACCAGGGTGGCCATCGGCGAGGGCAGCAGGTCGTCGGCCGGGCGCACGAAGAAACTGACCGGGGTATCGATCTCGTTGAGGTCGGCGTCGGTACGGATGGCGGCGTACTGGGAGATGCGCGTGCGTCGCGGGTCCTGGCCGAAGGTTTCCAGATCGTAGAACAGGAAGCTGTCAGCCATCAGTGCGCGCCCTCCAGGATCGGCAGCTGCGCGTGGATCTGCGCTTCCAGTGCCGTCCAGTCGATGTTGTCCAGTGAGTGGTGACCTGCAGTGGCCGCCGCCAGCATCTCGCGCTGCAGTTCGGTGCGGCGCAGCGCCTCGGCGTAGGGTGTGTGCAGGAAAGTGACCATCGTGTAATGCGGTACGAAGCGGGTCGGCCAGCGCCGCTGCAGTTCCTGCTCCAGGTCGCGCTGCAGAAGGAACGCAGGATCGGCCACGCGGTCGCGCATCTCCAGGTAGTTCTCCAGCGCCATCTGCTGGATGGCACGTGCATTCGGCTTGCGCTCGGCTTCGAAGGCTTCGAACGCGCCTTCCAGGTCGTCCGCTTCCATCAGATGACGGGCCAGAGACACGCAGTCCTCGAATGCGCAGTTCATGCCCTGGCCGTGGAACGGCACCATCGCATGCGCAGCATCGCCGATCAGTACGGCGCGGCCCTGCTGATGCCATCGGTCCAGGGTGAGCGTGCCGAGCAGGCCCGGCGGGTGTTGTTCCCAGTCCGCGCGCAGGTTCGGGATCAACGGCAAGGTGTCGGCGAACTCCCGCGCGAACAGCGCCTCGGCCTGTACGCCGGTGTTGACCGTGGCGAAGCTGGGCTCGCCCTGGTTGGGCAGGAACAGGGTGACGGTGAAGGTGCCTTCGTGGTTGGGCAGGGCGATGCACATGTAGTGGCCGCGCGGCCAGATGTGCAGTGCGTTGCGCTCGATGCGGAAGTTGCCATCTGCGGCCGGCGGGATCTCCAGCTCCTTGTAGGAGTGGTCGAGGAAGGCGATGTCCTCGCCCAGCGGCGCACGGCGGTTCATCGCCGCGCGCAGCGCCGAGCCGGCGCCGTCCGCACCGATCAGGGTGTCGAAGCGGATGTCGTGCGGGCTGTCGTCGCGATCATCGATGAAGCGCGCGTAGCCGGCATCGAAATCGACGGTGTGCAGGCGGCGATGGAAGTGCACGGTGGCGCCGGCCTGTTCGGCCAGTTCCAGCAGCGTGGTGTTCAGGTCGCTGCGGTGGATCGACCAGATCACTTCGCTGTCATCACGGCCATAGCGCTGCAGCTGCGGTTCGCCTTCGCGCGGGTGCACCATGCGGCCGCGCATCATCACCGCGCGCGCCATCACCTCGTCTTCCACGCCGGCCTGGCGCAGCGCATTGCGCCCACGCTCGGCCAGCGCCAGGTTGATCGAGCGGCCGCTCTCGTAGTCGGCCACGCGCGGATCGCCGCGGCGCTCGTACAGGGTGATGCGCCAGCCCTGGCGTGACAGCAGGATGGCCAGCAGGGACCCGGCAAGGCCGGCACCGATAATGCTCAACGAGCGGGAAGCGTGTGCGATCAACGAACTGTCCAGCAGTAGGGGAAGGGACCGGCTTAGAGGCCGGCCCAGGCTTCCACTTCCTCGACGAAGTGGTGCACGTCCAGGTAGCGGTTGTAGAGCGGGGTGGGCGAAATACGGATCACGTCGGGTTCGCGCCAATCGCCGAGCACGCCGATGCCGCGCAGGTGTTCGAACAGTGCGCGGCCACGTTCGCGGCCCCCGATCACGCGCAGCGACAACTGGCAGCCGCGACGCTGCGGGTCGGCCGGGGTGATGATGTCCAGCACCTGCGGCAGGCGCGCGCGTACGAGTGCTTCGAGCATGCCGGTGAGTGCCAGCGATTTGCTGCGCAGCGCCTCCATGCCGGCACGCTCGAACAGCTCCAGCGAGGCACGCAGCGGTGCCAGGCCGAGGATCGGCGGGTTGCTCAGCTGCCAGCCTTCGGCGCCGATGGCCGGGGTGAACTGTGGTGCCATCTGGAAGCGGGTGGACTCTTCATGGCCCCACCAGCCGGCGAAACGCGGAAGGCTGGTGTCACGATGGTGGCGCTCGTGCACGAAGGCGCCGGCAACCGCGCCAGGGCCGCTGTTGAGGTACTTGTAGTGGCACCACACGGCGAAGTCGGGTGCGATGTCATGCAGGCGCAGCGGCAGGTTGCCGACCGAGTGCGCCAGGTCGAAGCCGATGCGTGCGCCCTGCAGGCGGGCAGCACGGGTGATCGCATCGAGGTCGAAAGCCTGGCCGGTGCGGTACTGCACGCCCGGCCACAGCACCAACGCCAGGCGCGGGCCGTGTTCGGCAATGGCGTGCTCGATCGCGGCCAGTGAGATCGTGCCGTTGGCTTCGTCCGGCTGCACTTCCACCAGGCACTCGGCCGGGTCGAAACCATGGAAGCGG
Source organism: Stenotrophomonas sp. YJH_SMC_43 (assembly GCF_059372535.1). Taxonomy (NCBI): domain Bacteria; kingdom Pseudomonadati; phylum Pseudomonadota; class Gammaproteobacteria; order Lysobacterales; family Lysobacteraceae; genus Stenotrophomonas; species Stenotrophomonas sp. YJH_SMC_43. Next base: position 483,810 of record NZ_JCAFVQ010000001.1, read on the forward strand.
ATCTGTGCTTCCACCGCATGACGGTCGGTCGGGAATGCACCGGCCTCCATCAGGATCACCGGGCGCTCGGCCGTTGGCCGGTAGAAGCTGACCATCATCAGGTGCAGGTTCACGCTCAGCGTGTTCATCGCCACCACTTCGCTGGGCAATGCTCCGACCACGCGGGCCAGCTGCGCGCTCACCAGACGGTGGTAGGACAGCCACTGCGTCGGGCCGGTGAAGTGGCCTTCCACGGCCAGCTCGCCCCACTGCTTCATCACTTCCTGCACGGCCGCCTGTGCGCCACGCGGCTGCAGCCCCAGCGAGTTGCCGACGAAGTAGGTCTGCTCGCCGCCACCATGGCGCGGAATCAGGAATTCATTGCGCAGCGGGCGCAGCGGATCGGCGGCGTCCAGGGCGATGGCGTGGGTGCGGCTGAGCAGGTCGGACATGGTCGGGCAACAGGCTGCAACGGGACCGCCAGTGTAGCGCCTGGGGCATGGCCCGGTTGCAGCCGGCCCGGCACCATCGCCGTGTGATCCGGTAGTCGCCAACCGTGGTTGGCGCACGTACAAGAAAGCGTCCACCAAGGTGGGCATCTACCATAGCGGGAGCGAGCAAGCGCCCACCACGGTGGGCAACGACCGTTCGATGGCTCAGCCCGCCGCAGGCACCGGCAGCGGATCCACGTGCCCGCACTGGCTGCAGGTACGCAGCTCCAGGCTGGCGTGGTAACGCGCGAACACCTTGGGCAGATCGGTTTCGATGTTCTGCAGCGGGAAGTACTCTTCGTGCAGCTTGTGGTTGCAGTGTTCGCAATGCCAGATCACACCGTCCATCTCATGCGGCAGGCGCTTGCGCTCGACCACCAGGCCGATGCCACCGGGCGGACGCCGCGGCGAGTGCGGCACCTTTGCCGGCAGCAGGAAGATCTCGCCGGCGCGGATCGGAATGTCGCGCACCGCGCCGTCTTCCTGCACCTTCAGCACCATCTCGCCTTCGAGCTGGTAGAACCACTCCGGGCCTTCGTCGTAGTGGAAGTCGGTACGCGAGTTCGGCCCGCCCACCACCATCACGATGAAGTCGCCGTTGTCGATCATCTTGTTGCCCACCGGTGGCTTCAGCAGGTGGCGGTTTTCTTCGATCCAGGCGTGCAGGTTGATCGGCGAAGCGAGCATGGTGGTCATCCGTAAGGGATCAGTCGCGCTTGCCCTTGCGCGGAATGTAGGACAGGGCCTTTTCATACGCCGGCTGCAGCTCTTCCTGCGAACCGACGTCGATGCCCATCTCGCGCACGCGTCCGTCCTTCAGACTGTAGACCCAGCCATGCACCATCAGCTTCTGGCCGCGGGCCCAGGCGTCCTGCACGATGGTCGAGCGGCACAGGTTGGCAACCTGCTCGATCACGTTCAGTTCGCACAGGCGAGCGTGCTTGAGCTCATCGGTCTCGATCGCATCGAGGATGCCGGTGTGCTTCTGCATCACGTCGCCCACATGGCGCAGCCAGTTGTCGGCCAGGCCGACGCGGGTGTTGTGCAGGCAGGCATGCACACCGCCGCAGCCGTAGTGGCCGACGATCAGGATGTGCTTCACCTTCAGCTGGTCCACCGCGTACTGCACCACGCTCAGGCAGTTCAGGTCGGTGTGGGCGACCACGTTGGCGACGTTGCGGTGCACGAACACTTCACCCGGGGCCATGCCGATGATCTGGTTGGCCGGCACGCGCGAATCGGAGCAGCCGATCCACAGGTATTCCGGGTGCTGCTGCTTGGCCAGCTGGTGGAAGAACTCGGGGTCTTCCTTCTCGATGCGGTCGGCCCAGTCGCGGTTGTTCTGCAGCAGCTTGTGGATGTCTTTCATGTACGGGTCCCTGGCGTCGGGTGGGGGCGCGCCGCAGCCATCCGGCTGCGTCGTCGCGGGAATCTGGAGCGTTCAGTCGCTGCGGGCGGCCTGTTCGCGGTGCCAGCGCATCCACTGCGCCAACTCGGTGGAAGAGGGGGTGCCGAGCTGTTCCAGTTCGGCGATCACGGCGCGCTGGTTGGCGTCGGGATGGTTCTGGCTCAGCTTGAGCTTGAGCTGCACCTGCTCGACCTGGAAACGGAAGCCGACGATGGCGCGCAGCTCCGGGCCGTGTTCGGCACGCGTGGCATCGAACTGCCAGGCCTGGCCGACACTGGCTTCGAAACGGTCGCTGATCGTACCGACCAGTTCGGCCAGCGCATCAGTGTCGTCGAAGGTCTGCAGCTGGCCACGCAGTTCGGCGGCGGCGTAGTTCCAGGTCGGCACCCGCGCCGCAGGTTCCTTGTCCGGGTACCAGCTGGCCGAGACATAGCCGTGTGGGCCGTCGACCAGCACCTTGGCCGCGCCGCTGTGGCGCGACTGCGGGTTGGCGCGGGCCCAGTGGCCGCGCAGTTCGATCTGTTCGCCGTCACGCCGGTACAGTACCGGCATCCGGGTCAGCTCCGGCAGGCCATCGCTGCCGGGGGTGAGCACGGTGACGAATGGATCGCGCGCCAGCAGGCGGTCCAGCCAGAGCAGGTCGGTCTCGGCGAAGGCGCGCGGGGTGAACATGCTGGGTTCAGGCGCGCCCGCCCAGCGACTGGATCATGCGGCCACGCAGGCCCTCGTCGCTGTCGGCCTGCGGCGGCTGCACTTCGTGCAGGCTGAAGCCGCGCACCAGCGCGTCTTCTTCGTCCAGGCCGTCGTACTCGACGAACTCGGCGTCGAACAGCTGCGAACGGGCGGTGTCTTCGCTGTCATAGCTCAGCGTGTTGCCATCGCTGTCGAGCACTTCGGCGGTGCCGGCCGGGCGCACGCGCAGGCGCGCCCAGATCAGGGTGTTGCCGAGGCTGGCCAGCCACCAGCTGTCGCGCGAGGCGGTGATGTCATTCATGGGTGTGTTACCAGAGCGAGGCCAGCCAGAGCAGGGCGGCCATGCCCAGTCCGGCCAGCAGGGTCAGCAGCGATACCCAGGCCGGCGTCGCCAGCCCGGACAGCGAGCGGTCCGGCTGCTTGCGATAGTCGCGGCGCAGCAGCCAGGCCAGGGCATCGGGCTTGAGGAAGGCGCCGCTGCCGAAGCGCTCGGCGAGCGCCGGATGGCGGTCGCGCACATGCACCAGGGTCAGCGGCCAGAAGATCACGAAGGCACTGAACCCGGCCACTGCAACGCCGACGAAACAGAGGGCGAAGAACAGGGTCATGGGAGCCGTACCTCCGTGGTCGTGTGGGGCTTAGAAGTCCGCGCTGCCGGGGGCGCGCGGGTAGGGGATCGCATCGCGGATGTTGGACAGCCCGCAGACGTAGACCACCAGGCGCTCGAAGCCCAGGCCGAAGCCGGCGTGCGGCACCGAACCATAGCGGCGGAAATCGCGGTACCAGCTGTAGTGCTCGCGATCCAGGCCGAACTGGGCCATGCGCGCATCCAGCACGTCCAGGCGCTCTTCGCGCTGGCTGCCGCCGATGATCTCGCCGATGCCCGGGGCCAGCACGTCCATCGCGGCGACGGTCTTGCCGTCGTCGTTCAGGCGCATGTAGAAGGCCTTGATGTGCTCCGGATAGTTGGTCACCACCACCGGGCGGCCGACGTGTTCCTCGGTCAGCCAGCGCTCGTGCTCGGTCTGCAGGTCCAGGCCCCATTCGACCGGGAAGTCGAACTTCCTGCCGGACTTCTGCAGCAGGGTGACCGCATCGGTGTAGTCGATGCGCTCGAACGGCGCGTTGATGAAGTCTTCCAGCTTGGTGATCGCGTTCTTGTCCACGCGCTCGGCGATGAAGGCCAGGTCGTCGCTGCGCTCGTTCAGCACCGCGCGGAACAGGTACTTCAGGAACTCTTCGGCCAGGCGTGCGTCTTCGGCCAGGTCGGCGAAGGCGATTTCCGGCTCGATCATCCAGAATTCCGCCAGGTGGCGGGTGGTGTGGCTGTTCTCGGCGCGGAAGGTCGGGCCGAAGGTGTAGACCTTGCTCAGCGCCAGGCAGTAGGCCTCGACGTTCAGCTGGCCGGACACGGTCAGGAAGGTTTCCTTGCCGAAGAAGTCGCGGCTGAAATCGATCGCACCCTTCTCGTCACGCGGCAGATTCACCATGTCCAGGGTGGACACGCGGAACATCTGGCCGGCGCCTTCGGCGTCGGAGGTGGTGATGATCGGGGTGCTGATCCAGTTGAAGCCGTTCTCGTGGAAGAAGCGGTGCACGGCCTGGGCCAGGCAGTTGCGGATGCGGGTGACCGCACCGAACAGGTTGGTGCGCGGGCGCAGGTGTGCCACTTCGCGCAGGAACTCCGGCGACATCGGCTTGGGCTGGATCGGGTAGGTGAGCGGGTCTTCGACCCAGCCGACCACTTCCAGTGCGCTGGCCTGGATCTCGAACGACTGGCCCTTGCCCTGCGACTTCACCAGGGTGCCGGTGGCGATGACCGAGCAGCCGCTGGTCAGGCGCTTGATCTCGTCGAAGTTGGCCAGGCCGTCGCCGGCCACGACCTGGATCGGGGCGAAGCAGGAGCCGTCGCTCACATTCACGAAAGCCAGATTCGCTGAACCGCGCACCGTGCGCACCCATCCGCGTACCGTGACTTCGCCGCCTTCCGGGATCTTCCCGGCAAGCGCATGTTCAACGCTGACCACCGTCATGACTTGAATCCTCTGCTGATCGACTCGATCTGTGAACACGGGAGTTTACCGGTTGCAGCGTTCTGCTTGCGAGGCATTTTTCGCGGCAATGGCTCCTTATAATGTCCCCGTACCTCTGGAGTAGCCCCATGGCCGTCAGCCTGACCCCCATTGCCTTCGAGCGCGTGCAGCGCTTCGTCGCCCAGACCCCCGGCGCGCTGGGCCTGCGTTTCGGCGTGACCAAGACCGGTTGCTCCGGCTGGGGTCACATCACCGACCTGGCCCGCGACGAGCGCGAGGGCGATACCGTGTTCGACCAGGACGGCGTGAAGATCTACGTCGACGCCAAGAGCCTGGCGCTGGTGGACGGCACCGTGATCGACTTCGGCAAGCACGGCCTGAGCGAGACGTTCACGTTCAGCAACCCCAATGCCACCGCCGAGTGTGGCTGCGGCGAGAGCTTCACCACCGACGCCGACAAGGCCTGACGGCCGGCCGCCGGGCATGGCCCGGCGCTACCCGCCTGGTGGGTGCCGACCTTGATCGGCACCGGGGCAGGGCACCCCGGTTCAGCATGTCGGGTACCCCCGGTTGCCCATCCTCCCCATCTGCGCCATAATGCGCGGCTTCCTGCCTACCCGGCGGGAACCCTTGCCCCACCGCGGTCTCAACGGCGGGGGGCTGTCCGGCCGCAAGGCCACATCCGAAAGGTAGAAAAAACATGAGTCGTCATTACGAAATCGTGTTCATGGTCCACCCGGACCAGAGCGAGCAGGTCCCGGCCATGATCGAGCGCTACAAGTCGCTGGTCGAGAACGGCAACGGCACCATCCACCGTCTGGAAGACTGGGGCCGCCGCCAGCTGGCGTACCCGATCCAGAACCTGGTGAAGGCCCACTACGTGCTGATGAACATCGAAGCCGACCAGGCCGTTCTGAACGAACTGACCGAGAGCTTCCGCTTCAACGACGCCGTGCTGCGCAACCTGGTCATCAAGCGTGACGAGGCTGACACCGAGCAGTCGCTGATCATGAAGAGCAAGGACGAGAAGGGTGACAAGCCGGAGCGCGGTGAGCGCCGTCGTCGTGACGACGAAGAAGGCGAGTCCACCACCACCGCTGACAACGAAGCCGGCGACGACGCCGCTTCTGCCGCCTAAGGAGCCTTCCCATGTCCAAGTTCTTCCGTCGCCGCAAGTTCTGCAAGTTCACGGCTGAAGGTGTGAAGGAGATCGACTACAAGGATCTCAACACCCTGCGCCAGTACCTGACCGAGAACGGCAAGATCGTGCCGAGCCGCGTCACCGGTACCAAGTCGAAGTACCAGCGCCAGCTGGCGACCGCCGTCAAGCGCGCTCGCTTCCTGGCCCTGATCCCGTACACCGACAACCACGACGTCTGATGCCCGGCGGGGCGGCCCGGTGCCGCCCCCGCTGTGCCAGCTATTCGGACAGCCTTTGTTGCGGGGCATCGCCTCGCTAACGAATAACTCATCTGGAGCAATACCATGCAGCTGATCCTCCTGCAGAAAGTCACCAACCTCGGCAACCTGGGCGACCTGGTCGACGTGAAGCCGGGCTACGGCCGTAACTTCCTCGTGCCGCAGGGCAAGGCCGTGCCGGCCACCGAGAGCAACAAGGCCGAGTTCGAAGCCAAGCGCGCCGAGTACGAAGCCAAGGCCCAGGCCATCCACGCCGAAGCTGACGCCCGCAAGGCCAAGCTGGACGGCGCGAGCGTGACCATCCCGGCCAACGCTTCGACCGAAGGCAAGCTGTACGGCTCGGTCGGCGCCCGCGAAATCGCCGATGCCTTCACCGCTGCCGGCCTGCCGGTCAGCAAGAGCGAAGTCATCCTGGGCGAAGGCGCCTTCCGCAACATCGGCGAGTACGACGTGCTGATCCACCTGCACGCCGACGTCGAGACCACCGTCAAGGTTGTCGTCGTCGCCGAAGCCTGATCCCACGCCGCAAGGCCTGGCATCACCGCAGAACGGGCGCCCGCAAGGGTGCCCGTTTTGTTTTATGGCTCCGTTTCGTGGTGTCGGGCCACCTCTGGCCGACGGGGTGGGGCTGGACAATGTTCCACGCCCATTCGTAGAACACGGCCACATCGGTATACTCAGGGCGTCACACCCGTTCCACGGGCATCGATCCCAACAGGATCAATGGCTTGGAGGGTAAACGCAGGCCGCTTGCCGGCCCCAGTCCGGAACCCCTATGCGTCTTTCCACGATCAAGCTGTCCGGCTTCAAGTCGTTCGTCGATCCGACCACCCTGCACCTGCCGACCAACATGACCGGCGTGGTGGGGCCCAATGGTTGCGGCAAGTCGAACATCATCGACGCCGTGCGCTGGGTCATGGGCGAGAGCTCGGCCAGCCGCCTGCGTGGCGACTCGCTGACCGACGTGATCTTCTCCGGGTCCAACGCGCGCAAGCCGGTCTCGCAGGCCACGGTCGAGCTGATCTTCGACAACTCCGACCACACGATCTCGGGCGAGTACGCCTCGTTCAACGAAATCTCGGTCAAGCGCACGGTCAGCCGCGACGGCACCAGCAATTACTACCTCAACGGCACCAAGTGCCGCCGCCGCGACATCACCGATCTGTTCCTCGGCACCGGCCTGGGCCCGCGCAGCTACTCGATCATCGAGCAGGGCATGATCAGCCAGATCATCGAGGCACGCCCGGAAGACCTGCGCGTCTACCTGGAAGAGGCGGCCGGCATCTCCAAATACAAGGAGCGCCGCAAGGAGACCGAGACCCGCATCCGCCACACCCGCGAGAACCTGGACCGGCTGGGCGACCTGCGCGACGAGATCAGCAAGCAGCTGGAGCACCTCAAGCGCCAGGCCAAGCAGGCCGAGCAGTACCAGGCGCTGCAGGAAGAGCGCCGGGTCAAGGATGCCGAATGGAAGGCGCTGGAATTCCGTGGCCTCGACGGGCGCCTGTCGAAGCTGCGCGAAGGGCTGTCGCAGGAAGAAACCAGGTTGCAACAGCTGATCGCTGACCAGCGTGATGCCGAGGCCCGCATCGAGACCTCGCGCGCGCGGCGCGAAGAGGCCGCCGATGCGCTCAACACCGCGCAGGCGGCGGTCTACCAGGTCGGCAGCACGCTGGCGCGCCTGGAACAGCAGATCCAGCACCAGCGCGAGCTGTCGCAGCGCCTGCACAAGGCGCGCGATGAAACCCAGCAGGCGCTGGCTGAACTGGGCCAGCACATCAGCGGCGACGAGGCCAAACTGAGGGTGCTGCGCGAGGCGGTGGAGGCCGCCACTCCGCAGCTGGAAGCACTGCAGGAAGAAAACGAGATCAAGCAGGAAAGCCTGCGTGAGGCTGAAGAGCGGCTGGCCAGCTGGCAGCAGCGCTGGGAACAGCACACCTCGCAGAGTTCGGAAGCCTCGCGCGCCGGCGATGTCGAGCGCACGCGCGTGGACTACCTGGACAAGCAGATCCTCGACGCCGACCGGCGTCGCGAGGCCCTGGCCGCCGAACGCGCAGGCCTGGACGTGGACGCGCTGGAAGAAGCCTTCGAGCAGCTGCACCTGCAGCACGACACGCAGAAGGCCGCACTGGATGAAATGAGTGAAGACGTCGAGCTGCGCAAGCAGGGCGTGACGGCCGTGCAGGAGCAGCAGCGCAATGGCCAGAACGAACTGGCTGAACTGCGCAAGCAGGCCAACGGCCTGCGCGGTCGCCTGGCTTCGCTGGAAACCCTGCAGCAGGCCGCGCTGGGCCAGGAGCAGGGCGCTGCCGTGGCCTGGCTGAAGGCGCGTGGGCTGGACTCGGCGGCACGTGTCGGCGAACGCCTGGATGTCGATGCCGGTTGGGAAAACGCGGTGGAAAGCGCGCTGGGCCAGTTGATCGAAGGCGTGCTGGTCGATGACCCGGCCAGCCTGGTCGACGCGCTGGGCGAACTGGGCGAGGGCCACATTGCACTGGTCGCCAACGATGGCGCGGACCTGAAGGTCGCGCCGACCTCGCTGGCTGCACGCGTGCGTGGCCCGGCAGCGATCCGGCGCCTGCTGGCGCACCTGCACGGTGCCAGGGATCTGGCCGAAGCCAAGGCGCTGCAGGCCAGCCTTCCGGAAGGCGATTCGATCATCACCCAAAGTGGCGAGCGCCTGGGTCAGGGCTGGCTGCGCGTATCGCGTTCCGGTGCGGCCCAGCAGGGCGCGCTGCTGCGCGAACGTGAGATCAACGAACTGCGTGAGCAGATCGAGCAGCTGCAGGACCGCGAGGCCGAGCTGGAGGAACAGCTGGCAGGCTTCCGTGAGCAGTTGCAGGCCGCCGAACAGCAGCGCGAAGACGCGCAGCGTGCGCTGTACCAGGCCCATCGCGCGGTCTCTGAACTGGCCGGCCAGCTGCAGGGCCAGCAGGGCAAGGTGGAGGCCGCGCGCACGCGCATCGACCGCATCGAAGGTGAGCTGAAGCAGCTGCAGGACACGCTGGAAGCCAACAACGAGCAGGCGCGTGAGGCGCGCTCGCGGTTGGAGAACGCGGTCAGCAGCATGGGCGACCTGGAATCGACCCGGCAGCGGCTGGAGGGCGAGCGCCGCCAGCTGACCGAGGCCCGCGACCTGGCCCGCGACGCTGCACGTGCGGTGCGCGAGCGGTCGCACTCGCTGGCCCTGACCCTGGAATCGCAGCGGGCACAGCTGGCCTCGTTGAGCCAGGCGTTGGAGCGCATGGGTACCCAGCGCGGGCAGTTGGATTCGCGCCTGGGCGAACTGCATTCGCAGCTGGATGAGGGCGATTCGCCGGTCGAAGCGCTGCAGGCCGAACATCAGAATGCACTGGAAGAGCGCGTGCGCGCCGACCGCGTGCTGACCGAGGCGCGCACGTTGCTGGACGGCATCGATGCCGAACTGCGCAACTACGAACAGACCCGCCACCAGCGCGACGAACAGGCGCTGGCCCAGCGCGAACGCATTTCGCAGCGCAAGCTGGACCAGCAGGCGCTGGTGCTCAGCGCGGAGACCCTGCAGGGGGCGGTGGAGAAGGCCGGTTTCGTACTGCAGGACGTGCTCAATGCGCTGCCCGAGGATGCCCGCCTGGGCGACTGGGAGCAGGCCGTGCACCAGATCGATGGCCGCATGCGCCGGCTGGAGCCGGTCAATCTGGCCGCCATCCACGAGTACGGTGAGGCGTCGCAGCGCTCGGACTACCTGGATTCGCAGCACACCGACCTGACCACGGCGCTGGAAACCCTGGAAGATGCGATCCGCAAGATCGACCGCGAGACCCGTGGCCGCTTCAAGGACACTTTCGACCGCGTCAACGCCGGCGTGCAGGCGCTGTACCCGCGCCTGTTCGGCGGTGGCCACGCCTACCTGGAGCTGACCGGTGAAGACCTGCTCGACACAGGTGTGACCATCATGGCGCGTCCGCCGGGCAAGCGCGTGTCCAGCATCTCGCTGCTGTCCGGCGGCGAAAAGGCGATGACTGCGGTGGCGCTGGTGTTCGCCATCTTCCAGCTGAATCCAGCACCGTTCTGCCTGCTGGACGAGGTGGATGCGCCGCTGGACGAAGCCAACGTCGGCCGCCTGGCCAACATGGTCAAGGAAATGAGCGAAAAGGTGCAGTTCCTGTTCGTCAGCCACAACAAGGCGACGATGGAGGCCGCGCACCAGTTGTCGGGCGTGACCATGCGCGAGCCGGGCGTCAGCCGCCTGGTCAGCGTGGACCTGGAAGAAGCCGCGCGATTGGCGGGCGCGGCCTGACGTGCCATCCTAGTTACCTGAATGAACTAGCCGGAGAACCTATCGAATGTCCGACACGGCACTGTTGCGCATCGGCATCCTGGCCGCCGGCCTGCTGTTGATCGCCGCGATCTTCCTGTTTGGCCGTCCGAAGAAGAAGCCCCAGGGCCGCCGCGTGGAAAGCGCGGAACCGAACAGCGGCGAGCGCCGCGAGCCGGTGCTGGGCGAAGACGGCGTCACCGTGGCCGATGGCCGCGTCGAACCGGGCATGGGCACGGAAGGTGAGCAGGCCGAACTCGGCCTGGGCGAAACCGATCCGGGCGCCAGCGACCTCGGCAAGCGCGCCACCCAGGACTTCGACAAGATCGTCTCGCTGTTCGTGGCCGCTCGGGCCGGCGAACAGCTGCGTGGCGAAGACATCGTGGTGGCGGCCGAAAAGACCGGCCTGGTGTTCGGCCACATGAACGTGTTCCACCGCCTGGTGGAAGGCCACCCCGAGCGCGGCCCGATCTTCTCGATGGCCAGCATCATGAAGCCGGGCAGCTTCGACATGGCCAATATCCGTGCCATGGAGACCCCGGCCATCGCCTTCTTCCTGACCCTGCCGGCGCCGCTGACCGCGCTGGATGCCTGGGAGAAAATGCTGCCGACCGTGCAGCGCATGGCCGAGCTGCTGGATGGCGTTGTGCTGGATGACAGCCGCAACGCCCTGGGGCGCCAGCGCATCGCGCACATCCGTGACGAGCTGCGCGCCTATGACCGTCAGCACCAGGCTCCGCCGTTGACCAAGACCCCGCGCTGGTAAGCGCCATGGCGTGCCGACCAACGGTCGGCACCCACCCCGACCAACGGTTGGCACCCACAACAGTAGATCCGCGCCATGCGTGGATGGGGCGAACCAAGGTTCGCCCCCACCAACAGGGTCAGGCCGGTACGCCGGCCACCTTCGCGAACGCATTGCGGAACGCGGCCATCTCCTCTTCGGTGCCGACGGTCACGCGCACGCGCTGTGGCCAGATCGGCCAGCTTCGCCCGATCACCACGCCGTTGTCGGCCATTGCCTTGGCGAACGCGCTGCCATCGCGCTGGACGTCGACCACGAAGCAGTTCGCTTCCGACCGCACGCAGCTGAAACCACGCTTGCCCAGCCACGCGATGGTGGCCTGCCGCACCTTGGCATTCTGCAGGCGGCGCTGAGGAATCAACTGCGGATCGCGCAGGCTGGCCAGTGCAGCGGCCAGTGCCGGCACGGGCAGCGGGTTGTCGCCCAGGCTGGCCAGTTCGCGCAGGCGGTCGGGATGCGCGGCCGCCACGCCCAGTCGCAGGCCGGCCATGCCATAAAGCTTGGAGAACGTGCGCAACACGATCAGGTCGTCGCGCTGCGCCACCTGCGCAATCAGGCTCGGCTGCTCGCTGTACTGCAGGTAGGCCTCGTCCAGCAGCACGCGGGTGGAGGCGGGCTTGTGGGCCAGCAGCCAGGCAAGCTCATCCGGTGGGCTGATCGAGCCGGTCGGGTTGTTCGGGTTGCACACATACAGCAGTCCGGTCGGGCGTGCATGCGCGGCGGCAACCATTGCACGCAGGTCATGTGCGCCGTCGTCGCGCAGCGGCACTTTCTGCACGTGCGCACCGTGTGCGGCGGCGACCTCGCCCAGCGTCTCGAAGGTCGGGTCGGCGACTACCAGTCCCGCCAGCGGGCCGGTCCATAGCACGGCGGCACGGTTCAGCGGTTCGCTGGAACCCGGATACAACCGCACGTGATCAGCCGGAATGCGTGCCTGTTCGATGAAGGCGTCGCGCACCTGTCCGGCCAGTGCGAAACGGTAGCGGCCGCAACCGGCGATGCTGTCGCGTGCCGCCTGCTGGGCTGCGGGCGAGGGACCGTAGGGGCATTCGTTGAAATTCAGCAGCACCGCACCTTCGGCGGGGGCGGGGGCGGCGGCTGTCGCGGGTTGGGCATGGCCGAGCTGCGGCAGCCCGCTGCCGGCGACGGCGAGGCCAGCACCGGCCAGTTGCAGGAAGCGTCGACGGGAAGCGAGCGGGGGCACGGGCAGGATTCCGAAGGGCAGACCGTCGCACGCTAGCGCCGGTGAGGGTGGGCGGCAAGCTGCATTTGCAGCGTCGAGCCGTGCTCGACTACAGACGTGCCAACCAAGGTTGGCACCTACCGGAGCGGGGAGAAGGTTGGCACCTACCGGAACGAGGGAGACGGTTGGCACCTGCCAGAGCGGAGGGGGGGGGCAGTCGAGCATGGCTCGACGCTACAGAAGCGGGGCCGTTACCGGGCCTGACGGCCGGGCGCGGTAGAATTCCCGGCCATCCCAGAACCACCGGATCCCGATGAGCCCCAGCCCAGCCGAACGCGCCGAAGACCTCCGCCGGCAGATCGCCCAGGCCAACCGCGCCTACCACGAGCTGGACGCGCCGGAGATCCCTGACGTCGACTACGACCGGATGGTGCGCGAGCTGGAAGCGCTGGAGCGCGAGCACCCGGAACTGGCCCGTGCCGACAGCCCGACCCAGCAGGTCGGTGCGCGGCCCTCCGGCCGTTTCCCGGAGGTGCGCCACGCGGTACCGATGTTGTCGCTGTCCAATGCCTTCAGCGATGAAGAAGTGGCCGATTTCGTGCGCCGCATCGATGAGCGCCTGGGTCGTCGCAGCCTGCGGTTCTCGGCCGAGCCGAAGATGGACGGCCTGGCGATCAGCCTGCGCTACGAAGAGGGTCATTTCGTGCTCGGCGCGACCCGTGGCGATGGCAGTACCGGCGAGGACGTGACCGCCAACCTGCGCGAGATCGGTGACATTCCCAAGCGCCTGCACGGCAAGGACTGGCCAGATGTGCTGGAGGTACGCGGCGAGGTCTACATGGCGCGCGCCGATTTCGAGGCCTACAACGAACGTGCACGCCAGCACGGTGGCAAGGTGCTGGCCAATCCGCGCAACGCCGCGGCCGGCTCGCTGCGCCAGCTCGATCCGAAGATCAGTGCGCAGCGCAGGCTGAGTTTCTTCGCCTACGGCACCGGCGAAGTGCAGGGCGGCGAACTGCCGGACACCCATTCGGGCACCCTGGCCCAGCTCGGTACCTGGGGCTTCCCGGTCAGTGAGCTGTGCAAGGTGGTGGACGGCACCGACGGCCTGCTCGGCTACTACCGCGACATCGGTGAGCGCCGCGATGGCCTGCCGTTCGATATCGATGGCGTGGTCTACAAGCTCGATGACCGTGCGGGTCAGCAGGCGATGGGCTTCGTTTCGCGCGCGCCGCGCTGGGCCATCGCGCACAAGTTCCCGGCGCAGGAGCAGAGCACCACGGTGGAGGCGATCGAGATCCAGATCGGCCGTACCGGTGCGGCCACACCGGTCGCGCGCCTGGCGCCGGTGGCTGTGGCCGGCGTGATCGTGTCCAACGCCACGCTGCACAACGCCGACCAGATCGCACGCCTGGATGTGCGCGTCGGCGACAGCGTGATCGTGCGCCGTGCTGGCGATGTCATTCCCGAAGTGGTCAGCGTCATCCTCGACCGCCGCCCGCAGGGCACCGCGCCGTGGCAGATGCCGACGCGCTGCCCGGTCTGTGGCTCGGAGATCGTGCGTGAGGAGGGGGCAGCGGCGTGGCGTTGTTCGGGCGAACTGTCCTGCCCGGCGCAGCGCAAGGAAGCCATCGCCCATTTCGCCTCGCGCCGCGCGATGGACATCGATGGCCTGGGTGACAAGTACATCGAAACCCTGGTCGACGCCGGCATCGTCAAGAGCGTGGCCGACCTGTACCGCCTCAGCCGTGACCAGCTGCTGCACCTGAAACTGGTACTGGACGCCGAGGATCCGTCAGCACTGGCCGCTGCGCTGAAGCTGCACCTGCCCGCCGAGGGCAGTGGTGCGGTGCTCAATGCGGTGCTGAAGCTGGACGGCAACGATCCGGGCTGGCGTGCGCGGGCGCTGGTGCAGCCGGCTAGCTTCGAATGGAACACGAAGAAGATCGCCACCAAGTGGGCCGACAACCTGATCGCGGCGATCGACGCCAGTCGTGATGCCACGCTGGAGCGCCTGCTGTTCGCGCTCGGCATCGAGCATGTGGGCGAAAGCACGGCCAAGGCGCTGGCGCAGTGGTTCGGTGACCTGGAGCTGATCCGCCATCTGCCGTGGCCGTTGTTCAAGCGTGTGCCGGACATCGGTGGCGAAGTGGCGCGCTCGCTCGGCCATTTCTTCGAGCAGCAGGGCAACCAGCAGGCCATCGATGACCTGTTGCAGGTTGGCCAGGTGCGCATCAGCGATGTGCACGCGCCCAGTGCCAAGCTGCGCGAGGGCCTGGATCTGGCGCAGCTGTTGGTCGAGTCGGAGATCCCCGGCATTACCCGCCTGCGCGCGGAAAAGCTGGTGGCTGCGCTGCCTGGCGCGCAGGCGGTGCTCGACGCCGAGCATGGCCAGTTCGTCAACGCCGGCCTACCGGACGACACTGCGCGCGGTCTAGCGGAGTGGCTGGACGCCGAAGGCCATGGCGCGATGCTGTTGGCCGCCGAGAAGGCGATGCAGCAGATCCTGGCCAAGGCGCCGGCGCTGGCCGAGATCGTTGCGGGCCCGCTGGACGGGCAGACCGTGGTGCTCACCGGCACCCTGGCGCAGCTCACCCGCGATGCCGCCAAGGAGCGCCTGGAGGCGCTGGGCGCCAAGGTCTCCGGCAGCGTCTCGAAGAAGACCAGCTTTGTGGTGGCCGGTACAGAGGCAGGCTCCAAGCTGGACAAGGCACAGTCGCTGGGCGTGCCGGTGTGGGACGAAGACCGCCTGCTGGCCTATCTTGCCGAACACGAATGATGACCCCGCCGGGTGCCCCTGCGCCCGGCATGAAACACAAAGGAACACCGATGCAGACCGCCCCGCTGGATTTCCGCCTGGCTACCCGAGCTGACGAAGAGCTGCTGATCGCGTTGATGCGCGAGTTCTACGCCGAAGACAGGATCGACTTCGATGACGCGCGCGTGCGTCGCGGTGTGGATGCGCTGCTGGCTGACCCGCGCAATGGCGAAGTACTGCTGTGGCTGGACGAGGCGGGCGAGGTGGTCGGCTACGCAGTGATCGCGATGGGCTTCAGCCTGGAGCAGGGCGGCCACTTCATGCTGCTGGACGAGCTGTACCTGAGCCATCGCGCGCGCGGTCGTGGCCGCGGCAAGCAGGCGCTGGCCATCTGCGAACAGCGCGCACGGGGTCGTGGCGTCAGTCGCCTGCGCCTGGAAGTGAACCACCACAACGAACTGGCCCGGCGCCTGTACCTGGCCAGCGGCTACATCGATGACACCCGCGATCTGCTGACTCTGCCGCTGGACCACCCGCGCCCGGAGGGCATCCTGTGAGCGAGGCCCTGCTGCGCATGCTGCAGCAGCGCGCCGCGCTCAATGCGCTGGTGCGCCGCTTCTTCGCCGAGCGCGACGTGCTGGAGGTGGAGACGCCGATCCTGTCGGTGGCCGGCAACACCGAGCCGAATATCGACAGCTTCCATACCGATTTCACCGGCCATGTCGATGCCGGCGGACGCCGCCGCTGGCTGCGCACCTCGCCGGAGTATCCGCTCAAGCGCCTGCTGGCGGCGGGCGTGGGTGACTGTTACGAACTGGGCCGGGTGTTCCGCAATGGCGAGGCGGGCGGCCGCCACAATCCGGAGTTCACCATGCTGGAGTGGTACCGGGTCGGTTGGGACCACCATCGCCTGGTGCAGGAAACCGCCGAGCTGGTTGGCCAGGCGCTGGCTCTGGTCGGGCGCAGTGCGACGCTGCGTGTGCTCAGCTACCGCGAGCTGTTCCAGCAGCATGTGGGCGTGGATCCGTTCGATGCTGATGAGGCCGCGCTGCGTGCCGCGCTGGGCGAGGTGCACATCGACCCGGTCGGGCTGACCCGCGATGACTGGCTGGACCTGTTGATGACCCATCGCATCCAGCCGCACTTCGATGACACAGTGATGACCGTGGTCCATGACTGGCCCGCCAGCCAGGCCGCACTGGCACGCATCCGTGCAGGCACGCCGCCGCTGGCGGAGCGTTTCGAGCTGTACCTGGGGGCAGTGGAACTGGCCAACGGCTATCACGAACTGAACGACGCCCACGAGCAGCGTGCGCGTTTCCAGCGCGACCTGCAGCGCCGCCATGAGCGCGGCCAGGTGCAGCCGGCACTGGACGAAGCATTGCTGGCCGCATTGCCCTCGATGCCTGCCTGCGCCGGCGTGGCGGTGGGTGTTGATCGGTTGCTGATGGCGATGAACCGCACGCCGCGTATCGCCGATGTGCTGGCCTACGACTTCGCCCACGCGTGAGCGCGGTGCGCACGTTCCTGAACATCGAAGACTGAACGGAATTCCGCGTTTCTGCGCTTGCTTCGGTAAGCGGGATGATGCTCTTATCACGGCAGATGCCGGACACTGGCACGCAGTTCATCCATTCCTGCTGGGGAAGGCTTTGGTCAAGTGGTTTGCGGTTGTCGCTGCACCGGTGTACTCCATCGCGCTCTGGGGTGCCTGGCTGCCGTCATCGGCGTCGGCCCAGCAGGCGGGCTATGACGGCGAAGTGGTGACCTGCGAATCGCGCGACATGGGCTGGGTGCATTGCGATATCGACGTCAGCAATGGCATCGACCTTGTGCGCCAGCTGTCCAGCAACAGCTGCATCCGTGGCAGCGAGTGGGGCACCGACCGCAGTGGCGTGTGGGTCACCCTGGGCTGCCGGGCCGAGTTCCGTGCGCGTCGAGCGCAAGGTGCAGCGCCTGCGGCAACGGAAGGCAAGCGCCTGGTCCGCCGTGTGGTGCGCTGCGAATCCAATGGCCGCCCGCAGAGTTGCCCGGTGCGCCTGGACGGGGCGCCGGTGCGCCTGCTGCGCCAGCTCTCGGTGCTGCCGTGCCGCGAAGGGCAGGGCTGGGGCTACAAGCGCAATGAAGTCTGGACCAGCCGTGGTTGCCAGGGCGATTTCGAAGTGGCGGACGAGGACGGCCGTTTTGTCGACGTGCCGCGCCGCCTGACCTGCGAGTCGAAGTCGAAGAAGCGCCGCTTCTGTGGCGCGAGCATTTCGGTCGGCGCCGTCGTCACCGAACAGTTGTCCAGCACCCCGTGCGAGGAAGGTAACACCTGGGGCTGGAACCGCAACGGGATCTGGGTGGACGGCGGCTGCCGCGCCGAATTCTCGGTGAATTGAGCCGGGGCAGGCTCCAACCGCGCGGGGCGTGGCCCTACAATGGGCCCATGAACACTGCCTCCGACATCGACTACGCCCGTTATGACCACATCCGCCCGATCCTCTGGACCGGCGATGCCCTGCAACTGCTGGACCAGCGCAAGCTGCCGTTCGTGGTCGAGCACGTGGTCTGCCATGACAGTGACGAGGTTGCCGCCGCCATCCACGCGCTGACCGTGCGTGGCGCGCCGGCCATCGGCATTGCCGCGGCCTGGGGCGTGGTGCTGGCCGCACGTGACGTGCAGGCCGCTGATGGCGCGCATGCGCTGCAGCAGCTGGAGCCGGCGCTGCAGCGCTTGAACGCGTCGCGCCCGACCGCTGTCAACCTGGCCTGGGCGCTGGCGCGCATGCGCCGCTGCCTGAATGCCGCCGGTGCCGACTGGAAGGCTCTGCTGGCAGCGGAGGCGCAGGCCATCGCCGAGGAAGACCTGGCCGCCAACCGCCACATGGGTGCGCTGGGCGCCGGCCTGATCGAGGCCGGTAGCGGCGTGCTGACCCATTGCAACACCGGCTCGCTGGCCACCGCCGGCTTCGGTACCGCGTTGGGCGTGATCCGTGCCGGCATGGCCCAGCACCGCATTGCCCGCGTGTTCGCCGGCGAGACCCGGCCGTGGCTGCAGGGCGCGCGCCTGACGGTGTGGGAGCTGCAGCAGGATGGCATCGACGCCACCCTGATTGCCGATTCGGCCGCCTCGCACCTGATGAAGACCGGTGCTGTGCAGTGGGTGATCGTGGGTGCGGACCGCATCTGCGCCAATGGCGATACCGCCAACAAGATCGGTACCTACCAGCTGGCCATTGCCGCGCGCCACCACGGCGTGAAGTTCATGGTCGTGGCGCCGTCCTCGACGGTGGACATGGAAACTGTGGACGGCAGCCAGATCGAGATCGAGCAGCGCGATCCGGGCGAGCTGTACGGCGTGGGCGGTACCCGCACCGTGGCCGAGGGCATCGCCGCCTGGAACCCGGTGTTCGACGTCACTCCGGGCGAGCTGATCGATGCCATCGTGACCGAGCGCGGCGTGATCCTGAACCCGACCGCCGACAACATGCGCGCCGCCTTCGGCGGCTGAGGCGGGCAGGGTCGCGGATGTCTGTAGAGCCGAGCCCACGCTCGGCTCAGCCAGCGAATCCGCCGCAGCCGAGCATGGGCTCGGCTCTACAGGGGCGGTATGGGGCCCTAAGTTCCTGATTTGTGCCGGTAAAATCCCCGTAAAGGGAGGCGGAAAACGGCCTGTTGTGGTAGTATCCACAGGTTGAATCGAGGTTCCGGCACGACCCCCTCCCGCAGAGGGCTGCGCCGGACTGGACCGCTACCAGACAACGGAACCCGAATGGCAGAAACCGCCAAGGAAATCATCCAGGTCAACCTGGAAGACGAGATGCGCAAGAGCTACCTCGATTACGCCATGAGCGTGATCGTGGGCCGCGCGCTCCCGGATGCGCGCGACGGCCTCAAGCCGGTGCATCGCCGCGTGCTGTTCGCGATGAATGAACTGAACGCGCACAGCAACAAGCCCTACTTCAAGTCGGCGCGTATCGTCGGTGACGTCATCGGTAAGTACCACCCGCATGGCGATCAGTCGGTGTACGACACGCTGGTGCGCCTGGCACAGCCGTTCTCGCTGCGCTACATGCTGGTCGATGGCCAGGGTAACTTCGGCTCCATCGACGGCGACTCCGCCGCAGCGATGCGATACACCGAAGCGCGCATGTCGCGCCTCGCGCATGAGCTGATGGCCGACATCGACAAGGAAACCGTCGATTTCCAGCCCAACTACGACGAAAAGGAACTGGAGCCGACGGTCATGCCGACCCGGTTCCCGAACCTGCTGGTCAATGGTTCGGCCGGTATCGCGGTGGGCATGGCGACCAACATCCCGCCGCACAATCTGAGCGAATCGATCAACGCCTGCATCGCGCTGATCGACAACCCGGAAATTGACGTCGACGGCCTGATGGAATACATCCCGGGTCCGGATTTCCCGACCGCCGGCATCATCAATGGCACCGCCGGCATCGTCGCCGGCTACCGCACCGGCCGTGGCCGCGTGCGCATCCGTGCCAAGGCCGATATCGAAGTGGCCGACAACGGCCGCGAATCGATCATCGTCACCGAGATTCCTTACCAGGTGAACAAGGCGCGTCTGATCGAGAAGATCGCCGAGCTGGTCAAGGAAAAGAAGATCGAAGGCATCAGCGAGCTGCGCGATGAGTCCGACAAGGACGGCATGCGCATCTACATCGAGATCAAGCGCGGTGAATCTGCCGAGGTTGTGCTGAACAACCTGTACCAGCAGACGCAGATGGAATCGGTGTTCGGCATCAACATGGTGGCGCTGGTCGATGGCCGCCCGCAGTTGATGAACCTCAAGCAGATGCTGGAGGCGTTCGTCCGCCACCGTCGCGAAGTGGTCACCCGCCGCACCGTGTTCGAGCTGCGCAAGGCGCGTGCCCGTGCCCACGTGCTGGAAGGCCTGACCGTCGCGCTGGCCAACATCGACGAGATGATCGAACTGATCAAGACCTCGCCGAACCCGAACGAAGCACGCGAGCGCATGCTGGCGCGCGTGTGGGAGCCGGGCCTGGTCGGTGCGATGCTGGGCGCCGCCGGTGCCGAAGCCTCGCGTCCGGAAGACCTGCCCAAGGGCGTGGGCCTGATCGAGGGCGGCTACCAGCTGACCGAGATCCAGGCCACCCAGATCCTGGAAATGCGCCTGCACCGCCTGACCGGGCTGGAGCAGGACCGCCTGACCGACGAGTACAAGCAGCTGCTGGAAGTGATCGCCGGGCTGATCCACATCCTGGAAGACCCCGACCGCCTGCTGCAGGTGATCCGCGAAGAGCTGGTCAGCGTCAAGGCCGAGTTCGGCGACGAGCGTCGTACCGAGATCCGCCACAGCGAAGAAGACCTGGACATCCTCGACCTGATCGCGCCGGAAGACGTGGTGGTCACCGTGTCGCACGCCGGTTACGTGAAGCGCCAGCCGGTGAGCGTGTACCGCGCGCAGCGCCGTGGCGGCCGTGGCCGTAGTGCGGCGGCGACCAAGGAAGAGGATTTCATCGAACAGCTGTGGCTGGTCAACACGCATGACACGCTGCTGACCTTCACCAGTTCGGGCAAGGTGTTCTGGCTGCCGGTCTACCAGCTGCCCGAAGCCGGTTCCAACGCTCGTGGCCGTCCGATCATCAACTGGATTCCGCTGGAACCGGGCGAACGCGTGCAGGCCGTGCTGCCGGTGCGCGAGTACGCCGATGGCCAGTTCGTGTTTTTCGCCACGAAGAACGGTACGGTCAAGAAGACCCCGCTGGGCGAGTTCGCCTTCCGTCTGGCCCGCGGCAAGATCGCGATCAACCTCGACGAGGGCGACGCGCTGGTTGGCGTCGGCCTGACCGACGGCGAGCGCGACATCCTGCTGTTCGCCTCCAACGGCAAGACCGTGCGCTTCGGCGAGGACAAGGTCCGCTCGATGGGCCGTACCGCGACCGGCGTGCGTGGCATCAAGATGCCGGCCGGCGAGGAAGTGGTCAGCCTGATCGTGGCCGAAAGTGCCGGTGGCATCGAGGACGAGAACGAGGACGACAACGGTGTCGAAGAAGCCGCCGCCAATGGCGATGCGGTGATCGACGGCGCTGACGACACCAGCGTGCAGTACATCCTCACCGCCACAGAGAACGGCTATGGCAAGCGCACCCCGCTGCCGGACTACCCGCGCAAGGGCCGTGGTACGCAGGGCGTGATCGGCATCCAGACCACCGAGCGCAACGGCAAGCTGGTCGCCGCGGTGCTGATGGGCTCCAGCGACGAAGTCCTGCTGATCTCCGATGGCGGCACCCTGGTGCGTACGCGTGGCTCGGAAATCAGCCGCGTCGGCCGCAACACCCAGGGCGTCACCCTGATCCGCCTGTCCAAGGACGAGAAGCTGCAGGCGGTGGAGCGCATGGATGCCTCCATCGAAGAGGACGAGGACGAGGTGGCGGCTGCCGCCCCGGCCACGACCGACGGCGCCCCGGCTGCGGCCAGCAGCGAGGACGCCGCGCAGGAGTGATCCTGCCGCGAGCCTGAAGTACCCGACGACGCCGGCCCTGTGCCGGCGTCGTCGTATCCGGACGCCACACATACGCGCGCGCTTCACGCCGGCGGTGGGATAAGGGCGCATGCTGCCCCCGGAGATCGACGATGTCCGTCACGCCGCCGTCCGATCCTGCTCCTGTCCGAACCCCGCGCCATCCGCTGGTGACCGTGCTGTCGCTGTTGCTGGTCGTGCTCGGCCTGGTCATCGGCGGGCTCGGCGCATGGCTGCTCAGCCTTGGCGGCTCGGCGTACTACGCCATCGCCGGGCTCGGCCTGCTGGCCAGCGGCCTCCTGCTGTTCGGCAACCGTCGCAGCGGCGCGCTGCTGTACGCGCTGGTGTTCATCGGCACACTGCTGTGGACCTGGTGGGAGTCGGGCAGCGACTACTGGCGTTGGGTGCCGCGCCTGGGCCTCATTACGGCCCTGGGCATCGTGGTGGCGCTGCTCGCACCGACCCTGCGCGAACCGGTGTCCAAGCGCCTGTCGCGCAGCGTGGCGGGCGTGCTGATGCTGGTGTTCGTAGCTGCCTTCGGCCTGGCCTTTGCGCCGCATGGTGAAGTGGACGGGCACCTGCCGTTCCCGGAAGGCGCGGTCAGCGCCGGACTGGAACCTACGCGCGATACCACGGGCCTGCAGCCGGCTGACCAGCCCGCCGAGGGCGACTGGCCGGCGTGGGGCCGCAGCAATGCGGCCACCCGCTATTCGCCGCTGCAGCAGATCACCCCGGCCAATGTGGCCACGCTGCAGCCGGCCTGGCAGTTCCGTACCGGCGATATGCCGAGGAAGCGCTGGGGCGCGGAAACCACGCCGCTGAAGATTGGCGGTCGCCTGTACCTGTGCACCGCGCGCAACCGCCTGATCGCACTCGACGCCGCCAGCGGCAAGGAGCTGTGGCGGTTCGATCCAAGGGTGAAGGATGCTTCGATTCCCTATACCGCTGCCTGTCGCGGTGTGAGCTATTACGAGCAGCCCAGCACGCCGACCGTTGCTGATGCGGCATTGGCCGATGTCGCCGCTGATCTGGCGCTGCCGGAACCGCCGCCCAGCATCACCCGCAGTGTTGCACCGGGCAGTCGTCCGGCATGCTGGGCGCGCATCATCGAAGGCACGCTGGATGGGCGCATCATCGCGGTGGATGCGGACAGTGGCCGCCCGTGCGCGAATTTCGGCAACAACGGCCAGGTCGACATCACCCTGGGCATGGGCGAAGTGCCGCCGGGCTATGTGTCGATCACCTCGCCGCCGGCCATCGTGCGCGGCGTGATCGTGACCGGTCATCAGGTGCTCGACGGACAGCGCCGCGATGCGCCCTCGGGCGTGATCCAGGCCTACGATGCCATCACCGGCAAGCTGCGCTGGGCATGGGACATGGACCAGCCCGAGCGCAGCGGCTTGCCGCCGCGCGAGCAGACCTATACGCGCGGCACACCCAACATGTGGACCACCGCCACCGGTGATGAAGCACTGGGGCTGGTCTACCTGCCGCTGGGCAATTCTGCGGGAGACTATTGGAGTGGCTCGCGCACGGAGAGCCAGAACCGCTATGCAACCTCGCTGGTGGCGATCGACGTGGCCACCGGCAAGCCGGTCTGGCATTTCCAGGCGGTGCGCAAGGATGTGTGGGACTACGACCTGGGTTCGCAGGCCAGCCTGATCGACTACCCGACGGCGGCGGGCAAGGTGCCGGCGATCCTGTTGCCGACCAAGCAGGGCGACCTCTATATCCTCGATCGCCGCAACGGCCAGCTGCTGACCGCCGCCGAAGAGCGCAAGGTGCCGGTCGGCGGCGTCGAACCCGAGCAGCGTTCACCCACCCAGCTGTTTTCGCTGTACCACACGCTGCGCCGCGAACATGACCTGACCGAGCGCGACATGTGGGGCATCACCCCGATCGACCAGCTGGTCTGCCGCATCCAGTTCCGCAAGGCGTACTACGAAGGCTTCTACACGCCGCCGAGCAGCGAGCGCCATTCCATCGAGTACCCTGGCTACAACGGCGGCTCGGACTGGGGCAGCGTGTCCATCGATACGCGCCGCGGCGTGATCGTCGCCAACTACAACGACATGCCCAACTACAACCGGCTGGTGCCACGCGCCGAGGCCGACCGGCTGGGCTGGCTGCCACGCGAGAAGATCCGGTTCGACAAGGGCGGTGCAGAAGGCGCGGGCGACCCGCAGGTGGGCACGCCGTATGGCATCCAGGTCAACGCTGGTTGGCGGCTGCCGTTCACCGGCCTGCTGTGCAAGCAGCCGCCCTATGGCGGTATCCGTGCCATCGACCTGCGTACCGGCAAGCTGCTGTGGGACCGTCCATTCGGCAGTGCGCGCGGCAACGGACCGTTCGGCATCCGTTCCGGCCTGCCGATCGAGATCGGCACGCCGAACAATGGTGGTTCGGTGATCACCGCCAGCGGCCTGATCTTCATCGCCGCTGCCACCGATGACCTGCTGCGTGCCATCGACCTGAAGACCGGCAAGGAACTGTGGCATGCCAAGCTGCCCGCGGGCGGCCAGGCCAACCCGATGGTGTACGAGCAGGGCGGGCGCCAGTACGTAGTGATCATGGCCGGTGGCCACCATTTCATGGAAACCCCAAACGGCGATTATGTGATGGCGTTTGCGTTGCCCAGGTAACCGCAATGGGGGCGATGATCCACCCCCATTGCATGACGCTGGATCACACCGTCACCACCACCTTGCCGATCTGCTCGTTCGATTCCAGGTAACGGTGTGCCTCCTGGATCTGCGCAAACGGGAACACCTTGGCAATCTTTGGCGCCAGCGTGCCCTTGTCCAGGCCATCGACGATGAACGCCTTGGCGCGGGCCAGTGCGGCATCGTCAGAAACGATTTCCGAGTACAGATAGCCCTTCAGCGTCAGCGACTTGCCCAGCACGTTGAACAGCGGGAACGGCGTGGGTTCGCTGCTCAGCGCGCCGTACTCCAGCAGGATGCCGGCACGGGCCATCGCTTCGGTGAGCGGCACGAACTGCGGGCCACCGATCGGATCGAACACCACACGGGCACCGGCACCGCCGGTGATGCGCGCCACTTCGGTCACCAGATCCTGCTCCTGGGTGGCGATGACGTGGGCGGCACCGGCATCGAGCAGGGCTTGGCGCTTGCCCGGGCCACGGGTGACCGCGATCGGCGTGGCGCCTACTGCATTGGCGATCTGGATGGCGGCCAGGCCGACGCTGCTGCTGGCGGCGGTAATGATGACGAAATCCCCGGCGGCCAGATGAGCCTGTTCCAGCAGCGCGCCCCAGGCGGTGACGTACTGCATCCACACCGCGGCCGCCGTTTCAAAGTCCAACGCCTGTGGGTGCTTGACCACCAGTCGTGCCGGCACGTTGGCCAGCTCGCCATAGGTGCCCCAGCGCGCGATGTCCAGTGGCGGTATCACGCTGACCGCATCGCCAGCAGTGAAGCCGCTCACCGCACTGCCGACCGCTTCGATCACGCCAGCGGCCTCATAGCCCAGCCGGCTGGGGAACTGCGCTTCCTGCAGATAGGCGCCGTTGCGGAACATCACCTCGGCGCGGTTCAGGCCGATTGCCTTCACCCGGATCTGGACTTCGTCAGGGGCGGGGGCGTGAACGTCGATATCGTCGATGCGCAGCACATCGGCACTGCCATATTCGTGGATGCGGACAATCTGGCTCATGGGGGCTCCGAGGAAGGGCCGACGAGGGCGCCGGCGAAAGGGTCACGGCTACTGTGCGCGTAGTCTGCATCCAGAATAAGGGGTAATCTGGTTTTTCATTGAAGAACAATTGTTTGCAATGGACCTGATCGCTCCCCTGCGGACCTTCGCCAAGGTGGCCGAGGTCGGCTCCTTCGCCGCCGCTGCCGAGGCACTGGACCTGTCGCCGCAGCTGGTCGGCAAGCATATCCAGGCGCTGGAGCAGCACCTGGGCATGCGCCTGCTCAACCGCACCACGCGCAAGCAGAGCCTGACCGACTTCGGCCAGGCCTACCTTGCGCGGGCGCGGGTGATCCTGGAGGAAGTGGAGGGCGCCGAGCAATTGGCGGAAGTGGCGCGTGGACGGCCGATGGGGCGCCTGCGCATCAGCGCGCCGGTCACCTTCGGCGTGCACGCACTGGGCCCGGCGGTGGTGGCTTACATGCAGCAGTACCCGGATGTGCAGGTCGATCTGAATCTGTCCAACAGCTTGGTGGACATCGTCGAGGACGGCTACGACCTGGTGTTCCGTACCGGTGACCTGGCCGACAGCGGGCTGGTGGCGCGACGGCTGGGGCCGTATCCGCTCGTCCTATGTGCCTCGCCGGACTACCTGGCTTCGCGCCCGGCCATCACCCATCCCAATGACCTGAGCCGCCACGAGTGCCTGGGCTTCGCGCATTCGATCATCCGCACACGCTGGAGTTTCCGCGATGCCGATGGCAGCGTGCTGACCGTGCCGGTGTCCAGTCGCTTCATGGTCAACCAGGCCGAGCCGCTGCTGACAGCGGCCGTGGGTGGGCTGGGATTGATCCTGCAGCCCTACGAAATGCTTGCCGCTGCGCTGGCGCGTGGTGAACTGGTGGAAGTGCTGCCGGACCACGTGCCGGTATCGACGTGGATCAACCTGGTGTATCCGCGCGACCGCCAGCTGACGCCCAAGCTGCGCAGCTTCCTGGACTTCTGCGTGGCGCGTTTCACAGAGCAGACGATGGCAAGGCGATAGCGTGGCATCGATCAGCATTCCTGTGCTCCCATGCGAAGGACTCGCCCCGTGATGTCTCTCCCGTTGCCGCAGCATGCCGCCCGCGTCCTGCTGCTGGCGTCATTTTCCAGCGCCAGCGTGCTTGCGCAGCAGACGCCTGCGCAGGCGTTGGCCGAGTGGGAGGTGCAAGGGCGCGCGGATGGCCTGGCGCGACCTGATACTGAATGCCAGGATTTCCTGCAGGCAATGGGCCGGAAGCCTCCGGAACTGCAGTATGTAAGCTGCAGCCAGGATGACGTGTCCTACATCAAGCCGATGGAGGCCCACTATCGTGTTTCAGGCGCGCAAGCGGCGCAGGTCGAAGCCTATCTGCACACGGCATTCGGCCTGCCTGCATTGCGCTACGTCTGTTGTGGCTGGAGCAACGGCGCACCCTACTACTGGCGCGAAGGTCCGGATGCGGTGAGGTATCAGATCGGCATGGGGGTGGAATCGCTGCCGTACGAACGGGGCCAATGGCATAGCATCGAGGCATTCAACGTCACCGTCGAGGTGGTGCGGCAGCGTCCCTAGCGTGGATGCGGCGGGCCGATCCATCGTCTAGGATGCGCCCAGGGATACCCGCAAAGGAATTGCCATGAGGGCTGTTGGACGCCTGTTTCTCTGCAATGCGCTGGCCTGTTTGGTCCTGGTGACCGCCTCGGCATTTCCGGCAGTTGGCGCAGCATCTTCCGAGCGCGAACATCCACGCGCGCGGGATGCCATCGATGACTGGCTTGCCGCCTTCAATGCGGGCAGCCTCGAGGGGTTGCAGGCATTCGCCGACAGATATGCCAAGCAGGAGGGCAGCACGCCCAAGGACTATCTCGAGTTCCGCGAGAGCACGGGCCCGCTGAGCGTTCTGGAAACACTCGAGCGCGCGCCCGACCAGGCGAAGCTGCTGGTGATGGGCCAGCTGAGCGAACGTGCGATGTGGGTGACGGCGGTCATGGACCCGGCCAACCCGTCGCACGTGAAGCAGTTCCAGATCGAGGGCACTGAAACGCCGGACAAATACAAGCCGGCACGGGTTGCATTGCCTGCGCTGATGGCTGATGCCGCGGCAAGGCTGGAGGCGCTGCGGGCGCAGGACGCGCTGTCGGGTGCATTGCAGGTGGCGCAGAATGGCAAGGTGCTGCTGGACTGGCGCGGTGGCGATGCCGATCGCACCGCTGGCATTCCAGTGGACGTGGATACACAGTTCCGCCTTGCGTCCTCCAACAAGATGTTCACCGCAGTGGCCGTCCTGCAGCTGGTGCAGGACGGCAAGCTCAGTCTCGATGACACGATCGGCAGTTGCCTGCCGGACTATCCGAACAAGGCCGTTGCCAACAGCGTAACCGTTCGCCAGCTGCTGTCACACACCAGTGGCCTGGGCGACTTCTTCGGCGACGATTTCGAACAGTATTCCGCGTCGTTGAAGACGCTGGATGACTACGTGCGGCGCTTTGCCAAGGATGCGCCGCAATTCACGCCAGGCAGCCAGGACAGCTACTCGAACTATGGCTTCATCGTGCTTGGGCGGATCATCGAGGTCGTCTCCGGGCAGTCGTACTACGCCTATGTGGAGCAACACATCCTGCGCCCGGCGGGCATGATGGGCACCGGCTTCGAACCGGAAACAGTGAACGTCCCGCAGCGTGCCGTCGCCTACACGAAGAAGGACGGGCAATGGGTCCGTGAAACGAAGTCGCTGCCCTGGCGCGGCATGTCAGCCGGTGGTGGCTACAGCGCGGTGGGCGACATGGTGAAGTTCGCCGAGGCATTGCGCAGTGGAAAGCTGGTCTCACCTGCATTGCTGCAGCAGGCCACCACGGCGCAGAACCACAAGGGCTGGTATGGATTCGGCTTCGTGGTGCAGGGCAAGGGCAGGGAGCACCAGTACGGCCACGAAGGCGGTGCGCCCGGATCGAACAGTGCCATCGTGGTGATGCCCGCACAGGGCTATGTGATCGTTGGCCTGGCCAATGTCGATCCGGATGCGATCAGCAACGTGGTCAACTACATCGCGCGAAGAGTGCCGTTGTAGCCCCGAGCGACTGTGCTGCAGCGATGTTGACGCTGGGGCAGTTGGCGGACCAGAATCGGGCCATGAGCCGATTCCTTCCCGTGGTGTGTCTGGTCGCCAGCATGGTGCTCCTGCTGCGCGGGGTGCACGTGATACTCAGGGGTGTCCCGGCGATGGCCAGCGAAGGTACCAGTGCTGCGTATGCACAAGGCTACCTGCATGGACAGGCAGCAGCCGGGTGGGTGTTGATTTCCGCTGCGGTAGCCTGTGCACTCATTGCCTGGTACCGGGCGCGCGCCAGGAAGTGAGAGACGGGCGCATCAGCGCGGTACCCGCACCATCTTCGTCATCAAGTGTTCCACCATGCCCGCCGGGTCCGCAGTGCGGCCCACATGCGTGCTCGACATCTGCACGACCGAACTGCGTTTGGCGGTGAGGAAATGGAAGCGCGCACGCGCGGGCAGCTGCGCGATGGGGCCGGCGCTGGCGTCGCCGCGGCAGATGGCCACGATCGCATCCAGCCACGGCTGCAGCGCCTCCTGGTCCAGCGCCGGCGCGAAGGCGCGCAGGCGCGCAGGATCGATGTCGATGGCCGCCTCCAGATGACGCGCGCCAGGACAGGAGACGATCACCCCGACGTTGATGAATTCCTCGCGTTCCACCCGCGGTACCACGCGGATGACCGCGTAGTCATACGTGTGCAGCGTGGGCACGGATGGCCTCCTGCACGAACACCGCACGCACTTTCAGGCGATGCTTGAGATAGTCGATGTAGCCTTGGCGATAGGCCTGCGGACTGTCGAATGCCGGCTCGTTGACCAGCCAGCTGTCCGGCACCAGGCCGACGATGCGCTCGATCTCGGCATCGGTCAGGCGCGCGGCCAGTTCGGCATCCACCTCGGCGATGCGGCTGGCGAACGACAGCAGCACGTGGTCGCGGATCAGCACGAACGGCTTTTCGCAGGCATCGCCGGCGTTGGCCCAGTCGTGATGGAAGTACATGGCCGCACCGTGATCGATCAGGTACAGCTTTCGATGCCACACCATCAGGTTCGGATTGCGCGTGGTGCGATCGACATTGCTGGTGAGCGCATCGAACCAGACGATGCGCGAGGCCAGATCGGCATCCACCGGCATCGCCGCCGGGTCGTAGTTGATCGCACCGGGCAGGTAGTCCAGGCCCAGGTTCAGGCCCTCGCTGGCACGGATCAGCTCCTGGATTTCCGGGTCCGGTTCGGTGCGGGCGAACTCGCGGTCCAGCTCCACGAACAGGATTTCCGGAATCGGCAGGCCCAGCGTGCGCGCCATTTCGCCGGCGATCAGCTCGGCGATCAGCGCCTTCGGGCCCTGGCCTGCGCCACGGAACTTCAGCACGGCCATGCCGTCGTCGTCGGTCTCGACCACGGCCGGCAGGGAGCCACCTTCCCGCAAGGGAGTGATGTAGCGGAGGGCATGTACGGTGCGCATGGGCGCATTCTAGCGTGGTGCGGGTGCAACCCCCTGATCGGCGAGGACCGAGTTCGGCCTTCACCTGTCCCTTCCGCCTGCGATGGCAGCATCGTGCTCCAGGAACCCTTGGGTTCATGGGCGTACTGGCACTCTCGATGTAGAGGCTTCAGGCCGGGCACCTGCTCGACTGCCAGCGACGCGCACTGCGAAGCGGAAACCTCATCCACGATGTCCTGCAGGCTACGGAGGTGCACCGATGAGCGACGAATTCACTCCCATGCTGCCGCCCTTGGACGACGCCAAGGTCGAGGAAATGATCGGCAAGGTCGTACTGGTAGGTGTGACCCGCTATGGCGGCGACGGCCAGGTAAAGGGGCTGGAGCAGTATGCCGGCACGGTGCTGCGCATCAGCGCCGACGAGGGCGTGGTGCTGGCCGACGAGAATGATGGCCACGAGCGCTACCTGCCGCCGATGCTGGACCAGTACCAGCCAGCCGAGCCCGGGGAGTACCGCATGCACACCAGTGGCATGATCGTGGTCGACCCCGACTACCTGGCCACCTGGGACCTGCACGCGCAGCAGTAGTGCCAAGCCATGCCTGGCAGGTGCCGGCAGTTCCCCGGCACCTCCCGGAGCTGCACTTTGCCCCATCCGGCCACTAGCCCTTCCGGCCCATTCACGACAACCCCTGCGGTGCTAGATTCGGGTCCATGCCCGATTCCGGGTACCCATTCACACTCCAGGGGATAAGGATGCTGATCCGTCGAACCTCTCTGGCGGCGGCCGTTGCCGTCGCCACCGCCGGCCTGCTGGCCGCTGGCCCGGCGCTTGCCGACTACGCCAAGCCACCGGAACACCTGCTCAAGGTGCTGAAGGCGCCGCCGCCGCCAGCGCCGAACGTGGCCCCGGGGGGGCAGCGCCTGCTGCTGACCACTGCGCAGACCTACCCTTCGATCAGCCGTGTCGCCCAGCCGTATCTGAAGCTGGCCGGCGTGCGCCTGGAACCGAAGAACCGCAGCCGCCATGACACCCCCGGTGGCTACGGCATTCCGGCCTGCGTGGCCGACTTCACCCTGGTCGATATCGGCAGCGGCAAGGAGACCAAGGTCAACCTGCCGCAGGGCTGCGCCACCGGCGCGCTGTGGTCGGCCGATGGCAGCCACTTCGCCTTCCAGAATGCGGTCGATACCAGCGTGCAGCTGTGGGTGGGCGATGCGGCCACCGGCCAGGTGAAGCAGGTGCCGAACGTGCAGCTGAACCCGATCTTCGGCTACACCGTGCAGTGGCTGGGCGGCAGCCAGAACCTGCTGGTGAAGCTGGTGCCGGCCAATCAGGGCCCGGCGCCGTCCAATGGCGGCGTGCCGACCGGTCCGGACGCGCAGGAGTCGCTGGGCAGCAGCGGCGAAAGCAGCACCTACGAAGCCCGCGACACGCTGACCAGCGTCCATGACGAGAAGCTGTTCGCCTATTACGGTACTTCGCAGCTGGCCGTGGTCGATACCGTCGCCAACCGCGTGCGCCCGGTCGGGCAACCGGCGCTGTTCAATGAAGTCAGCGCCGCGCCCGATGGCGTGCACGTGCTGACCGAATCGATCAAGGCACCGTATTCGCATGCGGTGACCTACCAGCGCTTCGCCAACGACGTGGCCGTGCTGGACATCGCCAGCGGCAAGTCCACGCCGATCGCCAGCCTGCCGCTGGCCGACCGCGTGCCGGTGCACGGCGTACCGGAAGGTCCGCGCGGTTTCGACTGGCGTGCCACCGATCCGGCCACCCTGGTCTATGCCGAAGCGCTGGACAAGGGCGACTGGAAGGTCAACGTGCCGCATCGCGATCGCGTGCTGATGCTGAAGGCGCCGTTCAACGGCAAGCCGGTCGAGATCACCCGCACCGCACAGCGCTTCGAAGGCTTCGCATGGACCGCCGATCCGGCCGTGGCGTTCCAGTTCGAGAACGACGAGAACCGCCACTGGATGCAGACCCGCATCGTCGATGTGGACCAGCCGAAGAAGGAAGGCCGCCTGCTGTGGGACATGTCCAGCGATGAGCTGTACGGCAACCCCGGCAACCTGGTCTTCACCCGCCTGCCGAATGGTGCGCAGGTCGTGCGCCGTGAGGGCAACCATGTGTTCCTCAGCGGCCGTGGTGCCTCGCCGCAGGGCGACCGTCCGTTCCTCGACCGCCTCGACCTCGGCACGCTGAAGAGCGAGCGCCTGTTCCGCAGCAGCGCCGATGCCTACGAACAGTTCCTCGGTTTCAGCAACACGCCGGGGCGCTACCTGACCTGGCACCAGTCGGTGATCGATCCGCCGAATGCCTTCATTCGGCAGCAGGGTGAGGCGGTGGCCGACGCGAAGGCCGGCGAGGCGCAGTTCGCGTCCACCACGACCGCGCTGACCAAGCTGGTCGACCCGACCCCGGAAGTGCGCCAGATCAAGAAGCAGCTGGTGACCTACAAGCGCGCCGACGGCGTGGACCTGTCGTTCACCCTGTACACGCCGCCGGGCTACAAGGAGGGCCAGCGCGTGCCGGCGATCCTGTATGCGTACCCGGCCGACTTCGCCAACGCCGCGCAGGCCGGCCAGGTATCCGGTTCGCAGCAGACCTTCACCCGCCTGCAGCCGTACCGCCTGATGCTGCTGGCCGGCTACGCGATCATCGACAACGCCTCGTTCCCGATCGTGGGTGACCCGAAGAACGCCTACGACACCTACCTGGAGCAGCTGGAAGCCGACGCCAAGGCGGCGGTGGACAAGGCCGTGGACATGGGCGTGGTCGACCGCAACCGCATCGGCGTGACCGGTCACAGCCATGGCGGCCTGATGACCGCCAACCTGATTGCGCACACCAAGCTGTTCAAGGCCGGTGTGGCGACCAGCGGTTCGTACAACAAGACCTTCACCCCGTTCGGCTTCCAGAACGAACGCCGCTCGGTCTGGCAGGCGCAGGACGTGTACCTGAAGGCCTCGCCGTTCTTCTATGCCGACAAGATCAAGCTGCCGCTGCTGCTGGTCCACGGCGAGGACGACGCCAACCCGGGCACCGAGCCGTTCCAGTCGCGCAAGCTCTACCAGGCGATCCGCGGCAACGGCGGCACCACCCGCCTGGTGATGCTGCCGAACGAACCGCACTGGTACACCGCATTGGAATCGAACGAGCAGCTGGTGGCGGAAATGCTGAACTGGTTCGACACCTACGTGAAGAACGCCAAGTAGCGTCGAGCCTGCTCGACCGCTTTGCAGAAGGTCGCCTTCGGGCGGCCTTCCTGCATCCTGCTGTAGAGCCGAGCCCACGCTCGGCTATCCGTTGGCCTGTAAACAGTTGCAGGTGCTATGCAATCAACTGTGGAGACTCGGTAACGACGTGTTACCGGCACATTCGCACGCCGCGCAAATGGTCTAGGCTGAACCTGATAGCTCGTTCCAGGTCGGTGCAATGAAAGCCATCCTTCTTGCTGCAACGTTGTCCTTGGTCCTGGTCTCAACTGCAGGTGCGCAGCCATTGCCCACCGAATTGGCGCAGCTGGGGATCATCGCCGGCATGCCTTACGCCAAGGCCAAGCGCCTGCTGGATGCCGCAGGCTGGCGGGCAAAACCTGCGCAGGGCGCGCCGGAGTCGCTGGACGGCTTTCCGGAAGTCGGATGCCAGAAGGATGGAAGGCAATGTGCGACGATCTTCGAAAAGGACGGTCAACAGATCGCGGTGCGGCTGGGCACTACCCTGGCAGGGCAGCCGTTCGTGCGGAGCGCTGACTGAGTACCCGCCCTCACGCCAGCGGTAGGCGGTCCTGCGCGCGCGACAGCCGGTCATGCAGGTCGCGCACATGTTCTGCCTTGGCATGCACCCGGGTGGTATCGCCGAAACTGCGTAGATAAGCGCAGGCCGCGAAGCCGGCGCTCTTCTTTTCGTACTCCGCAATCCAGGCCAGACGATCCGGGTTGTTGGCCTGTTCGGCGGACCACGCGGCCACCGGCGGGCGGATGCGATAACGCAGGCCGACGCGCCACGGCTTCGGTGTCAGCCGCGCACGGAAGCAGTGCTGCAGTCGGCACATGCGCGCGTACAAGGTGTCGGTGCCCAGTGCCTTGAAGAACGCCTGCAGCTGCTCGTCCTCGGGCGAGAAGGTGGCATGCATCGCCAGCACGCGCAGTCCCGCAGGCGTGCGGTAAGCGCGCAGATGCCAGTCGGGGTGTTGTTCGCTGAAGACTTCCACGCGCCGCAGCGCAAGCCCTTCGGCACCCCCGGCGGCGGCCAGACGCTGCCTGCGGCGCAACAGCAATGCGGCATTGACCAGAACTACCGCCGCCACGCCCAGCACCAGCCCCACCAGCCAGTGCCACAGCAGCGTGCCAGTGACGGCGCCGGCAAGCAGCACGACCGCCGCAACAATGGCCGGCATCACGCAGCCGGCTGGCGGCTGCGCATGGTCGATGTCGGCGAACAGCACGTCCGGGCTGTTGAGGCACAGTGCGCCATAGCTGTTGCGGGTGATGATGACGTCGCCGTCGCGCTGCACGATCTGCTCGCGGATCGGCACGCCCTCCACGCCGTAGTTGCTGCGCACTTCGCGGCGCGGCAGCGCCTGCCCGGCGAGGATGGCATTGAGGGCTTCGTTGGCGCGGCGGTCGGCGTGCACCTGCGCCTCTGCAGGGCCTTCGTCGGACCAGCCGAAGCGGCGCACCACCACCGGCCGGCCACGGAAGCGGGCCTGCAGGCGGGCTTCAGCCCAGTACGCGGGAACGATCATCATCGCGGGGTGCTCCATCTTCCGTGGCAGGTGCCGAATCGAGTCTGGCACAGCGCCGGAGTGCCCGCATCTGCTTGCTGCGGCGGCCGGGCCGGGGTGATAGATTGCGCGCTTCGCCTGCACTCCACCAAGGACGGAGCGATGTCCATGATCCTGCGCGGCCTGTTGGCCCTGGCCTGTGCCGGGGCAGTTGGCATGGCCACGGCGGCGGTACCGGCCGGGCCTCAGATTGTCACTGACGATGTCAGTCGCTTCTACGCGCTGTACGACAACGCAGGTGGCAAACCCAGCGTTGCGCAGTTGCGTGGATACATGGCCGAGGGTTCGGCGGGGCTGGCCGAACTGGCGAAGGCGCGCCGGGTCACCCCCGAGCGCATTGCCGAGTCCATCGCCAACCAGCCGGAACTGTATGCGCAGGGACGAAGCTGCCTGGCCGAACTGCCAGCGGTGAAACAACGCCTGACGCAGGTGTTTTCCAACCTGCAGGCGATCTACCCGCAGGCTGCGTTTCCGCCGGTGACCATCGCGGTGGGCCGTGGCCGTCCGGTCGGGCTGACCTCGAAAAGCGGGGTGATCATCGGCCTGGAAGCGCTGTGCGCAGCCGATTTCATGAATCCCAATGTGCAGGACCGCTTCGTGCACGTGATTGCGCACGAGTACGTGCACATCCAGCAGACGGGCCTGACCGACTTCGAGCCGGGCGACCCGCATGCGACGGTGCTGCGTGTTTCGCTGGGGGAGGGCATCGCCGAGTTCATCGCCGAACTGATTTCCGGCAACGTCGGCAACG
The DNA here is from genome assembly GCF_059372535.1 of Stenotrophomonas sp. YJH_SMC_43. NCBI lineage: Bacteria > Pseudomonadati > Pseudomonadota > Gammaproteobacteria > Lysobacterales > Lysobacteraceae > Stenotrophomonas > Stenotrophomonas sp. YJH_SMC_43. The sequence continues at coordinate 519,075 of NZ_JCAFVQ010000001.1, forward strand.
GGCGCCACGCGGCCTGGACCCGTGGCCGGGAAGTGCATATCGAAAGCGCGTTCGCGCTGGATCTGGACAGCACCGATCTGTCGCCATGGCTGTACAACTACAAGCCGGGCTCGCAGGAGCCTTACGACCTCGGGTACTGGGTGGGCTACCGCATCGCCAAGGCCTATTACCTGCAGGCCAAGGACAAGCGTGATGCGGTGCGTGCGCTGATCCAGCAGGACAATCCGAAGGCGATCCTCGCTGCCAGCGGCTGGACGCCGGGCATGTGGATGCCGGCGAAAGTCACGGGTGTGGCGGCGCGTACGGCTGCACGCTGAGCACAGGGCGGGGCGTTAGACTGCGGAAGATGATTTCAGGAGTACCCGCATGCGTGGATCTGTTGAGCTTGCCGCTGCCACCGTCGTGACGCTGGGCCTCGCGTTGGCTTCTCCCCTGGGCGCTGCAGAAGCCGTCGCAGTCAATCCGCTGCTGCAGACGCCGATCGACCAGCTGCGCCCCGACGAAGTTCGTTTCATGCAGCAGCGCCTGGCCGATTGGCCGCAGCTGCAACGCTATCGTGACGCGAACGCGCGACTGCCTGCGGCAGTGCCGGGCCAGCCACGCGTAGTGTTCTTCGGTGACTCCATCACCGAGGGCTGGGGCAGGGAAGGCAGTGCCGGTTTCTTCCCCGGCAAGGGCTGGCTCAACCGCGGCATCAGTGGCCAGACCACGGCGCAGATGCTGGTGCGTTTCCCGCAGGACGTGCTGGCACTGAAGCCACAGGTGGTGGTGATCCTGGCCGGCACCAACGACATCGCCGGCAACACCGGCCCGTCCACGCAGGCGATGATCGAAGACAACCTGCACGCGATGATGGAGCTGGCCCGTGCACATGGCATCGCCGTGGTGCTGGCCTCCGTGCTGCCGGTGAGCGAGTACCCGTGGATGCCGGGCACCACGCCTGCGCCGAAGGTGCGCGCATTGAATACGGCGTTGAAGCGCTATGCCGAGGCGAAGCAGCTGGTCTATCTGGACTACTACACGCCGATGGCCAATGCGGCTGGTGGCCTCGATCCGCAGCTGGCCGAGGACGGCGTGCATCCCACGGCGAAGGGCTATGCAGTGATGGCGCCGTTGGCCGAAGCGGCGGTCAAGCGCGCGCTGCAGCAGAAGTAGCTCCCGCGGGCAGACTCGCCAGCAGCCACTCGCAGAAACTGATCACCAGCGGATCGGCCGCGCTGTCCTGGTGCACCAGCCAGCTCCAGCGCGGACCACGCACGCGTGCCTCTTCCAGCGGCTGCAGCAGGCCCTGCTCGCAGGCGCGTGACGCCAGCAGCTCGCTGACCAGCGCGATGCCCAGCCCTTGGCAGGCGGCATCCAGCAGCTGCCCGGGTTCGGAGAAATTCATGCCCTCGCGGCGCTGGCCGACATCGGCGCCGCCCTGCACCTGCCATTGGCTCCAATCCATTTCGCGCTCGCCATGCAGGGTCAGTCGTTCGTTCACCGGTGTGGCGAGCAGGGCCGGATGGCAGGCCGGATAGAGGCGGTCCTGCAGCAGCACGCGGTGCTGGCACTGCGCCTGTGAGTCGAGGTCATCGCGTACCGCTACGTCCAGCGTCTGCGTGGTCATGTCCGGCGCGTCCTCGCTGGTCAGCAGCCACAGGTCGGCACCGGGATGCAGGCGATGGAATCCGGCCAGGCGTGGCACCAGCCAATGGCGCGCAAAGGCCGGGCTGGTGTTGACGATCAGTTGATTCGGCTTGCGGTACTGATCGAGCCGGCGGATGCCACTGGCCAGCTGCCGCAGCAGGGACTGGGTGGTTTCCAGCAGGTCGATGCCGGCGTCGGTGAGGGTGACGCTGCGGCCCTGCCGGAAGAACAACGGCTGCTGCAGCGAGGCTTCCAGGCCCCGGATCTGCTGGCTGATGGCCGACTGGGTCAGATGCAGTTCCTCGGCGGCCCTGTGGAAACTACCCAGGCGGGCGGCGGCCTCGAAACCACGCAACGCGTTCAGCGGTGGCCAATGCTTGAGCATTTCAGGTAAGTAAAACTGTTCAATTGATGGCTGAATCTATCGTTTGTTCTTATGGATGGGCAAGCGCAGCATAGCTTCCATTCCACACCGGCCCTGGAGCCCGTCATGAGCAGCCGTCGTCACTTCCTCACCCAGCTGGCGGGCGCCGCCGGTCTTGGCGGCCTGGCCGCCCTCGGTCTGGCGGGGCTGCCGGCTCGCGTATCCGCAGCGGAGCCAGCTGCGGGCCCCTGGCGCATGCCGGACGAGCACGGGCCGCAGGAACGTGTCTTTCTGGCCTTTGCCGCGCAACCGCGGGTCTGGGGCGCGCAGGCCGATGCGGTGAACACCGCCGTGGCGCGGCTGGCCCGTACCATCGCCCGCCACCAGTCGGTCAGCGTGCTGTGCCGCCCGGAGCAGCTGAAGCAGGCGCAGGACCGCTGCGGCCGCGACAACATCGAGTTCCTCGAGGTGCCGCTGGATGACATATGGGTGCGCGATTACGGCGGTTGCTTCGTCACCAACGACAGGGGCGGGCTGGGGCTGGTCGACTTCAACTTCAACGGTTGGGGAGGCAAGCAGAGCGCACGCAACGATGGCGCGGTGGCGCCCTGGCTGGCACAGGTGACCGGCGCGACGCTGCTGGAAAGCGATCTGGTGGGCGAGGGCGGTGGCATCGAAGTCGATGGCCATGGCACCGCCATCCTCACCGAAAGCTGCTGGGTGAACCGCATCCGTAATCCGGACTGGTCGCGCGCGGAGATCGAGGCCGAGCTGAAGCATCACCTGGGCCTGCGCAAGGTGATCTGGCTGCCCGGCATCGCCGGCGAGGACATCACCGACGCGCATGTGGATTTCTATGCGCGCTTCGTGCGCCCGGGTGTAGTGATTGCCAACCTGGACAATGATCCGGAGTCCTACGACTACGACCTGACCCGCGAACATCTACAGATCCTGCGCGAGGCCACCGATGCCGATGGCCGTCGCCTGCAGGTGCATACGCTGCCGCCGCCGCTGGACGGGCGCGACAACGTGCATACCCGCGACAACGACGATCTGGCGACGGGCTATATCAACTACCTGCCGATCAACGGCGCGGTGGTCGCGCCGCAGTTCGGTGACGACGCAGCCGATGGCTACTGCCGTGAACTGCTGGAGGACTTGTATCCCGGCCGCGTGATCGAACAGGTGGATATCGATGCGATCGCCGGCGGCGGAGGTGGCATCCATTGCGTGACCAAGAACATGCCGAAGGTAGGGTGACGTGCCTCAGGCATCGTCCAGCTTCAACGCGGCATCGGCCGCCAGCAACGCCTCGGCGGCTGCACTGAGCGACGGCGACGGTGGGGTGACCACGCCGATCGCTTCCATCATCTTCGGCATGCCCAGGAACTGGCGCGCGCGACGGTCGTAGATGCCGGTGACCAGCAGCGCACGGGTGGCGATCTTCTGCTCGGGCCCGATCAGCACGCGCTGCTCCATGATGCCGCGCGAGCCGACCCAGCCCACCAGGCGCGTTTCCAGGGTGAAGCGCTGGAACGGCTTGAGTTCGCGGCGGAACTGGATGGTGCCGGCACCGACGATCGGCGCCCACTTCTCGCGCAGCGCCACCCGGCCCAGGCCCATGCGCAGGATCAGGTCCAGCCGGCCCAGATCGAAGATGTTCCAGTAGCGGCCGTTGGTCATGTGCAGGTTGCTGTCCAGGTCGTTGGGCAGCACACGGAACTGCAGGCGCGAGACCCCGAACGGGGCCTCCAGCTTCGGCCGGAACAGGCTGCAAAGCAGCAGATGGAGCAGGCGGAACCAGAGATTCATGGCTATGACGACTGTTATAGAACGGCCGGTACGCTAATCTATGACGACTGTCTTAGCAAGGCGATCGCCGTGAGCCCACGACCCTCTGATGCCCCGCAACGGGTGATTGATGCCGCAGCACAGATGCTGGCGCGGGTAGGCCTCAATGCCACCAGCATTCGTGAGGTGACCAAGCTGGCCGAGGCGCCGCTGGGCTCCACCTACCACCATTTTCCCGGCGGCAAGCAGGAGCTGCTGGCGCGTGCCACCCACATGGCTGGCGACAAGGTGGAAGCGCTGCTGGTGGAGCTGCTGAAGGGCGGGGCGGTGCAGGGCCTGCAGCAGTTCCTGGCAATGTGGCGCGAGCGCCTGCTGCGCTCCGGGTTCCGGGCGGGCTGCCCGGTACTGGCCGCTGCCGTGGAGGAGCCGGTGGAGGCAGTGCCGAGCCAGCCCCGTGCAGCAGCTGCTGAAGTGTTCGCACGTTGGCAGGCCCATCTGGCCGCAGCGTTCATCGCCGACGGCCACGATCCGGTCGCCGCGGGTGGGCTGGCCAATCTGGTGATTGCCAGTGTGGAAGGTGCGGTGGCGATGTGCCGCGCACTGCAGGACATCGCCCCGTTCGACCAGGTGGCCGCGCAGCTGTTGAAGGCAGTCGCGCCACCTGCACGCTAGAATCGGCCTGAACGCACGACTGCGTGCCCGGCAAGGATGTCTGCATGTTGCACCACCTTTCCCTCGGCGTCCGTGACCTCGACGCCGCAGGCCGCTTTTACGATGCCGCACTCGCCACACTGGGGTTTCGCCGGGTTTTCGAGGACGAGACCGCGATCGGCTACGGGTTGGTCGAAGATGAGGACGCGTTGTGCCTGAAGCTGCGTGATGACGCAGCAGCGCCGGGCCCCGGTTTCCACGTGGCGTTCGCTGCGGTGTCCGCAGCGGCCGTGGATGCGTTCCACGCAGCAGCCATGGCCAACGGTGGCACTGACAACGGTGCGCCCGGACTGCGCCCCGATTACGGTGACTCCTACTATGCGGCGTTCGTGGTCGACCCTGCGGGCCATCGCATCGAAGCGGTGACCAAGGCGCGGCCGGCGTGATACAGCCAGGCGTTTCGGCGCCCGCGCGCTGACCGGCCAATCGATCGCCGCAGCGGGGCATGGCTCGCACGGCGCTGGCACCGGGCGAAGTCAGTCCGGCCCAGGTTCCGGCGGCTGTAGCAGCTCGCGCGCATGGCTCAGTCCGGGGTTTTCGTTGCCGGCCAGCACTGCGCTATGATCCGCGCCGAGGCCCGGAACTTGGCCCGGCTTCAACCAACCCTGACAAGGACAAGCGCATGGATGTCGCTGCACGCAGGAACAGGACGTTGTTTCGTTGGATCATGGTGACGCTGCTGGCAGTACTGATGCCGTTTGCAGCGCTGGCGCAGCCCGCAGCCGGGCAGGCCGATGGCGCCGAAGCCGCCACTGCCGCGGAAGAGGCGCAATGCCGCGCCTGCAGTTATGAGCGTATCGGGCACAAAGTCGATATCGGCCTGGTGGCACTGGTGTCGCTGCTGGTTGTGGGCCTGCTGATCGCGGCGTCGCGGGAATGGGGCACCACGTCGCAGCGCTGGACCTGCCGCACGCTGGCTCTGTTGCTGGTGGGCATCGGCCTGGCGTTGTTGTGGTGGGCTGGTAGCGTCGTCTACCTGGGCTACAACCCGTGGCAGGAAATGGCCCCCCCCGGCGATGGTTCGCTTACCTCGACACTGCTCACTACCTCACCGAAGTGGCTGGCGGCGCTGGTGTTGATTGGTTTCGCGCCTTCCATCTGGAAGCGCAGCGAACGCCTGCCGGCCTGGCGTATCGGCTGACCCTGGAACGACGGCGCCGGGTCAGACCCGGCGCCGCCTGCGGCCATCAGTCAAAGCGCCAGCGCACGCCCGCATAGACGCCACGGCCTTCGCCTGGCGTCGAGCGCGCGACATCCTTGCCGGCGTCGTCGTAGCCCGGCGTGACCGTGGCGGCGTAGTGGCGGTTGCCGATGTTGCGCATCTCCGCCCAGGCCTGCCAGCGACCACCGGGTGCCTCGTAGCCGATGCGGCTGCCGAAGATCACGTGGCTGTCGGCCCAGTAGCTGTTGGCGTAGTCCACCGCGATGCGCGAGGCGTATTCGTTGTTCAGCGCGGCGTACAGGCCGGAGACATGATCGAAGCGCAGCTCGGCCTGGTAGCTGTGGCGCGGCAGGCCCGGCAGGCGGTTGCTGCCGAAGCGCGCATCCTGGCGGTAACGGAAATCACTGAAGGTGTACGCCTGGCGCAACGACAGGCGCCCCGGCGCGGCCTGCCACAGTGTGCTGTCCAATCCGGCTTCGATGCCACGGTGCACGGTGGGGCTGGCGTTGTTCTCTGCGATGAACAGGTTCGGTACCGGCTGCAGCTCCACGCTCAACAATTCATGGTTCACGTGGGCGTAGTAGCCGGTCAGTTCCCAGCGACCCAGCGCCGCGTCACCGCGCGCGCCCAGTTCCAGCGTGGTGGCGGTCTGGTTCTGCATCGGCACCGGCGCGCGCTGGCGGCCGGTAGACGGGCCATTGCCCGGCCCGAAGTACTGGTTCGAGCCCCAGATCATCGACCACGGGTGCGGCGCCTCCAACGAACGGCTGAGGTTGCCGAACCACTGCGTCTGCGCGCTGTGCTGCCAGGTGAAGCCCAGTCGCGGCGCGTAGTCCCAGTCGTGGTCGCGCAGGCGGCCGCCGCTGCTCGGCCAGGTCACCTGCACATCGCGACGGGTGTTGATCAGTGCCAGCCCGGTCTGCATGCGCAGGCGGTCGTTGAAGGTGAGGGTATTGCCGACGTGCAGCGTACTGTCGGTGCCGTGGTGGCGGAAGTCACGCGTGCGCGTACCGGCGGCATAGCCGTTGCTGGCAAAGCGCAGCGACTCGCGCACGTCGGCGTCCAGATCGTGGGTGACGCGCAGACCGACCGTGGTTTCGCTGTCCAGGCCGAACAGCTGGTGGCGGCGGCGGTAGTCCAACGTGGCGTTGAGGTTGGCGTAGTCCAGCTGCTGCCGGTACAGGCTCTCGTTCAAGTCCATCGGGTACGTGTGATAGACCAGCCCGGCCTGCAATGAGGAGTCCTCATCGATCTGCAGCGTGGTGACATTGCCCACCCAGGTGCTGCCCGGCTGCGGGCGGCGCGCATCAATGGCCAGGTTGGACGCATTCGCGGCGTGCGGATCGTTGCGGATCTGATCGCGGGTCAGGCGGCCGGGCGTTTCATGATTGGTTTCGCGGTAGCGCACGAAGAAACGCGTCTGCAGATCGGGGGTGATCTGCCAGCCGATGTTGGCCATCGCGCCCTTGCCGTCGCCGCGCGCATGGCGCTGATAGCCATCGAACTCGGTATCGGCGTAGGCCAGGAAGTAATCGACATCGCCATTGACGCCGCCCCAGCTGATGCCGTGCTTCTGGTAGCCACGGCTACCGGCTTCGTAGTGCAGCTGCACGCCGGCCGAATCGCGGCCGCTGCGGCTGACGTAGTCGATGACACCGCCCAGCGCCAGCGCGCCGCGCTCGAAACCATTGGCGCCGCGCAGCACTTCCACGCGTGACAGCCACAGCGGTTCCAGCAGCTCGTAGGGCGTGCCGCCCGGTCCGGTCAGCGGCAGCCCGTCGATCGAAACTGCAATACCAGACGCATGCGCACCCGGGCCACGGTTGATGCCCGAGCCCCGGATCGAGATCTTGGTGCCCTCGTTGCCCGGCGACTGCGCGCTGATGCCCGGTTGGTAGGCCAGCACATCGGCATTGCTGGACAGCCGGCTGTGGGCCTTGGCCACGTCGATGACGTTGCCGGCGCCGGGTACGCGCTTCAGTGCCTCGCGCGCCTGGGCACTGGCATCAGCGGCAGCGGTGACCTGCACGGCATCCAGCGTGGTGGCCTGCGGGGCCGCGGCGGCAGTGGAGGAAAGGCCGAGGGAAACGGCCAGGAACAGCAGTGATCGGGTGGGGCGGTACGACGAGAGCGACATGCGGGAATGCTGTAAACCACGAAAGTGGCGCGCAAGTTAACAGGTCGCGAGCGGTACGTCACCCGTCGCTCGCGTATGGCCGCCCGCAACATCCATGTAGAGCCGAGCCCATGCTCGGCTATCGCGCGCAGCGCGTGCGGGTCTCCTGCGATCGCAACGAAGAGCAGCCAAGCATGGGCTCGGCTCTACAGCAGGGTTTAGAGCGAGGGCTTCGCCAGCGCCTTGGCCTTCGCATACAGCCGATCAGCCGCTTCCCTTTCGCCCAATGCCGCATGGCACTCGGCCAGGCTGTCCCACACATTGGCCGAATCCGGATACAACTCGGCGTTGAGCGCGAACACCTTCAGTGCCTTGCTGGCACCCAGACTCTCGCGGATGGCGTAGCCATCACCATTGATCGCACGTTTCAGTTCGCCGGTGGGAACGCCATTGCTGTCGCGCAGCCAGCTACGCATCAGCGGTTTCGCATCGGCGCTGTCATCCAGCGCGTAGCCGATCAACTGTTCGGACAGCACAGCGTGAGGAAACTCCTGCGGCGCGGCCACCGCCATCGCGCTCTCCACCAGCGTGCTGGACCAGACATTGCGGGCGCTGCCGTTGGTCAGATACACGAACACCCAGTAACCGCTGGCCAACGTGCCCTTGTAGGCCAACCGCGCACGAACGCGGGTGCCGCCATCGTGGCCAACCTGGGTGTAGCCGTCGCTGCGGGTGGTGTCCCATCCCGTGGAGAAGAAATTGTTGCCGCCACCGGCCAGTTTCTGCGGCTGCCAGAGTTTTTCCAGGGTCGCCGTGCGCACCAGCTTGCCGGTCGCAAGCGCCTGCAGGAAACGGTTCATGTCGCCTACGGTGGTCTGCAGATCGGCATGGCCCCAGCCGTAGCCCGGCCAAGGGTCTTCATTGGCGGGCTGCAGTTGGCCGTCCCTGCCGATGTAAGGCACCGCCGCGCGCGTGGCTGGCACGCTGGTGACGCCCCATGAGGTGCTGGTCATCTTGAATGGCTGCAGGATGCGTTCGCGCGCGATGGCCGGGTAGGGCTTGCGATAGTGCGCTTCCAGCAACGCCGTCAGCACCAGGTAGTTGGCCTGGGTGTACTGCACGCGGCTGCCGGTGGCGAACTGCATTGGTGCCGCGCCGGCCACCTTCAGTGCAGCGGCAAGATCAGGGGCTACACCGGGGTAGCCCTTGCTCACCCAGCGGTTGTCCACGCGGTCGTAGTACTCGCCGATACCTGAGCTGTGGTTGAGGAAATCGCGCACGTGGATCGCCTGCCATGCAGTGGGCAGGTCCTGCACATAGCGACTGGCCGGCGCATCCAGATCCACCTTGCCCTGATCGACCAACTGCATCACCAGCGTGCTGGTCAGCAGCTTGGCCATCGATTGCGCGGCAAAAATGGAATCGACGGTGGCCGGTGCGTGGGAGGCCGGGTCACGCTCGCCGCTGGCGCCCTGGTACAGCACCTGTCCGTTGTGGGCGACCAGCACCGCTTGCCCGGCGATGCCGTAGCGCTTGCGGTTGGTCTGCAGTTGGGCTTCGAGCTGTGAAGAGAGGCCGACGGGGAGCCCACGCGCAGAAGCGGGTGGAGCAGCGAACAGGGCGCAGAGCAATGCAGCAGCAAAGGTGCGGTACATCGCGGTGATCCATCAGCGGTGATGGCGCATGTTGCTCAGCGGCGGTCGACGGGTCAAGCGGAGGCGGGCGCCTATGTGAATGCGTGAATTTCCAATGGCCTGTCGTAAACAGCTCTTCGCGACGGATGAGGCACCAGATATAAGAACGCCTCAGTCCAAACCGACGAGATAGCCTTGCATGGGAGGGTTAATGGAGGAGGATGAGGATTTCGCGCTCTTCATCGAGAGCTTCGGAGAGGCAACTGAACACGATCCGGTGCCAGAGACCAGCTTCTCCAAGTGGACGGGCATCTTGCCCGAATCGCTCTTGAGCTATTGGCGTCGGGATGGATGGGCGAACTATGGCAACGGACGCCTGTGGACGGTGAATCCCGAGGACTACGACGGCCTGATGCGCGCGTGGTTGGCCGGTACTCCATTTACACAGATCGATACCTACCATGTGTTTGCCAGAAGCGGGTTTGGACGCCTCTACCTGTGCGGCGAAGCATCAGGTGCGGGCTTGAACATCGATCCAGTCAGCAGTGAAGTGTTTGCTCTTCAGAACTGTTTGAGGCCGAAGTCTCTTGCACGACAGGACGGTGGCATCAAGGCCTTCTTCGCCTGTGCGGAGCTCGACGATTTTGATCTGATGGATGGGGATGAAGAACTGCTCTTCGATAGGGCTGTGAACACTTGTGGGAACTTGCTGGCGGATGAGATGTTTGGCTTTGAGCCAGCGTTGGTTTGCGGCGGAGAATTCACCATTGAGAATGTGCGCAAGCTAAAGATTCAGCCGCACCTGCACATGCTCAGGGAGTTCGCCACACCTGCGTTTCCACGCTATGCGATTGATGTTAAACCGCTGGCCCGGAAGTGATCCGATCAAGTCGAATCATGTAGAGCCGAGCCCATGCTCGGCTGCCTTCCGGTCAGGCGTCGTGACCCTGGAAGCACTGAGCCGAGCATGGCTCGGCTCTACAGGTGCCTTGCGGTAGTGCCGGCCAGTGGCCGGCACCCCTGCGATCAGCCGAGAATCCCCGGCAGATCCAGCCCCTTCTCCTTCGCGCAGTCGATCGCGATCTCATAGCCCGCATCGGCATGGCGCATCACGCCGGTCGCCGGGTCGTTCCACAACACGCGGCCAATCCGCTTCGCCGCTGCCTCGGTGCCATCGCACACGATCACCATGCCGGCATGCTGCGAGAAGCCCATGCCCACGCCACCGCCGTGGTGCAGCGACACCCAGGTCGCGCCGCTGGCGGTGTTGAGCAGGGCGTTCAACAGCGGCCAGTCGGAGACCGCATCGGAGCCGTCGGCCATCGCTTCAGTCTCGCGGTTCGGTGAAGCGACGCTGCCACTGTCCAAGTGGTCACGGCCGATCACCACCGGCGCCTTCAGTTCACCGTTGGCGACCATCTCGTTGAACGCCAGGCCGAGTCGATCACGATCACCCAGACCGACCCAGCAGATACGTGCCGGCAGGCCCTGGAACTTGATCTTCTCGGCAGCCATGTCCAGCCAGCGGTGCAGGTGCGGGTTGTCCGGAATCAGCTCCTTCACCTTGGCATCGGTCTTGGCGATGTCTTCCGGATCGCCGCTCAGCGCCGCCCAGCGGAACGGGCCGATGCCACGGCAGAACAGCGGGCGGATATACGCCGGCACGAAACCCGGGAAATCGAAGGCATTGGCTACGCCTTCTTCCAGCGCCATCTGCCGCAGGTTGTTGCCGTAGTCCACGGTCGGCACGCCCAGCGCGTGGAAGCCGAGCATGGCGCGGATGTGGTTGGCCATCGAGGCACGCGCAGCCTTTTCCACTTCCTTGGGGGCGGAGACACGTTTCTCGTCCCACTGCTCGACGGTCCAGCCCTGCGGCAGGTAGCCGTTCACCGGGTCGTGCGCGGAGGTCTGGTCGGTCAGCAGGTCCGGCTTCACGCCGCGCTTGAGCAGTTCGGCCAGCACGTCGGCAACGTTGCCGAGCAGGCCCACCGACTTCGGCGTTCCGGCCTTGCACGACGCCTCGATCAGGCGCAGCGCTTCGTCAAGATTGTCGGTCCAGGTGTCCAGATAGCCGGTGCGCAGGCGCATGTCGATGCTGCTCTTGCGGCACTCGACGGCCAGGCAGGAGGCGCCGGCCATCACGGCAGCCAGCGGCTGTGCACCGCCCATGCCGCCGAGGCCGCCGGTGAACAGCCACTTCCCGGTCAGGTCGCCACCGAAGTGCTGGCGGCCCATTTCCACGAAAGTCTCGTAGGTGCCCTGCACGATGCCCTGCGCGCCGATGTAGATCCAGCTGCCGGCGGTCATCTGGCCGTACATGGCCAGGCCCTTCCTATCCAGCTCGTTGAAGTGGTCCCAGTTGGCCCAGCGCGGTACCAGGTTGGAATTGGCGATCAGCACGCGCGGTGCATCGGCATGGGTGCGGAACACACCCACCGGCTTGCCCGACTGCACCAGGAGAGTCTGGTCGTCGTCCAGGCGCTTGAGCGTTTCGACGATGGCATCGAAGCTCTCCCAGTCACGCGCGGCGCGGCCGATGCCGCCGTACACCACCAGCTCCTGCGGCCGCTCGGCCACGTCCGGGTGCAGGTTGTTCATCAGCATGCGCAACGGCGCTTCGGTCAGCCAGCTCTTGGCGTTGAGCGTGGTGCCGGTCGGCGCGGCGATGGTGCGGGACGGGTCGTTGCGGGTCATGCGGCGCTCCGGTTCGTAGCGAATTCAAGGCAGGCATTGAGCACCTGCGCCAGGGTGTGGCGCAGTGGTGCGGCGTGGTCGGGGTCGAGCGGGGTGGGCCAGCTGTGTTCGTCCACCTGGTCCGGCAGGGGTTCGTGCATGTAGCCACGGCAGGCCAGCTCCATCTGCAGGCTGTGCACGCCGCCGGCGATGTTGCTGTAGTGGCGGGTGATCCAGCCGCCCTTGAAGCGGCCGTTGCGCACCTGGCTCATGCCACTGATCTTCAGCAGGTTTTCCACCACATCGCTCAAGGCGTTGTCGCAGGACGTGTCGGGTGCGCCGGACGGCCCGGCGGTACCGAGGTTGAACTGCGGCAGCTCGCCATCGAACAGGTGCGGAATATGCGAGCGGATCGAATGCGCGTCGTACACCACCACCGTACCGTGCTGCGCGCGCAGGCGGGTGATCTGTGCGGCCAGCGCATCGTGGTAGGGCAGGAAATACGTGTCGCGGCGCCGCGCGATCTCGGCGTCATCCGGCTCGCGGCCCGCGTGGTACAGCGGCTGGTTGTCGAAGGTGGTCAGCGGGCACAGGCCGGTGGTGTTCTGGCCCGGGTACAGCGACACACCGCTGGGATCGCGGTTGAGGTCGATCACCGAACGTGAGATCGCCGAGCGAACCGTGGTCGCGCCCATGCCGCGCACGAAGTCGTACAGCTCGTGCACCCACCAGTCGGCATCGCGGCGTGCCAGCCACGGCGAGTGGTAGTCGCCGATCAGGTCGTGCGGCAGCTCGCTGCCGGTATGCGGGAAGCTGACGATGAGGGGGGCGTCGCCCTCGTGCACCGTCAGCCATTCGGGATGGGTATTCATGCCTGTGGTTCCACGGTTGGCAGCAGGTCGGTCAGGCCCTGCGCCAGCGCACCACTGCGCACCAGATTCGTGGCGGTTACCATGTCCGGATGGAAGTAGCGGTCTTCTTCCAGCGTCGGCACCTGCGCACGCAGCGTGGCGCGCACGGTTTCCAGCGCGGCACTGGAGCGCAGCGGCGCATGGAAGTCGCAGCCCTGCGCCGCGGCCAGCAGTTCGATGCCGATCACGTTGGCCGCGTTCTCGGCCATCTGCATCAGGCGCCGCGCACCGTGTGCGGCCATCGACACGTGGTCTTCCTGGTTGGCCGAGGTCGGGATCGAATCAACGCTGGCCGGGTAGGCGCGCTGCTTGTTTTCCGAGACCAGCGCAGCGGCAGTCACCTGCGGAATCATGAAGCCGGAATTCAGGCCCGGGCGTGGGGTCAGGAACGCCGGCAGGCCGGACAGCGCCGGGTCCACCAGCATCGCCAGGCGGCGCTCGCTGATCGAGCCGATCTCGCACACCGCCATCGCCAGCATGTCGGCGGCGAAGGCCACCGGCTCGGCGTGGAAGTTGCCGCCAGACAGTGCTTCGCCGGTATCGGTGAACACCAGCGGATTGTCGGACACGCCGTTGGCTTCGATTTCCAGGGTGGTCGCGGCCTGGCGCAGGATGTCCAGCGCTGCGCCCATCACCTGCGGCTGGCAACGCAGGCAGTACGGATCCTGCACGCGTACGTCGTTGTCACGGTGCGACTCGCGGATGCCCGAGCCCTGCATCAGGGTGCGCAGCGTGGCCGCTGTGGCGATCTGGCCGCGCTGGCCACGGATGGCATGGATGCGCGGATCGAACGGGGTGTCCGAGCCCTTGGCCGCTTCCACCGACAACGCGCCGGTGACAAGTGCCGCCTGGAACACGGTTTCGATCTCGAACAGGCCGGCCAGCGCATAGGCGGTGGAGAACTGGGTGCCGTTGAGCAGCGCCAGGCCTTCCTTCGCGCCCAGTTCGATCGGCTGCAAGCCGGCACGCGCCAGTGCGTCGGTTGCGGGCAGGCGTTCGTCACCAATGAACGCTTCGCCGACGCCCAGCATCACGCTGGCCAGGTGCGAGAGCGGCGCGAGGTCGCCCGAGGCGCCGACCGAACCCTGCGCCGGTACTACCGGCAGCACGCTCTTGACCAGCATCGCTTCGAGCAGCAGCAGGGTTTCCTCGCGAATGCCCGATGCGCCTTGCGCCAGGCTGACCAGCTTCAGCGCCATCATCAACCGCACCACGCTGGCCGGCATCGGTTCGCCCACGCCAGCAGCGTGCGAGAGCACGATATTGCGCTGCAGGGTGGCCAGGTCTTCGCGCTCGATGCGCACGCTGGCCAGCTTGCCGAACCCGGTGTTGATGCCATACACCGGTGCGCCTTTGGCGACGATGGCGGCCACCGCCGCAGCGCTGGCGCGCACCACCAGCAGCGCGGCCGGGTCCAGTGCAAGCGGCGCACCGCGATAGACCTGCCGCCACTGGGCGAGAGTGACATGGCCGGGGCGAAGAACCAGGGTGTTGCTCATGTGTTGCTCCAGGAGGCAGGCAGGTCGGGCTGTCCGCGCACCACGCGCGCGTGCAGCGGGTTGAATCCAATGCGATAGACCAGGTCGGCGGGGGCGTCGATGTCCCAGATCGCCAGGTCGCAGTCCATGCCGACGGCCAGGCGGCCGATACGCTCGCCATGGCCCAGTGCGCGCGCCGCTTCACGGGTGAAGCCGGCGATGCACTCATCCACGGTCAGGCGGAACAGGGTCGCGCCCATGTTCATCGCCAGCAGCGGGCTGGTCAGCGGCGAGGTGCCGGGGTTGCTGTCGGTGGCAAGGGCCAGCGGCACGCCGGCGGCGCGCAATGCAGCGACCGGCGGCAGGGTGGTATCGCGGGTGAAATAGAACGCGCCCGGCAGCAGCACGGCCACGGTGCCGGCGGCGGCCATCGCGGCGATGCCGGCGTCATCCAGATGTTCGATATGGTCGGCCGAGAGTGCACCGAAGCTGGCGGCCAGTTCAGCACCATGCTGGTTGCTCAGCTGCTCGGCATGGATCTTCACCGCCAGCCCGTTGGCGCGGGCCGCTTCAAAGACCTGCCGCGCCTGCGCCGGCGAGAACGCGATGTTCTCGCAGAACACGTCCACCGCTTCGGCCAGGCCTTCCGCGGCGATGGCCGGAATCATCACGTCGCACACCTCGTCGGTGTACTCCTGTGCTTCGCGGCCCGGCGGAATTGCGTGCGCGCCGAGGAAGGTGGTCACCACGTTGACCCGGCATTCCTCACCCAATGCACGTGCCACCTGCAGCTGCTTGCGCTCGTCGGGCAGGGTCAGGCCGTAGCCGGATTTGATCTCGAGGGTCGTCACGCCCTCGGCGAGCATTGCCAGCAGGCGCGGCCGGCTTTCGCGGGCCAGCTGTTCCGGTGTGGCGGCACGGGTGGCGCGCACGGTGGAGACGATGCCGCCGCCGGCACGGGCGATGTCGGCATAGCTGACGCCCTGCAGGCGCTGCTCGAATTCGTTGGCGCGGTTGCCGGCGTAGACCAGGTGGGTGTGGCAGTCGATCAGGCCCGGCGATATCCAGCGGCCCTCGCCGTCAATGCGGGTGGTCGGCTTCAGGTGGGCGTCGCTGCCGGCCGGGCCGACATGGACGATGCGGCCGTCGGCGCAGGCCAGCACGCCATCGCGGATGACGCCCAGGCCCTCGCCATCGAGGGTGATCAGGTGGACGTTGGACCAGAGGGTTTCGACGTGCATGGCATCCACAACGCGGCTGTGCTTATATGTCTATACAATATAGGCGTCCATTTCGGGTTGTCCAGCCATGTCCGATTCGCGTTCCCTGCTCAGTTTCCATGCCGTCCACGCCTTGCTGGCCGAGGGCTGGGCCCGTGATGTCCGCCTGCAGGTTCAGGACGGCCGCATCACCGCGATCAGCACGGGGCAGGGCGCGCAGGACGGTGACATCCGCGTCGGCATCCTGGTGCCGGGCCTGCCCAACCTGCACAGCCACGCCTTCCAGCGCGGCATGGCCGGCCTGACCGAGATCGGCGGCGGTGACGGTGACAGCTTCTGGAGCTGGCGCGAACTGATGTACCGCTTCCTGGCCCATCTGCGCCCGGACGCGGTGCAGGCCATCGCCGCCCAGGCCTACATGGAAATGCTGGAAAGCGGCTTCACCCGCGTCGGCGAATTCCACTACCTGCACCACGATGCCGACGGCCGCGCCTATGCCAACCGTGCCGAGATGAGTGCGCGGATCGCGGCGGCGGCCGATCAGACCGGCATCGGCCTGACCCTGCTGCCGGTGTTCTATGCGCATGCCGATTTCGGCGGGGCAGCGCCGAATCCCGCTCAGCGTCGCCTGATCCACGATGTGGAGGGGTTCGCGCAGTTGCTGGACGCGGCGAAGCCGGCACTGGCCGCGCTGCCGGATGCAGTGCTCGGCATCGCGCCGCACAGCCTGCGCGCGGTCACCGGCGAGGAATTGAGTGCATTGCTGCCGCTTACCGACGGACCAGTGCACATCCATATCGCCGAGCAGGTGCGTGAAGTCGAGGCCTGCCTGGCGTGGAGCGGCCAGCGCCCGGTGCAGTGGCTGTACGACCACGCACCGGTCGATGCGCGTTGGTGCTTGGTGCACGCCACCCACATCACCGACGACGAGCGCGCCGCCATCGTGGCCAGCCAGGCGGTGGCCGGCCTGTGCCCGATCACCGAAGCCAACCTGGGCGACGGTCTGTTCCCGATGCAGGCGTTCGCGCGCGAGGGCGGACGTTTCGGTGTCGGCTCCGATTCCAACGTGCTGATCGATGCCGCCGAAGAACTGCGCCTGCTCGAATACGGCCAACGCCTGACCCTGCGTGGGCGCAATGTGCTGGCCCCGGACGCCACCCGCAGCACCGGCCGCTTCCTGTTCGAAGGCGCACTGCATGGTGGTTCGCAGGCGCTGGGCGTGGCCGCTGGCCTGCAGGTCGGTGCCAGTGCCGATCTGGTCGAACTGGACGCCGCGCACCCGGCGCTGCAGGCGCGACAGGATGACGCATGGCTTGACAGCTGGGTGTTCGCCGCACGTAATGGCGCGCTGCGATCGGTCTGGCGCCATGGCCGCCAATGCGTGGCCGAGGGCCGCCACCTGCGGCGCGAGGCGATCACCACCGCCTTCGCCGCCGCCCTGAAGGGCGTGCTGGGCTGATCGCCTCCGCCACCGGGACCCCATTACGTGAAGGCCAGCAAGTCCGCCACGCTCAACCAGCGTATCCGCAGCGATCTGGAAAGCCGCATCCTCAGCGGAGAATGGGCGCCGGGCTTCCGCATTCCGTACGAACACGAGCTGATGGAGCAGTACGGCTGCTCGCGGATGACGGTGAACAAGGTGCTGACCGCGCTGGCCGAGAGCGGCATGATCGAACGTCGCCGTCGTGCGGGTTCGTTCGTGGCGCGACAGCCGCCACACCTGGAGCAGGTGGCGCTGGAAATTCCGGACATTGCGATGGAGGTCGGTTCGCGCGGGCATCAGTACGGCTACCGGCTGCTGCAGCGCGAGATGCGCCTGGCTGAAGTGGGCAATGCCGGCGAAGTGGAACTGGCCGGCAGCGAAATGCTGTTGGCGATGCGTTGCCTGCACCTGGCCGATGGCCGCCCGCTGGCGCTGGAGCATCGCCTGATCAGCCCCGTCGGCGTGCCCGAGGTGCTGGAGGTCGATTTCAGCACCACCGCGCCGGGCAGCTGGCTGCTGCAGAACGTGTCGTGGACCCGCGCCCAGCACCGCATCAGTGCCTGGGGCGCGGATGCTGTCACCGCCAAGCTGCTCGATGTGAAGCCCGGTACCGCCTGTCTGGTGATCGAGCGCCTGACCTGGCGCGGTGAGCAGCCGATCACCCGCGTGCGCCAGGTGTTCCTCGGCGATGCCTGGGACCTGGTTGCGCGCTTCGCGCCTGGGGCGCGCTAGAGGCGTATCCACGCATGGCGTGGATCTACTGAATCCCGGTTGGGATTATCCGACGCGTGTGAATCCCTGGTAGATCCACGCCATGCGTGGATGCTGCCCCATCAATACGTGGCGCATTGGCGCCAGCGCACCGGCTCATCCACACCGGGTCGGGCATTGAGCTGGATGCGCACGTTGCGCAGGGCGGGGTAGTGCAGCACTTCCTCGCAGACCTGCGGCCACACCGCGTCCAGCTCGCCGGTGCGGTTGATCGCCAGCGTCTGCCGGGTCAACCAGACACCGCTGGCGATGCCGGGCTTGCCGGCCAAGGCACGGGACAGATCGGCCTGGAAGCGCTCCAGCGTAGCGGCATCCGGGTTGGGGTTGCTGCGCGCATCGGTTGAGGGCGCGGCCGGTGCAGGCGTAGCGGCCGGCGGCATGGTGGCGGGGGCCGGCGCCGGTTCGGGCGCCGCTTCAACCGCAGGCGCAACCGGCGCGGGGGCGACCGCCACCTCGGCAACGGGCGGGGCGTCCTGCACGTGCAGCCCTTGCAGGCTCAATCCCACCAGCAGGCCCAGCGTGACCGCGCCGAGCGCGGCAATGGCGATCCGGCGCAGGGCTTCACGGCGGGCGCTGGCGCGCACACGGGTTTCGATTTCCGCCGGTAGATAGGGTTGCAGCAGCGGCCACAGGCGCGGGCCGTCCAGCACCTCGACCGCCTGCTTCTCGGCGGCGCTGCGGCCATCGCGCTCGATGCGGCCTTCGGTCAGCAGCACGCCGCCCTTGGCCCCGGCCAGGCGCGCGGCCGCACCCAGCTCGTTCACCGCGGCGGTGCCGATGCGGTAGGCCAGGCCGTGCTTGCACGACACCAGCCAGCTGTTGGGGCCGTCACTGAGCAGGAAATCGCTGCTGGGCTCACGGGATTCCTCGCCTGGGCCATCCAGTTCGCGCAGGCCGCGCTGCTCGCGCAGCATGCGCTTGACCAGTACCGAGAATTCGCGCCAGTGCATGCCAGCCAGGGCCTGCAGGCCGAGTTGCATCTCCTTCTGCCGCCGTTTGATCCACCACAGATAGACAACGGCCAGGGAACAGGTAAACAGGGCCGACAGCAGGGCCAGGATCCAAGGGAGCATGCAGGAGGTGCGCAGAAGGGGCGAATGCGAAGGCGACAGTGTAAAGGTCGCGCCGTGCCGCTGAGTCAGGATGTTCCTGACAGGAAGCGTGATGGAACGCGCAGTTCGGAATACCGCAGGCACGAAAAACCCGCCAATCCTGAAGCCGTGAGGGGAGGGAACAAACGGCAGCCGAAGCGATTGGCGGGTTGCTCGCGATTGTCAATCAAAATTTATTGCATTGCAACAATGGCCGGTCAGGGCACGCTGCCTGGCGACTGATGGCTGCCCGGTGCAGGTGCATCAGTGCCCGAGGCGTCGCGATTCTCCAGCTTGGCCAGGCGCGCCTGCAACGCATCGATGCGAGCCTCCAGCGCAGTCACCTCGTCGGCGGTGGGTACGTGCAGGCGCTTGAGTACGCCCTGCACCTGATCGTCGAACGCCTTTTCAACCTTGTTCCAGGTGCCGGAGGCCTTCTCGCGGGCCTCGTCCAGCGAGGTTTCAACGTTGTCGCGCCAGCCCGGGCCCTGTTCGCCGTTGCGTTCACGGCGGCGGGCTTCCCAGGCTTCGCCTTCCTTCACCAGGCCGTCGAAGAAGCGGCTGCCTTCGGCCTGTGCACGGCCAAGAGCGCCCAGGCCGGCCAGCCAGACCTGCTGCGCCGAGTCACTCAGCTTGCGCGAAAAGCGCTCGGCCTGGTCACCGAACGAGGCGTCGTTGTTGCGGCGGTCATCGTTTTCGTACTGGTTCATCGCACTTCCCGTGGGAGTTGGGCCTGCCCCCGAGAGTAGCGCGCGTTGGCGTTGCACGGCCGTGATGGCCGCCGCCGGGGTTCAGCCCAGCTTTTCCTTCAGCACGCGCTGGATCTCGCCTTCGACCATGCCCTTCATCGCCGACAGCAGGAAGCCCAGCTTGGCGGTCACGCGCACGGCGCCCGGCTGCAGTTCGATCGCACCGTCCACGCCGCTGCCGGAGAAATTCAGTACGTCGGCAGTCCAGGACGACTTCAGGCCGAAGCGCTCGGACAACTTGGCGGCAACCTGTTCGATCGCGGTGCGCGCCTGTGCGTCGGGCAGGGCGTGGGCGTGGCGGACATCGATGGTGGACATGCAGGCTCCTGGCGCAGGGCGGGGATGATCAATGAGGGCGAGCATTGTGCGCATCGAGAGCCTCCGCGCCAAGCACTCATCGTGGGTTCTTCTTCGTTGGCGGCCAACCTGCTAGGCTGCGCCGCGTGCAGAACCTGCTTGTCCACTTCAGTCAGCAACAACAGCCCGACCAGCCGCTGCGGCCCGGGGTGCAACGCATCGTGCGCCAGGCCAACGGCAGTGTGCGGCTCGGCGATGCCGGCCACGGTGCCCTGCTGCTGGCGCAGTTCTGCGTGGATGATCGCGGCCTCTGGCTGCAGGTCGGCAACGGTATCCGCGGCATTCATGTGAACGGTCGCCCGGTGCGGCGCATGGCGCTGCTGCGTGCCGGCGATGCGGTGTATGTGGACGGCGTGGAAATGGTCCTGCAGGGCGAGGTCGAGAGCCTGCTGCAGGCGCCTGCGCCGAAGAACGACGACGGCTCCGATGAGCAGCAGCGCCTGCTGCGCGGTGTCGGTGGCCTGCACCATGGCCGCAGCTTCACGCTGTCGCGGTCCCGCCTGATCGGCCGCGGCGGCGACGCTGACATCGAGATCAATGAGCCGGCCTTCGCCGAACAGCACGCCCGCGTGGAAGTGCACGGCGAGCGCGTGCTGCTGCGTGACCTGGGCAGTGCCGACGGCACCCGGGTCAACGGTGTGGCCGTGCGCCACTGCTGGCTGCAGGCGGGCGACCAGGTCGTGTTCGATGGCCAGCACCGGTTCGTGCTGGAAGTGCCGCATGACCCGCGCCGGCGCCCGCTGCCGGATGAAGACGAGTCCAGCCAGGACGCCGAGCAGGCGCCGGTGCTGCCGGCCGTGCCGCGCAAGGTCCGGCGCTGGCCGTGGCTGCTGGTCAGTGCGCTGCTGCTGGCCGCGCTGCTCAGCCTGCTGCTCTGGTTCGGCGCGCGCTGATCTGAATCCGCCGGGCATGGCCCGACGCTACCCACGCGGCGTGTGCCCACCCGCTTCCGGTAGGTGCCGACCTTGGTCGGCACGCTCCTTCGGCGGGAATGACGCCTGACGGCGTACGCCGACCATGGTCGGCGACTACCGGCGCCATGCGGGTGGCCAATGGATTCCAATGAAACCAAATTTCCCTTGCGCCACAAGGCCGCAAGGCTGGTGCACTGCGGCATACTAGGGGTCTTGCCCCACAGGTGTGACATGACGCGCGCGTTCAACTTCAGTGCCGGCCCTGCAACCTTGCCGGAATCGGTCCTGCGCCAGGCGCAGGCGGAAATGCTGGACTGGCACGGTTCCGGTGCCTCCATCGTGGAAATGAGCCATCGCGGCGCGGAATTCATGTCCGTGGCTGCCGAGGCGGAAGCCGATCTGCGACGCCTGCTCGACATCCCCGACGACTATGCGGTGCTGTTCCTGTCCGGTGGTGCGACCACCCAGCAGGCGCTGATCCCGCTCAACTTCGCCGCCCCCGGCCAACGTGCCGACTACGTGGTCAGTGGCCACTGGGGCAAGACCGCGGTCAAGCAGGCCGGTGTCTACGTCGACGTCAACATCGCCGCCAGCAGCGAGGCCAACGGCTACCGCGAACTGCCGGCGCGTGCCGACTGGCAGCTGTCGCCCGATGCCGCCTACGTGCACATCACCGCCAACGAGACCATCCACGGCGTCGAGTTCCGTGATGTGCCCGACACCGGCAACGTTCCGCTGATCGCGGACTTCAGTTCGTCCATCGCCAGCGAGCCGCTGGACGTGCGCCGCTACGGCGTGATCTATGCCGGCGCGCAGAAGAACCTCGGCCCGGTCGGCATCGCGGTGATGATCATCCGCCGCGACCTGCTCGAGCGCAGTGGCCAGCCGCGCGCGGACATCTTCGATTACCGCTCGCACGTCGCCCGCGATTCGATGCTCAACACCCCGCCGACCTGGAACTGGTACCTGGCGGGCCTGGTGTTCAAGTGGATGCTGGCCGAAGGCGGCGTGACCGAGTTCGCCAAGCGCAACGCCGCCAAGGCCGCGCTGGTGTACGGCGCCATCGACGGCTCCGGCGGCTTTTACCGCAATGAGGTCGCACATGCGGCCCGTTCGCGGATGAACATCCCGTTCTTCCTGCCCGATGCCGAGCTCGATGCCCGCTTCGTCGCCGAAGCCAAGGCCGCCGGCCTGCTGGCGCTGAAGGGACACAAGGTGGTCGGGGGCATCCGTGCCTCGCTGTACAACGCCATGCCGCTGGCCGGGGCCGAGGCGCTGGTCGCCTTCATGGCTGATTTCCAGCAGCGTCACGGTTGAGCAATGAACGGCGCGCACCGTCGGGTGTGTGCCCCGCAACAAGGAACTCCGATGGCAAGCAGCAAATCCAGCAAGAAGGCGCCGAAGAAGGCCGAACCGGCCAAGGACAGCGCCTCCACCAAGGCCAAGGGCAAGAGCACGTCCAAGGCCGCGTCGAATCCGGCGCCTACCCTGGCGCCGCTGGCGCTGGCCGATGTGCGCTCGAAGATCGACCAGATCGACCGTGACATCCAGAACCTGATCGCTGAGCGCGCGCGCTTCGCCCACCAGGTCGGCAAGGCCAAGGGCAAGCTCGCCGCCGCCGTCGACTACTACCGCCCCGAGCGCGAAGCGCAGGTGCTGCGCATGGTGGTGGACCGTAACGAAGGCCCGCTCAGCGATGAACTGCTGGTGCACGTCTACCGCGAGATCATGTCGGCCTGCCTGGCCCAGCAGGAGCCGCTGAAGATCGGCTACCTCGGCCCGGAAGGCACCTTCAGCCAGCAGGCGGTGCTCAAGCACTTCGGCCGCTCCGCGCTGGGCCTGCCGATGGCTAGCATCGAGGAGGTGTTTCAGGAAGTGGAAGCGGGCAACGCCGATTTCGGCGTGGTGCCGGTGGAGAATTCGGGGCAGGGCACCATCCAGATCACTCTGGACATGTTCCTGACCTCCAACCTGAAGATCTGTGGCGAAGTGGAACTGCGCGTGCAGCAGTACCTGATGTCGCGCAGCGGCCGCCTCGAGGACATCGAGCGCATCTACGCACACCCGCAGTCGTTCATGCAGACCTCGGCGTGGCTGCGCGCCAACCTGCCGAAGGCCGAGAAGATTCCGGTATCCAGCAACGCCGAAGGCGCGCGTCGCGCGCGCAACGCCGATGATGCGGCGGCCATTGGTGGCGAGAGCGCCGGCCACGTGTACGGCCTGAAGAAGGTGGTCACCAAGCCGATCCAGAACGATGCCGACAACACCACCCGCTTCCTGGTGGTGGGTCGCAACATCTTCCCGACCTCCGGCCACGACCGCACCTCGGTGCTGGTGTTCATCCATGACAAGCCCGGTGCGCTGTTCGACGTGCTCAGCCCGTTCGCCCGCCACGGCATCAGCATGAACCGCATCGAGTCGCGGCCGTCGCACCACGGCAAGTGGGAGTACGGCTTCTTCATCGACCTGGCGGGCCACATCGACGACGCGCCGATGCAGGCTGCCCTGGCCGAACTGGAAGCGCACTCGGCGCAGATCAAGGTGCTCGGCTCCTACCCGGTGGCCGTGCCCTGAGTGCTGCTGCGGCGGCAACAGCCGCCGCTCCCTGATGCATCGCCGGCGCTGCCGGTGTTTACGGAATGATCGAACGATGAGCAACGCGCAACACTGGATTGCCCGCAAGGGCCAGCCGCTGCAGGGCAGCCTGACCATTCCCGGCGACAAGTCGGTCTCGCACCGCTCGGTGATGTTCGCCGCGCTGGCCGATGGCACCTCGCATATCGAGGGCTTCCTGGAAGGCGAAGACACCCGCGCCACGGCGCGCATCTTCAGCCAGCTCGGCGTGCGCATCGAAACCCCCAGCCCGTCGCAGCGCATCGTGCACGGCGTCGGCATCGACGGCCTGCAGGCACCCAGCGCACCGCTGGACTGCGGCAACGCCGGTACCGGCATGCGCCTGCTGGCCGGCCTGCTGGCAGGCCAGGCATTCGACTGCACGCTGATCGGCGATGAATCGTTGTCGGGCCGCCCGATGCGCCGCGTCACTGGCCCGCTGTCGCAGATGGGCGCGAAGATCGACACCCAGGATGACGGCACGCCGCCGTTGCATGTGCATGGCGGCCAGTCGCTGCACGGCATCGACTTCGCCTCGCCGGTGGCCAGCGCACAGATCAAGTCCGCAGTGCTGCTGGCCGGCCTGTACGCGCAGGGCGAAACCAGCGTGCTGGAACCGCATCCGACCCGTGACTACACCGAGCGCATGCTGTCGGCGTTCGGCGTGGACATCGAATTTTCACCGGGCAAGGCCCGCCTGCGTGGCGGCCAGCGCCTGCGCGCCACGGACATCGTGGTGCCGGCCGACTTCTCGTCTGCGGCGTTCTACCTGGTGGCCGCCAGCATCATTCCGGGTTCCGAGCTGCGCCTGAAGCAGGTCGGCCTGAACCCGCGCCGCACTGGCCTGCTGCACGCGCTGCGCCTGATGGGGGCGGACATCACCGAAGAGAATCCGGCCGAGCAGGGCGGTGAGCCGGTGGCGGACCTGGTGGTGCGCTACGCCCCGCTGAAGGGCGCGCGCATTCCGGAAGCGTTGGTGCCGGACATGATCGACGAGTTCCCGGCGCTGTTCGTGGCCGCCGCCGCCGCAGAAGGCCAGACCGTGGTGAGCGGTGCGGCCGAGCTGCGGGTGAAGGAATCCGACCGCCTTGCTGCGATGGCCACCGGCCTGCGCGCGCTGGGCATGCAGGTGGACGAAACCGAAGACGGCGCCACCCTGCATGGTGGCGTTCGCCTGGGCAGCGGCACCATCGAAAGCCACGGTGACCATCGCATCGCCATGGCGTTCGCCATCGCCGGCCAGATCAGTGACGGCGAAGTGCGCATCAACGATATCGCCAATGTCGCCACGTCCTTCCCGGATTTCGATGGCCTGGCGCGCAGCGCCGGGTTCAACCTGGCCTGATCGTCACAGCAACCTCCGGGCCACGCCCGGCGGATCGCATTGCACGGTAGAAGCCAACCTCGGTTGGCGCGCTCACCTCATCCGGTAGGTGCCAACCTCGGTTGGCACGCTTTTCCGCATAAAAGGACGGAGGCCGAAGCCTCCGTCTAAACATCACGAACCCCTCGTCCGCGATCAACGCTGCTCGGTACGGAAATCCACCGGGACCCGCACCACGCTGGCGACGGCACGGCCCTCGTGCATCGCCGGCTGGAACTTCCAGTTCTGCACGGTGTTCAGCACCGCGCGATCCAGATCACGACTGCGCTCGCCGCTGCGCGAAACGATCGCAGCATTAGCGACATTGCCGTGGGTATCTACACTCAGGCTGGCGATCACGCTGCCCTGCACGCCACTACGCAGCGCAGCGGCGGGGTAGGTGGGCATGCGGTTGCTGGCCAGCGGGCGGGCCTCACGATTGCGCGCTACCGGCGCGGCCTTCCGCGAAGCAGTAGCCGGGGCTGCCTGGCGCGCGGCAGGGGCCGCTGCATCCGTCACCGCGGCCTGCTCGGGGGCTGGAAGCATGCGCTCACCGACCGGCGCTGGCGCCACATCTTCCTGGTTGGAATGACGCAGCCAGAGCAGGGCGGCAGCAAACATCGCCACGATCAGCGCGATCCACATCCAGGGCGACGTGGGTTTGTGCTGCAGGCTGGAATCCTCCTGCAGCTGCGGCGAATGAAGGTCTTCGTGGGTGGTGGCAGTCATCGCTAACTCCTTCCGTCAATGGACGACGTGGGAAGTGTTGCGCGAGCCACGGAGGAGAAGTGTCAGCGTTGCGTCAACGCCACCGGCAGGGTTCAGTTTGCCTGCCGGGAAGTGTTCAGTTACTGGGTCTTGAAGTCGAACGGCACTTCAATGCTCCCGGGGACGGGCTGGCCGTTGCTCTGCGCGGGGGTGAAACGCCAACGGCGTACGGCGTCGGTGGCGGCACGGTCGAGGTCGCGTGAACCACTGCGCTGGATCACCGTGGCGTTGTTCGGATAGCCGGTGGCGTCTACATCCACGCGTACCACCACGGTACCGGTTTCGCCGGCGCGCAGGGCGGCGGCGGGGTACGACGGCGGCGGCGACTGACCGGCAATCGGCATCGGTTGGCTGTTGCCGGTCGTGGCCGGGGCAGCGCCCGGGGTGGCCGGGGCCGGCTCGGCGATCGGGGCGGGCGGTGGCGGGGCGGTTTCGACCAGCTTCGGCGCTTCTTCCTCGACCGGGGCCGGCTTGGCATCGGGCATGTCGCTGGAGCCGGCCGCAGCGGCCAACGGTTCCGGCAGGGGCTCGATCTGGGCGGTTTCCTGCGGGGTCTGCGCGGCCGGGTCGGCGCGGAAGAACTCCTTGTCACGGCCGGTCAGCCAGACCAGCACGAACAGCAGCACGCCCACGCCGAAGGCGATGCCGGCGATCTTCAGGGCGTTGCGCGGGATATGCACAGTAAACGACTTGGCGGACGACGAGCGGGGTGCAGACATGGACCGGACCAGTACGGAATAGCCCGATTCTGCCACGGCGGGAATGAACCGGGCGGCAGAAATCCGTATAACAAGCGATAATCCCATCCCTGATACCCACCACGACACCTGCCATGCTTGATCCAGCCCTGCTCCGCCACCAGCCCGCCGACCTCGCCGAACGCCTGCGCACCAGCCGCGGCTTCGAGCTCGACGTGTCTGCCCTGGAGTCCCTGGAGGCCGATCGCAAGCGCATCCAGGTGCGGACCCAGGAGCTGCAGAGCCTGCGCAACAGCCGTTCCAAGGCCATCGGCCAGGCCAAGGCCAAGGGCGAGGACGTTTCGGCCATCATGGCCGAGGTTGCCGCCTTCGCCGACGAGCTGAAGGCCTCGGAAGTGGCGTTGGACGAGCTGCGTGAGAAGATCGAAGCGATCTCGATGGGCATTCCGAACCTGCCGGCCGATGACGTGCCGGCCGGTGCCGACGAGAACGACAACGTCGAGCAGGCACGTTGGGGTACCCCGCGCCAGTTCGATTTCAAGGTGCTCGACCACGTCGAACTGGGCGCCCGCAACGGCTGGCTGGACGGCGAGACCGCGGCCAAGCTGTCCGGCTCGCGCTTCACCGTACTGCGCGGCCCGATCGCGCGCCTGCACCGTGCGCTGGCCCAGTTCATGGTCGACCTGCACACCGGCGAGCACGGCTACGAGGAAACCAACGTGCCGCTGCTGGTCAACGCTGATTCACTGCGTGGCACCAGCCAGCTGCCGAAGTTCGAGGACGACCTGTTCAAGACCGCCGTGGGCGACTCCACGCGTTACCTGATCCCGACCTCGGAAGTGCCGCTGACCAACATCGTGCGCGACGAGATCGTCGAGGCCGAGCGCCTGCCGCTGCGCATGACCGCCCACTCGATGTGCTTCCGTGCCGAGGCTGGCAGTGGTGGCCGCGACGTACGCGGCATGATCCGCCAGCACCAGTTCGAGAAGGTCGAGCTGGTCTCGATCTGCCGCCCGGAAGACAGCGACGCCGAACACCAGCGCATGACCCGCTGCGCCGAAGTGGTGCTGGAAAAGCTGGGCCTGCCGTACCGCAAGGTGCTGCTGTGCACCGGCGACATGGGCTTCTCGGCCATCAAGACCTACGACCTGGAAGTCTGGCTGCCGTCGCAGGAAACCTATCGCGAGATCTCCTCGTGCTCGAACTGTGGTGACTTCCAGGCCCGCCGCATGCAGGCGCGCTGGCGCAACCCGGCCACCGGCAAGCCGGAACTGGCGCACACGCTGAACGGCTCGGGCGTGGCGGTTGGCCGCGCGATGATCGCAGTGATGGAGAACTACCAGAACGCCGACGGCAGCATCACCGTGCCGGAAGCGCTGCGCCCGTACATGGGTGGGCTGGAAACCATCGCCTGATTCTCTGATCGGGTGGGTGCCATGCATGCATGGCACCGCTGTGGCTCTGGTGGGTGCCATGCTTGCATGGCACCGAATCCACGCATGGCGTGGATCTACTGGAGGATGTTGCACGCGCCCGGCATGAATTCACCGATGCCTCAGTAGATCCACGCCATGCGTGGATGAACCCCGCGATTACCGCATGGCCCGCAGCTTCTCCAGCGGCACCCATCCCGGTTCGCCGGTCTCCGGCACGCACCACGCCCAACCATTGAGCGTGCGCTGCCCACGCAGCACCTGCCCGGGATCCACATCCAGCTCCCGTGCGCAGTAATCCTCGGTGGCAAACGCGTCACCCTGCGCAGTGCGACCGATCACGGGCGCCGGCACGAAACCGGGCTGCTGCCCTTCGGCTTCGCACAGGAACCAGTCGTCCCAGCCCTCCGGGCCTTCATAGCGTTGGCCCACCACCAGCGCCTGGCCACGGCGCAGGGTGATCGGGTGCGGAAATTCGCTGCGGTGTGCAGTGGTCACGATGTAGTTCATGGCCCCAGCCTAACGTTCTGGTGAGCGCCGCGCATGGCACCGAATCCACGCACACGTGCAGTAGATCCACGCCGTGCGTGGATGGCGAGCCCTCGGGCCAGACACAGAAAAGCGGCCCCGCAAAGCGGGCCCGCCAGGGTGGGCCGGGATGGGGGAGGGGATCCCGGCCCGCGTTCAGCGCCCAGACGAGGAGAGAGGGGTGCCGAACGCTGGAACGCTTATGCAGCGGCGGCTTCAGCCGCTTCGTGCGACGGCAGGGCCGCCAACGCGCCAGCGATGGCGTCTTCACGGTGCTGCGGCGAGTAGGCGATGCCTTCGGCACGTACGAACTCGATGTCGTTGATGCCCCAGAAGGCGAACGTCTGGCGCAGGAACGGTTCCTGGAAGTCGGCCGGCGAATCGGTGTAGATGCCGCCGCGGCTGCTGACCACGATCACGCGCTTGCCGCCGGCCAGGCCGATCGGGCCGTTCTCGGTGTACTTGAAGGTGCGTCCGGCCACGGCCACGCGGTCGATCCAGGCCTTCAGCGTGGACGGGATGCTGAAGTTGTACATCGGGGCGCCGATCACCACGATGTCCGCGGCAAGGAACTGCTCGAGCACCTGTTCAGCGTCGGCGGCTTCGGCCGCGTCCGCCTTGGCCAGCGAGCTGCTGCGAAGATGCGGTACCGGATTGGCGTCAAGATCGCGATAATCGATCTGCAGCCCTTCGATCTGCTGCTTGAAGCGGGCCACCACGGCAGCGGTCAGGTGGCGGGAGACGGAGTTCTCGCCAAGCACGCTGGCGTCGAGATGCAGAAGCTTCATGGCAGTCACCTATGTTCTGGGAGGGAGGGGCGGGGTGGCCCCGCCGACGGAGAGAACGATAGGTTGTTGCAAAGGCGGGATAAAGATGGTTGAATGCCACGTATTGTTCTAAATATGGAACTCGGGCATGCATGACCTGAATGATCTGTACTACTTCGCGATGGTGGTCGACCACGGCGGATTTGCCGCCGCCGAGCGTGCGCTGGGCATCCCCAAGTCGCGCCTGAGCCGCCGCATCAGCCAGCTGGAAACCGACCTGGGCGTACGCCTGCTGCAGCGCTCCACGCGTCGTTTCGCCGTGACCGACGTTGGCACCAGCGTGCACCGCCACGCGCAGACGATGCTGGCCGAGGCGCAGGCCGCCCGCGAAGTGGTCGACCGCCTCAGTGCGGAACCGCGCGGCGTGGTGCGCGCCAGCGTGCCGGTGTCGCTGGCGCAGATGCAGCTGCCCAAGCTGCTGCCCAAGTTCCTTGAGCAGTACCCGAAGGTGCGCCTGCAGCTGAACATCAGCAACCGCCGTGTGGACATCATCAATGAAGGCTATGACGTGGCCCTGCGCGTGCGTTCGCGCCTGGACGACGACGGCAGCCTGGTGATGCGCAGCTTCGGACAGGTGCAGGAACTGCTGGTGGCCAGCCCGAAGTACCTGGACCGCGCTGGCCGCCCGAAGGACCCGGAAGAGCTGACCCAGCACGTCACCCTCAGCATCAGCGAAGACGAAGCGCGCCAGCGCTGGGAACTGCATGGGCCGGAAGGCGAAGTGCGCCGGGTCGACCTGCAGCCACGCGTGGCCGGCTTCGATTTCCCGCTACTGCAGAGCATGGTGAAGGACGGCTTCGGCATCACCATGCTGCCGGAGACTGTGTGCGCCGATGCGGTGCGTAACGGCGAACTGGAAGTGGTGCTGCCGGACTGGTCGCTGCCGCAGGGCGTGTGCCATGCCGTGTTCGCCTCGCGTCGCGGCCTGCTGCCGGCAGTGCGCGTGTTCATCGACTTCCTGGCCGAGCACCTGCCGCCGCAGCTGGAGGCCTCGCGCCTGGATTGCGGTGGCGCCTGTGAAAAGGCCAAGGAGCGGATCAAGGCCAGTGCGCTGGGCGCGTTGGCAGTGGATGCGGGCTGAGGCACCTGCCCGCAACTGCACCGCCAATCTGTGAAACGGTAGCGCCGGGCCATGCCCGGCGTTGCTGCTTTCCGGCCCCGGTCAGTTCCGGCCGAACAGCCGGACCCAGAAGCCGCGCTGCGGCGGTGCGGCCGGTGTGGGCTCGGCCATGACCGGTGCTTCCAGTACTGCCATCAGCTCCGCGCTGCGTGGCTTCTTCAGGAAGCGCGCGTAGTCCAGGTAGCTGGTCACCTTGCTCATGTGCAGCCGCTCGGGCATTGCCGGCAACGCGCCGCCCTGCAGGAGTACCCGCAATGCCTCTGGGCGGTCCAGACGGATCGCCTCGAACACGGCGGTGCCGCCGCAACCAGGCTCGATCTGGTTGGCGCGCTGTGGCGCATCCTTCAGCAGGTCGCGCAGTGCGTTCGCATCATCGCGTTCCACCGCCGCTACAAGCCGTGCCAGCGCTTCAGCCTCTTCGTATGGAAGGCTGTCGCGATAGGCCTGGTCGGCGATCTCGCGCTCGTCGCGCCCGTCTCCGCCCTGGATGCACAGGAAATCGGTGACCAGAGCGACTGGAATGCCGGACGTATCCAGCGCCCAGTAGCTGGGGTAAACGCCGTCGCCCCAGCCGCTGGTGAATACGACCAGGCCGTGCGGTGAGTCCTCGCCCCAGGGGCGGTATTCGGTGCCTTCGTCCAGGCCATCATGGTCGATCAGCGCATCCGACCACTCGCCGCCTTCGTCGCCATCGGCCCGTTCGATCAGGGCCAGCAGTGCCTGCTGGGTGTCGGTATCCATGAAGCAGCCGATGCCGGCGTCGACCGGGTAGCCGATGAAGCTGTCCTCATCCAGTCCGGTCAGGTCCTGCGTGGTCCAGCGCGCCATCTGCCAGTGCAGGGCGGTCGCGGTGAGAGCTTCGCGTGGCTTGAACCAGACCACGGCCAACGCCGGGCGGCCGCTGTGCACGATGATCTCGACCGGATGCCGCCCCAGCGGGGCGGTGTAGTCGGCCAGCGCCGGCGCCTCGGCCTGCACCAGCGGATCGCAGACCACCACGTGCCCGCTGCTGACCGGCAGGTGCCCGGCGAAGGTGCGGTGCAGGGCCACAGCGGCCAGCTGGGTGTCGTCCAGCAGGGTAGTGCGCAGGTTGGCCAGGTCGAGGTGGGCCATGGGGGCTCCGATTGCAGTGAAGGCCCCACCGTGCCGGATGCGAAGGGCGGGGGCAAGGGTGGTCTTGGGCAAATGCCCTTCACGTGCGAGAATACGCCGCTGCCCGGGCGACCGGGACCCGATTGGAGAGATGGCCGAGCGGTTTAAGGCACCGGTCTTGAAAACCGGCGAAGGGTCAAACCTTCCGTGGGTTCGAATCCCACTCTCTCCGCCAATCCTGAATAAGTGTTTGTTTTTAAACGACATTTTTTAGGGTCTTGAAGGGCGGCTTGGGGCACAAATCGGGGCACAACTCCGATGCGATTACCAAGCTATCTCACTCGCTCTTCCACTGGTCGTTACCAGTTTCGCATGCGCGTTCCGACGGACATGCGCGGCATCGTCGGCAAACCTTTCGTCAAGCATCCCTTGGGCATCCACCTGCATAGCGCAAGAGTGGCTGCCTTGGCCATCGCGCAGCGTTATGCTCAAGCATTCGATGCCATCAGGGATGGGTGCATGACCAAGAAGGGACTCACGGTTGAGGATGTTCTCCGCAGCGTCGCGGAGAACGGCTCCAGACGTTATGAAATTGACTTGCCGGGCTTCCGTCTTCGGACCACGGATGCGGCGGACCATGCTCGAGCAATGGAGGCGCTGGAAGAAATCGGCAAGTTCCACTTCCGTGATGCGGGTGCAGTTCCGGCGGCGGCTGGGCCAAACCCGTTGGAATCAGCGGCGGCGCAGCCCCTGCCAGCTGAGACGATCAGCCTCATCGATGCGAAGCGAATCTGGCAGGACAAAGTCGCCGCCGAGGACATCGAGGTCAAAACGGTCGGCATCAAACTGCTTCCCGTGACAGAGCTGATCGAGTTCTTGGGCGCCGAGCGCGAGCTGCATACCATCACGCGGCCTGAGATGGCCCGCTTCTACGACCATTTGGCCAAGCGCGGGTTAACGCGTTCTACGCTCAACAATCGCCAGAGCTACCTCGCAGGAAAGAGAGGATTCTTCACTTGGGCAATGGCTTCAGGCTATGTGCTAAAGGGAGACAATGTCGCCGCAGGTCACGTCAGCGTTTCGATGGCCGAGAAGCGCAAGCGTAGAAAATTTGGCTTCCAGGCCTTTACCTTGGACCAGGTCCATCAACTCTTCGCACCCGATAGCTTCAGGCAGCTTTCAACGGGAGCGCGCTGGGCGGCTTTGTTGGGCCTGTATACGGGAGCCCGGGCGGGTGAGGTGGGGCAGCTGTTCACCCTCGACGTCAAGGAGGAGGAGGGGATCCCGTGCATACGGTTTACCGATGAGGGGGAGGATCAGCGGTTGAAGACCGATGTTTCCAATCGGGTCGTCCCGTTGCATCCCGACCTGATCAAGCTCGGTTTCTTGGACTACGTCGCCGAACGAAGGGAGAGCGGGGACTGGCGATTGTTTCCGCAGGCTGACAGTAAGGCGAAGAATGGTGCGGGGAACTGGATATCGAAGGCGTTCAGCTACTACCTCCAAAAGCACAGTGGTGGGTGGCCGAAAGCGAAGCGTGGTTTCCATAGTCTCCGAAAGACCGTGATTCAGGAGATGCAGGGCAGCGGTGTGGCCTCTGAGATGCGAGCCCAAATCGTCGGCCACGAATTGGACGACGAACACCACGCGACTTACAGCAGGCCCTTTACGGTGAGTGAGAAGCTCAACGGTGCCGGAGGAACGCCAGCTTTGGGTGTCCTAGATTACGGAATCGACCTGGAGGCGCTGCGCACCCTGCCGGCGCGCAAGGTCGGGCGGCGCAGCAGCAATGCTGCCGCGCGCTCTTCAAAGGTCGGCCGTAAGGGGAGCGAGCCGAACTAATGGCCCTCACTGCCGCCGATGCCTACCGACGAGCCATCGACCGCTTTCTCGGCAAACTCTCTGGCTCCGAAACCGTGGGCCAGATGGAGAAGAAGGTTGCAGACCATCTGCGCCTAGCGAAGTTGCGCCCCACGGTGGACGTGGAGCTGAGCTTCAATGAGGCCGCTGGGGTGTTGGCGATCAGCACGGCCCAGTTGCAACACCTCTTGAAGGAACACTCCCCAACGGGGACGCTGTTCACGGTGAAGGGAACTCGCAAGCGCTCGACCACCCTTGTCCCGTTGATGGCCTGGGCAGCCGAGCTCAAGGCTAAGGGCCTTTGGAAGCCGTTGAGCGAACGGGGCGTTGCGATCAACACCCTCCTAACTGCAGAACTGCCTTTTCTGGTGGCCAAAGGGCCCAAGGCTAAGCAGCTCTTCCTGGAGCCACTGACTGACCAACCGATCACCGATGCGCTAATTCGCCGGCTCCAAGCATTGGGCGCGCAGATCGGGCTTGGGATTCGGGTCTGCACGCTGACCGAGGCATTCGCCCAGCCTTGGCAAAACCCTGACGTCAAGCGTCAGTGGGTGGACGCATTCAACGAGGCAGCCCAAGCCCAGGCCAAACGCCTGCGTGATCTCGCTCACCAGTTAGACGCCTCGCGAGCTAGGGTAATCGAACAAGCGCTCGATGAGCGTTTAAACCAAACCACCCAGCACACGCCAGAACTCAAGAAGAAACGCGTCTAAGCAGTGCCTGAATCGGATTGGAGGCCTCCAATATCCGTATTTTGGGTGGCGTTGAATTCGGATGATTGCTCCAACGCCCCGGTGGTCGGAGCGATGGAGCAACAAGATGGGCCTTGATATGTATGGGGGGAAGATCCGCAAGGAGGAGACGTCGTGCGAGGGACAGGTGTTCTTTCAGTGGCGATGCCATCCCAACCTCCACGGCTGGATGTTCGGGCTGCACAGTGCCCGGACGGGGTGCTCTGACCCGTTTGAGTTCAACATGGTTCGCGTGTTTCTCGGAGCGGCAGACCTCGACGCATTGGAGCAGGCTGTCCTCGATGAGCGGCTGCCCCACACGGTGGGCTTCTTCTTCGGTGAATCGGATCCCGATCGAGCTAAAGAAGATCTGGACTTCATTGCGCAGGCCCGCGCATTGATCAACGGCGGTTGGGACGTGTTCTACAACTCTTGGTGGTAACCCGCCGCCAGCAGCGCGTCTCGGGCTGGTTCAAGCCCAACTCCCAAAACCCATTCCTTCAACGCGGCAACACAGCCGTGCTGGCGGAGCTTTGCCTGGAGATTTCTCATGCAACCCAAAACCAATGTTGTGCCGTTCAAGACTGTCAACCGCCCCAACCGCCTCGCAGCGGCTAAACCAACCCGGCTCACCTCCGTTTGCTACAAGGCAAGCGACAAGGCCCACACGAGCGTCGATTGGTATGCCCCGCCTGCCATCGTCAGGGCGCTGGGGGGAAGGCGCGGCTTTGACCTCGATCCTTGCACGCCCGAAGACCCGTCGCGTCTGCCGGCGCCCACGGCCCGCCGGATGATCCCGCCGAGCCAGGACGGCCTGCTCACGCCTTGGCCCCCGCAAGCGTTCGTGTGGATGAACCCGCCCTACGGCAAGGGGATGGAGAAGTGGCTGCGTAAGCTGGCCAACCACCCCGGCGGCGGTATCGCCCTGGTGCCGGTCAGCATGGAGACCGGATGGATGCACGACTGCGTGCTTTCCCACCCCAACGCGACGGCGATCCTGTTCACTTGTGGAAGGTTGAAGTTTGTGCGTCCAGACGGAAGCATCGGCGCGGCAGCGCCGTCGGGATCGTTGGTGGTGGCTTACGGCAAGCGCGCGGCCGGTCACCTTCAGCAAGCGCAGGCAAGCGGTGTGCTGCGCGGGAAGTTCTTTGCCATCCAGCGGGTGGCGCGGGTGGCCAACGCCAACCAAGGAAGTGCGAACGAAGAATGATCTTCTCGGAGACGTAACAAGCACCCGTTACACCCGTCACAGGTGCTTGTTACGGCAGTTTGCCCAATGGATTCAATGGCTTTGCAGGGGCGAGGGCGCGTGTAACGGGTGTAACGGGTGGGTAGGTATTACTTGCAGCTGCATCAGAGATTTCGGCTTCAAGGGCCAATCACTTTTTCAAATCAATGGATCCACTTGTTACACCTGTTACACCCGTGACAAACCTTGTCTGGTCAGGGTTTCAGCCGTAACGAGGGGTGTAACAAGCACCTGTTACACCATGACTGAAAAGCGTGAACTGCCTCTCGTTTATGCAAAAAATGCTGTTGAGGCGACAGATATTGGTTTTAGTGAAGAAGTCGATCTGGACAAGTTCGTGAGCTTTGTTTGGATGGGGTTGTGGCCACAACGGGACCACATTCCCCAGGAAACGAGCAATGACGAACTCCCCCACATCGAAGAAGGCGACGCAACCGCGAGACGAAGTGCTGAAGGCGCGGGTGAGTCGAGCGTTCAAGCGGCGGCTTCAAGCGGCGGCTGATGCCCAGGGCAAGACTTCATCGGAAGCCATGCGTCAAGCGCTGGTGGAATGGATGAGTCGCGTCCAGCAGGCCGCGTAATCAACAAAAAACCCCGGCGCCAACCGGGGTTCGAAAATGGACAACACACACATGAACGATACAACACCAACCTCGGGTGTCAACGGGCGCCCCAGCAACGTCCTTTCCTTCCGCGGGAATGCAGCCCCCAAGGCAGCTTTTGGAGCACCAGCGCCCAAGGCAACCTTGAGCGATCAAGCATTCGAGGCCGACTTTGCCGACTACTTGAAAGCGACGGAGGAGTATGCGATCGGAGGCAAATTGCCGGATGGCGACGACGACTGCAGCTTCTTCCGTTGGCTTCCTGAGCAAGGCTACTGGGACCGTTGCTCGGAGAAGGACATGGCGGCCAAGGCGCTTTCTTGGCTGCGATTGGAGCGCAAGGACAAAGCAAACGCAGGTCATGCAACCAGTTGCATGAACACGGCGGTGCTTGAGTTGATGGGGGATCGCAAATGCTGGTTGCCCAAGAAGTCCGATCGCAGGGCCATCGTTCCCCTCAAGGGGGGCTACCTGGAGATCGTCAAGCCTGACGAACCGCGTTCTGCTCGCGCAGCGGTGGTTGGAGAACAGGTCGTTGATCAGGACGTTTTCTCTGCGACCTATGGACAGAGTTTGGGCCCGCGCCAAGCACTCCTGTTTCAAAACGACGAGACGCCGTCTAGGACGCGCATTCGGGTCCTCGCGGCCACCAAGGAGCATGGAATCACTTACCAGGTCCCTGCCACGCTGCGGATGGACCAGGTTGATGGCGATGGCTACTACACTCCCAAGCCGTTGGATCCCAACTCGAAGTTCGGTCAATACCTAGATCTCTTTCAGCCCGACCTGGAGGTGCGTGCACTCCTTCAGGAGGCGGTGGCCAGCTCGTTGATGTCGATCTGCTTTGAGAAGGCCTTCTTCCTGGTCGGGTCGGGCAGCAATGGCAAATCCACGTTCCTCCACATCCTGCGCGCCCTTCACCCCCGCAACGTGTCGCTGCGTCTGGAGAAGCTGGACGGAACCTTCGCCATGGCCCCACTGGTGGGCAAGAGCGCCTACATTGTCACGGAGACGCCAAAGGTCCTTGCCGCATCGATCCAGGAAGTCCTGAAAGCGCTCATTTCCCGTGACCCGATCCAAGTCGAGGCCAAGCGCAAGGACGCATACACCACGCTCCCGATCGGCACCTTGTTTGCCAGCGTCAACGCCTGGTTCACGGTTTCCGGTCATGAGCACGGGTTCTGGCGAAAGGTCCTGGCCATCCCCTTCAATGTTCGGATGGGTGAGAAGACCCATGAGGGAGCGAACGGTGGAAATGGAAAAAAGCGTGAGCCTGACTTCCACCTTCAGATCACCGAAAGCGAGGAGGAAATGGCCCAGGTGCTGGACTGGGTGCTGGAAGGAGCGCTGCGCCTCATGGAGCGTGGCGGGTTTTCCGAAAAGCTGCCCGACGCCGTGCTGGCGCTGGCCGAGCAGAACCGAATGGAATCGGACACGACCATGGCCTACATGGCCGACCGAGACGCTTCCTACGACAGCGGTGTTTGCACCGACAAGACGGCCATCTACGCCGACTACCGCCAATACGTGCTGGAAGAGCTGGGCAAGAAGCCTGTCAACGCGGAGGACTTCTGGAAGCGCGTTCGCGAGAAGTTCCCGGAGGCCGGTATCTACCAGATCTCCCATGGGGGCAAGAAGCCACGTGTGGCCGAGATTCGGATTGCTGGCATCAAACCGCTGCGGGACATGGCGGATTTGGAGGCGCCTTTGTGAGCAGCTTCTGCGTCTATATGCACCATTGATCTTGTAAATGGACTTGGCTTGGATAAAGGAGTTAAATCCGCTTCGGGGGTCCAGCTACACTAAGTCGGCGCTTCGCTTGGAGCCTCATGACCTATTGTCTAGAACAAAGGAGTTGTTGATATGGGCACGTTGGTTGTCAGGCACTATCCGACCAAGCTGTTTCTCAAGGCTGCGGATCACACTTACGTCGAGTGTGGGACAGGGGCGAGAGGATGGAAATGTTGGGGCGGCAAGACCGGAGGGAAATTTCTTCGATCTGTCACAGGGAGCACGCTGCGAGCGGATTCGGTAGCGACGCCCAATGAAACGGCTGGAATCACGTGTTACCTAATCAATGGTGTCTGCCACCAGGCGGCCAACCGAATCTTGAGCCAGTCGAACATCACGGTGGACGGAGCGCGTGGATATTCGCTGTCTGTTTCGCTGTTCGGAGTTCTAGGCAGGGAAAGAGGATTTCTTGGCCGCTGTAAGGCGCCGTTCGTGGACTTCCCTGGGGTGACGGGAGACCTGCCCGCATGCATTGGAGACACGGTTCTGCACACCGGAGACGATGTGCGCGTGAGCTTCAATCCCGGTCGGCGCGATTACGAAGACGTTCGCTATATGTCAGAGGTTCGCGAGCTCTATCAGCGTGTCAATGCTGGGGCGCTGCAGGACACCACTGCGCTCTTTGAGAACCAGATGCAGCACTTCCGACTATTCCTGAATCACAAGTTCGGACACCCGCAGGATCGGGTCAGCTCTGCCGAATACCACCGCATCATGGTGGCGCGCGAGAACTTTGAGAGCCGTCGCATTCGTGCCGAAGAGGCGTTCGCGGAAACCAGGGATGGTCTTGCATTTGTTCGTAAGTTTGACGAAATGACCCTGGAGTTTCAGGATGAGGTGGCGCAAGCTGTGGATGGGCAGGCCTATTTCACTCTGTTGAACTTATCCCCCGACGAGCGCATCGTCCTTTCTGACCCTGAGGGCACTTTCGAAGCGTATGGCGATGGGACCGAGCCCGGGGGAGCAGCAACCTGATCACGGGCCGCGATTGAGCCAGGCGGAGTATGAACGCCGGATTTCGGCGCTGAATGCGTCGAGTCCGGCTATACCCACAAGTGAGCAGGAAGAAGCACGTCGGCTGGCGGAAATGAGCCTGCTCATCGACTACCATCTAGGACAGAACTTCCCAACTGACCGCCGAGAGCGAGTGCTCCAGGAGCATCGCAAGTTGACGCGTCGCTTTGTGTGGCGATTGTTGCGCAGTTTGCTTACCCATCCTTTCAGCCCATCGGATGGGCTTGCGAGGGCTCAGGTTCGCAGCTTTTCTAAGCTTCTCAAAGACGATGAGCTTGCAGCCCTGCTTGACTTGGATGTCGAGGACGTGACCAGGCTGAAGTAGGCTGGAGCTTGCCAAATCCCCATCCTGTCGCATGCTGAAACCATGACTCCTTCCGATGCCTTCGTAGACGACAGCATGGGCCGCCAAGACGCTTTGGCGGCCTCCCCCTGTTTCACCGTGCACCGAGCCCCCGAGGGCATCCGCGTGCAGCTCCAGGAGGGCGACACAGACCCCGGCACCGGTTTGACCATCGACCGGGCCTTGGCGTTGCTGGAGAACCTATTGGAGCAGGGACGCGCTGTCACCATTCAAGATTGAAGTTTCGAGCCTAACCCCCTTGGCGTTGCCGACAGGCGCCTTTCCTTGCCTTCCAGGAGAGCCTGTCCGTGTCCGATGCCACCCCCAACGAAAGCTTCCTTCAGCGCCATTCCCGCGACGTCGTCGAGCGCTTGATCCGCCAGATGGAGGAGGGCACCGGTCCCTTCCTCAAACCTTGGGACGCCCGCGTGGACCTCGGCTTGCCCATGAACCCCACGACGGGCAAGAGCTACCGGGGCGGAAACCTGCTCCACCTGTGGGCCCTTCAGAGCGCCTGGGACACCCAGGACAACCGGTGGATGACTTACAAGCAAGCCGCGGCCGTGGGCGCTCAGGTGCGCAAAGGCGAGAAAGCCAGCGTGATTGAGTACTGGGACTGGTCGCCGGTGGAAGAGGCCAAGAAGAGCGGGGACCCCGATCTCATCGCCAAGGCCCACCCCAAGGTCTTCTTCCCACGCGTGTTCAACGCGATGCAGATCGATGGGTTGCCGGCGTTGGTCCTGCCACCCCCGCGCGCAGAGCCCGATATCCATCAGGCCTGCGAAGCGGTGCTCAAGGGCAGCGGGGCTGAGATCCACCACGACGGGGGCAACCAAGCGTTCTACCGTCCGATGACCGACAGCATCCACTTGCCCCAGCGCAACAGCTTCCACTCGGCCAGCGGCTACTACGCCACCGCGTTGCACGAACTGGGCCACTGGACCGGCTTTCCCACCCGCCTCAACCGCGATCAGAAGGGGGCTTTGGGGAGCGTCGACTACGCCAAGGAAGAACTGGTCGCGGAGGTGTCATCTATGCTGATGGGCGAACGCCTGGGCATTGGCCACGATCCCACCCAACACGCGGCTTACGTGAAGTCGTGGATCCAAATCCTCCGGGACGATCCCCGGGAGCTCTTCCGAGCCGCGGCGGCGGCAGAGCGGGTGGTGGAGTTCCTGAAGGTGCCCGAGTTGGTTCGCGAGCCGCTCCGAAAGGTTGAGCAGGAGTGGCAGTCCGTGGCGGCCAATCGGCAAGAGCTTGAGAAACCTGCTTCCAACGTCCGGCAGTGTTCCCGCCCCAAGACGAAAGCCAAGGGGCGCGACATGGTGGCCTAACTAAACGTTGTAGTTCCCTTTGGTCGAGATAAGCTTTTGACGAAGCTCTTCAATTCTGGACTTTCGTTGCCCGCACAGCTCTTCAAGGGTGTATTCGTAGATTTCGAAGGCATCCAGCAGCGCTTCGCGCCGAACACTTTCGCCGTGAGAACCGAGGTTGCCAACCATCCTAAGGGCTGTCAGAGACGATGCATGTTCAGCGTTAACCTTCCCATAAAAGGCAATTCTTGCGTTCAAGTCCAGGCGTCTTGCCTTGCCGTCTTGCATGCTTTCCCTTGGGACTTCAAGGAAGTCCAGCAGAAACTCGACGCTGGCACGTAGACGATTGGCCGATGAGCTCGGGTCCATCCAGTAGAGGGACGACGCGAGGCGGATGTTCTCCCTGACTTCGGGAGGAGCCAGCTCAGGAATGGAGATGAGCACAGGCGCGGGAAACATGGCTCTGGGATGGAGATGGGCGAAGAAGACTTGACGATTGTCTTCTTCGTCGAAGCATTCAGTTAGCGACGTATCTCCGGAAACAACCGAGATCTCGCCGCACTCCGGATCATCGCACGTCAGCTTCAGGCTAAATCGTTCAACGTCCCAGCATGGCTCCCAGTCGGCATCCTCTCGATTCTTCGCAGAATAAGCCGGTTCCTTGACATCAATGCTCTCTGGATTCAGCCTCGCGTTACCGATGAGGCACATAGGGCAGGGGAAGCTGGGAAAGTGGTCTTTGTCATAGGTGCCAGACCATAGATCGCGCTTGAACGCCATGCTGTGAGCTCTTGGGATTCTTGGTGAATACTTTCAGTGGGGTTGGTTCGATAGGGTGATGTCGAACGCGACCGCATCGATTCAGGTTTTGGAAAGGTAGTCCATGCGCAAAAGCATTTGCTTTAGAACGTCGATGACGGAAACCTCGTCAGCATCCTTGGCCGGAGTCAAGGCAAGTGCCCAGTTGCGGACCGAAGGGCTCAAGTCCTCTCCGAGTTCCACCACCAAGTCCTGAAGGTCATCCAACGGCAGATAGGCCGTCGCAGCCAGGATCTCATCGAGCTTTCCCGACAAGTTTTCTTCGTGTGCTTTCCGAAGGTCTCGCGCGGTGGCTCGGCGCTTTCTAAGCTCGGCGGCGTGCTCTACCTTGATCTCTTCAATCTTTGCTTTCGCTGATTTGCTCTTCTTGCGAACGGCGCCGCGAACAATGTCGCGCACCAGCTTGGCGTCGTGCGTGTCTGTGAGACTGGCAATCAGTGTATCACTATTAACGCGCGCCGGTCGGTAGATACGGACCTTGCTGACCTCATCCCCCAGCACTCGCTGCGTCCACTTTTCCATCGTCTCCTTTGCCTTCTTTTGACCGGTTAGAGGCGACGGAACGTTCTTGAGGCGTGGTTTACCTTCGAAGTCCACCAGCAGGCCATAAGTCTTGAGGATGCGGTGGCTGTAGGTTGTGTCGGACATCCAATTTCCCCCTGTGAGTGATCCTGCAATTTTGCCACTTCCGTAGACGGTTTGGCAGGTTGAGGGAGAGCGTTCCCACATCATCACAGGTTGAATGTCGATCAGGAACATTGCACGACAGGAGAGCTTGCCGGTTTCAGATTCCTTGCCAGACGCGGAGGGGCGAGAGAGAAAGGGGAAGAAATGGCCAGTCTGATCTACGTGCAGTAATAGCAATTCCGATCCGTGTGCTATCGAGCACGCGCGAACCCATCGTGCATCCTAACGTGTAGGCGCGGACTACACCGCACTCCGCCGGCTGCTAGCCCTGCATGAACGGCCTCGGTGCGCTCGGGTTTGAGCGTCACGCTCGCACTCTGGCCGCGCCAGCGGGGCATTGAGGTCAACGTGGCCTTCTGGTCCAAGGGCTTGAGCCACAAGTTGGTAAGAGCGGCCACCAAGGTTGCTAGCTTGGATGGCCACTTGCAGACATTGACGAAGCCTGCGCGACGCAGAGGGAAACCGCTTGTGGCAGTGGGCCAGGCAGAGCGGTTACTTCTTGGATGCCATGCGCTGGTAGAGCTTGTAGACGCCGAACATCGCCGCACCACCCGCAATTGGTGCAGCCGCGACCACCCCCAGTCCAGCAAGCATGCCACCGCCCACAACGCTCCCGACAGTTGCCAAGCCGGAGGTCACGGCGGCTGCACCGGCGGTTCCGGCCGCTGCACCACTGGTTACGCCGAGGATCGCAGAAGTTGCGCCAGCGACAGCTCCGCCGCCGGTCGAAATCGCGGCACCTGCGACCGATGAACTCTTCTTCCTTGCCATACTTTTCCCTGTTGGTTTTGAGTTGTGGGCAGAATCATCGCCTGAGCATCAATCTCTGTCCATATGCTTCATTTTTGTCGCTTTTCCGTCAATTTAATGACGCGGACTGCAGTTTGTGTAACCGCGCTCCGAAGCCCCCCCCTTGCGCATTCCCAGAATCGATCTATGCATAGGTGAACCTACTCACGAAATGGAGGTGCACCTTGAAACCCATCGTTCTGGCCCTTGCATTGGCGTTGTCTGCTCCCGCCGCCTTTGCCGGCGATTCCACCTCCGCTCGCCGTTACGGTTCGTCCGAGGCCCTATCCGTCCAGGACGCCCGACTGGGCGAGGTCCTGATGGTTCGCACGGTTAAACTGAAGTCCGACCAGCGTCTGAACGCCGGCTCCGCCATCGGGGCGGCCGTTGGCTATGGGGCTGCTAACCAGGTCAAGAACAGGGACTACCGCAATGCAGCCCGGGTGGCCGGTGGCGTCATCGGTGCGGTTGCCGGAACCGCGGTTCAAAAGGGCCTCAGCGGCCGCACCGCAGTGGAGATCTACGTGCGCGACCTGTCCGATCGCCGCCAGCGCATCCTCTCGGTGGTCCAAGACGCCGACGTGGACGTGCGCGAAGGTGATCGGGTGTTCCTGGTGGGGAAGGGAAGCAAGACCAGGGTGGTGCCGATTGCGCGGATGGATGATTCGCCGTGGGGTGGTGGTGAGAACGCAACGAATCACTGTAGCCCTTGCGTCACCCTTGGGTCTGGGTTCGTCGATTGAGATGCGCTGATCATGAAGCAACCCTCCGTGGCCCACCGCCGCTCCAAAGTCGCCCGGATGTTTCGAGAGGGACACCGCCGGGCGGCCATCGCCCAAGCCCTGGGCGTTCCATCGCCCGTTGTGAGCGCCGACCTGGCCCTCCTGGGGTTGCGTCAAAAGCCGCGGCAGCCACTGGCTGACCAGCACGGCTTCGTGGTGCGCCTCCTGGAGGAAGGAAACAACTGCCCTGCAATTGCTAAGCGCCTGGGCGTGACCCGACAGGCGGTTCACGCTTACCTTCAGGCCCACGGCCTGCTCCCAACCCAGAGGAGGATGCCATGACCCTTTTTCTGGTGGTCGTGCTGTCTGAGCTCGTCCTCTTCGCGGTCACTTTCGGGATCGCGTGGCTGTGCGCCTCCAAAGCCCGCAGCGCACGCAGGGGCTGGGAGGCGTTCCAAGCCGGCCGGGAAGACGTCCCATCCGTGGTTGCGTTGGTGTGGCATTTGGCCGTGTTCTGCGCGTGCTTGGCACTGCTGGCTTACCAGCTACAGCATGTGGTGAGCCACGTCTGGTTGGATCCTTCCAACCTATACCTGTCATCCACGCTGGCGCTTGTCGTCTGTTCGATCACGTGTGGGCTGCTTCAGGGCAGCGGGCTGACCCGGAGGCGAGCATGAGGACCAGCCACGGGCGGTTCCGCCCAGACGCCGTCGACGCCCGCCCTCGCCACGATGGGCTTTTTCAGGGCGAAGGCACGGGCGAGGAAGCTCATCAAGAGCGTGATTCGTTGCTTCAAGCGCTTTACACCGAATCGCTCCATGCCCGCGGGGACGTGGACGCCATTGATCGCATGCTCGATGCCCACCGGGAGGCGTTTGGGGAGCCCGAGCAAGTCGCCTA
Source organism: Stenotrophomonas sp. YJH_SMC_43 (assembly GCF_059372535.1). NCBI lineage: Bacteria > Pseudomonadati > Pseudomonadota > Gammaproteobacteria > Lysobacterales > Lysobacteraceae > Stenotrophomonas > Stenotrophomonas sp. YJH_SMC_43. Next base: position 563,391 of record NZ_JCAFVQ010000001.1, read on the forward strand.
TGCCCGTCAACAAGACGAACGCCATGATCGGGCGTTGCCTTTGCCGAGCGGTGGCTTGCCGTTAAAGCCGTCCATGGGGCGCTACCTGGAGGAGCATCGGTCGTGGAACCCGCCGACCGCCAAAGAGGCCGCCATCGCACGTTCCAGAGGCCTCGCCATGGTGCTCGAAGGGAAGGCATGGCGCGCTGAAGACGACGTTGCCGGGGTTACGGTGGAGGCTCCCAAGGACGCCCCGTGGCAGCGGATGCGCTGAGTTCGAGTCTCAGCTGGAGAGACAGTTGGGCACCATCATTGCTGCTAGGAACACGTTGTTCCCTTCGGCTATCCTGCCCAGGGTATCCATCACTGGTATTGCTAACAACAGGGGGCGTTATGGCAAGCGTGACAGTAAGGACGCGGGATGAGCTGGAAGCGGCCAAGAATGCAAAGGCGCAGCAGATTGTGGTTGTAGGCAAGTTGGCAGACGACCTGAAGAAGACGCGCAAGTTCGCCAAGCTTGGTGCGGTCGGTGTTGCAGCAATCGTTGCTGCAGTTGGACTCGCTCCAGTAACGGCTGGGCTCAGCACGCTCAGCCTGGGGGCGGTCGCGACAGTCACTGGAGTCGAGATCATCGGCATCATCACCGCCGCAAGCCTTGGTCTTTCTTTGATCCTCGCAATCTACAAAGGCTACGATGTGGAATACGAGGCTGGCGGAAGGGTCATTTTCAAGCGCAAGGAAGGAAAGTGATGCCCGGCTTCGTTCCAGGGGCGCCTTACCTTTTTGTTTGCGAGAAGTGCAGTCATCACTTTCAGCGGAAGATCAACTTGGGGCTCTTCTGTCCGGCATGCAAGTCGCTGTCCGTGAAGCCTCGTTTGGTCTGTAAGTAGTGCTCGTTGGCCGCCATAAAGTTGGCGGCCACTTCCAATGACCGGTCGAGTCGCGTTTAACATCGCGGTCTCAGGTGCCCCGCAACCCTTTTGCTTCAAAGCGCTCCAGTATCGCCGTCACGGCTTCTGCGGCACGGTCCGGTGACGCATCTATGCGTTCCAAGCCCGTCATGGCGACGGGCAACGGCGCATTCGGATCGGTCATGGCCACCACGGCCAGGACTCTTCCTCGGATGGTGTCTTCCACCGTGGTCCATTCGTCGGCGAGACGCTGGGGTTTATCGGTGAGAAGGACCACCATGACGGGCCCGGGTGTCAGCAGGCGGTTGGAGCGTCCCCGAAGTGCTGCGCTGTTGTGGACATGGATGGCCCGGCGGTGCCCATCTTCGGTCAGTTGGACCAGGACGCTGTGGCAGCTCGGCGCGCCCATCTCGTTGCAAACGATGTGGATGCGACCCTTGGCCCATTCCTGAAAGCCCACTGAGGAGGGCGCCAACTCATCGCTGGTAAAACAAGCCTCCACGAACCGTCGGCCTGCGAGGCTCAGTCCTTTCTCTTCGATCAGGCCCCAGCGTTCAAAGGTCTGGCGATTGATGCTGCTTTTCGACTGCAGTCCAAGGAATTCTTTTGGGTCCAGGTTACCCCCGCCGGTGCCAGGAAACACGTGGTGACGCTCGGTGATTAAAGCGCGTCGCAGAAGATCGACCTGGCCAAACGACAGGTCGCTCAGCGCCTTAATGAAGTGGCGCTTGAGATGGCCTGCGGTTTTGCCGGTAGCGATTGAACAGGCAAGGCGGCCATAGACGGTGGCCTTCTCGGCCTCGATGTCCATCTCCAATGCCCGCAGCATGGCCAGAAAATCTTCCGAGGTCATGGCCTCCGCGTTCTCGGGGAACACCTGACCCTCAAGCGCGGCACGGGTGAACTCCCGGTAGCGCTCCTCAGTGCGCTTGGCAAGCCAGGCGGCGATGAATTTTGGGCCCTTCGAAAGAAGGGCGAACGGACCGGAGATTTCCTCCAGTGGGGCAAGGTCAGGGTAGTCCATCGGGGTCTCGTGACGGTTTGCGGGGCCAGATACCTCATCCTCAAGCCTTCAAGCCCGTTCTTCAATCCTTCGATTGAATTCCCCATCCGGGCAGTGCCCTCTTTCACTGGCAATCCTGGCTCCGCTGACGCAGCCGCAAGGACAGGCCTCCTCCACGCTGTTCCGGCCCTTCGATGCGCGCCTGGCGTTGCTCACTCCCGGGTGCGGATTCGTACAACGCTTCGCCCGCCGGTCCCCACGAGGCGCATCCCGCGCCGGTGGAGAAAGCAAATGAAGCGAGCCAACGACATTCGGGCCCAGTACCAGCTGGCCATGGACGAAGAGGGCATCCTCCTGGCCGCCTCGCACATCCTGGAGCGTCGCCTCCTCCGCCAAGGAGCCATCACCGATCCCAGCAGCGCCAGCAGCTACCTCACTGCCCGCTGCGCGCACCTCGATCACGAAGTGTTTGGCACGGTGTTCCTGGACGCCCGCCACCGCATCCTTGCCACCGAGCACCTCTTTCAAGGCACCATCGATGGGTGCGAAGTCCATCCCCGCATCGTCGCCAAGAAGGCGTTGGACCACAACGCCGCCGCGGTCATCTTCTTTCACAACCACCCCAGCGGAAACCCCGAGCCCAGCGCTGCCGACCGCGCCATCACCGACCGCCTCAAGCAGGCCCTTGCCCTTTTCGACATTCGAGTGCTGGATCACCTTGTGATCGCGGGCACCTCGCACGTGTCGATGGCTTCACGAGGGTGGGTGTGACCACCCCCTTTAAAGCAAAGACCTGTGGCGGAAGCCGCCGGCGGTCGCTGCGCGCCGGCATCTGAAAAATCATCCGCATGGATGAAAAGCACCAACGCCTTCGGCGCGATAAGTGATGTTAGGAAAAACTGCGGCCTTAGATCCGCAGTTTTTGCTTTTAGTCAAAGTTTTGTCCGCTGCAGCCGTGGACAAATTTTTAGGGCGATCTACCTTGAATTCAGTGGTAGGCACTGCCGCCGACCAAGACAAGAGGTATCAAATGAGCGGAACGTTCACAGTCCACGAAACCAAGATGATCGCGTTGGGATTGAATCCCGGATTGATTGAAGATTATGCAGCGGTCTCCTTGGAGCCCGTCAGCTTTGAAGAAGAGGACAGCCTGGGCTGGGCGACCACTTGGAGTGCGGTTCATGCCGTCGAGCTCCACAACGGCGGGAAGGTCTACGTTAACGGCCGATCCTTCCGCGTCTCTCAAGCCAAGCCCGGTTACAAACAGCTGCTCAAGTGCTGGCGAGAAGAGCAGGGGCGGCGGCGCGCAGAACTGGCTTATGATGGGTGACGTGACCCCTCGGACGAACGGTCATTGGGGAGACGGGGGGCTCGGAAAGAGAGAGAGGGCATCCGTGCTCCACGGCATCCATTTCGTCAGTCCCTCGGTGGGTGGTCCGCTCTTCAATACGGTGTGGCTTCCCACACTTGCCGACTTGCGGGCGCTGCTCACTGACGCTGACCTCTGTAAAGCAGCCGAAGCCGAGGTGAGCGCGTTCATTGACACGTTCGTGGACCCGTTGCCCCCTGAGCTCGACGAGGTCATTCACCAGCCATCGATAAAACAGATTTCCAGCTTGCCGGATGATTGCGGGATCGGCTTGGGCGTTTTTGTGACCGACGCTTTTGCGTTCGTCCTTCAGCGCATGATTCATGAGGCAATGGCTCAGCACCGTGCGCGTGAGTTGGATGGGGCATGGCAACAGTCAGTCACCGCAGTTGGCAAACGTCCCAGGCTCTAACCGCTGGGGCAAGGGCCCCCTTGCGCGTTTTCAGATTCGAGGTATCGGTAAGGGGATGGCCAATTAAGGGCTACTCATCCCCACTCAATCCCTCTCAAGGAGACGATACCCATGACACGCAAGACCTTCCTTCGCGCCCTGCTGCCCATCGCCCTGGCCTCGCTGGCGGTGCCCGCCTTCGCCGCCGACACCACCGCAGACCTGACGATTCAGGGCACCCTGACCAACACCTGCAAGCTGTCCGTTTCTCCGGTCACGGACATGGATTGGTCGGGCACTTCTGACAACTCCACCCGAACCTCTGCGTTGAGCATCGTGTGCAACCAGGGAACCACTTACTCCATTTCCCCAGGACAGGGACAGAACTTCGGAGCGTTGGCGGGTTACGAGACCTACCGCGCCGTCAGCAACGGTTCGGGTGCCTTCATCCCGTATGGCTTGTTCAAGGACATTCCCGGCACCCAGGCATGGGGCGATGATGCCGATGCGTTCGCGGGCACGGGTAACGGTGCTGTGCAAACCCACGAATTCGCGTTGAAGTTCTTCGCCCTCAAGCAGGCTGTGGGTGGCAACTACACCGACACGGTCGCCGTCACCGCCACTTACAACTGATCCCCATCGGTTGTCGCGACGCCCCCGGCTTGCCGCGGGGGCTTTTTGTTGCCGCAAAGATGAGTAGGTATGGGTTGACTGAATGGTATTCCGATCTAGCTTGAATGGAGACACCCCAAAAGGAGACCCCATGACCCATTCCCAACGTTTTTTGGCCGTGGCCGCCGCGTCCTTGTTGTCCTTTTCGGCGTCCGCCGGTTCCATCTCCGTTGGCCCCACCACCCTGATGGCCGATACCTCGGCCAAGCACGTCGCCGTGACGCTGCACAACAGCGGGGACGCCTCGGTGCGTTACCAAGTGAAAGCCGTGGGGTGGAATCAGGCCACGGGGCAGAACGTGTTTTCACCCACCACTGAGATCGTGGGGGCGCCTACCTTCGTGGACGTCCCGCCCCAAGGACAAGGCGGATCCACTCACGTTCTGGCAGCAAGACGGCCAATGGTTCGCCGACCCGGTCACCTGGCGCGAGATCGGACTCCAGCTTCCACCGGGTCAAGCGGAGCCGATGAGCGCCAAAGCGCTGGGCGTTGGCTTTGTTGTGGACGAGGCCACCGCCACGGTCGCCTTGGACCTGCCGGCCGACCGGCTTAAAGCGCAACGCGTGGCCCGTGACCGCGCCGAGCGCGGTCCCATCGCGCCGCCCGCCCCCGGGGTGCTGGTGAACTACAGCGTGGCGGGCATGGTGTCCGAACGACAGCATGCGCTCTCCTTGGGGCACGAGGTCCGCAAGGCGGGGCGTTGGGGCGTTGTCAGCACCAGCGGCCAGGTCAACACCGACACGGCCGGCACCGGCTACGTTCGCGGCGTGACGCGCTGGCAGGAAGATGATCCCAACCGCTTGGTGACTTACCAGGCAGGCGATGTGTTCGCTGGCCCGTCCTCCTCGCCGGTCAACCTGGGCGGGGTGCGCGTGGCCAAGGACCCGCGGGCGTTGGACCCGTTGACGCCCACGTATCCGGTCCCGATGCTCGGTGGCGTGGCGCTCGATCCGGCCACGGTGGAAGTCCTGGCCAACCGCGCCCGCGTGCTGCGGGGCCAGGTGGGGAAGGGGCCGTTCACCGCCGATGGCAGCGCCTTGGGCGCCGGTGCGCAGCAAACCCAAGTGGTGGTGCGAGACCCCTACGGCCGCGAAACCGTGGTGAGCGATCAGCGCTTCTACGTCGCCCCCACGCTGCTCCGCAGAGGGCTCACCACGTGGGAAGTCGCCGCCGGCCGTGTGCGCCAAGGGGAGAGCGATTACGGGACCTTGGGCGCGACCGGATCGGTGGCTTGGGGCCTCAACGACCGGTGGACCCTGCGCGGCACCGCTCAAACCTCATCGAACGGCAAGGCCAACGTGGCGTTGGGGGCCACCACGGTGCTTGGCACCTGCGGCACGCTGGATCTGGAAGTGGGCACGTCCACCCAAGGCGGCCAACGGCAGGCCATGGCTTACGACTACCGCGGCCCGAGGTTTGGCGTGCGCCTGGAGCACGAGCGCCAACAGGGCTACTGGCGTCTGCGCGCCCCCGGTGCATTGGAGGTGGAGCAGCGCACCCGAGGTTCGGTGTTCTGGCGGCCCACGCCCCAGTGGTCCCTTCGGGCCAGCTATTCGGACGTGCGCACGCCACGCTTTCGCACCGCTTACGCCGACGCCGGGCTGACCTGGCGTGGCAACGGGCACACCGTGGCCGTCTCCGCCTTGCGCGATCTGGAGCGCAAGGAAACCCGGGTGGAGGTGGGCTACAGCTACGATTTCGGCAGGGGCAAGGGCGTGAGCGTTCGGGCCCGGCAAGCCCCCGATGCCACCGCGTGGGCCGTTCAAGGACGCGCCCGTCCGACAGTGTTGGGAACCCAGGTCGGCTTGTCCGCTTCGGTGGACGAGGGAGCATCGGGCCGGACGGCCCGGGCCAACGCCAGCTGGACCACCCAGGCAGGGTGGGCCCAGATCAACGCCGAGCACGGGGCCAGCGGCACCTGGGCTTCCGGTTCGATGGCCGGTGCTGTCCACCTGGACCGCCAAGGCGTGACGTTCCTGGGTCCGGCCGAATCCTTCGCCGTGGTGGACGTGCCCGGCCAAGCCGGGGTGCCGGTGAGGGTGGGCGGCAGATTGGTGGGGAAGACCAACGCCCAGGGCCGCCCGGTGGTGGGCGAGGTGACCCCGATGGTGCCCACCGAGGTCCGCGTAGACGATCGGGCGCTGCCACTGGGCACGCAGTTGGCCGAGATCGAGCAAACCGCCACCGCGGGCCGCCAAGCTGGAATGCACCTCACCTTCCCAGTCCTGACCGAGACCGCACGAACCTTCCGCCTCACTGGCCCGGCCATCGAAGCGGGCACGGTGGCCAAGACAGCGAACGGGACCACCCAGGTGGGCTTCGACGGGGTGCTCTACCTGGAGCAGCCGCGGCCCGGCCAGACGGTGGAGGTGGAAGGGGTCTGCAAGGCCCAACTGCCTGCGGACCTTGGGGCTGCGCAAACGGTGGCCGAGGTGGCTTGCCGGTGAGTGGGAAAAGCGCTGTCTGCGCAGTGCGAGTTGGATGGCATAGATGGTCCCCTAGCGCCTTCGTTGCAGCTCAACGGTTTGCGGGTCCTACATTCATGCGCGGAGGGGCTAACTTGCTGATTGTATTGGTCGAGGCGAAAATGGCGAAGGGGATGAGTTGCGACCATTCGGAGGCGCAACGGCTGTGCGGCGGCGCAGCCCATGAGACGGAGTTCGGGTATGTTCCGAAGCGTCGTCCTAGGGCTTTTTCAGCGCACAGGCTTCCCATGGCCCTAAGGGGCCATTTTTGCGGCTGGTCCGCGATCGAAGAACACAAGGTAATCAGATGAAATACGAAGAGCTGTCCAGGGCAGCGCTCATCAAGCTGCTGCAAGAGCACGATGCCGAACGCGCTGAAGCAGGGAGAGATGGCATCGTCTTGAACTACAGTGGGCGCACAGCTCCTTGGCAGATCGTTCGTCAGGTCAAGCCTCGGATGTTTGACTTCAACAAGCGCGCTTCCGTGGGCAGCGCTGACGAGGAGTGCGTTAACGAACTCTGGGATGGCGAGAATCTCGCCACCATGGTCACGCTTTACAAGTATCGTGGCCAAGTGGATCTCGTGCTGACGGACCCGCCATACAACACCGGCGAGGACTTCCGTTACAACGACAAGTGGGACAAAGATCCCAACGACCCTGATATGGGCGATTTGGTGGCCAAAGACGATGGTTCGCGCCACAGCAAGTGGCTGCGATTCATGACGCCTCGCCTTTGGATGATGCGAGAAATGCTCAAGCCTGGTGGCGTCATCGCCATCTGTATCGATCATCGAGAACTCTACAGGCTGGGGATGCTGATGGATGAGATTTTCCACGAGGAGAATCGCATTGGCATCATCAATTGGCAGAAGAGCTACTCTCCAAAGAATAATGTTGGCAAGAAGTCCCATGTGTCCACTTCCACAGAGTATGTGTTGGTGTATGCCAAGGATATTGATCGCGCTAAGACCACCTTGATGGAGCGCAGCGAATCAATGAACTCGCGCTATGGTTCCCCCGACGGGGACCCCGAGTTGTGGACACCTGGTGACCTGACGGGGCGTGGAGCGGACACTCACTGGGGGCAGGTGTATGCAGTTCAATCGCCTTTTACAGGCGAATTGATGTCTCCATCGGAGGGGCGGTGCTGGGCGCTCGAAAGGTCGAAGCTTAAGGCGCTGCTTGAGCAATGGGGTTGTGAATACCGGAACGAGGACCAACACGATGGCCGAGCTCCAGCTCTGGTCATCAAAGGGTCTTTGAGCGCAGCAAAGAAAGCCGCTGAAAAAGTGCTCAAGGCTGGGAACTGGCCCCGCGGATACTGGCGCGACCAAGGAAAGGGCCATTTCCGTGCGAAGGTCTACCTCAATGAGGTCAAGAAGGGCGTTGTGCCAATGACCTACTGGGCAGATGAGTCATTCGACTCCATCGATGATCTGGGTAGCACGTCTTGGGATCATGAGCAGAGCGGGCATAGCCAGAGCGGGCTGAAGGAACTCGGTGCTGTCGTTGGGAAAGATCACGGATTCACGACCGTAAAGCCGCTCAAACTGTTCAAAAAAATTATTCAAATCTGGTGTCGAAAGGATGGAATCGTATTGGATCCGTTCGCTGGGTCCGGGACAACGGGGCACGCGGTTTTGGAGCTGAATAAAGAGGTGGCTGCCACTCGTCGCTTCATCATGATTGAGCAGGGGAACGACGAGAAAGGGGATCACTACGCCAAGACCTTGACGGCTGGCCGCATTAAGCGCGCCATCACGGGGAAGTGGAAGTCAGGTGAGCGGGAGGGCTTGGGCGGAGGCTTTCGATACTTCTCTCTCAAACGAGAGAAAGTGGATGCCAACGCAGTGAATGCTCTCGCTCGCGAAGAGATGATGGACCTGCTGTTGGTCAGCTACTGGGATCGCAATGACAAGGCCAAGTCCTATCTTCGGAGATTGGCTGCCGGGGATCATAAGCACCTGTTTGCTGTGAACAGCCGCAACGAGGGCTTCTTCTTGGTGTGGAGCGCTCCTGACCAACCTTCGGCGCTGACGCGGGCCGTATTCAAGGAAATCGCGCAGGAAGCAAAGGGAGCTGGCTTGGCGGGGCGTTATCACGTCTACGCTGCACTGGCGCCTTACACCGGCAGCGACATTGAGTTCTATCAAATTCCGGACAAGGTGTTGGAGCACATTGGCTTCAACGCCCGTGCAGACGCTTACAACAACGATGGTGGCATGGATGCAGATTGAGCTGAAACCCTTCCAAGTGCGTGCAGCCCAGCAGATCGCTGGGCGATACGCTTTTTTTGCTGGACACCCCTACAGGCCGACCTACAAGGGCAAGCTCCCGCGTCCGTTCTATCAGGCGCTGTCGGCCATCACGGGCGCTGGTAAAACGCCGGTGCTGGCCGAGGCCGTCACGTTGATGCGCATGCACATGGCCGTTGAGCCCATCGTGTTTTGGATGAGCAAAGCCAAGTCGGTTGTCCAGCAGACGTATACAAATTTTTCCGGTGGCGGAAAATATGCTGAGATCGTTGACGATTTCCGTGTCATCCGGGCGGCACAACTGGAACCCAACCTGATCTCGGATGGGAGTTCTCCTCTCATCGTGATGGCCACGACCGGCCTCTTTAACAACAAAGAGCAAGCCGACGGCGCGCTGAACATTTACAAGAAGGATCAGGATCTTTTCGGTGACCAATCGCCTTGGGAGCGCTTGATCGCCCGTGACGCCGGTGGGGTTCGGCGGCCGTTGATCGTCGTCTACGATGAAGGCCACAACCTGTCCGAACAGCAGACCCAGATCTTGGCCGAGCTGGAGCCGGAGGCCTACCTCTTGGCTAGCGCGACGCTCAAGCTGCCCTTGAACTTTGCCAAAACCGTGCTGGCTCCTCAGGAAAGCTGGGTCGAAGAGGCAGGCGAGGATGAGGCCAGTCTTGAGCGTTTTGCCCTGTTGGCAGCGGTGGACGGGAAGGGTGCTGCCGACGCCACTGCATTTGCCATCACCGCAGTGGACAGCAACGCGGTCATCAAGGCTGAGCTGATCAAGACTTCCATTCAGTTCGACGGAACTACCGCGCCGATGGAACGTTGCTTGGATGATCTCCATGATCGGCTCCAACTGATTGAGCACGAAATTCAGGGTCGGGCGCTGGGGTTCACACCGAAGGCCATATATGTGTGCAAGACCAACATCACCGACGACGGTGATAAGGACGATCACACCAAGCCCTTTGAACACCGCAATGCGCCGCCGATCCGCATCTGGCGCTATCTGGTTGAGCAGAAGAAGGTGGACCCGGCCAAAGTGGCCATTTACGCTGACCTGAAATTCGCCGATGGCAACAAGCCCGACGCAGTGAATTTGTTCTCGAAGGGCGAGAGCGATTTTGACGAATTTCAGGCCGGCGACTTTCAGCACATCATTTTCAACCAAGGCTTGCAGGAGGGTTGGGACGATCCCGCGTGCTACCTTGGCTACATCGATAAGTCGATGGGTTCTCAGATCAAGGTTGAGCAGATCATTGGCCGCGTTCTGCGCCAATACGACGCCAAGCATTACGATTCACCGTTGCTCAACAGCGCCCATTTCTTCTTGCGTGTGGACAAGAAGAACGTGTTCACCGAATCGATCGAGGCCGTGCGGGCCAAGCTCCAAGAATCTGGAGCAGCCATTGAGATCGTTCATACCTATGGCGGTGGGGATGGCGGTTCAGAAGATCTCGCCCCCAAAGAGGGGGTTTCCGTGCTCCTTCACCAGGTCCATGCGGACGCCGACGACGCAGTGGGTGCCATTGCCAAGTTGGTAGCGCAGTTCCCCACCTTTAAGGAAGGAGAGATCGATACTCAGGGCGACGCGCACAGCAAGACCGAGACGGTGGACATCTCTGACTTGGCTAAGGAGATCGGCCAAGACTGGACGGCCAGTGGGCACGCGAACCGGGTGCGGCTGCGTTGGCTGGTGAGCAACGCCATCCGTGGGCGCTCTAGGGCCGCATTGGCCGTGGTAGACCTAAAGGCTTCCAAGTTTGACGTGAGGGTGGAAGCCGGTAGCAACGCCGCAGCTGCAGCTGACACCCTGGCTAGGGAGATCGTGTCCACCTACTACCAGCTGACCTCGCTGGTGTATGAATCCGAGCTGGAGTTCACGTTCTCGACCATGCGCGTGCCGAAGAAGGCGCAGGCCTTCGAAAACGGCCTCTATCCGCGATACGCAGGCCTCAACAAGTTTGAAGCACCGTTCGCCGCCGCCTTGGACAAGGCCGGACACACATGGCACCGGAACCCAAGCAATGGCGGTTTCCGTATTCCGCTGTTGTCGGAGGGGGACAGTGCTTCCTTCTCGCCGGACTTCCTGGTCTGGAAGGGCAAGTATGTGTTCTGCCTGGACACCAAGGGCTCGCACCTGCTCACCGATGCCGTGGCTCGCAAGCTGTTCGATATCCAAGACGAGGGGGCGACCAAACTGTTGACCCGCTTCATTTCCGAGGGCAAGCAAACCGCGATCGGTGGCAAGGCAACAAAGGATGGCTACACCGTATGGAAGATGAAGAATGGGTCGCCCACTCCAGTCCATGTGTCTAATCTCGACCAAGCCGTGAAGGAATGTTTGAAGGCTTAACAGACTGACCCTAGGCATGTCCCATGACTAAGGAATGCTGTCTCACATTGGAGAATGTTGGATGAGTGAAGCGGATCTCGTATGCGAAAGCGTCGAGTGGGTGAGGCGCGAACTGCGTGACCTTATGGGAACGCGGAAAAAGCGGTATCCGTGGCTCAATTGCTCCACCGAACGTGAGTGGATCATTGCGAAGCTCTGGGACCCGGACATGTCTGACACGGAGTGGGCTTACGTTCTTAAGCTCCTGCGCCCGATCATTGCCGAGCGACAGCGGAAGCGCCTCTCGGAGGTGGCCGGCGGTGCCGCAGCAAATCCAAGTAGCAAGCCTCGTCGAAAAATGTAGAACCTGCATGCGGCCATTGCTTCCTGCTCTGGCGATCTGAAGGATGAAGATGGCAGCCAATTTCAACCAAATCCTCATCGTGGATTCCCTTCCGGAAGGCCAACTCAACACCGCAGCCCGCCTGTTCGCAGATGCCCAAGACTGGGCGCGGGTGATCGGCGACGTTCCTCACATCGCCAGCGCTCGCGTTCCTTCCAGCGGGGCTTTTCTCGATCTGTTGGCCCAGCTTGCTCAGCAAGCATCCAGGGAGCCCTACGTGCCGTTGCTTCACATCGAGTGCCACGGTGGAGAGGGCGGGCTGGAGTTCGCTGACGGGTCTTGGTTGACGTGGGATGACATGAAGCCGGCGTTCGTAAACCTCAACGTGGCCACGCGCTTGAACCTCATCACGGTGGTGGCCGCATGCCATGGGGGCGCCATCGCCAATTTTGTTCGTGCTGAGCATCGGGCGCCGTTCTGGGCATTCTTGGCTCCCAAACGGCAGATATCGGCAGGAGATCTGGAAACAGCGCTGTCTGCGTTCTATCAAGCCCTGCTGATGACCCGGTCCTCGGAGCGGGCCATGAGTGCCCTTCGGGCAACGCAAGCTGGCGACGAGTTCTGGCAGTTGAGCGCGCAGACCATCTACCGCTTGGTTGTCGAAGGCTACGCGGAACACCACCTTACGGACGAGGCCGTGGGACAGCAGGCCGAGCGTCTCCGGGCCCACGCTGCCGAACACGGTGCTGTTTGGACGCAGGCGCAAATCGAAGCCATGATCCGTGACCCAGGAATCTTTGAAGGGTTTCGCAGGGAGTTTTTCATGATCGATCTGTATCCGGAACACGAGGAGCGCTTCCCGGCTATCGTGCTCTAGTCATTCGGGCACCCCGCGGCCTGGTCAACCCAGTGCGGACGGCGGCGAGACATCAAGGCGTGAGGGTGGCGGTGCTCACCCGTCGGGTGGCTATGATCTACGCGCTCTAAGCCACGCAATGTCGCCGCGTCACCTGCGGACTTAGGTGTGGGACGGGCAGTTCTCCTGGCAAGATTTTTAGTCCAAATAGCTTGTAGCAATAAAGCTCGAAAATGGTTTAACGTGTCCAAGCCGCCTAGTTCGGCGGTCTACAGGGGACGCATATGCAAAGGAAGAGCATGTGGTTGGCTGGCGCTCTGCTAGCCGTTTGTGGTCAGGCTTGGGCGGGTCAGGGGGAGGTGTGCTTGGCAGATAGCCAGAACACGCCCGCTGGCATCATGAAGCCTTTTGAGGACGCCACGGTATTCCGCTGCAAGACAACCGGGGCGGTGACCGTCGCGCAGCTCTACGCGAAGGGTTGGCGGGTGGTCTCCGTGTTTCCGCAAAGCTCGCTCGATCCATCCAAGCCGGGTATGGCGAGCGTGGTCTGGACCATTGTGGCCGAGAAGGACGAGCGCTGAGCTCTGGACCTCCGGTTGAGAATCAGTGCTGATGCATCGATACCAAGAGGTTTCCCAGGAAGATCCATGGGGCTGCGCAGCCGCCTGCGTGGCCTCTCTCATGGCCATTCCGTATGCGCGAGCGAAAAGATGGCTGGAGAAGGAGAAGGGGCTGTCGGTGTCGGCGAAGCCCTATGGGTTCGAAATCGATGAGATAGCCAACGCCCTGTTTAAAAGGGGAACGAAGCTAATTGCTGACTGGAATCCCTCTTCGCCAGTGCCTGACGGCACCATTCTGTGTATCTACAGCAGAGTTCGCTACCGCGATTTTCATTATGTCCTCAAGGTCCCAGGGGGTTACATGGACCCCTGGTTTGACTTGAAGGAAGGCCAGATGGTCGGCAAGGTGCGTGCCTCCCTGCCGAAGGGAACGAAGATCTACGTGGCACTTGTGCCGGCTCTTTGACCCGTGGTTCGCTCAAGGAGCGAGAGGCGTCGAGAGCTGGTGCTTAGGATGGAAGACTTCAGGGGGATCGGCTATAACCTTTGAATTCCCTACTGGAGCCCTCCCTTGGCCCTGACCACCCTGAAGTCCCTCAACGCCGAAATCAAACAGCTCGAAGCCCAGAAGAAGCTGGTCGAGAAGCGCGACGGCGAGGTGCCCAAAGCCCTGGCGGTCCTCCAGAAGTATGCGAAGGTCCTCAGTCCGGCCCAGCGGCGGCAGGTGGCCAAGCTCATCGGGGAAACGATCGACGCCAAGCCGGCGCGTGCCGCCAAGGCTGCCCCGGGACCCCGAAAAGGCCGCAAGCTCGGCAAGGTGGCGCCGAAGTATCGCCTTCCAACCGGTGAGACCTGGGCCGGTCGGGGTTTGGCCCCCAGGGTCTTCACCGCATGGGCCAAGTCCGCCGAGGGCAAGGCGTGGGCTCAGGCCAACCCGGGCAGCAAGTTCCCGTCGGTCGATGGCGCATCGAAGAAGGCACCTGGCAAGGTGGTCAAGAAGGCGGGCAAGCCGGTGAAAAAGGCCGCCCAGAAGGCCGTCAAGAAACTTGCGAAGAAAGCCGTCGCGAAGAAGGCGAGCAAGAAGGCCTGACCATGCGCGGCTTGTTCCCCAAGAAGAAGAGCCGGCTCTCGCCCCAAGGCAAGGCCATTGCGGCCGCCCATGCACTCTTGGACACCATGGAGGGCCGCCTTGACGAGAAGGCGGCTGGTCGTTGGTTGCGAGAGGAAGTAGGGCTTCAGTGGTCCATGCTGACCTGCCTTCAATACCTCTCCGGAAAGGAAGCCCTCGCTGCGCTAAAGGCGCTGCCAAACGACTGGTCGGAGCGCGGTCGCACCAAGCAGCACCTCCAAGCCGCTTCCATCCTGGCCGCCCATGCCGTCGCAAACATGAGGCAAGACGGGAGAATGCTGTGCGCCAGCGACTTTGCTCACGAATTCAAAGGAAAGACAGTCGAGCAGTGGTTGGCTGAAGCTTCCATTGGCGCTGCGAGCGGCACGGGGCCAAGCGTCTGACAAACTGGCGTCGGAGCGTTGGCAGCGGATCCGTCAGCTCAATCTCCGTCCCTGATCGGAGGTGTCCCCAACCCTGGCGCCTCTAGGCATGCTCTGACCTCGCTGGCGCCCATGGTCACCCATTGTGGATAGAGCGCATTTGGCTCCCGATGCTTTGTCTTGTTGGCATTCCTTGGGCCGGCAATGCCGTGTTCGAGAAGCCCTCTATTTTCAGATCGTTAGCTCCTTCGATCAAGGTCGCGCTCTACCAGATGATTGCAAGAATCGGTATCTCAAGCTGGGCCCTTGCCGGCCGCTAACCTCACGGAGGACCAGGCTTGTGGTGCCAGTTGCGCAAGGGGGCGGGGGCACAAACTATGTTCTCCACTTTCTCAATCCGTGCGACGAGATTTGGTTCCACTAGCGTCCCAACCAACACAAGGAGCTTCAAGATGGCATTGGATATTTCGGCCGCCCAGGCGCGTGACAACATGGCCGCGGTGCGCGAACAGTGGGTGACGGCACACTTGGAGCGGATCACTGCGGTGATTTCGGCCGCCTCCGATAGCGGCGAGATGGCAGCTTCGTATGAGCTCCAGGTGGGCGTGAGCGAGGAGGCTGGGCTTGAGCGAGTCATGGAAGCCTTGACGGTCCAAGGATTCTCTGTAGTTCGGCGTGGTAAGCGCACTGTTGTTAAGAAGTCGGCTGTGCGACGCAGCCTTGCTGACCTCGCTGCCGGCAATCCGGTGCTGGAGGGTGAGACGGGTCACAAGGAAGATGTGGTGTTGGATATCAGCTGGGCCGAGGAGGAGGAAGTGTCCGAAGACGCAAGTGGTTTCAGCCTGCCGCTGACCCCGGCGCCGTTGATCTGATCACCTCGCCAAGCGAAAGGAGCTCGTTTTGAACACGATTGTTTCGGCTGCAGCCCTCCGCCGGACGGCGCAGCAGCGTTCCGACGCCTGGGCGGACAAGGTGCTGTCCACGTTGACCACCCACATCGATGCAGCGTCCCGCGGCGGGCATGGCGCGCTGCGCTTTGTGATGGATACCCCAGCGATCGCTGGCGGATTGGAGCGGGTGTTGAAATCACTCGATGCTCAGGGTTTTGTGGTTTCCAACGTCGCAGGGGAGGGGGAATGCCCGATTCTGGTGATCCGTTGGGATGAGACTGCTGCGTCCGTGGTCATGGGAACGGTGGCGCTGTCCAATCCGCCCGGTATCGGCAACCTGTATGAAATGCTGTCAACGTCGGCGGTAGCCGTCGCACTGGAACGCACCCAGATCAACAAGTTCCACACCAAAGGTGGAACAGGCTTCGCCGCCGAAGAGGCAAACGCGTTTGCCGACATCCTTGCTGGCCGTGAGGTTGAGCAGGTTGGCGCGGACAATTCGCTCAATGGCCCCGATCGAATCGTCGATGGCGTTCGGATTCAGACCAAGTATTTCGCGACGGCGAGGGAAACGGTTGGATCGGCGTTTGGAGCGGATGGGTATCGATACGACGGGCAGTTGCTCGAAGTGCCCTCCGATCAGTATGAGGACGCAATCGAGCTGATGCGCAAGCGCATCAGCAGCGGTCAGGTGCCGGGGATCAGCGATCCGGCGGAAGCCGAGCGCATCATCAAGAAAGGCAGCACGACTTATCGCCAGGCGAGGAACATCGCCCGAGCCGGCAACATCGATAGCCTGACCTACGACATGAAGACGCAGAGCATCGCCTCCAGCTATGCGTTTGCGATCTCCTTCTCCATCAACTTCGCTCGGCAAAAGTGGGATGGACGGACCAACATGGAGGCGCTCAATGGTGCGCTGACCATGGCACTGGAATCCGGTGCAACTTCCTTTGTCTCTGGGATTGCCACCGCCCAGATCCTGCGAACCAAGGCCGCGGCCATCGGAGTGGTGGCTGCCCGGGATGGGGTCAAATTCGTGTCCCAGAGCGCTCTTGGCCGCAGTGCAATTCAGAAGGTCGCTCAGGTGTCCTTGGGTAAGGCTGTCTACGGGGCCGCTGCGGTCAACCACGTCGCCAAGCTGTTGCGGACCAACGCTGTCACAGGGGCTGTGACCACTGCCGTGATTTCTGGCCCAGACTTCTACCGGGCTGCGTTCAGTCGCAACATTTCTTGGGCGCAGTTCGGTAAGAACCTGGCGGTCAACGGCGCAAGCGTAGCTGGTGGTGCTGGCGGCTGGATGGCTGGCGCTGCGGGTGGGGCTGCCGTTGGTTCGGTGGTTCCGGTCATTGGCACCGCTGCTGGTGGGGTGATCGGTGGCATTCTGGGGGCGCTGGCAGGTGGCACTGCGTCGAGTGTGGCGTCCAAATACCTGCTTGATGGGCTGGTGGAGGACGATGCCAAGGAGATGCTCCGCCTGCTTCCTGGCTATGTAGAAGCCGTGGCGAACGACTACTTGCTGTCCGAATCGGAGACCAACGCGTTGGTTGAGATCATCAAGTCTCGGCTCAATGCGGCATTCTTGAGGGACATGTATGCGAGCAAGGACAAAGCTCGGTTCGTCTACCAAGCCTTTGAGCCGGATTGCGAGAAGATGGCCAAGGCCCGCCCAACGATCACGCTGCCGAAGGAGACCGTCGTTCAGGCTTCCCTCGACGAGATCGAGGAAGAGGTGCTGAACCAAGTTGAGTGACGCGGCTGGCCGTGGCCCGGTGAGTTGTCGCCGGGCCACTAGGTTGGGATTGCTGAAAGTCTCATCGAGCGTCCCCTAAGAAAAGACCCAGCGCCTGATCAGGCGCTGGGTCTTTTTTTGCCCCGTTGGCATCTCTGCGGCGCGGTGTCAGTCCTGGTGCTTCTGGCCGCTGTTCTCCACCTTGGTCACTTTGACGATGGTCGCATTGTCGATGTCAAAGTCTCCGGTGATGGCGCAAATGTCGTCGATCTTGCAAGCAGCAAAGATCTTGGGTGCAACGTTCTTGTCTTCCATCTCGAAATCGAAGGTGCCTGCATCCGGGGTTTCAAAGTTGCAGATCATCGTCCCGCATCCATAGTGGCCGACGATGCGCTCACCCTTCAGGATTTCCGCATGGGCAAGCGCTGGCAGGGCCAGGGCGGCGGCGAGAGCGAGGGTGGAGGTGCGATAAGAGAGCTTCATCCCGAGTCCTTGAGAAGTTGTCAGTTCGCTTGGGGTCCAAGCATTTACGAGCCAATTGTCTGGCACTTTGGTTTATCGGAAGGACATCGGGAATCTTTAGGTTCTACGTTTTTAGTTCGCCAAACGAGCCCGACAGCGGTCGCCATGTTCCTTCAGATGTGCAGGGTTAGGTCGATTCGTGGCCAGCTGGGGGAGCCGCAAGGGAACGCCCTGCAGGTGGGCGTAGTCCGTCTGCAACAGCGATGGAGCCAAAGCAACGGTTTGTTCCTCGGTAACCCAAAGCAACCCGCAATCGAATAGCGTGTGAAGGTCTGCACGCAGCAGTAAGCCGTTGTCGATTCGGTCAGTGTGGTCACCGCGGTAGGGCAGCACATGGGCTGCTTCCAACACCTCCACGGCTGAGCAGCCAGTGATGGCGCAACGGCTTCCGTAGGCATCGAGCAGTCGGGCGCGGAAAAGCGGCTGGCCGCGACGCTGGGCCACGGCCCTCATGCTCCAGACGCGTGCATCGTGTTCTGAGTCAAGGGGGGGCTGATGTTCAAAGGCTTCTTGTAGCGCCTGCGCCTCGACCATCAACTCGGGAGTCGATGCAATCTTGACCGCAACCCATGTGCCGTCACCCTTCTGCTGCAGGCTCCAATGACCATGCACGTTGGCGTTGAAGGGTTCATACGTCACCTCACGTAACCGTCCTTGGCGGAACACCAGATCCTGGGGATGGCTTGAAGTGGAGCGCCAGTCTGTTCGAGCCTTGTTGTGATGCCTGCGATTGGCATCGTTCACCGTCAGTAGCGTGAGGTTATCGCCGGCGTCAGAGTGGTTTTCGGCGGGGTAGCGCTCTTTCAACCAAGCGCGGATGTCCGCGATCGAGGACGGGCCTCCAAGCGCTGTGACGGCCTCGGCCACGTGCCAGTATTTGACCGGTGCTCGGTCACTTCTTTTTCCGTCGCTATTGGGCGCCACGCCCACCCGGTCGAACGTCAATTCAAATCCGTCGGAGTTTAGTGAGGCCACCTGGCCTACCAAGCTGAAGTCGGGCTCAAAATCGTTGCGCACACGCGCTGCATTGCCCGCGGTGACTTCATCGGGCCTTTCAGACGTGGCCACCACGACGCGGATGGGCAGCCCCTCATCCAGGGCTTGTTGGAGATGGCGTCGGAAGAAATGCTTTCCCTGCCCCTTCCACTGAGACGTATCACCAACGTAGCGCGATCGGTCCGGCTGGAAGTTGTGCGCCCAGAGGCTTACCACCACTTGGCGTGGATCACCCCCAACGGCAGAAGAAGTGAACTGAGGGTTCTTCAGTTCCACGCCATACTGGCGGAAGGCCTCCGTGATTCGCATGCTGAGTTCCTTAGATTCGTTGCCAAGAGGATGTAGGGTCTAGGGCTGCGAGGTAGTGGCCTGCGGACAGCTTTTCGATCGAAGTCAGAAAGTGCCGGCGCAGAACGGGGTCCGTCGCGAGCTGACCATGGATTGCAGAAAGGAATGCTTCGCGGTCCTCCCTCAGCCCGTCAAACGACCGCTGGATCGCGGCTTCAAAGTCTTCTTCTGGATGCTGCTGGCTGCGGGAGAACGTTGGTAGCGGGGTTTCCACCCGCGGCTGCGCGTCCTCGGGCTCGTGGCGGTTTGCTTCCAGTGCTTCGGACAGCGATTCGTAGGCTTCCTTGAAGCGAAGGTCTTTCAGTTTTTCTTCCAACGAGATTTCGGATCTCGCCAGTTCCAATGCACTTTCTATCGTGCTTCTTTCAACGAAGATCCGGTGCTTCAAGTCGGACGTCGCGCTTTGCACAGCGCTGGCGCGGGAAACGTTGCGGTTGATCTCTGCCAGCCCATTGTTGAAGGATTCGAGCACGGAGAAAAGCGTTCGCCTGGGAGATGCAGGCTGGGGAACGGAGGAGGGCCGGACGGGCTGGCTCGGAGGCACCACCGACGCGCGTTTGGGGGGCGACGGTGGAGTCGTGGGGAGGGAGCGTGCTGTGCCGCGCCGCCTCGGCTTGTAGCTGCAAACGGGGAAGTTGGAACAGGCGCTAAACTCGCCGTAAGGGCCCGTGCGCACCACCAAAACTCCTTGCTTGCAGGCCGGGCAGGGCGTTTCCTCGACGGCCTCGCCATCGGTGTTGGTGAGCACCACGGCCCCGTCTTCTTCCAGTTCGCGAAGGAACGTCGAGCATTGCCCCTGGGCGGTGAACATGGCCACGGTGCGCCGAGCCCGGGTCAGGGCCACGTAGAACAGGCGGCGCTCTTCGCCCAGCGGGAACGTGTCTCCTTCGGGCATGGCCAAGGCCAACACTGGATCATCGGTGCGGGTGTTGGGGAAACTGCGCCGACGCGGGGCGCTGATCATTTCCGGGAGGATGACGTAGTCCGCTTCGCTGCCCTTGGAGCGGTGGATCGTCAGGAAGGATACGTCCACCCAACGGTTGAACCGGCCTTGCCTCATCGGCACATACTGCCGATCAGCGTTGTAGCGCCCCAAGACGTAAACCGACACCTTGCCGTTGCGCCCCGGTGGGATCGTGCCATCGCGCACGCCTTCGGCCAGCTTCACCACGAATTGGTCGATTGCATCGGCCAGTTTGTCCTTGCTGTCCACCTGGAACGCTTGGAGCACTGGGCCGTGGGCGGGGGTGGCCGAATGCACGCGCTTGGCGATCTGCCCCGGGTTCTTGGAGACAAACGCACTGGAGACGTCGCACAGCGCCTGGGGGCAGCGGAACGTTTGCTCCAGCTTGAGCACCTGGCCGTGGCCAAACCACTGGCGAAAGCCGGTCATCACCGAGACGTCCGCGCCGGCAAAGCGGTTGATCGACTGCCAATCGTCGCCCACGGCGAAGAAGAAACGGCCCTTTTCTTGGACCAGGGCGCGGCACAACCGGGCCCGGGCGCGCGAGGCGTCCTGGAACTCGTCGGCCATCACTAGGTTGTAAGGCGATTCCACGCGTCCGCTTTCCAGGTGGCCAGCGGCGAGGTTGAGCATGTCCTCAAAGTCGATGCCATCCTCTGCTGCCAAGGCTTCGTCCCACGCCGCCATCACCGGAGCCGCAATGTCCAGGAACATCTGGTAGCGCAGCTTGAAGGTGTCGGCCGGCATCGCGGCCAGCCGCTGCTGCAGATCCGACGTGCTCAAGCCGTTGCTCTTGGCGTGGCTCATGAACGTGCGCAACAGCCCAATGAGCTCGACCGAGGCCATCGGCTGCTGGCCGTCCTTCGGAATCTTCCGGTCAGGGTTGGGATCGAGCACCAACCCACGGGCGGTCAGTTCGCGCTCTAGCCGATCAAAATCGTCGCTGTGGCGCAACCCGTGGCTGGTGGTTTCAAACAGCTCGGTGCCTTTCTCTGCGTGAAGCTGTCGCTTCCAGATCACGCCTTCCAAGTAACCTTCGAAGTGCGCTGGTGGCACGCCGTTGGCGTCGAGTGCGAAGTGTTCGTGGAACAGGTTCAAGTCGGGGTAGTAGAAATCGGGCTTGTATTGCCGGTGTGTTTCGTCGGCGGTTCGGTGTGGGTAGGGGCCCTCGTAGCGGTAATCGACTCCGTTCAAGAAGAGCAGGTTGGCGATCATCACCTCTTCCACGCTCTTCACCCGCTCGCCGCGGTTGGTGACCAGCGCGCCCTTGCCCTGGGCGTCCCACACCTCCGCTGGTTCCCGCTCACCAAAGGCTGGGAGGTCTTTGCCAAAGACGAAGCGGAACAGGTCCCACTGGCGGCGGAACGCGGGCGACCGGTCCTTGAGCTGGTCCACGATGTCGGTGAGCTTTCGCACCCCTCCGGCCGCGTCGGTGGCCCAATCGGGAATGTCGGGCTTTTCTCCGGTGGCCTTGCCGATGAGGCGCAAACCCAGCGCGTGGAAGGTAGACGCCTCCACGGTCACCTCCGCCAGGCCCAAGCGCTCAAACGCCAAGCCCGCGCGTTCCTTGAGTTCTTCGGCGGCCTGTTTGTTGAACGCCAGCAGGACGATCCGTTTGGGATCCACGAAGCCGCGTTGGATGGCGTAGGCCGCCTTGGCCACCATCGTGGAGGTCTTGCCCGAGCCGGCCGAGGCCACCACCTGCACGCGGTTGTCGAAGCACACCACGGCCCTGGCTTGTTCCGGGGTGAGCGGCTTGCTCTCCACCCGGTCCACCAAGTCTTTGCAAGCCACCAGCTCGCGTTCCACGTGGGCAGCGTTGAGCGCGGCCCAAGCAGGGCGGTGGTCGGCTTCCCACGCGGCCAGCGAGCGCTCGATCGCCTGGGCAGCCGGTCCCAACCGGATCGCCACGCCAGGTTTCTTCAGGCCCGATCGGAGAGTGGCCGGGTCAACCGTGGGGCGGGCCGCCAGGACATCGTCCTGCTGTTCGTGGGTGAACCAGCGGCGCTGTGCGAAGCAGGTCCGCTCTTGTTCTGCCTTGTGGTCCAGCCATGCGTCGATCGTGCCCTGCTGGTCCTTGAGGAATGCCACCTCCTCGCGCAGGCGCTTCTCCGTCAGCGCCACGTTCAGCGCTTGAACCAAGGCGGCGCCCTGGGCATTGGGCAACCCATCGGCCTTCACTTCCCGATGCTGGCCCGGGTGGAGCGTGATGTCGGTCCAGAAGGTGCCGGCGTTGACGCGGTAAATGGCCTCGTCCTCGACGTTGACCCGATAGGTGCGCCCGTCCAACGCCAGGGTGAGCTCCAGGCCCTCCAGGCGCAAACGCCACTCCAATGATCCTGTGAGGCGCTGGCCCACCCACGACGGGGTCCATTCCTTCGCCATCCTTTTGCTGTCCATGCCCCGCGATCATCCAACGCTAAAGTGAGAAGCCGATCACGTCATGATAAAGCGTGAATGCCTGTGTGGGCGGCCACCTTGGCCAACCCCGGGTGCCAAGTCCCCTTGGCCATGCGCTGCTGGACGCGGGCGCGATATGCATCGGGTGAGGGGGCCGGGGTGGGGCGTTTGTGGCGGCGCAGGTTGCAAAGGTGGCAAGCGGCCACGACGTTGTCCGCCACGTCCTTCCCGCCGTCCTGACGGGCCAGCAGGTGTTCGGCCGTGCATTGGAAGGGCGCTGCCGAACGGCGGCTCAGGCCCAACTCGTCGGGCGAGCACAGCCACATCGGACCGCTGCAGTAGTAGCAGCGGCCTTGCTGGGCGTGGAAAGAACGGGTGCGCAGGATTTTGAGGGTCTTCGTGCTCAACGGTGGGCTCCGGAATCGAAAAGGATTCCCGCGCCCCCATTGGGTGGACCTCGGGCACCCGGAGCCTATTGGCTATGCGGGCACAACACCGACGCTTTAGCGACCGGCAGGGGTTTTATACGCCGTGCCACGGGCCTGAGCAAGAGGGCGCCACTCACAAGTGGCCGTAGTCTCGGTTAGAACAACCCCGCTGAATCCAGGTGGTGATGTTGGCCCGGCAGAGATCCTCGTCCTGTCCGTCCACGTTGGTCATGCCCGATGGCGGCGCGGACCACATCTTCTGCAGCACGTAACGAGGCTCAACGCCCATGCTGGTCAGGTAGCCAACTATTTGCCGGTAGGGCTGGCTGTCAAAGGGGATGGCATGACCATCGGGTGTGTAGATCTGATGGAATCCGAGCTTGGGATAGGGCGACCAGTTCTGCCGTTCAAACCCAGCCATGAAGACCAATGGGCAGGCGGAGTAGCAGTTGTTGTAGAGGGTGGTGTCCAGCCGCTTGCGTCGAATGTAAGCACCGGCCTTCATGGCTTCATCGACGTAGCCCCCGCCGCTTCCCAGCATCACCACTTCTACCGTGGGGTTGGCCTCGATGGCGTCTTCGATCTTCTGTGCAAACCCGGCCTCAATATCACCCAATACCTTCAGGGCCTGGCCCTCGTTCGTCACCACATAGAACGAGGATTGTCCCTCCTGCTTGATGTAGGCCTTGGGCAGGCCAAGCTGGCCGGCACAGTCCAGGTTCCAAGTGATCACACGTTCGTCGTGCGGCATGTCCAGCATGCGCTGAGCAACGCTGGCGAAGTTGCCTAGGGAATTGCCCATGATTCGGAGGTCTGAAGCATTCTCGGTGGTTTGAGTCTCGTAGTCTGGCTCGTATTCGATAGCCAGCGGGGTTACCAAGTCCGCCTTGTCCAGCAGCTGGCCGAGCACAAAGCACGTGTGCTCAGGGATGTGGATTTCGTTGAACGCCGTGCCGGCCGAACTTGCCCCATCGATGGACACGCCAGCCTGGAACACCTTAGTGCCCAATGCGTCCCTTTCTTTGATCAGCTTTCTCAGCCGGGCAACCACCACCGGATCATCGGCGTGCCCCTTCGGTTCCTCGGCGGCGGGAGCAGGCTCTTCCACCTGCGCCGGCTTCGTTTCCGGTTCGGGAATCGGCTCGGGTAAGACCGGAGCGGGAGTCGGTGCCACCACGGGCGGCGAGGGTGGTGTGGGCGCGTTGCATCCCGCGACCATGGCCGCGAGGGCCAGGCCAATGATCCGATGGCTCATGGTGGTGTCTTCCCCTGTCGGGGAAAGGATACCGGAAAGAGATCTTCACCACTTTTCAAATGAAAACCCTTGTGCTGCAAGGGTTCTTCGGTTTTTCGGATTGGTGGGCATAAGTATTACGTCAAGCCCGCTCGGCTTCGACCTTAACTTATGAGGATTTCAATTATGAGCAAAAAAACTGTAACGCTGTATCGAATGACCGCCGACCACACCGGCGAGCACCTCCATGTCCTGTTCCAGGACGACCATCCAACGCTTCCATCGGTCTTGGGGCCGTTGGAACCGGTTGAGGTGGCAGCCGACCATCCCGTGAGGATGGTTGAAAGAGAACGCTGGCTGCATCGATGCAACCTGATGGACCGAGGATGGACCGTGCTGGGGTCAGAGCATACCTTCGGATGAGAAGGGGCCTTCGGGCCCCTTGTTCGTTGTGGCGCTGGTCTTCGACGGATCGAAGTCCCCGCCGATGGCTGGCAACGATCGAGGTCTAAAGGGAGTGGGCCAGCTGCCTGCCCAGTGGCACTTGTCGCCAAGCTCCCCATCAAGCCACGAGTGGGGGGAGGGCGTTCTGAAAACGGGCCACTTCTCCATTGGATGCGATTGCCGGGCGCGAAACCTTGGGTTCACGCGTCCGAGCGCAAGTGCGTTGCACTCCTCCACGGTGTTTCGGCCTCTCTGGCCTCCTGCGCTGCCGCTTCGTCGCTGCCGAGGTGCTGCACGGCCTTTCGTCTCCCCGGATCGGTTCGCGAGCAATCCGCTCGAACCCAACGGAGCAACATCATGGCCAAGAAGAACCCTCAGCCCGCCACCGACCGCCTTGATGCTTACTTGGTGGAGGAATACGAAGTCCAAGGCGAGAAGCGCAGCAACTGGTCGAAGATCGGCGCTGCCTGGCCGCACCAGGACGGCAAGGGTTACCGCCTCGTCCTCAACGCGGTGCCGGTGAACGGTGTGGTGGTCCTGCGTCTGCCCGAGCCGAAGGAAGATTGAGCCAACGGGGCCCTTCGGGGCCCCTTTCATTTCCTCAGGGAGAACACCCATGACGACCGTCAACGCCCAGTGGATTAACGCCTTCAACGCCGCTCTGCAAGCGCACTTCGCCCTCACCATCCAGGACGCCGGGCTCACCGACACCGAGTTGTCCCGCTACAGCGACCTGTAGCCCAAAGAGGCTGCCCTCACCTTTGGCGAAGACCACGATCTGGATCGCGTGGATCGCGGGTGGTTTGGCTAGCCGCTTTGGCTGCCATGCCATGCCCGACGGACGCCACTGGGACCAACTTGGCTCGGGCAGACTGTGAGGTGTGTCACGCAATCGGTAAACTGTGCCCGCGCCAAGGTAGGCGCTATCAGGGGCACCATGAAAAAGTTCGTTCTTCCTCTCGGCTTCTTGCTGCTGTCAGGCTGCGCCACGTTTGCGCCAGCGCCGCCGCGGCAGGTGGCTTTGACCACCACTTTCGATCCCAGCGAAGTTGCTTGGTTCTCTGAGAAAGGCACTGGCGCCATAAACGGCCAAGCCTTCTTCCAAACCCGGGGTGGTCAGCCCAGAACCTGCGCGGGGTTGGAAGTCTCCTTGCAGCCCAAGTCCGGCTATGGTCGCGAGCGCCTGATCGCGCTTTACGGCAGTGCCGAGAGCGGGTATACCACCGTGGGTTCGGCCAACGTGCAGTTCATCCCTGACAGCGCCGATTACAAGCAGGCGCGTAAGACATCGGTTTGCGACGCCCAAGGCAACTTCAGTTTTACTGGGCTGCCTGCAGGAGAATATTTCCTGACCACCGGCATCATGTGGTCCGTTCCCGGTCAAGAGTTCATGCCTCCTCAGGGTGGACTTTTGATGCAAAGCGTCAAGCTCTCGGATGGGGAATCCACGCGAGTCATCATGACCCGTTGAGGTTGGCCGCCCCAAAAACACCACGCCTTCAGCCGGCAGGTGAGTGAAGTGGACTGAGTGGGGGGCATTGCGTGCCCCCCAAGTCAGTCAGCCAAGAAAGTTGGATGCTTGGTCGCGCCCTTGCCCAAGGGCATTGAATTGTTGAGTCAGCGCCCGCAGCCCCTGCTGCAAGGCCGTGTTGTAGGTGAGCGTCTGGTGGCCGGCATGGGCGTCGGCCACTCCAGCAAGAGCCATGTTCCAAGCGACAGGCAGTAGTTGGGGGCTCGGGTGGCTGGCAATGATCGTTCGGAGCCCATACTCCAACGCCTTGAGGTATCCGCGATGGGCTTCCAGATCGACTTTGCAGGCATCCAATCGCGCTGCCAGCTCTTCTAGGGTTTGGGCCATGATCGGGCTCGACAGGGGGGAGATGAGGCCCGATAGTGGCAGAAAGCCGCCAGACTTTTGCGATGAGCATCCTCAACGTTCTGCTGAGTGCCAACCAGCTGGTTGTGACCGTGGACACATGGGCCGAAGACGCGCACAGCGGACAAGCTTCGGCGGGAGCCAAACTGCTCCTCATTCCCCAGCACCAACTGTTGCTAGCGACCCGTGGGTCAGCCCAGTTCTTCCTTCGCATCTACCAACTGTGCCTGGAGGCAAGTTTTCGGGCCGATTTCACGATGGAGCAACTGAGTGCTGAGCTCGGGCTCGTGATCGATCAGCTTTGGCCCAACTACATGAAGGCCGTTGCCGAGGCTGGGTTGCCGGCGGAACACTGCACCACGGAGTTGGTCTTGGGTGGTTGGTCGCCCAAGAACGGCCGGATGATGGCCACGGCCTATGCCAAACACGACTTGACCGTTCCAGCCGTTGTCCAGCCCATAGGAGGGCAGCTGGCGTCGCCCGGCGATCCGCTCAGGGAGTGGCCGCCCAGCATGGCCACCCAGGACCTGCTGGTGGCAGCGCAGCTGCAGGCTCGATACCTCAACGCCAGCATGGGGCGGACCGTCGCCGGCGGACGGTTGCTATTGGGCTTTTTGAAGCCTGGACAGGCGGTGGTCAAAGACTTGGGCCCGATTTAGCCCTGCCAATTTGGTCACTCGGACCGTTCAAAGCATTGCCCCAGTCGAGCGCCGGCTGACGGGCAAGTGCAGCCGCGCCTGCAGGGTGATCGGGCTTTTCTCCCATTTTTTAGCTTTAGTCAAAATAGCCCCCTTGTGGGTTTCGCGTGTCGGTGTATCCCAAACGTATGACGTTCGCGATGCGTGCGTCTGACACCGACCAACGAAATGCAAAGGGGGAGAGATGTTCATTGGATTCAGACTGACGAAGCGGCTTGTCGTCAACGTCGTGGTTGCTTTGGTGCTGGCGCGATTGCTGTTCATGGGCATGGACGGCTTGGACCGGTTTTCCGACACGTGGAACCGCGCCTTTGGGGCGAGCATGCCCAACGCCAGTGGGTTGCGCGGCGCCGTCAACGGCGCACGCCAGGTGTTCCCGTCGGGGCTGGACGAGTATGCGCGCCAAGCCGAACGGGACGCGGCCCAAAGCACCACGCTCATGGACGTGTTTGGCAGCGTGTTCGGACGCGTGAAAAACGAGGAGGTCATGTTGCCTTCCACCATCAATTCCGCTGCAGGGGAGGGCTCGATCTATGACCGCTACGACCATTGATTTTGAGTGGCTGTCCATCCTCTCCGGGTGGTCCTTGCTCAACGACAGCGCGGCGTTGCTACTCACCCCCGGCCAGCGCTGGGCGGGCTTGGAGGGATTGCTTATCGGCTACGGCCTCATCGCTGGACAGTGGTTCGTCCTGGCCACCATGGCCGGAGCGCTGGCATGACCACCGTGGGCGCGGTGCTGGCCGCCATGTTGGCTGCAGCGTTCTTGGCTGCCGTCCTGGGCCTGGCCGGTATCCATTGGGTCAATGCCCGCCACGCCAGCGAGGTGCTTCGTGAGCGTTACCGCTTGCGGGCCCAAATCCTGGCCGGTTTGGCGCTGGCGTGGGTGCTCACGATGGCGAGGCTGTCCACGTGAGCCGTCCACCATACGTGCAGATGGCCGTTCGCGTGCCACGGCAGCTGAAAGAGCGGCTGGAGCAGGCGGCGGTCCGGGAGGGGCTGCATGCCAGCGAAATGGTTCGCTTGTTGCTCTGCGAGGGCTTGGCACGCCGTGCGGCGATCAATGGGCAGGGCGCTTCACGATCCGGTGGTTGAGCAGCGGCCGAATAAAGTTGGCCGGCGTGGACTTGTCCAATGGTTGGGCGCGCACCTGGTATTGCCCGCTCTCGCACAAGCGCAACAACTCAGCTTCGTCGTGGATCTCGCGCTGGCCATCCTTGGTGTTGCCCATCTTGGCCACCCGGAACGCCACGTTTCCCGTGTCTCGGTCCCTCATCCGCACCGGGACGATCACCCTTCCATCGTGGCGAACCAGGTGGAAGGCTCGGGCAAAACGGTCGCCGTTGGACGCCCTAGCTGGTGAAATCGGGTCAGGCGGCGTGGCACGCTGGATCGGTGCCGGTGCCGGTGCCGGGCGAGGCGGAGCTGAAAGGGGCTGCGCTGGGGCCTTGTGACCCAACGCTTGGCGCGCCAGCTGCTTCTTGCGGCCCGGTTCGGTGGCGGTGTCACCGTCGATCCAGGCTTGAAAGGTCCCGTTGGCCGGGCTGGGGTGCGACGCAAACACCCATGTCCGGCCTTGGGCGCTGAAGGCTACCTCGTTGATTTCTTGGAAGTCGTTGAATTGCTGGCGCATGAGCGCCTTGACCCCCTTCATGTAGGCATCGGTGGTCCCCAACAAGACCACGCGCTCCACACTGTCAGGCAACGGGTCCAGGTGGCGTGCCACGCATGTTTTCATGGCTTCCAAAGGCAACGACGAACGCATGGCCTTGGGCATGATGGTGCCACTGCTGACCAGCTTGCCGTTGTCCATCACCGACAACCCGCAGCGCACCAAGGAGGCGGCGCCCATGTGGCGGCTTTCGGCGGTCAGGGCGTCGTTGATCGTTTGCCCACCCAGATCGATCCCAAGCTCGTGCAATACAGCTGCGAGGCGAGGGCGCATAGCACCCGCGAAGGCGACCCCATCGAAGCTCCCGTGTTGGGCGGCGGCAATTTGGGTGGCCCCCTTGGAAAACCCCAGGACCAAGGTTTTAGGGACGCTGGTTCCCCAGTAGCCGGGATTGGCACGGAGGTGCCAGCCTCCCTCTACACGCACATCAAGTCCTGGTGCATGGCATGCGCGGCACGCCTGCCAGCCGTGGTGAGTTGTCATGGGGCCTCCGCATGATCCTTGAAGGCCCATACAGTTAAAGCACGTGCGAGCGGTATGCAAGAGCTTTTTGTCGGCTAAATGTGGCGGAAAAATGGGATGGCATGGGATGGCGTGCAATAGCTGCGTGGCAGCACGGTGTGGAGTAGCCTGACACCATCATACGAAGGTCAATGGCATGGATGATCCGGCTGAGTTGAACATGGAAGCGTGGCCGGCTGAGGTGGCCTTCGTGCCCTACGTCGGCCGCGGCTACTGGAAGGGAGTTGAAGGGCGCCGCGTCTTGCTACTGGGCGAGTCCCACTACCGGGAGGCTGGGTGGACCGACGACCCCGTTATCACTCGTCCATTCACCCGCGAGACGTTCGGCGACATGGAGACTTGCAAGAGGACAGGTGGTGGCAAGTTCTTTGATGAGCTGGATCGCCTGCTGACTGGTCAAAGCAGCCCAAATGTTGTGGATGCCGCCCACGCCTGGCAGCACGTCGCATTTTGCAACTTGTCCCAGCGCTTTGCCGGCACGAGAGCTGGACACCGTCCGTCAGGAACCGACTTCAGTCAAGGCGGGAAGTTGTTGGTAGAGGTGATCCTCCCTCTGCTCCGGCCAGAGGTGATTCTGGTGCTCGGCCGCACCGCTTGGCGAATGTTCGATCACGGGAAGCGGTCGGACCAGCCTACCTTCCAGGCTCGCCATGCAAACTCAGAGGGCAGGAGGCGGCGCTATCTGGAGGAGCGCCACGTATGGTCTCTCGATTATGGCAACGGGGGGGCGTGGATGACTTGGGTCTACCATCCATCTTGGAACGTAGATTGCTGGGAAGATCGTGCCGCAGCTCTGAGGCATCTTTTGAAATACGCGAATGAAGGGCAAAGGATATGACGCACAATTCGTTGAAGGATGCGATCCGCGATGCGCTGGAGCCGCGTGCTGCCACGCGGCAGCCCACGGCGTTGGACATCGCACAGGAGGCCAGAGAGGCCAAGGCCAGCCTGGAATCGAACATGTCCTGCATGGCCCGCATCACTGTTCCCGCCGGCAGCGAGCGTCACCGGGCGGCTTTCCAACTGTTGAGGGCCTCGATGGACTACGGGCGTGCGTTGCTGTTCCTGTTGGAAACCCATCCCATCGATCTTCCAGCGGTGGCCTTGGCAATGCACCGCTCCCAGATTGAGCAATTCCTGCGGGCGGTGTTTGTCCAGTTCCTTGCCGACGACGAACAGCTGGCGGACTTTCTCCAGGAAGATCGGGGCCCTCGAAGGAAAAACGAGAAAGGAAAGTGGGTGGCTATTGCCCTCAAAGACCTGGCCGCGGACGTGGAGCAGGCCATTGCACGCATCGGGCAGGACGATGAGCCTCAGAAGCTGGCTCGGACGGTGACCAATTCGTGGGACCCTCTTTGCGGGCTGGTCCATGGCGGGAAGGCCATTCGGGTGATGTATCAAGATCCCAATGGACAGATCGGAGCGCACGTGCCGGCAGCCATTCTGTTTCAGACCACCGTCAACGCGGTGGCCACCACCAACTTGTGCGTCATTGCAGCACTGACGGCGGTTGGGGTTGGGGCCTTTGAGGAAAGCCCCGTTGTTGAGCAGTGCGCCAGCGGGATGTTGCACTACATGCAACGGAGGAAAGCCCGCATGGAAGAGCTGGCCTGGCCGCCTTAAAGGACCGGACGCGTATTGTCGTGCCGCTCTGTATCCCCACCATCGATCGCTGGCGGGGAGAGTTGCAATCGGAGGTCTGCGAATCCTCGGTTTAGGCGGCGTGCCTTCTGGCCAAGGGATTCCCAGGTTGAGTCTGCGGCGTCGGATGGAGGCTTTTCGTTGAGGATCAGCTGGGCCGATGCCTTGAATCTCTCAAGAAGTGCTGCTTCATGCCCCGGTGGGTCCAGTTCAACGCGGTTGCGGGCCTCCGCTGCGTTGAGCTCCAGCATGTTCAGTTCGATCAGCGTGGCCATGGCAATGGCGGACCGGGTGGGCTCCGTCCTATTGCGGCGGCAGATGTGGGTGATCCATGTCCACATGGGGTCGATTCGTCCTTGTTCGCCGATGCCCTAATCCTTGACGGGCGGTAACAGTTGCTCGATGAGTGCGTTGCGCTTCTTCGCCGGCAGCTCACCCAAAACGCCCAGCAGTTCGGCAAAACGTTCCTGCTGGGCCACGCTCTGCTCGCCCAAAGCCAAGATCGCATCGGCCATCGCCGGGCTGGTCGCCAAGAGATAGGCCGGGGGCACTTCCAAGGCCTGGGCCAGCTCGAAGAGGGCTTCCAGGCTGATCGACATGCCCTCGGATTCATACCGAGAGATGCGGGCCGACGCAACGTCCTTGTCCATCCCCATCCGCACTCCGACCTCGCGTTGGCTAAAGCCCCGCAGGACGCGGGCTTGGCGCAAACGCGCGGCCACCACGGCTCGGGGAGCGGGCGGGGCGGCAGTCACGGGCTGAACGGATGCAATGCAGGCATGCGGACAGGATGACCCAGAGGCTACGCCCCGGGTAGACTCTACGTGCCACGTAAGTTGGCCGCAAGATCCCAAATCTATTGGTGGGAACAGGGGGTTCCATGAAGAGTTTCAGAAGAGCCGTGCTGATCGGGGCGTTTGCCCTGACTGCAGCGGCTGGAGCGCAGGCACAATCGGGGGCCGGATCGGGCCTGCTTCGCCACATCGGCCGAGCCATCCAAGGCACGCCGAAGGTGGTCAGCGAGAGGTCGCGGAGCCCTTACCTTGAGCCGCCCGGGACCTACTGGGACCTGGATCAGGAAGGCTTGGAAGGGGCTCAGCACCTGCGGGTCGGGGTGACGGCTGTCGGGGGCGGGGGCGTGGACACCTGCGACATGCAGCTGCTCGCCATGGCCCATTCGTCGTATCGCATCGACGCCGACAAGCGCCAATGGTGCCTGAGGCGATGGTGGCTGATGGACACGAAGGCCCAGGGCGCCAACGGTGTCTCCGGCGATGATCCGGCCGCCATCGAGCGCCGTTATGGCCCGGATTTCGACGCGCGCCTAGAACGCTTCAAGGGCATCCGGCGGTTTGCCATTCGTCCCAACTTCCAAGCCATGGGCGATGTCGCCTACCGGGCCGATCGCGGTGTGCTGGAGGGATTCATCCCCATGCCTCAGGTGTCCGCGGCCGGGCAAAGCGTCACCGGCAACGGCTTTGTGCCGTGGGTCCACCGCACCGCCGGAGGAGTGTCCAGCCCACCCAACGCCGGCCGCTTCCACCTGCTGGTCCGAATGGACGCCCCAGAGGCCGCCAACCTGGCGCGACAAGGTCGCAGCTACCGAGACGACCTGGTGGTGTTCTCCGTCAACCGGGTTTGGGTGGAGGGAACGGTGCCAAAGATGGACGTGACGATAGAGAGGGTTCGGCTCGGATACCGCGACGAAACCATCGACGTTGATTTGACCCATACGCAAGGAGCTCCGGCATGAAAGCAACCCTCGTTTCCCTCGCCCTGATCACCGCAGGCTTGGCCGCCTGCAGCAGCAAGGCGGATTTGCCCACCATCGAACAAGTCGCCCACGCTTACGAGGCGCATGCCAATGCCAACCTCTCTAGCGAAATGGGCCAACGAATCGAGGTTCGGGGTTGGAAAGACCTCATCGCGGCTTGCACCTCCAGTGGTCCCCAGCGGGCCACGTGCGTGACCGGTGGAACGCTGGACGTGGTCGGCTTCCAGGGCGGGCAGCAGTTGAAGTCCGATCCCGTCCCCGTGCCGCCGGCTTACGACTTCATCTTTGAGAAGCAACCCACAGGCTGGGTGCCGGTCGGAGCCCAGAAGAAGGGCTGACCTTGCCAAGGCGCGGAATTGCGCTATGCATTGAGGGAACACCACTTCAAGGAGGTCCCATGTCTTACAACGCTCACCACACCCCCGGCGGTCACACGCAGTGGGGCTTGCTGGCACCGGCCACCGTCATCCTCGGTGGTGCAGGCCTGCTGTTTCTTGCCGGCGCCCAGGAGATCGGCCAAAACGCGGGCTATGGCTGGCAGGCCGGCTTGGCGGCCGCTGGTGGGGCAGCCGTGCTGCTCTTGTTGGCGATGCTCTACGTGTTGAACTGGCGAGCGGCCCGTGTGCGTGCCGCAAGGGCCAACGGCTTGCTGGTGTCGCCACGCAAGGGGGGCTTCGGAAAGGGAGCCCTGGTGGGATTGCTCTTCGTCGTTGCCCTGCAGTTGGTCAGCGTCGCGATCGGCTTGCTCTACCCGGGCTTGGAAGAGGGCGAGCGAAACTTCTTCATTTCCGTGCCCCCAATGGCTCTGACGGCGCTCATGCCGGTGGCGCTGATCGTGGGCGGCATCGCAGGCAAGCTCTGGCGCTCCACCAGCCTGTGAGATCAATCCATGTCCTTTGGGGCCCCCGAGAGGGGGCCTTTTTGGGTTCTTCACCCAACTCCGGGGAAGGCTTCCCGGATTTTGAGGAAGAAATAGGCGTCGTCTCGGTATCCGTAGGCGACGCGCTTGATGACCTCAATCTTGTTGTTGATCCCCTCGACCAGATTCCCTAGGTCTTCACCACACGCCGGGCAGGTTTGTCTTGGCGTAGCCTGTTGGCCTTATCCACGGGGACCCGGTCAATGACCTCCCGGCCGTATTCGGCCACCACATGGAACAGGTCGTAGACCACTTCGCCGTTCGGGCATTGGGCTTTCACTTCTAGGTCGAAGGCCGAATTCATGTCCATGGCGACTGCGTTCGCAGCCGTCCTTTCCGAGTGGCTCAAAGAAGGGACGCACGTCTGCGTGGCTGCGACCTCGGCCGACCCAAAGCACGCGCTTGCGTGATGGCTCGACCACCACGATGGCGTAGCGATGCCCTTTTGGATCGCAAACTCATCCTTCGCGATCACCCGGACGTCAGATAGGTCTACTGGACCCAGCGACCGCACCAGATGCTTGGAATCAAGCGCCTTGACCGTCTTCCAGTCCAAGCCAAGCCACTTTGCGGTGGCATGGATGGAGGCCGTGGCACACATGCGTGCCACGCTCTGCGCCAGCCGTTGTGTTACCCGGGCATGTCGCTCCAGCCAATCCAGATGCTCCAGTTTTGGCCCGCAGCGAGGACAGGCCAGCCGCTGGCGCTGGACTTCCAGCTCGACCGGCTCATCGAACAGGGGCAGTTCACGGACCTGCCGGAGCGTCTGGTAGTGGATGGCCACCACCCACTTGCCACATCCGCTACAGCGTCGGCCGCGGTGTGAATCAGGCAGCAGCGAAAGCACCAGCCAAGTGGCTCCGCCACGCGCCTCCCGGCGCCATCCATCCAGGCGATACCCCACCCAGCATCACAGCAACGGCATACAATCCAGCTTGGCCACGGCCGGCCCCAGTATGTAGTCTCGACAACCACAATCTAGCGGGTCGGCCGTGAGCGTCTTCCCTCAGATGGGAAAAGAACCTTTTTTATGCGTTTTGCAGGGGGACGGGATGAATCCGGAATACGTTGAAGATGAAGAGATGGACGAGCAGACGGAGCTGTTCTACAAGTCGCTCTCCAACGCTGTCGCTTACGTAAGCAATGAAGCACTCGTGCTCACCCAGTATGAGGTGGCGCGCCCTGGACTGTTTCCCAAACTCTGGGACGGCATCGGGGACTTCGATAAGCGGATGAACGACATCGCAGAGCACTTGGGCGGTCCTCCTGACTTCTACATCATGTCGAAAACCCGAGAGGTTGAACCGCCACCCGCCGATAGCTATCCAGATGCTACATTGCGAGAGGCTCTCGAAATGTTCTTGCGTGCTCGAAAGTCAGTCGTCAGAGCGCACATGTTCATGACTGGCTCAACGGTGCTGGCGCACGCCCCAGA
This sequence comes from Stenotrophomonas sp. YJH_SMC_43, assembly GCF_059372535.1. NCBI lineage: Bacteria > Pseudomonadati > Pseudomonadota > Gammaproteobacteria > Lysobacterales > Lysobacteraceae > Stenotrophomonas > Stenotrophomonas sp. YJH_SMC_43. Next base: position 598,518 of record NZ_JCAFVQ010000001.1, read on the forward strand.
AATGATGGACCTGTCTACGGAAACAGACGAAGCCGAACTCTTCGTTTCAAGCGCGCAGAGCGCATTTTGGGAGCACGCCGAGACGGCTTACATCCGGCTCTATTCGTTCTGGGATCGTATCGGTCAAATCCTCGAATTTGCCTTCTTTAACATCCGGAAGTTCGACCACAACACGTTCTCAGCGGTGATCGACCGCATCAATGCCAACATTGTCCCCATGAGTAAGCGCCTAGAAAGCAGTGCGTCATGGAAGAGGGTGAGAACGTTCCAAAAGTCAGAGAAGGAGGACGGTCTCAAATGGCTTCTGGCACGTCGAAATCTCATCGTGCATAGCCTTCATCTACATCCGATCAAGACGAAAGATGAAAGCGTGTTCAAATCGCAGTTCAATCACTTGGAAAACTCCCATCGTGAGAAGCTTCGGCCTCGTGATGCAGGGGGCGAAGTCGATCTGTTGCTTGGGCAATTGAACCAAGCCGCATCGCTTTTTGGCTCAGTGCTGTCGATCATTCAAACGACGCCCTCCCGCAAGGTTGACCCTTTTATCTCATGAACTTCCACATCCTCGCCCTGTCTATCGCTGAAATCGTCCAAACCACCTTCCCAGGTCGTGCCACGCTGACGCCTGCCGAGGCCGCCTTGGTGCTCTTTGGCATCGGTGATAAGAGCGGCGCACAACGCGTCCGAGATCGTTTGGATAAAGGCAGCTTGCTCCCGGCTTAAAGAAGAGCGGAGGGCGGTGGCTCATTCCCGTGGCTTCGCTTGTGGCGAGCCTGGAAGCGCTGGAAAAGCCGGTGCCAGTCATGAGAGAAGAGGGCAGGGCCAATCAAGGTCCTGTCCTCATTCCCATGCGTTCGGGATGCTGGGCGGGGTATCGCCTGGATGGATGGCGCTACCAGGGGCCTCGTTCGCGCTACGGCAAAGCGATGGCTGAATTCGTCCATGACATCGGATGGAACTTGAAGGATTCAGTCCTTCATGAAGTCAAGAGTGACTACTCGTGTGATATCCGCGCCTTCACAGAAGAGGCAGCTCGTCGGGCACATCAAGCTCGGCTGGATGAAGTGCTTTCAGAGGTTGTGCAGTCCTCTCGGTCGCGTGTGCGCCTCTAATGCCAACCGGACCGGAATACGTCTCACCGTCTGACACAGGCGAAGGGCAAAATGGCTCCATGACTCACGATGCCGCTCCATCCATCCTCCGGGCCCCGGCCTACGGCCTGCTGCTCGGTCAGACCGATTGCCATTTCTGCCACGCCCCCACTCCCACCGCCGCGATCTGGATGCCCTCGTTCGAGGAGCACGATGACGAGGGGTTGGTGGATCAGGGGGAGGGTGCTTTGTTGCGCTACATCGAGCGCTTGAACGAGGAGGCCGCTGCGTTCGTTGCCGGCCACGCCCCTTGGCTTCGCTTCGCCACTACTCGAACGTCAGGGCAAACCTACCTGGCCCACCATTGCACCACCTGCGGGGCCCTGCAGGGCGATCACTTCGTGTTCTCGCCGGATGGTCCCTACTGGCCCCAAGACGATGTCCAACTTGCGTCTCTTCGCTTCATCCGAGGTTTGGGCCCGCTCACCGCTCAAGCGTCCGCGGGGCAGAGTGGTTGGATGAACAACGTTCCCAAGGTTTGCTCATACGTATGACCATTTCCATTCGTTCCGCTGTTGCGGAAGATGCCGCATGGATAGTTGTTCTGCTTCGCGACGGAGCACGGCAAGGGCATTTCCGCGATACCCTCAGCGCCCAAGCGGTTCCCTTGGTGGAAGAGCTACTTCATGTCGGCTTCTTGACGATGGTGAAGCTGCGACACAATCGACCGGAGGTTTGCAGGGTTGACGGCGACGTGAGGGTTGCGACCTGGGAGGATCAGCCGGCGGCGTTTCTGATCTGCATGCATGATCGCGAAGGCTACGAGCTCCATCTCGCCGGCACGCGACCAGAGTTCATCCGGCGTGGTTGCTTCAAGGCATTGGTGCGCCACGCGTTGGCCAGTTCACCGGGGGAGGGCAGAGTCTTCGCACGGTGCTATGCGACGTCCAGCGTCGCCATTGAGGCATTGAAGGCCCATGGTTTCGTGCGCACCAGCGGCAGCGATCCAGTTGAGTTGGACTGGGACAGGACGTTTCCATTGCCAGAGAACGTGGAAGCGGTTACCCGGTCCTGGTGGCAGCGCCTCCTTGGAGGATTCAGACGGGCCGATTGAGGGTCAGTCGGTGTGCCGCTCGCGGCACGCCATTCAAGCCCCTTGCGCTCCGCGCGGCCCCATCGCCCGGCTTCTCCGGTCAAGGGCCATTCCAGGCCCCGTGTCCTCGCTGCGCTGCGGGCCGCGCCAGCCCTTCCATTTCCTCCCTTGACCGCGCCTGTCGGTGGGGCAGTGGGTTCCCCATTCCAGGACATCCCGACCGGATGCCCTGGGCGGGCCATCACTGACAAGAGGAACTGCGCATGTTCGAACCTTCTGATCTCATCCATTCCTACACCCGCGCCCAGGCGATCGAAGACGGCGTCCTGGTGGACGTGTCCGACGTGGCCAAGGAAGCCGGCTTCAAGTTGCCCGTGGCCATCACCCGTGCTGCGTGGACGCGCTACGTCGAAGTGCCCAGAGGGTTGGAACTGCGCGGCCAGTCGGTGGACGGCCGGCTCTGGGACGTGCTTTTCATGCTCCACGTTGCTATCAAACAGCAGCAGAGCGACGGTTCGGAGCTCCAGTTCCAACTCCACGTGGCTCTGCCCGATGCTGGCGACTGGTTGTCGAACGAAGCCCACCCGGAGGCCGGGTCTGGCCTGACGCGGTCGACCCATCGCCTTGTCACCTTGAAAGCGCTGTCTGGGCCCGGGGACGCCCTGGAGCCGGTGGTCACCATCATGCTGCCCAACGAGGATTGAGAAAGGGGGCCGGGACACCGGCCCTCATCGTTTTCCCGTGCTGGTCCCGCCGCTACCATAGCGGGACGACAAGGGAGGGGCAGGGGATGGAGAAGTTCAGCTGGAAAGTGATTCCGTTGGCTCAGAGCGAGAAGCTGGGGCCGCTGGTGCCTGACGCACTTCCTATCCTGCTGCGATGGGCCAAGGAAGGCGATGACCACACCTACACCGATCTGGCGCGTGAACTCCACGACCGCAACGGCCATTCCATCAAGCACGTCCTGAATTACGGACGGGTCGCGGGTGGGGTGGCGCAGGCCATCGAATGGTTGAGCAAAAAATGGGGGGAACCCATTCCACCCTTGCATGCCATCGTGATCAACAAGAACAAGGGTATTCCTGGGGATGGGGCGGTGACCATCGTTCCGGCGTATTTCGATGGCAAGCCCATGGCGACCGAAGAAGAGCGCAAGGCGCAGTTTGAAGAAGCCAAGCAGGATGTCTTCACTTACCCACACTGGGACAGGGTTGCCCGCGCCTTGGGCGCCCCCGTTGTGGAGCCTGATGCTGGAGAGAAGCCTCAGAACGAGGCGCAGCGCGTCATCCCGCTCCCCAAGGTCCAGCAGGGAGGCGGCCCAGAGAGCGCCGAACATCAAGCCCTCAAGCGCTGGGTGGCCAACCATCCGGAAGAGTTCATGGACTACGGCGACTTCACCGCTGGCACGAACGAGAAGCTCTTGAGCTCCGGCGATCGGTTGGATGCCCACTTCGACAACGGCAAGCACCGTCTAGCCGTTGAGGTGAAGACCAGCCGGTGCAGCGAAGACGAACTCCAGCGCGGGGTCTATCAAGCGGTGAAATACCGCGCCGTTCTCCGGGCCGAGCAGAAGGCGATCCGTCACGTGCCCAACGGGGAGGCTGTGCTGGTATGCACGCGCGCTCCGAACACGGAAACTCGAGCACTCATCAAACGCCTGCAGGTGCGGTTCCAGCAAGTGCCGCTGGAGGCGGAGCGAGAATGAAGCCTGAGGAACTGGAACAACGTATTCGCCAAATCGATGGATTCGTTCGGGTGCTCACGCAGGAGTGCCACATCCTCGACGAGCGCCGGCACATCCTGTCCCCACTCATTCAAGATCCCGAGATCCAGGCAGGGCTGAAAGCCAAGCTGGACAAGAGCCGGGTGCCAATGCCTGGAACCACCTGGCGCCGCTTCTTGGACAAGACCTGGTGCGCGATCAGTCACGGCTTTTTCTGGACAACGATCCCAGGTCGGGTAGCCTGACCAACCTGTGGAGAAAGCTGCAAGCAGATCCAGCCATCAAGGAGCACTACCGGGAGCGCTACGGGCGCATGTTCGATCACTTCCACGACGAACCGATCAGTGACCTGCCGCCCGAAAGCTCGGCTGTTTTCCAGGAGAAGTTCAGACAGAGCGATCGGGACGAAAATTACTCGCGCTTCGATAGTGGCTGGGAAAAGGTCTCCAATGAAATGGTGATCCTTTCGGCTGATCCCGTGGCAGCGAAAATCAAGACCCTCCGGGACAAGCACCACGCCCACCTGGAGATGCGCAAGCTGGACGAGGAGCCTGGCGCGTTTGACATCAAAACGCTTGGGTTGACCTTCAATGAGGTCTTGGCTTTTGGCGATCGCTGTCAGGCCATCGTGGCAGAGCTGGGACTGCTGCTGACCGGGACCAGCTGGGATCCACAGCAATACGCATCGGTTCACGAAGCCCAGGGCAAGGCGATGTGGAAAACCTTGGCTGGGGTTTGACTTCGAGGCACAACAGCGAAGAGCCCAGAAGCCGCCGCAGGTGGCCAAGCCAACTGCCTTCTGAAAAGCACGCTTGGTGCGAAGGCATTGCCTCCGGTCGGTTTTGGAGATCCGAAGCTTTGCCACTTCGAACGTGAGGGATGCCCCCCCGCCTTCTTTGCCGTCAGGGGCATTTGAATTCAAAGCCCACCCAGTCGCTCGCTCCCAGGTCTTGCCAGTAGAACCGTGCGCCTGGACCCACGACGCTGCACGAGCAAGCCGCCGGCCAAACCGCGGTGCCTGGGTGGTTGACGAAGCCGTAACCTGGCATCGGAGTTAAGTTGGCGCGCAGCGCGTAGACACAGGCTTCCAAAGCCGGTGTTGGGCGGGTCACGCCAGGTGGCTCTGGCGTAAACGTGGGGGTGTCGTTCGTTTCGTATTGCCAAGTGCATGCCAACGAGGTCGCTTGAAGCTCGGCCAGGGTCCGGGGAGCGTTGCAGAAGATCGCCCAGCCGTAGTGCCCTCCGTCTCCCCACGAATGCCAAGATCGCCCGGTGTATTCGGGAAACGTCGGAGGTGGTGCGTTGGGGGTGCATGTATTGACCTCGTTGCGACGAACCCCGGTCTCCGCCCAATTTGTCCAAGTGGTGAACGTCGGGCTGGGCAGCGACCACGTGGTGGCTGGGCAGTTGTATGACCCGGTCCTCGTCCGCCGCTGCTCGGCCTGCCACGTGTGCGCTCCACTCTGGCCCGCCGGGCAAGCGGCCGCCGTGGTGATCCACTGGGTTTCCGCTTGTGGGAAAGGCGCTGGGCACGCCGCGCAGGTGGTGTTGGTCTGGGTCCATGTGTTCCACGAACCGGTGCCCGTGCACGTGAAGGTGCGCTGCTGGCCGATCGCGCCAAACTGACCTGCAGGGCATCCCACGTTGCGCGTTTCGGGAGCAGGGCATGGTGCGCAGGTGCTGCTGGTCGTGGTCCAACTGCCGGCCGTCGTGGAGCCAGCCCACGCCTCGTAAACGCTCGGGTCGGTTCCGCAGTGGTGACGGCTTTTTTGGAACACCTGGCCCACTTGGCCCAATGGGCAGTTGATAATTCGGTTCTCGCTCCACTCCTGACACGGCGGCACCGTGCTTGTCGGTGGCGGCGTGGCGGGCGGTGAAGTAGGCGGAGCCGGAGGCGTCACCGTCACCGGGGGAGATGGTGGAGTGGCCGGTGGAGGCGTCGTGGGAGGAACGCTTGGCGGCGGGGCGGTTGGGGGCGACACCGGCGTGGAAGGCGCGACTGGTCCCACGGGTCCCACCGGGGTTCCCACGGGCGGAGAAACGGGTGGCGTGACCGAGGGCGTGGCGGGCGGCAACACCAGCGGCGATCCGGTCCACTCGCCTCCCAACAATCCGCTGTGGTAAACGAACTCGACGCGCGATTTGTCCGCACAAGTGCGGCTCAGCAATCCGACGTCGAGCTGGCCGCCGGTGTTTCGAATCACCGACACGTCCGAGACCTGCGCGTCCCACACCCCGCCCGCGTTGGCCGCGACCAGGTCCACGCACGCTTGACGAGGAAGGCCGGCGTAGCTCACGGAGAACGAATCACCGAAGCGATCGACGGTGTAGGGCTGGACGTTTACCGCGCCGCCCCACGCGTTGGTCAAGACGCTTTCCCCGGCGCCGAGCTGGGAATCAGGGGCCAAACCATCGACCACTATGGCCGCGGTGCTCACCCCGCGGAACGTCCCCACCATCCCAAAGCTGCTCTCGATACGTCGGGACAGCTCACGCAGGTTGCGCGTTTCGCTGGCCACCTTCGCCTTTGCATCGACCTGGCCAAAGAAGAGGAACATCGCGCCCGTGGCGGCGGTCACAACGCCCAGCGCCAGCAAGGCCTCGGTGAGGGTGAAGCCCAGCGCGCTGCGCACGCCCTTGGAAAGGCGGGTGAGGGGAGGCGAACAGCGGGGGCGGGTCATGTGCGTCATGCATTCAGCATGCGATGCACCTTGGATTCCGCAAGCCCCTGTTTTTAGTCAAAAAAACATGGGTTTTCATCTTGACATTGCACGGTGGTTTGGTTGCATGGGTTAAGAGAGTGGGGTGACCTACTCACAAAATCGCTTCAAACAACCCAAGAGACCGCCGCCATGATTGAAAGCCCCACCCGCTCGGCCCACCCCATTGCTGGTGCTGGCCTTCCCTTCGCGCACATCCCACCCACGGCTCCCGTGTTCCTGCCCGAAGGCAAGCTTCGCCGGCAAGCCCGGCTGGCCCGCCAGCAACGCCACTTCGAGCGCCAACTGCGCAAGGAGCTGAAATGGAAATGACCGGTCACAGGCTTGCTCAACGACTTCTGGATGCCATCGAGCACCGCAACCCTTGGGCGCTTGAAGAGGCCATCGCGGCTGTCCGCGAGGCGCGCCTGGAGGCTTGGAGGGGCCTAACGGCTTTCCCGTCCTTGGACCACCCGGTGGGGCCCAACGGAATAACCGCTTTCCACTTCGCTTGCATGGCGTGGCACGTAAACCAGGATGACCTGCACGAACGGCAGTGCTACGACAAGATGGCCGGAATGCTGGCCGAAGCCGGGGCGGACGTGTTTGCGGAGTTCGGCCCGGCAAAGCAACGCTGGACGATCATTGAAGCGCTGCATGGCGCTACGCCACCGTCTGTCAAAGCATGGATGGCCTCTCAGCCATTCGATCTGCATTGCTCGCCTTCAAACGTCGCCTACACGCTGCGGTGGGACTGCCGTCGTCCAGCCGCCTCGCTGGAAGAATAGAAAAGAATCCAAGGGCTGAATGACCTGAAAGGGTTGCAAAAACATGCACTTGCGCGATGGCGGCGTCGGGGTAGATTCGGTAGGAACCCCTATCTACTCACGAAAGGATGCCCTATGCGACTGTGCAACTTCTCACTCAAGGGTGGCGTCGGCCGCACGACGCTGGCCCTGAATCTTGCCGGGTGCTATGCCCGTGACCCCAGCCTGCGTGTGTTGGTCAACGACCGGGACCCCCAGGGCGGAGCCTGTGCGTTTGCCTCACTGTCGGACGAAACACCGTTCAGTGTCGGGCGTTCGCGCTCCCCTGGCTTCGACGTGGAGATCACCGACACCCCGCCGCGTCTGCCGGACAACGAGGTGATCCCCGAGGCCGACCTCTACCTGGTGCCAACGTTGCTCGACGGGGCCAGCTTCCTCATCTTCCTGCGAACCGTGGATGTGCTGGAGAAGAAGGGAAAGCGTTACCTGCCCATCGCCAACCGGGCCAACGAGAAGCGGGCAGCCCATCGACGCCGCCTGGAGCACCCCAAGATGTCGGGCGCCATCCTGGTGCGGGATCGAGCGTTGTTTGCGGACTGCTACGAGGAGGGAAAGACCGTGTTCGACGCCAACGGCCGCTGGGCCCGTGTGGCGCAGGAGGAGATCCACGCCCTGGCTGTCCGTGTGCGCGATACCTTGCCTGCTGGTGCAGGCCGGAGGGCTGCGGCATGATGGAGCTTCCCTTGGTTTCTCCCCCAGACCTACCCATGGCCACTCGTAAAGTTCCAACGAAGAAGACCGCAGCCAAGAAGACGGCCAAGCGCACGTTGGATGACGTCAAGGACGTGACCCATGCCAAGGCTCGCCGGACCAGCAAAGCGTCAGGCCTTCCGATCGCCCGCATCCCGGAGCACCTGTTGCTGGGGCCGGGCGACTACCCGGAGCGCAAGTCCTACTTTGACTACGACGACAGCCAGAAGGCGGGAAGCGTGGGAGGCAAGCGGGTTCACATGGTCATGCCCCGATCAGTGACCCTCCACGACTACCGACGGAGGGAGGACGGGCTGCGCCACCACCGGGCCATGGTAACCATTCCGCCCAAGCTCCGCGAGAACATCGCCAAGCTGTTCGGCTTTGACGATTCGGAAGACGCCGGCAGCGAAGTCGCGTTGACCACCGCCATGGTGGCGTTGGCCGACTACGCGGCCGCGTCACTCATCCAGGACAAGACGCTGTTGATCGTGAGCTCGCCGGTGGACGAGCACCCGGAGGAACGCAAGGCCGCCAGGGTGGCGGTGCGGAATCTGGGGATGAGCAAGAACGGAAAGATCTACTGAGCGTGGCACTTGGCCCTCTGACTGCTGATCAAGAGCACGCCATTTGGGCCAAAACCTTGCGCGTCCCCGGCATGACGGCTCAACCGCTGACCGGTTGGCTGCTTCACTCGACGGGAATCTGGGCAGACAAGCGCACGCTTTCCGATCGGTTAATCAAGATTTTTAAGGTGTCCGCCAAAACTTGGGAGGCAGGGATTCCGCGCAGGCCTAAGAAGCGGCAGCAGATCTGTGATGGCCTGGTTGCTTACGTCCGGCAAAGCCACGCTGAGCTGATGCCGGAGTGTGCGGAGCGCCAAGCCCGTGCGATGGAGCGAGGTGCACGCGCTCTGTCCGAGCATCCAACGCTCCCCCCGTGTAACTTCTTCCACCACACGCTTGGTATCGCAGGCGGAGATAGGCTGGAAGCACTGGCGGTTGCATTCGACGAGGTTTCCGCCGACGTCCTGCATGGGCGGTTGTCCAGGGACAGTATGTCAGCGGCAGTGGTCAAAGCGGCAGCAGAAGTGGTTGGACTGCCCGCGGGAGCTATGCAGCCGGATAGGCGGCTGGATCCAGGCTTGGATGCGTTGCTCCTGCTATTGGCTCAGATGGATCACGACCTCGCCACTCCTCTGATGGCTAACGCGGGTGAGATCAACAGCTTGGTAGCACTGCTGATTGATGCGCCTGGGAGTGGGGCGAGGAAGCGGGTTCAGCACCGACTTTTGGACATCTATTACGCCTTGGCGCTTGCTGCGGCCGGGCGTGACCTGCCAGAGAGCTTGCCGAAGGTCCGAGAGATTGAGGACGTGCTCATGGGCGGCCCGCCCGAATCGGGTGGCCAGTCCTGGGTGGTGCGTTGGCGCAATGGAACCAAAGCGCTTCGAGAAGAGGATGTGCTATCGGTGATCGCGCACGTCGGACACTCTACGGGGAAAGACGTGTCATGGACCATGCGACGTCTCTATGTCGCCGCCCAGGCGTGGGGTAGGGTGGAAGAACAAGGTGTTGAGGCAGTAGTCCTGGCCGGTGAGCGCTACCTCCAATGGTGGAATGCTCTGTGCAACCAGGGTCGGGTGAAGACCCCATGGGTCCAGGCCTACTGGTCCCAGTTTTCGACACGCAAAAGATGAAGCGGCTCCCCTCACCGGGAGGCGAAGCCGCCACGGCTCACTTGCCGTTCCGCTTTGCAACCACTGAGGCTGCTTTGGCCTTGAATGCCCGTTGTTGAGGGGAGGGGCTGGGTTGGCGATCCACCGCGCTTTGGATGCGTCGCTGGGCAGCCTGGGTCATTGGGGTCTTCTTGCTGTTGCTCATCGTGTTGTCCTTCCAAGAGATCGGGGTGAGCGGTCAGCCTAGAAGTGAGAAGCGGGGAAGGTGGTTAGAAATCTTGGGAATTTGATGAGCTCTTGAGACAGCTGGGACCAGTCAGGCGCTTACATCGGTAGGGGCGTGTTGCTCAGCTTGGATGACTCGTGTTCAGTCAGCCTCTTTCGCAAGGCCTCCTTGGACATCTTGGCTGGGGCGTCCAACGTGAGCTCCTTTCCGTCCAACGAACGGTAGAACGGATCGTCCACCCCCGCGCTGACGTAAACGACCAGGTCCGGCCCGATGGTCAACAGGCCTGCATCGAACAGCGCGTGGATGTCCTTTCGTAGCAATAGGCCGTTGTTCAGAGCGTTGGTGGAAGCTCCGTTGTAAGGGACGATGTGAGCGGCGTCGATGACGCTGGCCAGGGCGGTCCCGGTGACCATGCACACCGCTCCATAGTGAGCGACTAGGCGCTTGCGAAACTCGGCCTGGCCCTCTCGGATTACCCGGAGGACCTGCTCCATTCGCTTTCCCTCTGCTGCGACAGCATCAGGAGCGGGGGGCAGTGGCTTTTCCAGCCTTAATCGCCCGCTCTCCTCAAGGACGCCCTGGAGGGCTTGGATCACATCGTGACTGAAAAGCTCTGATGCCGGGCGCAACTGAAGGTCAATCCCGGACCGGTGCCGGATGTGCGCCAACAGTAGTGCGGCGTCCTCCACATACTTGAGTTTCTTTTCGCGCATGCTCCAAAGTTGGTTCAGCTCGCCCAAGCTCAAGACCTTTAGCGCTGACCTAACATCACGGCTGCTCATCCGGAGGTGGCTCAGCCCTTTTTGCAGGTGTTGACGAACGAGGTATTCCTCCAGCTCCGGCGGGTTTCCATCTTCGTTATCGCGAATGGTGAACAGGCTGCTGAAAGGCTTGTTAAATTGCTCCTTCCACTTCTTCTTTCGCCGCTGAGGCTTCGACGGGCTCCGGTTAGCCTTACTGTCGCTTCCCTTGTCCTGATCCTTTTCGTCCATGTCGGTCAATTGGTTGTCTGAGCTTGCCTCAATGGTAAGGGATCCCTGGTGTCCGGGCGCCCCTTCGACTGGCGCTTGCGGGCTTTCAACCACGCCGCCGCCAGATCGTCCACGTCGGCCTGCAGCGCGGCCCGTTCCCCAGGCAGCCATGCCCTCAACGTCCCACTGGCCACCCCAGCGTCCCGGTTCGCTAAACGGCGCCGGGCATTGAGCCACTGTGCCTTGGTTTCCTCCTGATGAGTGGCTTGACGCTGTGTCCGCATGCGAACCGCGTTGGGCTTGTCGCTGTAAGTCCGGGCATGGTCTTTGCCTTGGCTAGGCCAGGGTGTTTCGTGCGCGCCCTGTCGCCGCCGGCGGATCTGGCTCAGGCTTGGATACCGGGCCATCCACCGGTTCTCAAAGGTGCGGTCGGAAGGGGGAGCAGTCCCCAGAGGCAGGGGAATGACCAACGCGTGGAGGGCGATCAGTTGCCACGCCGCCGATTGAAAAACATCCTCGGTCAACCGGAAGGCCACCACCTCGGGGTGTTCCAGCCATTCGCCCCGGTGCACGTTGCGCAAGAGCGCGGCCAAGTCGTTCCGCGTCAGATGGGCAGGCTGGGCCAGTGGCCACCCCAGCATCCAGCTGTCCGAATGTCGCTCCACGTGGACGAGGAACCGGGGGTGTATCCAGCGCTCTTGAAGCTGGGCAAGGACGGTGACCGGCTTCGCAAAGCGCCCCGCCTCGACCAGGTGGTTGTCGGAGCGCTGGAGGACAAGCAGCCGGTCGGCCAGCAGGGCATCCAGCATGGCTGGGGGCAACCGTTGGCTCAACTCGGGCCAGGCCAACAGGTCTCGGCTGCCGCGTTCAGCGATGCAGCGTTTGCAGGCCATGAGCAGATTTTCGGTGTCCGCCGGGCCGCCCTGGTTCAACGGAACGAGGGGTGAAAGCCCCCACGAATGACGATGGTCCACCTTCAAAGGGGCGGTGCAGAAAGCGCACGCAGGGTTCTCGGAGCGGCGGGCCACGTCCAGCGCCCAACGTGGGGTGGCCGACCCACGGGCGGCATGGAAGGCCCGCACGCGGTGGGCAAACGTGGCCAGGTTAGCGGTGGTCATGGGAGCGCTCCTGAAACGAAAGCCGGCAAATCACTGATGGGCCAATGGCGGTGAATGGAGGTCATGGGGCGCACCCTCGCTTGACTAAAACGAAATGCGGCGAGGGCTCCGCGCTTTCCTTCCAGGGGTTCTTTGGCTCCCCACTTGTGATTCGGAAAACACGGTGGCGGTGTATCCATGGGCACTGCACACGTTTGACTAAAACCAATGTGGCTTGGGTGTCGTGGGGTGGTGCTGCGGGTGGGCGAGGGCATCCTGTCTTGGGGATTGGGGGCAATGCGGAACGGTGGGCTGAAAAACTCCACACGGATTCCTGGGGTGGGGCATCGGTGGGCGTGAGGGGTGGAAGAGCGGGAGCGTTGCGTGGGCATGGCGTGGGCGGTGGTCCTGTGGGGGCGAGGGGGCGTAGACCACCAATAGCGCAGCTGGGGCAACACGCAAGGGGCCGCCGAAAAGCAACTGCAAGAGCCCAACGTGGGTAGAAGCATTGTCGGCAGTGGCAGAGAAGCAGGAGCCCGGACGGTTCCCCAGAGTCGTCATACACATGACGCACTTAAGTGGGAGTGCGTTTTTCGCCCAAGAATCGGCGTCACATCTGCCGAAATCCCAATCCAATCAAGGCCTGACCGTGTCTCCAGCGAATGGAGACAGTGTCGGTGCTTGTTAGCTCGTTTGGCCTTTGTTTTTCAGGCTCCTGCGGTGGGGCCTTGCCAACTCCGAGATTCGCGGTATCGGTGGAGTAATCCCGAAATGGAGTTACTCGACCAATGGCGTTCGTTCGTCACAACGTAAACCTCGACCGCGGGCAACTGAAACTTGCTCAGCGGCTTGCTCGTGAATCGGGCAGTGGGTTCAGCGCTTACGTGCGAGAGGCGCTGGAGCGACACAACACCGCCACGTCAGTGGTGAGCGTGTTGGAGAACTCCAGCGCTCACTTGGAGCAGCTCATCGACGAGCTGCGGGAAGAGAACGCGCTGTTCCGGAGTGCGCTCCAGGAAGATCTGCGGCGGCTGCGAGACGAAACGAAGGCGGAGCAGGACGGCGCCATCCAGCGCTACGAAGAAGCGCTTCGCAAGGTGGTGACGGCGGCCCTCTCGCAACCCTCTCCCAAAGGTTCTGGTGCGGCCAGGGTGCCCGCAGCCGGACCCATGACTGCTCCACGCACCTAACTTTCCCCCACAGCAGGAGATCCATCCCATGAAACGTTTTTCCCTTCCTCTCACTCTCTGCCTGGTGGCTTGCATGCCGCTTCAGGTTTTCGCCCAGGCCACCCCTGATGCGGTGCATGCTGCGGCGGACGATGGCAAGCCCAAGGCCGATAAGAAGCGCCTGTTCAAGGCCGGAGGCATCGGTTGCGTGGCCGGCGGAGCCATCGCCTTGCTCACGGGCAAGAAAGACAAGGCCTTGGGCGCTTGCGCCGCGGGTGCTGCAGTGGGTGCTTCCGCGTCCTACGTGAAGCAGCAGCGGGAACACGCCGAGCAGGCCGCCGACGCTGCCCGTGCGGCTGGCATGAAGGCCGAAGTGGTCACCAAGACCGAAACCGTGGAGGGCAAGCAGGAAGCCGTCCTGGATTCGTTGCGCTTGAACTACAACCCCACCGACATGAAGCGGTTGAACAGCGACACCCGGGCCTTCCTCGATAGGTTCGCAGGTCTGTTGAACAAGTCCAGCAACGGGTTGACGGTGGTGTTCCAAGGAGCCGACAAGGCCGCATGCCAAGTGCCCATCGTTGAGCTGGCCAAGCGTGGCGCGCTGTCCAAGGTCACGGTGGACGACCGCTGCGGCAGCGGTGAGCCCGTGATCGTCGTGACCCCGGTGCCTGACGTCCGGTGATCTCAGTGCCCGGGTGTCGATCGATGCTCGGGTGTCCTTTCCCCCTTCCGAGGAGCCCACATGACCCCAGAAGAAAAGAACCAAAGAATCCTGCAGCGCAAGCGCGAAGAATTGCTGAAGCGTGCCAACGCAACCCCGACTGCTTCGCCTACGCAGGAAGAGCGGCTGGTTTCCGACGGCGTGAAAGAGAACCTGAAAGCTGCCAGTTACTTGGCCGGGGTGATCAGCAAGCGCACTGCCGAGTTGACCCAGAAGGGCGTTGTTGCCGCTGCAGAGAAAGCGAAGCAAGCCAAGGCGCAACTGGACGCAAGGCGCACCCGAGGAGCCCAGGAACATCGTGCTGTCGAAGAGAAGCCTCAAGACGCTCCGCTCACCCTGGAGCAGGAAATGTTGGTCAGGCAACTGACGTCCGATGCAGCTGCACCGGTTCTCGTGGGAGCGGGTGACAAGGGAATGTGGGTCCCTTGTGACCTTGGCGAGGACGTTGATGAATTAGTAGACGGCGCACTGGATACGGCTGGAATGGGTGGCCCTTCGGTGGACGCCAAGGCGTTGAGCAATGAAGATACGGCAGCCTTGGTCAATCTGTCTCAGCAGGACGCAGTGGAAGTCCTGTCCGTTTCCGCAGTGCCTGAAGGGTCCAACCGGCCCCCGGAGGCCGCGTCACCAGAGCAGCCAGTAACTCCAATCCAACCCAGCCCCCGCTCTCGTTGGCCCTGGGTCTTGGCCAGCTTGGTGGCGGTGGCATCGGTCGCTGGGGCGATCTATTCCCTCGTGGGGAAGAACGACAAGGCGCCGCCAAGCGCGCCCGCTCCCGTGGCGCCGGTTGCCACTCCAGCCGCTCCCAAGCAGTTGTCCGAGGTGGTGGAAGCCCCCGTGGTCGCGCCTGCTCCAGCCGTGCTTACAGAGCAGGCCGAGCCAGAACCTGCGATCGAGAAGCCAGAGCCGCTCGCCGCTCCCGATGTGACAGCGTCAGCGACGATTGCGCCCCAGCCCAAGCCTTCGCCGAAACGTGCAACCGCCCCATTGCCGAGGAAGGCCCCCGCACCCGCCGCCGAACCGCGGAACGACTGGCAGCAAAAAGCCAACGCAGACCTGGACGCTTGGGCGAAGAAGTCGGGGATCGATTGATCCCCCTTGCGCATCCGCGGATTCGATCTAGAAAGAAGTGACCTACTCACGAATAGAGGAGAGACGTGTTCAAGTGGCTGTTCACGCAATACCGGGAACCCGGAAAACTTCACTTCGGCTCAAAGTGGCTGAACCTGCACGGGCGCTTGTTCCTCGGCAGCCCTGAATCGTTTGGCATGGGCCACCTGAGCGGAGGCGTCCGCCGCACTTTCTACTACTTGCGCGCCGATCGCAGGCCTCCGGTCAGAGACGACACCGCGTATGACGTATGGACCAAGGATCGGCTCTACGCGAGCAAGGTTGAGCAGGTCGCAGAGCGCTGGGTGGCCAAAGCGGGCTTCCTGGCGTGCGCGCCGCTTTGTTTGATGCTTGCTGTCGTGGCGCATTGGCTTCGTTGATTTGACAGGGGAGGGAAACAGAGATGGCAGCAATCAGTTTGTTCAACGTTCTGGACTGGACGAGTGGCTTGGGCCGCAAGTTCCGACGGAAGAGCGGCGAGCCTTCGAACGTGAAGGAAGAAATCATCGTCAAATCCGCCGAGGAGTATGAAAACCTGGTGGGGCGCTTTGACGTGACCGATCGCGTTCGCAGTCGAGAGCTCGATGTGCCAGAGGCTGACCGGGATTTTGCGCTGGAGTGCGGCGCCGTCTGGGACGAGAACGCCCAGGTGTTCAAGGTGCCCGACGGACGCAGCGAGGACGAATTCCGGGAGTGGTGGCCGAAGGTTCCGGAGGATTTGCGCGACACCCAATCGCGGATCATCACGACGAAGCTTGGACGGCGTGCCGAGGGCTTCCTGCAGGGCAACGACATGGGGCAGGGCGGCGACAGCTTGGCCACTCCCTTGATGTATCTCGCCTTCCCCGTGATCGGCGTTTTGGCGACCTTCCTCGTGGGCCTCATCGGCTGGGCGGGCTGGGCCGCTCTGCTGCTGACCATTCCATACCTCATCGCCCTCAAGCAAGGCGAGGGCATGAAGGAGGCCCTGAAGGCATTGGTGCTGTTGCAGTGGGTTCCGATGGCGCTTCAGTTCATGGTTGGGGACAGCAAGGGCGGCACCGAGGTGGCAATGCAAGCCGGCGGCATGGCTGTGTATGCACAGATGGCCAAGACCTACCTGTGGTGGGCCTTTGGCTTGGTCGGCATCCTGTTTGTGGTTTGCTTTGTGGCGGCGGCCTCGCACCCGCACCGAGGCGTCATTGGCGGGACAGCCGCGCGCTTCATTCAGGCGATGAAGTGGGTCGGGCTCATCTTTGCCACCTTGGTTGTCGCCAAGGTCCTGCCGTTTGGCTTGGGCGAGGCGGCACCTTACGTGTTGGCCTGCATGTATGCGATGCAATACGCCGAAGGCAACTTTGTCCAGAACGCCGCCCGGCTCTACCTGCAGAACAACGACAACAACCTGGCCACCCAGGGGGCGTTGATCAACTCACACGTCAAGGCACGTGAACAACAAGCCGAGGCGGCCCTGTGGGACAAGACCCCGCTGATCACCATCGGGCGCGCCACGGGGCACCTGTCCGACAAGGGTTATGGCTACTCGCCCGACTTGGGCACCGTGATGATGTTCTCGTGGAGGGATTGTCAGCAGGGCTTGCTCGTATTCGGAGCCATCGGATCTGGCAAATCCTTCGCCGCGCTGAGACCCATCGCTCGTCGGTTCCGTAGAGCCGCGTTGGCGATGGCATGTGTGGCGCCAGGCCACGCAGATGCAAGGGAGCGCCTGAAGCAGCAGAAGCTTGCCGGTGGTGGCGCGCTCATCGCCGACGGCAAAGACGGGGCGATCATCTCGGACTTGGAAGGATTGTTCGATATCGTCGTCAAACCCGGGATGCGGGTGGGGCCCTACGAAGGGTTGGTGCCCGATCAGATCGTCCGGGCATTGCGCGGTGCAGCCGGTGGGCGAGTGGACGAGAAATCCAAGCTTTGGACCGACGGCGGTGACGCGTTTCTCTACCACACCGGCATCATCCTTCGTGCGCTCGTTGATCACGAGATGGCTTACAGGTCCTGGTGCTCGGCCAAGCTGGAAGGGTTGGAGCGTGCACAGATGGACGCGGAGCTTGAGCTGGTCAAACAGCGCAAGCTGGACGAGGACGTGGCCGAGACTGAGGCATTGCTCGAGCGGATCGCCGAACAGATCGCCATCCATCGAATCCCGGTGAGCGACGACAGGCAATGGCATTACACGCCATTCCACCACCACAAGTTGTTGTCCATTGTGGAACGCGTGATTCCCGCCAGCCCCGCGCCTCGTGCCAATGCAAAGCTGATGGAGGTGGTGAAATACTTGGGCCTGGAAGAGGCGGACACGAGCCATGACGAAGAAGGGCGGCTGGCCTACGCGGCCTACCTGCAACAGCACCGGCTCCGTCAGGACAACGCCCCGGAAACCATCCACCCAGACCTCTTCCGTCCCATGTCCCAACTGCAGAGCTCGCTGGAATGGGCGCTCCTGGAGGTTCCCGCGATGCATCCGGATCAGCGGCAATCGTTCACGCTCAACTCACGAGGGCTGCTGGAGAAGCTCTTGCGAGGCGAAAAGCTGCGTGACAGCAAGACGGACATGCCTTGGCATTCGATTGAGACGGGCGAGGTGGACGTGTCCGACGCGCTCTATGGAGCCATGGTAGGCCTCTTCTTGCCCCCGACCCAATTCGGTGAAGCGGGTGAAATGATGATGCGCCTGCTCAAACAGCGGGTCATGAACGGAATCAAAGCGCGTGGTGCATACGGTGACAAATGGCGTGAAGCACTGCCCGGCCAGACCGAGGTGATGCTGATGATGGACGAGGCACACCTGCTGTTGACGGCCGATGACATCAACCTCTTCTCCGTTTCGCGCTCGCTGGGGTTGATGCCCGTGCTTGCGACGCAAGGCTTTGAGAGCTTGGTCAACGCCTTTGGGTCAGTCAACGAGGCGGAGCTGATGGCCAACACGATGCAGTCGGTGATCGCGCTGAAGTGCTCGCACAACACCCACGAATACCTGGAAAAGCGGTTCGGGCTGGCCACGTTGACCACCTTCAAGCAGCGCACCCGGGGCATCGACTACCAAGGCGGTATGAACAACTGGCGCCACTCTGTGCTCAACGACCCAGATCATGCCTACGCGTCCGCCTACGACAAGATGCGCATGGAAGGGGCGGGGCGGTTGACGGCTTCGCGCATCGACGCCGTGACGGGCCGCCGCTGGCGGATTGGATCGGAGGACACGCTGGGCCAAGACGAGATCGCGCGCGACATCGACATGCCCACCGGGGGCAAGCGCGAGGTGCAGCCGCTCTTCCTGCAGGAAGAATACTCCGCTCTTCTTGAGCCCCGCGGTCACGCCATCGTGGCGCTGAGCCGTGCCGGCATCAAGCGAATCGACATGGCGGAGCTGCTGCCCGACGCGGATTGATGCGGGTAGGCGAGGGGGTTCGCCCCCTTGCCAAACCTGCGGATTGAGCAACGATGAACCTATTCACCCCAGCGGAGGAAACAAACATGAGCGACACCCTTTCCCAACCCATCGAAGAAATGACCGAGCTGCGAGCACTCCAGGCGCAGCGCAACGAGCGGCTTCTGGGCGAGCGCCCACCGCCCCAGAAGGACAGCGCGGCGCGGGCCGACTTCGAGCAGAACGTGGCCCAAGACCAAGACGCCATCGAGCAACGCCGACAGCGCGTTCTGGATTGGGCAGAGAAGGCCTCGCCCGATCAGATCGCCGCGCTCCAGGCAAAGATCCAGGAGGCCGACAAAGCCGTTCGTGATGCAAAGCCGGATGACAAGCGCGAGCAGGTGGTTCATGCGACCGTTGCGCAGTGGCGGCAGCAACGCGGGGTCCAGGGGGCGGAGAGCCCTCCCATGTTGACCCGTGAGCAGCGGATGGAGAACGGGCCCGGGCGCCTGGGATACGCCGATTACGCCCGCAGCTCGTTGAAGGAGGCGGCTTTCATGAAGGACTACGCTGCCAACTACGATTGGGAGAAGCACCAAAAGCAGGCCCAGCCGAACGTCTTCCGACAGTAATCTTTACCGATGTTCAAATCTGCCCGGTTCTTCGCAGAATCGGGCATTTTTGCGTCTTGACGCCCAGTTTTATGGTGCTCTACTGGTTATGTGACGAGTAGGTAAACCTACTCATAAAAACCCAAAGGAGAGCCTCTATGTCCACGTTGTTCAATGCCCTCAAAGACTTCGCTTTCGAAAACGCGGTCCCACTGCTGACCGGCTTGTTCCTGCTGATCGCGACCTTCGCAACGGCTGTCCTCGCCTACCCTCCGGCCGTTCCGGTTCTGCTCAAGGTAATGGCCATAGCGGCGGTGGGCTTTGTGACCATCGGGGTGGTGGTCCAGAGTTCCTTCCGGTGAGCAGCCGGCGCTGGCTCAAGCTGCGCGCGCGGTGCAGGAAGCGTTGGCGCCGGTTTGACTGGTAGGGGTTTGATTTCTGGTTCTATCCCGCGCTGATTTTCTACATGTTGGGTTGGATCGTCTTTGGCCCACCCGACAGCGTTTAACCCTTTAGCCCACTAATTCACCAGTGATCGAGCTAGGCCTTTCCGATGAGGCACATCGGCTTACCACTGCAGGAGGACCTGATGAATATCAACAACACCAACTTCCACCGTTTTCCCGACGTTGCTCCCGAGCATTTGAGTTCTTTCGCCTTGGTCGGCGGGTATGTGGATTCCCAGGTCTTGGCTGGAAGAAGCTTGGACAATGTGCTTCAGGAACTGGACAGCAGTAGCCCAGGGCAGAAGCTCTGGCATGACACTGAGATTCTTCGGCATTTCAGTGTTGCGGTGGCTACTCGCCTCAACAGCTAACATGTTCTCTTGACGGTCGCGGATTCGGCTTTACAACAGTAGAGATGGACATCCAAGAATCTCTGTTGTGCCTCTTGCGTCCCCTGGGCCTCCAACGAGCGGAGGCCTTGGCGGCCGCACTCGCTCGCGAAGCCGGCGCATCCAAAGGCCTTCACGATTCGCAAGTGTTGGCGCGCGCCCACGCACTGAGCGTTGCCCCTGTTGAGAGTCGGTTGGGCGATCTGGTTTGGCAGGTGCGCCAGCGGGAGCAGGATGGGGCACCGCAAGTGGACCTGCGCTGGGGCTTGCATCGCCTGGGGTTCGACGCGCCCATGCGGGCGTCCACACGGGACCTGGTGCGTGCTTACGAGAGGCGCTTGGCAGACCGTGACGAGCCGATGGTTTACAGCACCCTGGCAGAGAGGGTGGCTGGGTTGTCCATGGCAGAGCACGCCTCGCTGTTCCAAGGCATGGCGATGGCGGTAGAGGAGGCGCGGGCTCGGCGGTCGGATGCAAACCGGTTGCGGGAGAACGCACCGTGGCAGGCCTGGCTCGTGGGGGCGTCCCGGGCGGGCGAGGAAGCGGCACTGCTGGCCTGCATCGGCATGGGCGCGGACGCCCGGCTGCCCGATGCCAGCGGTAACACGCCACTGCATCATGCGGCCCGGTTTGGCCATGCCTCGCTGGTCACCCCGCTGGTCGAAGCCGGCGCCGACGTGGCGGCCCTCAACGCCCTCGGGTGGGCACCGCTCCACCTTGCCGCGCTTCACAGGCACGCCCGGGTCTGCCTCCACCTGATGGCCCACGGCGCCAATCCTGATCAGCCAGGGTGGCGAGGGCGGACCCCAACGCGCATGCACCGACATGAGCAAACCCAAGCCCTTTGATGCGCTGGGTGACGTGCCCGGCAGCGTTGCGCCTTCCCAGCCGGTCCGTTACTGGCACCGCGCCGTTCTTGTCGGCGGATTCGTTTTTGGCTTGGCCTACGTGGGGAGCATGGGTGTTGCCTGGCTCGTCCCGAATCCCGATGGCTCGCTCATCCGCTTCACAGATGCCTTGAACGGTGGTCTGGTGACCGCTTTTCACTTCCTGACTGCTGGCATCTCGGCACGTGCTCCGGCACGGGAGTTCATCGAACTGGTGTCCTACCACCACCCGGCGGAGACGTGGATCCGGATAGGGGTGTCGCTTCTGCTGGCGACGGGCCTTGGCCTTCGCATGTTCTTTAAGGCAGCCGAGCCGGTGAGCAACACCTGGCACCTGTCCGGATCGCGGTTGCTGGAAAGAAAAGAGGCCGTGGACGAAGCCCGGCACCGCTCGATGACACCCAAGGAAGCAGAGGCGGATCCCTTTGCCCTGTCCCTCCACCCCGATCTTTTGTTGCCAAAAAAACATTGGGCGCGCCACGTCTTGATCACCGGTTCGGTGGGGTCGGGCAAGAGCGTCATCCTCAAGCACATCCTGGAACAACTGACGCGAAAGAGGGGCGCAAAGCTGTTCCTTTACGACATCAAGGGTGATTTCACGTCGATTTTCAAAAGGCCCATCATCGTGTCGCCCTTCGATGCGCGGTCCCACGTGTGGGACGTTGCCGCTGACGTGCGGACCCCCACCCATGCGGCGGCGTTCGCTGCCTCAATCATTCCGGAGGGCGATGGGAACGCCAAGTTCTGGAGCATGGCCGCCCAGGACTTGTTGATTGGGTGCGTGCGCGAGCTCCAAAACACCCGGCCTGGCCAGTGGGGGTGGCCCGATCTGGCGGCCTTGGTGCGCCGCCCGGCTGCAGAGATGGCCGCAGGCATGCGCCCGCATTACCCCCGCGGCGCCGCACTGGTGCGTGATCCGGAGAGCCAAACCACGTCCAGCGTGCTGTCTTCCCTCGGGGGCTTCACCCGCCTCATCGACGACCTGGCCACCGCATGGCCCAAGGTTGGCAAGCGCCGTTTCTCAATGACCGAGTGGATACGGGACGACTACACCGGGCGCAAGCAGGTCATCGTTCAATCCGGACCCGACCCAACCCTGACGAAGGCCTACATCGCCGCCATGATCAACGTGGCCGTGCCAGATCTCATTGGGCCAGGTTTGCCGGACAACGAGGGCGGGCGTGGGCTCTACTTCGTGTTCGACGAGCTGACCAGCGCCGGGCGCTTGAACATCGATCCCTTGTTGGCGTTGGGACGCAGCAAAGGCGTGGTGGCCATCATGGCGGTCCAGGATCACTCCCAGATTGAGTTGGTTTATGGGGACAAGACCGCCCAGGCCTTCTCATCGCTGGTGGGCACCCACGTGGTGTGCCAAGTGCAGATGGGGGCGACCCGGGACAAGCTGGCAAGCCAGCTCGGCAAGCGGAAAATCGCCTGGCGTGGGCACGAAGACAAGGCCCAGATTCACGAAGAGAGCCGCGCGTTGGTTTCCAGCGGTGAGCTCACCGACCGGTTGGGTTTCCGCAAAGGCAATCGCTACGGTTCCGAGAAGTGGGGCATCGAGGCGATCGTCCAAATGGGCGGGGACGTGCTGTTGCTGACGTGGCCCGGCAGGAGCCATCCAACGGTTCGCGAAGGGCAGGTGGCCGCCGCGTGGACCACCAAGCCGGCCGGTGTGGTGGGAGAAGCTGAATTGCCCCCTTTGACCGGTGACGCGTTGGCCTTCCCAACCACCGCAGAAGGCATCGACACGGTCCAGCGGGTGCTGACCATGACACCCGAGGAAATCGACGCGCTTTTCAAGCGGTGATCGGCCTTGCCAACTCTCCGTTTTCTGGGACCTTGGAACAGTCAACGTTCTTTAAGGGAGCCCCATGATCAATTGCACCCGCATCGATGCCCGCGGCCACAACAAGAACAACGGAAACATGTTCGACTACATGCTGGCCACCGAGCGCCTGGCCATCGACAGTGCCGTGGCCTATTACGCCGGCAGCGGTCCCGATCCGCGGCAGACGCTCAATTGGGGCGGCAAGCTCGCCGCCGAACTCGACCTGGAAGATCAACCGGTCACCCGAAGGGTGATGGAGTTGTTGGGCAAGGGCTTTTCACCCACCGGAAGGCCGTTGTGCAAAAACGCGGGAGAGGAGCCCCAATTGGTCATCAAGACGGATCGCATGGGCAACGTGCGACTGGACGACGATGGCAAGCCAATGGAGAAGTGGGAGGGCGGCCATCGGGTCGGGTTTGATCTGACCATCTCCGCCCCGGGGGACGTGAGCGTGGCGTTTGCGCTGGCGGATGATCGCGAGAAGCTGGCCATCCTGGAGGCCCACCGCCAGGCCTGCGCCGTGGCCATGCGCTACATCGAAAGCAAAGTGGAGACCCGGCGCGGACAAGGAGGCGTAGACGTTATAGGCACGGCGGGATTGGTATGGACAGCCGCCGATCATGTCAGCAACCGGAACGTGGAACCCGACCTGCACACCCATCACCTGGTCTACGGGATCTCGATGGGCGAGGACGGTCAGTGGGGCACCTTCGACGCCATCGAAATCTACCGTCACCGGCACGCCGCGGATCACCTTTACAAAGTCGAGCTCTACGCCGCGATGAAAGCGCTGGGCTATGGGATTCAGCGGGAACGCGAGGTGGACGTGATGGGGCACGAAACGGGCCAGACTCTCACCACGATTGCCGGCATCGACCGGGAGCTGGTGCTTCAGAGGAAGACCCGCCGCCAAGAAATCCTGGACTACGTCAAGGAACACCCCAACGCCAGCCACGACGAGGCCTGCAAGGCCACCCGCAAAAAAAAGGAAGAACCGCCCTTCGAGCAGGTGGTCAAGGACTGGCAGCAAACCTTCGCCAACATCGCTAAAGAGCACCCGGAGCTGGTTCCCACCACCCAGTCGCTCAAGCAGACGAAAGGCCAACACCTGGACCCGCATACGTTTGACGAGGTTTTGCAGCGCATGCACGAAAACGAGGCGATGTTCTGCGAGCATGACCTGGTCCGGGAGTTGGGGATGGAGTTCGCAGGACAAAAAAATTCAGAAGAAATCCTCAGGATGGTGAATGAGTTCACCGAGCAGGACGATCTGGTGCGCGTGAAAGCCGAATACCTCCACGAAGACGACCGGGGCGTTCGGTTGGCGCGCAAGCACCGGGAGGATCGCTTCTGCGCCACCTGGATGGTCGAATGGGAGGCCGAGATCATCCGCCGCTCGAAAGAGCGGGAGAACGAGACGGACCTCAAGCTGTTCCGCTCCACCGTGGATCGGGAGATCGCCGCTTACGAGAAGCGCAAGGGCTTTACCCTCACAGAGGAGCAGAAAGCCGCCATCGGTCACCTCACCTACGGCACGGCCGGTGTGGGGGTCATGTCGGGGTTGGCCGGCACCGGCAAGACCACCGTGGCCGAGGTCTACAAACAGTGCTTCGAAGCCGAAGGAAAGCAGTTGATGGGCTTGGCCGTGTCGGGTAAAGCCGCGGCCAAGCTAGAAGAAGAGTCCGGAATGCCCTGCATGTCGGTTGCAAAGTTCTTTTCCCAGCTCCGGCAGGGCAAGGTTGCTCTGACGAAGAACGTTGTGGTGGTGCTCGATGAAGCCGGCATGGTGGCCACCGATGACACCTTGAAGCTCATGACCTACTGCCAGGGGGTGGGCGCCAAGCTTGTCATGCAGGGAGACAGTGACCAGCTTCAGCCCATCGCTGCGGGCAACGGCTTTGAGCTGGCGAAGATGGCCTTGGGGGACAAGAAACTGACCGAAATCCGCCGGCAGAGGAACGCTGATGACCTGGTCACCGCCAACAGCTTCTACGAGCGGGATGACGAGGGAGAGGTCAAGGACATGCGCCGCGGACACCGCAGCCGCAAAGGCACATTCGATATGGGCGAAGATATCCTGAACAACCTCAAGCAACGCAACTGCATCGACGACTTTGGCACGGAAAGCCAGGCCATCAAAGCGTTGGTGGAGGATTACTTGAAAGACAGGACGCCCATGGACGAGAAGCTGGTCTTGGCCCACACGCGCTCTGAAGTCAAAGCGCTTACCACGGGCATCCGAACGGGGCTCCAGGAGCAAGGCGTGCTGGACAAAGAGGAGTTCACCTTCCGATCGATCGTGAAAGGCCAATGGGAAGACCTGACGCTCTCCCGCCGCGACCGTGTGATGTTCACGGCGACCAACAACGACTTGGGTGTCATCAACGGCACCGAGGGCACGGTGGAGAGTATTCGGAAGGACAAATCCGGTGGCTACGACCTGGTGGTGCGCATCGACTCTTCGAACCCGAATGAAGAAGGACGCATCCTGGAGTTCAACACCAGCGAGCACAACGCCTTGGCCCACCGGTATGCCATGACCGTTCACAAGGCGCAGGGGCAGGGGAAATCCGAGGTTTACCACTTGGCCACGAACATGGGAATGCTCGACCAGCAGTCGGCGTTGGTGGCGTTCACTCGCCTCACCAAAGGCAGCTACCGCATGTTTACGACCGACGAGATGATGGATCGCATGGCCGAGCGGCTGGGCACCGAACGGCACAAGGAAATGGCGCTGAGCGTGGGACTGTCCAGCAAGCAGGCGGACCCGGTGCGCAACCTGGTCCAAGAAGTGGAAGCGCTGCTGGCCGGGTTGAAATCCGAAACCGAGGTGCCAATCTCGAACGCGGAACGGCGCGAGATGAGGCTTACCCGGTGACGCATCGGGCCAGCGCCAACACGCTGATCACCACCACTACCCATGGCCACCACCCCACGCGTTCGGAGGGGGCTTTCACCGGTGTTCCCAGCTGCCACCGCCGTTGGTGGGCCAACCCGCGCACGTGGGCCGTGGCCCGCCGGCGCGGGTTGACCACGATCCCCGGTGGCTTGGCGTAGATGCGCCATCCCTCCCGGGAGGCCTTCACCCGCCACGCCTGCTCATACGCCTCGGTTTCCGCCCGGGTGGCTGTCACCACCTCCAGCTGTTAGTGCTGTATGTGTCATCTTCCTTTGCGTCGTGGTTGGTCAACCATTCCCTGACGGCTTCTAGGGCAATGGCAAGCATTGGCGTGAGTAGTGCTACGGCAACGGTCATTACTGCAGGTGGGATTGTCAGTCCGGCTCCTACACTGCTGAGCGGTTGAGATGCTACCAGCTTACAACGCCGCGGTCAACGGTAAGTTATTGTATACAAATAGAATTTCAATAAATTGACGCCACGAACAAGGACCCCGAAGGGCCCTTGCCGAGATACGATCACCTCCTTTCGCCGCTGACATTCGTTACCAACCGATGGCCCAGGCTGCGCCCACGGCGGTGTCCTGCCCACTGCGGGAAACCCCGATCGAGAAAGCCGATGGGGATCCGCGTGGGGTGGTCACGTCACGGGTGTAGCCAATGGAAATGGCGGCTTGGCCGCTGCAGCCACCGACGCCCACGGCCAAGCGGTTTCGGTTCTCTCCGTGGATAGCAGACGTCGAGGTGGCCATCTGGGCGTTGGCTTGGGCCATGGCGCACACGCCGCTCACCCGTTTGTCGAGCTGGCGGAAACGGCGGTCCGTCAGGTTCCAGCGGTCGTCTTGCTCCCGCTGGTAGTCCCACAGCTGACCACCGTTGATCGCGTCCGTGGACCCTGGAGCGATCGCTCCTGCAGCCACCCCGGTTACCCGCTGGTTGCCGGCGTTGATCCCGAATCGGGTGACCGATGGGCCGCCTTGGACGGTGAAGCCGTCGCTGTTGTGGATGGCCTTGGCCACTTGGACCGAGCCCTGCTCGGAAAGCTCAATGGTGTCTTTCAAGGCAACGGTTTGGGTGCCGTCCCCGTTGTCCGTGACCTCGATGTTGGCCCCGGCCACCGCAGAGCTGCCACCGCCATCCTTGCCGTCCTCTCCATCTTGTCCAGCCGGACCTTGGGGGCCTGCTGGCCCCGGTGTTCCGCTTTGTCCGTCCGATCCTGCCGGGCCTGGCTCGCCTTTATCTCCCTTCAGCGACGCCAACCACTCGCGCTCATTGCCCTGGTAGCCATTGTTCACGGCCACTTGGTAGGCACTGGCACCATCGGAGCCTGCTGGACCTTGGCCGCCGCCGGGGTTGTTCTCAATGGTGTGAAGTCGTCCGTCGATGTCGTAGAGCGCCTCAGCAACCGTGTGGTAAGTGTTGCCGCTCTGCATAACATACGTCGGAGCGATGAATTGTCCATTGACGTAACGTGCACCGGCCCCCAGTGCACCAGCCATAGGATTTAATTGCCCGACTGTCGCAGCGTCTGTGTCGTAGAGGCCGTCGGCCACGTTGGACACACGGCGCTTAAGCGTAGCGTTACCCACGGAGACGGTGTTGGCTTCGCGGCCGCAGTCGCTGGTAGCGCCGAGGGCTACGCAGCCATCAGCGTCGGCGTTGGTGAAGGCTCCCAGCGCGGTTGTCGCGGCCTTGGCCCCCAAATGATTGGAATTGAGAGCTCGGCCGCCATCGCCCACTACCACAGTGCCTGCGCCAGTAGCTCGAATGTTCTTGCCCACGCCAACCCCTCCTTCATTGCTATTGGAGGGGTTGCCGCTGACTTGGCTGTTGCTGCCAATGATGGTTGCGTTGTCTCCGTTGCTGTTGTGGCCAACGACGACCGTGCCGCTCACCGCGCCAGCAGGCGCGAACGCGTCGTTTCCAATAACAATGACGCCGCCGGCGAGGGCTCGAACCCGAGTTCCGAAGCCGATCGAACCAGTTCCAACGACACTGTCCGCTCCCACTGCGATGCAGTCGCCGAATGCTGCATTGGGAATTCCAGCGAGGGAACCCTTTCCCACTGCGACGCAATTGTTGTGGGCAGTCGAGTCGTCACCGACGGAGGTGCTTTCAGAATCTGTGGCAGTGGCGTTGTTGCCAACTTGGGTTTGAGCATTTGCTAAACCCGCTAAAAGGACTGCCAACCAAGCGCAGTGGATGAGGGAGCGTTTCATAGGGTGGCCTCCTGGGTCTTAATTGAGTGAGTGTGTGCACTCACGAATAGATCAGATCCAAGAGTGCGCAAGCCCCCCCCCCAACGAAACTTCCCGGCGCAACGGCAGGAGGGGCCGTTGGGCCGGGAAGCGGTGGGGCCGACTTTTCCCCACCCTTGTTCTTCTACGTCAGGGAAAAGATTCCGCAAGCCCCCTTGCGCGTTTTCGATTCTCCGCTTGCATGGATGTATCGCTCATGTGAGTAAGGAGGCCTACTCATGATCACCCGTTTTCTGCTCGCGCTCGCACTGGCCAGCGCACCCGTCTTGGTCCACGCGCACGCGCCAGCCACCGATTCCGTTGAGGTCCACGGGAAGAAGCCTGGGTTTTTCAAACGCCTGTTCCACCGCCACAAAGACGCCCCGCAGTGGGACGGTGTCCAGCCCGAGCTTCGCTCAGCGCTGGAACGCATCGCCTTGCAGATGAAGGACGAGGGCTACGACCTGCGGCTGATGGAGGGCTACCGTTCTAAACAGCGCCAGGCCGAGCTGATCGCCAGCCAAAAGGGCGTGACCCAGGTGGGGCCAGGCAGCAGCTGCCACAACCACGGTTGGGCCGCGGACATGGTCATCTACAAGCGCGGGCGCCCTTCTTGGGACCTGAAGGACGAGCAGGTGCGGCAGGGCTACCAACGCTTCGGTGAGCTGGCCCAGCAGGCGGGATTGAGGTGGGGTGGGGCTTGGAAGAGTTTCAAGGACATGCCCCATGTGGAGATGCGCAGCGAGTGCCTGCTAGCCATTCGTGGGGGATATCCCCCACGCCGATCAATGCAAACGGTGATTGCCAAGGCGGAGTCAGTGTCTGACCTACCGAGAGCACCTCGGTGGGCCTGGAGCGTCGATTCCGAGCTGGCGCCGGACTGGACGTGCGAGTCCGTGCTTTGCAGTGCGTCTTGGGCGACGGTGAGCCGGCCATGGAGTTATGACGCAAGGTTGGCGTTGAAAGGGCTCCGAGCAGAACCGTTTGCTGCGGCCTCCTGTCCCATGGCCCCAATTGCCCTGAGACATACATGAGGAAGCGGTCCACCTGATTGCTTCCCTTTTCGGCGGAGAGTGGGGCGAGCGGGTCATCTGCCCTGATCGCGCAGGTTCGGAGGGGATCGAGATTGACGCTCCCAAGGGCGGCAAAAACGGCTGGATCCGTTGCACCGCAAGGGGTATGCTCGTGGCGGGCACATTCCAGGGCACCTCCCAGATTGGTGAAACCCAAGCCGCCCAAGGGGTGAGGGCACTTCTCAAGGAAGTCCCACTCTCTCCGCCAGTTGTTTCAAAGAGCCCCTGGAAACAGGGGCTTTTTCGTCTCTACGGCCCTGGCTGCCATTCATCCACCCATCCGCCCACAAGGGCAAGTGAACGGACAAACGGATGCCTTCCTTTGATCGGGACTCCGATAGGGCAGAGGAAAATCAAGAACCGTAAGCGGTTCTGATACACAGGCGCAGAGACTTGTGCCGGTCAATTTGAATGTACAAGTCACCCGCGCTAGGCTGCGCATGCCCAAGGAGGGCGATCAACGGAGTTATGGCATGAAGATTGGATTCAAGCTTTCTGTTGCTATTGCGGCCTGTGCGTTGACCTTTGGAATCAGTAGCGCCACGGCGAAAGCCCCCGGCCCTTGTACCGTCTGCGAGGTCCAGTACAGGGCGTGTGAGGCGTCAGGCACAGACGTGAGCATCTGCATCCGAAACTATACGCAATGCATGCGTGCGAACGGTTGCATTATCCCGTAAGAAAACATCGTGGGGATTTGCAGGGCCTTTACGATGCCCGCAGTCTTGCCACCATCCAGACGAAAGCCTCGGTCCAACCGGGGCTTTTTCTTTTCCGGAGACGCCATGGCGTAGAAGTGCCCTCTGATGCAGGCGGGCGGGTGCGTGCTGAAAGGGGGCGGGATGCAGTCATCCCCGACGCCCACCTCTCGGCTTGCTGTGGCACAACGGGTAACTGGAGCACGACCGGAACGCCCCATGCGGCCCATTGCGGTCCACAAACACGCCCACCTTGCACACCGGGCAGCGCTCTTCATTGATGGCCGCGCCTGAAATCGCGGTTACTTCCACTGCCCCGTCCTTCACCAGCTCATCCAGGAACGGCGAGTGCTTCCCCTGTAGGGTGAACATGGCCACCGAGCGTCGCGCACGCGTCAGCGCGACATAGAACAACCGCCGCTCTTCGCTCAGCGGATAGGTATCCCCATCCGGCATTGCCAGCGAAAGGACCGGGTCATCGGCGCGCAGGCTCGGGAAGCTGCGGTTGATCATGCCCGGCAGAATCACGTAGTCCGCCTCGCGTCCCTTCGATCGATGGACCGTGAGGAACTCTACGTCCATCGTGCTGCCGAAGGCTGTCTTCCAATCCGAAGGCATCGCGCTGCGATCTGCGCGGTAGCGCCCCAGGATAAAGACCGTCACGCGCCCGTTGCGCCCTTGTGGCACCGCCCCGGACAACAACTGCTGATGCAGCTTGGCGAGGTACTGGCGAACACCATCCTGAAGCTCCTCGCGCCGGGTCATCTGGAACGCGTGCAACACCGGGCCCATCGCCGGCGCAGCAGAGCGAACTTCTTTGGTGATCTGCACTGGATTCCGGCCGATGAAGCGGCTGGACGCATCGCAGAGCGCCTGTGGGCAGCGGAATGTCTGCTCCAGCTTCAGCACCTGGCCCTGGCCCTGGCCCATCCATTCGCGGAATCCGGTCATCACTGAAACGTCGGCGCCGGCGAAGCGATTGATCGACTGCCAGTCATCGCCCACCGCAAACAGGTAGCGGCCCGGTTGGCTGACCAGCGCACGGCAGAGGCGTGCGCGGGCGCGCGAGACATCTTGGAACTCATCGGCCATCACCAGCTCGTAGGGCGATTCGTAGCTGCCCTGTTCCAGCAGCCCGGCCGCCATGTTGAGCATGTCTTCAAAATCGATGCCGTGCTCGTCAGCCAGTGCGTTGTCCCAGGCCTGGAAAACAGGGCTGGCGATTTCCAGGAAGCGCCGATGCCGTTCCTTGAACTGGTCTTCGGGCATCTGTCGCAGGCGCGCGGCCATATCGTCCAGCGTCAGACAGTTGCTCTTGGCGTGGGCAATGAAGGTGCGCATCAAGCCGATCAGGTCTGCATCCGGCATCGGCTTGGCGCCCTGATCGGGCAACTCGCGGTCAGGGTTCGGGTCGAGTTCGACATCAGACGCGCCAAGTCGCTCCGCAAGATCCTGCAGGGCATGTCCACTGCGCAGGCCGAACGACGTCGTCTCGACCAGCGCGGTGCCGCGCGCTGCATGCTGCTGGCGCTTCCAGTGCATACCTTCAGCGTAGTGGGCGAAGTGCGCCGGCGGCTGGCCATTGGCATCCAGCGCAAAGTGCTCGTGATACAGCCCGGCGTCCGGGTAATAGAAGTCCGGACGATACTGGCGATGGGTGTCGGTCGCCGTATCGAATTCGTAGCGCCGCTCGTAGTCGTACGTCACGCCGTTGTAGAAGAGCCAGTCGGCGATCACGCACTCTTCCAGGCTCTTCACCCGCTCACCCTGCAGGGTGCGGATGTAGGGCATGCCATCGCGGTCGTAGCCGTCGGCCTCCATTTCCGCGCCGAATGGTGGCAGGTCGCGCCCGAACACTAGGCGGAACATGTCCCATTGGGTGCGGAAATGGGTCGAGCGATCCTTCAGGTCGTCCACCAGTTCGGCCAGCTTGTTGAAGCCCAGCGTGGCGTCAATGGCCCATTCCGGGATATCGGGCTTGCGCCCCGTGGCTTTGGCGATGATGGCCAGGCCGAGTGCATGGAAGGTCCGTACCTCAATCGTGATGTCGCCCATGCCTAATCGGTTGAAGGAACGCTGTGCGCGCTCTTCAAGCTCTCTGGTGGCATCCTTGTTGAAGGCGAGCATCACGATGCGTTCGGGTTCGACAAAGCCGCGGTCAATGGCATAAGCGGCCTTGGCGACCATCGTGGAGGTCTTGCCTGAGCCGGCCGCGGCCACGACCTGGACCCGGTTGTCGAAGCAGATGACGGCGCGGGCCTGTTCCTCGGTCAGCGGCTTGCTCTCGACCCGGTCCAGGAAGTCCTTGGCCAGCACCAGCTCCCGCGTCGCCATGGTCGCATTGGCGTCCCCCCATACGGCGGGCCAATCCAGCTGCCAGTCGTGCAGGGCATCCAATGCGGCACGATGGCTATGGGAGTGCAGGTCGTCGTGCACATCCTCATCGAGGAACAGCCGTTCCAGCTCGGCCGGCGACAAGGGCAGGGTGGGGCGCTCGGCCAGCAGGATATGCTGCTGTTCGTGGGTGATCCAGCGGCGGCCGGCGGTGCCCCGGTCAGTGAGGGCGTCGGCCTCGGCCAGCCACGATTGGATCTGCTCCAGAATGTCCTCGAAGAGCGCCTTGCGCCCGCGTGTGGTGCGCGCGAAGAGCACCTGCTGGACAGCACCCGCGAGGCGGGAAGCCTGGCCGTTGGGCAGGCCGTCCACGGACAGCGTTTCGCCGTCCTCGCTCTGCAGCGCAACCCTGGCCCAGAACAGGCCCGGAAGAACCCGCACACGCTGGTCATCATCGACGTGTTGGCGGTACTGCCGGCCTTCAATCAGAAGCTCGACATGCTCGCCATCCAGCCGCAGCCGCCAGTCCGGCGAGCGGGTCACACGCTGGCCCCAGCCCGAGGGGCGCCATTCCATAGACATCAAGATACTGCCTTGCGTACGTCACTGGGCGTAAAGCGCCCTTACAGCCCCATGATAAGGGGGCTTGATCAGGCGCGTGACTGTTGCCGTGCGGTCGGAGTGGGTTAGGCTGTCGCCATGCCGTAGCGGATGGCTGCGACCACTGCGTGGATGGCGCCCCGGGAAGGAATCCAATGCCTGCAGGAATGTTCTCTACATCTGGCCGCAACTGCCTTCTGGCTGTTGTACTGTCTTTGGCAGCACTGCCTGCGGCGGCGCAATCGCCCACCCCATCACTGTTCTGTGGCTTCTGGACTGAAGAGGCGGATGGAACATGGAGTGTGTCCCGGGAGGTGGACGCAGCAACGGGTGCCACGGCATCGCGCGACACCTACGAATGGACGTCAAACAGCACGCCATTCGGCACTGGCATGGCCAGCAGCTGGACCCTGAATTACTACTGGCCACAAGACGCGACGCGCCAGAAGGTTGTTCCAGAGGCCGAGGTTGTAGTGGTCATGGATTTCCGTTTTGACGCCAAGGAAATCGGCCAGGAGCCGAAGGATCCCGGACACACCTGGATACACCTGTATCGGTCGGAAGATCCGAACAAGCAGTTTTCGGTCTACTCCACCAGCCTGACGGGCAGTATGGACTGGAATCGCCTCCGAAACGGAAACCTCGGCGGAAGGGCTTTTCTGTCTTTGGATACGCTGCTGGCTTACGGTACGGGCCTGGAAAAACTGGTGTGGCAAATCCGCGGTGCGCCTAACGCTCTGGGTGTGACGGAAAGTTACGCCAAGGGCGTGCTGCCCATCGCGACGATGCGCGGCAAGCTGGCGAAGATTCTGAAGCTACGTGCTGAACTGGACCGGAAAGCGGGGAAATTCCGCAGCGAATGCAAGCTGCCGATTGAAGTTTCAGAATAGCGCTGCATAGACGCAGAGCACGGCATCGGCCCCGCGGCGGCAGCGTGCCACCGCGGGACTGCCTGCCGTCAGGCATTCACATCCACCACAATCCGCCCACGCACCTTGCCTGGGATGATCTGGTCGTAGACGTCCAGCACCTCGGCAAGCCCAATCAGCTGCACGGTGCTTTCGAGCTTCTGCGGGTCCAGGTCGGTGGCAAGCCGGTCCCACGCACGCTGGCGAACGGCCTGCGGCGCATTCACCGAATCCACGCCGGCAAGCGTCACGTTGCGGAGAATGAAGGGCAGCACCGAGCCATGCAGCTCATCACTCTGCGCCAGCCCGCACGCGGCCACTGCGCCGCGGTACTTCGTCTCGGCAAGGGCGTTGACGAGGGTAGGGCCGCCTGCCACATCGACCACGCCGGCCCAGCGCTCAGCACTCACCGGCCGCTCGCGCGGTTCTGAAAGCTGCGCGCGGTCGATGATCTCGGCGGCGCCCAGGCTGTGCAGATACTCGGCGTGTTCCGGGCGCCCGGTGGCGGCCACCACGCGATAGCCCAGCTTTGAAAGGATCGCCACCGCGATCGAGCCGACGCCACCGTTGGCCCCCGTTACCAGCACGTCGCCCCTATCGGGCGTCACGCCGGCATCTTCCAGTGCCAGCACGCACAGCATCGCGGTGTAGCCCGCGGTGCCGATGGCCATGGCGTCGCGGGTGCTCAGGTTGCCGGGAATCCTGTTGAGCCATTCGCCGCGAACACGGGCGCGCTGGGCGAGGCCGCCGTGGTGGCCCATGCTGAGATCCCAGCCATTGAGCACAACGCGGTCGCCGGGTTTGAAGTCGACGCTGCTGGAGTCCAGCACCACGCCAGCCAGGTCGATGCCAGGGATCAACGGGAACGTCCGGATCACCGGGCGCGCGCCGGTGAGGGCCAGCGCGTCCTTGTAGTTCAGCGTGGAGTACTCGACCTGCACCAGCACGTCGCCATCCATCAGGTTGGCTTCATCGAAATCGACCAGCTCCGTGGAAACGCCGTCGTTGGTCTTGCGGGTCAGCAGTGCCTTGAAACTCATGGTGCGGTCTCACGTTCAATGGATGAACCCATGCTAGGCTCGCACCACTATCGCAACAAGAACGATGATTTTCCGTAGGTACTATGGTTTTCCGGAGTATGCATGCGTAGCAAGTGTTGGGACGGCAAGAGCGGTTGCGCGGTGGAAGTCACGCTGTCGGTCATGGGCGGCGTGTGGAAGCCGATCATTCTGTTCCACCTGATGACAGGCAAGCGGCGTTTCATGGAGCTCACGCGGCGTGTGCCCAACGCTACCCAGTCCATGCTGACCAGCCAGCTGCGGGAACTGGAAGCCGACGGGGTGGTGATCCGCCACGTGTACCCGGAAGTGCCGCCGAAGGTGGAATACGAGCTTTCCGAGTTCGGGCGCACGCTGGTTCCGGTGCTGCTGGCCATGCGCGAGTGGGGTGAAACCTATCGTGGTTTCAAGCGTTCGCCCTGAGCTGATTGTCAGCCGCGCATGGAATGTGGCGCGCACCAGTGCCAGCCCCCAAAAATGGGGGCCGGCACACATCACGGCAATGCGTGACTTACGGGATGGTGCAGCCGCTGTTCCGCAGGCAACGGGCAAACGCCGGGTAGCAGACGTTCTCGCCATTGCCCGCCGCCAGACAAGCCTCGTAGGCGGTGTAGCACGGGGTACAGCGGGACTGCGCGGAGGCACTGCCGATTCCCAGGGTCAGTGCAGCAGCCGCAATAGCAACAGGCAGCTTGAATCCAATCTTCATGCTTCACTCCGTTGATAGCCCTCCATGAGCACCTCGGAGGCTAACGTGGGAAGAGGGTGTGTTCAACCCGCACCGCGTCCGGATGGGCATCCATCTTCAGCGCCCCGCCCTGGATTTACTTTGTTGGCGCGTCTGCAGTCTGAGCGGCCACCATGGCTTGTTGCATTTCCTTCAGTGACAGATAGCCATCACCATCGGTGTCCAGGCCCGTAAAGTACTTCGCGATCTCCGGCACCACGATGGCTTCCTCCTTGCTGATCCTTCCATCTTTGTTCTTGTCCATCGCGGTAAATGCGGCGTTGATTGAATCGGCCTGCTTGTTGAAACGGCCCTGCTGAAATTCTGCGTACTCGGACTTGTCGACGCGTCCATCCTTGTTGGTATCCATCGCGGTGAACGTGGAATCGATGTAGGCCTGTTTCGGGTCGGCCGGTGCGGCCTCGGCCAGTAATGGGGCAGCGCACAGGGCAATCAACAGAGCAGTTCTGGTCATGGGGTGTTTGTCCTTGTTGAGGGTCAATCAGCGGCAGGGATAGGTGTAGCCGTCGGTGCCGCGATAGGTATCGTTGCGGCGGTCGTAGTTGCCGTAGCGGTTCATGCAGTAGTCGGCGCGCTCGCGGACTTCGCGTTCGCGCTTGGCAGCAGCGGCAATCACGCCGGCCACCACCGCTGCACCCACCACGCCCACTACCACGCCGGTGGCTTTGGCGTCGTGCCGGCGCTCGCGTTCCCGCTCACGATCCCGCTCACGTTCGCGCCGCTCCCATGCATCGCGCTCCCGATCACGGTAGTCCTGGCTCCAGTGTGGGCTGTAGCGATCGCCACGCTGTGCGTGGGCGTCGCTGGAGTAGGGCATCAACACCAGTAGCTGCGCGGCAGCTACCAGCAGCAGTGCGGGCTTTCCTGTTCTAAGAAACATCGTCCAGCTCCTGTGCGGACATTCTCGGTAGCCGTAGTACACACTGCGGACATTGCGCGAACCTGCTGTCAATACAGGTAGATGCATTGGCTATTGGACCAGTGCCTCCACCGGATCGAGCCGTGCGGCACGTCGTGCCGGCAGAAATCCGAAGCCAACGCCGATCAGGCTGGAACAGGCGAAGGCGGCCAGAATCGAGTTGACGGAGAACACCAGGCTGAAGCCCGCATCGGCCAGCTCCAGAGCCGCGCCCAACGCAAGGGCCACGCCGATGCCGAGTACACCACCGAGCAGGCAGACCAGCACCGATTCGATCAGGAACTGCTGCAGGATGTCGCTGCGGCGCGCGCCCACCGCCATGCGCACGCCGATCTCGCGGGTGCGCTCGGTCACCGACACCAGCATGATGTTCATTACGCCGATCCCGCCGACCACCAATGCGATGGCTGCGATGGAGCTGATCATCATGGTCAGGATGCTGGTGGTCTGTTCGATGGATTCACGGATCTGCGCGTTGTTGCTCATGTAGAAGTCGGTGCTGCCATGACGCCGCGTCAGCAATCGTCGGATGGCCTGCTCAGCCGCTTCCATGCTGATCGCATCGGAAACGCGTACGGTGATGCTGGACACGTGGCTCTGCCCCAGCATGCGTGCCATGGCGGTGGTGTAAGGCAGCCATACCCGCAGCAGTGACGCATCGCCGGCAGCACCGGCATCTTTCTTCACCACGGCCACAATACGCACAGGCACGTTGCCCAGCAGCAGGGTCTGGCCGATGGGATTGTCCGCGGCAGCGAAGAAGCGAGCGCGGGTATTGGCGTCGATCACCACGACCTGCTGGTAGCCGCTCACACCCGGTGGGCCGAAGAATGCGCCTTCGCCCAGCTTCAGGCCATGCACGCGGAAATACTGCTCGCTGACGCCCTGCACCTGCACGCTGGCCGAACGGTTGCCGCGCAGGGCAGTGCCGCTGGTGGCAACACCGGGGGTGGCGCTGTCCACGAATGGCTGCCGGGCAAGGGCCACGCTGTCGCCGGGAGTGAGTGTTTCCACCCGCGCGGAATGGAGGTCGCCAAAGCCCGATCCGGGATAGATTTCGATGGTATTGGTACCCAACGAGGAGATGTTGGACAGGATGGCCTGCCGTGCGCCGGTACCCAGTGCCACCACCGCTACGACCGATGCAATGCCGATGATGATCCCGAGCATGGTCAGGAAGGTGCGCATGCGGTGGGCGTTCATCGCGCGCAATGCCATGCGGAAGGCTTCAGCGAAACGGTCCCGCCAGACCCGCCAGCCGCTGTTGCCCACAGGCTGGGTCACGGCTGGCGTCGCCACGCCCGCTGACAGACCAGTACCGGTTGCACGATCATCCACAATCCGCCCATCGCGGATTTCGATGATGCGCTGCGCGTGCTCGGCCACGGCCATGTCATGCGTAACCAGCACCACGGTATGGCCCTCGGCGTGCAGCTCGCCGAGGATCTTCATCACTTCTTTGCCGGAATGCGTGTCCAACGCACCTGTAGGTTCGTCGGCGAAGATCACTGCGCCGCCATTCATCAGCGCACGTGCAATCGAAACGCGTTGCTGCTGGCCACCCGACAGCTCACCAGGAAGATGCTGCATGCGCTCGCCCAGGCCAAGCCGCGACAACAGCGTGGCCGCACGCGCATGGCGTGCATCGGCAGGCATGCCGGCGTAGATCGCAGGCACTTCCACATTGCTCAGTGCAGTCAGATCGGTCAGCAGGTGGTAGCGCTGGAAGATGAAGCCGAAGTGTTCGCGGCGTAGTTCGGCCAGTTCATCCGGCGACATCTGCGCGGTCTCGCGCCCGGAGATCTGATAGACACCGGCGGAAGGGCGATCCAGGCAGCCCAGGATGTTCATCAGCGTGGACTTGCCCGAACCGGACTGGCCTACGATGGCCACCAGTTCACCTGCGTGAATATCCAGGTCGATGCCGTCGAGTACCACCAATGTCTGCTCGCCTGCGGCAAACTCGCGGCGTACGCCGCGAACGCGCAGCAGCGGCTCGGTCGTGGTCGTGCTCATCTGGACTGCGTGGGTGCGCTGGTGGCTTCGGCGTCGGCCTGCGCCAGCACGACCTGTTCGCCTTCCTTCAGCCCGGTGCGTACTTCTACCTGGATCTGATCATCCAGCCCGGTAGTGACGCGCCGCGTGCTGGCGCGGCCGTCGGCACCACGTACCTGCACGCTGTAACTGCCATCGGCGGCGCGCGCACCCAATGCGGCCGAGGGAATGGTCAGTACGTTGTTGGCGCGGCCCAGCACGATGCGGACCTGCGCGGTCATGTAGCTGCGCAGGCGGCCATCGGCGTTATCCACGTCGAACTGGCCGTTGTAGTACATGGCCGTGCGGCTGCCACCCGACACTGCCGGTGCAGCAAGGCTGGAGCTGTCTTCGTTGGTGATCGATTCCGGCGCTGGCGCGATATCCCGCAACGTGCTGCTGTGGCGGCGGCCGGCATCACCAAGAATGGTGAAGAATGCTTCCTGGCCAACAGACGTGTGTACGACGTCGGCCTCGGAGATCTCGGCGTACACCGTCATCACGTCCTGGTTGCCCAGCATCACGATGGTGGGGGCGCTCTGCACCGCATTCACGGTCTGCCCCTGGCGCGCGACCACGGCCAGTACGGTTCCGTCGGTGGGGGCGGTGATGCGGGTGTACTCCAGATTGGTCTGAGCAACATCGACGTCGGTCTGTCGGCGCGCCACTTCACCGTCCAGCGCAGCGACCTGTTCACGGGTGGCATCGACCTTGGCCTTGGCAGTATCGAAGTCGGCGCGGGCCACCAGTTGCGAGGCCACCAGTTGCTGCTGCCGATGCAGTGTCAGCTCGAACTGGCGCAGGTCGGTGGCCAGCGCATCGCGGTTGGCACGCGCGGTGCGTTGTGCGGCCTGCGCGCTGAGCAATGCATTGCGTTGAGTACGCGAGTCGATGTCGGCGATGGGATCGCCGGCTTTCACTTTGTCGCCCAGCTTTACATGCAGGGTATCGATGCGTCCGGAGACCTGTGCACCCACGCTTACCAGTTGCGAGGGCTTCAGCGTGCCAGTGGCCTCCACCACCTGTTCGATGCTGCCGCGAGCGACCGGTGCAACCTGCAGGTGCGGAGGTGGTGCGGGCCGCAACCACGCGAACAGAGTCAGCGCGCAGCACAGCAGGCCGGCAGCGACGATGAGCGCACGGCGGCGCTTGCGGGGTACGGTGCTCATCGGCTCAGCAACCAGAAGAGACAGGTCATCGGGGGTCCTTGCGACAGAAGAGACACACGTCTGTCGGGGAAGACGTGGTTGGCCGTCGAGTCTCGATGCGCTGGGTTGCGCGAACCTTGCGGGGCGATCGTTGTGTCAGCGCGCGGCATGAAGAGCGAGCAGTGTCACGGCGATGAACTGCAGGGCGCTACCGAGAACCAGCAGTGCATTTCGCAGCCGGTGACCTGCGATGCGCGCAGCGCAGAGTTGAATCGCCGCGCTGGCCAACAACCAGGGGAAGGTCGAAGCATGCAGCTTCGCCATTCCTGCACCGATGGCGATCAGCAGCGTACTGGCAATCATTATCCCAGCGGCATGGCCGTCCAGGGCCCGCAGCAGCGGTGGCGTTGGGTGTGGGGTTGCCGCCCGCCATGCCGCCAGCCCATGCAGCGCAGCATGCACGGCAACGAACAGGAGCACGGCCGTCGCCACCGCTGTGCTCGCATGCCGATACGCTGAAGCCACCAGCGCAATGCCGGGCAGCAGCAGAAACAACGCGCCGAACAGCCGCATCAACACGCCAGCGCGCTCGATATCGGGGACTGTCCGCAGCCAAAGCGGCCAATGTTGCAGGCCGGGCGCGCGGACATTGTGTGGGCGGCGATTCCATGCGGCAGCCGTAAGTCCCGGCGAATTCCGCGGTGGCACAGTGCGTGCGGAAGGGGACGGTGGGGGAGCTCCCTGGGTCACATGCAGGCTTCCTGTCAGATAGGAACGCGGTGGCACGGCAGGTGCCACACCCCGATGCTGTCCAGCGAACATTGCCGCAACCTTGCCTGTCCTCGCTCCCGGCCACGTATGGACAGGCGCCGGTTACACAGGTGCATGCGATGTGTTCAGTGCTCCAGCGGTGGCGTGCTGGTCACGCCCGGATGCAATGGAAACTCGACACGGATCAATGCACCACCGCCTGGCGCATCCAGAATCGTGACGTGGCCGCCGTGGCGGTCGATCACCTGGCGCACCAGGTTCAGCCCCAGGCCCGCGCCTGTCTGCCGCGGCCG
This sequence comes from Stenotrophomonas sp. YJH_SMC_43, assembly GCF_059372535.1. NCBI lineage: Bacteria > Pseudomonadati > Pseudomonadota > Gammaproteobacteria > Lysobacterales > Lysobacteraceae > Stenotrophomonas > Stenotrophomonas sp. YJH_SMC_43. The sequence continues at coordinate 638,863 of NZ_JCAFVQ010000001.1, forward strand.
CAACCGCTGGAAGGGTTCGAAAACCCGTTCGCGCTGGTCGACCGGTATGCCGGGGCCGTCGTCCTCGACCTCCAGGCAGCTGCCTTGAACGCGCACGATGATCTGGCGTCCGCCATGTTCGGCAGCATTCAGTACCAGGTTGGAAATTACCCGCTCCACTGCGCCGGTCTCGCCGAGCACCGGGAAATGTGATTCCACCGCCACGGCTACGGTCTTGTCCGACTGGATCAGCAGCGGCGCCAGATCGGCGGCCACCCGTTTGGCCACCCGCGCCAGGTTGATGGTTTCCTTCGGCCCGTCTTCGTCCATGCGGTGCAGATCCAGCAGCTGCTCTGCCAGCGTCGCCAGCCGCGCCACTTCCACGGCCAGGCTGCACGAGGTGGCGTCGTCGGCCGCATCGACCTTTACCCTCAGAATCGCAATGGGTGTGCGCAGCTCATGCGCGGCGGCGGCGATGAAGCGGCGTTGCCGTTCGTGCCCCTCGTCCAGCCGCTCCAGTGCTTCATTCACCGCCGTCACCAACGGAGCGATCTCCACAGGCACAGCGGTTTCTGTCAGGCGGACACCGCGGCGGCTGGCGGAGATGTTGCGGGCTTCCTCGGCGATGCGCTCCACCCCGGCCAGGGCCCGTCTCACGATGATCGGTGTCAGGACGATGGTGGCCAGGCCCAGCAGCAGGAAGATCGGCAGGGTGATGATGTGTGCCGCCAGCGCCATCTGCCAGGTCAGCGTATCGGTTTCGCCATGGGCCATGATGGTCAGCTTGCCGGCCGGCCCGCTGTGCTGGCGGACCACGACGGCCAGGCCATCGCTGCGATCCCGCCCGCGCAGGTCGCCAAAGGGGATGCCATCCAGTGCGCCTACCAGCGAGGCATAGGCCGGCGGCACAGGTCCGAACGTAACGTAGTGGCCATGCTCATCCTCGGCGATGAACCATGCACCGGGAACGATCTTCAGTAGTTCGGCCAGTTCCGGTGTGTTCTGCACGTACAGTTCGCCATTGCGGTCGCGGTGCACCGCGTCGGCGGCCACCGGCGCAAAGGTCTGGATGGTGTAGTAGCCACCGCTGTCGGCACGTATCAGCACCATCAGCAGCGCGAAGAACGCCACCAGCAACGCCATTAGCTGATAGATCAGCGTTTTGACGATCAACGGACGCTTCAGCGATGGACGACGCGCCATTATTTGGCTTCCCGCATCAGATAGCCGACACCGCGGATGGCGTGTATCTCTACTCCTGCGTCGGCATCGGCCAGCTTGCGGCGAAGGCGCGAGACGTGCGAATCGAGCGTGTTGGAATGGATGCCGTCATCGAATCCATACACCGCCATTTCAATCGACTCGCGCAGCACGGTGCGACCCAGACGCCGGGCCAACGCGGCCAGTACACGTATCTCACGGCGCGGCAGCTCCAGCCGCTGCCCGCCCACGCTCGCCTCGCCCGATGCCGGGTCGAACAACAACCGGCCGATGCTCACCAGTTCCACCTGCATGCCGCTCGGCCGGCGCCCGGCAGCGCGGATGCGGGCGAACAGCTCCTCCAGTGCGAAGGGCTTGGCCAGATAGTCGTCCGCGCCCTCATCCAGGCCGGCGATGCGGTCCGGCAGCTGCCCCAGCGCGCTCAGCACGATGATCGGCACCCCGGGGTTGCGCTCACGCAACAGCGAAATCAATCCCAGGCCGTCGCCGTCGGGCAGGGTGCGGTCCAGCAACACCAGGTCGTGCGATCCGCACAGCGCCGCTTCGCGGGCCAGCGCCAGCGTGTTGGCCAGGTCCACCACGTAGCGCTCGCGCTGCAGGGCGGACTTCAGGGTAGCGGCCAGTTCGGCTTCGTCTTCGATCAGCAGGATGTGCATCGGCGGGGTTTGCGCAGGAAGGGGGCGTGGCGGGGCGGTTCGGCACGCGCCGGCACCGTATTACAGGAACATTGCGTGAACATGGCGTGCCTTCCCGATGTCCCGCAAGGCTGTAATGGACGCAGGAAAGCGGATGTCGGCGCAAGGTTCGCGCAATCCGGGCACTCCAGCCTTGGCGCCCTTCCGCTGATCCCACCCCCTGGAGTACCCATGAAGTTGTTCGTTCCGTTGTTGTTCGTGGCCGCGCTGAGTGGCTGCACCACCGCCAGGATGACCGTTACCCCCGATGGCCGACGCGGCGTCTCCATCGACTGCAGCGGCTCCAGCTCCTGGAGTGGCTGCTACGAAAAGGCCGGGCAGATGTGCCCAGGCGGCTATGTGGTCTTCAGCAAGGATGGCGACGACGGCAACGCCATCGCGGTGGGCAACAAGAACGGCTTCACCTCCACCCAGATGGCCACCCGCTCGATGCTGGTGGCCTGCTCGCACTGACACCGGGAGGGGAGGTGGGCAGCCACCTCCCCCTGTCATCATGGTTCGCAGCCCTGTGTCAGAAGCTGTAGGCCGCCTGCAGATACACCCGCCGTGGCTCGCCGGGGAAATGCCCGTTGCGTTCAATGAAGCCACTGGCCGCGTACCCCTTGTCGAACAGGTTCTTGACGTTGGCCTGGAAGTGCCACTGCCTCCACGTGGTCTTCCAGCTCACGTCGAACACGGTGTAGGCCTTGACCGTCTGCCCATCCAGGCTGAGGCGTTCGCCGACGTGATCGGCGCCAAAGCCGATGGCGGAGTTGATCGCCGGCAGGTCATAACGCGTCCACAGTCCCAGCTTGTTGCGCGGCGCATTGGCGAATCGGTCGCCGGAGGCGTTGGTGATGCCATTCGGGCCGGCGTCCTTCACCCGCGCATCGTTGTAGGCGTAGGTCAGGTTCAGCACCCAGCGCTCGGTGAGGTCGGCCAGAAGGTCCAGCTCCATGCCGGTGCTACGTACCAGGCCCAGCGCGGCCAACTGGTTCACGCCACCGATCACCTCGCCGGTGGCCTGCACGATGTTGCTGCGGTCGATCCGGTAGGCCGCCATGTTCAAGGTCACACGGTCGGCCAGCAGCGACTTCATGCCCACTTCCCACTGCTTGCTGCGCTCGGCATCGAACGGTCCGCCAGCGGCCGGGTTCTGGTTGGCGGCACTCTGCGGCACGAAACCATTGGCGATGTTGGCGTAGACATTCAGGCCCTCGCGCACGGTGAACGTGCTACCCAGCCGCCAGCTGAGATCGTTGCCATCCACGCTGCTGCCACCCATGCGGTCCTCATCCTTGAAGCCATCCCAGCGCAGTCCGGCCAGCACATGCCAGCGTGTGCCCAGTGCCAGTTCGTCCTGCAGGTAGCCGCCATAGCGCTTGCTGCGGGTGGACGTGCTGCGCCAGGGCAGGGCCGCCAGGTTGTAGTCGTGCCAGGTACTGGCGCCGTACACGGGATTGAACAGGTCGATGCCGTGCACCGGCCCGGCGCCACGCGCAAGGTCAGCGCTGTTCGCGGTCTGTGCGGTGAAGTCCGCATCCAGCCGGTATACATCGGCGCCGAACAGCACCTTGTGCTCCACCGCGCCGGTGGTCACCCGCCAGACGGCATTGCCGTTGGCAGTGAATGCGTCGTTGTCGCGGATCTGGTTGCGCAGCTGGCGGGTCATCCACTCGGCCACGCCATCGCGGTCACGATCGATCAGGCCCATCGGCTCGTGGTACATCTGGTGTTCGTTGTTGCTGAACCAGCGGGCGGCGAAGTCCAGGTCCAGCGTGTCGAGCGGCGCGAAGCGGTACTGCGCCAGCGCCACCTTGGCGCGCATGTCGAGAAAGTCGCTGGCCTCGTTGTGGTTCCAGCGGCGGTCGGTCAGGAACGTGCCTGCATCGTTGACCGGCACGCCGCGCAGACGGTTGCCGCCAAGGTTCTGGGTGATGTCGGTGAACTGCAGCACCAGTTCACCGGTCTGTCCGACGTCGAAGGCCAGCGAGGCATCGCCGATCACGCTCTCGCTGTCGGTGTTCCAGCGCACGCCCTTTTCATTGTCGGCATAGAGCCCGGCGCGATAGCGCACGCTGCCGGCGGCATTCAACGGCCCGGTACCCTCGATCGATCCGGCACGGAAGTCCTTGTCGCCCAGCTGGACCTCGATGCGGCGCTCGGCAGCGGCTTTGGGCTTGCGGGTCACGTAGTTGATGACACCGCCCGCATCACCCCCGCCATACAGCGCGCCTGCCGGTCCCTTCAGCACTTCCACGCGCTCGATGTTGAACAACTGCGGCACCGAGAATCCTGCATACGGGTCGCCGCGCAGACCGTCATACAGCACGTTCTCCTGGCGGAAGCCGCGCAGGGTCACCCCGGCATAGCTGAAATAGCTGATGCCGCTGATGCTGCGATAGAGATCGGTTACCTGACGCGCCGCCTGGTCGTCGATCAGTTCACGCGGGATGACCTGGATCGACTGTGGGACCAGCTCCAGCGGTGTATCCGTGCGGGTGCCGACCGCGGCATCGTCCACCCGGTACAGCGCCTGTGCACGTCCGCGAACCTCGACCTTGTCCAGGTCCTTGGGCGCGGCAGTAGAGGACTCGGCAGCATGGGCAAGCGGTGCCAAGGGCAGGGTCAGTGCCAGGTACAGAGTGCGTTGCAGGGGTGTGGGAAGGGGCATTGGGGAGGGGCTATGTGTCTGCAAATGAGAAAGATTAGCATTTGCAACACTTCGAAACCTATCCCCCGAATGCGCTATGGACGCGCGCCGGGGTCCGTATATGGGGTGCCCGCCAAGGCCACCAGTACCCCGGTGGCGCCGCGCACGATCAGCTGCAGCATGGCCTCGCGCGGGTCCTCGCCCTGCAGTTGGCTTGCCAGTCCTTTCTCATAGGCCGCCACCATCGACGCCAGCAGCATGGCCGCGCCCAATCGCGCTTCGGCGTCATGTCCGGGCCGGCCGACAGCGTCGGCCATCAATTGCGCCAGATCGTCAGTCAACTGCGCCTGCAGCCGTCGCGCGTGCGCGACCAGTACCGGGCTCTCCGCCACGGTGCCCCAGAAGGCGGCAGCACCGGCATTGATGCGCAGCAGTGGATGGCCCGCCTCCAGTAACTCGCGCACGAGTGACTGGAATGCCATCAGCGGGGTCATTCCGCTGCGCGCCATCATGCCCTCGCGCAGCAGCGTGCGCGCCTCCTCATCGCGATCGAACACCAGGTCTTCCTTGCTGGCGAAGTAGTTGAAGACCGTCTTGCGTGAGACGCCCGCGGCTTCGGCGATCTCGGACATGGAGACGGCCTCGAAGCCCCGCCGGATGATCAGCTCGGTGGCGACGTCGGAAATCGCTTGTCGGGTCTCGGCTTTGCGCTGCTCGCGACGGCCAGGAAGCGGGGTCATGGGTGGTTCACGTGTGAAAAGGTACACCGAGTGTAACATTTGTCCCGCCAGAGCGCCGACCCGGCGCTCACAAGGAATCTCCATGCTGTACGACGTCGTCATTGCCGGTGCTGGCCCGGTTGGCTTGTTCCTGTCCTGCGAACTGGCCCATGCCGGGTGTTCGGTGCTGGTGCTGGAACAGGCCGGGTCCGCTGATTCGCCGTTGAAGCGCCTGCCATTCGGGCTGCGCGGCCTGAACGTCCCCACGCTGGAGGCACTGGATCGGCGTGGCCTGTTGGACGCGGTCGTCGCGACTCAGGTGCTCAAGCCCGACAAGGGCGCGCCGCCGCTGGGCACCGCCCATTGGCTGGCGCAACCGCGGGCGCTGGGTGGCCACTTCGCCGGCATTCCGTTTGCGTTGGACGACGTCGACCGCACGCGCTGGAGCTGGCGCCTGCCGACGCCAGTGGGCACTCAGATGGCGGTGGAGCTGCAGGCCCTGGAAACGGTATTGGCCGAACGTGCGATTGCGCTGGGCGTGCGCATCGAACGCGGGCGTGCGGTACAGGCGGTGGATGCGCACGAGGCGCAGGTTGCCGTGCACATCGGCTCCGGCAGGGTCCACGGCCGCTGGCTGGTCGGTTGTGATGGGGCCCGCAGCACGGTACGCAAGCAATCGGGCTTCATCTTTGCTGGAACCGGGCCGGAGTTCACCGGTTACACGCTGCTGGTCGAACTGGCAGATGGGTGTGTACTCACACCGGGCCGACAGTTCACCGATCACGGGATGTGCAATTTCAACCCGCCAGGCCTGCTGGCGCTGGCCGATTTCGACGGTGGCGCGGGCCATCGCACGCCACTGGACCGGCACTCCGCGCAAGCGTTGCTGCGGCGGGTGTCTGGCCGCGAGGCAACGATCACTGCATTGCACCTGGCCACGACATGGACCGATGCTGCGCGCCAAGCGACGGCCTATCGCAGCGGCCGTGTGCTGTTGGCAGGTGATGCCGCGCACATGCATTCACCGTTGGGCGGCCAGGGGCTGAACCTTGGCATCGGCGATGCGATGAACCTCGGTTGGAAGCTGGCCGCCGTAGTGGGGGGCAAGGCTGATGAGGCGCTGCTGGACAGCTATCAGTCTGAGCGCCATCCGGTGGGCACCAAGGTGCTGGACTGGTCGCGCGCGCAGGTTGCGCTGATGCGTCCCGGGGCCGGCTCGCGCGCGCTGGCAGCGATCATGGCCGACCTGGCCGGCACCCGCGATGGGGCCACGTATCTGGCCGAGCGGATCTGGGGTGTTTCGCAGCAGCTGGAACTTGGCGGAGAGCACCCGCTGGTCGGCAGGAGCGCGCCGGACTTCCGGTTGGCCGATGGCCGCCGCCTGGGCGAACTGCTGAGAGCGGGGCAGGGGGCGCTGCTTGTTTTCGACCCGGCGTCTTCGCCGCCGCAGCATGGCCAACGCTGGCAGCCTTCCATCGCCTGCGCCGCAGATACTGGAGATGTGGCATCGGGTCTGGGGGCGGTGCTGGTGCGCCCGGATGGCGTCGTTGCCTGGACCTGCGGCATAGGAGGAGATATGCCCGGCCTTGATTCGGCGCTTGCTTCCTGGACCGGTCCGACGCGGTGATCTGCCGGCTAAAGCGCAGTCACCATCGTCTGCGAGCGACGGCTGGCCTCGGTCATCACGGAGGCCAGCTGCTTCAGTGAGTAGGGCTTGCGCAGCAGCGTGAAACCGTGGCCTGGATCGCGGGCCAGCAGTTCGCTGTAGCCACTGGTGAGAATGATCGGAAGATCGGGCAGGCGGCTGCGGATGGTGCGGGCGAGATCCAGCCCATTGGTCCCGGGCATGACCACGTCGCTGAACACCACGTGGAAACGCGCAGCGTCGCGCTCGAGCTCCGCCAGTGCCTCGTCGGCATTGCGCGCGAGTACGACGTTGTACTCAAGCTCGCGCAGCGCCCCGACTGCAAACTCGGCCACATCCACGTTGTCTTCCACCACCAGTACGCACAATCCGTGGCCATGCAGCAGCCCCTGTTGCGTGGTCGGCAGCTCGATGGTGGCGTTTTCCTGCGCCAGCGGCAGATACAACGTGAAGCGCGTACCGACACCGGCCTGGCTCTGTACGTCCACTTCGCCCTCGGACTGCTTGACGAAGCCGAACACCTGGCTGAGGCCAAGCCCGGTGCCCGCGCCCACTCCCTTGGTGGTGAAGAATGGCTCAAAGATCCGGTCCACCACGGACGGATCGATACCGGCACCGGTGTCGCTGACGCTGATCGCAGCGAAGTTGCCTTTCATCGGCGCCGCGAACCGCACGGAAGGCACCGATGTCAGCTGTTCCACATCGATCGTCACCTTGCCGTGGCCGTCAATGGCGTCGCGCGCGTTCACCGCGATGTTGATCAGTGCGGTGTCGAGCTGGGTCCGGTCCAGCAGTACCGGCAACGGGGCGTCGGGCAGGTTTACTGATACGGAGATGCGCGCACCCAGTACTGTGGTGATGATGTCTGAAAGCGCGCGCACGCTCTCGCAAAGGTCGAACACCTGCGGCGACAGGCTCTGTCTACGCGAGAACGCCAGAAGCTGGGCGGTCAGGCGAGTGGCGCGGTCAGCGGCGGTTTCGATGGCCTGTACATAGCGCAGGCGCGCATCTCCGGCTGGCCAGGTATGCAGCAGCATGTCCACGGAGCCGGTGATGACCTGCAGCAGATTGTTGAAGTCGTGTGCAACGCCGCCGGTCAGCTGGCCGATGGCCTCCAGCTTCTGCGACTGCCGCAGCTGTTCGCGGGCGCGTACCAGTTCAAGGTGGGCCTCGCGTGCCTGCTCGGTGATGGCCGCTACCTGGCGCGTGTGCCGGTCGCGCTCGATCACCCGTTCGGTCTGCTCGCTGACGACGCAGATGATGCCGGCCACGCCTCCGCAACCGGCACGCAGCGGCGAGTAGGAGAACGTCCAGAATGTCTCGCGCAACGTGCCATCACGGTCCATCATCAACGGCATGTTCTTGAAACTGCGGCTCGTGCCGCCGAAGGCGTCGTTGACAGCATCGACGACGTCGGCCCAGACGTCCGCCCAGACGTCTTCCAATCGGCTGCCCATGGCGCCGTGGAGCTTGCCGCCCAGCATCGGCAGGTAGGCATCGTTGAAGAAGAACGCCTTGTTGTCGCGGCCCCATGCGATCCACAGCGGCTCCGGAGAATCCAGGATCATCGCCAGCAGAGCGCGAAGTTCGGGAGTAGCGTTGGCGGCGTCGGCGGAACGGGCCCAGTCGCTGTCCTGCAGCAGCCGGTAGGCGAGTTGATCGGGTGCCGAGACAGGAAGGGGGAAGGGATGCATGGCCGTGCGTGAAGAAAGGTGCCGCAGCTTAGCCGAGGTGATGTCATTGCGCTCTGCACAGGTCCTGCGCCCTGGCCGTCATCGGCCCTTCGGGCCGACGAGGTGGCTCACGGGGCGGCCTCTGACTTCACCATCATCCCTGCGCCAACAGCCTGCGTCATGGCACCGTCGTATTCCAGCCTCAGACACCCAGAAGCGAATTCACCTGCCAATCGGCAACCCGCGCATGGCTCACCGCCTGATGACTGCCGCATCCATCGCAGCGGAACAAGGCACCGCCCGGCAGCTGGACCAAGTTGTCTTCGCTGGCCGAGCGGGTTTCAGAACAGTGCCGGCAGATGACAGTGAGCGCCGTAATGCGCTCCACTCCGCCAGACAGGTCGAACACAGCTTCAAAGGCATGGATGACAGGGTGACCAGTGGCCGGCATCGGGAAAGTCGTCGCGGTGGGGAGGCGTTATCCTGCCCTTCTGATCGTGACGGGCTGGTCATCCGCATGCATCGGAACGATCAAGATGCCAGGCGGCTCAGAGATCCTTCTTCCTGCCGCTCAGGTCGATCGGCCTGTCACTGCCCTTGCGCTCGCTCGACCACACTTCCATGCCCTTGTTGCAGCGGCTCTCGCGGGCAGCCACTTCGCGCGGCAGGTCCTTCAGATGCGGTGATTCCTGGCAGGCCTGATGCATGTTGCTGTCGTCATAGGTGGCACAGGCGCTGAGCGAGGCCAGGGCAACGGCGGTGAGGGAGGCGCGAAGCAGGGGCTGCAGGGTCATGGGGAGGTCTCGGGTGGTGCCGGGCTGGCCATGGCATTCAAATCCGTGACCCCGGGCACGCACAATCCGACCAACCGCACTTGTTATTCTGTAACAGATGCGCGATAGTCCCGCGCCTGCTGGGATCAGGCGACGCAGATCATCAGCATCATGCTCAGCGCCAGCATCAGCACGAATACGCGCCGGCTCAGCGCAAGGCAGGCCAGGCAGGCGGCCAGTGCCCAGGCAGCCAGCAGCGCGCAGGCCAGCAGCCACAGCCCGATCACCATCAAGGATCCACTCGCCAGTGCGGACAGTGCGATCGCCTTGAACAGCGTCACGCCCAACACACTGCCGAGTACACCGGCCTGAAGGGCGATGGCATCGTGACGGGCAGGGGCGGGTGGGTGGTGCATGTCGGCGGCGTTCGTTCGCTGCAAGGGAGGCGCAGCCACTGTGCCCGACGGCATATCCACGCCATGTGTTTTTCGCGCACGCGATGCGAAGCCGGCGCAGGCTTCAGTCGAACTCGCCCTCGGCCGACTCCAGCCGTTGCCGGTAGGCCGCCCGATGCTGATACAGGCGCTGGCACTCGGCGGACCTGTGGATCCGGCTGGCCGGTTCGTTGGCCACGGCGTCGCACATTCTTGCGATGTGGTTGTTGGACGCCAGTTCGGTCACGAAGAACACGGCGGTGATACCGGTACCGAGCAGCACCACGTAGAGCAGGCGGCTGAGCCATCGCGTGCGCTTGCGCTCGAAGTGCTGCTGGAGGGTCAGGTCGAAGCGGATGATGCTGAGCACGATCCAGATGATCGCGACCAGGAAGCAGAGGGTGGGCAGCAGGCCACGCCAGAGCCCGGCCTCGTAGACCGATTCGTTGTAGTGGACGGCCGCGCCGGCACCGGCGATGGCGATGGCAAGTGCCCAGTTGCGGCCCAGCGAGAGCAGGTCGTCGAGCAGCTTCTCGCGGTTCCTGGTCGATCCTGCTGCCACGTGGCTTCCGTCTCCAAGTTGCGACCGGCGGCGGAGTGTCGCCGATCCTGCAGATGGTGGAGCATCGCTGCGGTGAAGAGAAGTCCGCGCGGCTCAATGTGCGATGACGCGGGCGCCGATCCAGCGCCGGTAGCGGCGGGTCCGACACTTTACGTCCGCCTGTGCCAGCAGCAGTGCCCAGGCCGGTGAGATACCTGGCGCGGTGGGGCGGTGCCGGCTCAACCGGCCCAGCTGATACTTCACTGCGGCCATGTGCGCGCTGGCCGCCAGCGGCTTGCTGCGCCAGTTGATGTTGCGCAGTGTCGGCACCGGGTCGCGGCCCTGCTGCCAGTGCTGCGGCAGATCCGGCTCGATCGCCAGCGCGGTGGCGATGCCGACCATGGCCACGCCGCTGGCCAACACCTGTTCTGCCACTTCGCGGCGGCGGATGCCGCCGGTGACCATCAGCGGCATCGTTGCCACCGTGGCGATCTCGCGTGCGAATTCGAGGAAGTACGCTTCGCGGGCCACGCTGCGTTCGTCGCGTGCGGCGCCGGTCATGGCCGGTGCTTCATAGCTGCCGCCGGACAGTTCGACCAGATCCACGCCGAGGGGCGCCAGCATCTCCACCACGGCGCGCGCGTCCTCGGGCGAGAAGCCGCCCCGCTGGAAGTCGGCGGAGTTGAGCTTCACCGCCACCACGAAGGTGGGCGCCACGGCCGCGCGCACCCCCTGCACGATCTCCAGCAGCAGGCGCGCGCGGTTGTGCAGGCTGCCGCCCCAGCGGTCATTGCGTTGGTTCGACAGCGGCGACAGGAACTGGCTGAGCAGGTAGCCGTGCGCAGCATGGATCTCCACCCCGCTGAAGCCGGCGCGCTCGGCCAGCTCGGCACTGCGGATGAAGCGCGCGATCACCGCGTCGATGTCGTCCTCGGTCATCGCCTTCGGCGGTGCGAACTGCTTGGACAGCGCGCCCATCTGCAAAGCAACGGCTGACGGCGCGAGCGCGGGTTGGCCGAGTGCGGCCGGCATCTGCCGCCCCGGGTGATTGATCTGCATCCACATCTGCGCACCCCGCGAGCGGGCAGTGTCCGCCCAGGCGGTGAAGCGGTCGAGGTGACGATCGTCTTCCAGTACCACGCCGCCCGGCCCGGTCATGGCGCGCCCATCGACCATCACGTTGCCGGTGATGATGAGCCCGGCGCCGCCGTCGGCCCAGCGCTGGTACAACTGCAGCAGCGCTTCGGAGGGGGCGTGGTCGGCATCGGCCATGTTTTCCTCCATCGCCGCCTTGGCGATGCGGTTGCGGATGACGGCACCGGAGGGTAGTGCCAGGGGCGAGAACAGCGACATCGGACAGCTCCAGGACAGGGGAATGGCGCTACGCTAACCTTCAAGTTTGATTGAAGGTCAACAGGTTCCGATGTCGAGGATTCAGGCAGATGAAGATCGGTGAGCTGGCCCGGCGCACCGGTCTGGCAGCGTCGCGCATCCGATTCTACGAAGAGGCCGGGTTGCTGGTGGTCCAGCGGCAGGCCAACGGCTACCGCGACTACCCGGAGCAGGCGGTGCTGTTGCTGGAGCTGATTACCGGTGCGCAGCGCGCCGGCTTCAGCCTGGAGGAGATACGCGCCCTGCTGCCACCGGACATGGGCCAGTGGCAGCACGACGCATTGATCACGATGCTGCAGCAGAAGGTGACCGACATCGAGGCGCTGCAGTTGCGGCTGGCACAGAGCCGGGCCCATCTGCTGGCCCTGATCGAGGACATCCAGGCACGGCCGGAGGGCATCGACTGCGCGGCCAACTCGCGGCGGGTGCTGGACCGCGTACAGCGCGGCGGGTTGGCGCGACCGACGCTGGCGGCCGGCGATACGGCGTTGCTGCGGCCGGGACGCCGCCGCCGCGTGGGCAGCGACTGACGAGCCGGCGCCGTGTTCAGTGGCTGCCGGCGGTGGCCTTGCGCTTCCTGTCCAGCATCACTGCCACGCACCACAGCAGCAGGCCGCCAATCGCAGTGGCCGCACCGACATAGCCGGTGCTGGCCGGGCTGAAGCCGGCGCTGATCGCCAAGCCGCCCAGCCACGGGCCGAGTGCATTGGCGGTATTGAAGGCGGCATGGTTGGAGGCAGCTGCCAGCGTCTGCGCTTCGCCGGCCACGTCCATCAGGCGTGTCTGCAGCACCGCGGCCAGCGCGCCCATGGTGCCGACGGTGATGATCATCGGGCCGATGGTCCACACCGATTGCGCGGCCAGCGGATACAGCAGCAGCATCACGATCGACCACAGCAGCACCACCGCGGCGGCCTTGAAGTGGAACTTGTCCACCAGCCAGCCACCGGCGATGTTGCCGATGATCGCACCGATGCCGAACACGCCCACCGCCAGCGGCATCCACGATTCGGCTACGCCGGTGACCTGCACCAGGGTCGGCGCCAGGTAGGTGAACACGCAGAACATGCCAGCGAAGCCAACGGCGCCGATTGCCAGCGCCAGCCACACCTGGGGGGTGTTGAAGGCGCGCAGTTCGCGCATCGGCGAAGTGCGCACTTCGTCCGGATCCGGCAGCAGGAAGCGCGCGATCATCGCCACGGTGGCGATGGCCAGCAGGCTGACCAGGGCAAAGGCGGTGCGCCAGCTCAGCTGCTGGCCCAGCCAGGTGGTCAGCGGATTGCCGACCAGGATCGCAATCGACAGGCCCAGCAGCACCCGCGACATCGCCTGGCCGCGCTGGCCGGCCGGGCTGATCGCCGCCGCCACCAGCATCGCCACGCCGAAGTAGGCGCCGTGTGGCAGGCCCGCGACGAAACGCGCGATCAGCATCGTGCCGTAGTTTGGTGCCAATGCGCTGGCCAGGTTGCCGACGGCATAGAAGCCCATCAGTGCCAGCAGCAGCTTACGGCGCGGGAAGCTGGCGCCGACGAAGGCGAGGATCGGGGCGCCGACCACCACGCCGATGGCGTAGGCGCTGATCAGGTGGCCGACCTGGGTTTCGGAAATCGACAGGCCGCGGCTGATCTCCAGCATCAGGCCCATGCTGGCAAATTCACTGGTGCCGATGGCGAAGCCGCCCAGGGACAGGGCAAGAATGATCAAGGTGCGCTGACGGGGCGTCAGCCGCGCAGCCAGGGAAGCGTTAGGGCTCATGCGGGGGCGCGATGGGGGCGGGGAGCCAGCCATTGTACTGCTGCACCGCAACAGCAGCAGCCACGCCGGGGGCAAATCAGTGTTTGATCGATGGGATTGCGGCACGCCGGGCACGGGCTCGGTGCTGCAGCGCGTGCGGCCCCCTGTTGCCGGACTCCTGCATGTGATGACGACACGGCGGTCGGCATGATGGGCGTGCAGGGGCTGTGGAATGCTGGAACAAGGAGGATGTCGATGCAGGAGTTCAGGCATGTGCTGGAGACGCGCGGCCGCTATCAGCTGGTAGCGGTGTCCTACGCGCCGGTGTACGCTCCGGGCGATGTGGTCGGCCATGCGGTCGTCGCCGATGATGGGGATCGTCTGACCGACCTGGTATCACTGGCCGAAGCGCGCCAACTGCTGTTGCAACGGGTGCGTGAAGAGGGCGAAGAGCCCGGGCTGGAGAACGAAAACCACCTGCGGAAGAAGGCGTCGCGCTGGCGCCGCCGCTAGGCCGTCGCGCCCTTGTGCGCATCATGGAGGATTCGGGTGTTGCCCAGTAAGAAGTATCTGCTCATCGCCATCACCACGCTGGCGACCCTGTTGCTTGGTTTCGTGTTTTCCGGCTACCTGACGTTGTTGTTCCTGGGCCTGGATACCAAGCTGTTCACCTGGAACACCTATTACCAGTACTTCAATGCGCTGGACCAGCCACAGGTCGCGCCGTTCGTGGGCAAGATCAAATGGGCTGGCTACGTGGGCTTCGGTCTGCCGCTGCTGGCCCTGCTGGTGACCGGCCTGGTGCTGCTGCTGAAGAAGGACAAGCGCTCGCTGCATGGCGACGCGCGTTTCGCCACCGGCGCCGACCTGTCCAAGCACGGCATGTTCAAGAAGACCGGGCAGAGCATCGTGGTCGGCAGCCACAGCGGAAAGCTGGTGCGGCTGGACGGCCAGCAGTTCGTGATCCTGGCCGCGCCGACCCGCTCGGGCAAGGGCGTGGGCGTGGTCATCCCCAACCTGCTGGAGTACGGCGAATCGCTGGTGGTGCTGGACATCAAGCAGGAGAACTTCGACCTGACCAGTGGCTGGCGCGCCAGCCAGGGCCAGGAGATCTACCTGTTCAATCCCTTCGCCGAAGATCGGCGCACGCACCGCTGGAACCCGCTCAGTTACGTGTCCGATGATCCGGCGTTCCGGGTTTCGGACCTGATGAGCATTGCCGCGATGCTGTATCCGGATGGGGCCGAGGACCAGAAATTCTGGGTCAGCCAAGCGCGCAACGCGTTCATGGCCTTCACCCTGTATCTGTTCGAGAACTGGGATGACGAGCGCAGCAGCGGATTCCCGGGCGGTTCGGGCACGCCCACGCTGGGCGCTGTCTACCGGTTGTCATCGGGCGACGGCACCGATCTGAAGAAGTACCTCAAGGCTTTGTCGGAGCGGTCGTTCCTCAGTGGCAACGCCCGTTCGGCGTTCGCCAACATGCTGTCCCAGGCCGACGAGACCTTCGCTTCGATCCTCGGCACCTTCAAGGAGCCGCTCAATCCCTGGATCAACCCGGTGCTGGACAAGGCCACCAGCAGCAACGACTTCCTGCTGACCGACGTGCGCAGGAAGAAGATGACCATCTACATCGGCATCCAGCCGAACAAGCTGGCCGAGAGCCGGCTGATCATCAACCTGTTCTTCAGCCAGCTGATCAACCTCAACACCAAGGAACTGCCCAAGTCCAACCCGGACCTGAAGTACCAGTGCCTGTTGCTGATGGACGAATTCACCTCGATCGGCAAGGTCGAGATCATCGCCTCGGCGGTGTCCTACATGGCCGGTTACAACATCCGCCTGCTGCCGATCATCCAGAGCATGTCCCAGCTTGATGCCACCTACGGACGGGAAGTGTCACGCACGATCATCACCAACCACGCGCTGCAGATCCTGTACGCGCCGCGCGAGCAGCAGGACGCCAACGACTACTCGGACATGCTGGGCTACACCACCATCCGCAAGAAGAACGTCACCCATGCCCGCGAGAAGACCCACAACTTCACCGAGGAGCGGCGCGCACTGATGCTGCCTCAGGAGCTGAAGGCGATGGGGCCGGACAAGGAAGTATTCCTCTACGAGGGCATACCGCATCCGGTGAAGTGCGACAAGATCCGCTATTACAAGGATCGCTATTTCACGTCGAGGCTGCTGCCGAAGGTCGACGTTCCGATGCTTAACGTCTAATTCACGTCGCTAAATTTGTGACGTGGATTCATATTCACTGACATGAAATCGTGACCTGAGTCAAAAATTCGGCATCTGTTCATAGATTTTCAGACTTGTCTGACATGGAATTGACGCGTGGTTGTGTAACTCTGTGTTCGTCATCCAGAAGTGTGTGCTGGATGGCAAAAGTTGTAACGCAGGGTGGCCAGGAGTTTGTGCCATGGAAACAAGGATGGTTTCGACGTTGGTGAGGGTGTGCGGGTGTGTCGTCGGCAACGTCTGGCGGCCCCGCGACCTGGTTGGCAGCTTTCGGGCTGCAGGGGAGCCGGGGCAGGTGTGCTGCATGCCAGCGCGTCTCCCCGATTCCGGCGTGCGCCATGCAGCGCCGGACGACCAGGGAACCAACGCTCGGGACTGCTTTTTCGTACGTCACAGTGAAGCCCGTATGAATCAGGCGTTTATCGCTAAAATCTCCATCGCCGCAGTCGCGGCGCTGATGGTGGCAGGGTGTGCCACCAAGTCCGCCCCCGATTTCGGTGGGCGCTGGAAGCCGGTCAATCGCTTTGCCGTGGCGACGACCGAGATCCCGCTGTACTCCAGCTACGTCTACCAGGCCTCGCCGATGGATGGCACGCTCAAAGCCATGCTCGAGCGCTGGGCCAAGGATTCCGGACGAACACTGGACTACCGCCTCAACTCGGACTTCACGCTGTATGGCGCGGTCTCGAAGATCGACACCACCAATGCACAGCAGGCCGTGATCGATCTGACTTCGGCGTATTCGGCGCAAGGCATCTCCGTCTCCATTGTTGGCAACCAGATCGTTGTGCAGAGCGCTGGCTCGACGCCCACCGCGTCGGCGCAGGGCGCTGATTCCAACAGCGGCACCTGAGTCCACCTCGAAACCATCGAACGTGCTGCTCCCCGCGCCTGTCGCAGGGGCTCCATGCCCATTGATGTTTCAGCAGTACGGAAGAATCCATGTTCCGCAAGAAGGATCCCGGCAACAGTCCCAAGGTCGAGCAGTCGGTCGCCAAGGCGGTCAGCTACGAGATCACCGTGGCCGACATGGCGCGTCGCAGCGAGCGGCGCGCGTGGTGGGTCGCCACGGGCTCGTTGCTGATGTCGCTCGCACTGGCGGGCGGCTACTACTACATGCTGCCGCTGAAAGAGAAGGTGCCGTTCCTGGTGATGGCCGACGCGTATACGGGCACCGCGACGGTCGCGCGCCTGCGTGGCACGTTCCAAGGCGAGACCATCACCGCCAACGAAGCCATCAATCGCAGCAACGTCGCCCAGTACGTGCTGGCGCGCGAATCGTACGACTCGGCGGTGATGGGCCTGCGCGACTGGGAACTGGTGTTCGTGATGTCCAACGGCCCGGTGTCGCAGTCGATGCGGCAGCGATATGCCGGCAACAACCCGCAGAACCCGTTCGTGATGTACGGCCGGGAGAAGGCCATCCGGGTCAAGATCCTCAGCATCACGCCGCTGGGCGCAGAGCCCAATGGCAGCTTCCGCGGCGCCTCGGTACGCATCCAGCGCAGCCTGCTGGACAAGCGAACTGGTGCGTCCACGTACCTTGACAACCAGCTGGTGACGATGCGCTTCGAGTACAACCAGAACCTGGCGCTGTCCGAGCAGGATCGCATCCTCAATCCGCTGGCCTTCCAGGTCACCGAGTATCGCGTCGACAACGACTACTCGCGTGGCGTTCCGGTGCCGGACGACGGCGCCATGCAGGCGCAGGCGCAGCAGGCGGCACAACAGGCAGCGCAGCAGGCGCAGGGCGTGTACGACCCGAACAATCCGGCCGCCGCCACCATGATCGACCCGGCCACCGGCCAGCCGGTCGCGGCACCGGTGCCGGCCAACGGCCAGGTCGCGGGCCAGCCGATGCCAGGTCAGCCTGTGCCGGGACAGCCCGTGCAGGGGCAAGCAATGCCGGGGCAGGCCATGCCCGGACAGCCGGCCATGAGGCCGGTGCAGAACAATTCCACCGGAACTGCTGATGGAGCAAGCAACCGATGAGTAGTCGAAAGATCAGGGGACGCGCGCTGGCGCTGCTGTCGATGTTGTCGCTGTTGTTTTCTGCAGCAGCGATGGCGCAGGCGGTGGACCACTACGAATACGAGAAGGACCGCATCTATCCGGTTCGCACCGGCCTGGGACTGACAACCCAGATCGAGCTGAGCCCGAACGAGAAGATCCTCGACTACAGCACCGGCTTCAGCAGCGGCTGGGAGCTGACGCGCCGCGAGAACGTGTTCTACCTCAAGCCGAAGAACGTCGACGTGGACACCAACATGATGGTGCGCACCGAAACCCACTCCTACATCTTCGAACTGAAGGTGGTGGCGACCGACTGGCGTCAGCTGGAGCAGGCGCGTCGTGCCGGCGTGCAGTACAAGATCGCCTTCGTCTATCCGAATGACACCGTGTTCGGCGTCGCCCAGGAAGCGGTCGAGGAAGAAGCCAAGCCGTTGCTGAGCGCTGAACTGGCCAAGGATCGCCAGTACAACTTCAACTACTCCTACTCGACCAGCAAGGCGAAGAAGATGGGCTGGCTGATCCCGGTCAACGCCTATGACGATAGCCGTTTCACCTATCTGAAGCTGCCGAACTCGCCCGAATACAAGACCGGCATCTTCCCGGCCGTGTTCGGTCGTGAAACGGAATACGGTGAAGACTTCGTGGTCAACACCACGGTTGAAGGCAACACGCTGATCGTGCACGGGACCTACCCGTACCTGGTCATCCGCCACGGCGACTTCGTCGTCGGCCTGCGAAGGAACGTGAAGAAATGAGTCAGCAGAACACCCCGGGCAACGACCCGAACCCGTCTCCCTATTCCCAGGGCGCCGCAGGCCAGGAGCCGCCGTCCAATCCTTACTTCGGCAACGCAGCCGAACAGCAGGCCGCGCCTGATCTTGATGCAGGAGCCCCGCAGCTGCGCTCGGCAGAGGAACAGCGCCTGAACCGCAAGGCGTTGCTGTTCCTGGGCGGTATCGTGCTGCTGCTGATGGCTATGGGTTTCCTGCTGTTCCGAAAGGGGCAGGACGATGCAGCCGAGCAGAAGAAACCACAGGAAGAAGCACGCGCCACCACGCCGCAGCTTCCGAGCGTTGTCGGGGCGACCGAGCCGGCGCCCCCGATCGCGGTTGCCGATCCGATCCCGATGCTGCCGCCTCCGCCGCAGCAGGAAGTGCCAATGCCGGGCTTCCCGATGGGCAACGAGGCCAAGGCGGATCATGATCGCGGACCGACGCTGATGGACCGTCGCATGGGCAGCGGCTCCGGCGTGGGCGGGGGCGAGGCGGGCGGCGCCGCCAACGGCCAGAGCGGCTCCGACTACAACCAGGCGATGATCGCGGCCATGCAGGCGGCGGCCAATCCGCAAGCGCAGCCGCAGAAGGTGCGCCGTGGACCGGATGTGGAGGATGTCTCCAGTGCCACCTACATCCGCAGTCCGGATGCACTGCTGGTGCGGGGCACGTACCTGCGCTGCGTGCTGGAAACCCGCATCATCACCGACATCGCCGGCTACACCTCCTGCCTGCTGACGGAGCCGGTGTACTCGATCAATGGCCGCAACCTGCTGCTGCCGAAGGGCTCCAAGATCTATGGCGCCTACGGTGGTGGTCCCACCGGAAAGCGCGTGGAAGTCATCTGGGATCGCATCACCACCCCGAATGGCATCGACGTGGCCATGTCCAGCCCCGGTACCGATGGTCTGGGCGGTGCGGGCCATCCCGGTCAGTACAGCGCGCATTGGGGCAGCCGTATCGCTTCGGCGCTGATGATCAGCCTGCTGGCCGACGCGTTCAAGTATGCCGCTGCAGAGCACGGTCCGGAGACCACGACCGTGGCCAACAACGGTATGACCATCCAGTCGCCCTATGAAAGCGCCACCGCACGCACCATGGAGCGCCTGGCCAACGAAGCTCTCGGCAGCAGTCGCCGTCCGCCCACCGTCACCATCAACCAGGGCACCGTGGTGAATGTCTACGTCGCCAAGGACGTCGATTTCACCAACGTGCTGCATCCCCGCCGGTAACCCAACGAACGACCATGGACGCTGAAGTGTCACCCCTCGCCCTCGTCTCCAGCGATTTCCTGCGCTATCAGTACGAAGTGCTGGGCATCGCCGAGTACATGACTTCGCCGGAAGTGACGGAAATCTGCATCAACCGTCCCGGCGAGCTGTACCTGGAAACCCGGGCCGGGTGGCAGCGGGTGGAGGTGCCGAGCCTGACCTTCGAGCGGGCCCGGCAGTTCTGCACGGCAGTGGTGAACGAGAGCAACACCGGGCAGCGCATCACCGATGCCGATCCGGTGGTCTCGCTCACGTTCCCGACCGGTCAGCGCGCCCAGTTCGTGATTCCACCGGCGTGTGACGCGGGCAAGGTGTCGATCACCATCCGCCTGCCGTCCAAGCACACCAAGTCACTCACGCAGTATCACGAAGATGGATTCTTCAACCAGATCCTGGAGAGCGACGGCAGCATCAGCGAACACGATCGCGAGCTGCTGGAGCTGCGCCATTCGCGTGAGTACGCCGAATTCTTCCGGCGTGCGGTGATGTACCGCAAGAACATCGTGGTATCGGGTGCGACGGGTAGCGGCAAGACCACCTTCATGAAAGCGTTGGTGAATCATATCCCGGACAGTGAACGCCTGGTCACGATCGAGGACGCGCGCGAACTATTTCTGACCCAACCAAACGTGGTGCATCTGCTGTACTCCAAGGGGGGGCAGAGCGCAAGCAATGTCACCGCCAAGAGCTGCATGGAAGCGTGCCTGCGCATGAAGCCCGAACGCATCATCCTGGCCGAGCTGCGCGGTGACGAGGCGTTCTACTTCATCCGCAACTGCGCATCGGGCCATCCGGGGTCGATCACGAGTTGCCATGCCGGCAGCCCGGAGCAGACCTGGGACCAGCTGGCGCTGATGGTCAAGGCCTCCAGCGAAGGCTCTGGGCTTGAGTTCAACGTGATCAAGCGACTGCTGATGATGACCATCGATATCGTCGTCCACATCAAGGCACATGCCGGTTCCCGCTACATCACCGGTATCGATTTCAACCCTGGGCGCGCCCAGGGGCAGGAGGGCTGAAGGATGCTGCCAGGACTGGAAATGATGGCGTGCCCGGAGATGGCCGTGTCGATGGACGTGATGCAGCACGTCATCAATGTCGAATCGTCGCGCAATCCCTACGCGATCGGCGTGGTTGGAGGAGCGCTGGTGCGCCAGCCCAAGGCGCTGGACGAGGCGTTGGCCACAGTGCGCATGCTGGAAGAGAAGGGCTACAACTTCTCCATCGGCCTGGCCCAGGTCAACCGCTACAACCTAGGCAAGTACGGGCTGGATTCGTACGAGAAAGCGTTCCAGCAGTGCCCGAACCTGCAGGCCGGATCCCGCATCCTCGCCGAGTGCTACAAGCGCTCGGGTGGCGATTGGGGAAAATCGTTCAGCTGCTACTACTCGGGCAATTTCGAAACCGGCTTCCGTCACGGCTATGTGCAGAAGGTCTACGACTCGATCCGCCGTGGGCAGCAGGTCGCCAGCAATGGCGTTGCGCCGATCGACGTGGTGAGCCGTGGCGAGCGCCGCAGCGTGAAGATCGAGCATCACCCGCAGCTGGCGTCGCCGGCACAGGCGCGCATCGTGGCCCAATCGAACGGACCGGTGTACGTTCCTTCGGATGATCCAGCGCGTGCGTACGTGGTGTACCCGTCCACCGGTGCGATGGCGCGCGGCAGTCTGCTGAATATTGCCGATCAGGCGCTGTCCAAGGTCGTCCTGGGGTCGGTGGACCGGATGATGCAGCCCCAGCAGGCAGGTCAGCAGGGCGGGGCTGCACAGCCGCAGCAGGCGCAGTTCCCGCAGGGCATGGCCCAACGCCTGCCGTCCCAGAACAGCTTGGCAATGCCGCAACAGCTTCCTGGTACCGCGGGCGGCACCGACAATGGCCCGGTGATGCTGCGTCCGTGGAGCGAACGCAACCTACCGGTGGCGGAAAGCGCAGATTCGTACAACGCGCCGGCGCAGGGCGCGCCGGTGCAGCAGATTCCCGCAGGGGATGCGGCCTTCGTGTTCTGACGAAGTCGTGGTGCGGCCAGTCCCCCGGCTGGTCGATTCAGTTGTGTTAGTCCATCAACAAGGAAATCAATCCATGAAGCGATCCAATCTCGACCTCGTCCAGGCCCAGCGCACGCTGAAGACCCTGCTGATGGCAACGATCTTCGTCGGCGCATTGTTCGCCCCGCAGGTGTTCGCCACCAACGGCGCCACCAACTACGGCGGTACCGACGGCAAAGTCTGCGGCTTCTTCTCCAACATCAATGGCCTGCTGAACATGGCCTCGATTGCCGTCGTCACCATCGCGGTCATCTTCGCCGGCTATCAGATTGCCTTCGCGCACAAGCGCATCAGCGAGGTCTCGCCGATCCTGATCGGTGGCGTCCTGATCGGTGCCGCCGGCCAGATCGCCCGCATGCTGCTGGGTGACGAGTACGGCACCTGCGAAGGCAAGACCGCCATGCTGATCCAGCAGGCAGTGCTCTACTACAGTGCATAAGAACGTCGTCTTCCGCGGTTGCACTCGCCCGGCAATGTTCCTGGGCGTTCCCTACCTGCCATTCTTCATGGTGGCAGGTGGGTTGCTGCTGCTGAGCGTCTACACCAATTTCTGGTTCCTGCTCACCATTCCGGTAGCAATCTTCATCATGCGGCAGATGGCCAAACGTGACGAGATGATCTTCCGTCTGATGGGCCTGCGCCTGATGTTCAAGCTGCGGGTGCGCAACGTGCAGCAGCACGACGGCATGTGGGTATTCAACCCGAATCATTACCGCAACAAGCCGGCCCGAATGGATTGAGGTCCGGAATGGCCTGGCGGTCGCGTGCTGCCCGCCAGGCCACCTCGAAGTTCCCTGGCAGCAACTCTTTGGAAGCAGTCGTATGTTCAGCCCAGATACCTCCATCAGTGAGTTCATTCCCCTGTCGACGCATGTCGCCCCGAACGTGGTCAAGACTACGGGCGGTGACTACCTGTTGACCTGGTACCTGGAGGGGTTGCCGTTCGTGGGTCGCGAGGAATGGGAACTGGAACATCGGCACAACACCTTCAATCGCCTGCTGCAGACGCTGCGTGCGCCGGACTTCGTCAACGTGGCTTTCTGGGTGCACGATATTCGGCGCCGTCGCACGCTGAAAGGCAAGAGCACCTACCGGCAGCGCTTCAACCAGGACGTGTCCGATCAGTACATGGGCATGCTGTCCTCGCAGCGCATCATGCAGAACGAGCTGTACCTGACCATGATCTACCGCCCGGTGGTATCGGGTAAGCGCTTCGTGGAAAAGTCGGCGAACGTCGATCGCCTGCGTGCCGAGCAGGAACAGGCCATCGAGAAGCTGATGGAGCTGGCCGGCAACGTCGAGGCCGTGATCCGTGATTACGCGCCGTATCGCCTGGGCATGTACGAGGCAAAGAATGGCGTGGTGTTCTCCGAGACGCTGGAGTTGTTCGGATACCTGATCAACCGCATCGACGAGCCGGTGCCGGTGCTGCCGGCGCCGATCAAGGATTACCTGCCGGTCAGCCGGCACATGTTCTCGGCCAAGACCGGCGACTTTGTCATCAACACCCCGAATGGCGCCAACCACTTCGGTGCCATCCTCAACATCAAGGAGTATGCCGAGGGCACCTACCCGGGCATTCTCAACGGCCTGAAGTACCTGGACTACGAGTATGTCATCACCCATTCGTTCAGCCCGATGGGGCGCCAGGACGCGCTGAAGGTGCTCGACCGCACCAAGGGCATGATGATCTCCTCCGGCGACAAGGCGGTCAGCCAGATCGTCGAGCTGGACCAGGCCATGGATCAGTTGTCGTCCGGCAACTTCGTGCTGGGCGAGTACCACTTCATCATGGCGGTGTACGGCGACACGCAGGCCAAGCTCTCGCAGAACGTCGCCTCGACCCGGGCCGAGCTGTCCAACGCCGGATTCGTGTCGACCAAGGAAGACCTGGCGGTTACCTCGTCCTTCTATTCGCAGCTGCCGGGCAACTGGCGCTACCGTACGCGCCTGGCCAATGTCAGCTCGCTGAATTTCCTGGGCCTGTCACCGCTGCACAACTTTGCTACCGGCAAGCAGCACAACAACCCCTGGGGCGACTGCGTCACCACGCTGCAGACCACCAACGGCCAGCCGTATTACTTCAACTTCCATGCGACCCATCCGTCGGAGAATTCGCTGGGCGAGAAGGCGATCGCCAACACCATGGTGATCGGTAAGTCCGGTACCGGTAAGACCGCGCTGATCAACTTCCTGCTCAGCCAGGTGCAGAAGTACGAGCCGTCGCCGACCATTTTCTTCTTCGACAAGGATCGTGGTGCGGAGATCTTTGTGCGTGCCTGCGGCGGCAACTACCTGGCCCTGGAGAACGGTGCGCCGACTGGCTTCAACCCGTTCCAGTGCGAGAACAACGAGTCGAACGTGCAGTTCCTGGCCGACCTGATCAAGGTGCTGGCCGGCAAGCGCGAGTACAGTGCCCGTGAGGAAGAGGACATCTACCGCGCAGTGGAGAGCATGCTCGATACGCCGATGCACCTGCGCAACATGACCAACTTCCAGAAGAGCCTGCCCAACATGGGCGATGACGGTCTCTACGCGCGCATGCGCCGCTGGACCTCGGGCAATTCGCTGGGCTGGGTGTTCGACAACCCGGTCGATACCGTTGACCTGAGCAAGGCCAACATCATCGGGTTCGATTACACCGACATCATCGACAACCCTGAAGTGCGCGTGCCGGTCATCAATTACCTGCTGCACCGCCTGGAGTCGCTGATCGACGGCCGTCCGCTGATCTACGTGATGGACGAGTTCTGGAAGATCCTGGACGGCGAGGGTGGCCTGAAGGAGTTCGCGAAGAACAAGCAGAAGACCATCCGTAAGCAGAACGGCCTGGGCATCTTCGCCACGCAGAGCCCGGAAGATGCGCTGAAGAGCGACATCTCCGCGGCCCTGATCGAACAGACCGCCACGCTGATTCTGCTGCCGAACCCGAACGCCAGCAAGAGCGACTACATGGATGGCCTGAAGCTGACCGAGGCCGAGTTCAAGGTGGTTACCGCGCTGGACGAGCGCTCGCGCTGCTTCCTGGTCAAGCAGGGTCATGCCTCGAGCGTCTGCCAGCTCAACCTGCGCGGCATGGACGACATCCTGTCGGTGATCTCGGCCTCGACCGACAACATCGACATCATGCATCGCGTGCTGCAGACGGCAGCGGTCCGCAACCGTGTGACGGTGGACGAGTTGACCCCGGATCAGTGGCTGGACGCGTTCTACAAGAATCGAAAGGGCTCCGGCAAGCGGGCCGAACAGGATCAGGAGGAGACGGCATGAACCTGCCCACTCAAACGAACAAGGAAACTGCCATGACGACCGAAACCCAACGCAAGCCCATTCGCCGGCGTCGCATGGCGCCCCTGATGGCAGCCGTACTGACGCTGGGCCTGACCGTGAGCACGGGCACCAGCCCGGCGCAGGCGATGACCGTCTATGACCCGTTCAACTGGGTCATGAACTTCCTGCAGGAGATGAAGGCCGGCAAGGAGTACTTCGAGACGGCTGCGCGCTGGAGCCAGACGGCCGAACAGTACACCAAGACCATCGACAACTGGCTGTCCAAGCTGCAGAACTGGACCCAGATCATTGCTTCGCCGCTGATGCCGCCGACGCCCACGCTGACGAAGATTCCCGAAAACTGGAACGTGGCAGAAAAGTGCGGTGGCGATTCCATGATCAGCATGAGCGGCCTGATGGCAGTGCTGAACATGAGCCCGGGCGGCGATATCGGCGCGCAGCAGCGAGCGATCTGCTCGTACATCCAGGTGCTTGAGAACAAGAAGTACAACGAGACCGTCGAGGTCGTGCAGATGTCCATGCCGGCGATGGAGCAGATGCTGCAGCAGCTGCGCCGGATCCGCAACGCGTTCAAGAACGAAGGCGCGCTGCAGGAGGATATCTCCAACAATACGGCAACCGCGGTCGAACTCGATAAGGCGTTCAAGAAGTGGGAAACCACCGTCAAGGTCTACGATCAGCAGATTCTTGCCCTTCAGGGGCGGCAGAAGAACCTGGCCGAGCGTGCGTTGCGTGGCGAGCGCAATCCGATTGGCAGCGTCATCAAGGCCGGCGCGCTGAAGGCCGCGCTTTCGAAGTGAATCACGTGCGCAACGCACTCCAGCAGGGCCCCGATGCGGGGCGGGTGATGTGATGAGTCAGGGAATGATGCACGGTATGGTGTTCAATGATCTGTTGCACGGCACGTTGTTCGCCTCGGTGGGCGACTTCGTCTTCTTCCGGCTGATCCTGGATTATCTGCGCGACGAGATCACCAACTTCGGCAACGGCATCCTGAGCCGGATGATGACCTGGGTCGGCACGATGGCGTTGGTGCTGATGACGCTGTGGGTGCTCATCCAGGGCTTCCGCATCGTGACCGGACGGAGCCGTGACTCGATGGCTGCGCTGATGACGAACATGGCGCGCGCCGCCCTGATCGTCACCGTCGCAACGTCGATGGCGATGTTCGGAACCAAGCTGCAGAACTTCCTGACCGGCGATGTGCAGGACCAGATCACCTACATCGTGACCGGCAAGAAGTCGACCGCCGAGGAGCTGATCGACAAGAACCTGGGCTACATGCAGCTGGCACTCACGTCGGTAAGCGTGCTGGATGTGGCCGGCGACGTGGCTCTTGATAGTGCCAAGACCCGCGCGATGTGGTTCATCGGCCTGGGAACGGGCGGTCCCGCCGTGACCGCAGGCGCGATGTTGCTGCTCTACCAGATTGCGCTGGCGCTGTTCATCGGATTCGGACCATTGTTCATCCTGTGTCTGCTGTTCGAGCAGACAAAGTCGCTGTTCCAACGATGGTTGTTCTATGGCATCGGCACCATGTTCTCGATGGCGGTGCTGGCTGCGATGACCGGCATTGCCATGGAAATGGTGGCGCGCGTGGCGGCTTCGTTCTGGGGCGCGTCTGCGCTGGGTGCACTGCTGGGGTCGAACCTGACCGAGGGCATGAGCAGCATGGCGCTGCAGCAGGGCGGTATGGGCCTGATCCTGACGACGCTGATTCTGACTGCGCCCCCAATGGCTGCGATGTTCTTCCAGGGCACCCTGGGTACCTTCATGGCATATTCGCAGATAGGTGGTAGCGCCGTGCCGACCTCGCCGGGTCCGAATGGGCAGCCGCCGGGTTCTAGCGGGTCGGGTGGTGGAGGATTCTTTATGCCAGCGATGCCTCCTGCTGATACGCAGATGCGAACGGGTGCTGCTGGGGCCCAGCGGTCGGGATTCACCGGCGAAGCGGCGCCTCATGCAGGCCAACGGGGTGCTGCTAACAACGATCGGAACTGAGATCTGACTATGTCTAAACGATTTATGCGAGCCGTCGTCGCAACAATGCTCCTTCTAGTATTCTCATCCGCAAGTGCTGAGGGGAACTGCCCTCCCGGTATGTATCCGATTGGAGGGCAGGGAGTACAGGGCTGCGCGCCAATTCCAGGAGCCAGTTCTGGGGGCAGCGCTACGATTCCTACTCCTCCGCCCAGACCATTGGGTGAGTGGGTTAAGACCTGGGGCGCACTCGCTGGCTCATCCAGCGGTTCGGAGGGGGGCGCATCTGTAGGTGAACCCAGTGAGCGTGCTGCGAAGAGGGCCGCGATTTCGAATTGCGAGAAGAACGGTGGACGTTGCAGAATCGAGTTCACCTACCAGAATCAATGTGTGGCTGCTGTCACCTCGGAACTGGCATCCACCGGTACGCAGTACGCCAGTTCGGGGACGGTAGAGAGCGCCGGGGAGCAGGCCATGCGTGACTGTCAGGCAGCAGGCGGGGCGCATTGCAGGATTATTTACTCGGAATGTTCCGCGCCGGTCTTCCGCAAGTATTGAAAGTGTGTCCAGGCGGCGCTCGAATGCCTGGTGGCTTTAGGGGAGCGTATGTTGGTGCAGGCTGGTACGCCGCCGTCGCTACCTTCACGCGAGTTGCTCGGCAGTCAGAGGTACATGGCCGCTGCCTCCGTTCTTCAATGTCGTCCTGGATGACTGATGCGGTACTTTGTTGGAATGCTGGCAGTGCTGGCTTCGTTCTGGTCCTCGCCGGTAGCGGCTGAGGGCAACTGTCCGTCTGGTTTCTACCCAATTGGCGGGCAGGGTGTCAGCGGGTGCGCTCCGATCCCTGGTGCGAGCAGCGTCTCTTCCCAGCAACAGTTGCCATCGCCCCCGCCGCAGCCGACAGGGCGTTGGCATAAGACCTGGGGCGCCGTTGCCATGGGTGAAAAGGGGGATACGGGAGTTGCAAAGCAGAAGTACTCCCGCGAGGAGGCTGAGCAGGAAGCGCTAAGTCAATGTGCGACGTGGGGTGCGCGAAACTGCGTGGTCAAGATCTCGTATGAGAACCAATATGTGGCGATTGAATCTCCCACTGCTTCCCAGACCGGCGCCCATATCGCCCGAGATGGCAGCATTGCCAAGGCCGGTGCTGTGGCGCTTTCGGGTTGCAAGAAGCAAGGAGGTTTCGGGTGTGAAGTTATGTACTCCGAGTGCAGCGATCCCATCTTTGAGAGGTTCTAGAAGCACTCCTGTCGCTGCGAATTTTCTTTGGGGCATGCCAACCTGGTTGTGGCTGCGGCACGAGTTGCATTGACGCAATCGGATTTCGCGAGAGCTGCGGATACAGGCTTTGGAGCTGTGGACCTTGGGCAGCCATAGCCTCGCGCGGTACTGGAGTACTGGTATGAGACGCGTTGTACCGTTGTCCCAAATGGCTTCATTCTTTCTGGTGCTTCTTGCATGCGATGCTCGTGCCGAGGGGCGGTGCCTGCCGGGACAGTACCCGGTTGGAGGACAGGGTTTAGGGGTGTGCTCCGATACCCGGAGACAGCAGCCAAGCTGGCCAAGCGGCACAGAGCGGTCCGATCGCGACTGGGCGCTGGATCAGGACCTGGGGCGCGATAGCCGGGGCAGCAAGCACCGGTGATGTGGGTGCCTCGGTAGGCCAGGGAACAAAGAGTGAAGCGATATCGGAGGCGCTGGAACGCTGTGGGAAATATGGCGCGAAAGGCTGCAAGATCGATACGACCTGCAGAAATCAGTGTGTGGCATATGCTGATCCTTCCCCTGGCAGTAAGGGTACTGCTCGGAACCTGTTTTTGAGTCCTTCTAGCTGAGTCAATTCAGGGTACTTGCGGCTTCGCCGAATCGCCCGGGTCGCAGGGCAACAGTGAGACTGTCGTTTCGCTGAGCCTTGGCTGACGCTAGTAGTTAACCTTATGAGCGGCGGTGCGAGAAAGAACTGAGATCGAGCCCGCATTTTGTAGCTGTGCTTTGGCCCGTCTTAGCGGCATAGCTCCTTGATCGGGGTGCCAGCGGCCGCCTGCTTCAGGAAGCCAATAATCTGCTCGTCGGTGAAACGCTTCTTCATGTCCGTCCTCGGTATGGGGACGGACTCTACTTAAGTTAGGCTGGCCCTGGAAACCGGGGGCACGTCCCACCTATATCGTGACCGGAAAGAAGTCGATCGCCGAGGAACTGATTGACAAGAACCTGGGCTATATGCAACTGGCGCTCACGTCGGTGAGTGTGCTGGATGTTGCCGGCGACGTAACGCTGGATAGCGCAAAGACCCGTGCGATGTGGTTCATTGGGCTGGGCACCGGCGGACCGGCCGTTACGGCGGGCGCCATGCTATTGCTGTACCAGATCGCCATGTCATTGTTCATTGGTTTTGGTCCGCTGTTCATCCTCTGCCTGCTGTTTGAGCAGACAAAGTCCCTGTTCCAACGATGGTTGTTCTATGGCATCGGCACCATGTTCTCGATGGCGGTGTTGGCTGCGATGACCGGCATTGCCATGGAAATGGTGGCGCGCGTGGCGGCTTCGTTCTGGGGCGCGTCTGCGCTGGGTGCACTGCTGGGGTCGAACCTGACCGAGGGCATGAGCAGCATGGCGCTGCAGCAGGGCGGCATGGGACTGATTCTGACGACGCTGATCCTGACTGCGCCCCCAATGGCTGCGATGTTCTTCCAGGGCACCCTGGGTACCTTCATGGCATATTCGCAGATAGGTGGTAGCCCGGTAGCGCAGGCGCCCAGCTCAAACGGCCAGCCGCCGGGTAGTTACATGCCGCCTCAGACTTCTAATGCGGAGAAGCATGTTTCACCACCAGTAACCTATGCAACCAGTGGAAGGTCTATAGGTGAAGGCGGGTCTAGCGGAAGTCTTGGGCCTGGTACGCATGGCAAGGCTGCTGGAAGTTAGTTGAGGCTTGCTCAGCGCATGATTCAAGGATTGGAGTAAACACTATGATCAAGTTCTTTCTTGCGGCCGCGCTGCTGATAGCCCCTTTTTCCGCTCTGGCGGAGGGGAGATGTCCCCCTGGGCAGTACCCTGTTGGAGGGCAGGGCGTCGGCGGGTGTGCGCCTATTCCTGGCGGAAGCAGCTCTCCCTCCACTGGATCTTCTGCGCCGGTTCCGGCCGGGAAATGGGAGACGCGCTGGGGAGCCATCGCTGAGGACAAAAAACCAGCAACTGGTGGCTTGATGGCAACCGGTGTTTCCGTATCCCAGAAATCGAAGCGAGCTGCGGAAGCGGCGGCGATCGACGGATGTGTCCGACGAGGAGGGAGCAAGTGTGAGATTCGTTTGAGCTATCACGATCAATGCGCCGCAATCGCCGATCCGTCGCCCCGCTCGGGCGGAAAGGCTGCCGGAAATTCAATCGTTGCCAGCGCTGAAACACTTGACGAAGCTCAATCGCTCGCGTTGAAGGAATGCGCCTCTGTGAATGATGGAGGAGCGTGTGAAGTGGCCTACTCGGCCTGCAGCATGTCGGAGTTCAGGGCGTATCGCTGATCGCCAGTTCTGCGTGAGGGCTGTCAGCAGTTATTCATGCTGCACCGGAAGGTGGCGTTACTTGTGGCCGCATCTGCTATGGCTGTGATGTTGTTCCGAGGCGTCTGGGAGACTTCATGCATGTTCGCAGATGGCTGGAAATTGAGTTCGGGCGTGGCTGTATGATCATGACTGGTCGGTTGATGCAAGCGGTCATCGCAGCAATGTTCTCTCTAGCATTCTCATCCGCAAGTGCAGAAGGGAACTGCCCTCCCGGTATGTATCCGATTGGAGGGCAGGGAGTACAGGGCTGCGCGCCAATTCCAGGAGCCAGTTCTGGGGGCAGCGCTACGATTCCTACTCCTCCGCCCAGACCATTGGGTGAATGGGTTAAGACCTGGGGCGCACTCGCTGGCTCATCCAGCGGTTCGGAGGGGGGCGCATTTGTAGGTGAACCCAGTGAGCGTGCTGCGAAGGGGACCGCGATTTCGAATTGCGAGAAGAACGGTGGACGTTGCAGGATCGAGTTCACCTACCAGAATCAATGTGTGGCTGCTGTCACCTCGGAACTGGCATCCACCGGTACACAGTACGCCAGTTCGGGGGCGGTGGAGAGCGCCGGGGAGCAGGCCATGCGTGACTGTCAGGCAGCAGGCGGGGCGCATTGCAGGATTATTTACTCGGAATGTTCCGCGCCGGTCTTCCGCAAGTATTGAAAGTGTGTCCAGGCAGCGCTCGGCTGCCTGTGGCTTTAGAGGGCCGTATGTTGGCGCAGGTCGGTAAGCCGCCGTCACTACCTTCAGGTAAATTGCTCGGCAGCCGGGCGAACACAGCTGCTGCCCCCATTCTCAATCTCGTCCTGGATGACTGATGCGGTACTTTGTTGGGATTCTGGCAATGGTGGTTTTGTTCTGGTCCTCGCCGTTAGCGGCTGAAGGCAACTGCCCGTCTGGTTTCTACCCAATTGGCGGGCAGGGTGTCAGCGGGTGCGCTCCGATCCCTGGTGCGGGCAGCGTCTCTTCCCAGCAACAGCTGCCATCGCCCCCACCGCAGCCGACAGGGCGTTGGCATAAGACCTGGGGTGCCGTTGCCATGGGTGAAAAGGGGGATACGGGAGTTGCAAAGCAGAAGTACTCCCGTGAAGAGGCTGAGCAGGAAGCGCTAAGTCAATGTGCGACGTGGGGTGCGCGAAGCTGCGTGGTCAAGATCTCGTATGAGAACCAGTGTGTGGCGATCGCGTCTCCCACGGCCTCCCAGACAGGCGCGCATATCGCGCGTGATGGCATTATTGCCAGAGCAGGTGCTGTAGCGCTCTCGGGTTGCAAGAAGCAGGGGGGTGTCGGGTGTGAGGTTATGTACTCCGAGTGCAGCGATCCCATCTTTGAGAAGTTCTAGAAGCTCTAAAGACTGCAAGATCGATACGACTTATAGAAATCAGTGTGTGGCATATGCTGATCCTGCCCCTGGCAGTAAGGGTACTGCTCGGAACCTGTTTTTGAGTCCTTCTAGCTGAGTCAATTCGGGGTATTCGTGGGTTCGCCGACTCGCCCGGGTCGCAGGGCATCAGTGAGGCTTTCGTTTTGCTGAGTCTTGGCTGACGCACGTATTCAGCCTTATGAGCCGTGGTGCAAAAAAGAGGATTGAGGCTGAGCCCGCGTTTTGTAGCTGCGCTTGGGCCCGTCTTAAAGGTGAGGGTTTCATGCGATCTACTCTATTTAACCTGCTGTCTTTGGGAATCATTGCAGCTTCAGCTTTCTCTGCACGTGCAGAAGGTGGAGCCTGCCCTCCCGGTTACTACCCCGTGGGGGGACAAGGGGCAATGGGGTGCGCACCAATTCCCGGCGCGGCGTCTGGTGGCGCCGCCCAGCAGTCTCCACGTCCTCCTCCGCAACCTACGGGTGAGTGGATCAAGACCTGGGGCGGAATTGCGGTATCCGCCAGCACTTCCGATGCCGGCGTTTCTACGGGGCACCGGTCAAAGAAGGAGGCGGAACGCAAAGCCGTCTCAGAATGTGCTGCCAGTGGAGCAAGCGATTGCAAGGTCAGCATGACCTATTTCAATCAGTGCGTTTCCTGGGTCATCCCGAGCGGAAGGACTGGAAATGGCCTGTCAGGAATTGGCACCGGTCCGACTCCGGGTGATGCCGAGCGGGCTGCTCAGGGAGTCTGCAAGAATGACAAGCCGGGAGCCTGTGCTCCTGTGTATGCAAATTGTACCGAGCCCTTGTTCAGGAATTACTGAAACGGCCGTGCTCGGGATGATTGCATTGACGCGGAGCGCTATTTGTTTGTTGCAATTTGCGCGCACAGAGGTTTGGCTCCGAGAAGCCTCGGGCGCGGCTGCGCTGCTGCAGCTGAGAATGAGGCCGACCCTGACCGCTCTGTTTTGCACGGCGGCGTGTGCAAGGACGTTATGATCTTCCAGGGACATGGCTAGCTTGATGGCATGAGTGGTCGGGTCAACGCGCGGGTTTCGACTGTGCAGGGGCATGTTGGAAGCCTGCTTGGATCTAATGGGTCTGGCGGGGCGTGTATACCCATCGGTACGGCCAGATGGCCATGCTGCAAAAAACTGCTGGATATTCTGGGCCCAGAATTTCATGGCGTGATTGATGTGCTGGTTAAAAATAGTCAACGGGGAGACGCCCCGACCATGGATGCTTGCCTTGGCGCTTGGAGCACGTAATGAAGTGGTTCACTAGGCTGGCTATTCCATCTTTCTTCTTGACTCTGTCTTTTTCCGTGATGGCTGAGGGCAACTGCCCCTCTGGTATGTATCCGATCGGAGGACAGGGAGTACAGGGCTGTGCGCCTATCCCGGGAGCAAACAATGGCGGGGTTACCGCTCCCATTTCGCCGCCACAACCGTCTGGAGAATGGGTCACCACCTGGGGTGCAATTGCCACCTCCAAGCGAACTTCGGATGCAGGTGTATCGACAGGGCAGCGAAGGAAGAGTGGAGCGGAGCAGGAAGCCCTTGGCAAATGTGCTTCCGCGGGTGCGAACGATCGCAAGCTTGTGCTTGCCTACTTCAATCAGTGTGCGGCATGGGTAGTTCCCAGCGGCCGGACAGGTCAGGGTGGCTCTGGCATTGGACGAGGACCGACACTCGACGTGGCGGAGCGCGAAGCTCAGAAAGGCTGCACGAATGATCAAGCCGGGGCACGCGAGGTTTTCTACGCGGATTGCACAGAGCCGATCTTCAAGGCGTATTGATGCTATTGCCCCCCTATGCCTCCGCAACCGTTGGGCGAAGGGTTGACTGGATGGAGAGCCGTTGCCAAATTTCACATGTCCAAATAAATCGAGTCCAGTGAGTGGCAGGCGATAGCTGTCGCCATCAAAAGATGCGTGGTTGAAGGAGCAAAGCGTTGCAAGCCTTCTGTGACCTGTTTCAACCCGTGGGTCACACCTGCGGTGCCATTCTCGGGGACCCACCCAGCTGGGTCCGCATGATCAATTGCGGGGCGCTGACGGGTGGTGCATCCCGAACTTGGATCCATCAGCGTCGATCCCGCTTTTATGTGATCAAGTCCGCTTTTCGCTCCGTTCCCCCTTCGACGACTGAAGCCTCCTCGAAGTAAGCTGCCTGCGCGCCAAAATTCCGGCGCATCAGTGCCATCGAACGCAGGAGCTTTCCCGTCCATGAGGACGCTGACGACCCGCGGTGCGGGTGACGCACCCCCACAACACCACCGCCGCAGGGCCGGGGCTATCATCCGCTCTGGCGGACACCGGGGCCTGCGGCGCACTGCGCGGTGTCCCGGCCGGCGCACGGGTACTGGCAAGACGGGATCGAAGGAGTGGCAGGGGATGCAGAAGGGGAGCGGCACGAACATGGACAATGCGTTGGCGTTCGTGCCGTCCGGCGCGAACCTGCTGGAAGCCGTGCGCGGTGATCTGACCGGCAATGGCATCGACGACCAGTTGCTGGTGATCGATCAGCCCGCCCCCGATGGCCTGGTGCCGGGCGAGCACGGTCCCAACCGGGTGCTGTTGTTGCTGCTGGGCGATGCTGCCGGCCGATGGCAGCTGGCGGCGCGCAACGACAAGCTGGTGCCATGCTCTACCCGCGGCGGCATTGCCGGTGATCCCTTCGCCTACGTGACGATCGAGGATGGCGCGTTCAGCGTGATCACCAACGGCGGCAGCCGCGAGCGCTGGAGCAGCACCTACACGTTCCGCTACGCGCCGTCCGAGCAGGTCTGTTGGGTCCATGGCGTGCAGCGCCGGGTGGTCGACACCGAGACCGAGGCAACCCACACCCGTGACTTCTCGGCGGCCGAGCTGGGTAGGGTACGGTTTGAGGACTTTGACCCGTCCGTGGTTGCCGACGTGAGCTTGCCTTGAGTGCCGCGCCTGTGAGGAGGCAGGAGGACCCCACGATGATCGAGCAGGAGTTTGACCGTGTCGCAGGATAGAGAGTCGCAATTGTTGCGACAGGCCACGGAGGCCGGCATCACCTCGTCCCGGGAACTGGCCAACTTCATGGCGCAGGCCGGGCATGAATCCCGTGGCTTGAGCCGTCTCAACGAGAGTTTCAACTTCACCCGGGGCATCTCGCAGATCCCGGTGGAAGCAGCGTGGCGCAATGGCAACGGTGCGCTGGAGAGTGCCCGCCAGGAAGCGCTGCGTGGCCACCCGGAAAACCTGGCTGAGCTGATGTACGGCGGGCGCATGGGCAACGATGCCCCTGGCGACGCACTGAAGTATCACGGCCGCGGCTATCTGCCGCTGGTCGGCAAGGAGAACTATGAGCGTGCCGGCAAGGCGCTGGAACTGGACCTGGTGAATCACCCGGAACTGGCCGCGCAGCCCGAGCACGCAGGTCGCATTGCCGTGTGGCAGTGGCAGACGCGGGTGCCGGAGGCGGCGCGCGAGGATGTGCGCGAAGCCACGCGTGCCCTGAATGGCGCGCTCAACGGCATCGAAGCCCGCCAGCAGCGTTTTGACGTGTGGCAGCAGAAGCTGACCCCCGATGTGATGGCGCGCCTCGAGCGTGGCGAAGTGGGGGCGCCTGCCCAGCAGGCAACGGGACGCGACATGTCGCAACCGGGCGAGCCGGGATACACGCTGTTCTCGGGAGCGCGCCAGCACCTGCAGCAAATGGGGCCGCAAAGCGGTCTGCGCAGCGTGCAGGAACTGGACAATGCCGCCGGCGCACTGGCGCTCAGCGCGCAGAAGGCCGGAATGTCGCGTATCGATCACCTGTTGGCCGGCAATGACGGTCGCACGTTGTTTGCCGTGCAGGGCGCGCTGGGTGACCCGGCCATGCTGCGCGCATCGGTCGATCGCGAACAGGCGGCGCAGCAGCCACTGGCGCAGAGCAGCCAGCAGTTGGCTACCAGCGTCGCCCAGCAGGACCCGGCGGCTGCGCTTGCCCGCGAGCAGGAGCAGCGTTCTAAATCCCTGTAGCACCTGATGCCTGCGGGCAGGGTGCCCGCAGGCGCTTTACCTACGACGCGTGGCGCCCTGTGGCGCCGACATGGAAACCCACTCGTAAGGACACCACATGCGAATCGTTCCTCAGAATGCCCGGCACGCCGCCGCCCACTGCAGTGCATCCGTGCGCCGCCTGCCGCCGCTCTGGCTGCTGTCACTTGGACTCGCCGCAGCGTCGGCACAGGCTCAGGAGGCCGCAGCACCCCTCGTGGAGACGCCCCCCGCTGCCGAGGCGGCCGTTGACGCGCCTGCAGGGACGACGCACGTTGCAGCACCCACGGCGGCCGAAGCTGTTGCCGCGGCACCGGCTCCCAAAGTGCCGGCTGCCGTGACACCTCCTGTGACACCTGTGGTGGACGCGCAGCCGGCGCCGGCTGCGGACCCGGCGCCTGCGCCCGTTGCGCCCGCAGCGGCGGCGCCTGTGGCTGCACCGCCTGCCGTCGTCGAGCCAGCCGTCCCGGCGGTAGCTCCCGCGCCACCCGCCTTGGTCATCGTGCCGTTGCAGCCCGAGCAGGCCACCGAGCGCGCGCTTGGCGCCCGTTGCCCGGTGGATCTGGCCGGGCGGCTGGCGACCCAGGGCGAGCTGCTGATCGGCGCCTGCCAGGGCAGGATGCCGGCGCATCTGGCCGCGCTGCTGGTCGCGCTGCCCCAGCAGGACATCCACCTGCCGCGCAGCTGGCGCGAGCGTGAGGTGCAGCAGAAGGCGTGGTTCAAGGCGGTGCCGGGCTACGGCCAGCGCCCGGACTTCATCGTGCGGATGGGCGACATCTGGGTGCGCTCGCTGGAAGGGCGCGACGCCGACAGCACGTTCTATCTGGTGTCAGCACCGTTCACCTGCAGCGACCAGGTCGCCAACCGCGATGAGTACGGCGCGGAGCCGGTCCGCGTGCCAGCGGGTGATTGCCGCGAGGCCTACGTGGCCCAGCGTGTGTACCAGGTCCGCGGGGACGCGGCGCCGAGGGATGTGACCGCCGATGCCATGCCGGCCATGCCCCCGGTCACGGAGGCCGATCGTGCGCGTCAGCTGTCGCGTAAGGGACGGATCAGCTTGGACCATAGCAAGTTGCAGTACGGCCCGGCCATGCGCTGGTTCGTGCAGTACCCGGAGTCTGCGCAGAAGGGCGGTCCGCGCGCCTACGGTGACTGGAACCGCGAGCACATCGCGTTCGTGGTCTGGACGGGGGATCGCTTCGAGCTGCGTGAGAAGGTCGCGCGGGCGCAGTGGCCCTGTGACCCGGTAGCGCCGGGCGATCGCGCCTGTGGTGGCTTCCCGGATTCCGGGCCGGATCTGTTCGTAACCGCCGGTGCGTCGGCGCCGGTCGCGGCCTCCAGCCCCTGACGCGCGATGCTGAAGTAAAGCGGGAGCCGGAATGACCGGCTCCCGCGCTGTTCATCAGGCCTGCATGCTGCGGGTCTGGTTCTGCTGTTGTTCCAGTTGCTGATCGCGGTCCTGTGCCAAGCGCTGTCCCGCGGCTTGCTGATCAATCCGCTGGCTGCTCTGCTCCAGCGGCGTGTTCATTGCCACCGCCGTGTCCACCGACACGCGCAGGTGTGCCGGGTCGCCGCCCTGGCCCTGCACGGCGAAGCTGCGTGAGGCGTCGGCATTCATCACCACCTCGTCGATGCGCTTGCCGCCTGCAGCGTGCATCTCCGCCGCCAAGCTACCGGCCAACTGCGTACTCATCACATCCGGCACGCGGCCGACGCGAACGTCCTGCGCATGCACGCCGCGGATCGCATCGTTGAACAATGGGTTGCCCAGGTGATTGGCATCGTCCATGCGCAGCATGCTGGTGTGATGGCCGTTCTTCTCCGCTTCGCGGCGTGCCGGTTCACCGGGCTGCAGCGGGCCGCGGATGTGGTCGTACAGATCGATGGCACCGCCCGGGATGCCCCGTGCCGCGCGGGTGACGCCGCGACGCAGTGACTCGACGTCGTCGCGGTACTCCTCGATCATCCTGGCGTTGTCTTTTGCCAGCTTCTGCGTTTCCGGGTGTTTCAGAACCGAGCCGTCGCCGAGGAAGTTGCCCAGCTTGTGCGCGCCGAAGGAGCTGGTGGCCGCGATGATCGGGCGGTCTGGGATCAGGTCACGCAGGGGGTGATTGCTGAAGCCGTTCGCTGCCAGCGTCTTGATCTCATCGGGCTTGGCATAGACGCGCACCTGGCCGAAGTGCGGCGAGGCAGCGCTGACCGGATCGGAGGCCATGACATGGTTGATCATGGTGTTGCCGCCTTCCGGAATGCGGTAGCTGAGGCTGACCGCGCCGTAGGCGTTGAAGGTCTCGCCCTTGACGTTGAAATGGTGCGAGGTGATCTGGGCGAGGGCGCCGCCGAGGGAGTGGCCTGTGACGGTGACCTGGGGGGCAGGTCCGCCGCTCAAGCGGGACTGAAGTGCGGCGCCTTCAATTGTCCTCTGCGTCAATGCGATCGCGTCAGGTGCCTGGACATTGGTGCGTGCAACCACCATTCCGCCATCGGTCAGAATCGCGTCGCGGGCGATCTGCTCGGTGCCACGATGGGCAATGACGATCTCTTTGGTGTCTACGCGCTGATAGACGGTGCCCTGATAGCCGTTGAGACGATTGTTGACATGCTCAAGTATCTTGTACTCATGGCCGTTTAACGTGACTTTTTCTTCTTGGCCGGGTTCACGTCGGCCGACGGCCCGATCCTTGTAGGCGTCATTGGATAACGCGGCGTAGTCCTGAGAGGTGACGGTCACGGCGCCACCTCACTTGCGGAGAGGGTGATCGTAAACAGCTTGTCCTGCAGATCAGGGGCGTAGTTGCTGCGATCGGGCTCGCCACTGGCTGGGAAGTTGGGAACGCGATCTGCCTTCGGATAGACCAGATCCGGATAGTAGAGCGTATGGCCGCCACCTTCGGTCAGCGGCTTGGCGTCGACGAAAGTGAGGAAGCGGGTCTCTTCTTCGGCACCCGTCGCCTTCAGCATTGCCCCGGCACCGGTGAACTCCCACTTGCAGACGCCACGACCGTAGTAGTCTTCATCCAGCATGCGGTCCACATACAGCGTGCCGCGGTACTCACCATCAGCGACCTTGCGCAGCTCCACCGGCTCCTGGCTGGTGATGCGTGCCGCCGTACCGGTGGCCGGCTCGATGTGGCCGCACTGGTCTTCGTTGGTGACGTCGTACTGGGCCACGCCTTCGACCACCGCGAAATCGCCCGGGGCGTCCTTCAGGCGCAGCACCAGCTCATAGGCCTTGCGCGGGCTGGGGTTGAGCTTGGCGAGGCCACGCCCACCCTGGGCGACATCGGCTTCAGCAGCGGCACGTTCCTGGTTCATGGCGGTCTCCGGGTTGCAGGCGGTCAATAGAAGCAGAGCAAGGCACGGAATCATCTTGTGGCGCAATGTCGGCCTCCTTTGGGGGTAGAGGTAAATGTGACACTGGCAGTTCATGGCACAAGCTTCTGCACAGTAGTGGTGGTTGAGAACAGCGCATTGCGCAGCTCTTCTTTGTACGCTGAAGGATCTTCCTTGCCGCTCGCTCCGTATCCGGTGATCTCTTCGATCCGCGGGTAGTCGGCGCGTGGGTAGTACCGTGTCAATTGGCTCCCCGCGTCCATGCGCTTCTTGTCGATGAACGTCAGGAATCGCGTATCCGCCTTGCCGTTCGTGGCGCGCAACATCGCACCGACACCTGTCAGCGACCAATGGCAGACGCCACGCCCGTAGTAGTCCTCGTCCAGCATGCGGTCCAGGTAGAACGTGCCGCGGTATTCGTGCTCGCCGACCTTGTGCAGGGTGACGGGCTCCTGGCTGGTGATGCGGCCTGCAGTGCCCGTTGCAGGCACGATCCGTCCACAGTCTGCGTAGTTGCTGGCGTCGTACTGGGCCGAGCCCTCAACAATCGCGAACGGGCCCGGCGCGTCCTTCAGTGTCAGCACCAGCTCGTAGCCCTGCTGCGGTGACGGGTTGAGCTTGGCCATGCCGCGTCCACCTGCGGCAACGTCACGCTCTGCGTCCGCGTAAGGCGAGCAGGCCGTCAGTGCCAGCAAGAGGCCCATCGGTACCAGATGGCGTCCCTTGCGTGTCGGCATGGCTACATCCATGGCGGCATCCTGCATCGTGCGTCCGTGTCCATATATCCTTCCCTGGTGACAGGTTTATCGATTATGGAGTGTTCTGGAAACCTGGCGCCAGCTAGGGCAAGGCGTGGGTGACGGAATTTTGACGCATTCAGCGTTCGGCGGCGTCGCCGAATCGATTGCGGCACAGGCGATTCGAGGTTCTCGGAGCCATTACGCTTCACGTTCTGTATTTCGCCATATATTTGTGACGTCAATCGCTAATTCACGCGACTCTCACGCAAGCGAACATTACGCCATGAACTACACCATCCGTGCCGAAGCCATTGATGATCATGCCACCCTCCGTGCGCTCACCGAGGCCGCATTCCGGGATGCTGCGCACAGCAGCCATACCGAGCAGTTCATCGTCGACGCCCTGCGCGCCAGCGGGCAGCTGAGCGTTTCGCTGGTGGCCGAGATGGACGGGAAGGTGATCGGCCATGTGGCGGTGTCGCCGGTGACGATCAGCGATGGCAGCACGGGCTGGTTCGGCCTGGGGCCGATCTCGGTTTTACCCGCGTGGCAGGGGCAGGGCATCGGTGCGGCCCTGATGCACGCCGCACTTGAAGCACTGCGTCAGCAGGGTGCACATGGCTGTGTATTGCTGGGCGAGCCGGCCTATTACGGTCGCTTCGGCTTCCGTGCCGAGCCGGGCCTGGTCCTGCCGGGTGTGCCTGCAGAGTACTTCCAGGCACTTTGCCTGCAGCCTCCGCTGGCACAGGGCGAGGTGCAGTACTCTCCGGCCTTCGAGGCGACGGCCTGATCCGGGCCTGGCACGTTCCGGCTCAGGGCGCCCGCCAGACAGTCGGTTCGGGTTGCGGCTTCGGAATGCGGTAGCCGCCGATGTGTTCAAGCAGTTCGTTGGTACGGCGCTGCTCGACCAGTACCTCACGCAGCAGGTTGCGCACGGCGAAGATGGCGAACGGCACCAGGATCCAGACCAGGCTGATGCCCAGCGCAAACAGGGTCAGCAGGGCTTTTGCACCATCCATGCACGGCGTTCCTTGGTCGAAAGCAGCCACGCTAGCACGTGGCCGCTGCCGACGGATGTCAGCCGTTATGCCGAAGATGGATGAGCGGATACGGACGGCCTTGCGAATCGAGCGGTGAGCGGCCGCTTTCGACGAAGCCCATGCGCAGGTAGAAGCCGACGGCC
The DNA here is from genome assembly GCF_059372535.1 of Stenotrophomonas sp. YJH_SMC_43. Lineage (NCBI taxonomy): Bacteria > Pseudomonadati > Pseudomonadota > Gammaproteobacteria > Lysobacterales > Lysobacteraceae > Stenotrophomonas > Stenotrophomonas sp. YJH_SMC_43. The sequence continues at coordinate 680,110 of NZ_JCAFVQ010000001.1, forward strand.
TGTGCGTTCTGTTCGTTGACGTCAGTGCTCAGCTGCGGATGCTGGGCAAGTGCATGTTGCAGCAGTTGCCGGCCGATCCCGGTGCCACGTACGTCGGGATCGATGAACAGCGCTTCCATGTGCGTGCCGTCGATCAGCATGAAGCCCAGCGGCCGATCCTGTGCATCGACAGCAACGGTCATCGGCGCCTGCGGCAGGAAACCGGCCACTTCGGCATCGATGGCCTGGCGGTCTTCGGCACTGAGGAAGTCGTGGGTGGCGTCGACGGCGCGACGCCAGAGGTCGACAAGGGCGGCGCCGTCGTCGGCGCGAGAGGGGCGCAGGGTGGTCATGGGTTCACCAAGGTGCTTCGGAAGAGTGCGAAGTATGAGGCTTTCCGGTAGCGCCTGCAGGCGAAGATTCATCCCGCGTCGCGGTGGCGGATGAAGGGGCTGTGCGCAGTCGCGTCCGCGCGCAGCACCACCCCATCCTCGAAGTCATCGCTGTCGTTGAAGGGCACAATTGGCCACTGCCGCCAGTGCGTCAGTCGCTCGCGGTAGGAGAGGGTGGCTGCAACCAGTGCTTCGTCGTGGGCCTGCACGCGTTCCGCTGCAAGCCCGGAACGCACGCCATGCACCACGCATGGCTCCATCACCTCGAAGCCGACGTAGCGCAGGCTGTACATCAACGGCCACAGCAGCAATCGGGTGTCGCCTTCGCGGCCGTCCACCGCGCATGCCCGTGCCGATGAACCGGTGGTGACGCTCAGCAATGCACGCTTGCCCTGCATCACGCCATGTTCGTGGCGCTGACGGCTGTTGTACATCGGCCCATATACCAGCACGCGGTCCAGCCAGCCCTTGAGGATGGCTGGCGCCGCGAACCACCACAGCGGGAACTGCAGGATCACCAGGTCTGCGACCCGCAGCAGGTGCAGGTGACGTCGCACATCGGCGGGCAACTGCTCCAGTTCGGCGCTGTGGCGTTGTTCGCGCTGGGCATCGAAGCGCTCGGGCTGCAGGCGCCGTGGATGGTGCCAGGCCGCTTCCAGCGGATCGAAGCCTTCCGCATACAGGTCGACCACATCCACCTGCGAGTGGTCGTGCCTCAGCTGCTCGGCCGCCTGCGCGGCGAGGTTGGCATTGAAGGAGCGGGGTTCGGGGTGGGCAAGCAGGATCAGGGCGCGCATGGGCGAGGTGTTCGAGGAGTGTGCGACCATCCTCGCGGTGCCGGCATGCCCCGGCAATTACGCACCTTGAGGTAACCATGGCCTATCCGGGCGATGTCTATGCCGCCGATTGCTCGGCGCGCGATGCGCTGGCGCTGATCTCCGGCAAGTGGGTGATGCTGCTGCTGCCGGCATTGGCGCAGGGCCCGCTTCGCAACGGCGCGTTGCTGCGGAAGATCGAAGGCATCTCGCAGAAGGTGCTGACCCAGACTCTGCGACAGCTGGAGCGCAATGGGCTGGTCGAGCGGTGTGACCGGGGCAGCAAACCGCTGCATGTCGAGTACCGCCTGACCGAGGTCGCGCACGGTCTGGTCGAGACGTTGTCCGCCCTGGACCGCTGGGCGGAGCACAATTTCCCGGCGCTGGATGCGGCCCGCGAGCGCTTCGACGCGCGCTAGCGGCGCCTGTACGGCCCGGGGCGTACAATGCGGCCCCGGCCGGCCATCCTGGCCCTGCACACACGCGAGAACCGCCATGACCGACGCCCTGGGCGTGCCGGTGCACGACACCGATGAACACTGGATGCGCCACGCGCTGGCGCTGGCCGAGCGCGCGCAGCGCGAGTTCGACGAAATTCCGGTCGGAGCCGTGCTGGTGGGTGCCGATGGCCAGCTGCTGGGGGAGGGCTGGAACCTCAACATCGCCTCGCACGACCCCAGCGCGCACGCCGAGATCGTGGCGATGCGGGCCGGCGGAAAGCTGCTGGCGAACCACCGCCTGCTCGGCAGCACGCTGTATGTGACCCTGGAGCCGTGCGCGATGTGCGCGATGGCGATCGTGCATGCACGCGTCGCCCGTCTGGTCTACGGCGCCAGTGACCCCAAGACGGGCGCCTGCGGCAGCGTGTTCGACCTCATTGGCGACGCCCGCCACAACCATCGCGTCGAGATTCACGGCGGGGTGCTGGCCAAGGAAGCCAGTACACGCCTGACCAATTATTTCCGCGCCAAACGTGGCAAGCCGCCGCTGCTGCTGGAAGACCACGCCGGCGAGGGCTGAGGGGCGAACGGGTATGATGGGCGCCTCTTTTCATTACCGGTGGGCCGCGCGCCTGCCCAGCAACGAGGCGACACAATGGCGGACACCGGCGCGGCCAACGAACGACTGATCTGGATCGACCTGGAAATGACCGGGTTGGACACCGACAACGATTCGATCATCGAGATCGCCACCGTGGTCACCGATGCCCAGCTCAACGTGCTGGCCGAGGGCCCTGAATTCGCCATCCATCATCCGCTGGAAACGCTGGAAGCGATGGACGAGTGGAACCGCAACCAGCACCGTCGTTCGGGCCTGTGGCAGCGCGTGGTGGACAGCACCACCACGCTGGCCCAGGCCGAGGCGCAGACCGTGAACTTCCTGGCGCAGTGGATTCCGGCCGGCCTGTCACCGATGTGCGGCAACTCGATCTGCCAGGACCGCCGCTTCCTGCACCGCCAGATGCCGCGCCTGGAGAAGTACTTCCACTACCGCAACCTGGACGTGTCCACGGTGAAGGAACTGGCCAAGCGCTGGGCGCCGACCGTGGCCGCCGGCGTCGGCAAGAACAGCAACCACACCGCGCTGAGCGACGTGCACGACTCGATCGCCGAGCTGCGCCACTACCGCCAGTTCATGGGGGCGCTTTCCGGCCTTTCGACGCCTTGATCGGTAGTGCCGGCCGCTGGCCGGCAACGCCGGGGGCGGATGCCTTTCCAGCGGAAAGGGCTCTGACCCCTCTGTCGTGCCCCGCGACGAACCGTTCAACTCCCTGGCGCTAAGATCGGCGCCATGAACGAGCCCATCCTGCTCCCCCGCGACATCGCCCACGACGCCCGCGACTGGTCCGACCTGCAGCGGGCGGTGGCGCTGCTGGAGGCGCCGACCCTGACCGCGCGCATGGCCAACCTGGTTGGCACGCCGCTGGAGTTCGCGGTGAAGGCGCTGCCCAGTTCGGTCTCCAACCGCATCCACGGTGCGGTGCAGGCGGCGCTGACCAAATCGGCGCAGGCCGCGCTGTGGAGCATGGACAACACCCCGGGCAAGGGGGCCTCCACCCGCTGGCACAAGCTGGCGGCGGCCACCTCCGGCGCGGTCGGCGGGGCATTTGGCTTTGCGGCCTTGTTCATCGAGCTGCCGGTGTCGACCACCATCATGATGCGCGCGGTGGCCGACGTGGCCCGCAGCGAGGGCTTTGACCTGTCCGGGTTCAGCACCCGCCAGGCCTGCCTGGAGGTGTTCGCGCTGGGTGGCAACTCGCCGCGCGATGACGCCAGCGAGACCGGCTACTACCTGGCCCGCGGCTTCACCACCGACGTGATGCGCCACCTGTCGGCCGAATTGGCCGGGCGCGTGGTGACCGGCCGCGACCTGACCCTGGGCGTGGCGCCGAAGGAGGCCGGCAAGCTGCTGGCGAAGATGGTGGAGAAAGTGGCGGCGCGTTTCGGCGTGGTGGTCACCGAGAAATTCGCTGCGCAGGCGGTGCCGATTGTCGGTGCCGCTGCAGGTGCAACGCTCAATACCATGTTCACCGACTACTACCAGGACATGGCGCGCGGTCACTTCATCGTGCGCCGGCTGGAGCTGAAGTACGGGGAAGACGTGGTGCGCACCTGCTATGACCGCGTGGCGCATGGCGCGGTAAAGATCGAACCCCGCCTGGAGTAGATCCACGCCATGCGTGGATGAGCCTTCATGCCGGGCCATCCTTGCCTGCCGGGCACAACTGTTTTGCCACAACACGCCTGTTGCCTTTCGCAGGCGGTCCCCATTCTTGCTGGCACTCCCCCCGCAAGAGATGTCCGCCATGTTGTTCACCTCCCACCGTCTGGGCCCGCTGACCCTGCCCAACCGGATCGTGATGCCGCCGATGACCCGCTCGCGTGCGGCTGCCGGCAACGTTGCTACCGCCGAGATGGCGACCTACTACGCGCAGCGTGCCGGTGCCGGCCTGATTGTCAGTGAAGGCACCCAGATCAGCCCGCAGGGCCAGGGCTATGCCTGGACGCCGGGCATCCACAGCCCCGAACAGGTAAAGGGCTGGCGGCAGGTGACCGATGCGGTGCACGCCGCCGGTGGCCGCATCTACGCGCAGTTGTGGCACGTCGGCCGCGTCTCGCATGTGGCCCTGCAGCCCGATGGCGCAGCGCCGGTGTCTTCCTCGGCATTGCTGGCCGATGGCGTGAAAGTGTTCGTCGACCCGACAGGGGCAGGTCCCGAAGCCGGCGTCGGCGAGATGATCCAGCATTCGATGCCGCGTGCGCTGCGCGAAGACGAGATTCCGGGCATCGTCGCCGATTACGCGCAGGCCGCCCGCAATGCGCTGGAGGCGGGCTTCGACGGCGTCGAACTGCATGGCGCCAATGGCTACCTGATCAACCAGTTCATCGACTCGCAGGCCAACCAGCGTACCGATGGCTATGGCGGTTCGCTGCAGAACCGGCTGCGCTTCCTGCGCGAGGTCGTGCAGGCGGTGGTCGCAGTAGCCGGTGGTGACCGCGTTGGCGTGCGCTTGGCGCCGCTGACCACGCTGCAAGGGGCGGTGGACGATACGCCGCAGGCGACCTATCTGGCTGCCGCACACCTGCTCGGTGAGATGGGGGTGGGCTACCTGCACATTGCCGAAGCGGATTGGGATGATGCGCCGCTGATGCCGGTGGCGTTCAAGCAGGCGCTACGCATGGTCTACCCGGGCACGCTGATCTACGCCGGCAAGTACACCGCCGAGCGCGCCGGGCAGGCGCTGGCCGAAGGCTGGGCCGATCTGATCGGTTTCGGCCGGCCGTTCATTGCCAACCCGGACCTGCCTGAGCGCCTGCGTGCGGGTGCAGAACTGAATCCGCCGGATCGCGCCACATTTTTCGGTGGTGGTGCGAAGGGTTTCACCGATTACCCGGCGCTGGAAGAGGCCGCCGAGGCCTGATGCCCATCGGTGGGTGCCGACCGTTGGTCGGCACTCCCGGGTTGGATCAGGGCTTGTCGCGCACCAGCGCGTCCGCTTCGACCACGCCGCCATCCTTGCCATGCAGGTACAGGTGCATGTCCTGCTGCGGGTACGGGATGTTGATGCCGGCCTTGTCATAGCCCAGCTTCAGCTGTTCCAGCAACGTGACTTTGGTACCGAACCAGTCGGCCGACTTCACGTAGCAGCGGATGCCGAGGTTGATCGCGTGCGCGCCGAGTTCGTATACCACCACGTCCGGTGCTGGCGTCTGCAGCACGCGCGGGTCGGCCTTCATCAGCGCCAGCGCGGTGTCGCGTGCCAGCTGGATGTTGTCTTCGTAGCCGATGCCGATCACCAGTTCGACGCGGCGCGTCGGTTCGGCGGTGAGGTTGATGATCGGCGCGGCGGTGATCAGTGTGTTCGGAATGGTGGTGTGCTGGTTGTCGGCGCCGGTAAGCACGGTCTGGAAGATGCGCACTTCGCGCACGGTGCCGGTCTGGCCGGCCACGGTGACCACATCGCCCACGCGGAACGGTCGCAGCGTCACCAGCATCACGCCCGAGGCGATGTTGGACAGCGAATCCTTCAATGCCAGGCCGACCGCCAGGCCAGCGGTGCCGAGCACGGCCAGCAGCGGGGTGATCTGCACGCCCAGCGTGCCGATCGCCAGCACCACTACGATCACAATCGATGCGGCATACACCACGTTGCGCAGAAAGCTGCCGAGCATCGGATCCACGCCCATGCGCGCGGTCGCCCGTGGCATTGCATTGGATAGACGTCGTGCCACCCACAGGCCGACCAGCAGCACCACGATCGCGGCCAGCAACGGTACGCCGTAGGTTTCCAGCAGGCGCTCCCAGTCGAGCGAGTGGAACCAGGGCGTTGCGGCGGGCGAGGGCGGTGCGGCGGCGATCATGCGGAAATTCCTTTGCTGCTGCGGGACAGGTGCGAGGTACGCGTGGCGTGCAAGGACGCCAGAAACAGCAAGCCCCGCAGAGGCGGGGCTTGCGTGCAGCAGCAGTATCGGCTGACGCCGATGAACACGACGTCAGCCTGCGGCCTTTACGGCATCAGCCGTTGGCCTTCAGCTTGGCCAGGCGCAACCAGGTATCGACCACGGTGTCCGGGTTCAGCGACACCGACTCGATGCCTTCCTGCATCAGCCACTCGGCCAGATCCGGGTGATCGGACGGGCCCTGGCCGCAGATGCCGACATACTTGCCCTTGGCACGTGCTGCCTTGATCGCCATCGACAGCAGCTTCTTCACTGCCGGGTTACGCTCGTCGAACAGGTGCGCGACGATCGACGAGTCACGGTCCAGGCCCAGGCTCAGCTGGGTCAGGTCGTTGGAGCCGATCGAGAAGCCGTCGAAGATTTCCAGGAATTCATCGGCGAGCAGTGCGTTGGACGGCACTTCGCACATCATGATGATCTTCAGGCCGTTCTCGCCCTGCTTCAGGCCGTTCTGTTCCAGCACCTCGATGACCTTGCGGCCTTCTTCCAGGGTGCGCACGAACGGAATCATGACCCACAGGTTGTCCAGGCCCATTTCGTTGCGCACGCGCAGCACGGCCTTGCACTCCAGCGCGAAGGCGGCCGAGAAGCTCGGGTCGACGTAACGGCTGGCGCCGCGGAAGCCGATCATCGGGTTCTCTTCGTGCGGCTCGTAGTTGCTGCCGCCGATCAGGTTGGCGTACTCGTTGGACTTGAAGTCCGACAGGCGCACGATCACCGGGTTCGGCGCGACCGAAGCAGTGAGGGTGGCGATGCCTTCGGCCAGGCGGTCCACGTAGAAGCTGACCGGATCACCGTAGCCGGCGATCTTCTCGTCGATCTTCTTCTTGGTCGCGGCATCCTGGCGGTCGTATTCCAGCAGCGCGTTCGGGTGGATGCCGATGTGGCTGGCGATGATCATTTCCAGGCGGGCCAGGCCGATACCTGCGTTCGGCAGCTGGCCGAAGTCGAAGGCACGTTCCGGGTTGGCCACGTTCATCATGATCTTCAGCGGTGCCGGCGGCATGTTGCCCAGATCGGTGGTGGTGCGCTCGAAGCCGAGCTTGCCCTCGTAGATGAAGCCGGTATCGCCTTCAGCGCAGCTGACGGTGACCAGCTGGCCATCTTCGATGACCTTGGTGGCGTTGCCCGAACCGACCACGGCCGGCACGCCCAGCTCGCGCGCGATGATCGCGGCGTGGCAGGTACGGCCACCGCGGTTGGTGACGATGGCCGAGGCGCGCTTCATCACCGGCTCCCAATCGGGATCGGTCATGTCGGCGATCAGCACGTCGCCCGGCTGCACGCGGTTCATGTCGTCCAGCGTCTTCACCACGCGGGCCACGCCCGAGCCGATCTTGGCACCGACGGCACGGCCTTCGGCCAGCACGTTGCCGCCCTTTTCGGTCAGCGCGAAGCGCTCGATCTGGGTGGCGTGGCTGCGCGACTTCACCGTTTCCGGGCGCGCCTGCACGATGAACAGCTTGCCGCTGACACCGTCCTTGGCCCACTCGATGTCCATCGGGCGGCCGTAGTGCTTTTCGATGACCAGCGCCTGCTTGGACAGTTCCTGCACGTCCTCGTCGCTGATCGAGAAGGTGTTGCGCAGTTCGGCCGGGGTGTCCTCGATCTTCACGCGCTCGCCGGGGACGTCCGAATACACCATGCGGATCGCCTTGCTGCCGAGCGAGCGGCGCAGGATCGCCGGCTTGCCGGCCTGCAGGGTGGGCTTGTAGACGTAGTACTCGTCCGGGTTGACCGCGCCCTGCACGACCATTTCGCCCAGGCCGAACGAAGAGGTGACGAACACCACGTCGCGGAAGCCGGACTCGGTGTCCAGGGTGAACAGCACGCCGGAGGAACCGACGCCCGAACGCACCATCAGCTGCACGCCGGCGGACAGGAACACGTCCTCATGCTTGAAGCCGTGGTGCACGCGGTAGGCAATGGCACGATCGTTGTACAGCGAGGCGAACACTTCCTTGACCTTGTGCACGACGTCGTCGGCACCGGTGACGTTGAGGAAGGTTTCCTGCTGGCCGGCGAAGGACGCATCCGGCAGATCCTCGGCGGTGGCCGACGAACGCACGGCCACGGCCACGTCGCCGCCGCCATTGTCAGCGCTCAGCTTGGCGTAGGCGGTGCGGATGTCCTGGTCCAGCTGCGGCTGCAGCGGCGCGTCGATCACCCAGCTGCGGATCTCCTTGCCCGCGGCGGTCAACGCGTTGACGTCCTCGACGTCCAGCGTGGCCAGCTTGTCGAAGATGCGCTTGGACAGGTCGTTGTGCGCGATGAAGTCCTTGAAGGCTTCAGCGGTGGTCGCATAACCTCCGGGAACGGAGACGCCCAGACCGGCCAGATTGCCGATCATCTCGCCCAGCGAGGAATTCTTGCCGCCTACGCGGGCCAGGTCGGCCAGACGCAGTTCGTGCAACCACAGGATGTTCTCGTTCAAGCGCGATGCTCCGTTTGGCCATCGCCCGAGGCGGGCTGAGTGGCCGCGTCCGTAGGAAGAAGCCGATATGATGCCGGGCAGACCGCTGTCGACACAAGCTTGTGTTGGCGGCCCTTTTAGGCTTCGTAGGGGGTAAAAGCGCGCATGTCGACCATCCGTCCGGTGTTCTACGTTTCCGATGGAACCGGTATCACCGCTGAAACCATTGGGCATAGCCTGCTGACCCAGTTCTCCGGGTTCAGCTTCATTACCGACCGGATGTCGTTTGTCGACGACCCCGAAAAAGCCCGGGAAGCCTGTTCCCGGATCCAGGCGGCGGGGGAGCGGTACCAGGTCCGGCCGATCGTGGTGAACTCCTGCGTGGACCAGAGCCTGAGCCTGATCCTGGCCGACAGTGGTGCCCTGATGCTGGACGTGTTCGCGCCGTTCATCGAGCCGCTGGAGCGTGAGTTGTCCAGTTCGCGCGTGAACCGTGTGGGCCAGGCCCATGGCATGGTCGACTTCGATACCTACCACCGCCGCATCAACGCGATGAACTTCGCGCTGACCCATGACGACGGTATCGCGGTGAATTACGACGACGCCGACGTGATCCTGGTGGCGGTGTCGCGCGCCGGCAAGACACCCACCTGCATCTACCTGGCCCTGCATTACGGGGTGCGCGCGGCCAACTACCCGCTGACCGACGAGGACCTGGAAAGCGACCGCCTGCCGCCACGGCTGCGCAACTACCGGCGCAAGCTGTTCGGCCTGACCATCGACCCGGACCGCCTGCAGCAGATCCGCCAGGAGCGCCGCCCGAACTCGCGCTACGCCAACCTGGATACCTGCAAGCGCGAGGTGGCCGCGGCCGAGGTGATGTTCCAGATGGAGCGGATCCCGACCCTGAGCACCACCCATACCTCGATCGAGGAGATTTCCAGCAAGGTGCTGGCCACGCTGGGGCTGCAGCGCGAGCTGTATTGAGGCGCGCGCCACGACCAACGGTCGTGGCCTACCGATGCTGCGGGAAACCCTCGTGCGTGGTGGGTATCGACCGGTGGTCGATACCGGGCCCCTTTGGCCGGGGCGATCCCGCCCCCACGTTGAAGCACCAACGTGTAGGATCGACCCATGGCCCGAGCCTTGCCCCGCACCGAACGCATTCCCCGCCTGAGCCGGCTGAGCTGGCTCATGGGCCTGTACGCGGAAAACTACCGCCACCTGGTGCGCCTGTTCGAACCGGCCGGACTGGTGGCGGGCAGCTACATTTCCTCGATCGGCGACGGCCTGGATGTTCGTCTGGACGTGATCGAGTGCCACCGTTACACGGTGGAACTGCGCCTGACCTACGACCTGGCCGACCCGGTCACCGGAGAGCCGGACCCGTCGGCCTATGTGCGGCTGTACCGTGACGCCCGCCAGGCCGAGACCACCCACTGCTACGTGGGCCGCCGCTGGCAGGACACGATGGGCCTGTATCCGCCGCCGGCGGAGCTGATCAGCCATCGCATGCGGATGAACACCTTCCTCGGCAAGTGGCTGGAATACCTGGCCGAGCGCGGCCACGGCGTCGCCACCCTGCGCCGTGATCCCGATGGTGCCGGCACGCCCACTGAGCGCCGCCTGTCGCTGGTGCGCTGATCGGCCATAATCCATGGCTGACCTGCCGCTGGATGCTGCCCCATGCCGTATACCCCGATCGTCGCCACCCTGGGCTACGTGCTGTCGCCCGATCGTCGCCAGGTGCTGATGATCCATCGCAATACCCGCCCCGGTGACCATCATCTGGGCAAGTACAACGGGCTGGGTGGAAAGATCGAGGCGGACGAGGATGTGGCCGCCAGCATGCGCCGCGAGATCCAGGAAGAGGCCGGTATCGACTGCACCAGCATGCGCCTGCGCGGCACCCTCAGCTGGCCGGGTTTCGGCAAGCACGGCGAGGACTGGCTGGGCTTCGTGTTCGTCATCGATGGATTCGAGGGCACCCCGCACGGCGGCAACCACGAGGGCACGCTGGAGTGGGTGGACCTGGACAAGCTGGACACGCTGCCGATGTGGGAGGGCGACCGCAACTTCCTGCCGCTGGTGTTCGATACCGACCCTCGCCCGTTCCACGGCGTGATGCCGTACAAGGACGGCCGCATGGTGAGCTGGTCCTTCAGCCGTCTGTAACCTGGCGAATCGTGTGGGTGCCACCCATTCCGGTGGGGGCCAACCGTGGTTGGCACGCTCTTCTGGTTGATTAATGCCCGGGTAATATTGACGGCCGCAAATTACCCGGGCAATATTGGCGCATCGCCTCTGATGCCATTGCCATGCCTGCGTCCCGACTCCCTCCCTTCAGTTGCTTCGACGGCCATCGCCTGGTCGCTTCCGGTACCCCGGAGGTGGCGGCGCTGGCGCTGAAACAGCTGCGCGCCGGCAACGCTGCCGGACCGCTGCTGGTGTTCGACAACGCTACCGGCCGCACCCGTGATTTCGATACGCGTGGTAGCGACGCAGAACTGCTGGCGCGGGTCATCGAAGCGTTTCCCGCCGCCGTCGAGGCGGATGCCGACATCACTGCCGAAGATGTGCCGGCAACCCCGCGCGGCCGTGGCCGCCCCAAGCTGGGCGTGGTTGCCCGCGAGGTGACGTTGTTGCCGCGCCATTGGGCGTGGCTGACCGAACAGCCGGGTGGCGCCTCCGTGGTTCTGCGCAGGCTGGTGGAGGCGGCCAGCCGTGCCGGTGCGGACAAGGACCAGCAGCGCCGCCACAGCGAGCGTGCCTATCACTTCCTGCAGACCATCGCCGGCGACCTGCCGGGTTTCGAGGAGGCGATCCGTGTCCTGTTCGCGCACGACCGGGCGGGCCTGGAAATGGCGTTGCGCAGCTGGCCCGAGGACGTGCGCAACCACGCCCTGCGCCTGGCATTCGAGAGCGCCGACGGCTGAGCCATCGCGCCGTCGTTGAGCGGCGGCGCCACCTGATCGCGGGCCACGGCCCGCTTCCCCTGTGCGTGCTTTGCTGGCGGAAACGCCGGGCAGGGCAGCCCTTGCCCAGAGAGTCCCATGACCCCCCCTGTACATCCGACACCCCCGGCCGCACCACCGCTGTGGCGCACCTACTTGGCCCTGCTGCTGCCGATGCTGCTGACCAATGCGCTGCAGCTTGCCGCAGGCACGCTGGACAACATCTACCTCGGCCATCTGCTGGGGACGCAGGCGGTGGCTGCCGCCGCAGCGTTCTTCCCGGTCTTCTTCCTGCTGTTGGCCCTGGTAATGGGCCTGGCGACCGGTGCGATGGTGCTGATCGGCCAGGCCTGGGGCGCGGGCCGGCCGCAGCAGGCGCGCGCTGTGGCTGGCAGCGCGGTGGCGCTGATCCTGCTCATGTCGGTGCTGGTGATGGTCGTGGGCGGCGGTTTCGCTCCAGAGCTGCTGGTGGCACTCGGTACGCCGGCCCCGATCCTCGGCGAATCCATCGTCTATGCCCGTATCCTGCTGCTGGCGGTACCGGTGTTCTTCCTGCTGTGGCTGGCCACTGCGGTGAGCCGCGCGGTGGGCGATGCGAAGACGCCGCTGCATGCGCTGCTGCTGGCCACGGTGGTCGGCCTGCTGTGCACGCCGCTGCTGATCCTGGGCTGGGCCGGCCTGCCGCAGCTGGGCGCAGCCAGTGCGGCAGTCTCGGCGGCGCTCGCCTCGCTGCTGGCCCTGGCCTGGCTGATGTGGCGGTGGCAGCGGATGGGGCACCCGTTGGCACCGGGGCATGAGTTGCTGCGAGCGATCCGTTTCGATGGAGCACTCATCCGTCCGATGCTACGCATCGGCGTACCGTCCTCGCTGCAGATGCTCAGTCTGGCCGTGGCCGAGATCGTGCTGCTGGGCTGGATCAATCGCCACGGCTATACCGCCACGGCCGCCTACGGCGCGGTCAATCAGTTGATGAGCTGGGTGCAGCTGCCTGCGATGTCGCTGGGCATCACCGCCACCATCCTCGCCGCGCATGCGCTGGGGGCGGGATGTACGGCACGGCTGCCCGCCATCGCCCGCACCGGCGTGCTGCTTGGACTGGCGATACTGAGCGGGGTGGTGATGCTGGTTGTGGCGCTGGCGCCCTGGTTGACTGGCCTGATCCTGGCGGCGACCGACGTGCGCGAACTGGCCACGCAGCAATTGCGCACCGTGGTGTGGGGCGTGCTGGCGATGGGAGGCAGTGCGGTGCTGGTCGGAGTGATGCGAGGCGGTGGCACGGTGTTGTTGCCGGCGTTGCTGGGCATGGCGGCCGTATTGCTGCTGGAGCTGCCACTGGCGATGTGGCTGCAGTCCCGGCACGGACTGGCCGGGCTGTGGTGGGCGTGGCCGCTGGGGTTGCTGGCCATGCTGGTGATGCAGGTGCTCTGTTTTGCTCGCTGGAGGCGGGTGCAGGCTGGGTAGTGCCGGCCGCTTGCCGGCAATCCGGAATCGTCGGGGCAGCCGGCCAGCGGCCGGCTCTACCACTCGGTCAGGCGGGCAGCTTCAGCGCCGCTGTGCCAACAGCAGGTGGAAGTGCTTTTCGCGGGTCTGGCCGTCATTGCCGGCCGCGGATTCCCGGTGGCTGCGCCAGGCCGAGACACGGAAGCCCGATACCCGCAGTGCGAGCTCCACCGCGTCCAGCTCATGCAGCTGGAAGTCGGCAGCGAATGGCAGGCTGCGCATGAAGCTGGCGTCGCCAAAGGCCAGGCACAGGCGGCCGCCCCGGCGCAGTACCCGCGCCAGTTCGTCCAGCACCGGGGCCAGGTTCGGCCAGAAGTACAGGGTGTTGACCGCCAGCGCGGCATCCATCGCGGCATCGGCGACCGGCAGCGCATGGGCGTCGCCGTGCCGCATCGCCGCACGCTCGGCCAACCCGACGCTGGCCAGCCGCTGGTTGCCGGCCTCGACCATGGCGGTGGACAGCTCGATGCCCAGATAGTGGCTGCCGGTGGCCTGCAGCATCAGCGGCGCGAAGGCCGCATTGCCCGGGCCGACCTCCAGGACCTGTTCACCGGCGCCGACGGCCAGCAGTCCGATCGCGGCCAGGTTGAGTGCGCCGTTGCTGCGGTTCATCGAGACGGCGACCGCCAACGCGGCCTCGCCATGGGGCTGCCGCAGTTGTGCGGCCAGGGTGGGAGCATCCAGCATCATCATCGTCCATTACAGAGTTTCGGACGTGGCGGCGGCGGGTCCGCCGGTGACCATAGCGCCGACCTTGTGGCTTGGGAAGTAGGGAAACCCCGATGCAGGGTGATGAGGAAATGTCCAACGTCGCAGTCGGTGAGATCTGGTTGTCCACAGGGGGTGTGGATTACGCGTGGGCAACTTTGTGGATAAGCCGCGACAGGCGCCACCCCCCTAGGCTGTCAAGATGGGTGGCGAAAAATTCACCGCTGGTGAGGGCAGGTGAGGGAGCGGTGAAGGCTGGGTCCTGCCAGCGCTGTCGCCAGTGGCGGCGCTCGCGGTAACCTGTGGGCCTTGATGCTCCGTGAGACCCCATGAAACGTCACTTCTCGATGCTGCGCGAATTCCAGCTGGCCGACTGGTTCACCCTGGCCAATGCTTTCTGCGGCACCGGTGCGGTCTTTGCCGCGATGCGCTTCCTGCAGGACGGCGAGCGCGGCTACCTGCTGTTCGGCATGGCGTTGATCCCGCTGGCTTTCATCTTCGATGCGCTCGACGGGCGCATCGCGCGCTGGCGCAAGTCCAGCTCTACCCTGGGTCGCGAGCTGGACTCGCTGTCCGACGTGATCTCCTTCGGCGTGGCGCCGGCGGCGCTGGCCTATGCCTGCGGCATGCAGGGCGGCTGGGACTGGCTGGTGCTGAGCTACTTCGTCTGCTGCGGCGTCAGCCGCCTGGCGCGCTACAACGTCACCGCCGAGGCGCTGGCCGGCGACGAGGGCAAGGTCAGGTTTTTCGAGGGCACTCCGATCCCGACCAGCCTGGTGCTGGTGATCGTGCTGGCGATCGCCGCCGGTACCGATGCCATCGGCCAGGACCTCTGGTTCGGCCAGTGGCAGATCGGTCCGTGGCAGCTGCACCCGATGGTGCTGCTGTTCGCCCTGTCCGGGTCGCTGATGATCAGCAAGACCCTGCGCATTCCCAAGCCATGAGCCAGCCCTGCGGAGGCCTGTGATGACCAGCTCGGCCCATGACGCCGGCAGCAGCGATTTCGAAGCCCTGGCGCGGCAGTACTTCGGCGCCTGGGGCGATGCCCTGCGCCATGCGAGCACGCCCGGTGCGCCGGCCGGTGACGACCCCGGCAGCTGGCAGCGGTTGTTCGACTGGTGGGGCCAGCTGTTGCCCGAACAGGGGCAGGGCGCACCGGGAGATGCCGTGCGCCGGTTCCGCGAACAGGCGGGCAGCTGGTACGGCACCATGCAGGAAGTGGCCGCGCGTTTCGCCGGCCGCGACGCCAGCAGCGCGGACGTGGCCCAGGCCTGGCGCGAGGCGGTGCAGGGGCAGGGCGACGGCATGCTGCAGTGGATGCTGCAGGGGGCCCGTGGCAGCACCCACGCCGGCGCCGCCGTGCCCGAATTCGCCGCATGGCTGCAGCAGTTCCAGCTGCAGGCTGGCCCGTGGCTGCAGAGCCCGGCATTCGGCCCGGGCCGCGAACACCAGGCGCGCTGGCAGGCACTGCTGCGCGCACAGGAAGAATACCAGCAGCATTCGCGCGCCTATGTCGACCTGATCAAGCGGGCACTGGACGAGGCCTTTGCGTTGTTCGAGCAGCGCCTGGCCGAGCACGAACAGCCGGGCAGCCAGCTGACCAGCGCCCGCGCGATGTTCGACCTGTGGATCGAAGTGGCCGAAGAGGCCTACGCCAAGGTCGCCATGTCCGAGCCGTTCCAGCAGGTATATGCCTCGCTGGGCAACGCACAGATGCGCCTGCGCGCCGGCCTGCAGCGTGAGGTGGAACAGATGAGTGAACGCATCGGCCTGCCGACCCGCAGCGAGATGGATGCCGCACACCGCCGTATCGCCGAGCTGGAGCGCAGCCTGCGCCGCCTGCAGGCACAGGTGGCGGTGCTGGCTGGAACTGCCGAGGTGGACCCAGTGGCGCAGCCGGCGCCGGCGAAGGTGAAGCCGGTCGTACGCAAGGCCGCGAAGAAGGCCGCGCCGGCAAAGAAGGCGGCTGCGAAAAAGGCGTCAGCGAAAAAGGCCGCACCTCGCACTTCCACTCGGACGCGTGACCGATGAAGGGGCCGCTGGGCTTCAACGCCGATGACCTGATGCAGGAAACCCTGGCCATGCAGCGCAAGCTGATGGAAGGGCTGAAGCTGCTGCCGCAGGTGGAAGACGTGGACTATGGCGTGACCGCGCGTGAGGAAGTCTGGCGCGACGGCAAGGTGGTGCTGTACCGCTTCGTCGGCGAACAGTCACCGACCCGGCGTACGCCGCTGCTGATCGTCTACGCGCTGGTCAACCGGCCGTACATGGTCGACCTGCAGGCCGACCGTTCGCTGGTGCAGAAGCTGCTGGCGCTGGGCCAGGACGTGTACGTGCTGGACTGGGGCTACCCGGATCGCTCGGAGCGCTTCCAGACCCTGGAGGACTACCTGCTGCGCTACATCGATGGCGCCGTCGATGCGTTGCGTGCGCGCAGTGGTGGCCCGGTCGACCTGCTGGGTATCTGCCAGGGCGGCGTGTTCGCACTCTGCTACGCCGCGTTGCGCCGGCAGAAGCTGGGCAAGCTGATCACCATGGTCACCCCGGTCGATTTCCAGACGGACGACAACATGCTCTCGCATTGGGCGCGGCAGGTGGACGTGGACCTGCTGGTCGACACGCTGGGCAACATCCCGGCCGACCTGATGAATGCCAGTTACCTGATGCTCAAGCCGTTCCGCTTGAACGTGCAGAAGTACGTGGGCCTGCTCGACATCCTCGATGACAAGGCCGCGCTGGAGGACTTCCTGCGCATGGAGAAGTGGATCTTCGACTCGCCGGACCTGGCGGGCGAGGCGTTCCGCGACTTCATCAAGCAGTTCTACCAGGGCAACGGATTGATGAACGGCACGGTGCGGATCGGCGAGGAGGCGGTGGATCTGTCGCAGGTGACCCTGCCGGTGCTGAACATCTACGCCGAGCAGGACCATCTGGTACCGCCGGACGCCTCGCGCGCGATGCGTGGGCGCTTGGGCACGGACGACTACACCGAGTCCAGTTTCCGCGGTGGGCATATTGGCATCTACGTTTCCGGCCGTGCGCAGCGCGAAGTGCCGGCCACGATCGATGGCTGGTTGAAGGCGCGTGACCTGTAGAGTCGAGCCATGCTCGACTGACCTGGGGGGATGATGACGTACCGGATTCTGTTGATTCTTGCGGCACTGCTGGCAGCGCCGCTTGCCCACGCCGCACCCAGTGCGGATGCACGGCGGGAGATCGCCCAGCTGATCGCCAGCCTGGACGGCTCCCAATGCCGCTTCCAGCGCAATGGCAGCTGGCACGATGGCAGTGATGCGCGTGCGCACCTGCAGCGCAAGTACGACTACCTGCTGAAGAAGGACATGGTGGACAGCGCCGAGCAGTTCATCGAGCGCGCTGCCAGCCAGAGCAGCATGAGTGGCAAGCCCTACCGCATCCAGTGCCCGGGACAGCCTGAACAGACCGCAGCCGCCTGGTTCGGCGCACGCCTGCAGGCCCTGCGCCACCGCACGCCGTAGACATGGGGGCGGTGTAGAGTCGAGCCATGCTCGACTGCTTTTTCCCGCAGCCCAGGAGAACCGCCATGAACACCACGCCGCGCACGCTGTCGCGTTCGTTGAACGACCGCATGATTGCCGGCGTGATGGGCGGCATCGCCCACCGCTTCGGCTGGAACCCCACGCTGGTGCGGATCGTGTTCGTGCTGGTCTCGATCGGCTCGGCGGCCTTCCCTGGCATCCTGGTCTACCTGATCCTGTGGCTGCTGATGCCGAACGAGGCCGATTGAAGACTGCCCCTGAGCCCTGGCCGATCTGGCTGCGCGCGCTGCAGGTACTGGGCGCGGTGTGGACGTCACCCAATTCCCTGATCGGCCTGATCGGCGGCCTGGCCGGCATGCTCGGCGGCGCGACATTGCGCTGGAGCGGCCGTGACTGTGCGTTGGTGTTCGACCGCTGGCCGTGGGGGCCGGGTGGGGCGATCACGCTGGGCAATGTGATCCTGCATACCGGTCATGATCTGGGCATTTCGTGCCGGACCTATGCGCATCAGGCGGGGTGGGGCGTGGAGCCGCTGATCCGGCTGGACGACCACGAACGCGCGCACGTCTACCAGTACATGGTGCTGGGGCCGCTGTACCTGCCGGTGTACCTGCTGTGTGGCGGGGTGAGTGCGCGGAATCCATTCGAGCGCGCGGCCGATCATTTTGCCCGGTTCGGGCACGGCTGGTGGCCGTAGGTTCCAGCCAACGGCGCAGCCCCTCGTGGCTTGGTCGCGGAATACGTTTCATGCGATTGGGCCGGGCGGGATGGGTTCGCGGGACACGTTGGCGCCATCCATGGCGCCAACGGTCCCGCGAACCCATCCCGCCCGACCTCTGACAGTTTCCGTGCGCGTCCAGCCACGGAGAAGAATAAGAACGGCAAAAGCGGGTCGCGCGCTGCGCTTGCTCGTGTAGAGCCGAGCCCACGCTCGGCTGCTTTCAGGCCAGCCCGCGAAGCCGAGCGCAGGCTCGGCTCTACAACAAAAAAGCGGCCAGCCAGGCTGCCTTTGCTTTTGATCTTCTTTTTTCTTCTCCGTGGGTGGCGGCAGGCACCAGGAATCTGTCAGCGGCCGGGAGGGTGGGTAGGGCGGGGTGTCCGCGGCATGGATGCCGCGGCCAAGCCCCATGGATGGGTTCACGGCGTCCCCGGCCTACCCACCCTCCCGGCCAGCCCGCAGGAAACCGGCTTTCCGCGACCAACCAAACCACCCACGAGGGGCTGCGCCGTTGGCAGGAATCCCCCATCGATTCGTTAGCCGGAAGTTAAAGATCCGTAAGCATTCTGCTGCGATCCCGCCGTCATCTGCATGCAACCGATCGTCATTAGCCTTCGTGACGTTCCAGTCAGGTTCGACGCGGTAAGCTCTCCCTCGATGAGCTCGCAGCATCGCTCATCGAGTGCAGTACGCAGTAGCAATTTGGAGGAATACATCACATGGCAATCGTTCTTTATGTCGGTGGTAGCAAGGATGGCGAGAAGGGCGTGGTGCCCTACGGCTTCAGCAAATCCCGCGCCGACACCGCGCTGGGGCCGGAGTTCTACACGGAGCGGTTCATGGAACTGCAGGGTGTCGGCAAGGTCCGCCTGATGGCCCTGGAAGGCATGCGTGACGAGATCGTCATGCAGCGCGCCGCCCGCCACTACCGCTGACCTCCGCAACACGCGGCAGGGCGCGCCCACCATCGCGCGCCCGCGCCGGCATCCCAGCCCAGGGCCAGTCCGAGCCCTCTCCTTGCCAGGATGCCGGCGTCCAATCCGGCCCCGCCGCTGAACCTCGGCCCCTGTCAATGCCTTGTCCGGCTCCGTCGTGGGTTGCCAGAATGGGGTCTTCCCGTACCGCGGCACAGACCTGAAGCAATGCACGACGCCAAGAACGCACAGAGCGCGCTCGCCCAGCAGATCGCCCAGACCATCGCCGATGAGATCGGTGCCCAGTCCGCCCAGGTACGCGCCGCAGTCGGCCTGCTCGACGAGGGCGCCAGCGTTCCGTTCATCGCGCGCTACCGCAAGGAAGTGACCGGGGGCCTGGACGACACCCAGCTGCGCAACCTGGAAGTGCGCCTGACCTACCTGCGCGAGCTGGAGGACCGCCGCGCGGCGGTGCTGGCCAGCATCGGCGAGCAGGGCAAGCTCAGCGACGAACTGCGCAACGACATCCTCGCCGCCGACACCAAGAGCCGCCTGGAAGACCTGTACCTGCCGTACAAGCCCAAGCGCCGCACCCGCGCCCAGATCGCCCGCGAGGCCGGTCTGGAGCCGCTGGCCGATGGCCTGCTGGCCGACCCGACGCAGGACCCGCAGACGTTCGCGGCCACCTTCGTCGACACCGACAAGGGCGTTGCCGACACCAAGGCTGCGCTGGAAGGCGCGCGTGCGATCCTGATGGAGCGCTGGGGCGAAGACGCTGCGCTGGTCGGCGAACTGCGTACCTGGCTCGGCGAATCCGGCGTGATCCGTGCCCGCGTGGCCGAGGGCAAGGAAACCGAAGGTGCCAAGTACCGCGATTATTTTGAACACGCCGAGTCGCTGGCGAAGATTCCCTCGCACCGCTTGCTGGCGCTGTTCCGCGCGCGCCGCGAGGAGATCCTGTTCCTGGAGCTGGACCCGGGCAGTGATGCCGAGGCTGGCCACCAGTACGCCGAAGGGCGCGTGGCGCGCAAGGCCGGCATTGCCGACCAGGGCCGTGCCGCCGACCGCTGGCTGCTGGACGCCTGCCGCCTGACCTGGCGCGCCAAGCTGCATACCCATCTGCTGCTGGACCTGTTCAACCAGGCCCGCGAAAAGGCCGAGGCCGAAGCCATCGCGGTGTTCGGCGACAACCTGAAGGACCTGCTGCTGGCGGCACCGGCCGGCCCGAAGACCGTGCTCGGCCTGGACCCGGGCATCCGGACCGGCTGCAAGATTGCCGTGGTCGATGCCACCGGCAAGCTGGTCGCCACCGATACCATCTACCCACATGAGCCGCGCCGCCAGTGGGACCAGTCGCTGCAGACCATCAAGCAGCTGTGCGCCAAGCACAACGTGGAGCTGATCGCGATCGGCAACGGCACCGCCAGCCGCGAAACCGACAAGCTGGCCGGTGAAGCGATCAAGGCCGCTGGCAACCCGAAGCTGCAGAAGGTGGTGGTGAGCGAGGCCGGTGCCTCGGTGTACTCGGCCTCCGAGTTCGCGGCCAAGGAGTTTCCGGGCCTGGATGTGGCGCTGCGTGGCGCGGTATCGATCGCCCGCCGCCTGCAGGACCCGCTGGCCGAACTGGTCAAGATCGAACCCAAGGCGATCGGTGTCGGCCAGTACCAGCACGACGTGGATCAGTACCGTCTGGCCCGGGCGTTGGACGCGCGCGTGGAGGACTGCGTGAACGCGGTCGGCGTGTACGTGAACACCGCGTCGGCCGCGCTGCTGTCGCGGGTGTCCGGCCTGTCGGCCACGGTGGCCGAGAACATCGTGCGCCATCGTGACGACAACGGCCCGTTCAAGCGTCGCAAAGACCTGCTGAAGGTTGCGCGCTTGGGCGAGAAGACCTTCGAGCAGTGCGCCGGCTTCCTGCGCATCGCCGACGGTGATCAGCCGTTGGACGCCTCGGCGGTGCACCCGGAGGCCTATCCGGTGGTCGAGCGCATCGTTGCCAGCACCGCACGCCCGATCAAGGCGCTGATCGGTGATGGCAGCTTCCTGCGTGGCCTGAAAGCAGAACAGTTCACCGACGACACCTTCGGCGTGCCGACCGTGCGCGACATCCTGAAGGAACTGGAAAAGCCGGGCCGCGATCCGCGTCCGGAGTTCAAGGCGGCGCGCTTCGCCGAGGGTGTCGAGGACATCAAGGACCTGCGCGAGGGCATGGTGCTGGAAGGCGTGGTGAGCAACGTGGCGGCCTTTGGTGCCTTCGTCGATATCGGCGTGCACCAGGACGGCCTGATCCACATTTCGGCGCTCTCCGATACGTTCGTGAAGGATCCGCGCGACGTGGTCAAGGCCGGCGATATCGTCAAGGTGAAGGTGCTGGAGGTGGACGTGGCGCGCAAGCGCATCGCCCTGACCCGGCGCTTGGACGACACCCCCGGGCAGGCCACCAGCCGCTCGGGTCAGCGCGATGAGCGCGGGCAGGGGCCGCGCCGCGACGCAGGCGGCCCGAACCGCGGGCCGAACCGGGGCCAGGGCAATGGTGGCCGTCCCGCCGTGTCCGCGCCCCCGGCCAACAATGCCCTGGCCGAGGCCTTCGCCCGCGCCAAGCGCAGTTGAGGACCGTGTCCCCCGTCACGCTTGATTCGTGGTGAGGGACTTGTCGGTTTTCCCCGTGATTGCGCACACTTGCGCTTGAGGGGAGGCGTTCGGCCACCCCGCTGTCGCTGGGGAGGGCCATGACGCCAGCAGGACCCGTTGTCTTCGTCGAGGGCTGCAGCGTTGTGCTGCGGCCACTGCCCGCCTGTGCGGGCCGCGGGGCGGGTTGATGGCGGGCCAGGGAAGCAACGGCAACGGGCTGCTCGAACGGCGCCTGCAGGAGCTGGCCGAGGAGCGCCGTCGCCTGGCGATGATCATCGACGGCACCGCAGCCGGCACCTGGGAATGGAACGTGCAGACCGGCGAAATGCGGGTCAATGCGCGCTGGGCGGAGATCGTCGGCTATCGCCTGGAAGAGCTGGAGCCGGTGTGCCAGAAGACGTTCCTGAAGCTGGTCCACCCCGACGACATCGTCCTGTCCGATGCGGCACTGGAGGACCATTTCGAAGGCCGCAGCGACAACTATGTCTGCCTGCTGCGCATGCGGCACAAGAATGGCCAGTGGATATGGATCCACGACCGTGGCCGCGTGTTCGAATGGGACGGGCAGGGACGACCGCTGTGGATGGCCGGTGCACACGCCGACGTGACCGAGCTGCAGCAGGCGCGACAGGATGCGGCCGAGAGCCGGCAGCGATTGCAGGCCGTGGTCGACGCATCCGACGAGGTGGCGGTGATCGCGACCGATACCGAAGGCACCATCACCTTGTTCAATACCGGCGCGGAACGCCTGCTGGGATACAGCGCCGAAGAAGTGGTCGGCCAGCGGCGACTGGGTGATTTCCACGATCCGGACGAGCTGGCGGCCTGGCTGCGTCCGCTGGCGGCTGCGGACGGAAGCCTGCCGGGCGCGTTTGAAGCACTCAGCGCTCGCGCCGATGAGCAGACCTATTCACGGCAGTGGACACTGCGGCGCAAGGATGGCCAGCCACGCCAGGTGCGCCTGTCGATCAGCCGCATGGATGGTGCCGGCGGCGCGCGGATCGGTTATGTCGGCATGTCCATCGACATTACCGAGATCCTGCAGGCGCGTGCCGAAGCACGCCTGTCGGCAGAGAAATTCGCCGGTGCGTTCACGTCGGCGGCGCTGGGCATGGCGCTGGTGTCGCTGGAAGGGCGCTGGCTGGACGTCAATGACGCACTTTGCCGGATCCTGGGCTACCCCCGCGAAGAACTGCTGCAGGTTGATTTCCAGCGCCTGACCCATCCCGACGACCTGCAGACCGACCTGGCCCTGGTGCAGGACCTGCTGGCCGGGCGGCGAAGCCACTACCACCTGGAAAAACGTTATCTCGATCGCGACGGCAAGGTGATCTGGGCACGGCTGTCGGTGTCGCTGGTGCGCACCGAGCACGGCGAGCCGCTGCATTTCGTGTCGCAGATCCAGGACATCAGCGCCCAGCGCAGCAGCGAGCAGCGCCTGTTCGAGAGCGAGCAGCGCAGCCGTATCACGCTTGATGCGGTGGCCGACCTGGTGCTCAGTGTCAGCCTGGATGGTCGCATCGACTACGCCAATGCGGCCGCGGTGCGCACCCTGGCCGGTGATGGCGCGCTGTCGCTGGCCGGACACAAGGTGCAGGATGTGCTGGCACTGACCACCGAGTACGCACCCGGTTCAGTGCTGGATGTCTCCGTGCTGCTGGACCCGGAAAGCAACGCAGTGGACCTGCACGCCGACCTGTTGCTGCGCCTGGGCACAGCCACGATTCCGGTTGACCTGACCCGTGCCTGGCTGCGTGATGATGAAGGTCATGTACGGGGCGCAGTGTGGGTGCTGCGCGATGACACCCAGCAGCGCGCGCGCCAGCGCGAGGCGCGCCATCTGGCCGAGATCGATCCGCTGACCGAGCTGAGCAACCGCCGCGGCTTCGAGGTGCATCTGCAGCAGGCGATCACCCGCGTCGAGCGTACCGGCCAGGCCGCCTCGTTGATGTACATCGACCTGGACCGCTTCAAGCCGGTCAACGATACCTGGGGCCATCTGGCCGGCGATGCCGTGCTGTGGGCGGTGGCCAGCGTGCTGCGCCACGGCGTGCGCGATTCGGACGTGGTGGCGCGGCTGGGCGGCGACGAATTCGCGGTGATCCTGTCCGGCTGCACGCCGCGTCGTGCAGCACGCATTGGCGGTGAACTGCTGCACACCCTGGCATCGCTGTCGATTCCGTGGGACCGGGATCGCCTGCATGTGGGCGCCAGCATCGGTATCGCGCCATTGGCGGGCGGGATGAGCGTGGACCAGGCTGTAGCGGCGGCTGATGCCCAGTGCTACCGGGCCAAGGCAATGGGTCGCAACAACGTACAGGTGCAGGGCGAGGCCAGTGAGCTGCCGAGCGACGACATCGACCCGATCGAGGGCTGATCTCAGCCTGTGAGAGGGCGTGCGCGAATACTCCGTGCACTTCCCCTCGTACAGGTGATCCCATGAATGTCTGCAACCCGGTGACGGTGCGTGCCTTCGCCCCGGCCCTGGTCGGTTGGTGCCTGGCCCTGGCCGCCTGCCTGCGTGCGGAACAGCTGCGCGGCGACCTGCACGCGCAGGCCCTGCTGCCGGTGCTGCAGGGCGGCGCGGTCGCCCTGCTGGTATTCACGCTGTCCTGCATCGGTGCCGCCTGCATCGTGCTCTGGCGGGCGGACAGGAAGGAAGCACCGCCTCATGCTTTTGATGCTCAGGCCCATGCTTCACGGGAAGGCGCAGAGATCACCTGAAGGGAAAGAGATGTTACCTGTCGATAGAACGCCTGCAACACCACCCTTTGCATTGATGCCGTTGCAGTTTCCAACACCCAAGCGACGATTCTGAATGAACCGGTTGGAGCGGAATGTTGCCGTGGTACCGCCCGATGTCTCAAACACCGCCCCACCATAGTTCGCACCGCTTACAGCATTGTTTTCTGCAAGAAAGCGCTGTGAACCCTGTACGACGTCGATACCCCATTCGCCAGGGCGTTCAATCACCGAGTTCTTGATGGTGCAGTCGACGCAGTTCACCAGATAGATGGCGCTGGCGCCGGAGTCGATGACGCGGGCGCCATCAATCATGACGTTGCTCGAGTTGTAGATGGCCATCTCGCCATCGCCCCCCGGGCCATCCTTGCGGCCGGTCAGCTGCCCATAGAGGATGGTGACGTCGCGGGAATCGGTGATCCACAGATTCGGTTCCGCCACATTGTTGCCCGCTATGCCGTTGGCACGCATGAAGGTGTCCCATATATCCACACCTTTCCCGCCCACGACACCAGTGCTGATCTGGAAGCCGACGATATCGAGGCTCCAGATGATGATGCGGTCCTGATGATAGGCCAGTACACCGAAGTTCCCGCCTGCACCGGTGGACAATGTGAAGTTGTGCAGCATGGTGCCGCTGCCGAGCCCGATTGCCTTCTGTGGGGAGCCATGGGCGGAGATCACGACGTCGGCCATGCTCGCACCCAATCCCTCGATGGTCGTGCCGGAGGGAACTTCCAGTGGTGCAGGCCCAGTGACGTAGGCGCCAGGCCGCAGACAGATTTTCTTGCCAGGTGCGGCGGTCACTGCGGCAGCAAGGTCACCACCACTGTCGAGAGTGAGATCGCATGCCGAGGCCTGCGCAGCACCGGCCAGGCCTATGGCAAAGAGTACGGCGGAAATGCGTTGTTTCATTATGGGTTCCTTCCGTGGAGTGGTTGAAGTTGCATCCAAGATACCGCAGCCGACGGGCTTGACGTCAATGCAGAACTTCATCCGAACTGACCAGCTGCACGTCGTGCATCAGGTTGAGGTAAGCCTCGTAGTAGCCCTTGTGCGAGGCACCGACGATGGTCAGCATGCGGCTGCCTGGATGCTGGCCCAGTATGTCGCGCATGTTGGCGACCATGCGCAGGTTGCGGGTTTCCCAGTAGCCCACGTAGTTGCGGCCGAAGCCTTCCGGCGAGGGTTCGACGAGCGTCGCGCCGAAATCGCTGTTGAAGGCCGCCATCACGGCCTCGGGTGCGTTGTAGGCGCGATACATCGCGAGCAACCCATCCGCTTGGTCAAGATTGGCTTCGAGCCGTTCATCGGCCGCCCTGCGCGCTTTGACGAAGGAATTGTCCCAGGCACCGCGTATGGCGGCAGCGTAGGCCTTCTGCTGCGATTCCGGTGTTGGCGAATCCGCAGTGTGGTCGTCGACCGACCACAGGCGCTCCAGTCCCAGGCGTGCGGCAAGGACGCCGGCCACCAGGCCGGCCTCGTTGCGGCGGGTCATGCGCGTGTCGAGGAACCGCACCAGCTCCGGCGTCAGGCTGTCCGAAGCACGTCGCTCTTCCCTGGGCAGCCGCAGCCATTGGACGACTGCCGAGCTGCTTTCGCCCGCGGCCAGGAAGACTGCGGCCAATCGGCGTCGCTGGGCAGCGGTTGGCGCCTTCGGCCATTCCGCAAGCAGGCGTTCCATCTCCACGTTCGCGCTGGGCACGTCCAGGCCGGTGGCGGCCTGCGCCGGGGCCGGATCGACGCAGTAGTCCGCTACGCTCTCCGCGTATCGGGCTGGATTGCGGCGCATGAAGTCACACTGCAGGCCGGACAGGTTCTCCACTGCGATCGCGGTGGGCCGCCAGGCTTCCAGGCGCTGCAGCAGAGGTTCCAGCATCGCCGGCGTGAAGGTCTCCGGCAGGCTGGACAGGTGCGGGCTGCCCAGTACCAGTACTTCGTTCGGGCGTCCTGCGGGCGGTCCCTTCAGCTGGTCCGGGTGGAACGCCGGTCGATAGGCGGTGTCGTTGGCCAGCGCGCTGCTGCTGCACACGGCCAGGAAGAGAAGGCTGGCAAAGCGAGGGAACATGCGATCTCCATGTCGATAAGCGTCCTGCGGGACCTTCATGCTGGTCATTTTCTCCGGCTGGGGAATCCCGCATTGGTCATGTAAACCTTTCTGCCTTGAGCTGCATCCTTCTGCTGAGCGATGCTGTACTCAGCGCTCAGGCAATGCAGAACATGACATCCGACGACTGGACCATCGACAGTCCGCGGCTGCACCTCCGGCCATTCACGCCCGGTGACGCCGACGAGGCATTTGCGGGAATCACGCCCGGGCTGACCCGCTACATGGCCTTCGAGCCGCCTCCGTCGGAGGCGGCGTTTGCTGCGGTCTGGCAGACGTGGCTGCCCACCATTGCCGACGGGACCGACATCACGTTCGTGATCCGCAGGCGCGAGGATGATGTATTCCTTGGCCTGGCAGGCCTGCATCGAGCCGGGGAAGCAGAACCCGAGCTGGGCATCTGGATCGCAGAAGTGATGCATGGGCACGGCTATGGCCGCGAAGCCGTGGCGGCGGTGTGGTCGGCGGCCTCCGAGCGCCTGCGCTGTGCGGCGTTCCGCTACCCGGTGGCGGAACGGAACCGGTCCAGCCGTTCACTGGCTGAGTCCCTCGGTGGGCAGGCGGTGGCACGTGAGCAGGGCGTGAAGTACACAGCAATCGTCTACCGCATTCCGGCTGCAATGCACGGAGTTGCGACGGACGTCGCGGAATCCCGCTAAAGCGGCCGACGGCATCGCCGATACTCCCTCTGGATCCCGCTCCAGTCACCCGCCGCAGGACCCCAGACTGCCCCCGATGGGCGGTCCGCGCAGTGTGTTCCGCCGCTCCTAGATGCCGATCGCAGCCGCAGCAGACGTTCTTGGCAGTCGCTCGAGAGGTGCCGGTTGGCACCTGTAGTCCCTGGCAACTGATGTTGCCGCCGGGCGTCCCGCCCGTCGGGTCACAACCGCTTACCGGACACCGAGGATCAGACAATGCTCATTCCAGGCTTCACGGCGGGCGCGCAGGCGCCGGCCGAGCTGCATACCCGTTGGTCGCCGTGGCGTGCGCTGCTTGGCGCACTGGCGCCGCAGCAACGCACCCGCACAGAGAAGGCGGTGACCGACCGCACCGAGCTGGAGGCGCAGGTGGCCGCGCTGCATCGCGTGCAGGCCGTCATCGAGTTCGCGCTCGACGGCACCATCCTGCAGGCCAATGACAATTTCCTGCAGGCGATGGGCTACCGGCTGGAGGAGATCCAGGGCGGGCATCATTCCCTGTTCGTCGACCCCGAGCAGGCGCGCAGCGCTGAATACCGCGACTTCTGGGCGCGCTTGGGGCGCGGCGAATATGACGCCGGACAGTACCGCCGCTTCGGCAAGGGCCAGCGCGAGATCTGGATCCAGGCCTCGTACAACCCGGTGCTGGACCGCCAGGGGCGGCCGTACAAGGTGGTCAAGTTCGCGACCGACATCACCGCGCAGAAGCTGCAGGCGGCCGACTCGGCGGGGCAACTGGCCGCGATCGCCAAGTCGCAGGCGGTGATCGAGTTCAGCATGGATGGCCGCATCCTGTCGGCCAATGACAATTTCCTGGCCGCCACCGGCTACAGCCTGGACGAGGTGCGCGGGCAGCACCATTCGTTGTTTGTCGAGCCCGAGCATCGCAGCAGCGTCGAATATCGCCAGTTCTGGGAGAAACTGGGGCGTGGCGAGTATGACGCCGGGCAGTATCGGCGCCTGGGCAAGGGCGGGCGCGAGGTCTGGATCCAGGCATCCTACAACCCGATCCTGGACCTCAACGGCAAGCCGTTCAAGGTCGTCAAGTACGCCACCGACATCACCGCGCAGGTGCATGAGAACCAGGCCATGCAGCGCGCCGTGGCGCAGACCCGCGAGGTGGTGGCTGCCGCCAAGCAGGGCGACCTGACCCAGCGCGTGGCCACCGCCGACAAGAACGGGTCGATCGCCGAACTGTGCGAAGGCGTGAATTCGCTGGTCGAGGCGATGGCGGCCATCATCGGCCAGATCAAGTTCGCTGCGGACACCATCGCAGTCGGCGCGACTGAAATCGCACAGGGCAACAGCGACCTCTCGCAGCGCACCGAGCAGCAGGCGGCCTCGCTGGAGGAAACCGCCGTGTCGATGAAGGGACTGGCCGAGACCGTGCAGCGCACGGCCACCAACGCGCGCCAGGCCAGCCAGCTGGCCGGTGGAGCGGCCGACGTCGCCGCGCGAGGCGGCAATGTGGTGCATGAGGTGGTCGAGACGATGGCGGTGATCAACGCCTCGTCGCGGCGCATCGTCGACATCATCGGGGTGATCGACGGCATCGCCTTCCAGACCAACATTCTCGCGCTGAACGCAGCGGTGGAGGCTGCGCGTGCCGGTGAACATGGCCGTGGCTTCGCCGTGGTTGCAACCGAGATCCGCGAGCTGTCGCAGCGTTCGGCCAGCGCAGCCAAGGAGATCAAGCACCTGATCGATGAGTCGGTTGCCAATGTGGGCGCCGGCACGGCGCAGGTTGAGAGCGCGGGCCGCACCATGGATGAAATCGTGATCAACGTGCGCCGGGTCAGTGACCTGATGACCGAAATCAGCACTGCCTCGCAGCAGCAGAGCGACGACATCCAGCAGATGAATCATGCGGTTGACCTGATCGATCAGGGCACCCAGCAGAACGCGGCCCTGGTCGAGGAGGCGTCGGCGGCGGCGCGCAGCATGGAAGAACAGTCGGCGCAGCTGCTGCAGACCGTGGCCAGCTTCCGCGTGCAGGGCGGGGCCGGGCATCGGCATGGAGCGGCGGCGCTGCACGCGGTCTAGACGCGGCGCCTGGACCAGTCTTCCGTGGTGCCGGTGTCGCCGCGTACGCAGTTGCGGCCGGCATGCTTGGCGCGATACAGGGCCTGGTCGGCGCGTTCGACCAGGTCGCGCGGATCGCGGTCTTCGCCCGGTGCCTGCCAGGCCACGCCGATGCTGATGGTGACGGTGGCTTCAGGGGCGGGCAGGGCTGCGGCTTCGACCGAAGCGCGCAGCCGTTCGCCCAGGCCCAGGGCGTGGGCGGCATCGGGCGAGGGCAGGGCGGCGATGAACTCTTCGCCGCCATAGCGGGCCAGCAGATCGTCACCCCGTTGCAGGCAGCCATCAAGAATGGCGGCCACCGACTGCAGGCGACGATCGCCTTCCGGGTGGCCGTAGGTGTCATTGAGCCGTTTGAAGTGGTCGATGTCGATCATCAGTACCGCCAGCCCGAGTCCCTGGACGAGGCGGCTGCTGCCGCGTTCGCCCGGGTGATGGCGGCACTGGAGCCGATCCGGCGGCCGGCGGAGACCAAGCCCAGACTGACGGATCCCGCTAAGGCTCGGTTGAGGGAGGCAAAAGTCGGATCAAAGCGGCGCTGACGCGGCGCTGGGCCAATGCCCAGCGCTCGCCGGTGTCGTTACTCGGTAGCGGGCTTGGCACGGGGCTTGAGCCTAAAGCTCACGCCTAGCCGATTGATCGCGTTCATTGCCGCGATGGTGAGCGTAAGATCGACAAGGTCCTTCTCGCTGAAGGCTGCGGCCACGGCCTGATACGCCTCGTCAGATGCGTGGGTCTCGCTGACAAGCGTCACTTCCTCAGACCATGCCAACGCGGCGCGCTCTTGCTCCGAGAACAGGTACGAGGCTTCGTGCCAAACAGGCAGAAGGGTGATTGTGTCGAAGGGCATGCCTTCCTTGAGTAGATCGCGTGTGTGGATGTCTATGCAGTGCGCGCATCCATTCAGTTGAGAAACGCGCAAGAACACCAGGTGGATCAATTTTGAGGGCAACGATGTGCCGGTGGTCACAAAGTGATGGAGCTGTCCAACCGCTTTGGCACCCTCGGGAGAGACCACAAACCAGTTCGCTCGGTTCATTTCTAACGTCCTTTTCCTCTAAGTGTGGGCCGGAGTCGGTCCACTCAAAGGTAGGGACGCCGAGCAGGGACGGTTCGTGACAGCTGATAGCGTGCGCCAGAATAGGCGCTTGGCTTAGCACTGGTGTGCGGTGGGGCTCTACCCGGGCCTGCCGCCGCGCGAGGCCGTGGACCCCCTGACCGACAGCACGCTCACCGCGCCGGCCACGCCTCTGCCGGGCCTACCCCCGACCCGCGAGCAGCAGCAACAGGCCCGGCGCCTGGCTGAGGCTGGGGCGAAGGAGATCGAGCGGATCAAGGCAGCGCTGGAGCCGCGCAAGCCGCCGGCGGAGACGAAACCCCGAGCGAGGGACATCCGCAGCAAGGCGCGGTTGAGGGCGGGGCTGCAGCAGATGCGCGGCGGTGTGTAGCGAGAGAGAATGAAGAAAAAAGGCGGAGCCGGAAGATTCACGACTCCATTACGCCATTTTCTTTTAAACCCTTATGCCGCAAGGGTCTTTGGTGCCGGTGAAAGGACTCGAACCTTCATGGGGTCACCCCCGGCTGATTTTGAGTCAGCTGCGTATACCATTCCGCCACACCGGCAGGCAGCGTGCGATTGTAAACGAGGTCGGCACGGCTTTCATAGTGGGGAGGCCGATCAGGGCGCGTCCTGTCGGCTTCGGCCCAGTGGTGGCTATACTGCGGCGGCTTGAATGCCTCCAGGAGTGGTAGCCGATGACAGTGTTGCAGGACCTGAGGGTGCTGGTGGTCGAGAACGACGAGATGAGTGCCGCACTGCTGCAGATGCAGCTGGTGCACGCCGGTGCGACGGTGGTGGGTCTGGCCGCGAGCGTCGCTGAGGCACTGCGCCTGCTGGAGGCGTCGACCCCGGACGTTGCCCTGCTTGATTACCGCCTGGCCCGCAATGAAACCAGCGAGCCGGTGGCCGCGGCGCTGTCGGCGCGTGGCGTGCCGTTCGTGCTGGCCACAGGCATGCTGGCCGAGCAGCTGCCCGAGCCGATGCTGGCCGGCGTGCTGCTGGTCAAGCCGTATCTCTCGGCAGACCTGAGCCAGGCACTGGTACGCGCAGTGGGCCGCGCCAGCGCCAGGGCCTGATTGGCGCATGCTGAAGCGGTGGGCGTATCCTGCCCGGGCCTGAATGCTCAGGCCTACAAGGAGAGTGGCATGAAGAAGTGGATCAAGCGCATGGTTGCTGCGGGTGTCCTTTCGATGGCGGTCTTCGGTGGTACGGCCTCTGCCGCGTGGTGCGGCCAGCCCTGTTTCCAGCTCTACAAGAGCTGCATCGCGCGGGGTGGTGAGGTCGAACAATGCCTGCAGGAACAGGCCTTCTGCGAAGAGGCGATGTGCGGCGGCAATCCCTGATCCATGAACCCCGCCCAGGCGGGGTTTTTCATCTGTGCGCGGTATTCAGCCGGCTTCTTCGTACACGTAGCGGATCTCTTCGCGGTCGTCGAGGATGCGGTACTGCCGCGCCAGATCATCCGGATCGGGATTGAGCCAGGCATCGAGGTGTTCCCTGCGGATGGGAACGACGCCGCGGTCGTGGCCCGCAGCGGCGACGTCGTGCGGAGGCGTGTCGGTGATGGTGGCAAATGACAGCAGGCGACCTTCCGGTCCTTCCCATTCCGCCCACAGGCAGGCCAGCAGCAGATCGCGCGGGGGATCAGGCCGGAACTCCAGCACCACGTCCTGCTCCTTCTCATCGGCACCCAGCGTGCGGCCGGCGATGGCGTGACGCGGTACGTGCTCATAGAACGCCTGCACCACCACCACGCCGTGGCGCAGGCCGAACGCACCGCGCCAATAGCCTTCCAGGCTGTCGCGCCTCGCGTTGTAGGTGCCGGGATAGAGGATGTCGTTGCGCACCGGCTTGTCCGGCAGCCGGCACTGGTAGCGCATCGGCTTGATCACGCGTTTGCCGCCCTCGCTGACCATGACCGGTGCGTAGGTGCCAGGGAAAATGCGGTTGTCGCGCGGCAGCAGCTGCACCCGGTGCAGGTCTTCCAGCCGGGCCTGCGCACGATCGATGCGGTTGCCGGCTACGCGCAGGTCGTTGCGTGCCTTCTGGGTGGGGCGGGTCGCCAGCGTGGCGTTGGCGATATCGCGTCGCTCGCGCTGGCGGGCCAGCTCCGCTTCCAGATCCTGGCGCTCCTGCGCATGCCATTGCTGGATTTTCGCGACGATGTCGCGGCCCTGCTCGGTGCGCGCACCGGCGAAGCCGTCATCCATGGCCTTGGGAGTTCTGGGGCGCTTCTTGCCGGGATCGTGCGCGTACAGCTCCGCGAATTCTTCCAGCGACAGGATGGCGCCAAACTCGCGCACCAGCTTGGCGTAGTCGGCGCGGATCAGGGCGGAATAGCACATGGGAACTCTGCAGGCGCGGGTCGCAGCAGTTGCGACATGGATGAGGCAGGATAGCCCGACCTACAGGGAGAAAGCGCATGAATGATTCCGTCGCCTGCCAGTTCCGCGACGCCGTGCCCACGGTCGAAGACTATTGCCAGCTGCGTGTGCTGGCGGGCCTCAGTGCCAAGAGCCAGGAGGCGGCGGCACGCGCGCTGCCCAAGACCCTGTATGGCGTGTGCGCCTACCAGGGCAACGAGCTGGTGGCGATGGGGCGCATCGTCGGCGATGGGGGCTGCCACCTGCAGGTCTGCGATATCGCCGTGTTGCCGCGCCTGCAGGGGCAGGGCCTGGGCAAGGAAGTGATGCGTCGCCTGGATGGCTGGATGCAGGCAAACCTGCCGCCGTCGGCATACGTCAGCCTTCTGGCAGATGGTGAAGCGCACCGGCTGTACGCGCAGTTTGGTTTCGCACCTACCGCACCTGCATCGATCGGGATGTATCGCCGGTTCTGAGGTGTGTCCAGGCTGAGGCCAGCCATGCGCGGCTCGGGCCTTCCCAGGAATCACAGGCAAAGAAAAACCCCGGCCGAAGCCGGGGTTTTAAAGAATTGGCGTCCCCACGGGGATTCGAACCCCGGTCGCCACCGTGAAAGGGTGATGTCCTAGGCCTCTAGACGATGGGGACGCACGAAAACTTCAAGTTGTAGATCCTTCGACGGCCTAATGTCGAAGTGGTGGAGCCAAGCGGGATCGAACCGCTGACCTCCTGCATGCCATGCAGGCGCTCTCCCAGCTGAGCTATGGCCCCAATGAAACTCCGGATGATCTGCCGGGAGCAGAGTCCGTTTTGAAACTGGCGTCCCCACGGGGATTCGAACCCCGGTCGCCACCGTGAAAGGGTGATGTCCTAGGCCTCTAGACGATGGGGACGCACGAAAAACTTCAAGTTGTAGAACCTTCGACGGCCTAATGTCGAAAGTGGTGGAGCCAAGCGGGATCGAACCGCTGACCTCCTGCATGCCATGCAGGCGCTCTCCCAGCTGAGCTATGGCCCCGTGTTACCGAGCCGCCTATCATACCTGCGTGTTCACGTTTGTGGAAGCTTTTTTTGAGCTTTTTTCGTTCCGGTTCAACCGCGGCCGCGAGGGCAGGGGAACCGCAACGCCACTACCTGACTGCTGGTAGGCGGTGAACAAAAAAGACCCGGTTATCGGCCGGGTCCTCGTTGTTCGTGATGAGTGGCGTCCCCACGGGGATTCGAACCCCGGTCGCCACCGTGAAAGGGTGATGTCCTAGGCCTCTAGACGATGGGGACGCAATTCTCATCAATGTTCTTTAGCGACCTTTCGACGGCCTAATGCCGAAAGATTGGTGGAGCCAAGCGGGATCGAACCGCTGACCTCCTGCATGCCATGCAGGCGCTCTCCCAGCTGAGCTATGGCCCCACGTCGCTGAGGAGCGAAATAATAGCCTTGCCCCAGGGGGTTGGCAAGCATTTGTTGCACTTTTCTTCACGTGCGTTGCGAAGCCGATGTCAGTCGCCTTTCGCCTGTGCAACGTTGTCGGTCAGTGCCGCCAGGATCGGGCACTGGTCCAGCGTGCCGTGACCGGGGCAGGCGTCGACCAGCTGCGAAAGTGCGGTGTGCATGCGCTGCAGCTCGGCCATCCGTTGCGCGATGTCCTGCAGGCGGGCCTGCGCGGTGTCGCGCACGCTGCCCATGTCCTGCGAGTGCTGATCGCTCAGTACGAGCAGCTCGCCGATCTCTTCCAGGCTGAAGCCCAGCGCCTTGGCGCGGCGGATGAATCGCAGCCGGCGCAGATCCTGCTCGCCGAAGATGCGGTAGCCACCCGCCGAGCGGGCTGCGGTCGGCAGCAGCTGCTGTCGTTCGTAGTAGCGCACCGTATCGATCGGCACGCCCGCCTGGCGGGCCAGTTGTCCAATGTTCATGGCGGATTCCTGCGGATGCTGCCGGCCATTGTGAAGCCTGGAGTCTGGTCGAGAGTCAAGGCTTGGCCCGGGTGCGCGCATTCAGCGCACTTTGCAACTTTCTTCATAGCCCCGCCGATGGGCCAGTTCCTACCCTTCGCCTGAACCGGCCGTTCGATGGCCTGCAACGAACCGAGGAGGTGGTCTGTGGAAGGATTCAGGAACGAAGGATTCGTCGAGATCGCGGTGGTTGAATACCCGGGAGGTGATCCGTCTGCCGCCTCCGTACTGGCCGAAATGGCGCACGTTGCCAATCGCCTTGCCCAGCAGCAGCGCCGGCCGTTCAAGAGGGTGCTGGTCACCCGCTGGATCGTGCCGGCCAGCCAGACTGGTGTGCACCGTATTGCGGGTGCGGAAATGCTCGATGCGGCCATCCCGGCTGTGATTGCGGTTCCCGGCCAGATCAGTGCCGGCGCGTGCCTGCGCGCGGATGAGGTCCTGCTGGACTGGCTGCGCGCGCACTATGACGGTGGCAGCCTGCTGGCCGCCGCCAGTGATGGCGTCAGCGTGCTGGCACGGGCCGGATTGCTGGCCGGGCGTACGGTCAGTGGCCCCGATCTCGGGCGCCATCCAGGCCTGCAGGCGCAGGCCGCGAGCTGGGTGCCGAGCGAGCGGGCGCTGGTGGATGACGGCGACCTGCTGACGGTCGGCGGGGGCCAGGCCTGGCGCTTCCTGGGCCTGCGGCTGTTGTACCGGCTGCATGGGCAGGGCGTGGCCAGTGCGGTGGCGCAGCAGCTGGGCATCACCGTGCCCGCCACGATCCAGCAGGATCTGGAACGCTTCAGCGCCAACTTCGCACATGGCGATCGTGATGTATTGAAGGCACAGCGCTGGTTGCACACCACGGCGGCACGCGGCGCCACCCTCGCCGCGATCTGCGAAGTCTCCGGATTGGAGCCGCGCACGCTGCAGCGGCGGTTCCTCAAGGCCACCGGCCTGCGGCCGATCGAGTACTGCCAACGGCTGCGCATCGCCAAGGCGCAGACCCTGTTGCAGCAGGGAGCGGGTATCGATGAGGTGGCCTGGGGCGTCGGCTACGCCGATCAGAGTGCGTTTCGCCGGTTGTTCCTGCGCATCGTTGGCATGACGCCGGCGAACTATCGGCGTCACGTCAGCAGCAAGCGCCGCGAGCGGCCCTTGATGCCGTCGGTGGCGGGCAGTCTGCGCGGGCTGCAATCGCCGTCGGTGATGCAACTGGGGCGCAGCGCGGCCTGATGCGGGCAGTATCGTCGGGCTTGCAACCGGAGTGCGACACTTCGACCATGCAGCCAGTGGACGATTGAACAGGTGGTCTGATGTCGAGCGTTGGGCCGGTGCCGATGCCGGTGGTATTGATTCTCGTGTGCGTACTGCTGGCGATGGCCGTGGCGCGTCTGTGGCCACGCAGGAAGGACGGCATGCCGCTGCCTTCCGCACCCAGCATGGTTCTGGACATGCTGCTGGTGGGCCTGCTGTGTGGTCGCATCAGCTTCGTGGCCTTGAACTTCGCGCTGTATCGCGAGGCGCCGTGGAGCATTCTGCAGATTGCCGATGGTGGCTACCACCTCGCGGTTGTCCTGGTTGCGGGATTGGCATGGGGACTGTGGCGGTTGCGCCCATGGCGGGCGTTGCGCGCCCCGGTGCTGGGCGCGGCGTTGGCAGGTGTGCTGCTCTGGGCGGGCGGCAGTCAGCTGTTGTCCGCCTGGCAGGAGCGGCGGATGCCCTTGCCGGTATTGCAGGTTGCTGATCTGCAAGGGGGCAGGGTGGACCTCCAGCAGTTTCGTGGCAAGCCACTGGTGCTGAACCTGTGGGCCAGCTGGTGTGGTCCCTGCAGGCGCGAGATGCCGGTCTTGGCAGCGGCACAGCAGGCACATGCGGACGTGCAGTTCGTGTTCCTCAACCAGGGTGAAACCCTTGAGGAGGTCCAGGGTTTCGTTGCGCGCGAACGGCTCCTGCTGGGTAACGTATTGCTGGACGATGACGCTGCGGCATCCACGGTGCTGGGTGTGCAGGCCTATCCCTCGACCCTGTTCTTCGACGCCGAAGGGCGCCTGCGTGAACTGCACCTCGGCGAACTGACGGCAGCGGGTCTTGAACACAAACTGCGCCGGCTGCGGTAGCCTGCGCGGGCATCTCACTACGGAGTTCCCATGTTGTCGACTTCCCTGCGCACCGCCCCGGCGGTGCTGTTGCTGCCGGTCCTGCTGGCATTGGCCGCCTGCAGCCAGGCACAGACGCCGCCGGGCAAGACCGCCGCGGCACCGGCAGCGAGCGCCACAGCCGCTGCCAACAAGGGCGATCGCCCTGCGGTGCTGAAGGGCATCGAGAAGCATGGGTTCGAGGTCGTCGCCGAATTCGATGCCCCCGGTGGCCTGCGAGGTTTCGCCGGCGTGGTCGGCGGCCAGCAGCCGGCAGCGGCCTATGTCACTGCTGATGGCAAGCATGTACTGGTCGGCAGCCTGTTCGATGCGGAGGGCAACGATGTAGCCGCTGAGGCCGTTGAGAAGCTGGTGGCCTCGCCGATGTCGGCCAAGATGTGGACCAAACTGGAATCCAGCGCTTGGGTACGTGACGGCAAGGCCGATGCGCCGCGCGTGGTCTATACCTTCAGCGATGCCAACTGCCCTTACTGCCACAAGTTCTGGGAAGCGGCACGGCCGTGGGTCGATGCGGGCAAGGTGCAGCTGCGTCACATCATGGTCGGCGTCATCCGCGAGGACAGCCCGGCCAAGGCGGCGGCCATCCTCGCAGCCCGTGACCCGAGTGCAGCGCTGCTGCAGAACGAGCACGATTTTGATCGCGGTGGCATCAAGGCGCTGCCGAACATCAGCCGCGAAATTGCTGGCAAGCTCGATGCCAATCAGGTACTGATGATCGAAATGGGCTTCCAGGGCACGCCGGGCATTCTGTTCCAGGACGCACAGGGCCAGGTACAGCGTCGTGCGGGCCTGCCGCAGGGTGCCGATCTGCAGACGGTGCTTGGCCCGCGCTGAGTGGCGCCAGCTTCATGAAACATTGCACAGGCCCGCATGGCAGCATGCGGGCCTGTTGCATTCTGTGGCCGGCCTTCCGGTTGCAGGCCCGCGCAACGTTGGTTCATCGTCACGTCTGAATCGTGACTGACATCAAGCATCGCGCCTTGATTCCAATCAAGGCCAAAAACGACAGGCGGATTAGCCTGTGACGCATGGAATACAGCGTCACTGCGCGACGGATGCCGCGCTCGCCACGCCCTGATCAGGGTCGGCCGGCACAGCCATTCACGACATTCTCACTCCGTGCTTGTTACCCAGACCGCTGCGGTCGCCACCTCTTTGGCAGCGCGGCCTTGATGGAGTCGACATCGGTGCGGGCAGGGCAGTGTCATCGTCCTGTTGCCTGCAGTGCGCAGGCTGGCCGCCGCCGTCGACGCAGTATCCGCATTTCCAGCAACTGCAACGTGGGGCCGGAGCCGCGCATGCGTGCGTTCGGCCTGCGAGATGAACATGGACGTCCAGGGAGGATGCAATGCGCGTGGCGGTACTGAGTCTGGCCTGCTTGACCGTATTGGCGATCACGCCGGCATATGCACAGGCTGATGACAAGGAGGACGCGCAGGCGCTGCGCCGTGAGATCGCGGCCATGCGTCAGGTACTGGAGGGCATGCAGCAGCGGCTGGATCGGCTTGAGCAGCGCAATGGCGCGGTTGCGCCTGCCGTCGCGCAGATCCCTGCGCCTGCGACCGCACCTGCAGGCGCTACCCATCTGCTGCATCCCACCCAGGTGCCGGGCGTGGCACAACCGGTGCTGCCGCAGCGTGAATCGGTGGCCGATCCTTCCACCGCGGCATCGCGACCGGACAGTGCGGCCGGCCCAACCGACCCGGATCTGAAGGGGTTCTTCGCCATTCCCGGCACCGATACGGTGATCCGCATCGGCGGCTACGCCAAGCTCGATGCCATCGCCGATTCGCGCGCAGCCGGCGACGAAGATCAGTTCATTCCTTCGTCGATGCCAGTGGGCGGCCGTCATCGTGACGTGTCCAATTTCAACATCCATGCCAAGCAGACCCGCTTCAGTTTCGAGGCGCGGCGCCCGACCTCGCACGGGAACCTGCGCTTCTACCTGGAGAACGACTTCTTCGGCAGCAGTGATGGTTACGAATTCCGCCTGCGCCACGCCTATGGCCAGCTTGGCAATACCTACGCGGGCTACGGCTATTCCAGCTTCATGGATCCGGACAGCTTGCCTGACACGCTGGATTTCGCCGGTCCGGGTGGTGCGGGCTATCTGCTGGTGGCCGGCATCCACCACAGCTTTGCGATGGGCAAGGGCAACACCCTGACTGTTGCCGCCGAAGATCCGAAGACTGAACTTGCCGGTGCCAGCGATGAGCGCGCGGCGGTGAACCGGCTGCCGGATATGACGGTGACGGCGCGCATGGAGCGCGACTGGGGCCACCTGCAACTGGGCGCGGTGGCACGCAGCCTGGCGTATGACGGTGACGATGAGCGCGACCGGCGCATGGCCGGTGGCCTGCAGCTGAGCGGATCGGCGTCGGTGGGCGAGCGCGACCTGCTGCTGTTCGGTGCCCTCGGTGGGCGCGGCCTGAGCCGTTACACCGCTGACCTGACCGGCTCCGGGCTGGACGCGGTGGTCGGTGCCGATGGCCGCCTTGATGCGCTGGACCTGCACGGTGGTTTCGTTGGCTACACCCATTACTGGTCCGAGCTGTGGCGTTCGAACCTGATCGTCGGCCAGCTGACCCTGGAGCGGAATGCTGCACTGGCGGCCGACGCATTCCGTCAGAGCCGCTACGGCGTGTTCAACCTGATCTGGAGCCCGGCACCGTCGTGGACGATGGGCATGGAGCTGCTGTACGGGCGCCTGGAACAGCAGGGCGGCGCGCGCGGCGACACGGTCCGGGTGCAGGGCAGCCTGCAATACAACTTCATCAAGTAAGCGCCAGCGGCGTTACGCCAGCGCAACCGTCCCCACGCCCGGCCGCACCGGGCTCATGCCAGTACAGGAGATTGTCATGGCAGAAGCAAAGAAAATCGGGGTGGTCGGAGCCACCTTCCTCGTCGCCGGCAACATGATGGGCTCCGGTGTGTTCCTGCTGCCCTCCAGCCTGGCCAAGATCGGTACCGCCTCGATCTGGGGCTGGCTGATCACCACCGCCGGTGCGCTGCTGCTGGCGTTCGTGTTTGCCAAGCTGGGCAAGCTGGCGCCCAAGGCGGGCGGTCCATACGCCTATGCGCGCGACTGGTTCGGGCCCTACATGGGCTTCCAGACCAACACCATCTACTGGTTCGCCAACTGGATCGGCAACGTCGCCATCCCGATTGCGGCGGTCGGCTACTTCAGCTACTTCTTCCCGATCCTGTCCGAGCCGCTGGTGCGCTGCATCGCGGTGCTGGTGCTGGTGTGGGCGCTGAGCTTCGCCAATGTGATCGGCCCGGCCTTCGTCAGCCGCGTGCAGACGGTCACCACCAGCTTTGCGCTGGTCCCGATCCTGGGCATCGCCATCTTCGGCTGGTTCTTCTTCGATGCCGACATCTTCAAGGGCGCCTACAACGTGTCCGGTGAATCCAACTTCGGCGCGATCTCCAGTGCTGCGGCATTGACCCTGTGGGCCTTCATCGGCGTCGAATCCGCTTCGGTCACCGCCGGCGTGGTGGAAAACCCGGAGAAGAACGTGGCCCGTGCCACCCTGGCCGGTGTGTTCCTGGCTGCCATCGCCTACATCGCCAGTTCCTCGGTGATCATGGGCATGGTGCCCAACGGCGAACTGCAGACCTCCGATGCCCCGTTCGCGCTGGCTGCGGCCAAGGCCGTCGGTGGCTGGGGCGGTGCGCTGGTCAGCCTGTGCGCCTTCATCGGCGCGGCGGGTTCGCTGGGCGGCTGGATCCTGCTGACCGCACAGAGCGCCAAGGCGGCGTCCGACGACGGGCTGTTCCCGAGCATCTTCAGCAAGACCAACAAGGATGACGTGCCGGTCAAGGGCGTGCTGATCGTAGCGGTGCTGATGACCCTGGCGGTGCTGGTCACCTCCACCTCGGAAACCGCGTCGGCACAGTTCGACGTCATCACGTCGGCCGCCGTGGTACTGACCCTGCTGCCCTACATCTACTCGTGCGTGGCCTGCTACTTCGTGGTCGAGCGTTCGCACACCCTGGTCCATACCGGTGCGTTCTGGACCCTGACCAGCCTGACCGTTGTGTACTGCCTGTGGGCGATCTACGGCTCGTCGGGAACCATCGTGCAGTACGCCTTCCTGTTCGTGCTGTTCATCACCGTGTTCTATCCCTTCTTCAGCGAGGAGCGCCGCCAGCAGCGGCAGCGCGCCCGCGAGGCATCGGCCATCAGCGCCGGCGCCCAGCGTTCCTGAGTTCGACAAGGAGAATCAACGTGTACTTCAAGTCCCTGGACTATCCGGTCATTGTCATCGACAACGACTACGAGTCGCCGCGCATCGGCGGCATCCTGATCCGCGCCCTGGTGGAAGAACTGCGCAGCAACGACCAGCGCGTGCTGTGCGGCCTGAACCTGGATGATGCGCGCGCCGGTGCCCGCACCTACGTGGCGGCCTCGGCAGTGCTGATTTCGATCGATGGCAGCGAAGAGGTGGATGGCGAGTTCCAGCGCCTGACTGCCTTCCTGCGTGAGCAGAGTGCGCGCCGCGCCAACCTGCCGGTGTTCCTGTACGGCGAGCGCCGCACCATCGAGAAGGTGCCGAGCAAGCTGCTCAAGTACATCCACGGCTTCATCTTCCTGTTCGAAGACACCAAGAGCTTCATCTCGCGGCAGGTGATGCGCGCAGCCGAAGACTACATGAAGAACCTGCTGCCGCCGTTCTTCAAGGCGCTGATCCATCACGCGGCCGAGTCGAACTATTCCTGGCATACACCGGGTCATGCGGGTGGCGTGGCATTCACCAAGTCGCCGGTCGGCCGTGCATTCCATCAGTTCTACGGTGAGAACACCCTGCGCAGCGATCTGTCGATCTCGGTGCCGGAGCTGGGCTCGCTGCTCGACCACACTGGCCCGATCAAGGATGCCGAGAACGAGGCGGCTCGCAATTTCGGTGCCGACCACACCTTCTTCGTCACCAATGGCACCTCCACCGCCAACAAGATCGTCTGGCACGGCACGGTGGCGCGCGGTGACGTGGTGTTCGTCGATCGCAATTGCCACAAGTCGCTGCTGCACGCGCTGATCATGACCGGTGCAGTGCCGGTGTACTTCACCCCAAGCCGCAACGCGCACGGCATCATCGGCCCGATCAGCCTGGACCAGTTCACGCCGGAGTCGCTGCAGCAGCGCATTGCTGCCAACCCGCTGGCCAGCCAGGCCTACCAGGCCGGCTCCAAGCCACGCATCGCAGTGGTCACCAACTCGACCTATGACGGCCTGTGCTACAACGCCGAGAAGATCGCTGATGAGATCGGCAGCGCGGTCGATTTCCTGCACTTCGATGAAGCCTGGTACGCCTACGCCGCGTTCCATCCGTTCTACGAGAACCACTACGGCATGGCCAAAGGCAAGCCGCGTGAGCAGGATGCGATCATCTTCACCACGCATTCAACCCACAAGCTGCTGGCGGCGTTCTCGCAGGCCTCGATGATCCACGTGCGCAACTCGGCGCAGCGCAACCTGGACGCCGAGCGCTTCAACGAGTCGTTCATGATGCACACCTCGACCAGCCCGCATTACGGGGTGATCGCGGCCTGCGACGTGGCCTCGAAGATGATGGAAGGCGAGGCTGGCCGTTCGCTGGTGCAGGAGATGCACGACGAGGCGATCGCGTTCCGCCGCGCGATGCTGCACGTCCGTGACGATCTGGGCCGCGACGACTGGTGGTTCAGTGTGTGGCAGCCGACCCAGGTCGAGCGCAGCCTGGACAAGGGTGATACGCCGGCGCCGCTGGTGGCCAAACGCGAGGAGTGGTACCTGCAACCGGATGCCCATTGGCACGGCTTCGAGAACCTGGTCGATGACTACGTGCTGATCGACCCGATCAAGGTGACCCTGCTGACCCCGGGCCTGGCGATGGACGGCAGCATGGGCAAGCTGGGCATTCCGGCGGCGGTGCTCAGCAAGTTCCTGTGGGGTCGCGGCATTACCGTGGAGAAGACCAACCTGTACTCGGTGCTGTTCCTGTTCTCGATGGGCATCACCAAGGGCAAGTGGAGCACGCTGGTCACCGAGCTGATGGCATTCAAGGAGCTGTATGACCGCAACGCGCCGCTGAGCCAGGCACTGCCGACGCTGGCGGCCGACTATCCCAATGCCTACGCCGGCTGGGGCCTGCGTGACCTGTGCGATGCACTGCATGCGTTCAACCAGGAATTTGCGGTGGCCAAGGTGATGCGCGAGATGTACGTGGATCTGCCGACCCCGGTGATGACCCCGGCCGATGCCTACAACCATCTGGTCAAGGGCGAGATCGAGCGGGTCGACATCGAGCAGCTCAGTGGCCGCGTCGCCGCGACCATGCTGGTGCCGTACCCGCCGGGCATTCCGACCATCATGCCGGGCGAGCGCTTTGGCGACAGTGACGAGCCGATCATCCAGTCGCTGCGCATCGCCCGCGAACAGAACGCTCGTTTCCCGGGCTTCGAGTCGGACGTGCACGGGCTGATCATCGAACAGGAGGGTGATGCGGTTTCGTACAAGGTGGAGGTGCTGAAGGCCTGACCGGCAACGGTCGGTCGTTCGGCGGACGATGGATACCGCGCGCGAGCAACGCATCCTGAAGTTCTCCATCGGGGTCACCCTGGCGGTGAGCACGGTCGGCTTCGGCGGTGGCCTGCTGGTGGGATCGCAGGCCATCCTGTTCGATGGCGTGTACAGCCTGGTCGACGTCGCGCTGACCCTGGTGTCGTTGTCGGTGCTGCGGCTGGTGGCGCGGGAGCAGAGCCCGCGCTTCCAGTACGGCTACTGGCACCTGGAGCCAATGGTCGAGGCACTCGGTGGGGTGATCCTGTCGCTGGCCT
Organism: Stenotrophomonas sp. YJH_SMC_43; assembly: GCF_059372535.1. Classification (NCBI taxonomy): domain Bacteria; kingdom Pseudomonadati; phylum Pseudomonadota; class Gammaproteobacteria; order Lysobacterales; family Lysobacteraceae; genus Stenotrophomonas; species Stenotrophomonas sp. YJH_SMC_43. The sequence goes on from NZ_JCAFVQ010000001.1 coordinate 723,569, forward strand.
GCGTGTATGCGCTGGCCAACGCGGTGATTGGCTTGACCACGGGCGGGCATGAAGTGAAATTCGGGCCCGCGCTGTGGTGGGCGGCACTGCTGAGTGCCAGCAACCTGGCGATGGCGCTGTTTGTCGCCCAACGAGCGCGGCATCTGCGCTCGGCGCTGTTGTGGCTGGACGTGCGTGGCTGGCTGCTGGGTGGGTTGATGAGCCTGGCGGTGGTACTGGCCTTCGTACTGGCCCTGGCCCTGCAGGGGGGCGAATGGCACCACTGGGTGCCGTACCTGGATTCGATCGTGCTGGCGTTGATCAGCCTGGCGGTGCTGCCGGTGCCGGCGCGCAGCGCGTGGAAGGCCATGCGTGAAGTACTGCAGGTGGCGCCGGATGATCTGGACCGGCGCGTGCAGCAGGTGATGCAGGCATTCGTGGCCGAGCGCGGTTATGCCGGTTTTACCAGTCACGTGGCGAAGATGGGGCGGATGCGCTTCATCGAGATCCATGTGCTGGCCGACCCGGGTACGCCGCTGGGGTCGGTGGGCGAGGTTGATGCGATGCGCGATGAGATCGCGGTGCGGCTGGATGCGCGCGGCAGCACGTTCTGGCTGACCATCGATTTCACGGCAGACCCGGCGTGGACGTGAGCGGGGAACGGTAGAGCCGAGCCCATGCTAGGCTGCCATTCGCGCAGCGCAGCCGAGCACGGGCTCGGCTCTACACGTCGGCGTGATCGTTGCGCGTGGCAGACCGGTCTGTTGCACCGGATCCGTTTGACCTCAACCTGGGTTGAGGTCACAGACTGCCTGCAACCCCCACGAGGCGCGCGGCATGAACCTGCTGACCACACCGGACCTCAGCCATGGCCTGCTGGAGCTGTCCAATCCTCCCGGCCTCTACGACCCTTCCGCGAACGGCTACTCCCACGTGGCGGTGGTGCGCCTGCCAGCACGGGTGATCCATGTCGCCGGGCAGGGCGGTGAAGATGCCCAGGGCCGTCTCTCGCCCAGTTTCGAAGACCAGGTCGGGCAGGCGCTGGACAACCTGCAGACCGCGCTGCGCTCGGTGCAGGCAAGCCTGGCTGATGTGGCGCGGTTGCGCATCCTGGTGGTGGGCCACGACGAAGACCGGCTGGGCATCATCGCCCATCAGGTGCGGCGGCGCTGGCCGAACCGCGCCGCGCCCACCTGCACGCTGATCCCGGTGCCGCGGCTGGCGCTGGACGGCATGCTGTTCGAGATCGAGGCGGAGGCTTATGCCGCCTAGCGCAGGTAGTACTCCACCGGCACCACCAGCTCCTGCGGTGCCTTCAGTTCATCGGGAATGGGCGGCAGCGGCTGCGCGCGACGGAAGGTCTGCAGCGCGGCGTCATCGAGCATCGGCTGGCCACTGGACTGCTCCAGCCGCAGCGCCAGCAGGCGACCTTCGCGGTCGATGCTGGCCCTGACCCACGCAGTGCCCTGCTGCCGGCGCGAGCGCGCGGCGGCAGGGTAGTAGCGGTAACGCTCCAGCCGCGCCATCAGGCGGGCTTCCCACTGGTCGCTGGCGGCGCCGGCCTGGAAGTCTGCCGGTGGCGCGTCTGGAGCAGGCGGCGCGGCCGTGATCGATGCCGGTGCGGGACTTGCATCGGTCGCGGCCGCAGGCGGGGCGACTGGCAGTGGCTGGCGGCCCGTGCCACCCGTTTCGCTGGCGGCCAGCTCGCCCTCGCGCGCGGCGGTGGGCTTCGGTGGCGGGGGCGACTTTGTGGGTTGCGATGCACGCGCCTGCTGCGCCTGGCTGGGGGTTTCGGCCTGGCGCTCCTCTACCGGCTGTGGCGGCGTGGCCGGTGCCAGCAGGCGCAGGCTGATGCGCACGTCCTGCTCCGGCGGCGGCAGCATCGGCGGCATCGCGACCCAGTGCACCAACAGCAGCAGTGGCAGCAGATGCAGCACGACGGTGATCGCGATCGCCTGCCAGTGTTGGCCACGCTCACTCATCGTCCAGTACCCACAGCAGATCGGCATCTGCCGCATCGACGGTTTCACCCGGTGAAGCCAATGCGATCACCAGCGCAGGCGTATCCGGTGACAGGTACCCCGGTACCCCGGTACCGCGCAGTACATGCCAGCGACCTGCTACCAGCAGCGCTGGCGCGGGCGCATCGAGCAGCACCCGCGCCATGCGCGTATCGCGGGCCTGTTGCACGGCCAGCATCCCTTCCAGCATCGGTGCCGCGTCTGCGTGCTGGGCCAGCACCACCGCCGACAGGCGCTGGCGGGCAGCGGCCACCGGGAATCGCACGCCCTCGGTCGAGGCCAGCAGCGCGTTGACCTCGGCACGCGACAGGTTGCCGCCGAACAACGGCGTGCCTGCATCGGCAGCCTCCCGTACCAGCCCGCCATACGCGGCCCACGGCCAGCGCGTATCCCAGTCGAGCAGTTCCTGCAGGCGTGCACCTTCGGCCTGGTGGCCCTTGGCCAGCCAGCGCTGCACCCGCTGCAGGCGTGGCTGGCGCTCGCTGGCGATCATTTCCAGCACCAGTGAACCCTGCGGGCGCTGCTGCTGCAGGGCCTGCAGCAGCCAGCGCTGGGCGGCGTGGTCTCCGGCGAGATCATGGCGTTCACCCAGCAACAGCCGCTGGGCGTGCGCCGCGCGTGTCACGAATGCGGCTTCGTCCAGGTGCTGGCCAGTGGCCAGGTCGATCACTGTGCCGGGCACCGGCTGCGCGCCAGCCACCGCGGCCAGCGCGAGCAGGCATACGGGCAGCCAGTGACGGCTAGAACGCCACATTGACGCCCATCGAGACGGTACGGCCGCGGCCGTTGCCGCGGTCCAGGATCGGGCTGAAGATGCTGTCGATCGAGGCATTGTTGTCATAGGCCTTGTTCTGCAGGTTTTCGATGTTCAGCCACAGCGTGGTGTTGGCCTGGGGCTTGAAGCTCGCGTAGAAGTCCAGCAGCACGCCGGTGCCGCCGGTCTTGCGGGTCTGGAAGAAGTCGTAGCCCTCCTCGGTGGGCCCGGAGTACGCGGCGCGCAGGCCGGCCTGCACGCGCTGCTGCCACCAGCGGCCGCCTACGTCCAGGGTCCAATAGCGGTCCGGCAGGGCGGTGATGTCTTCCAGGTTGACGAACTCGATGGCCGGTGCGCTGGTGCGCGAGCGGGTCCAGCTGAGCGTGGCGTGGTAGTGCTCGCTGGCGTAATGCGCCTCCAGCTCGATGCCGCGCATGCGCACGACGCCGGGATGGTTCATCCAGCGGGTCGTGGCGGTGAAGTCGTCTGCATCCAGCACATCGGTCCAGGCATTGAGCTGCGGATCGCTGTCGATCGGCACCACCAGCGGTTCCACTTCCGGCGGATGCACGATCAGCAGGTACTGCGGCTTGATGTAGTCGCGGATGCGGTTGTCGAAGCGGGTGATGCGCAGCTGTGCCAGGTCACCCTCGACCAGCAGCGAGTCGATGCTGAGGTTGGCGCCGAACTGCAGGTTGCGCGAGCGCTCGCGGCGCAGGAACGGATTGGCGCCGATGCCGTCGGCGACGCTGGCGTCCTCCAGCGGGATCTTCTCGAAGAACATCTCCTGCACGCGCGGCGGCCGTGATGTGCGCGAGACCTCGGCAAACAGCTGCAGCCAGTCAGTGGCCTGCAGTGAAACCGCCAGGCTCGGGCTGAGTGCGCGCTCGCTGCGACGCACGTCGATGTCGCCGCCATTGATCTCCGCGCACTGGCCGGGCACATCCGAGCACACCGGGATGTGGCCACGGATGCCGAAGCGGTCCTGGCGCAGGCCGGCAGTCAGCGCGTAGATGTCGTACTGCAGTTCCAGCGTGCTGAACACGCTGTCCAGCTGGCTGCGACCCTGCGGGTTGGCACCGCGCAGGATGGGCGTATCGGCCACATAGATGTCCGACTGGTGCTTGATGCCGGTGTTCCAGCGCGCCTGCAGTGCGCCGATGTCGAAGCGACTGGTGTTGTCGAGGGTCCAGCTGCTCAGGCTGCTGTGGGTGCGGCGGCCGATGTAGCTTGAATCTTCCACCGGCGGATAGAACAGCCGGGTCTTGTTGCTCGCGAAGGTCGCGCGCAGGTCGATCCATGGCGAATAGGGTGTGTAGTGGTAGCTGGCGCGCTGGTTGCGCGCGGAAATCTGCCACGGGTAGTTGTGGTAGAAGTCGTTTTCGTAACGCATGTGGCTCAGGTCCAGCCGATGCTGGTCGCTGGGCTGCAGGCGTGCTTTCAGCAGCCAGCTGCTGGGCTGCTGGCTGCCGGGGTCGGCGTTGTTCTTCTGCCCACGCGCGGTCGCGTATTCGCTGCTGCGGCTGCTGCTGGCGGCGGCCAGCAGGCCGAACTGACGGTCGCCACCTTCTTCGCTGTGGCGCCATGCACCGGCGAAGGTGCGGCCGCTGCCATAGCCGTTGTTGCCATGGCGATAGCCGGCGCGCAGGCCCCAGTCACGGCCCTCACCCAGCAGATCGTCGATATCCAGGGTGCGGAAGTTGGCACTGCCGGCCAGCGTACCAGCGCCGTCACCGCCAGCGACCGCACCGCGCTGCACGTCCACACCGGCCAGCAGGAAGGGATCGACATAGGCGAACGGACCGCCCGAACCATGCCCGGCATTGTTGCGGAAGGTCTGGGTGACACCGTCGATCATGGTGTTGACCCGGCCGGCACCGGTCATGCCGCGGATGTTGACCTGCAGGCCCGGCTGGCTGCGCGAATGGAAGCTGTGGGTGCCGGGCATCGAGCGCAGCAGGCTGTTGCCTTCCTGGCGTTCGGCCATCGCCACGCGCTCGCTGCCGACCGAGGGCGCAAAGCCATCGCGGGTGGCCGGTACATACTGGCTGGCGCCGGCGCCCGGTGCCTGGCCGTGCGCGGTAGTGCCCTGCACCCGCAGCGGGCCGGTGCGACGGCTGCCATCGGTGCGTTCAGCCGGCGCCGGTTCCAGGGCGGCGCGGCGCGCATCGACGAAGCGCGGTCGCAGGCCGCTGCCTGCCAGCAGGCGCGACAGGGCCTGCGCATCGTCGAAGTCACCGCGCAGAGCAGGGGCCGAATGACCGGCAGGCAGCGCCGCGCCGATCACCAGGTCGACACCGGTCAGCCGGCTGTAGGCGTCCAGCGCGGCCGCCAGCGGCTGGGCGGGCAGATCGTAGGAGCGTGTGGCGGTCTGTGCGTGGGCACTGCCGGGCATCAGCGGAAGGGCGCTGGTGCAGGCCAGCGACAGGGCAAGGACAAGGGGGCGGGGGCACAGCATCGGGGGCTCCAGGGGCTGACGCAGAACGTCGTCATCCTGGGTAGACGCAGTCGCAGGCCGGATGTCAGGGTCCATCACGCTGCTCCCTGCGTGGCGGCAGCCACACCTGTATGCCCGCGCCGAGGCGCAGCACGCGCACCTGCAGTTGCGTGGCCAGCTGGTCGCGATTGCTGGCTGCACCGTCGGCACTGCCGAGCAGGGTGACCGGCTGCTGGCGCAGCTGCTCGCCGACGACCCACGTATGCCCGCCATGCCAGCGGTCCAGGCCCTGCGTGACGTCGGCCAGCGGGGCCGAGACCCAGTGCAGGCGCCGCTCGCGCCAGGCCAATGTTCCGGGGGCAGCCGTTGTTGCATGGGCTGTTGCCTGCCCATCGAAGCGCAGCTGCTCGCCGTCGTCGGCCAGCATGCTGACGTTGCCGCTGTCCACGCGCACGCGATGCTCGGTAACGGTGACCACGCTGCTGTTGCCCTGCGCGGCAAGATCGAATGCGGTCCCCAGTGCAGTGACGGTGCCCTGTGGGGTATGCACCTGGAATGGCCGGTCGGCATCGGCGGTGACCTGGAACCAGGCCTGGCCGCGCTGCAGCTGGAGCTGGCGGCGCTGCCCATCGATGCGCACCTTCACTTCGCTGCCAGGTGACAGCAGGACATGCGAACCATCCGGAAGAGTTTCCTCGCGGATCTCGCCAGCGGCCGTACGCAGTACCTGTGCCACGGGTGGCGAGGCATGGCGGCTGTAGAGACCCAGCGCGCACAGCAACAGAACCGCAATGCCGGCTTCGCGCAGGCGACGGCGTTGCCTGCGCTGCTGTTGCCGCTGCAGGCTGGGCGTCGCCGCACCGGCCTGCCACAACTCCTGCAGGTGCAGGTACTGCGCCGCATGGCGTGGATCGGCCCGGCACCATTGCTCGAACGCGTTCTCATCGCGGTCACCGTCGTGCGCATCCAGCCACCAGCGTGCAGCTTCGCGTGCAATGGTCTCCTGGCTCATGCGCCCGGCACCTGCTGCAATGCGACCAGGGCGCGCAGCAGATGGCCGTGCGCGGTCTGCCGGCTGATCCCCAGCTGGCGCCCGATCTCGGCCAGCGCCAACTGTTCCACACGGGCCAGCAGGAACACCTGGCGCGGGCGTGGCGGCAGCGCGGCGATGATCGCGTCGAGGTGGCGCAGTTGTTCGGCGTCGAGCAGTCGCTGCTCGGGCAGCGGCGCAGGATCGGCGATGGCATTCAACTGCGTGTCATCCAGCACCTCTTCGCGACGGCGCTGGCGTTGCCGGTAGTGATCGGCGATCAGGTTGTGGGCGACGCGGTACAGATAGGCGCGGCCATTGCTCAGCAGGCCACTGGTGGCGACTTTGACGACACGCAGCCAGGTTTCCTGGACGACGTCATCAGCGTCGCTGCGTTGCGGGAGTTTGCGGCGGACATGGGCGTGCAGCGGCCGGTAATGGGCCGCGCACAGCTGCGCGACATCCGTCGGTTCGACAGGCGTGGACACGGGGCGGGCGACAACTGGGAAAGGGAACAGCCCGCGGCGGCAAGGGCAGCGGCTGCACCTTACAGCAAAAGAGAATCATTTGCATCTATGGCATGAGGCGCAGCATGCATGGGCCACCGCGGCGTCAGCGCGGGCGATAGTCGCAGTGGATCTGCAGGGCCTCGGTGGGGTTGTGATGCAGCTCGAAGCCGCAATGCTGCAGGCTGCGCTTCACCCGCGCGACCGCTTCGGCATGATGGGCGACGGGATGATCCTGCCAGCGCGGTGGGGTGAACACGCCCAGCGGCAGCAGCCGCAGCCGCTTGCCGTGCAGTACCAGTGAGACATCGATATGACGGCCATCGATGTCGTGGCCGTTGGCACCGAAGATGGCATCGATCTCATCGCGGCGCTGCGGGTAGCAGGTGCGGAACACCGCAATGCCGAGCCGTCGCACCACGCGGCGGAAGCCACCGAGACGGCTGTGGCTGGGTTCGAAGCCACGAGTGAGCAGCAGGCGCAGCCCGGCAGGCAGCATTGCCTGCGCGTCGAGCAGGCGTTGCAGTACCTCTTCTTCCAGTTGGATGCGGGTGGAGGGCCAGCGCGGGGCGATGAGCAGTCCGTGGTGGTTGCCGCGTTGCAGGGTCAGCATCCGTGAAGCTTCGCACGCGGGCGAACAGCCAGGGTAGTGCCGGCCGCTGGCCGGCAAACCTGTTCTCCCGTCGGATGCCGACCAGCGGCAGGCACTACCATCGTCGGGTCAGATGTCGCGGTACTGGATCTGCGAAGCCAGTACGCGCAGGCCATCGGCATTGCTGGACAGGATGCGCTCTTCGCTGACCCCTTTCTGCCGTTTCAGCTGGAAGCCCTGATCGGCAGGCAGCTGTGCGGCGATGGCGTCCATGCGTTGCAGGGCATCGGGGCCGCTGCAGTCGAAGTGACCCCAGTGGGCGCCATCGCGGTGGATCTGCAATCGGTAGTTCATTGTGGTGTCTCCGGCAGGTCCTGCAGCCAATGGTCGAACATCGCGGTGGCGGCCGCAGCCAGTGGTGCGCCATAGCGACGCGCCTGCGCGCGAAGGTCGTTGGGATCGATGCCGGCCTGGGCCAGCTCCAGCGTGTGGCCGATCAGCCAACGCTCGAACTGGCGGGCGTCCAGTTCCGGATGGCATTGCAGGGCCAGTGCGTGGCTGCCGATGGCGAATGCCTGGTGACGGCAGGCCGGCGTGCTGGCCAGGCGGCGTGCACCGGCCGGAAGTTCGAACGCTTCACCATGCCAATGCAGTACCGGAATGCCCTGCAGGGACTGCAGCGGAGAACGCTGGCCTTCATCGGTCAGCAGCAGTGGCGCAAAGCCGATTTCCTTGCCACCACTGGGAGCGACACTGGCACCGAGTGCCCGCGCCATCAGCTGTGCACCCAGGCAGATGCCCAAGGTCGGCCGCTGCCGCTGCAGCCGGCGCTGCAGCAGGGCAATGCTGTCGTTGACGAAGGGATAGGTCCCTGTGTCATTGGCACTGATGGGACCGCCCAGCACGACCAGCAGATCGGCGGTTTCGGCGCCATCGAGGACATCGACACCGGCCTGCAGCACGTGCAGCTGCCAGCCCTGCGCCAGCAGCAACGGTTTCAGGGTGCCGAGGTCTTCAAAGGCAACGTGTTGCAGGACAACCGCGTGCTTCATGCCGGTGCTCCGCTGTTCGGCCAGTAGAAACTGTCCGGGGTGGCACGGGCACCGAAGATGGCCTGGCCGACGCGGACCACGGTGGCACCTTCCTCGATGGCCACTTCGAAATCACCGGACATGCCCATCGACAGCTGCGACAGGTCGAGGCCGGGTGGGGCGGTGCGTTGCAGCTGGTCGCGCAGTTCGCGCAGGCGCACGAAGCAGGCGCGCACGCGCTCGACATCGGGGGTGAAGATGGCCAGGGTCATCAGGCCGCGCACGTGCAGGCGATCGAAGGCCGGCAGCTGCTGCACGAAGGCCTCGACCGCGTCGGGTTCCAGGCCGTACTTGCTCGGTTCGGCCGAGGTGTTGACCTGCACGAACACATCCAGCGTGCGGTCTTCCAGTTGCAGGCGCTGCTGCAGGGCCTCGGCTACGCGCAGGCTGTCCAGCGCCTGGAACTCGCTGGCAAAGCGCGCCACGTAGCGCGCCTTGTTGGTCTGCAGATGGCCGATCACCGACCAGTGCACGCCCAGGTCGGCCATCGTTTCAGCCTTGCGTTGTGCCTCCTGCACCTTGTTCTCGCCCAGTTCGTGGCAGCCTGCGGCTACCGCCATGCGGATGCGGGCGTCATCGACGGTCTTGCTGACCGGCAGCAGGCGCACGCTGGCCGGGTCCCGGCCGACGCGGGCGCAGGCATCGGCGATGCGTTGGCGCACCGTGACCAGGTTGGCGGCGATCTGTTCAACGGACTGGGCGACGGGCCAGTCGGCAGCGGCAAGGGGCATGCGGGCACCTCCAATGCAGGGTGGCCAGGGTGGGATACACTGGCACAGGACAAGAGATATTTTGGCATAGGACAAAATGAAAATCACCGGGCATAGCGCCGAGTCGATCTTCGACAGCATCCGCGACGGCATCGGCAAGGGCCGCCTTCCGGCCGGCAGCGTGTTGCCGCCGGTGCGTGAACTGGCCGAGCAGCTGGGAGTGAACCGCAACACCGTGGCTGCTGCCTACAAGCGCCTGGATGCGGCGGGCCTGGCCAGCACGGCGGGCCGCCGCGGCACGGTGGTGCGTGGCCTGCCGCCGCCGCTGGCGCGTGAAGGCAGTACGCCCGGGCTGGCCCTGCAGGACCTGGCCGGTGGCAACCCGGATCCACGCCTGCTGCCGAACCTGCGCCTGGCCCCGGCCGCACCACGGCTGTATGGCGTGGGCACGGTCGACCCGAGGTTGGAGGCGCTGGCACGCGCCTCGCTGGATGCGGACTGCCCGGAGGGCTATGCGCTGGAACTGACCCATGGCGCGGTCGATGGCATCGAACGCCTGCTGTCGGCGTGGCTGCTGCCGGGGGATCGCATCGCGGTGGAGGATCCGTGCTTCCTCGGCAGCCTCAACGTGCTCAACGCTGTGGGCCACGCGCCGTTGCCGGTGGCGGTGGACGCGCATGGCATGCAGGTCGATTCGCTGCGGCAGGCACTGGAGGCCGGTGCACGCGCGGTGTTGCTGACCCCGCGGGCACACAACCCGACCGGGGCCAGCCTGGATGCGAAGCGGGCGCGGGCGTTGCGGCAGTTGTTGGCGGACTACCCGCAGGTGGCGGTGTTGATCGACGATCACTACGCGCTGCTCTCGCAGCAGGCCTATCACTCGGTGCTGCCGCTGGATGGCCGGCGCTGGGCGCTGCTGCGTTCGTTGTCCAAACCGCTCGGCCCGGACCTGCGGCTGGCCTGGCTGGCCTGCGATGAAGAGACCGCGATGCGGCTGCGGCTGCGATTGGCGTCCGGCACCGGCTGGGTCAGTCACCTGCTGCAGGATGCGGCGACCTCGGTGCTGTCGTCGGCAACGCAGCGGGCGAAGATCGCTTCGGCAGGTGAGCGTTACCAGCAGCGCCTGCGCTCGCTGCAGGAGTTGCTGCATGCGCGTGGCCTGCCGACACCGTTGCCGATGGAAGGATTGAACCTGTGGCTGCCGTTGCAGGCCGACAGCCATCCGCAGGTGCTGGCCCTGGCTTCGCGTGGATGGCATGTGCGCGCGGGCGAAGTGTTCTCGGTGGCAGCGCCGGGGCATGGCCTGCGCATCACCTGCGCTGCGCTGGGGGCAGCGCAGCTGCGGCAGCTGGCGGATGACCTGGCGGCGGTGTTCGCTCTGTAGCGTCGAGCCATGCTCGACGTTGCTTCGCCTTTGTAGAGCCGAGCCATGCTCGGCTGCTGTTGATAGAAGCAGTCGAACATGGCTCGACGCTACACAAGCAGATCAGGGCGCGGCGTTGGCGCCGGGACGCACGTAGTAGGACTGGCCGCTGTCATCGACGAACATCAGCTCCGGCTTGCCCTGCCAGGAGGTGAGCATGGCGCCGGTGTTGTTCTGGTGCTTGACCATCAGGCTGGCGCCGCGGTCCGGGTTGGCGACGACCTTGAATACTTCAGTGGTGCCGGTGGCATCGTCCAGGGTCAGCAGGGCTTCGCCGCCGCGGTCGCTGGTGCCGTAGCCGCCGCGTTCGGAACCATCGGGACCGAGCAGGATCATGCCTGACAGGGCGGTGGCACGCGGCCCCTGGGTGCGGCCCTGGCTGAGCGGATCGGGAACCGGTGCGCCGAGGATCACCCGCGGCTGGCCGCTTGCATCGTGGATGACCAGCCCGCGCGCCTCGATGATGCGCTGTGGTGATTGGCTGCGATGCAGGCTCCAGGCGGTCCAGCCGGAAACCAGCAGGGCGAGGGTCGAGACCACCAGGGTGGTCAGCAGCAGCGCACGGGGCATCGGGTCGTCCTTCCTTGGATGTGCCGACGATAGCGGATGCGGACCGGCAATGGCCAGTTCGTTGTGTGACGTTGTGTATCGTCAGTGGAAATCGCGGCTGTGGCTGCGCAGTCCCTGCAGCAGTTCATCCAGGCAGTGCATGCGCTGCACGATGACGTGCTGCACGCCATCGACGCGTTCCAGGCGGCCATCGATCTGCATCAGCTGGGTATCGACCAGCACCCGGTGCTGGCGATCGGCCAGGTGTCGCCAGACCACGGCGTTGACCATGCCGGTCTCATCTTCGAGCGTGAGGAAGGTGACGCCGCTGGCGGTCTGCGGGCGCTGGCGCATGCGTACCAGGCCGGCGATGCGCACGCGACGGCCATGGCCATGCCCGGCCAGTTGTGCAGCGTCCAGACAGCCACGGCTGCGCAGCTGCGCGCGCAGGAACGAGATCGGGTGGCGGCCAAGTGTGGTGCCGGTGCTGCGATAATCGGCCTGCATGTCCTCCCAGGCGCTGGGCAGGGGCAACGGCACGCGGGCTTCGGCAGTGGCGCGGGCCTGGTCGAACAGTGGCAGCCGGTTTTCCACGCCGGAGATATCCCAGCGTGCACGATGGCGATGGCCACTGAGCCCACGCAGTGCACCGGCATCGGCCAGCAGGCCCTGCTGGCGGCGATCCAGTGCGGTGCGCTGGCACAGGTCGCCCACATCGTCGAACGGGCGCTGCGCACGTTCGCGCATGATGGCCTGCACGACGGGTTCGTTGCAGCCATCGATCAGGCGCAGGCCGAGCCGGATCGCCGCCGGTCCCTTGCTGAAATCCAGCGTGCAGTCCCAGTCGCTGTGGCGCACGTCCACCGGCAGCACGCCGATGCCATGGCGGCGTGCATCCTGCAGCAGCTGGTCGGGGCTGTAGAACCCCAGCGGCTGGCTGTTGATCAGGCTGGCGGTGAACGCGGCGGGATGATGGCACTTCAGCCAGCAGCTGTTATAGGTCAGCAGGGCGAAGCTGGCAGCATGGCTTTCCGGGAAACCGTAATCACCGAAGCCCTTGATCTGCTCGAACAGGTGCTCGCCGTAGTCGCGGCTGAAGCCATTCTTCAACATGCCGGCCAGCAACTTCTCGCGATGCGGTTCCAGGCCGCCACGACGCTTCCATGCCGCCATCGAGCGGCGCAGGGCATCGGCCTGGCCAGGTGTGTAACCTGCTGCTTCCACTGCCAGCTGCATCACCTGCTCCTGGAACAGTGGTACGCCCAACGTGCGTGCGAACACGCGTTCCAGCTGCGGTGGGTAGAGCGGATTGTCCGGGTCGTTCAGTGCCTCCGGGCCTTGCTCGCGCAGGATCCTCCGCCGTTCCAGATAGGGGTGCACCATGTCACCCTGGATCGGGCCGGGGCGCACGATCGCCACTTCGATCACCAGATCGTAGAAGCAGCGCGGCTGCAGGCGTGGCAGCATCGCCATCTGCGCACGCGATTCGATCTGGAACACGCCGATGGTGTCGGCGGCGCAGATCATGTCGTAGGTCTTCGTATCCTTGGCAGGGATCGCATCCATGCGTCCACTGTGCAGGCCGTGCTGCTGCAGCATCGCCAGGCATTTACGGATGGCGGTGAGCATGCCCAGCGCCAGGCAGTCGACCTTCATCAGGCCGGTGGCATCCAGATCGTCCTTGTCCCACTGGACGACGGTGCGGTCGGCCATCGCCGCGTTTTCCACCGGCACCAGCGTCGACAGCGGGTGCTCTGAAATCACGAAGCCGCCCGGGTGCTGCGACAGGTGGCGCGGGAAATCGATCAGCTCGGTGGTCAGCGCCAGCAGGCGCCGCATCAACGGCGTGTCCGGATCGAAACCGCGCTCGCGCAGGGTTTCCGGCAATGGGATGTTGCCGCCCCAGTGGTCCATCGCCGCGCCCAGTTCGTTGACCTGGTCCATCGGCAGGCCCAGTGCGCGGGCCACGTCGCGGATCGCGCTGCGGCCACGGTAGCTGATCGCCACCGCGGTCAGTGCGGCGCGCTCGCGGCCGTAGCGCTTGAACACGTACTGCAGCACCTCCTCGCGACGCTCGTGCTCGAAGTCGATGTCGATATCCGGTGGCTCGTCGCGCTCGGCGGAGATGAAGCGCTCGAACAGCAGGTTGCTGCGCGCCGGGTCGATCTCGGTCACGCCCAGCACGAAGCACACCGCCGAGTTGGCCGCCGAGCCGCGCCCCTGGCAGAGGATGTCCTGGCTGCGGGCGAAGCGCACGATGTCCTGCACGGTGAGGAAGTAGGAGGCGTAGTTCTTCTGCTTGATCAACGCAAGTTCGTGTTCGATCTGCTCGCGCTGTGCCGGCTGGATGCCGTTCTTCCAGCGCCACGGGATGCCACGCTCGACCAGCACGCGCAGCCAGCTGTCCGGATCATGCCCTTCGGGCACCAGCTCACGCGGATAGGTGTACTGCAGCTGTTCCAGGGTGAAGTGGCAGCGCTCGGCGATGCGCAGGGTCTCGGCCAGCAGCTCAGGCGGGTACAGCTGGGCCAGCGCGGTGCGTGGGCGCAGGTGGCGCTCGCCATTGGGGAACAGGCGCCATCCAGCTTCGGCCACGCTGCAACGGTGGCGGATCGCGGTCAGCGTGTCCTGCAGGGCGCGGCGGCGGCGTACATGCATGTGCACATCACCACTGGCCACCAGCGGCAGGCAATGGCGTTCGCCGAAGGACTGCAGCTGCTGCAGGCGGCGTGCATCGTCGTGTTCGTGGTGCAGCTCCACCGCCAGCCACAGCCGATCATCGAAGCCGGCGCGCAGCAGTTCCAGGTCGGTGGCGGCCGGTTGCCGGTCCAGCCACAGGCACAGCAGGCCGACGGGCAGGCCGAGAAGGTCCTCGCGCAGGCAGCGGTACTCGCCCTTGGCGGCCCGCCGCCGGCAGGTGGTGATCAACTGGCAGAGCCCCGTATAGGCGGCCTGGTCGGTGCACAGCAGGGCCAGTTTCGGCCCATCCTCGACCTGGAATTCGGCGCCGACAATCAGCGCCACGCCATGCGTCTTCGCCGCCTGCCAAGCGCGTACGATGCCGGCCAGCGAGCATTCGTCGGTGATCGCCAACGCTCGATAGCCTTGGCCGGCGGCGCGCGCGAACAGTTCTTCGGCGATCGAGGCGCCACGCTGGAAACTGAAGGCCGACAGGCAGTGCAGTTCGGCGTAGCCGGGCAGTTCGCTGTGCATGGTGGCTCAGCCGAACCAGCCGTGCAGCATCCACGGCGCATGCGGGTCGTTGCGCTCACGAAAGGCCCAGCCGCGCTGGCCGTGAGCAGTTTCCACCACGTAATAGTCGCGCCGTGCATCGGCCTGATCCCACCAGCCCGATTCGATCCGCTCCGGCCCGGTGACGATGCGCAGCCGCGGATCACGCAGTGGTTGCGGCGTGTCCAGCAGCCAGCCGGGGCGCAGTGGCCAGTACGACGGAGGCTTGGCTGGCGGCTGGATGCCACTGGCGCGTTCGGGGCGATGGTCGGCCTGCACCGCCAGCGGCTGCACGGCGTCATCGCCCAGCCGCGCGCGCAGGCGCTCGCGCAGCTGGTTCCAGGGCATCGCCTGTGCCGGCCGGGTATCGAACAGGTCACGCGCGGCGGGCACGAACGGTGGCAGCTGCTCGGCCTGCAGGCGCAGTGCGCGGCTGCCGGCCGGCAGGGCAAACGCTTCCATGCGGTTGCGTGCGATCTCGAACAGCAGCGCGGGATCGCGCTCGGGCGCCAGCAGGCCGATGGTCAGCACGCTGGCCGGCAGCATGTCGTGCTCGAAATGCAGGTCGAAGCGCTGCACGCCGCCATCGCGCGAACACAGGAATGCGGCCAGGTCCAGCAGCAGGCGACGCAGCGGAAACAGCAGGGCCTGGCTGGATTCGATCTCGTATTCGAATTCGATGCGCGCATCGAAACGGTCCGGTGGCTGGTAGTAGCGCAGTGGCGCGGTGGGCAGCCCGCGCAGCGCATCCAGCTGCTGCAGCACGTCCGGTGCGAAGCGCCGGGCCAGGCTGTCGCGCGGCAGCTCGAGCACCGCACCCAGCGTGCGCAGGCCGGAACGGCCGAGTACGGTCACTGCTTCGCTGGGCAGGCCACAGCGAGGCAAGGGCAGCTGCGCCAGTGCCGCTGGCAGCTGCTGCGCATCGATGCCGAGGCCGTCGTGAACGTTGGCCAGCACGCGCGCGGCATGCGCGGTGGGCGCGGCCACCAGGCGATGGCGGAAACCAAGCTCATGCAGTTCGTTGCGCAGCCGCTGCTCGATCGTCAGCCAGTCGCCGAACAGGGCGCGGCTGGCACCGATTTCCATGACCAGCGCGTGCGGAAAATCGAGGCTGACCTGCGAGCTGTAGGCATAGGCCCAGCTGGCCAGCAGCTGCCGGGTGTGCTGTTCGGCGCTGGGATCGTAATCGTGCAGATGCAGGTCCTGCACCAGTACCTGCGCAGCCGACAGCAGCATGCCCGGGCGCAGCCCCGCTGCGCGTGCCGACGGGCTGACCGCACGCAGTACGCGACGCTGTGCCGGCCCCTGCAGCAGCACCAGTGGCCGCTGCGGGTCGGGCTGCAGGCGCAGCACGCTGTCCAGCGCCAGCTGCGGCAACAACAGACAGGCCCAGTGCATGGCGCGGCCTCAGTGGGCGATGGCCAGCGGCAACGGCTGCGCCGGCGGCAGGCCGCCACGGCACTTCAGCACCCGCACCTGGCCGTGGTCGAGCTGCAGGCGCAGGCTGGCCGGGGAGGGATTGCGCGCCGCCTGCGCCTCGCGGAACACGAAGCCCAGGCACTGGCCGCTGTCGGCCGCCACCTGCAGGCGGCGCAGTGAGCGGTCATCGGCCTGGTGTGGCCAGCACAGCACTGCTGCACAGGCGGCCGAGCGCAGGCACTGTTCGGTGGCCCACAACGCTTGTTTCGGCGCGGCGTGGATGATCTGCAGCTGGGTCAGATCCAGCCCGGCCGCTGCCCAGGCCGGAGCGTGCGGGCGATAGGGTGGGGCGACCAGCACGATCGGGCGGTCGCGCTGGCTCAGCTTCGCCAGCGCTGGCCAGACCAGAGCCAGTTCGCCGACGCCGGGCGCGGCCTGCAGTACCTCGCATAGCCCGCTGCTGGGCCAGCCGCCGCCGGGCAGGCGCGCATCCAGTGCCGGGTGACCGCTGGCCAGATGGTCGCTGGCCGGCCCCTGGCGGGCCGCGCCGCGCCACAGCTGGCGGCCGTCAAGCAGCCGGTCGAGGGCGACGACGGCACCCATCAGCGGGTCCTCCAGGGGAGGCGCCGGGCAGGCTGGAAGCGGCAGGAACGGGCGGAAACGGCGAGCATGACGCGAGTATCGACGGGCCGATATCAGGGGCTGAGACCGGACATGCTACTCGCCTTGTGAGTAGAATTACTAATGAAATCGGAGGATCGGATTTCAGGTTGCTGAAGGGGTAGGGGTGCCGACCAAGGTCGGCCCCCCGGCATGGCCCGGCGCTACCCGGGTATGCCCCCGGTTACGGGCGGACCGGCAGCGCGACCGGGCGCAGCGGCGCGGCATCGCCACCGCGGATCTTCAGCGGGCCGCCGATGAAGGCGAACTCGTAGACCTTGTCGTGGGCCAGTTCGTCCAGCGCCACCAGCTCGATGATCGGCGCGCCCTGCTGGGCCAGCAGGTAGGTGTGCAGCGGCACGTAGTCGTCGGACACCTCCGAGGGGAAGGTCTCGAAGCTGAGGTTGTCGGCACCGACGATCATCGCGCCGCTGTCCTCGATCAGGAAGCGCGCCGCGTCCAGGCCCATGCCCGGCGGGTTGGCCATGTAGGCCTTGGGCTGTTCGAACAGGCGCATGCGGCCGGTGCGGATCAGCACCACGTCGCCCTGCTGCAGTTTCACCTTCTGGCGTGCCAGCGCATCCTTCAGGTCCTGGCGGGTGACGCGGTAGCTGTCCGGCAGCATGTCCACGCCCTTGGCGGTGGCCACGTCGATCAGCACGCCACGCGCGATCAACGGCGGGAACTTCTCGATGCCGGTGACCTTCCAGCCACGGTCGCCGAGGTGTTTGTCGGCCTCGAAGCCATTCCAGATCTTTCCATGGATGCCGAAGTGGTTCAGCGCATCGATGTGGGTGCCGGTGTGGCTGTACATCGAGAACGCGGTGCCGGTGTAGCTGCGGGTGAGGTTCATGGTTTCGCCCACGCCCATCGGATCATCCATCACCGTGCCGCGCGGGGTGTGGGTCATCCAGAACTGGTAGTGCGGGTCGCCGGCATCCTGCCAGCTGGGCATGCCGACGTAGTACTCGGTGGCCAGGTCATAGGCCTTGCCGCCGCTGACCCGCGACAGGATCGCCGCACGCGAGGCCTCGGTGATCAGGTTGAGGCGGCCGATCTCGTCCTTCGGCCCCCAGGGGCTGGTGCCGACCTGCTGGCCGGAGGGTACGCGTTCGTGCGCGGACACGGTGGTGGAAGCTGCGGTGCCGGCCAGCAGCAGGGCCAGCGCGGTGGCCAGGGTGCGTGGGGTCATGGGAAATCTCCTTGCAGGGTGGGGGAGGGCGCGGCTCAGGCCGCGACCAGGTGCGCCAGGGCCTGGCGCAGGTGTGGCAGCGGCAGGGTCTGCAGGCGCAGGCCGTTGCCGCCGATCACGGTGGGAATGGAGCGGACGCCGAGGGCAGCGGCTTCGGCGCGATCGACCTGCACGCGCTGGCGTACTGCGTCGCTGCGCATGTGGTCAGCGAAGGCGCCACGTGGATGGCCCAGCGCTTCGGCGATATCCAGCAGGACTTCGGCGTCGCCGATGTTGCGGTGCTGGTGCAGGTGCGCCCACTGCACGGCATCGAACATCGCGCCATGGGCGTCGTTGCCACCGAGCATGCCGGCAGCCTGGCAGGCCAGTGCGCCGAGCCAGCCGGACGGATACTCGAAGTCCTGCGCGCGCATGCCTTCGATATCGATGCGCGCGGTGTCTTCATGCGCGGCGCAGTCGGTCCAGTGGCGCAGGATGATCGCCTTGGCGCGCTCCATCGAGCCGAACACCTCGACCATCTGTGCGCGCGAGTCCTGCAGCACGAAGCTGCGGTGGCGCACCTGGATGCCGAGTTCGGCGGAGACCTGCTTCAGGCGCGGGGCCAGCACGAAGCACCAGCCGCAGACCACGTCGTGGAAGAAATCGACCACCGGCGCGGCGGTGGCGGGGGAAGGAACGGAAGACATCTGCCTGCCATCGGTGAGAGGGGAGGCGGCAGATTAGGCAGCGCGGCGTGGCCGAAACAGCACGCCGCGGGCAGCTCAGTTTTCGCTGGCGGTTACGAATCCAGGCCAGCGCAGCCGGGCAGCTCGGCGTGCAGGAAATCGATGAAGGCGCGTACCTTGGGTTGCAGATGGCGCGACGTGGGGTAGACCGCATGCACGAAGCGCGGCGGATAGCGGTGGTCGGGCAGCACCTGCTGCAGTTCGCCCTGGGCCAGTGCCGGCGCGGCCAGGAACGAGGGCAGGGCACCGATGCCCATGCCGGCCACCAGCAGGTCGCGCAGCAGCAAGCTGTTGTTGACGGTGACGCGCGCGGGCAGGGTGATTGTCACCTGGCCATCGGGACCGAGCAGCGGCCAGCTGCCGGGGGAGTCGGACAGGCTGTAGGCCAGCACGCTGTGCGCCTGCAGATCGTCCACCGCCTGCGGTGCCGGATGCTGCCGCAGGTAGGACGGGGCCGCGCACAGCACCTGCTGCAGCGACGCCAGCCGGCGCGCCACCAGGCGTGAATCATCCAGTTCGGCACGCAGCCGCAGCGACACATCGAAACCCTCACCGACTGCATCGAGCAGGCGATCTTCCATCACCAGGTCCAGCGACAACTGTGGATGCTGCTGCAGGAAGCGCGGCAGCAGCGGCGCCAGCGTGCTCAGTGCGAATGACTGCGGCGCGTTCACGCGCAGGCGTCCGGCCACCTCGCCGCGCTGTTCGGCGATGCCGCGTTCCAGCGCTTCCAGCTCGTCGAGCAGGCGGCAGCATTCGCGGTAATAGGCGTGGCCGGTTTCGGTCAGGCTCATGCGCCGCGTGGTCCGCTGCAGCAGCACCACGCCCAGGTGCGTTTCCAGCGTGCGCAACTGCTTGCTCAGGCCGGCCGGCGACATGCCCAGGTCTTCGGCGGCACGAGCGAGCCCGCCGCGTTCGACGATGCGGCGGAAGGCGCGCATCAGGTTGAAGGAGTCCATGCCGGTCCCGGGCGCGATGAGAGCATCATTGTAGATCCACGCCATGCGTGGATGTGGGAAGCGTGGTGCCCGCAGGGTTGCGCCGTTTGTTCAAGCCCGCAACCCACACGCCACGCCAGCATGCAGGCCCCTCACTTCCCGGGTTGCCCATGAAGCACTGGATGCTCCGCCTGTATGCCCCGCTGTTCCTGCTTGGATTCGTCGCCACTGCCGTCGTCTGGGTCGGCCACTGCCATGGCGATCCGTTGTGGCTGCTGGCCCTGCTGGCGATCGCCATTGCGGTTTCGTTCGTCGCCGAGCGCGCCTGGCCGTATGACCCTGCGTTCAACCGCGACCACGGCGACCGTGTGCGTGACGCCCTGCACGCGCTGGTCAACGAAGGCCTGAACCTGTTGTCGATCGCGGCGGTGCCGCTGCTGGCGGCGATCATTCCGTGGCAGTTGTGGCCGCTGCAGTGGCCGTTCGCACTGCAGCTACTGGTGGCGATCATCGCTGCCGATCTCGGCATCACCCTGGTGCACTACGCCAGCCATCGCATCGGCTGGCTATGGCGTCTGCATGCCGTGCATCACAGCGTGACCCGCATGTATGGCTTCAACGGGCTGATGAAACACCCACTGCACCAGGCCGCCGAAGCGGTGGGCGGCGTGCTGCCGCTGCTGCTGTTGGGCCTGCCGATGCCGGTGGCGGCGGTGCTGGCCTTCGCCATTGCCATCCAGCTGCTGCTGCAGCACTCCAACGTAGACATGCGTCCCGGCGTGCTGGGCCGGGTGATGGCCTGGGCGCCGCTGCACCGCTTCCACCACATGCGTTACGGCACCGCCGGCGACGTCAACTTCGGCCTGTTCCTGACCGTCTGGGATCACCTGCTGGGGACCGCCTTCGATGCGCCGGGCTATCGGCTGCGCCAGCACGACCTCGGCATCGGCAGCCAGCCGGACTATCCGCGCGATTACCCCGGGCAACTGCTGGCGCCGTTCCGCGAACTGCCACATGGCGAGGTGCCGGAGCTGCCTGAAGGTCTGCGCAGGCGCGGATGATGGGTCGTGTCAGGCCGCGTGCAGCTGCAGGCCCTGCAGTTGCGCGGCACTGATGCCGAACATGCGGCGCAGGCTGCGCGACAGATGGGCCAGATCGGCGAATCCAGCGGCATGCGCACTGTCGGTCAGGCTGTGGCCGTGCAGATGATGCGTGAGTGCATTGCGCAGGCGTTGCCACAGTACCCAGCCGCGCAGTGTCACCGCCAGGTCGGACTGGAAACGCCGGTGCAGCTGGCTGGCCGACAGGTGCGCCGCCTCGGCGATATCGGCGGCCGGCACCGGGTCAGGCAGGTGCTGGGCGATACGGGCCAATGCCGCCTGCACGCGGCGGTCCAGCGGTTGTGGGCGGCTCAGCCGTGGCAGCCAGTCGCGTAGCTCCATGGTATTGCCCGGCAGTGCGTGCAGATGCTGCTGGATCTGCGTGGAATCGGCATGCGCGGGTTCGAGGAACACCGTGCAGCCCGCTTCCGGCGCCGACAGGATCGCATGCGTCTGGAAGGAGGGCAGCCACAGCCGTTGGCCCTGCTGCCGTACGCCATCGACTTCGACCTGCCAGGGCGTACCGTCGCTCAGCAGCAGTTGATGGGCGTAGTGCGCATGTACGCTGCTGTCACCGGCATGGCCCTGCAGCACCGCCACGTGAGCATCCAGCAGCAGCGTGCCATTCCAGGGCAGGGCGGGGGAGGACATGGAGGGATTGTAGATCCACGCCATGCGTGGATGAATCTCCATCGAAATCGATTAATTCGACGATTGATCGAAGAGCATCCACGCCTGGCGTGGATCTACTGCAGATTGCGGCGAATTGTCGAAGGCGGGGTGGGTCCGGTTGCGGGGGCGTGAGCGCCATGGATGGCGCGACCGAGGCTACATGGACGTACTTGCGCCGTCCCCCGCAACCGGACCCACCCCGCCACCCCACAGGAACCCAGCTTTTGCTTCTGCTGTTGCATTGGCCGTTGCCTCTGCGGGTGCCGGGCGCAGCCCGGTCGCGCGCACTCTCACCGCCCGTGCGGATCCGGCCGGTGATGCACGTACTCGACCACCGTGCCATCGGGATGCACCGCATTGAACGCCGCCCCGGTCGGCACCACCTGCAGCGGGAAGATGATCTCGGCACCGGCCGCGACCAGTTTGTCGTGATAGGGCCGAACGTCATCGACCAGCAGCGTCCCCGTGGTCGAAGTGAATGGCGCCAGCGCCTCATCGCAACCTTCGATCAGCAGGAATGCACCGACCATCGCCAGGCGTAGGCCGGCATCGGGAAACGGGAAGCCCGCATCGGCCACCACACCCTGCAACTGCTCGTAGAACGCCACGCTGCGCTCCAGTTCGCCAGGGGCAACGAATACCCGGATCAGCACGCGTGGGCTGCGCTGGGTGGAGGTATCACAGCGGTCACGCCAGAGATGATCGAAGTCGCGGTGTATGTTCATGGGCGGGGTCCAGGGCCGGTGACACCTCATTATCGGCAGCCCCACGCGGCCTGCTGATGACCGCCGGTGATGGCCTGATAACCGCTGGCCGGGTTGCCTCTGTGACTTAGGTCCTGTTGACAGGTGTGAACGCCCTCGCACAATCTTCACAGGATTGGGTCGCCCTGCGCGGCCCGGACAGGCAGGTTGTCACGCCGGGAGGAGGGTCCCAGGCGCAGACCGGCCCGTCCTTCGGCCTGCGGGAGGTTGCCTGGCAATTCCTGCGCGGCATGAACGCTGCACCCTTCGGCGGCACTTTCCCTGGACCGATTGCCTTGGCAACGGAATTACGCCTGCCGATGAAAACGTTTACAAAGCCGCTTGCACTGTCCCTGGCCCTGTCTGTCGCACTGGCCGCCCCGGCCTGGGCTGACCCCGCCGCGTTCACCGTGCTGACCCTGGAACAGGCCCCGACCGCCGAGACGATGCCGGCCCTGGCCGCCCAGCTGAAGACCCTGCAGGTGGACGCGGTGAGCGTGCGCCAGGTGCAGCGCGGCATCGGCCAGGTCGATCCGCTGCAGGTGCTGGCCGATGGCCTGGGCTACGAGTACCGCTTCATCGCCGCCGGCAGGGACGATGGCCAGATCCAGCGCGGCCAGGCCGTGCTGACCCGGCTGCCGATCGCCGCTGAATCCGGCCCGGACCAGCCGGGCCTGAGCTACCTGCGCCTGGACGATGGCCGCCACACGGTGGCGGTCTACACCGATGCCGGTGCAGGTGCCGCGCAGCTGCCAGCGCTGGTCACCCGTTCGCGGCTGGGTGCACCGGCGGTGCTGCTCGGTGCGGTGGCCGGTGAATCGGCCAAGGCCGCAGGCTTCGATCCGGCGCGTGTCGCCCTGGAAGCCGATGCCAGCTATTTCAGCGATGGTTTCCAGGCCGCCAGCAGTGCGCCGTTCAAGCTGGAAGGCAACACCCTGCGCGCCACCCTGCTGACCCTGGCCTATGCCGCCGACAAACATGGCGACAGGCCGTGGATGGACACCACCCTCAACGCCGATGCGCGCGCTGCGCTGCTGCTGAAGGCGATGACCGAGGATGAGAAGTTCCAGATGCTGCACAGCTACTTCGGGCTGGGCAAGGACGGTGGCCCGTTGCCGGAAGGCGCGGTCGGTTCGGCCGGCTTCGTGCCGGCAGTGCCGCGCCTGGGCATTCCGTCGCAGCAGTCGGCCGATGCCGGCGTCGGCGTGACCAATCCGGGCGGCATCCGCCCCGGTGATTTCGCCACGGCGATGCCATCGGGCCCATCCACCGCATCGAGCTGGAACCGGCAGGTCGCCTTCGCGGGTGGCGCGATCATGGGCCGCGAGGCATGGCAGCAGCGCTTCAACATCCTGCTGTCGGGCAGCGTCAACCTGCAGCGTGATCCGCGCAATGGCCGCAACTTCGAATATGCCGGTGAAGATCCGCTGCTGGCCGGTTCGATGGTCGGCGCGCTGATCCAGGGCGTGCAGAGCCAGCACGTGATCTCCTCGATGAAGCACTTCGCGCTGAACGACATGGAGACCCGCCGCAACTTCCACGACGTGCGCATTGGCGAACAGGCCATGCACGAGTCGGACCTCCTGGCCTTCGAGATCGCGCTGGAAGCCGGCCGCCCGGGCGTGGCGATGTGCTCGTACAACAAGATCAACGGCACCTACGGCTGCGAGAACGGCTACCTGATGAACCAGGTGCTGAAGCAGGAATGGAAGTTCCCCGGTTTCGTGATGTCCGACTGGGGTGGCGTGCACAGCGGTTCGAAGGCGGCGCTGGCCGGCCTGGACCAGCAGTCGGCCGGCGAAGTGTTCGACGCGGCGGTGTTCTTCGATGAGCCGCTGCGCCTGGCCGTGCATGGCGGCGTGGTGCCGCAGGCGCGCCTGAATGACATGGTCGCGCGCATCCTGCGCACGATGTTCCTGCATGGCAACTTCGACAACCCGCCGCAGCACCAGAAGGTCGATGCCGAGGCCGGCTTCGCCGTCGCCCAGCGCACGGTGGAAGAGGGCAGCGTGCTGCTGCGCAATGAAGGCAACCTGCTGCCGCTGGCCGACACGGTGAAGCGCATCGTCATCATCGGTGGCCACGCCGACAAGGGCGTGATCGGTGGCGGTGGTTCGTCGATGGTGGGCGTGACCGCCAAGGGCACCAATGCGGTGCCGGGCGTGCTGCCGACCACCTGGCCGGGCCCGGTGATCTTCCACCCGTCCTCGCCGCTGGAATCGCTGCGCGCAGCGCGTCCGGACGCGACCATCGAGTACGTGGACGGCACCAACGCCGCCGCCGCGGCCAGGGCTGCCGCGCAGGCCGACGTCGCCATCGTGTTCGCCACCCAGTGGGCCGCCGAATCGGTGGATCTGCCGGACATGCAGTTGCCGGACAACCAGGACGCGCTGATCTCGGCGGTGGCCAAGGCCAACCCGAAGACGGTGCTGGTGCTGGAAACCAATGGGCCGGTGCGCACGCCATGGCTGGCGCAGGTGCCGGCGATGCTGCAGGCCTGGTACCCGGGCATCCGCGGTGGCGAAGGCATTGCCGCGCTGTTGACCGGCCAGGTCAATCCGTCCGGCCGCCTGCCGGTGACCTGGGTGGTGGACGAATCGCAGCTGCCGCGCCCGCACATCGACGGCCTCGGCTTCAAGCCGGCCAAGCCGTTCGGTGATGTGTTCGATTTCGATATCGAAGGTGCCAACGTCGGTTACAAGTGGATGGCGGCCAAGGGCCTGAAGCCCACCTTCGCGTTCGGTCATGGCCTGTCCTACACCTCGTTCGCCTATGAAAACCTCAAGGTGAGTGTGGAAGGCTCGCGCCTGGTCGCCAGCGTGGACATTCGCAACACCGGCAAGCGCGCCGGTGCCGACGTGGCCCAGCTGTACCTGAAGCTGCCGGCCGGCAGCACCACGCCGATCCGCCTGATCGGCTATGACAAGGTGACCCTGCAGCCGGGCGAACAGCGCCGCATCCGCATCGAAGCCGAGCCGAAGACGCTGGCGCACTACGATGCGCAGGCCCGCCAGTGGAAGATCGACGGCGGCACCTACCAGGTGCAGCTGTCGCGCAATGCCGCCGAGCCGCTGCAGACGGTGGACGTGCAGCTGGTGGAGCAGGTGCTGCGCTGATGCCTTGAAGACACGGCCCCGGAAGGGGCCGTGTTTGTTTGTGGGGTACCGCTGCGCTCGCCGGGCGTGGCCCGGCGCTACCAGGGCTGTGGTGATCGGGTAGCGCCGGGCCATGCCCGGCGAGCGCGGAAGTCACACAGGCGCGCTGCCAAACCACCCGCGCAGGAAATCAATCAGCTGCCGTACCTTTGGCGAGGGCTGCGTGCTGTGCGGGTAGACCGCGTACACGCTCTGCTGCGGGAAGCGGTGCTGGCACAGTACCGGTCGCAGCCGACCCTGGGCCAGATCGTCCTCGATCAGCCAGCGCGGCAGCACGGTGACGCCGGCACCGGCCACGGCGAAGGCGCGCAGGCTGCTGGCGCCATCCACGCGCACCACCGCGTTGCCGGGGTTGGTGGCGAACAGGGCGTCGCTGCCATCCGGCGCCACCACCGGCACGTCGGCCAGACGCGGGTAGCCCAGGCGGGGCAGGGAACCCAGCTGCACGGGGTCATCGGCAGCATCGGCAGAGGGCAGGCGTGCCAACAGGGACGGAGCCGCTACCGCGCACAGTGGATGCCGTTCCAGTTCGCTGGCATGCAGCCCAGAGTCCGGCAGGCGGCCGAGGCGGATCGCCAGGTCGAAGCGTTCGGGAATCAGGTCGGCCGGTGCCGGTGAGGTCGACAGGTGCAGCTGCAGGGCCGGGTGCCGCGCACGGAACGCCTCCAACGCAGGAATCAAGCGGAGCTGGGCGTACTCCGGCGTGGTGGTCAGGCGCAGTACGCCCTGCAGCTGGTGCTGGTCGCGGCGCGCGGCATCGATCGCCGCCTGGGCGGCGTCCAGCGCCTGCACGCAGTGCTGCAGGAACTGCTCGCCAGCCTCGGTCAGGGCCAGGTGCCGGGTACTGCGCAGCAGCAGGGTCACGCCCAGCTCCTGTTCCAGCCGCTTCAGGTTGAAGCTGACCACCGCGCGGCTGAGGCCGAGGCGATCGGCGGCGGCGGTCAGGCTGCCGGCCTCGACCACGGCGCGGAAGATATCGAAGCGATCGAGGCTGACCATGGCGGTCTATTGTCAAAACAGATTTGACAGTGTTGCAGCTGTCGTCGTGTTTTTCCAACAAGGCCCGCACGGCATGCTGGCCGCTTCTCTGCTGGAGCGCCGCCGATGCCGTCCCCCCGCCTGCGCCATGAGGCGATCTTCCTGCTGGTGTTCGCCCTGGATCTGGTCAACATGTTCATCGCCACGGTGGCCTATCCGGCCTTGGCGGCGGAACTGCACGCTGATATCAGCACCCTGGCCTGGGTCGGCACCGCCTACATGCTGGGCCTGAGCGTGGTGATTCCGTTGGCGCCCTGGCTGGCTGCGCGCTGCGGCGAGCGTCGCTTGCTGCTGGTGGCGTTGCTGTTGTTCGCGGTTGCCGCTGTGCTGGCTGGCGCAGCGCCGGGTATCGGCTGGCTGCTCGGCTGGCGCCTGCTGCAGGGGCTGGCCGGTGGCCTGCTGATTCCGGTCGCGCAGGCCGCGGCGTACCGGCAATGCACGGCGGATCAGCGAGGTGCACTGACCCGGCGCATCCTGCTGGTGGCGTTGCTGGTACCGGCACTGGCGCCCGCGTTGGGCGGGTTGTTGGTGCAGTGGTTGGCCTGGCGCGGCGTGCTCTGGGCCAGCCTGCCCTTGGCGGTGGTGGCGATCGCGCTTGTGCTGGCATGGATGCCGGCCGATGGCGTGCGCAGTGCGCCGCGGCTGCAGACCTATGCGCTGTCCACCGCGATGCTGGCGCTGGGCGCGCTGCTGCTGGCGCTGACCTGGCTGGGTGAGTCCGGACACCGCGGCGCAGGTGCCGTGTTGTTGCTGGTCGCACTGCTGCTGGCGGTGGCCCACCTGCGGCATGCGCGTCGGCAGGCGCAGCCCCTCCTGCGCTGGTCGTTGCTGTCGCATC
This sequence comes from Stenotrophomonas sp. YJH_SMC_43, assembly GCF_059372535.1. Lineage (NCBI taxonomy): Bacteria > Pseudomonadati > Pseudomonadota > Gammaproteobacteria > Lysobacterales > Lysobacteraceae > Stenotrophomonas > Stenotrophomonas sp. YJH_SMC_43. Next base: position 750,372 of record NZ_JCAFVQ010000001.1, read on the forward strand.
GTGGGCTGCGGCTGGCGATGCTGATCTATCTGGCCGTACCCGGTGTATTCATCGGCAGCCAGCTGGTCAGTACCCTGCAGCTCCACCAGGCCGGTTACAGCGCGGCACGCATCGGCGCGCTGATGCTGCCGTGGGCGCTGGCCTCGGCCACTGCGATCACGGCCAGCAAGCGCCTGCTGGCTCGCTTCGGCCCGGCCACGGTGCTGCGTACGGGCATGCTGCTGCAGGCCAGCGGCATGCTGTTGATGGCGCTGCTGCCGCAGCCGGCCTTCGCGTTGGCCGCGCTGTTGTTCGCGCTGATGGGGGCGGGCGGCAGCCTGTGCAGCAGCACGGCGCAGACGCTGGCCTTCCATGGCGTGGAGGGTGAAGCGCTGGGCGATGCCAGTGCCCTCTGGAACCTCAACCGTCAGCTCAGCTTCTGCCTCGGTACCGCCGCCATTGCGCTGCTGCTGGCATTGGCCATGCAATGGCTGCCGGCAAACGCCACGCGCGTGGCGCTGGGGCTGGCCGCCCTACTGACTCTGCTGCCGATGGTATTGCTGCGCCGGCCGCAATCGATCTCTCTTTCCCAACCCGAGACAATGCAATGACGATGACCGCAGAGAACGAGTTCCATGATCTGATCGCCAAGCTGCAGGCTTGGTTCCGTGCGGAAGCAGCCGCCAGTACGCTGGATGCGCTGATGGATCATTTCTGCACCGACTTCAGCATGGTCGGTATTGCCGGGCAGCGCCTGGACCGCGAAGCCCTGGCCGGCATGTTCGCTGGCGGCCATGGTGCCCGCCCGGGCTTGCGTATCGAAATCGATGCCCTGCAGTTCATTGCGGTGCCGGCACCGTTGGTGATGCTGCGCTACCGTGAAGGGCAGGGCGTTGCTGAAGGTGGGATGGCCTGGCGTGAAGCACTGGCCGTGCTGCGGCAGGAAGACGGCCGTTGGCGTTGGCTGGCGTTGCATGAAGTAACGGCAGCCTGATGTTGTAGAGCCGAGCCCAGGCTCGGCTGCTCTTCGGGGAGGTTGCGGTGGCCCCAGCCGAGCGTGGGCTCGGCTCTACAACGGCCAGATGGACGCGTGCCCGTCGGGCAGCACATGTGCCATCAGTCCTGCCTGCATCCACCGCAGAATGCAAAGCCCGCACACACTTCACGGCTCGGGGCAGGAGTAGGCTTGAGGCTTTCCTGCCGGGAGGGGTTGTCCATGCGTGTGCGTGCCGTCGCTGTAGCCATTGCCCTTTGCCTGTCCAGCACCGTGCTGGCCGCCGATACCCCGCCGATGACCCCGGACATCAGCGGCAAGCCCTTCGTTGCCCCCGATGTCGGTCGTGACTACGACAAGCGCGTGGTGATGGTGCCGATGCGTGACGGCACCAAGCTGTATACGGTGATCGTGGTGCCCAAGGGCGCCCGCAACGCGCCGATCCTGCTGACCCGCACACCTTACGATGCCGCTGGCCGCGCCAGCCGCAGTGATTCGCCACGCATGCGCGACCTGCTACCGCAGGGCGACGAGGTGTTCGTCGACGGCGGTTACATCCGCGTGTTCCAGGACATCCGCGGCAAGTACGGCTCCGAAGGCGATTACGTGATGACCCGGCCGCTGCGCGGGCCGTTGAACAACACCAAGGTGGACCACTCCACCGATGCCTGGGACACCATCGACTGGCTGGTGAAGAACGTACCGGAGAGCAATGGCAAGGTCGGCATGCTCGGCTCGTCGTACGAGGGCTTCACCGTGGTGATGGCGCTGACCGACCCGCATCCGGCACTGAAGGTGGCTGCGCCGCAGAGCCCGATGGTCGATGGCTGGATGGGCGACGACTGGCTCAACTACGGTGCGTTCCGCCAGGTCAACTTCAACTATTTCGCGATGCAGACCGAGAAGCGCGGCAAGGGCACGCCGCTGCCCAGCCTCGGCTACGACGACTACAGCACCTTCCTGCGCATCGGTTCGGCCGGCGACTACGCGCGCTTCACCGGTGTGGACCAGCTGACCTGGTGGAAGAAGCTGGTTGAGCATCCGGCCTATGACGGGTTCTGGCAGGGCCAGGCGCTGGATGCGGTGATGGCGAAAACACCGCTGAAGGTGCCGACCATGTGGCTGCAGGGCCTGTGGGACCAGGAGGACATGTGGGGTGCCAACCATGCCTACCAGGCCATGGAAGGGCGCGACAGCGGCAACAACCGCAATTACCTGGTGATGGGGCCGTGGCGGCACAGCCAGGTGAACTACAGCGGCAGCGAACTGGGCGCGCTGAAGTTCGATGGCGATACCGCGCTGCAGTTCCGCCGTGATGTACTCAAGCCGTTCTTCGACCAGTACCTGGTGGACGGTGCGCCGAAGGCGGACACGCCGCCGGTGCTGATCTACAACACCGGTGAGAACCACTGGGATCGCCTGAAGGGTTGGCCGCGCAGCTGCGACAAGGGCTGTGCCGCCAGCAGCAAGCCGCTGTTCCTGCGCGCCGGCGGCAAGCTGGCGTTCCAGGCGCCGGCGGCGGGCGAGGGCGACTTCGAGGAGTATGTGTCCGATCCGGCCAAGCCGGTGCCGTTCGTGCCGCGCCCGGTACGTTTCGGTGACCGCGACATGTGGACCACCTGGCTGGTCAAGGACCAGCGCTTCGTCGATGGTCGCCCGGACGTGCTGACCTTCATCACCGAACCGCTGGCCGCGCCGCTGCGCATCGGCGGCGCACCGGTGGTGCATCTGCAGGCCTCGACCAGTGGCACCGACAGCGACTGGGTGGTGAAGTTGATCGATGTGTATCCGGACCAGGAAGCGTCCACGCCGGAGATGGGGGGCTATGAGTTGCCGGTGTCGCTGGCGATCTTCCGTGGCCGCTACCGCGAGAGCTTCAGTGATCCGAAGCCGCTGGCGGCCAACGAAGTACTGCCGTACCGCTTCGATCTGCCCAACGCCAACCACACCTTCCAGAAGGGGCACCGGGTGATGGTGCAGGTGCAGTCCAGCCTGTTCCCGCTGTACGATCGCAACCCGCAGACCTACGTGCCGAACATCTACCTGGCCAAGCCGGGCGATTACCAGAAGGCCACGCAGCGGGTCTGGCACAGCGCGGCACAGGCGAGCTACATCGATCTGCCGGTGTATTGAAGCGGCCAGGGTGACGCCGGGCATGGCCCGGCGCTACCCGGGGATGTGCGGTGTCGGTAGCGCCGGGCCATGCCCGGCGGCGTTGATGGTGCCGGCCGCTGGCCGGCCTCCGCGATGGCACGGGAGCGTGTCGACCAAGGTCGACACCTATCAGGGCACCAGCCTTCAGCCCACCTTCGAGGGGCCCGTGCGCCAGCGGCTGGGTACCAGGCCGAAACGTTTGCGGAATGCAGCGGCGAAGTTGCTGGGGTGGCGGTAACCACTGGCGGCGGCGGCCTGCTCAACTGTCCATCCGTCTTCGCGCAGTCCCTGTTCGGCGTGGCGCATGCGCTGCTCGTGCAGGTAGTCGAATACCGAGCAGCCGTACTGCTGGGCGAAATGACGGCGCAGCGAGCTCGGGCTCATGCAGGCCAACTGGGCCAGTTCGATCAGACTGTGGGCATGGCTGGGATCGTCGTGCAGGTAGGCGCGCACACGCTCCAGCCGCTCGCGCTGGCCCGCGCGCAGCGTTCGTACATGGTCGGTCTGCAGATCCTCGGCCTTCAGGCCAACGGCCAGCAGCTGCAGTGCGACGCCTTCGCGCCACAAGGCGTCGATGCCGTCCTCCCATGGGCTGTCGAACAGCTGGCCCAGCACTGGCAGCAGGGTATGCGGAATGGCCCAGTGGCGGCATTCCAGGTGCGTGTTGAGCGCGGTTTCCAGCTGCGGCAGATGGAACAGGTCCGGGTCGATCTGGCCGGGCACCATCACGCTGACGCCGCGCATGCGCGTTTCGCCGGGATGCGCACCCGTCATCTCGACCTGTTCGCGGTGGTGCGCGGTCATTGCCGTGCCAGCGCGCAGGGTGAAACCAGCGCGTCGCGGAATGCGCACATCGACCTGGCCCTGCAGCATCACGCGGATGGCCAGGCCGGGACTCTGATGGGCGGTCGCCACATAAGGAAAGCGATTATGGACGTCGGAGGCGATCAGGCTCATGCCGCCGCGCAGGAACTGCTCGTTGACCTCGCCATGGCCGGCCCACTGGTCGTCGCGCAGGTGTTCCGGGTCGGTGCGGTAATCGAAGCCATGGCGGTGGCCGAAGCGGCGGTAATCAGCAAAAGTGAAATATCGGGACATCGCTCGGCACGTGCTTTGGAGGTGGACGCTGGCATTACCTCGCCCACGCACTCTGCAACACAGATGCAGATCCGGTCGTTACCCGTGAGACATGCTGGGAAGCAGTGGCATGGGCACTCTGGAGGGTGGGGGGAACACCAGGTTGAATTGAATGTGTCGGAGAAAATGGAAACGTTTCCCATTGTCGCCTCGATTCGCGCGCTTTTGATTTAAATATGGTCAAAACGATTGACGATTACGGCCAAAGTGAAAATGCCGCCGAACATACGCCAGCGTTTTGCATGCATAACCGTACGCAATTCCATACATCAACTTGAGTTGAGGTTTCATGGCTGGAACGATCCGCCATGGACGCGATGTCAGCCAGGCCATCACGGGCGCACGCGTAGGGTGGGGCGGTTGGCTGTTGCAGGCCACTTCGATACCCCCACTGATGGAGAACGCAGATGATTGACTACCAGCTCACCGGCAAGACCGCGATCGTGACCGGCGGCGTGTCCGGTATCGGCTTGGCCGTGGCGCAGACCCTGGCGGCGTCCGGCGCGCGGATCTCGGTCTGGGATCTGAAGCAGGATGCGGTCGATGCCACCGTGGCGCAGTTGCGGGATGCGGGTGCACAGGCCATCGGCATCGCGCTGGACGTCACCGACGACGCTGCGGTGGAGGCGGCAGTGCAGCGCACGATCAAGGAACTCGACGGCCTGCATGTGGCGGTCAACAACGCCGGTATCGGCGGGCCGGCTGCCAGCAGCGGTGACTATCCGGTCGATGGCTGGCAGCGGGTTATCGACGTCAACCTCACCAGCGTGTTCCTGTGCCAGCGTGCGCAGATCCAGGCGATGCGAGCCGCTGGAACCGGCGGCAGCATCATCAACATGGCCTCGATCCTGGGCCAGGTGGGCTATGCCGGTTCCACTGCGTACGTGGCGGCCAAGCACGGCGTGGTTGGGCTGACCCAGACCGCCGCCTGGGAACATGCGGCCGACGGCATCCGTGTCAACGCGGTCGGCCCGGGCTTCATCAGCACACCGCTGTTGGAGAAGATGGACCCGAAGGTGCGCGCCACGCTGGAAGGCCGCCATGCATTGAAGCGGCTGGGCACGGCCGAGGAAGTTGCGGCGCTGGTGGCCTGGCTGGCCAGCGACGATGCCTCGTTCGCGACCGGCGCGTACTACGCCATCGATGGTGGCTATCTGGCGCAATGATGCGGTAATCGCAGGCGACGGTGATGCCGGGCAGGGCCCGGCGCTGCCGGGTGAACGGGCTGTGGTGCGGCCTTCACCGTTGTGCCACGGCTGCCGCGCGACGCTCCGGGAAAATCCCGGAGCCTCTCCCATGGAACTCACCCAGGATGTCTCGATCCTGCTGCGCGTGGCCGCAGCCATGTTGTTCGGCGGCGTGCTCGGCGTCGAGCGCGAGATGGGCAAGCACGCGGCGGGCCTGCGCACGCACATGCTGATCGCCGGTGCCGCCGCACTGATTGTCGGCCTCGGCGACTCGGTGGCTGAGCATTTCCAGCAGGAGCGCTATCGCGACCTGCTGCAGGTCGACCCGGTCCGTCTGATCGAAGCGGTGGTGGCCTGTGTTGGCTTCGTTGCCGCTGGCACCATCCTGCGCGGCTCACGCGAAGACCAGGTCAGCGGATTGACTACCGCAAGCTCACTGATCATGGCGGCGGCCATTGGCATCGCCGTGGGCATCGGTAAATACGTGATTGCGATCGGCGTCAGCGTGCTGTGCGTGCTGGTGCTGGCGGTGATGCGGCGGTTGGAGAAACGGATCTCGTAAGGAATCTCGAGTTGCCGGCCAGCGGCCGGCATTACCATGGCGGCCTGAATGGTCGGACCAATATGACATCTAGCGCTATGGTCTAATAGGCTCTTCGTCGGAGTGGCGGTTAAATCCGCTGCAAGTGGTCTGATCGAAATCTTTATTGGTACGACCAATGTTCGACAGTCACGGCGACCCACCGCCTGCGGTGGGGCACCTTCCGCATCCAGTCGAGAGTCTTCATGCAGCCCTGGCAACACCTGTACGACCCCGCCGGCAACCTGTGGTTGTCCAGCCTGATCGCGCTGCTGCCGATCGCGTTCTTCTTCATTGCCCTGGCCGTGCTGCGCATGAAGGGCTGGCTGGCCGGCACGATCACCGTGGCCATCGCACTCGGCGTGGCCCTGCTGTTCTACGGCATGCCGCTGAGCCAGGCGCTGGGCGCGGCCGGCTTCGGCTTCGTCTATGGCCTGTGGCCGATCGCCTGGATCATCATCGGCGCGGTGTTCCTGTACAAGGTCTCGGTCAAGACCGGCCAGTTCGACATCATCCGCGCCTCGATCCTGTCGGTTACCGAAGACCAGCGGTTGCAGATGCTGATGGTCGGCTTCGCCTTCGGTGCCTTCCTGGAAGGCGCGGCCGGGTTCGGTGCGCCGGTGGCGATCACCGCCGCGCTGCTGGTCGGGCTGGGCTTCAAGCCGCTGTATGCCGCCGGCCTGTGCCTGATCGTCAATACCGCGCCAGTGGCGTTCGGCGCGATGGGCATTCCGATCATCGTGGCCGGGCAGGTCACCGGCCTGGATGCATTCGAGATCGGCCAGATGGCCGGCCGCCAGCTGCCGTTCCTGACCATCATCGTGCTGTTCTGGATCATGGCCATCATGGATGGCTGGCGTGGCATCAAGGAAACCTGGCCGGCGGTGCTGGTCGCGGGTGGCTCGTTCGCTATCGCACAGTACCTCACCTCCAATTTCATCGGCCCGGAACTGCCGGACATCACCGCGTCGCTGGCGTCGCTGGTGTGCCTGACCCTGTTCCTGCGTCGCTGGAAGCCGGTGCGGATCTTCCGCTTCGATACCGAAACCAGCGCCGAGGCGGCCGCACAGGCACTGGAAACGCCCCGCTACAGCGTTGGCCAGATCGCCAAGGCGTGGTCGCCGTTCCTGATCCTCACCGCGATGGTCACGCTGTGGAGCATCAAGCCGTTCAAGTCGCTGTTCGCGGCGGGTGGCCCGCTGGAAAGCTGGGTGCTCAAGATCCCGGTGCCGGGCCTGGACCAGATGGTACAGAAGATGCCGCCGATCGTGGATGCACCGTTGAGCTACGAAGCCGTCTACAAGTTCGACTGGTTCTCGGCCACCGGTACCTCGATCATCCTCGCTGCGGTGATCGCGATCATCGCGCTGCGCATGCCGGTCCGTTCGGCGCTGCGCACCTTCGGCGAAACCGTGCGCGAGCTGCGCATGCCGATCTACTCGATCGGCATGGTGCTCGCCTTCGCCTTCATCGCCAACTATTCGGGCCTGTCGGCGACGCTGGCGCTGGCATTGGCGCACACCGGCGACGCGTTTCCGTTCTTCTCGCCGTTCCTGGGCTGGCTGGGCGTGTTCCTGACCGGTTCGGATACCTCGTCCAATGCGCTGTTCTCGGCCCTGCAGGCAACCACCGCGCAGCAGATCGGCGTGTCCGACGTGCTGCTGGTGGCGGCCAACACCACTGGCGGTGTCACCGGCAAGATGATCTCGCCGCAGTCGATCGCCATTGCCTGCGCAGCGGTCGGCCTGGCCGGCAAGGAATCGGACCTGTTCCGTTTCACGGTCAAGCACAGCCTGATCTTCACCACGATGGTCGGCCTGATCACCCTGGCCCAGGCCTACTGGCTGACCTGGATGATTCCCTGAGCCATGCACGGTTGGCCGACCACCCGCTGCGCGCTTCGGGCCACAATGGCGCCATGAGCACGCAACGCATTTCCGACAAGGTGGCCGCACAGTTGCGCGGCCTGGTGCATGAACAACAGCTGCAGCCCGGTGACCGGCTGCCGGCCGAGCGCACCCTGGCGGTGCAGCTGGGGGTCTCGCGCACGGCGTTGCGCGAAGCCATCGCGCAGCTGGCCAGCCAGGGCCTGCTGACCGCACGCGTCGGTGGCGGCACCTATGTAGCCGAACCTGCGGCGCGCGCGCGGCAGGCGCTGGATGAACCGCTGGCGCCGTACCTGCCGCTGTTCCAGGGCGACCCGGAATACCGCTTCGACGTGCTGGAGATCCGCCACGCGCTGGAAGGTGCCACCGCCTGGCATGCCGCATTGCGCGCTACCGACGAGGACCGCACGCGCATCGCGCAGGCCTTCCAGACCATGATGGACGCGCACGGCAAGGACGACCCCACCGGCGAAGCGGAGGCCGACGCGGCTTTTCATCTGTCCATCGCCGAGGCCTCGCACAACCTGGTGCTGCTGCAGGTGATGCGCGGCCTGTTCGAGCTGCTGCAGACCAACATCTCGCAGAGCCGTGAAAAGCTCTACACCTCGGCGAGGACCTTCTCGCCGCTGTCCGACCAGCACCGCGAGATGATGGACGCGGTGCTGGCAGGCGACCCCGAACGCGCGCGCGCCGCCGCGCATGCCCACCTCGAGTTCGTGCACACCACGCTGCGCACCCTCGATGACAACGAAGCCCGGCGTGCGCGGGCCTCGCGTCTACCTTCCCCACACGGTTGACCCCATGATCATCTCCGCCTCCACCGATTACCGTGCCGCAGCGCAACGCCGGCTGCCGCCGTTCCTGTTCCACTACATCGATGGCGGCGCGTATGCCGAGCACACGCTGAAGCGCAACGTTTCCGACCTGTCCGACATCGCGCTGCGCCAGCGCATCCTGCGCAACATGTCCGACCTGAGCCTGGAAACCGAGCTGTTCGGCGAAAAGCTGGCAATGCCGGTGGCGCTGGCGCCGGTCGGCCTGACCGGCATGTATGCCCGGCGCGGTGAGGTACAGGCGGCGCGCGCGGCCGACAGCCGCGGCATCCCGTTCACCCTGTCCACCGTATCGGTGTGCCCGATCGAGGAAGTGGCACCGGCCATCCAGCGGCCGATGTGGTTCCAGCTGTATGTGCTGCGCGACCGCGGCTTCATGCGCAATGCGCTGGAGCGGGCACAGGCCGCGGGCGTGACCACGCTGGTGTTCACCGTGGACATGCCGGTGCCGGGTGCGCGCTACCGCGATGCACACTCCGGCATGAGCGGCCCGAACGCCTCGCTGCGCCGCATCGGCCAGGCCATCACCCATCCGCACTGGGCGTGGGACGTGGGCCTGTTCGGCCGCCCGCATGATCTGGGCAACATTTCCACCTACCGCGGCAACCCGACCGGGCTGGAGGACTACATCGGCTGGCTGGGCAGCAACTTCGATCCGTCCATTTCGTGGAAGGACCTGGAGTGGATCCGCGAGTTCTGGAAGGGGCCGATGGTGATCAAGGGCATCCTCGACCCGGATGATGCGCGTGACGCGGTGAAGTTCGGTGCCGATGGCATCGTGGTCTCCAACCACGGTGGCCGCCAGCTGGACGGCGTGCTGTCCACCGCGCGCGCACTGCCGGCGATTGCCGATGCCGTGCAGGGTGATCTGAAGATCCTCGCCGATTCGGGCATCCGCACCGGCCTGGACGTGGTGCGCATGCTGGCATTGGGCGCCGACACCGTGCTGCTGGGCCGTGCCTTCGTCTATGCGCTCGCCGCCCAGGGCGAGGCCGGCGTGGCCAACCTGCTGGACCTGATCGCCAAGGAAATGCGCGTGGCGATGACACTGACCGGCGCGCGCCGCATCGCCGACATCGGCCGCGATTCGCTGGTCAGCCTGCCATGAGTGGCCACGATGCCGTGCTGGCGCAGTTGCGCGACGCGGTCGGCAACCGCCATGTACTGACCGGCGACAAGGCCACGCGCCGCTTCCGCCGTGGCTATCGTTTCGGCGACGGCCCGGTGCTGGCCGTAGTGCGCCCGGGTACGCTGCTGGAACTGTGGCGCGTGCTGCAGGCAGCGGTGCAGGGTGGGGCGGCGATCATCCTGCAGGCGGCCAATACCGGCCTGACCGGTGGCTCGACCCCGGATGGCAACGACTACGGGAGGCCGATCGTGCTGGTCAGCACGCTGCGCCTGACCGGTATCCAGCTGTTGAACGAAGGCCGCCAGGTGTTGTGCCTGCCCGGCGCCACGCTGGACCGGCTGGAGCAGACGCTGGCACCGCTCGGCCGCGAACCACATTCGGTGATCGGCTCGTCCTGCATCGGTGCGTCGGTGCTGGGCGGCATCTGCAACAACTCCGGCGGCGCGCTGGTGCGCCGTGGCCCGGCCTATACCGAACTGGCACTGTACGCGCAGGTCGACGCGCAGGGCCGGTTGCAGCTGGTCAATCATCTGGGCATCGCGCTGGGTGATACGCCCGAGCAGATCCTGCAGCGCCTGCAGGTGGGCGACTACAGCGCGGCGGATGTCGGCAATGGCGACGGCCGTGCGGCTTCCGATCCACGCTATGCCGAGGAAGTACGCAAGGTCGATGCCGATACCCCGGCACGTTTCAACGCCGATCCCAGCCGCCACTACGAAGCCGCGGGTTCGGCCGGCAAGCTGGCGGTGTTCGCGGTGCGCCTGGACACCTTCGAGAAGGAGGCCGCCGAGGTCTTCTACATCGGTAGCAACCGCACCGACAGCCTGACCGCGATCCGTCGCCAGCTGCTGACCGGCTTCGAGCGGCTGCCGATTGCTGGTGAGTACATCCACCGTGATGCCTATGACATCGGCGAACGCTACGGCAAGGACAGCTTCCTGCTGATCGACCGCCTTGGCACTTCCCGCGTGCCCGCCGCGTTCGCGTTGAAGAGCCGTGTCGATGGCTGGTTCGAGCGATTGGGCCTGCGCGGCGTGACCGACCGTGTGATGCAGGTGCTGACGGACCTGCTGCCTTCGCACCTGCCCAAGCGCATGGGCGAGTTCCGCCAGCGTTATGAGCATCATCTGTTGCTGAAGGTCTCCGCGCAGGACGCAGCAGAAACCGAGGCCTGGCTGCGCGACTTCTTCACTGGCCACGAAGGTGGCTATTTCCACTGCACGGCGGAGGAGGGGCGCAAGGCGTTCCTGCATCGCTTCGCCGTGGCCGGTGCCGCGGTGCGCTACCGCGAAGTGCGTCGTGACCAGGTGCAGGACATCGTGGCGCTGGACATTGCCCTGCGCCGAGATGATGCCGACTGGTTCGAGCAGTTGCCGGCCGATATCGACGGCCGCCTGCTGCACAAGCTGTATTACGGACACTTCCTGTGCCACGTGTTCCACCAGGACTACATCGCGCGCAAGGGCGAAGACCCGATGGAGATCGAGCACGCGATGTGGGCACTGCTGGACCAGCGCGGCGCCGAGTATCCGGCTGAGCACAACGTCGGCCACCTGTACCCGGCCAAGCCGGCGCTGGCCGGGTTCTACAAGCAGCTGGATCCGAGCAATACGTTCAATCCCGGTATCGGCCAGACCTCGAAGGCCAAGGGGTGGGGTGGCTGCGACTGCGGATGATGTAGAGCCGAGCCGGCGCTTGGCTGGTGTTTGTGGTGAGAAGCAGTCGAGCAGGGCTCGACGCCGCCCGGGCAGCAGTTACCATCGGAGGCCCAACCGCAGGAGTCGTCCATGCCCACCGCTGCCGCCCGCGCCACCCTGTGCACTGCATTGCTGGCGATCCCGCTGCTGGCGCTGGCCCAGAGCGCGATCCTGCCGCAGCAGCGCGATGCCGCCGGCAACGTGATGGAGCCGCTGGGACAGGTACTGATCGCGAGTGAGACTGGACCGTCGGGGCTTTATGACTGCACGCGGGACAGCAACTGGTGCGTGCGCGTGCAGCCGGTGGCCGAGGAGGGGGACCGGCCCACCCTGCTTGAAGTGCTTGAGAAGGGGCCGGGCCAAGGCAAGCCGCACACCTACCACGTCAGCATCGACGTGCCGCGGGAAAGCGAGCTGTCGCTGTGGCCGTGGATCGTGCGCCTGGCCCCGGGCATGGGCAGCGATGAAACAGTGACCGACCCGCAGCAGCGCACCCGCCAGAATGTGCTGGTGGGCGGCATCGTCACGTTCAGCACCATGTACTCCGGTGGCGGTGCCGATGCGTCCACGCTGCAGTTGGCACGCGTGCGCCACCTGCAGGACGACATCCAGGTGGACGACGACGTGCTGACCGTGCCATGGCTGGGCAATGCGATGATCCGCGCCTGTTTCAGCGAGCAGGACAGCAAGCAGCGTGCAGGCGCCTGCCACGACGAATACAGCTTTTCGGCGAAGCTGGCGCTGGATCCAGCAGGGCAGGGCATGCCCGTGCTGCGCTACCAGACCGTGGCGACCCGGTTCCCGGCCGGTGTTTCGCGCTTCGAGGATTCGCTGGCCAAGGGGCCGCTGAAGAAGAATGACCTGCGCACCGAGCAGGATCCGGCGTGCACCTATACGCGGTTGTTCCACTTCCGCGAGGGCATGTTCCACCCGGACCAGGCGCTGCCGGACTGCGCCGGCTATACCGAACCCTGAAGTGTAGAGTCGAGCCATGCTCGACTCGGGTTCTCGCGTGGCCCGGCCGCAGAGCAGCCGAGCGTGGGCTCGGCTCTACAAAAACTGAGGCGGCGCTTACTCGCAGCGGGTGGCGGTGATGACGTTGTCCTTGTCCACGAACACGCGCAGGCGGTCCTGGCGGATGTCCTTGGTGGTGATGGTGCTGGGGCCGATCGGGTTGACCAGGCCGGCACCACTCTCGCGGGACAGGCGGCGGATGTTGGGCTCATTGGCCGGCTGGCCGATCGCCCAGCCCAGCTGGCTGGCGTCACAACGGCCGCTGCCTTTGACTTCCGGGCCAGGGGTGCTGACGCAGGCCGACAGCAGCAGGGCAGAGGCCGGCAGCAACAGGGACAGACGGAATGCGGACATGCGAGCGCTCCTGCGCAGGGGAAGATGGCGGGAACGATAGCACCGAGCGTGCGAAAGGCGTCAGCGCCCCGGTCATTGCCGGCACAGCGTGGTCATTGCATAGTGGGAGGAATGGCTGGCAGTACGCCAGCGGGCAGGCCGGGCCTTTCCGGCGCAGATGTTGGATAGGGTATGACGGCAGGCAGTTTCCGCGGCAAGGACAAGACGATGACGGCGCTGGCGTTGTCGTTGCTGGGCGTGGCGTTTGCCGCCTGCGCTGCCGATCCGGAACCCGTGCCGGTCGAATCCCCGGTATTCGGCGCCTGGCGCAACCTGCAGACTGAAGCGGGCTACGCGCCTGCGCAGCGCAATCTGGCGTTTGCCATGCTGCCGCAGGCGGCCACCCGCGGTGACCGATTCGCCATCCTCGATCGTGAGGGCAAGCGCGCGGTGTGCTGCCTGCAGGTGGCCAGCCCCTCGCTGGGCGTGGCCGCGCTGCGCGAGCAGTACCACCTGCCGCAGGCCTGGGTGACCGACCTGAGCAATGGCCGCAGCCCGGCACGTCCCTATGTGCCGCACGTCTATGCGATGCAGCGGGTGGACGAGCTGGCCGACTACAGCTTCGCCGATGTGCCTGGCGCCTACAGCGACCTGGGCGGGCTGCTGATTCCCGAAGGTGCCGCGCTGGAGGCCGACGGCAGCGCCGTCCGCCTGGGGGACATTCGCTATCCGCTGCATTTCCAGCGTCAGCCGCACGCCGATGACGACGGCGCGCTGGATCGCTACAGCCTGCAGGCGGGTGAGGGCGAGGCACCGATCGTGGTTGAAGTGCCGTTCGGCACCTACTGATTGCAGCTTCGCACTGGCTAGAATGCAGCGCGGCGCTGTCTGCCGTGCCTGCTCCGTGAGTCGTTTCCGTGTCCTTGCGCCCCTTCCTGCTGCCGTCCCTGCTGCCGTCCCTGCTGCTGTTGTCCGCCTGCGCCAGCGCGCCGCCGCCGCCGGCCCATTCCGACGCGTTATGGCGATTGATCGAACGTGACTGCCAGGGCGCCGAAGGTCCACGCGGCGACTGCCTGCGCGTGGAGACGGCCGCGGATCGCCGCGATGTGCTGGTCAAGGACGCGCACGGCGACTACCAGTTCCTGCTGATGCCGCTGGACAAGGTCAGCGGTATCGAGAACCGCCGCCTGTACCAGCGTGGTGCACCGAACTACTTCGCTGCAGCCTGGCAGGCGCGCAGCCACACCGAACAGGCCTTGCGGCAACCGCTGCCGCGCAACGTCGCCAGCCTGGCCTTGAACTCGCCGCACGGCCGGTCACAGCACCAGCTGCATATCCATGTGGATTGCCTGCGTGCCGACGTGCTGCAGGCGCTGGACACGCATGCTGCCGCCCTCGGCAGCCGCTGGGCACCGTTGCCGGTGCTGCTGCGCGGCCATCAGTACCAGGCCCGCCTGCTGCCGGGCGCGGAACTGACCGCCAATCCGCTCAATCTGTTGGCCTATGACCTCGCTGGCGTGGACGACGTGGGCCAGTGGAGCCTGGTCGTGGCCGGCCGGGACGAGGTGCAGGGCGGCCCGGGCTTCATTCTGCTGGCGACCCGTGTGGACGCCGGCACCGGCAACGAGGCCAGCGCTGAAGAGCTGCAGGACCACGCCTGCTCGGTGTTGACCGGCGCAGGCGCGTCGCTGGAGCGGGTCCGCTAACCCTGGGGCTGCTGGCGGCTTCGCCAGACCGGTGCGGTCAGCGCCAGCAGCTGGCGATCCTGCCAGCCCTCCAGGTCCAGATGATGGTCGCGCAGCAGGCCTTCCTGCTCGAAGCCGAAGGCGTGCAGCGCAGTGGCGAACGGGTCATTGCAGTCCGGTGGCAGCATCACGAACAGGCGATGCAGGCCGACATCCTCGAACAGGAACGGGCACAGCGCCCGCAGCGCCGCGTCGGTATGCGGGTGCCAGTGTTGCAGCGACAGCAACTCGGCGCTGCGCGCATGCAGCGACTGCAGGCGAATGTGCAGCTGATCCAGCACCGTGCCGTGTTCGTCGTCGAACACCCCCAGCAGCAGCTGGTCGTTGTCCTGCTCCAGACGCGAGCGATGCATGTGGGCGAGAAAGCGTGCCTCCTCGTCGATGTCGCCGGGGTGACGGCGGCCGCGCCGGCGGCGGTCATCGAACAGGCGCCAGCGCGGCAGGTCGGTACGCTGGAAGGGGCGCAGGGTGACCGGTGCGGCCTGCAGCTGCAGCAGGTGACGGCGCAGTACCGGGCGCAACGGGGGAAGGAGGGAGGTGGGATACGGAGTCATCATCCCCGGCACGATGGCCGTGCCCGCAGCGCCACACCATTCAAAACATTGCAAAAGTGTGGCGAATGGCACTGCGGGTCTGATTCGGTTCAGGCATAAGGCCATCAGGCCTGGTCATTTCCGTTGCCCCCCCCCATTCAGGACACTTTCGTTACGGGATCGTTATGTGCCGCACAGGCCGCTGTCCCGTACCACCACCCGCCAAACTCCCCAGGAAGCCCATGTCCGCCTCCCACAAGGCGCTGCGCCCGCGTCCGCTGGTGCTCGCACTGTCGTCCCTGATGCTGGTCTCACTGCCGGCCTTCGCGCAGGAAAGCGCACCCACCACATTGCAGGAAGTGAAGGTCACCGGCTCGCGTATTCCGCGCGCCAGTGTGGAGGGGCCCTCGCCGGTGACGGTGATCAGCCGGGAGCAGATCGATGCACAGGGCTACCGCAATGCCTTCGATGCGCTGAGCGCGCTGACCGAGAACACCGGCAACGTGCAGGGCGAGGACTTCGGCAATACCTTCACCCCGGCCGCCAACACCATCAACCTGCGCGGGCTGGGCCCGAACCGCACGCTGGTGCTGGTCAACGGCCGCCGCCAGGCCGACTACCCGCTGGCCTACGAGGGCTCGGTGAACGTGGTCAACCTGGCCAACATCCCCAGTGCGCTGATCGAGCGCATCGAGGTGCTGGCGGCCGGTGCGTCGGCGGTGTACGGCTCCGATGCCATCGCCGGCGTGGTCAACATCATCCTCAAGGACCGTTTTGAGGGTGTGGACGTGAACGTGCGCGCCGGCGGCACCCAGCAGGGCGGTGGCGACAACCAGCGCGCGCAGGTGGTCGGTGGCAGTTCCGGCGAGCGTTGGGATGCGCTGTTCGGCCTCGAGTTCGATGTGCGCAAGGCGATCCATGCGCGCCAGCGCGACTTCATGGATTCGCTGGATGATGACCCGGCCGGCAAGGCGCCGCAGGCGACCGCGATCGCCTATCGCCGCAATGCTGCCACCGGCCGCAACATCGATCCGGGCGTCAGCGGCTGCGACGCAGCGTCGGAGATCTATGGCGGCAGCGTGTTCCGCGCCAACAACCCGCGCCAGGGCTGGTACTGCGGCAGCAACGAGGCCGCCGCCAGCTACTGGACCGTGCAGACCCAGAAGCGCAACCTCAACGGCTACGGTCTGTTGACCTTCCACGTCAACGAGACCACCGACCTGTTCGCTGACGTCGCCGTGGGCAGCGCGCGCATCTACAACAACACGCGTGCGCCGACCTGGACCTCGGCGCGCAACTACTTCTACAACCAGACCACCGGCAATCTGGAAAGCTGGTACCGCCGCTTCGCGCCGGAGGAAATCGGCGGCCTGCCGCGCAATGCCAACCGCTTCCTGGAAAACTCGTGGTCGTTCAACGTCGGCGCACGTGGTCAGATCGGTGACAGTGGCTGGGACTATGAGGCGGTCTACAGCCGCTCGCGTTACGAGAACCGCACCCGCCGCCCGGTGCTGCTGGCCGGCATCAACGAATACCTGCTGGGTCCGAAGCTGGGCGTACGCAATGGCGTTGAGGTCTATGCGCCGGACCCGGCACGCCTGTTCAAGCCGTTGACCCCAAACGAATACGAGGGCCTGTCCGACTACCAGGAAAGCCGCAATGCGGCATGGCTGCAGACCTTCAGCGCCAGCGTCAACGGCCGCCTGTTCGCGCTGCCCGGTGGCGACGCTGCATTGGCAGCGGTGGTCGAAGCCGGCAGCCAGGGCTACCGCAACCGCCCGGACCCGCGCCTGGGAACCGGCGAGTTCTGGAACACCAGTGCAGGCGTCGGCGCCGGTGGCGAGCGTGACCGCTACGCCGCAGGTGTGGAGCTGCAGTTGCCGCTGCTGCAGTCGCTGACCACCACGCTGGCCGGCCGTTACGACCAGTACCGTGCGGGTGGCGAGCACATCGGCAAGGCGACCTGGAGCGTTGGCGTCGAGTTCCGTCCGATCGAGAGCCTGCTGATCCGTGGTACGGCGGCGACCAGTTTCCGGGCGCCGGACATGAACTATGTGTTCGCGACGGAGACGCGCGGTTACAACCCGGGCATGACCGACTACTGGCGCTGCCGCACCGCAGGCCAGTCGTACGACAACTGTGACTACAACGGCCTGTCGATCGACTACAGCAACCGCGCCAATGCGCAGCTGCAGCCGGAATCGGCCAAGTCCTATGGCTTCGGCGTGGTCTGGTCGCCGCTGTCTGGCCTGGATTTCAGTGCCGACTACTACGACATCCGCATCGACAACGAGGTGACCAGCCTCGATACCAGCCGCATCCTGCGTGACGAGGCCGATTGCCGCCTGGGCCGCACGCTGGGCGGCGAAGCGCGCGATATCGGTTCACCGCTGTGCCAGGACGCGCTGTCTCGGGTGATCCGCAACCCGTCCAACGCAACCGTGCAGCCGGACCAGGTGACCCGTGTGCTGATCAATCCGATCAACGCCGCCTCCGAATCGGTTCGTGGCCTGGACCTGAAGGGCAACTGGCGTTTCGATGCCGGCCGTTATGGCCGCTTCACCACGCGCCTGGCCTACACGGTGGTGCTGGAGCACAAATACCGGCAGTTCTCCGATGATCCGGAGCGTGACATCCGCAATTCGCTGGATGACTACCAGTGGCGCAGCAAGGCCAACGGCAGCATCACCTGGAACCAGGGTGACTGGACCACCACGCTGTACGGCAACCGCTTCGGCTCGCTGCCGAAGACAGATGGCAGTGGCCGCATCGCGCCGTATATGACGTACAACGCCAGCGTGTTCCGCCAGTTCGGCGAGAACCTGTCGGTGGGCGTGATCGTCAACAACCTGCGCGACAGCCGCCCGCCGGCGGACAAGAACGGAGGCGGCTGGCCGTTCTACCCGGTCGGCAATTACGACCCGTACGGCCGCCAGTACTGGGTGCAGCTGGATTACCGGTTCCGTTGATCCGGCAGGCGAACGAAAGGCCCGGCATTGCCGGGCTTTTCTTTGTGCAGTGCACCGGTGCTGCCGCTGCGCGCGTGGCATGCTGTGGCGATACCCGGAGGATGATGCGCATGGATGCCAGAGTGTGGAGTGTGATTGCCGTGCTGGCCATTGCCGGTTGCAGCAGCAAGCAGGCGGCCAGTGTGGACGATGCTGCGGAGGCGGCCAGCGCCGCGCCCGTGCCGTCTCTTTCCAACGCAGTGACCGATGCTGGATCAGCGCGCGTGCCAACGGCATCGACGCGTGCGACGGCCGGGCAAGGGCCTGCGGATCTGGAGGGACACTTCCTTGAGGGCGAGCGCTTGCTGTTGACTGAAGGAGCACTGTCGGCGGAAAAGAGCGACGTGATCCTGGGCTCGGACAACGCCTTTGCGCAGGCGATCAGCCAGTTCGAGCAGGATGCGGCGGGCCACCCGGAAGTGCAGGACCTGACCCGGCTCTACAGGACGGCTGCGACCCGGCTCATCGGCAGCGACGGCACGCTGGTGTCTTTTGCCTGTGGCTACAGCCTGTGTGTCGGCGAGATCCGCAGCCGCACCGATGAGGATTTCAGCGCCTGGTCCGAGGCGATCGGCATGGACAAGGCGAGTCCGGCCTACAGCCTGACCACGGCACCGATGACGTGGGGCAGGGACCAGCACGGTGGGCGTTTCGTGTTCTCGGTGGACCCGGCCGCCAACGCCATCACGGGTCGGTAGCGGCGGGACATGCCCGGGACCCACTGCGCGTTACGGCAGCGCCTGCTGCAGGTATGACTCGATGACGTAGCTGAAAGGCTGCTGCTGGCGGTCGCGCAACAAGGCACGCACCTCGAGGATCACGCCGTGATCGCCTTCGCCCCGCGGCGGCCAGAACGTCTGGTCAGCCAGGGTCTGGCGCTGGAAACCGAGCGGGCCGACCACGCGACCGAACGGCTCGTCGGTGCTGTCCAGCACCTGGTTCATGGCCGGGCTGAGGTGGCCGGGCAGGTACCAGTTGTCGGCCTCGGACAGCACGCGGCTGCCGCAGACCAACTGTACGCGGCGATAGCGCAGTTCGGTACCCGGCGTCGCGCCCAGCGACTGCAGAACGTCGGCGGGGGCCGGCTTGTCCTGGCCGTGTATGCGCACGGCGCGCACCCGCGCCTGTTCGGCCAGGCCGTGCTCGGCGCACCAGTGTTCCAGCGTGGCGGTGGCGCTCTGCCCGGACAGCACGCGCTGGTGCAGGCGCTCGACCAGTGCAGCCGGGGCGATGCGCTGCTGGCCCGGCGGCGACTGCAGCGGCGCAGCCGCCGCAGCATCAGTGGCTGACAGGCTGGCGATCGGGGCGGCGGCAAGCAGGGACGCGGCCTGCCAGCGGCGGAGACGATCGTGGCGGTCGGACGGGCCCATGCGGCTTCACAGCGGAGACAGGCGCCCATGTTACCCGTTCAGGGCTGTGCACGGCGTGGCTGCGACCGGTTGTCGCAGGGGTAGTCATCGTTCTGGTGAATGTATGCCATCCAGATATTTCGTTGGCCGATGGCTGCGGCGAGGCGCACGATGGCGCCATTCTTGGCATTCCGGGAGTTCCCGATGACCCTCCAGTTCGTCCATGGCGGTGTCGACCGCGACGGTGCGCCACTGCACTTCCATATCCGTGATGGCCGCATCAGCAGCCTCAATGGCGAGGCCGTGCCGACAGAAGGGGCGGAATGCGTCAACCTGCAGGGGTTCGCGGTGCTGCCCGGGCTGGTCGACGGCCACATCCACCTCGACAAAAGCTTCGTCGGCGACCATTGGCACCCGCATCAGCCGGTGAACAGCCTGCGGGAGCGGCTGGCGGTGGAGAAGGCGGCGGTGGCGGGTGCGGCACCGATGGTGGACCGTGCCGAGGCGCTGATCCGCCAATGCAGTGCTTTCGGTACGGTGGCGATGCGCTGCCATGTCGATATCGACGCCAGCACCGGTCTCGGCCATCTCGAGGCAGTACGCGAGGCGGCGTTGCGCTGTGCCGACATCATGCGCATCCAGCTGGTGGCATTCCCGCAGGCCGGGGTGATGTCCTGTCCGGGTACCGCCACCGTACTGGAGCAGGCGCTTGCTGCGGGCGTGGAAGTGCTCGGCGGCATCGACCCCACCACGCTCGATGGTGATGCCGAAGGCCAGCTGGCGCTGTTGTTCGCTCTGGCCGAGCGCTACGGTGTGCAGCTGGACATCCATCTGCACGAGCCCGGCGAAACCGGTCTGGCGCAGCTGCTGCGCATCGCTGCGCGTACCCGGGCCGCCGGCCTGCAGGGGCGTGTTGCGGTCAGCCATGCCTATTCGCTGGGCGACGTGCCGCTGGCGCGCGCGCTGCAGGTGGGCGAAGCATTGGCCACCGCGGGTGTGGCGATCATGAGCAACGCGCCGGGGGATCATCCGTTCCCGCCGCTGCGCGCGCTGCATGATGCCGGTGTGCGCGTGTTCGCAGGCAACGACAACATCCGTGACTGCTGGTGGCCGTATGGCAATGGCGACCTGCTGCAGCGGGCGATGCTGCTGGGCTACCGGTCCGGCTTCTACACCGATGCCGACCTGATGCTGGCGCTGGACATGGTCACCACCCATGCCGCGCAGGCGATCGGCCTGCCGCAGCATGGTATTGCCGAAGGCCGGCCGGCGACCTTCGTGGCCGTGCGTGCCGACCACGGCCCGGCGGCCGTGGCTGCGGTGCCGCTGGAGCGCCGCGTGGTGGTCGACGGCCGCTGGCTCTAGATCCACGCCGCGCAACCCCCTGTAGTGCCGAGCCATGCTCGGCGACCTTTCAGGCGTAATCGTCGGCGCGGGTGGCGATGAATTCCTCAAGCCACGCCAGCAGATGGGCGATGTCGATGATCTCGCCCTGCTCGACGCGCTTGAGCAGCAGCGTGCTGGCGCCGATCTGCAGGCTGCTGTCGGCATAGCGCAGCACCGCGTCGATGCCCCAGGCATCGGTCACCTGCATCCAGGCCAGGCCCGGCACGCGCTGGGCCAGGGTGTCACCGAAGGCCACGCCCAGTGCTTCCCAGCCTTCGCAGTCGTCACGATCGATCAGCTCCGCATCGACCACGCGCTGCAGGGTGGTGGCCGCCAGCGGCCACTGCACCGGCAACGTCGGAAAGCCGGCGGCCACGCGCGCGGCGATCAGCGAACGCTGGTGCTGCAGATGCGTCTGCAGGGCAGCGGGCAGGGGATCGAAACGGGTGGGGATTTCGTCGGACATGGCAAGGCGCCGTGGGGCACGGAAACATCAGGCACTCTACGAGCCGATGTTGCCGGCCGTGCGGCCGGATTGACCATGTTTCGATGCGTGATGCGCGAAGTTCATCCACGCGTGGCGTGGACCTACCGTGGTCAATCCGGTTCGCGTTGTACCTGCCGCCACAGCTCGCTGGCCAGCGCACGCACGGCATCATCAGCGTCCGGGCGATGCAGCAGGCCGATCTCGTAGTTGTCGATCACCGGCAGCTCACGCTCGCCATCGATGATGCGGTGCTCGCGGCTGACCGCGCGGCGCGGCAGCAGGCTGATGCCGATGCCATCGGCCACGGCGCCCTGGATGCCACTGAGCGACGAGCTGGTGAAGGCGATGCGCCAGCGCAGGCCCAGCGCTTCCACGGCGTGGATCATCTCGTCGCGGTACAGCCCACGCGGCGGGAACGTGACCAGTGGCAGCGGGTCCTGCTGCAGGCAGCTGCTGCGCAGGCTGTCGATCCAGTGCATCGGCTCGCGCCGGCAATGCACCGCCTGGCGGCTGTTGCGGCGCTGCTTGACCAGCACCAGATCCAGCTCGCCGTGGTCGAAGCCCTGCGCCAGGTCACGGCTGAGGCCGCTGCTGATCTCCAGCTTCACCTGCGGATGGCGGCGGCTGAAAGCGGCCAGCATGCGCGTGGTCTGCGGGTTGACGAAATCCTCGGGCACGCCGATGCGGACGGCGGTCTCCACCGTCGCACCGGCCAGCGCCTGTGCCATTTCCTCGTTCAGGTCGAGCATGCGCCGCGCGTAGCCGAGCAGGGTGTGGCCGGCGTCGGTGGGGTGCACATCGCGGTGGCCGCGTTCGAGCAGGCGATGCCCGGCCAGTTCCTCCAGCCGGCGTACCTTCTGGCTGACCGTGGATTGTGTCGAATGCAGGCGCGTGGCCGCCGTGGTGAAGCTGCCGCAGTCGGCCACCATCACCAGCGCCCGCAGCAGGTCCAGTTCGAACAGGGTTCTATTCGATTTGGCACTGTCTTGCATTTGAACATTTCACTTCTGGATACCCAAGCCGACTTCTACCATGCAGGGCAGGGGCCGGCAATGCCCGGCTGTTGCTACCGTCGCCCGGTGCTCCGTGGCGACGGACATGAGGAGTCACTGTCATGCGCGTCCATCGTTCCCCTGGCTGGCGTGCGCCGTTCGCGCGCGTGCTGCTGTTGTGCCTGCTGGCCATGGTCACCCCGGCCTGCACCGCAACGTCCAAAGCCGACGTCGATGGCCGCCTGCGGGATGCTGCCAGCCGCGGTGACGCTGCTGCGGTGCGACAGGCGATCGAGGAGGGCGCCACGATGGAGGCGCGCGATGGACAGGGCCGCACCGCGCTGCTGCTGGCCACGCATGGCAACAACGTGGATGCCGCGCGCGAGCTGATCGAGGCCGGTGCCGACGTCAACGCCAAGGATGCGTTGCAGGACAGCGCCTACCTGTACGCAGGCGCGCGTGGCCTTGATGAGATCCTGGCGATGACCCTGGCGCATGGTGCCGATCTTCGCAGCACCAACCGCTATGGCGGCACCGCGCTGATTCCCGCCGCCGAGCGCGGCCATGTCGCCACTGTGCGCACGCTGCTGCGGGCCGGCGTGGCGGTGGACCATGTCAACCGGCTGCACTGGACCGCGCTGCTGGAAGCGATCCTGCTCGGCGATGGCGGCGTGCGCCACGTGCAGATCGTGCAGCTGCTGCTGGAGGCCGGTGCCGACCCGGAGCTGGCCGACGGCGATGGCGTAACGCCGCTGGCACACGCGCGCCAGCGCGGCTATACCGGAATTGAATCCCTGCTGCGCCAGCACGGCGCGGTGCGCTGAGCCGCAACCCCTTCCACCCGCACGCTGGGCGTGCCCACCAGGATGCTGTCCATGTTCCGTTCCCGTCCGTTGTCCCTTGCCATCCTCCTTGTGGTGGCGCCGCTGTCGGCATCTGCTGCCGAGCGCGCCGACCTGCTGATCCGTAATGCCACCGTGGTCGACGTCGAGCACGCCAGTACCCTGGCTGGTCAGAGCGTGGTGATCCGCGGCGACGACATCGTCGCTGTCGGCCCGGACGCGCAGCTGCGCAGCCAGTGGAGCGCGACCCGCCAGATCGATGCCAAGGGCAAATACCTGATCCCGGGGCTGTGGGACATGCACGTGCACTTCGGTGGTGGCCCGGCGCTGATCGAAGAGAACAAGGCACTGCTGCCGCTGTACATCGCGCACGGCATCACCACCGTGCGTGACTGCTCTGGTGATCTGCCCGAGCAGGTGCTGCAGTGGCGTGGCGAGATCGCCAAGGGCACCCTGTTCGGCCCGCGCCTGCTGAGTTCCGGCGCGAAGATCGAAGGCATCAAGCCGGTCTGGAAGGGCACGATCGAAGTGGGCAGCGAGGCCGACGCCGACAAGGCAATCGCCCGCCTGCAGCACGACAAGGTCGATTTCGTGAAGATCACCGACAGCACGCTGAAGCCGGAACTGTTCCTGTACTCGGCCAGTGCCGCGCGCAAGGCCGGATTCAAGGCGTCGGGCCACATCCCGATGGCGCTGACCGTGGAGCAGGCGGTCGATGCCGGCCTGGCCTCGATCGAGCACCTGGACTACGCGTTCAAGGCCGGCAGCAAGGACGAGGCGCAGATTGCCGCCGACTTCGGAGCTGGCCGCATCGACCGTGCCGAAGCCAACCGCCGCCTCGACTCCAGCTTCGACCGTGACACCGCAATGCGGGCCTACCGTGATTTCGCCAAGCGTGGCGTATTCGTGACCCCGACCCTCAACGGCGGCCGTATCCTCGATTTCCTGGACCAGGATGACCACGCCAACGACCCGTACCTGGCCTACATCGGCCCGGGCCTGCGCGCGACCTACCAGTGGCGCGTGGACCGCGCGGCGAAGGCGACGCCGGCGCAGATCGAAGCGCGCCACGCGCAGTACCACCAGGTGGCCGCAGTGCTGCCGATGCTGCAGGCGGCCGGCGTGACGATCATCGCTGGCACCGATGCAGGCTTCCTCAATTCGTTCAACTTCCCGGGCATCGCCCTGCACCAGGAACTGCAGCTGTTCGTGAAGGAAGGCCTGAGCGCACCGCAGGCACTGTCGGCCGCAACCCGTTCCGGCCCGGCCTGGCTCGGCCAGATGGAACGCTACGGTAGCGTTGCGCAGGGCAAGGCCGCCGATCTGGTGCTGCTGACTGCCAACCCGCTGCAGAACATTGCCGCCACGGAGAAGATCGACAGCGTGATCCTGCGCGGCAACGTGTATGACCGCGCCGCGCTGGACAGGATGCTGGCCGACACCAAGGCCAAGGTCGCGGCGTGGAATGCCGAGGCGGCGAAGGCCAATTGATGGTGTGGCGGGGCGGAATCCACGCATGGCGTGGATCTACCGGTTACCGTCCGGGCATCCATACCCGCGATCAGCAGTAGATCCACGCCATGCGTGGATGATGCGGCCGGTGACCTAGCGCGGCGCCGGCCGCATGCCGTGCAGCTGCGGTAGTGCGGCCTTCATCGCATCGATGAAGGCGCGCAGCCGCGGCGGCTGCTGGCGCGCGGCGGGAAATACCACGTGTACCGGCAGTGGCGGTGCCTGCCAGTCCGGCAGCAGCTGCACCAGCCGCCCTTGTGCGAGGTCGTCGGCCACCAGCCAGGCCGAGACCACGGCCGCTCCCAGCCCGGCACATGCGGCCTGCTGCACCACGAACAGGTTGTCGCTGAGCAGGCGCGGGCTGATCGAAAGGGTATGCGCGTGCCCCTGCGCGTCATGCAGCAGCAGTCGTTCGCGGTAGTAGGTGACCAGCGAGATCCACGGCAGTGACTGCGCCTGTTCCGGCGTACCGACCGCTGTGACGTCCACCAGCGAGGGCGCCGCCACGACGATGCGCGGTACTTCGGCCAGCGGCAGCGCGACCATGCGCGGTTCGTCGACCGGGCCCACCCGCACCGCGCAGTCGATGCCTTCTGCAATGAAATCCGGACGCCGATCTTCAAGGATCCACTCCAGGCTCAGCTGCGGATGCCGGGCGAGGAATGCGAGCATGGTCGGCAGCAGCTGCGCCTGGCCGAAGGCATGCGGCACCATCACCCGCAGACGGCCGCGCAGTGTTTCCGGCTCGCCGTGGAGTTCGGCCTGCAGCGACTCCCATTCGTCGACCACGCGTTGCGCATGGCGCTGGCAGCGCAGGCCATCCTCGGTCAGTTGCAGGCCATGGGTGGAGCGCAGCAGCAGGCGCAGGCCGAGCTGCCGCTCCAATGCCTGCAGGCGTCGGCTGACCGTTGGCTGGGTGGTGCCCAGCTGCGCGGCTGCGGCAGAGAGGCTGCCGGCATCGACGATGCGCAGGAAGGTGCGCAGCAGATCCAGGCGATCGGCGCCAGCGGTGAGGTCGGTCATGCGTATGGCGTATGAATGATATGTATTTCAGCCTACTACAGACGTTGGGCGAATGCGGGCAGGATACGTCCACTTCTTCCACCGGACTCCCCCATGTCTACCCCTTCGCTGTCCGTCGCCGCCGCACCCGCGACTGCACCCTCCACCCCGCTGGTGCTGGCAATGGCGGCCGGCGCCGGCTTCTCGGTCGCCTCGCTCTATTACAGCCAGCCGATGCTGGGCCTGATCGCCCAGGACCTCGGCGCGGGTGAGCGCGCCGCTGGCCTGGTACCGACCCTGACCCAGCTTGGCTATGCAATGGGCATCCTGCTGCTGGCGCCGCTGGGTGACCGGTTCGACCGCCGCAACCTGATCCTGTTGAAATCTGCATTGCTGGCACTGGCATTGGGTGCTGCAGCGATGGCCGGGCACCTGCCGGGCCTGCTGATGGCCAGCCTGCTGGTCGGGCTGATGGCCACGCTGGCGCAGGACATCGTGCCGGCCGCTGCGGTGCTGGCACCGGATGCGCAGCGCGGGCAGATCGTCGGCCGGGTGATGACCGGCTTGTTGCTGGGCATCCTGTTGTCGCGCGTGGTCAGTGGTGTGGTGGCTGAAGCGTGGGGTTGGCGCACGCAGTTCGTACTGGCTGCGGTATCGGTGGCGGCGATGGGCGCGGTGATGGCGCGTGCGCTGCCGCGTTTTGCACCGACCAGCACGCTGCGCTATCCGGCGTTGCTGGGCTCATTGCTGGCGTTGTGGCGCGAGCAGCCGCAGCTGCGCCGTGCGGTGGCCAGCCAGTCGCTGCTGGCGGTGGGTTTCAGTGCATTCTGGTCGACGCTGGCGCTGATGCTGCATGCTCGTCTGGGCCTGGGCAGTGCGGCGGCGGGTGCGTTCGGTATTGCGGGTGCGGCCGGTGCACTGGCCGCACCATTTGCGGGTCGATTCGCCGATCGCTTGGGTTGCCATGCAGTGGCGCGGCTGGCGATCGCGGTGGCGTTGCTGGGCTTCGGCCTGCTGCTGGCCGAGTCCTGGCTGCCGGCCGTCGCGCTGCTGCCGCTGCTGGTGGTGAGTGCGCTGCTGTTCGACTTCGGCTTCCAGTCGGCGCTGGTGGCGCACCAGACGCTGGTCTATGGCCTGGTGCCGCCGGCACGCAGCCGGCTCAATGCGCTGCTGTTTACCGGCATGTTCATCGGCATGGCCGCCGGTGGTGCGCTGGGCAGCCTGGCGCTGGCGCAGTGGGGGTGGCACGGCGTGGCCTGGCTGGCGGTGGTATGTGCGGGCGGCAGCCTGCTGCTGCGTTTGAAGTAGGGGTGGTGTTCGGCAGGGCTTGCAGCCCTGCACCTGCTGGAGGCAACAGCAACGGCAACAGCAACGGCAACGGCAACGGCGGGGTTCCTGTAGGTAGGCGGGGTGGGTCCGGTTGCGGGGGACGCCGTGAATCCGTCCATGGAGGCTCGGTCGCGCCTTGCTCGTGTGCGCTGTCCTGCGCACACGGCAAGACCGGGGTTGGGCGTCCTGCCCAACCCGCCCGAGGCATGCCTCGGGCCCATGGCGCTCACGCCCCCGCAACCGGACCCACCCCGCCTTCGACAGTTTCCTGCGGTGTGTTGGAACGGATCTGACCCCAGATTGATTTCGATATCTGACAGAAGTGTCGACCAAGGTCGACACCTACCAACAGCCGTGGAGTTCTGTCAGAGGTGGGGCGGTGTCGGAGTGCGGGGTGTCAGCCGCATGGATGCGGCTGCCAAGCTTACAGGGACGTACTTGCAGCGTCCCCGCACTCCGACACCGCCCCGCCATCCCACGGACTCCACGCTTTTGCTGTTGCTTTTGCTGTTGAGGTTGCCGGCCAGCGGCCGGCACTACCGTGGGTGCAGGGCGCAGCCCTGCCGAACACCCCCCTAATCGTGACCGCTGTCGTCCAGGCTGATGATGCCGCGCCTCAGCGCCTGGGTCACCGCATGCGTGCGATCACCCACGCCCAGCTTGTCCATCAGGCTCTTCATGTGGGCCTTCACCGTCTGCTCGGAAATCTGCATGCGTTCGCCGATTCGCTTGTTCGACAGGCCACCGGCCACGTGCCGCAGTACCTCGGTCTCGCGCGGTGACAGGCGGTCTTCGATCACATGCGCGGCGATGCTGGCAGCCACCGCTGGAGGAATCGGCGCACGGCGGCCACCGGCCACCATGCGGATGGTGTCGACCAGTTCGTGGCGCAGCATGTCCTTCAGCAGGTACGCGCTGGCACCCGCCTGCAGGGCCCGCACCGCGCGTACATCGCCGCGGTAGGTGGTCAGCACAATGATGCGGGCACGTGGGTCCACCGCGCGGATCCGTACGATCGCTTCGACGCCATCCAGGCGTGGCATCTGCAGGTCCATCAGCACCACGTCGGGCTGCAGCTGCTGGTAGCGTGCGATGGCTTCCTCGCCATCGGCGGCCTCGCCGAGCAGGCGCAGGTCGGAATGGGCGCCCAGCAGCGCCGCCAGGCCGTCACGCAGCAACGGGTGGTCGTCGACCACCAGCACGCCGATCGGGGCAGGGGACTCAGTCATGGTTTGCTTTACTCCAGGGCCAGCGCCAACGCGATGGGCGGCGGTGATACAGGCGCCGGGCGGGAACCGCCAGCGCGACTTCGGTCCCCAGCCCGGCGCGGGTCCACAGCTGCAGTTCCGCACCGAGGCGCTGTGCGCGTTCGCGCATGCCCTGCAGGCCCCAATGACCATGGCCGGCGTTCTCGTCGGCGATGCCGACGCCATCGTCGCGCACGTGCAGCAGGAAGCAACGCGTGCCGTACGACAGCTCCACTTCGATGGCGCTGGCGTTGGCGTGGCGCAACGCGTTGCGGATGGCCTCGCGACCAATCAGGAACACTTCCTCCGCGGCATCGGCCTGTAGTGGTGGCGTCGCGCCCTCAACGGTCAGGCGCAGAGGATTGGTGCCATGCCCCGCGTACTCGGCGTGCACATCGGCCAGTGCCGAAGCCAGGTCGCGGCCGGCGAAAGGGCCGTCGCGCAATGCGTTGACGCGTTCGCGGCCCTCGGCCAGATTGCGCTCGGCCAGCTGCATCGCCGACTCCAGCTGGCCGCGCACTGCTTCTGGCGTCTGCGCGGACTGGCTGATTGCATGCAGGCGCAGGATCAGGCCCTGGCTGCCCTGCAGCAGGGTGTCGTGCAGATCGCGCGCAATGCGTTCACGTTCGCCATTTCGCTCCTGCAGGCGGGCGCGGAACAGCGCGGCGAGCTGGCCACTTCGGATGCGCACGGCCAGTACGAGCAGCGCCAGCACGGCGGCCACGCACAGCAGCTTGAACCACACGGTCTGGATGAAGGTGGGCGCGATGCGGAAGCTGCGGCTGGCCGGGACCGTGCTCCAGATGCCGTCCTCATTGGCGGCTTCCACGTCGAAGCGATAGCTTCCCGGCGCCAGGTTGGTGTAATAGGCGCGGGTGCTGCTGCCTGCGTCCTGCCAGCCGTCATCGACGCCGGAGAGTCGATAGCGATAGCGGTTGCGCTCCGGGCGGGCCAGTGAAAGCGCCACGTAGTCGATCTGCAGCTGGCTGGTGCCGGCCGGCAGGCGCAGGCCGTCCCGCAGTGGTTGCTGTTCGCTGCCATACAGCACGTCGCCGATGCGAACGCTGGGTGCCAGTGTGT
Source organism: Stenotrophomonas sp. YJH_SMC_43 (assembly GCF_059372535.1). Taxonomy (NCBI): domain Bacteria; kingdom Pseudomonadati; phylum Pseudomonadota; class Gammaproteobacteria; order Lysobacterales; family Lysobacteraceae; genus Stenotrophomonas; species Stenotrophomonas sp. YJH_SMC_43. The sequence continues at coordinate 779,807 of NZ_JCAFVQ010000001.1, forward strand.
TGACGTGCGAACGCTTGGTGTCCAGCCAGGCCAGGCCTTGGTTGGTCGCCAGCCACAGAAGACCGTCGTCGGCCAGCGTGGCGGTGGCGATCGGCCCGCTCTGCAGGGCAATGCCGGGCATGCCATCCACCGCATCGAACAAGCGGGGCGTCACCTGCTGCCCTGCCTGCATTGCTCGGCGCAACAGGCTGCTCTCAAGACGCACCAGGCCACGGCTGCCATTGAGCCACAGATGCCCGCCCGCATCGGCGACCATGCCGGTGATGCCTTCGAGGACGCCGGCCATGTCGGTGCGCACTGCAACGAAGGGCCCCTCGCCGATGCGTGCGGCGAGTCCGGCTTCGCCGGCTACCAGCAGCAGGTCCTGATGCTGCAGCAGGGCGGTCACCGGCCCTACCGAAAGGCCCTGCGCTGCGCCGAAGGCATCGATGGTCGTGGTGCCCATCCGGCGCACGCGACCATCGGCGTAGCCGAGCAGCAGCTGGCCATGGGCGTCCAGCGCCAGGGAGGAGCAGGCCTGCTCGGGCAGGCGACTCGCCCGCTGCCATTGCTCGTCCCGGTAATGCAGCACACCGCGTTCGCCCGTGCATACCCAGGCCTGCGTCTCGTCGGGAAACAGCAGGGCGTGCAGCGGCTGCCCGGTGAACGGCGCGGGCAGCGGAATCAGCGTGGTACGGCCTTCGACAGTGCGCGCCAGATTGACCCAATCGAACTGCCAGATCGGCGCAGGTGACTGCCGCGCTGCGGCCTGCAGCTGTGCGGCGCTGCCTTCCAGCAGGGACCGCCGCAGGTCGTAGGGCTTGAGGTCTTCACCGTAGCCGTAGACCCGTCCGTCAGTGGTGCGCACCAGCGAGCGGTAGGGATCACTGGGGCCGACCGCCAGGGTGTGCACGCTGCGCGCGCGGAAGCGGTTGAGGCCAAGATTGGTACCTACCCAGAGGTTGCCTTCGCGGTCGGCGATGATCGGCACCGCCGAGGTGGCCGTCAGGCCATGCGGTGAATCGAAGCGCTCCATGCGCACGGCTCGGGTGCCGTCGAACGTGACCCGGGCGACGCCTCCATGCGGGCTCATCGTCGCCCACAGCGCGCCGTCGGTGGTGAACTGCATGCGGGCAGCGACCAGGTCGGGCAGGCGCCTCGCCTCACGTTCGGGCCCGGTCAGCAGACCATGTGCGTTTGCCAGTGGCGAGGCGCCACGGACGCGGTCGGCCAGCCACACCTCACCCTGCGGGTTCTCCACCAGTGTTGCCATCTGCGAGACGGCGATGCCGGTATCAATGAAGGCCGCCTGGTGGGGTCCGCGCATCCATATCTTCAGATCCGCCAGTACCCAGAACGTGCCACGGCTGTCATGCAACACCCATTGCACGCGGTGTTCCGGCAGCCCGGTGGAGGCCGGCGGGCGTTGCCAGCGCCGGCCATCGAACCAGCGCAGCCCACCATTGATCGCTGCCCAGAGGCGGCCCTCGCGGTCCTGGCTGAAGTGCGGCACCACGCCGACCGGTACGCCCTGTTGCCGACCGTAGCTGTGCAGTTGGCCGCGTGCGAGTTGGCTGATGCCGGCCTGGAAGTAGCCGATCCACATTGCGTCATCGCGCCCGACTGCCAGGGTGACCATGTTGGTGGACGGGAAGCTGCTGCCCGGTGGTGGCGCCTGGCGTTCAAAACGGCGGCCGTCGAAGCGGTACAGGCCAGAACCGGTCGCCAGCCACAGCAGTCCATCACGGTCCTGCGCAATGTCCCATATATCGCCAGGCGCACCCTGGCCGACCCGCCATGCGGTGTGCTCGTAGCCGGGCAGTCCGCTGCTCAGGGCGGGACGCTGCACGGCGAGCGCGGGCAGGGCGGTCATCAACAGCAGGCACGTCAGCAGCGCCGGTAGGCGACGCAGGAACGGGAAGGGGCGGCCACGCATGGTGCGCATTCTGGCAGGTGCGGGGCAGGCCAGGGTGACCCGAACGGGGTAGGCGGCACGCGGTCCGTTCCGATATCACGCCGGCATGCCCCGTGGAGCCCGGTCATGCAGCGCCTGTTCGTGATGTTTCCCGACCGTGGCCCGGGCCTTGGCCTGCTGTGGCTGCGGCTGTGCGTTGCGGCCGCTCTTTGCGGGCCCGGTATGCCAAGCGGCTGGTGGTCGGCCTTGTACCTGCTGGCCGTAGCGATGCTCGCACTTGGTGTGCTGACACCACTGGCGGCAGTGATGGCGGCCGCGGGTCTGTCCACGCTGCCCGGGCCTTGGCCACTGGCGCTGCTGCCTCTGGCCCTGCTGGTGCTGGGGCCGGGCGCCTATTCGCTGGACGCACGGCTGTTCGGTCGCCGCGTGATCGGCCGCCGGCCTCCCCCATTCGGGTAGGTGCTGGCCTCGACCGACGGGGGTAGGGCATCGTGCAGGCGCCCCGCACCATGGGCCACCCCCTCGCGGCGACCTCGATGGCCACCGTTACTCCACAGGAATTCCCCGCTGCGTCGCTGGCACCACAGCAGGTCGCAGCATTGCAGCGTGCATTGCGCTATGTCGATGAACACCTGTCGCAGCCGCTGCGGGTGACCGAGCTGGCGGCGGCCGCCTGCGTCAGCCGCTTCCATCTGGTGCGCCTGTTCCGTACCGGTACCGGTGCCAGCCCGCTGCGCTATGTGCGTCGCCGCCGCATCGAGCGTGCGCGCCAGCTGCTGCCGGGTGCGCAGTTGCCGATGGCCTGCCTGGCCCAGCAGCTGGGCTTCTTCGACCAGAGCCATTTCGTCCGCAGCTTCCGCGCGGAGACCGGCTGCAGCCCCGGCCAGTACGTCGCCGGCGATGCCGCCCTGTTGCTTCCCCTTGATCGTGTTTCCAACGGAGTCCATCCATGAGCCTTGCCACCGCCACTCCCGCCCCGGCGCTGCTGTCGCCGACCGACCACGCCCTGGTGCTGATCGACTTCCAGTCGCAGATGGCGTTTGCCACGCACACCATCGACATCTCCGCGCTGCGCAACAACGTGTCGCTGATCAGCAAGGGTGCCAAGGGCTTCCACGTGCCGGTGCTGCTGACCACGGTGGCGGAAGCCTCGTTCTCCGGCCCGATGTTCCCCGAACTGCCGCAGATCTTCCCGGGCCAGACGGTGTTCGACCGCACCTCGATGAATACCTGGGAAGACCAGCCGGTGATCGACGAGATCAACCGTATCGGCAAGCGCCGGCTGGTGATGGCCGGCCTGTGGACCAGCGTCTGCATCGTCGGCCCGGCGCTGTCGGCACTGGCGCAGGGCTTCGAGGTATATGTGATCACCGATGCCTGTGGTGATGTCAGCGAAGAAGCGCACGAGCGTGCGATCACCCGCATGGTGCAGGCCGGCGCGGTGCCGATGACCAGCGTGCAGTACCTGCTCGAACTGCAGCGCGACTGGGCACGCGGGGAAACCTACGACCTGACCACCGGCATCGCGCGCGATCACGCGGGTGGCTATGGCATCGGCATCCAGTACGCCAAGCGCATGTTTGGCGCGCAGGAAGGCGGGCACTGAGCATGCTGGCTGGCCATGGCCTCGACCTGGCCCTGCTGATGCTGCGCGTGGCGGCTGGAGGCTTCCTGCTGCCGCACGCGCTGGGCAAGCTGTTCGGCTGGTTCGGCGGTCCGGGGCTCTCTGGTTTCGCCACCGAGCTGCGCGGCTTCGGGCTGCCAGCGGTGGCACCTTTGCCACTGTTGCTGGCCCTGTTGCAGGTGCTGTCCGGGCTGGCCGTGCTGCTGGGATGGCAGACCCGTATCGCCGCGCTTGCGGCGGCCGCTTTCATCGGCTTCACCGTCCTGTTGGCCCTGCCCAGGGGCTGGTTCTGGATGCGCGGTGGCAGTGAGTACCCGTTGATGTGGACCACGGTACTGCTGGCCATCGCGCTGGCCGGGCCCGGCACCTGGGCGCTGGACGTCCACCGACTTCCGGGAGACCTCGCATGAGTCACGATCCACTCGATCACGGCCGCCGCAACGTGGTGCTGGCCAGCGGTGCCGCTGTTGCGCTCAGCGTGGCAGGTCGCGCCGGTGCTGCACTCGATTCCACTTCCAAGGAGCGTCGCATGAGCACGCTGGTCATCCGCAATGCTCGCATTACCACGCTCGATCCGCAGCAGCCGCATGCGCAGGCGCTGGCCGTTCAGGACGGGCGTATCGTCGCCGTTGGCAGCGACGAGGAGATCATGCGCGGCTGGGGCAATGAAGCGACCCTGATCGACGCGCAGGGCCGGCGCCTGCTGCCCGGCCTCAACGACAGCCACACCCACCTGATCCGTGGTGGCCTGAACTACAACCTGGAGCTGCGCTGGGACGGCCTGCGTTCGCTGGGCGACGCCCTGGACATGCTGAAGGCCCAGGTCGACCGCACGCCCGCTCCGCAGTGGGTACGCGTGGTCGGTGGCTTCACTGCCGCGCAGTTCAACGAGAAGCGCCTGCCGACGCTGCAGGAGCTCAATGACATCGCGCCGGATACCCCGGTGTTCCTGCTGCACCTGTACGACCGCGCACTGCTCAACCGCGCCGCGCTGCGCGCGTGCGGCTACAGCAAGGACACGCCGGATCCGCCGGGTGGCCAGATCGTGCGCGATTCGCTGGGCAATCCGACCGGGCTGCTGCTGGCCAAACCCAATGCGTTGATCCTGTACGCCACGCTGGCCAAGGGCCCGCGCCTGCCGATCGAATACCAGGCGAACTCGACGCGCCACTTCATGCGCGAACTGAACCGGCTCGGCATCACCTCGGTGATCGACGCCGGCGGCGGCTTCCAGAACTATCCCGAGGACTACCAGGTCATCGAGCAGCTGCACCGCGATGACCAGCTGACAGTGCGCATCGCCTACAACCTGTTCACCCAGAACAAGGGCAAGGAGGTGGATGACTTCCGTGGCTGGAGCGAGATCCTGCAGCCGCGCCAGGGCGATGACTTGCTGCGCCACAACGGTGCCGGCGAGATGCTGGTGTTCTCCGCGGCCGACTTCGAGTTGTTCAACGAACCGCGACCGGAGCTGCCACCAGAACTGGAGCCGGAACTGCACGACGTGGTGAAGCTGCTGGTCGAGAAGCGTTGGCCGTTCCGCATCCACGCCACCTACGACGAGAGCATCAGCCGCATTCTCGATGTCTACGAACAGGTGAACCGTGAGGTGCCGTTCGATGGCCTGCACTGGTTCATCGACCACGCCGAGACCATCACCCCGCGCAACATCGAGCGCATCCGCGCGCTGGGTGGCGGCATCGCCGTGCAGCACCGCATGGCCTACCAGGGCGAAGCCTTCGTCGAGCGCTATGGCGTGCAGGCCGCGCGGCATACGCCGCCGGTCAAGCGCATGCTGGCCGAAGGCGTGCCGGTCGGTGCCGGTACCGACGCCACCCGCGTGGCCAGCTACAACCCATGGGTGGCGCTGTCGTGGCTGGTGACCGGGCGTACCGTCGGTGGCCTGGCCCTGTATGGCGACGAGAATCTGCTGGAGCGCGAACAGGCGCTGCGCCTGTGGACCCAGGGCAGCGCCTGGTTCTCCGGCGACGAGGCCGTGAAGGGCACGCTGAAAGCCGGCCAGCTGGCCGACTTCATCCTGCTCTCGGCCGACTTCTTCCGCGTCGACGATGCGCAGATCGCCGACATCACCAGCGTGCTGACCGTGGTCGGTGGCCGCATCGTGCATGCCGACGGCGACTACGCCGGGCTGGCGCCGCAGCTGCCGCCGGCGATGCCCAACTGGTCGCCGGTCAACAGGTTCGGTGGCTACCATGTCGGCGGTGCTGCCACCGGGTTGGCCGCCGCCCATCGCCACCATCACGGCGTGGCCTGCAGTACGCATGGTGCTCACGGTCATGCCGCGCAACATGCGGCGCCCACCGATGACCTGGCCGCGTTCTGGGGCGCGATGGGATGTTCGTGCTTCGCGTTCTGAGCCTGGCGCTGCTGGCCGTGCCATCGCTGGCGCTGGCCTGCGAGGGTGGCCATTGCTCTGGCGCCGGCGACGGCCAATTGCGGTGGGACGCCTCGCTGCGCCTGCGTGGCCTGTACTACGACCCGACCCGGTTCGGCATCGGTGGCAGTGAAGATGGCTACGGCCTGCTGCGCGCGCTGGCCTCGGCCACCTATGCGGAGGACAGCTGGCAGGCGAAGCTGCAGCTGGGCGTGCATGCCGAGAATGGCAAGGCAGGCGGCCCTGGCCGCACCGACCGCAGCGCGCTGGACGTGCAGCAGGCGTACTGGCGCTGGCAGCGTGGCAGCTTCCACCTGCAACTGGGCCGGCAGGAAGCCGGCTATGGCAGCTCGCGGCTGCTGTCGGTGCGCGATGGGCCGAATATCCGCCTGGCCTTCGATGGTGCGCGCCTGGGTTGGAAGGGCCGCCTCGGCACGCTTGACCTGATGGCGCTGCGGCCGGTGAAGAACCGGCCGGGAGCCTTCGATGATCATGGCGAACACGGTGCCCACCTGTGGGGTGCCTATGCCACCACGGCACGCGGGCAGGGCGCAGGACAGTGGGATCTGTACCTGCTGGACTACCGCCGGGAAGGAGCACGCTTCTCGGCGGGTTTCGGCATCGAACGGCGGCAGACCGTGGGTGCGCGCTGGTTCGGCCAGTCCGGTTCACTGGACTGGAACAGTGAACTGGTGGCGCAGGGCGGTGAACTGCGCACCTCGGCAGCTACGCTCGACATCCGCGCCTGGACGCTGGCCACCGACACCGGCTGGCGCTGGACGGACCTGCCGCTGCAACCGCGGTTGGGACTTAAGGCGGACATCGCCAGTGGCGATGGCAATCTGCATGACGGCCGCCTGGGAACCTTCAATGCACTGTTCCCGAAATCGGCCTACTTCAGCGAGGCCAGCCTGCTGGCCCCGGCCAACCTGATGGACGTCCAGCCGACCCTGACCCTCCGCCTGCACGACGCGGTGACGACGGAGCTGGGCGTACAGATGGCCTGGAAGCATCGTCGTGCCGATGCGGTGTACACCACGCCGGCACCCCTGGTGGCCTTGCCCGGCACGGCCGGAGGTGCACGCCTGATAGGCACCCAATACAAATCCGAAACCCGCTGGCAGGCCAGCGAACACTGGCAATGGCAGCTGCAGCTGGCCTGGATCGATGCGGGTCCTGCGCTGAAGCAGGCCGGTGGCCAGGACACGCTGTTTGCCTCGATCGTTGGAGCATGGCAATGGTGAACGCAACCGCGTCGCACCCCCCCGCACAGGCCGCAGGTGCCTGGTCCCCGCTGAAGATCCGGATGTTCCGTTCGATCTGGCTGGCAATCCTGGCCAGCAACATCGGCACCTGGGTCAATGACGTGGCCGCCGCCTGGGTGATGGCCGAGCGTACCGGCTCGCCGTTGATGGTTGCCCTGGTGCAGTCGGCCACCACCGTGCCGATCGTGCTGCTGGCGCTGGCCGCCGGAACGCTGGCCGACATCGTCGATCGCCGCAGGTACCTGCTGGCGACCCAGGGCTGGATGCTGCTGGTCGCCGCGATAATGGCGACACTTACCGCGATGGACATGCTCACCCCGCAGCTGCTGGTGCTGCTGACTTTCTGCATGGGCTGCGGCGCGGCGATGGCGATGCCGGCGCAGGCCGCGATCGTGTCCGAACTGGTGCCGCAGCCGATGCTGGCCTCAGCGGTGGCGCTGAACTCGATCGGCATCAACATCGCGCGCTCGATCGGCCCGGCCATCGGCGGTGTGATCGTGGCGCAGCTGGGTGCGGTCTGGGCGTTCGGCTTCAACGCCATCACCTTCGCCGCGATGCTGTTCGTGGTGTGGGGCTGGAAGCGCGACCCGAAGCAGTCGAGCCTGCCGCCGGAGGGTTTTGGCGCAGGGCTGAAGGCGGGCCTGCGTTATGCCAGCCGTGCCGGACGCCTGCAGGCCGTGCTGATCAAGTCGGTCGGCTTCTTTTTCTTTGCCGCGGCGATGAACGCGTTGCTGCCGGTGGTGGTGCGTGGGCAGATGCACGGTGGGGCCGGGCAGTACGGCATGCTGCTGGGCTGCATCGGTATCGGTGCAGTGGGCGGTGCCTTGCTGCTGCCGAAGCTGCGCGCGCAGATGGATCGCGACCTGCTGGTGCTGCTGGCCACGCTCTCACTTGCGCTGAGCCTGGTCGGGCTGGCGCTGACCCGCAGCTGGTACGTGCTGCCATTGGTGATGCTGATCAACGGTTTTGCCTGGATCACCGTGCTGTCGTCACTGCAGATTGCCGCCCAGACCGCGGTACCAGCGTGGGTACGCGCGCGTGCACTGGCGCTGTACATCATGGTGTTCTCCGCCGGCATGGCGGCCGGTGGCCTGAGCTGGGGTGCGCTGGCTCAGCGTACCTCGCCGGAGCTGGCGTTGCTGGTGGCTGCCGCAGGTGCGGTGATCGGCGGATTGCTGGTGTGGCGCGTGCGCATCGCCGGTACCGAAGACCTGAACCTGCGTCCGGCCGGGCACTGGCCGGCACCAGAGCTGTCGGTGCCGGTGTCGAACGATCGCGGCCCGGTGCTGGTCACCATCGAGTACCGTATCGACGACGCTGATCGTGCCGCGTTCCAGGCGCAGATGCGCGCGCTGGGCACGATCCGCCGCCGCGATGGTGCCGTGGTCTGGGGCGTGGTCGAGGATGTGGCCAGCCCGGGCATCCACCTGGAGTATTTCGTGACCCCGTCGTGGCTGGAGCACCTGCGCCAGCACGAGCGCATCACCGCCGACGACAAGGCGATCCAGGAAGTGCTGCGGGAACTGCATCGCGGTGAGCGCGCACCGGTGGTACGCCACTTCGTGGGTGGGCATGACCCGCTGCCGAAGACCGGGGTCCCGCACCACCACAGCGACATCTGACAAAAAGGGGACGGAGGGGATCAAGTCGTTTGTGCACAAACGACTTGATCCCCTCCGTCCCCTTTTTTGTGCGGCGGCGCTGGGTAGCGCCGCCGCGGTGAATCACTTACGCGCGAACGCCAGCAGGTCGGCGTTGAACTGGTCGGCGTGGGTAACGGTCAGGCCGTGCGGCGCACCGGGGTACACCTTCAACTCGGCGTCCTTGATGATCTGCGAGGACAGCTTGGCCGAGGCATCGAACGGCACGATCTGGTCGTCATCACCGTGCACGACCAGCGCCGGCACATCGATCTTCTTCAGGTCCTCGGTGTAGTCCACTTCCGAGAACTCGTGCACGCAGTCGTACTGACCCTTGACGCCACCGAGCATGCCCTGCAGCCAGAACACATCACGCATGCCCTGGGTAACGGTGTTGCCGTCGCGGTTGGCGCCGAAGAACGGCGTGGTCAGGTCCTTGAAGAACTGCGAGCGGTCGCCGCCGGTGCCCTTGCGGATGCCGTCGAAGACTTCCAACGGGGTGCCGGCCGGGTTGGCTTCGGTCTTCAGCATCAGCGGCGGCACCGCGCCGACCAGCACCACCTTGGCCACGCGCTTGCTGCCGTGGCGGCCGATGTAGTGGGCCACTTCGCCGCCACCGGTGGAATGGCCGACCAGGATCGCATCCTTCAGGTCCAGTGCTTCGATCACTGCGGCCAGGTCATCGGCGTAGGTGTCCATGTCGTTGCCGTCCCAGGTCTGGCTGGAGCGGCCGTGGCTGCGACGGTCGTGAGCGATCACGCGGAAGCCGTTCTGGCCCATGAACAGCATCTGCGGGTCCCAGGCATCGGACGACAGCGGCCAGCCGTGGGCGAACACGATCGGCTGGCCGGTACCCCAATCCTTGTAGAAGATGCGGGCGCCGTCGGCGACGGTGACGAAGTTGCTCATTGCGGTTTCCTTGGCGGAAGGGAGGGAAGGCACTGGCAGTTGCGCCGGTGCCTCCGGCAGTACAGCGCAGCGCCAGGCCGGCGACTTGCACGGCTGTGCTGGATTACACCGGATGTGACGCATATCGCTCTGGCACGAAGCCGTTCCGGCATTGAGGATGGCGGTAGCCCTGCTGAGGAGCCTGCGATGTTGAATGCGTATTGGAGTCCGCTGTTGTGCCTGCTGCTGGCCGCGGGCGCGCACGCTCAGACCAACGTCTACAAATGCGTGGACGGGCCGCATCCGGTCTACCAGCAGACGCCGTGCCAGGGGCATGCGGAATGGCGCTGGGAGGTGCCGGCGGAGCCGGCCTCAACGGGTGCAACCATGGCCAAGGCGGCGAGCCCAGCCTCAAGCCGTCCGCGTGTGGTACGGCAGGCGCGTGCGCGGGCTGCACTGATATCGATCAGCGCGGATCCTGCCGCCTGTGAGCGCGCGCGGCAGCAACGCGCAAAGGTGCTGGCCAATGGCAAGCGCATGGACTTCGTGCAGCGCCGGCAACTGGACGATGCCGTGCATGAGGCGTGCCGCTGAAACGAAATGGTGCCGGAAACGACAACGGCGCCCGCAGGCGCCGTTGGACAGGATGCGAGGTGCTGGACCTCAGCGACCGTCGCTGGCAGCCGCCGGTGCCGGCGAGGGCACGCTGTCCGGCTTGGGAAGGCTCAGCTCCGGGTTGCCCTGTTCCGCCTGCAGGATCTGGATGCGGCGCTGCAGGGAATCCAACTGGCTGTTGGTGCTCTGCACGTCGCTGCTCAGGCTGACCGCCTGCTGCTGGGCCTGCTGAAGGGCGGCGCTGACCTGGGCCGACTGTGCCTGCTGCTGTTCCATTTCCTGCTGCAGGGCGCGCAGGCGTTCCTCGTTGTAGGCCACCAGGCGCTCGGTATAGCGCTTGCCGGCCTCCAGGCGGGTGGTGTCGATGTAGACCTGGGCCAGCTGCTCGGACTGCTGCGCGAAGGTGCGGTAGACACGCTCGGCGTTGTCGACGGCATCGGTCTTGATCACCCGCCAGAAATTCTTCTCCTGGAACAGGGCGACGTAGTAGGTCAGGGTGTTGGCATTGAACAGCAGGCTGGCGCCGTAATTGCCGTTGTAGGTGGTGCGCAGCTCGGTCAGCTGGCGGGCATCCATCAGCTGCTTGAGCTCGTCAACGGTGTTGCGCACCACCGGTGCGGTACGTGCGGCCGGCTCTGCGGCTGCTTCGCGGTCGCCACGGGCAGCCATCGCCGCCGGTGCCACCAGCATCATGGTCACGGCCAGCAGTGCCGCGCCGCGCGCGTGCCGGGCGAAGACCGCGCCCCCTGAAGTTTCTCGCATGTCTAGACCATCCACGGATGAGTGTGGGTTGAGATGAAGGTGGTTCCCCGCCGGGAGTCTAGCATGTGCGCGGGCGCCGCCAAGGGCGCCCGTCACGGGTCAGTAGACCAGTTGTGCGGGCGTGCACTGGATGGACTGGACATGCACATCCGTACGGCCCAGTTCCAGGCCCAGTACCTGGGCCAGCAGCGAGCGCAGCAGCGAGCCGACACTGTTGAGCAGCGGCTTCAGGACGTCCAGGGCGGGCTTCAGCAGGAAGCACAGCAGGCCCGAACAACTGACCGGGCCATTGCCGGGGGCGGTGACGCCGTCGCCGGCGAACTGGTCCAGGAAGCCGGCATCGGCGGTCTGCAGGTAGGAAGTCAGGTTGTACTTCATGCAATTGTTGTAGGTGGTGTCATCCAGGGCGCCGATCAGGCTGTTGCACTGCTTGACCAGCAGCCCACCCACAAGCGCTCCCAGGACGCCATCGAGGAGCCCCGAGCCAACCCCGGTCACTGCGTTGCGGAATCCTTGCCAGACCTTGCCGTCGACCATGCAGGTCACCAGCACACAGCTGGTCGGTACCCCCTTGGTGATGTCCCAGTTTCCCAGTGGTTTCAATCCCTGCGTACTGTCTCCGAATTCCAGCAGCTTGATGGTTGCGTCGACATCGTATCGCTTGCGACCAACGTTGGCTGCTTTCAGGTAGCGATCGGCCAACTGCGCTGCGGTCGAGCCCTGGCTCATGCCATCGTCGCGCGGATCGAGCACCCCGGACAGTACGCGCAGCAGTTCGCTGACCAGCTCGGACACGGCGGTGCCCACCTCCAGGGAGTTGACCTGGGTTGAACCGGTCGCGCCGGCGGGGAGGGTGAGGCTTTGCGTGTCGGTCAGCGTATTGACCTTGATGCTGTCATTGATCAACGGGGCGCCGAGCAGTGTCAGCATCTGTTCCTTCTGCAGGGTGTCGCCACAGACATTCTGCTTGGAAAACCGCTCGCTGTCGGCCACCTTGCCGACGCAGGCGCGCAGCACGGAGGACTCGACCTTGATCGTCGCCGTGGGAGGCGTGCTGCCACATTGCAGGCTGGTCAGGGTCGCCATTGCATTGGTCACGTCTGCATGGACCGGCAGCTTCAGGCGGATGCCCAGCAGTGAAAGTACGCCGCCTGCAACGGGGATGTTGTTGGTGTCGATGTCGAGGAAGACGCGGATCTGCGCGTTGTAGGCGCGCGAGCCAATGCCTCCGATGGCGATCGACGGCGGCTCCACCACGGCGGCTTTCGCATTGACCAGGCCCAACAGGTTGAGGTCATTGACCGAGACCGCGCGGCCGCCATTGGCTATGCTGATGCTGGTCCCTATAAGGTCCAGCACATTGACATCGGCCTGCAGCGCGCTGGAAATCGTTCCATCCGGCGCGACCACGCGTGCGAACAAGCCGCCGCCGCTGTCATCGGAGCCGAGTTTCACCTCCAGCTGCTTGAGGTCGATGCCCTGCACGACCAGGGCATTCTCCAGCGCACTCAGGTCCACGTGGGCAACGCCCTGCTGGGTGAGCAGGTCAACGGTCGCCTGAAGGATCTTGCCCAGCTTGACCTTGCGGCCCGCCAGCAGATTGTTGAACTCGGCCACGCCCATGTTGACGTCGATCGGAATGCCCAGTGCCTGCAGCAGTCCGTTCGGAGTGATATGCGCCTGTGCAAGGCCGTCGTAGCCGAGCAGGGTGGTCTTGTCGAGGTCGGCACCCACCAGTTTCAGGACATTTCCCAGTGGCGTGTTGCCGTTGATGCGGAGCAGTTGCGAGCCGACACTGAAAACCGCCGTGGGCTCTGCACGGCGCGCCACGGCCTGGGCGGTCACGGTCGGCAGGCTGCTGTTCTGCCCGAAGAAGGGAAGCACCGCGCGGCGGGTGATGACACGAACGGCGTTGCGTTGATTCGCAGCATCGACGGCCGGGCTGAAGTGCCCCTCGGTGGCCCGGGTCACGTTCCAGTTTCCGCAACGGATTTCCAGGCTCCCAGCGAACCTGTTCTGGGTGAGTGCGCTCTGCCGCGCAGCACTGTTGTCGCTGTTGTCCGAGGTGCACAGCTCCAGCCGTTGCGCTCCAGCCAGTGCGGCCAGATCAGCGACTTTCTGCGCATCGCGCTTGGCCCAGAACAGGTAACCGATCTCGATCAGGCCCAGCATCGCCAGCAACGCCAGCATGACCAGCATCATGGTGATCGACATGCCGCCCCGTGGGCGGCTGAAACTGAACTGGCGTGGGCGTTTCATGGCCTACCTCAGCGTCCGGATGAGGATGATCCCTTGGACTTGGCGACATCGGTTTCAAAGAAGTCCGGGATCTCGTGTTCGAAGCTCTTCATGTAGCGGGCGTAGCTCAGCGTCGCCTGGTCGCCGAGGATCGGCAGGTGCTGCCCGGCCCGTTGCCCCGATGCCTGCAGGCGGAACAGGTTGCGCGTGGTATCGCCGATCTGGCTGCGGCCGGGTCGCGCGGCTGGAGCATTGCCATCGGTGATGGCCACTGCTGCGGGCGCCGCCTGCGGCACCGGTGCTGGCGGGGCCATCAGGTCCACGGTGGCCAGTGACTCGGACTGCAGCGGCTGCGACGTCGGCACAGCCGGCGTGCTGCCGCCAAGCATCCGACCGGTCAGCGGCTGTTGCTGCGCCTGCACGGCAGTGGCCGGTAACAGGCAGATCAGAACGGGCAGCAGGCGTCGGGTCAGGGGCGTCGCGGTCATGGTGTGTTCCCGTTCGGGTGGTCGGAGGTGCTGAAGCGTTCCAGCATCGAGGGCGGCAGGCGCTGCGGATCGCGTTCGTCGCGGCTGTCGCGGCGTGGTTCCGCCGCCAGTCGCGTGGCGGCGGGCGGGTTGCCGACGGCATCTCTGGCGAGAGCACGCGCAGTGGCCGGCACGGCTGCGGCAGCGGCCGATGCGGCCTGGCGTTGCTGCAGGCGGGCACGGATCTGCGCCGCCTGCTGCTGGATGCTGAGCCGGGTCTCGTCGTTGAGGTTGGCCTGCTGGGCGAGGCGTTCGGCGGTGGTGGTGTCGCCACGCAGCACCGCCCACAGCGCGAGGTTGGCAGTGGCCTTGGCATTGCCCGGCGACAGCTCCAGCGCCTTGGCCAGGGGTTCGCGCGCGCGCTCGAACTGCCCGGCGCGCAGCCGCGCATAGCCGAGGTCGCCGAGATAGCTTGTATTCAATGGCTGCAGTTCGGTCGCCCGCGCCAGTGCCTGCTCACTGCCGGCGTCGTCGTCGCGGCGCGCGGCAATCAGGCCCAGGCCATGTGCGGCCGCGGCGGCCTGGGGACCACTGGAAAGATCGCGGTACAGGGCGATCGCAGCATCGGCCTGGCCCGTCTCGCGCAGCGCGTCGGCCTGCAGCAGACGCAATGCCGGCGGATCGCCGTAGCGCTGACGGAAGGCGTCGACGTGGGCGAGCGAGGCATACCATGCGCCTTGCTGCTGCATGCGTTCGATCAGCTCCAGGTAAGCATTGCGGCTGTCCTGCGGCGCCGGTTCGGGCGCGGCCAGGCTGGGCGCGCGCAGGTACTTCGGTGTGGTCGATGCACAGCCGCTGGCGCCGGCAACGGCGGCCAGGGCAACAATCAGGCAGGAAGTGCGCAGGGCAGGCATCAGGGGGACCCCATCTTGGACATGGTAGTGGCCAGCGCGACCAGCGCCGGGCCGGCAAGGACCAGCATCAGCGCTGGCAGCAGGGTCAGCATCATCACCACGGTCATCTTCACCGAGAGCTTGCCGACCTTTTCCTTCAGCGTGTTGCGACGCTGTTCGCGCAGGCGGATGCTGAACTGCCGCAGCGGCTCCTGCACCGCGCCGCCATGGGCGTGCACCTGCAGGATCAGCTGCATCAGGCTGGTCAGGTCATCGTCTGCATAGACCTCGCTCAGCCGGCGCAGCGACTGCGCGCGCGTGCGGCCATGGGTATAGGCGACGTTGGCCTCCTGCAGCTCGCCGCCGAGGACCGGCAATGCATCGCGCAGCTTGTCGCCGAGCGTCTGCAGGCTCTGGTCCATGCTGAAGCCCACGCCCTGCAGCAGGCGCAGCAGGTCGATCAGCAGCGGTAGCTCGTTGTCGACCGCGCGCCGGCGCCGCTTCACCCAGGAGGAGAGAATGAACTTGGGCAGCAGCAGGCCAGCGGCCAAGGCGCCGATGATCACCATGATCCTGGCCAGCCCGGTGACGCTGCTGAATGTCAGCACCAGTGCCAGCACCAGCACGGCCAGCAGCAGGCGCAGGCCGAGGTAGATGGCCGTACCGCGGCGGGTGTTCCACCCGGCCAGATCCAACAGCAGCCGGTCTTCATTGGCCAGCAATGCCGCTTCCAGGCGGCCGCCGCTGAGGGCACGGCCGAAGCGTTCGAGCCAGCCCAGCGAATCGTGCCGTGCAGGTTCGGGGTCACGGGACGCCTCGCGCGGCTGCAGGGCGGTCTTCAACGTGGCCGTTGTACGCTGCTCACGATGGCTGCGTACCCAGCCGCCGATACCCAGCAGGGCGATACCTGCAGCCAGTACGAGCAGGGAGAGGGCGAACCAGGCGCTGGCGCTCATCGGTCGTCTCCGGCGGGGCGGGGGTGGTTCATAGCGATTTGGCCAGGCGATACAGCAGGAAGCCACCGACAAGCTCCATGCCCAGTGCAAGCAGCAGGATCTTGTGGCCAAGCGGATCGTGCAGCACCGGCTGGAAGAAGTCCGGGCTGGCGATCGCCATCAGCACCGCGCAGGCCGGTGGCAGCAGGCCCAGCACCCAGGCTGACATGCGCGTCTCCGAGGTCGTTGCCGCAAGCTCCTGCTGGGCCTGTTCCAGATCGCGCATGAAATCGCCCATGCGCTGCAGGATCTGGTCGGAGCGCCCGCCGATGCGCACGCTGACACCGATCACCACCGACAACACCTTCAACACATCCATGCGATAGGGATGCGAGGCCTGTGCGAGTGCACGGTCCAGCTCCATGCCACTGCGCGCAAAGCGCACCGTAGTGTCCAGCAGCCCGCGCAACGGCGCGCTGGTCTGCATCGAAGCAACCTGGAACGCGGCCTGCAGGCTGTTGCCCAGTGCCGTCAGCCGCACCAGGTTGTCGAGGAAGTCCGGCAGCTGATGCAGCAGTTGCGCACGCAGCTTCGTGGTCCGCCGCATCACCCACAGCCAGCAGCCAAGCAGGTACAGCAGCAGGGTCAGCGGAAACATCCATGCGGTGCCCAGCCGCAGCATCGCCACCACCGACAGTACCAGCCCCGGTACCAGCAGCATGATGGGAATTTTCCAGCCGGTCTGCAGCCCTGCGCGCTGCAGCAGGCCATCCAGCGGCAGCACGCGGCGCCCGGTGCTGGCGGGCCGCGCCGGATCGTTGGCAGCGGTGACGGACGGCCCGGCGGGTGCTCCGCCCGTGGCGCTTCCGCGCGAAAGCTGCTGCTCGGCGTGCCGCATTGAAACCTGGCGTTGTTCACGGCTGCTGGCCGTGCCCCACAGCCAGGCTGCCAGCGCCAGCAGCACCGCGATGATGCTCAACATGCCCAGCAGCGCGCCGGTTCCCATGCTCAGAAGTCTCCGTAGAGCGATTCGCGCAGTTGTTGGCGGAACGGCTCCAGCTTGTGTGAGTGCGGATGGAAGCCCAGCCCGACCCAGCGATCGATCTCTTTGCCGTTGCCGTCGATCTGCAGCTCGTGGCGGAACATTTCCTGGGTGGTGATCAGGTTGTCGCTGACACCGGTGATCTCGGTGATCGATACCAGCACGCGGCGCCCGCTGCCCAGGCGCGAGATCTGCACGATGAAGTCGATGGCACTGGCGATCTGCCGGCGCAGGCTGTCCTCGCTGCCCTGGAAGCCGGCAAAGCCGGCCAGCATCTCGATCCGGTACAGGCAGTCGCGCGGTGAGTTGGCGTGGATGGTGGCCATCGAGCCGTCGTGGCCGGTGTTCATTGCCTGCAGCATTTCCAGGACCTCGGCGCCGCGCACCTCGCCCACCACGATGCGGTCGGGGCGCATGCGCAGGCTGTTGCGGACCAGATCGCGGATACTGACCGCACCGTGGCCTTCGGCGCCACCGATACGGCTTTCCAGGCGGACCACATGCGGGTGGTTGAGCGAGAGCTCGGCGGTGTCCTCGACGGTGATCACGCGCTCGTTCGCGGGGACGTAGCTGGCCAGGGCGTTCAGCAGCGAGGTCTTGCCGGAGCTGGTGCCGCCGGATACCAGGATGTTGCAGCGGCCCAGCACCATCGCCTTCAGCAAGGCCTGCATCGGCGCATCGAAGGTGCCCTTGGCCAGCAGTTCATCGGGGGTGAACGGGTCCTTGCGGAACTTGCGGATGGACACCATCGGTCCATCCACCGCCAGTGGCGAGATGATCGCGTTGAGACGGCCGCCGTTGGGCAGGCGCGCATCGACCATCGGATTGGAGTCATCCAGCCGGCGCCCAAGCGGGGCGAGGATGCGGCGCAGGATGCGCAGCAGATGCGTATCGTCGGTGAAGCGCTGGGTGGCCCGCTTGAGCTGGCCGCCCTGGGACACGTGCACATCCTTGAAACCGTTGATCAGGATGTCTTCGATGGACGCGTCGTGCAGCAGGTCGTCCAGCGGGCCAAAGCCGGTCAGCTCCTTGACCAGGCCGTTGGCCACCACCTGCATTTCCTCTTCGTTGATCGGGATGCGCCACTCCTGGATGAAGCCCGCCGTCTGCACCTGCACCCAACGGGCGATGGTGTCGGGGGCCCAGGAATCGATGTCGATGCGCTCGTCCTCGATGCTGTTGAGCAGGTGCTCATGCGCGGCCGAGAGCACCTTCTGGTACTGCTCGGTCTGCGCGAACGGCTGGTGGCCCGGCGAGCTTTCGGGCAGCACCGGCCGGGCAACGGCATGCGGGAACGGGGTTACCTTGTCTTCCATTGCGATCCACCCAGGGCAAGGGAGAGTCTTTCCCGCAGGCCCTGCGCCTGGACCGGGCAAGCAGCCGGATCCAGGCGCGAAACCAGCGGAGCGAGGGCACGCAGGTAGGGGTCGCGCGGTGCATCCTGCAGCAGCAGGTGGCCCTGGCTGGCAGCCAGGCGCACGCGCGGTCGTTCGGGAAGCGTCGCCAGCAGGGGCACCTCGAAGCGGCGCGCGATCTGCTCCGGGCTCATGCCGCTGCTGTCATCGTGGCGATTGATCACCAGCTGCAGGCGCTTCTCGCGTTCGCGCTGCCCGGCAAGATGCTTCAGTGCCTGGTCGAGCGACACCAGTGTGGCGATGGAGGCATCGGTGACCAGCCAGATCTCGTCGGCCTGGTCCAGCAGCAGCGGCGGCAGCTGACGCAGCGGGCAGCCACCGGCATCACACAGCACGCTGGCGAACACGGTGCGCAGGCGCTGCAGCAACGCACCCGGATCGGACGGCGGTACCGCATCGCTGCCGCTGGCGCGGTCCAGCAGCACCAGCCCGGAATCGTGACGGGCCATGGCCGTGCGGGCGAGGGTGGCATCGATGCGGCTGGCGTTGCGCAGCGCGTCTTCGTAATGGAAGCGGCTGTCCAGGTTGAGGTACAGCGCGAGGTCACCCGAAGGCTGGGCCAGCTCCATCAGCAGGCCGTCCTGATGCAGTGCCTCGCCCTGTGCCAGCGCACGGGTCTGCTGTGCCAGCACCGAGAGATGTGCGGCCAGCGTACTGGTGCCGACCCCGGCGCGCACGCCCAGCAGCACAATCAGGCGCGCCTTGTGCGCGTGCTGCGCGGCGGCAGCCGGTCGTGGCGACAGGGCGCGGCGCAGCGCGGCCTCGATGCCGACGTTGTCGCTGTCCAGATCCAGCACATCACGCAGGCCCGCCCGCAATGCGATGACGACGCCTTCCACCTGGCCGGCGCTGGTGGCACCGACGGCAACCAATGCCAGATCCGGCTCTGTCTGTTGCAGTTGCTGCGCCAGCACGCTGGAGGCGGCCGCATGCTCGGGGCGGAAATCGAGCAGCACAAGGCTCTGCGGCCCACGTTGCAGATCCTGGGCGGAGGTCGGCGTACTGCTGTCCTGCCAGTGCAGGGTAGTGGTCGGCGGCAGTTTGGCCGCCAGCCGGGGCAGCAGTTCGCGATCCATTCCATACAGGACCAGGTTCATCGGCGGTCCTTGCGGATGCAGCGGCTGGGCAGTGGCATAGGGCATGGGCGTGGTATCGCAGGCATCATGGAATCAGCGTGAGAAGCCGGGCACCGGGTCCTGGCTGATCGGACCCAGCAGCCAGGCGCCCCATTCGGGCATGTGCGGCTTGGCTTCGCGGTCGCCGGGCAGTGGCAGGTCGGTGTTGCGTGCCAGCGGCTTCACCAAGCGTGGCGTGACGATGATCACCAGTTCCTTGTCCTGGCGCTTGTAGTCGAAGTTGCGGAAGAACGAGCCGATGATCGGCAGGTCACCCAGCAGCGGGATCTTGCCGACGCTGGACACCACGTTGGAGCTGACCAGGCCACCGATCACGAAGCTCTCGCCATCGCCCAGCTCGACCGTGGTGTCGGCACGGCGGGTGGTGATCGAGGGAATCTGCACGCCGTTGAGCGCGATGGCGTTGCTGTAGTCCAGGTCACTGGCTTCCGGTGCGACTTTCAGGGCGATGCGGTTCGGCGCCAGTACCGTCGGTGTCACGGTCAGGCCGATGCCGAAGGGCTTGTAGGTGATCGTCGTGGTGCCCAGCCCCTGCGGTTCCAGGATCGGCAGCTCGCCGCCGGCCAGGAAACTGGCGCTCTGTCCGGACAGCGCGACCAGTGTCGGCTCGGCCAGCACGCGCGCCATGCCATTGCTCTGCAGCAGGTCGACGTCGGCATTCCACAGGCCCTTGGTCGAGCCGAATACCAGGCGGAAGGCCGAAGAAATGGGTGATTCGGCTTCGTTGCCGGAGTTGCCTTCCTTCATGCCGGGCAGGATGCCGGTGTTGCCCGGCAACTGGCCGCCCGGGCGGGCGAAGCCGTAGGCGAAGTTGCCGTTGCGGTTCTGGAAGCTGATGCCGATCTGCTTCAGTGCGGTCTTGTTGAACTCGACCACCTTGACCTCGACCTGGACCACGCCGCCGCTGCTGACCGTCGACGCATCGGCAAGCAGCCCCTCCTTGCCCAGCGCCATGGCGGCGGTCTTCTGTTCCTGCATGTGCGAGAGCACGCTGTCGGTGCTTCCCTGCAGCAGGCCCTGATTGTCCTGCTGGGTGAATACCAGCCCGTTCGCGCCAGTGTCGGCCGCACCCTGCACCGCGCTTTGTACCCGCACCTGCAGGCGCTGTGGTTCGGCCTGCTTTCGGTGCCAGAGCAGGAGCGTGGTAGTGCCCGGCGCCTTGCCGACCAGCAATGCCTGGCGCTGGCCGCGCAGCATCACGATATCGGCCACGCCCGGATCGGCAATGGCGACCCGCTCCAGATCGCCCGGCAGGGTCCAGGGACGCTGCTCACGCGCCTGCAGCACCAGGTCGTCGGCGGCCACGCTCGTCGCCGGTGCCAGCAGCACCAGCAGCAGGGCCAGCCAGCGCTGGCGGGGGGAAGGGCGTGGACTGCGGCGACGTTCGGTCATGGATGCGCTCGATGCAGGTCAAAGGGAACCACGGGGGGCGGAGCTGTCGCCTCGGATGATTTCGATACCCGATGCGCGCGGGGAACTGCGCCGCGGTGCGGGTGCGCGTGCCGGGGCATCCTGGGCGCTGCGCGCCGGTGTGTTGCTGCGCCCGGCCAACGCATCGCCGTCGATGCCGGCGAAGGCGTGATTCTCTGGCCGTTGCAGCGCAAGCTGCTGCTCCGCATCAAGCCCCCGCAGCGGATCGATCACCCCGCGTGCCTGCGGGAACAGCGCCAGATCGGGCTGGCCGGCATCGGCAGGGTTGCGCAGGGCCAGGAACAGCTTGCCCTGCTGTGCACCCAGCAGCAGCCGGTTGGCGTCGGCCACCGGTACCGCCAGTACCGCGCTGCGTGCGGGCTGGGCAGTCTCGCTGCCCGTGCTCTGGGTGCTGCTGCTTCCGGTGATGTCAGCGGCGCGCGGATCGTTGCGGGCATCGGCTTCAGTGCTGGCAACAGCGTCATGGTTGGCCGGGGCGATGTCCTGCTGGCCATAGCTGAGCACGCGCAGGCGTGACAACAGCAGGCGCGTCTGTGCTGCGTCGGCCGGGCCGCTGGCGCTGGATTGGGCAGTGCGCAGGTTGAGGAACACGTCGACGAAATCACCCGGAAGGATGCGGTTGCCGGCACCCACCAGCTCGTCCACCGGGACCGCGAGTGCGCGTTCCCCGGGGCGCAGCTGCAGCGAGAATCCCTGCGCGAGTGCATTGCTGCTGATCGCCGTGCCTTCGGCGATGTCCTGCACTGGTACCTTTCCGACCACGGCGGAAATGCTGGTGGCGGCACCGGCAACCGGGGCGCTGCGCTGTGCCAGACGCAATCCGTTGGCAGAGATCGGTTCGCCGGCCGGCAGGCGTGCCACCGCCTCCACCACGGTGATCGCCTGGGCATCGCTCCGCGCGACCGGGGCAACCGTGGCCGGCGCGGCCTGCTTGCGCCCGATCATCAAGGCGATCACCGCCAGCAGCACGGCCAGCCCGATCAGGGCGACGGCAGCAATGCGGGTCAACTTGAGCATGGAACCGTCTCCTGTACCGAACGTCAGTTGCCGCTGCCGAGGTCGAGCTGAGCGACCGCGACGCTGCGGATGGGAGCCCGCATCACCCACTTGTAGAGCGTGGCGGTGCCGGGCAGGAAGGGGTGGCTTGCGTAGTCGTAGCTGACTGTCACGGTCATGCACTGGGCGCTGGCCAGTCCGGCGCAGGGGGCCTGCGCCGAAACCAGAATGGCGTTGCTTCCGCCATTGCTGCAGTCGACCGGCTGACCCGAGAAGTTCAGCAGCCACTGCATCGAACTGCGCGCCGCAACACAGGCTGCAGTACGGCGTTCGTTGGCGCTGCCATAGCGCAGCGATGCGCGCGCACCCTCGGCCGAGGCGGTTGCCAGGGTCTGCTGGGCCGCCATGATCATCACGCCGGAGAACGTGAACAACAGCAGTGGCAGCAGGCCCAGCATCAGCATCAGTGCGAACTCGATGCTGGCCACGCCGCGTTGCCGGCGTGGGTTCTGGATGTTCATGCCACACCTCCGTACGTGCTGATGAGGATCCAGGCGATGGCGGATACCGCCAGGTAGGCGGCGTAGGGAATGCCTTGGCGCCCCTGGCGGGCGCTCTGCATTCCGCGTAGCGCCGGGTGCGAATGCCATTGCGAACTTGCCCGATGCATATGGGCTTGAAGGCCGATGGGCAGTGCTGGACCCAACCGGCGTGATACCAGCACCAGTGCGGCATGTGCGCCCGCTGCCAGGCTGGCCGCGATCCAGATCGGCAGCAGTGCCTGCCAGCCCAGCATCAATCCCAGTACCGAAAAGAATTTGACATCGCCGGCGCCCATCCAGCGCACTGCATGGAAAGGCAGCAATGCGACCAGGCCGAGCGCCGCGCCGGCAATGTGGGAAGCCCACGGCAGGCGCGGCGCGTTGAACTGTCCGGCGATGAGCACGACAACGGTGATCGCGCATGCGGACAGCAGCCAGGCGTTGGGCACCCGACGGGCGTACAGATCGCTGATCGCAATCCGCAGGCACACACCGATGGCCAGCAATCCCAGCAGTGTCATCGCACCCTCCTTTGTCCGTCAGTGGACGGTCAGCAGCTGCTGTCCCTGATCAGCCTGGGAGCGGCTCAGGCCGGTGGGTTGCCTGACGCCTTGTCGGCAAGCTTGGTGAGATTCTCAAAGAGCGTTTCGAAGAAATCCTTGATCTGCGTGCTGCCCAGTGCGATCAGGACACCCGCAATCACAGCCGCCAGCAGGCCGTACTCGAGTGCGGTAACGCCATCTTCTTCCTTCAGGAACTTGCGGATCGATGCGTTCATGACGTTTGTCTCCCTCTACCTGTCTGCTACAGGACACCTGTTGGGCGGTGGCCCGGCTCCGCCGGGATCGTCCGTGGACCTCCGCACGTCCTGGCGGAGGAGGCACGGCGGGATGGACCCGCCATGCTCAAGCAGGGTGATCGATTCCAGGCGGGACGCCGTTCGCGCAACCGCGACCGCACGGCGCGGAGCCGGTGGTCGAGGTGTCGAGCGATACGTGCATGGTCATGCTGTCCCCCTGGGTGCGGTCATTATCAAAGACCGGATCACCGTGTTATCGACTTTGCCTGAATGGCGGCCGGCTGCAACCGGAACCTATATGCAAATTCGGCAGAATCCCTTCGGTCCTTAATTTTTCACGCGGGTTCTGTGACGGAAATCCGTTCGTTCGCAAAACGATTCATCGACGTGCAGATAATGTGAGGCAGGTTTTTCAGTCGCATGCGAAAACTGTGCCAAACACCACGACCTTGTTTTCACGTCTGTATCCATCTTATTCAATGCAGTGCAGATGTTTACCCCGTTGAATTATCGGGCATACTCGTATTCAAGTACTCGCGTTTCTTTTGGGGTGCGCACTTTGCTGGCGCGCATCCCGGCGATGGAAGAGATTCCATGAGAGGTGCGCGCCCTGTCAGGCAGTGGGGGCCGTATCGCACGACGGATAATCGGGGGACGACACTGTCATGGTCGATGGTGGGGTAGGAGACAGCGACGACAGCGGCCTGCGGTCGATCGACCTGGCGACGCTGAGCGGCGTGCTTCGTGTATGTGATGTCGAACTGCTACTGCTCGATGGCAATGGGCCGCGGGCGGCCTTCGCTTCACGCGTGCACGAGGAGGCGTTGTTCTGCAGCATCAGCTGTGGATTCCATTGCCGTGGACGATTCATGCTGCCGCCGGACTGGGCGATGCTGGGGTATCTGCACGCGACCGATGAAACCCTGAGCTGGTGCCACGGTGTACCGCTCGTACCTGGAATGGCGTTGACCGTGATGCCGGAGGGTATCAGCGAGTTCACCCTGAGCCCGGGCACGCACATGACCCTGATGCTGGTGCCGGTGGCACGGGTGCAGCGCAAGCTGACCGAACTGAGCCTGCGCAGTACACCGCCGGCCGGACAGGCACTTTCGCTGTTCAATCTCGCCAGCGAGGCCGCCCCGCTGGCACAGCACTACCAGCAGCTGCACCTGCAGCTGGGCCAGGGCACGGGGCTGCAGCCTGAAGAAACCGAGCGGCTGTTGCACGAACATGTGCAGGCACTGCTGGGCGCGGGTTCCGCCGATCGCCCGGGTTGCAGCCGTGCGCGGCGCACGCATTATCTGATCGCACAGCGGGCGGAAAACTTCATGCGCCTCAACCTGCGCCGCAATATCTACATGAACGAGATCTGCGATGCTGCCGGTGTCAGCGAGCGTGGCCTGCGCTACGCGTTCGAGGACCTGTTCGGCACGTCGCCCAATCGTTACCTGTCGATGCTGCGCCTGTGCGCGGCCTGCCGCAGCCTGTCGATGGCTGATTCCAGCCGCCGTTCGGTCAAGGCCATCGCCCTCAGCTGTGGCCTGTGGGACCTGTCGCGCTTCGCCGACAACTACCGCAAGGTCTTCGGTGAACTGCCGCGTGACACGCTGATGCGCGCTCCCGCGCAGATCGGCCAGCCAGCTTGATTCAAGCCCCGTAAGGGTTTCCCGGCAGTTCCTGCCGGAATTGCATATCCGCTTGCCGATATGGTTGCCGCTTCTGCATAACCGGCTGCCGATTCCGACCGTGGATTTGCCGGAATGCGCGATTGCCGTGCCGGAATGAAGTGCGCAGCCGCCGTTGCAAACGCTGAAATGTCAGTCACCTGCCTAACGGCAAGTCCACTGACATTCCAGTTGTTCGCCTACGGGGGAAATGCTCATGAACCGCATCTACCGGCGTGTATGGAACCGCCAGCTCAATGCTCTGGTTGTGGCCTCGGAACTGGCCACCGGCGACAGCGGCGGCAGCGCCGCCCGCGATCCGCGCAGTGCACTGCTGATGCCGACCGCACTGGCCCTGGCCCTGCTGTGCGCGCTGGCCAGCGGGCATGCAGGCGCGTCCGAATCCAATCAGTCTCTACGTGACCTGCAGGCACTGGCCGCGAAGTACGCGCAGCCGATGCCGGCCAAGGTCGACGCGGAAGTGGCGCTGGCTGCCGCATCGCGCCAGGCGCAGAGCAGTCCGGCGATCAGCGCTGACGCGCGTGTCGGCCTGCAGCTGAGTACGAACTCGCTGCCGATCGTACGCGACGTGCTGCCGGCCACCGTGCAGGTGAAGCTGGCGGCGAACGCTGCGCCGAAGCAGGTCGCGGTTCCTGCGCTGGCTGCCGATGTCCGCGCCAATGTCGGGCTGGGTCATGCAGCGTCCCATGTGGCGAAGATTGATGCATCGCTGGCGGCCAACGTTGCGCCGTCCGCGCATGCGCCGCTCGGTGTGGCTGCGGATGCCCAGGCGAAGGCCGGCGTTGGCATCGCCGGTACCCAGGTGGCCTCGATCGATACCGGTGCCAAGGCGGCCGCCGCTGTTGCTGGCGCACCGGCTGGCTCGCTGTCCGGCCTCAAGGCGTCCGTTGACGGCAAGGTGGATTCGCAGCTGAAGCTGGCGGGCCACCAGATCGACGGCCAGGGGCAGGTCAAGGCGACGGCGGCGGTCACGCTGCCGGCCAAGGAGGAGCTGCCGGGCGAGACTCATGATCGTGCGATCACCGCGGCCTTCGATACCGGTGTTGCCGGCAAAGTGCGCGTGCAGGCGCCGGATGGCCAGGAGGTCGTGGCCGACCGCAATCTGAAGCTGGCCGGCCAAGCCACCGTGGCAGCGCAGAACAGCGCGCTGGGCGTCGGTGGCCTGGTGGGCGGCGTTGTCGGCGCAGCAAGTGGCGCCGTGGGCGGCGTGCTTGATGGCACCGTAGGCAACACGGTTGATGCGGTCGGCGGCGCCTTGCACGGCACGGTTGGAACGGTAGGCGGCGCAGTGGGCAGCACGCTCAATGGTGCCGTTGGCGGAGCCGTAGGCGGTGCGCTCAACGGCACCGTTGGAACTGTCGGTAGCGCGGTGGGTGGTGCGCTCAACGGTGCGGTTGGCACGGTCGGTGCAGTTGGCGGCACCGTGGGTGGTGCACTCAACGGGACGGTCGGTTCGGTCGGCAGCACCGTCGGTGGTGCGCTCAACGGTGCGGTTGGCACGGTCGGTGCAGTTGGCGGCGCCGTGGGTGGTGCACTCAACGGGACGGTCGCTTCGGTCGGCAGCACCGTCGGCGGCGCGCTCAACGGTGCGGTTGGCACGGTTGGCGCAGTCGGCGGCACCGTGGGTAGTGCACTCAACGGCACGGTCGGTTCGGTTGGCGGTGCCGTGGGCGGCACGCTCAACAATACGGTGGGTGCAGTAGGCAGCACCGTCAGCGGTGTACTCAACGGCGCAACAGGTGGCAGCACCGGCGGCCTGGGTGGCCTGCTGGGCGATACACTCGGCAATGTCGGCGGCGCCGTCGGTAACCTGCTCAATGGCAACCTCAACGGCACCATCGGCAATCTCGGCAGTGCCGTAGGCGGCCTGGTCGGTGGCACGCTCGGCGGCCTCGGCCTGACCAAGCCCTCGGCGATCCCGCCGACCAGCCCGAAGGCGCCGGCTCCGGCCGACCCGAACGCTGGCCTGATCATCGGCACCGGCGGCCTGGTCGGTAATGTCGGGCAGCTGATCGGCCCGACCACCACCAGCCTGTTCGGCGGCAACGGCTACCTGAGCAACGGCAACCTCAAGCTCAGCAACGCCAACGTGATGCAGACCTACTCGACGGTCAATGTGCTGGGACTGCCGGTGGTCAACCTGTCGCCGGTCGGCAGCACCCTCAATGGCCTCGGCGGCGCCGTCACCGGCGGCAGCTCGCACCTGACCCTGATCGGTGGCGTCACCTCCGACAGCTACATCTACAACATCAACAACGGCAATCCGGGCGGCCTGCTGGGCTTGTTGCTGCCGAAGGATTCGCCGGCCTGGGCCGCCAAGTGCCTGGACATCGCCCTGGCCGACATCTCCTGCTGGGCCGTCAACGCCGCGCAGGACTACCAGGTGCTGATGGGCGACGGCGCCTTCGCCAACGGCTCGAAGGAAGTGGTGATCGGTGCCAATGCGCGGCACGAACTGCCGAAGGTCGATGCCAACGTGGCCTTCCCGGGTGCAGGCACCAATGACCCGAGCAACCCGACCGGCGTGCCGACCGCGGACTACGCCGCACGCATGGGTCACTCGGTGATCGTCGGTGACAGCGCGGTGGGTACTGCCAACGGGCAGACCCTGCTCGGTGCCGAGGCCACCTCGAACCAGGCCAACTCGGTCGCACTGGGCTACCGCTCGGCCGCGCTGCGCGGTGCCCAGGCCAGCTACAGCGCCTATGGCCTCACTGCGCCGCAGGTCTCTGCCGGTGAAGTGTCGGTGGGTACCGCCGGTGGCGGTGAGCGCCAGATCACCAACGTCGCGGCGGGTAGTGTCAATACCGATGCGGTCAACGTGGCCCAGCTGAAGGGGGCCATCAGCCTGATCGATGATGTGGCGGCCGCTGCGGTGACCTATGACCTGGACGGTGCCGGCAACCCGAACTATCGCCGTGTCACGCTCGGCGCGGGCACCGGCACCACCACCATCGGTAACCTGGCTGGCGGTGCGGTCACGGCCGGCAGCCTGGAAGCGGTCAATGGTGGCCAGCTGGCGGCGACCAATGCTGCCATCGCCAGCTTCTTCGGCGGCCGCGCAGCCTTCGATCCTGCCAGTGGCGCGTTCACTGCGCCCCTGTTCGAGATCAGCACCATCTCCACCGGCGGCGCCATCGCCAAGGGCCTGTATGAGAACGCTACCGATGCCTTCGCCGCGGTCGATGGCTCGCTGGTCAACCTCAACACGCAGATCACCGACATCCGTAACGGTGGCACCAAGTACCTGCGGGTGAACTCGACCGGTACCGAGGCCCTGGCCAGCGGTGCCGACTCGATCGCAGTCGGCACCAACGCCCGCGCAACCGCCGCCAACAGCATCGCGGTCGGTGCCGGCAGCCTGGCCGATCGTGCCAACAGCGTGTCCATCGGTGCCGCCGGTGCCGAGCGTCAGGTCACCAACATGGCGGCCGGTACCGCAGCGACCGATGCAGTCAACCTGGGCCAGCTGCAGGCCTCGGAGCAGGGCGCCCTGCGCTATGACCTCAACGGCGACGGCAGCGTCAACTATGCCAGCGCCACGCTGGGCCAGGCTGGCACCGCCACTACGCTGCGCAACCTCGGCCCGGGCCAGGTCAGTGCCACCAGCAGCGAGGCCATCAACGGTGCCCAGCTGTTTGCCGCCAACCAGGCCGTGGCCACCCACCTCGGAGGTGGTGCAGCGGTCAATGCCAGCGGTGTGCTGACCGCACCGACCTACGCGATCAACAACGTCGCCGCCAACGGCACCGTCACCAAGGGCAGCTACAACGACGTCGGTACCGCCTTCGATGCCGTCAGCAACTCGCTGGCCAACGTCGCCGACCAGACCGGCGAGATCGACAAGCTGGCCGTGAAGTACGACGTCGACGGCAGCGGCAACGTGCTCAACAGCGTGACGCTGACGGGCACCGGCACCGGCGCGGTGAAGATCACCAACGTCGCCGCCGGCAGCATCCTGGCCGGCAGCAGCGATGCCATCACCGGCGACCAGCTGTTCAACACCAACAGCACCATCGCCAACTACTTCGGTGGCACCACCGCGTACAACGGCACCACCAATGTGTGGACCGCGCCGAAGTTCAGCATCTCCAGCATCGCCACCGACGGCACGTTTACCAGCGGCGACTACAACAACGTCACCGCCGCCTTCACTGCGGTGGACGGCTCGCTGAAGGTCCTCAACCAGCGCATCACCAACGGCGGCGGTGGCAGCGCCTACCTGGCGGTGAACTCGACCGCAGCGGCTGCAACGGCTGCCGGCGCGGAAGCGGTGGCTGTCGGCCCGCAGGCCAGTGCGGCCGGTGCCAACAGCGTGGCGGTCGGCAACGGTGCCAGCGCCAGTGCAGGCAACAGCGTCGCCCTGGGTGCCGGTTCGGTGGCCAGCGTTGGTGCGCAGAGCGGCTACACCGGTGCCTACGGCCAGACCGGCGCCAGCAACTCGGCCGGTGAGGTCTCGGTCGGCAGCACCGGCAGCGAGCGCAAGATCACCCACGTTGCCGATGGCTCCGACACCTACGACGCAACCAATGTCGGCCAGCTGAAGAATGGTGTGAACTACGCCATCGATGAGTCGAAGAAGTACACCGACCAGAAGATCCAGAACATCACCAACGTGGCCGGCAGCTTCCGCGCCAACAACACCAACAACCTGGCCGATCCGTCCGCCAGCGGTGCCAACTCGGCCGCCGGTGGTGCAGGCTCCACCGCCGCCGGTGCCAACTCGACCGCGCTGGGCAATGGTTCGCAGGCGCAGGCCGACAACTCGGTGGCGCTGGGGGCGGGTTCGGTGGCGAACCGGGCCAACACGGTCTCGGTCGGTGCCAGCGGCGCCGAACGCCAGGTCGTCAACGTGGCTGACGGTTCGCAGGCCACCGATGCGGTCAACGTGCGCCAGCTGCAGGCCTCGCAGCAGGGCACGATCCGCTACGACACCACGGTGAACGGTGCGACCAACTACAACAGTGTCACGCTGGGCAGCACCAACAGCGGCCCGACCACGGTGCGCAACGTCGCCGCCGGCACCGCCGGTACCGACGCAGTCAACGTGGACCAGCTGAAGTCGGGCATGGCGCAGACCCTGGACTGGTCGAAGGCCTACACCGACGAGCGCATGGGGGGCTTCGAGCGCGACCTGCGCAAGACCGACAACCGCGCCTCGGCCGGTATCGCTTCGGCGATGGCCACCGCAGCCCTGCCGCAGCCCAGCGAAGCGGGCCGCAGCATGGCCTCGGTCGCTGCCGGCAGCTACAACGGCGAGTCGGGCGTGGCGGTCGGTATCTCCGGTGTCTCCGAGGGAGGGCGCTGGATCTACAAGTTCAGCGGCTCCACCAACAGCCGTGGCGAGGCCGGTGTGGCCGTCGGTGCCGGCATCCAGTGGTGATCCCCGCCGCCGGGCCGCACGCGCGGCCCGGCATCGCGGAAACGTCCATAGGGGGAATGACATGAAACAGCATCGCATCGCCCGCACTGGCCAGATGGCCGCAGTGCTGGGCCTGGTCCTGGGAATGGGCCTGCTGGCCGCCTGTCGCAGCCATGCGCCGGCCGCCGAGGGTCCTGCCGAAACCACCGCCGTGCAGTTCCCGGAGGCTTCGAAGGCCTCGTTGAAGGAAGGCATCTATCCCGACGTCGCCGACCTGCGCCGTTTCGCGCCGGGCATGAGCAAGCGCCAGCTGTATACCTTGCTGGGCACGCCGCACTTCAACGAAGGCATGTGGGGCGTGCGCGAGTGGAACTACCTGTTCAACTTCCGCACCGCGCAGGGCGCGGAGTATTTCACCTGCCAGTTCCAGGTGCGCTTCGACAGCAAGGGCATCGCCCAAGGGGGCTACTGGAAGCCGGAATCGTGCGCGGCGGTGCTGGAACCGCCGCGGCCGCCAGCGCCGCCAGCACCGGCACCGTTGCCGGAGCAGCCGCTGCGGTTGTCGGCGGATGCGCTGTTCGGGTTCGACAGCGCGGTGCTCAGTGCCGAAGGTCAGCAGGCCGTACAGGGCGTGCTGGCGCAGGTGCGCGAGGCCAGTCAGGTGCAGTCGATCCGGGTGACCGGGTACACCGACCGTATCGGCAGTGCCAGCTACAACCAGACCCTGTCGCAGCGACGTGCCGAGGCCGTGCGCAGCGCGCTGGTGCAGGGTGGGGTGCCTGCGGCCAGCATCAGCGCCGAAGGGCGGGGCGCAGCCGAGCCGATCGTGCAGTGCGAGCAGCGCAACCGTCGCGAGCTGATCGCCTGCCTGGCGCCGAACCGGCGTGTGCAGATTGCTGGAATGGCCCAGCCGCGCTGAGAGTCCCACACCGGGGTCATGCCCCGGTATCCCGAGTCCCCCCTGACCGTCGGCAGGACGTGGTTACGTCTCCCCCGTTGACCATGCCTGCCGGCGGCTCAGGTTTTCCATGGTGCACGCGATGAACGCCCAATTCCTGCC
Source organism: Stenotrophomonas sp. YJH_SMC_43 (assembly GCF_059372535.1). NCBI lineage: Bacteria > Pseudomonadati > Pseudomonadota > Gammaproteobacteria > Lysobacterales > Lysobacteraceae > Stenotrophomonas > Stenotrophomonas sp. YJH_SMC_43. The sequence continues at coordinate 810,891 of NZ_JCAFVQ010000001.1, forward strand.
TCTTTCCATGAAGACGGAAGCCACATTGAGTGTGTACGGCCAGCTCGGCAACCATGCGGTGGTGCGCATTCCCGGGCGGCGCCTGCCGGGCTTGATCCTGCAGGCAGACACCGTGGCCGGCTTCCTTGCCCAGCTGCAGGAAGCCCAGGCCTGCCTGCGCAGTGGTCGCGCACAGCGCACCGACGCCGAACTGGACATGCTCATCGACGTGTTGCAGCAGTGGTATGCGCTGATCGAATCGCGCCTGGCCGACGCCGGCGAGGCACTGTAGAAGAAAAAGGGGACGGAGGGGATTAAGTCGTTCCCGGCACGGCAGGGACATGGACGACTTAATCCCCTCCGTCCCCTTTTCTGTGTCATGCGCGTGCGCGGATCAACCAGCAGGCAGCATCCACGCGGACCCGATCGCCGTCGATGAATGGTGTGAATGCTGCCAGCGCCTGGTCGCGCAGCCCAGCGGCCTCCGCTTCGGGCAGCGCCCGCAGCGCCTGGCCCACCGGGCCCAGCTGGCCGACGTAGGTCGGCAGCTCATCGCGTGCGATCGAACACGGAAGGTCCACCGCAACCACCTCCACATCCTTCCAGCCGGCAGCCTGCAACAGGCGCTGCACGCGTTGGCCATCTGCGAAGGCGAACTGTCCCGGGGCACCGGGTACGCGCGGCGGAAGCTCAAGCGCATCGCCGACCGCGCGCTCGGCCGTGGTCATGAATGGATTCTCGTCAGCGCTGCGCCAGGCAATGAAACGCAGGCCGGCACCGGGCCGCGTGGCGCGGTGCAGGTTGGCGAAGGCCGCACCGGTATCCTCGAAGAACATCACCCCCAACCGCGACTGGATCCAGTCGAAGTGCGCGGAAGGCAGAGGGTGCCGTTGCGCGTCGGCAAGAATGAAGTCAGCGTCCAGCCCCGCCGTTTCTGCCCGTTCGCGCGCCATTGCCAGCATCGGTGCGGAGATATCCAGGCCGGTGCAGTGGGCGGCCGGGCGTGCCGCACCGGCGGCAAGCAGGCTTGCGCCCGTGCCGCATCCGATGTCGAGCAGTTGCGTGACGGTTTCTGGCAACTCGGCGACCAGCAGGTCGGCCATCGGCTGGAACAGGCCATCGAGGATGGCCTGCTGGGCGACCCAGATCTGGCCGCCGGGGCCGTTCCAGAGGGTGTTCTGATCAACGGGGGATGGGCTGGCCATGGTCTTGCCTTGTCGGGAAGTGGCCCATAGGTTGCTGCTTGAAGACGACTTGAGGTCAAGCCCATGCGTGAACTGGATATCGGCGAGGTGGTCAAGCGCAGTGGCGTGCCGGCCTCGACCCTGCGCTACTACGAACAACTGGGGCTGCTGCAGGCAATTGGGCGCCGTGGCCTGCGCCGGCAGTATGACGAACAGGTGCTGGAACGGCTGGCGCTGATCGGTCTCGGCCAGGCGGCCGGGATGTCACTGCAGCAGATCGGGGCATCGCTGCCGCCGCAGCGTGGATGTATCTCCCTGGATCGTGAGGCGCTGCTGGCGCAGGCTGATGTGCTGCAGAGGCAGATCACCCAGCTGCAGCGGGTGCGCCGGCACCTGCAGCGCGCGGCGGCCTGCCCGGAAGCGCAGGATGCGCGGCAGTGCGGTTCATTCCGCAAGCTGCTGCGGGCGCAGCAGCGCATGGCGAGTGGGTGAGTTGCCGGAACCGGCTCAATCGCGGGTGCTGACTTCCCAGGTGGCATGCAGAACGCCCGGCACGTGCTCCATCCGCGCCAGCACCACGTCCAGCTCATCGGCACTGACGGCCGTGCTGACCAGCACCGCGATCACGTCGGTGGGTGCGTCGGCGTGCTCGACCAGCTGCACATCACCGACCGGATACTGCGCTGCTTCCAGCGCATCGACCAACCGCTCGCGCACGCGCGGCACGGCTTCGGCATCCACGCTCAGGCGCACTTCGTAGGTCGCCTCGGTGGCGGTCTCATTGATCGGAATGCGGTTGATCGCATTCACCAGCGGCCGCAGCAGGGTGTTTCCGGCGATGATCAGCACGGTCAGCAGCACGCCTTCGGCCAGCATGTCCGCGCCGGTGCAGCTGCCCACCGCCGCAGAGCACCACAGGGTGGCGGCGGTGTTCAGGCCGCGCACGTTCATGCCTTCCTTCATGATTACGCCGGCGCCGAGGAAGCCGACGCCGGAGACCACGTAGGAGATCACCCGCACCGCCTCGGCGCTGCCGGCGATGCGCATGCCCAGGTCGACGAAGGCAGCGGCGCCGACGGCCACCAGCACGTTGGTGCGAAGGCCGGCGGTGCGCTGCCGGTACTGGCGTTCGGCGCCGATCAGCGTGCCCAGTACGAAAGCGGCCAGCAGGCTGACCACGGTGTCGGCGAAGGGACCGGCCTGGAAGGTCTCAATAAAGCGCATGGCCGGAGTCTACCCCGGTCATGTGACGGTAGATCCATGCCATGCGTGGATACCCGGATGGGCCACAAACGACTTAATCCCCTTTTTCGGGATCAGTCGGTGTCGTCGACGCGCTCGCCCATCAGCTCGCGCTGGCGCTTGTCCAGTTCTTCGGCGTAGCGCTTGCGCACGAAGGCTTCGGAGACGACGCCCAATACCTGGCCGTCGGCAGCCACCACCGCCAGCTCGTCGGCCTGGGTCTGGTCGAAGCGCTGCATCACGCTGACCACGTCGGAGGACGGTGCCAGCGAGACGTCACGGTTCTCGGCCAGTTCGCCGATCATGGTTTCCGGCTTCACGCCGTCGCCGTAGACACGCGGAATCTGCACGATGCCGGCGTAGTGGCCCTCGCTGTCGATCAGGATCACCCGGCTGCCCGAGCCCAGCGGGAAGCGCTGGCGGAACGCGGCGGCATCGAGATCGGCCGGAGTGGTGGCCACGCCCTTGCGCATCAGCCGGCCGGCGTTGAGGTTCTGCACCCAGCCCACGTCGCGGGCGCTCTTGATGGTCTCGCCGCGCAGGTGCATGCGCCAGGTCGAGAACGAATAGCCGAACCACTGCCGTACCAGCGTGCTGGACACCAGCACCGCGCTCATCACCACGCTGGTCAGCAGGAAGTCGTGGGTGCCTTCCAGCACCAGCATGGCCATGGTCATCGGCGCGCCGACCACGGCGGCGGCCAGTGCAGCCATGCCGGCCAGCGCGGCGGACGTGGCGTCGACCACCGGAACGCCGGTGGCCATGCCCAGCAGCCCGGCGAACAGCGCGCCGACCAGGGTGCCCATGAACAGCGAGGCGAAGAACAGGCCACCGCGGAAACCGAAGCCCAGCGAGATGCCCGAGGCCAGGCACTTCAGGGTCAGCAGGCCGCCGATCCAGATCAGCGGCAGGTGGGTGGTCAGGTCCAGATGCAGCGCGCCGTGGCCGGACGACAGCACCTGCGGGCTGGCCAGGGCCAGGGGAATCAGCAGCAGTCCACCCACCACCGGTCGTCCCCACGCGGGCAGGGGACTGCGCTTGACCGTGCCTTCGATCGAGGCGATCAGGCGCATGATGGCGATGCCGACCATCGCGCAGCAGCAGCCGAGCAGGCCGTAGATCGCGTAGTCGGCGGCGCGCACGTCGATGGTCGAGGCCGCTGGCAGTAGATAGGCTTCGATGCCGGCCTGGTCGGCCACGAACGCGCCGGCCAGCGCTGCGACGGCCACCGGTGCCAGCGCAGCGGGGGTGTAGGCGCCGATGACGATCTCGAAGGCGTAGAACGCACCGGCCAGCGGCGCACCAAACGCAGCGGCGATGGCACCGGCGGCACCGGCACCGACCAGGATGCGCACGTCGTTGCGACGCAGGCGCATCACCCTGCCCAGTTGCGAGCCGCTGCCCGCGCCCATCTGCGTATACGAAGCCTCAAGGCCGACCGACGCGCCGCAGCCGTTGGACAGCAGGGTCTGGGTCAGCACGATCAGGTTGTCGCGCATCGACATGCGGCCGCCGTGCAGCGCATTGGCTTCCACCGCATCGAGCAGTGGCCGTTTCAGTCGCGTCGCCGCCAGGCTGACCAGGCCGACCAGCAGCCCGCCCAGTGGCAGCACCAGTAGCGCGGTCCAGGTCAGCGAGGGCAGGGAGCTCAGGCGCATACCGTCGTCCAGCCCATACAACGTGCCCTGCAGCCAGCGCGCGATGCCCGACTGCAGCAGGGTCAGGTAGCCGGCGATCAGGCCAACCAGCAGCGCCAGCGCGATGAACCACAGGTCGCTGCCACGCAGGCGCAGGCGCAGGCCCTGGAAGGCCAGATGCAGGCGCGATGGCGAAACGGGCGAAGACATGGTGGCGGCATGATACGCCGCCACCGTGAGCGCCACCGTCACCGCATCGGGCGGCTACCGGCTCAGAAGCGGTAGCGGCCCTGTACGTAGAAGGTGCGCGGCGCGGCCACCATGCGGCCGGCGTTGCCATCGACATTGCGGGTGTACCAGCGCTTGTCGGCCAGGTTGTTCACGCCCAGTGCGATCTCGCTGTCACCCAGCCCCGGCACCTGCCAGGCCACCTGGGCATTCCACAGGCGTACGCCCGGCACGCGTCCCACGCGCGCGTCAGCGCTCTCGGCCCAGGTGTTGGCGGCGTCGGAGAACTGGCCGCTCTGGTGGGTGCTGGAGACGTTGAAGGTCCAGCCGGCCAGCGCGTAGCGGGCGCCGATGCTGTCGGTGTCGCGCGAGTAGAACGGCACGTCCAGGCCACGGTTGTCGCCGGACTGCTGGATCGCCTTGGTCCAGGTGTAGTTGGCGTACAGCTCCAGCCCGGCCAGCGCGCCGTCCTCGGCGAAGTGGTACTCCAGTGCGCTCTCCACACCCTTGTGGTCGGTGGCACCAATGTTCTGGAAGGTGGGCGGGGTGATGCCCGGCACCTGCAGGATCTGGTTGTCGAAGCGCATCTTGAACACGGTCACTTCCGCGCGCAGTGCCCCATCCTGCCAGCGTGCGCCCAGCTCGGTGGTCTTGGCCACTTCCGGGTTCAGCGGATTGCTGGCGGTCTGCGAATTGAGCTGGATGTTCTGTACCGGTCCGAACGAGGTGGTGTAGTTGCCGAACACGGTCAGCTGCGGAGTCAGCAGGTAGGCGATGTTGATCGAGGGCAGGGCCTTGTCGTTGCGGCTGCTGAAGGTCGCCGTGCCTCCGGCCTGGCGGCGGTCCATGTCGATCCATTCCATGCGCACGCCGGGCGTGATCCGCCACTGGCCGATCGCAATGCGGTCGTCGATGTAGAAGGCGTGCGCGTCGGTGGCGTTGTCGAAGCGGGTGGTGGCACTGGCCGCGCCGGTGCGGCGGGCGACGGTGTAGCTGCGGTCGTTGCCGCGCTCGCGCAGGAAGCGGTAGCCGGCGGTGATGTCATGCACCGCGCTGCCCCAGTGCAGGCGCTGGGTATAGCGCGGCTCGATGCCGAGCACGCGGTAGTCGCGCGGCTGCACGGTCAGCTGGGTGTTGGCGGCGTTGATCAGCGAGCTGGCACGGGTGCTCTCGTTGTAATAGGCCAGCACCTCGAACTCGCTGTTGGCCGACAGCGTGTTGGTGTAGCCCAGGTCGATGCCGGTGCGGTGGCCCTTCCAGAAATCGGTCGGCCGGGTGTTCTGGAACGGATCGGCCTCGTACTGCGCACGGGTCAGGCCGCCCGGCGTCAGCGAGCGTACGTCGTAGTAGGACAGCTTGGCACGCAGCTCCTGCTGTTCGTCGATGGCGTAGGCGAACTTCAGCGCGAGATCGTTGAAGCGGTCATCGCTGCCCTGGCGCCAGCCGCGACCATCCTGGCCGGAGTACAGCAGGGCGGCGCCCAGATCGTTGTCGCCGGTACCGCCAAGGAAGGCGTTGTACTGGGTGCTGTCACCGCCGCCATGGTCGTAGGCGGTGTAGCGGACGCCGGCTTCGCCGTGCAGGCCGGCCTCGGTGGGAATGGCGCGGGTGCTGAAGTTGATGATGCCACCGACGTTCTGCGGCCCGTAGCGCACCGCGCCGCCGCCGCGCACCACGTCGATCGACTCGATGTTGGACAGGCTGGTCGGCGCGAACGACAGCTGTGGCTGGCCATACGGCGCCACCGCCAGCGGCACGCCGTCCAACAGGACGGTCGAGCGCGGCGAGTAGCGCCCGGTGAGGCCGCGCACGCCGATGTTCAGCGACACCGAACTGCCAGCGGTGCCGGAGTTGTCGGTGACCTGCACACCCGGAATACGGCGCATGGCATCGCCGAGGCTGGCCGCGCCGCTGGCCTCGATGCGCTGGCGGTCAACCACGGTGCGCGCGCCCGCGAAGCGCTTCACGCTGTCATGCAGGCCGGTGCCCAGCCAGCTGCCGGAGACCTGGATGCTGTCCAGCGTGGTGGCGCCATCCTGGGCGAAGGCGGTGGTGGCCGGGAGCAGGCACAGGGCAAGGGCGGCGGCCAGCGGCAGGCGGGCCGGTTGCAGGGCAGGGATGGGCATCGGTGCGAGCTGTGGAAGGCGGTAAATGAGAATTATTGCTGATTCCATTCGCCAATGGAATGCGCCGCCGGTTCACGCTGTTCCCCCGGTGGTAGAGTGGGCGATTGCTTCCTGACTCGCTGAGATCTGCCATGTCCCAAGCCGCCTTCTACCCCGTCGGAACCCCTGGCCAGCCGTGGGGAGCGGCGGAACGGGAGGCGTGGCGTGGCCGCCAGCAGCGCCTGCGTCGCTATGACGAGGAGGTGCTGCCCCGCATCGAGGCGCTGGCTTCGCGCTTCGACAAGGTGGCCTATGGCCAGCTCGACTACGCTGGCGAGACCTACACTCTGTTCGCCCTGCGCAGCCGCGATTGGAACCCGGCGCTGCCGGCTGCCCTGGTTACCGGTGGCGTGCACGGTTATGAGACCAGCGGCGTGATGGGCGCGCTGGAATTCCTCGAAAGGCACGCCGCCGACTACGCCGGCAAGGCCAATCTGCTGGTGGCACCGTGCGTGAATCCGTGGGGCTTCGAGCGCATCAACCGCTGGAACTTCGATGCGATCGACCCGAACCGCAATTTCCGCGCCGATGGCCCGGCCCGCGAGTCGACCGCGCTGATCGAGCTGATCGCACCGATCAAGGACCAGTTCGTGCTGCACATCGACCTGCACGAGACTACCGACAGCGACGAGAGTGAGTTCCGCCCGGCGTTGGCCGCGCGTGACGGCAAGCCGTTCGAGCCGGGCCTGATTCCGGATGGCTTCTATCTGGTGGACGACAGCGAGAACCCACAACCGGCCTTCCAGCAGGCGGTGATTGCCGAGGTGGAGAAGGTCACCCACATCGCGCCGGCCGACGACAAGGGCGAGATCATCGGTTCGCCGGTGGTCGCTCACGGCGTGATCGAGTACCCGCTGGTGAAGCTGGGCCTGTGTGCCGGCATCACCGGTGCGACCTACACCACCACCACCGAGGTCTACCCGGACAGCCCGCGGGCGACCCCGCAGCAGTGCAACGACGCCCAGGTGGCAGCGGTGTGCGCGTCGCTGGATTACGCGCTCGCCCATCGTTGATTTCGGTTCACCCCAACGCGTCGGCCCACCACAGCGCCGCTGGCCCCGGCGGCGTGTCGCGGCGCCACAGCAGGTCGCTGTGGATGCGTCGTGGCCAGCCGGGCAGAGTCAGTTCCACCAGCTGCCCGCGGTCGTAGCGCTGTACCAGCGCGCGTGGCAGCTCGGCCCAGCCGATGCCGTCCTCGGCCATCTCCATCACCATCAGGTAGTCGGTGGCGGTCCACGCCAGCCCGGTAACCGCCCGCGCATGGTCGACCTCCGCGCTCAGGCGCACCTGCCGGTGCCGTGCCAGCTGGGCGGCCGCGCGACGGCCGGCGTCGGCCAGCGGATGGTCGTGCGCCACATACACCGACAGCTCGCTGTGATGGGCCAACGGCCGTGCCACCAGACCATCCGGATAGCTTTCCTGGCGCGGCAGCAGGCCCAGCGCGGCGCGACCACTACCCACCAGTTCCAGCACGTCTTCGCCTTCGGCATCCAGCCATTCCAGTTCGATCTCGGGGAACGCTTCGGCAAAGCGCTGCAACACGCGCTGCTCCGGATCGAGCTGATAGACGTCGGAGAACACCACGGTCAGCCGCGCTTCGACCGGGGCGGCCAGCCGCACGCTCAACTGCTGCAGGCGGGTATCGGCGGCGAGAATTTCCTGGGCATGGCCGAGCACCTGGCGCCCGGCTTCGGTCAACTGCGGGTAGCGTCCGCTGCGGTCGAACAGGCTGACGCCGAGGTCTGCCTCCAGGTGGGCGATGGCGGTGCTGACCGTCGATTGGGTCTTGCGCAGGCGGCGCGCCGCCGCCGAGAACGAGCCCAGCGCCGCGGCTTCCACGAAGGCCTGCAGGGATTCAGGGGAATAGGGCATTGATCCATCGCTCCTGTCGATGGAATCCATTTTGATACCACCGTAAAAGGCGATGATACTGCCAGCCGTCGCCCCTGTCTGCGGGGTGCTCCGGACCCTCCACGCACCGCGTGGATCTATTGAAAAGGCGGCGCGCTCCCCGTCCCGCAAGGAGTTTCACATGTCCCGTACTGTTCCCGCCCGTGGCGCGCTGGTCGCCTGGGCCTGCCTGACCGTGGCGATCGTTGCCGAAGTGGTCGGCACCTCGTTCATGGCCCATGCCGCCCGCGACGGCGGCTGGACCGGCTACCTGATCATGGCCGGCGCGTTGGCGCTGTCCTATTACTTCCTGGCCCTGTCGGTCCGCCGCATCGCCGTCGGTGTCGCCTATGCGGTGTGGGAAGGCCTGGGCCTGACCCTGCTGACCGTGGTCGGCCTCACCGTGTTCGGCGAGAGCCTGTCGCTGCAGCAGCTGGCCGGTCTGGTGCTGGCGGTGGTAGGCATCGTCTGTGTCACCCTCGGGGAGGCGCACTGATGAATACCCTGGCCCTGTTTTTCGTGATCTGTTCTGCCTTGATCGACGTCGCCGCCAACATGATGGTGGCCAAGTCGGAAGGCTTCCGCCGCTGGCGCTGGGGTGTCGGCGCGATCGTCATGGTCTGGATCGCCTTCGCCCTCCTGGGCCAGGCAGTGCGCTACATGGACCTGGCCACTGCGTATGCGATGTGGGGTGCGATCGGCGTGATCGGTACCGCCACCTGTGGTCGCCTGTTGTTCGGCAACCGCCTGCGCCCGATCGGTTGGATCGGCATCGCGCTGGTCACTGTTGCGGTGCTGCTGCTCAGCACCGCGAAGTAACGCGTTGCTGTGCCAACCAAGGTTGGCACCTACCCGTGCTGAGTTGCTGGTTGGCACCTACCCGTGCTGAGTTGCTGTGCCAACCCGGCTTGGCACCTGCCAGAGCGTGAGCCGCCACGTGCAAGCGCCCCGGGGATGATCTCCCCGGGGCGTTGCCGTTTCTGACGAACTCAGAAGCGTGCGGTGAAGTTCAACCGCGTGGTGCGCCCCGGGCCGGGCATCAGGCTCATCGCCAGCGTGTCCATGTAGTAGGTGTTGCGCAGGTTGCTGACCACCAGTTCCACCTCGGCCTTCGGGGTGAACTGCCAGCGCGCATAGAAGTCGTAGATCGCGGTGGGCAGGTAGATGTTCTGCAACCCGGTCGAGCCGGTGGTATTCCAGGGCTTGTCCAGTTCGTGGGTGGGGCCGCTGTTGTAGGTGCGGCGGATGCCGGTATCCAGCCGCTTGTCGAACAGGCGGAAGCCCAGCGTGCTGTGGATCGAGTACTTCGGCGGATTCTGTGCGTTGACAAACGAGGTACCGAAGCCGCCATCCACGCAATCCGGCGTGGTGTCCAGCTTGCTCCACTTCGCATAGGGGTCTTCGCGCAGGCGCTTGGCGGTGGCCGCGTCGCAGGTGCGCGCGCGCTGGTAGTAGCTGGCCGACAGGTCCAGGTAGGCGATGCCGGCGTCATAGCCGGACTGCAGCTCGTAGCCGGATACCGTGTAGTTGTCCACGTTGTCGACATAGAACGCCCAGTTGCTGGAGTCGAAGCGACGGGTGATCGCGTTGTCGATATCGTTCTTGAACCAGGCCACCTTGAACGCCAGGCGGTCGCCATCGCGCCACAGGTCCTGCTTGAGCAGGCTGAAGCCGATGTCCCAGGAACGGTTCTTCTCCGGCTTCAGGTCGGCCACCGGTGCCGAGGTGCTGTTGCCCAGCGTCGATTCGAACAGACTGGGCATCTTCCAGCCCTGCGCGTACTTCACGTAGAAGAACATGTCCTGATCGAGGTTGAAGCGGGCCTCTGCGTACGGCGCGAAGCCGTGGCCGGAACGGCGGATCGCCGGCTTGTAGCCCCATGCGGTGGGAATCTGCCTGGTGTAGAAACCGTTGGCGCCGCGCGGGTCGGGAATGAAGCCATCGAAGTCGTAGCTCTGGCCCAGCGTGCTGCCGCCGTAGGGCGTAGCGCGCAGCGAGTCATACGTGTAGTTGCCCTGTGCATCCGGGTACCACTCCTTGTACCAGCCCGGCAGCAGCTGGCCCCCCTTGCTCAGGCGCGCGAAGGTATAGCGCAGGTCGCGCGATTCGCTGACGAAGGCCACGCGATTGCGGTCGCGGGTGCGGTAGTCGATGAAGCGGCCGCCTGCGGTCAGCGACAGCCAGTCCCACGGCTGCCATTGCAGCGAGGCGACAACGCTGGCTTCGCGCCGCGTGCCGGAGCGCAGGTAGCGGTTGTTGTTGTAGTCCACCGGCAGCACGGGCGAGTTCGGTGCGGTGTCCTCATGCTGGAACGCAGCGCCGTAGCGCAGCGTCCAGTCGCCCAGGCTGTTGCTGAAGCGGGTGGTGTTGCTGCTGTCCACGCCCCAGCGCCGGGTCTTCACGTCCGACTGCAGGCCCGGGCCATAGGTTTCCCCCAGCGTGTCCGGCATCTGGTCGTTGGGTACGTCCTTGAACAGCGGCGTGTTGGCGATGTTGCTGTTGAACATGCGGCTGGTGGCGGTGGTGAACCACAGCGTGCTGCTCAGGTCCAGCCACGGGTGTGCCTCGGGCCGGTAGCGGTGGCGCAGCGAGGTGGCGTTGAGCCGCATTTTCCCGGGCTCGAACTGGAACATGGTGTTGGCCTTGTCCACGTAGGTCACCCATTCGTTGGACTCACCGACACGGCCGATCGCCGAGGGCATGATCTCGCCGAAGCTGGAGTTGAAGTAGCGGTGGCTCAGCTCAAGCCGCTGGTCGGGGTTGGGCGTCCAGGTGAATTTCAGCAGCGCCGATTCGTTTTCGGTGTGCGTGTTCAGCACTTCATCACCCGAGTGGTACATGTCCGAGACCGCCTGGCTGGACATGCCGGTACCGCCGCTGGACAGGTGCTGGTCGTCGTAGCGGTGCGCGCCGTTGCTGCCGGCGAAGTAGTTGCCCTGGCGGCGACGCGCGTAAGCGGCCACCAGCTGCCAGTCCTCGCCGCGCTGGGCGAAGGCCACGCTGCCGTTCCAGTCGCGCGGGTCACGCAGGCTGTTGCGGTTGTCGCCGCCGCGCGCGATCTGCTTGAAGGTACGGGTGCGGTCGATGCTGTTGTCGGCCACGCCACCGCGCACGCGCAGTCCCCAGGCCTCGCCCTCGTCGAGGATGTCATCGACGTTCAGCGTCTCCATGTAGATCACGCCGCCGATCGCGCTGGCGGCGTTGGCGGCCAGGCTCGGCCCCTTCTCGATGCTGATCGCGCTGATCAGGTCCGGGTCGAGGTAGCTGCGCTGCTGCACACCGGCATAGCCGCGGTACACGTCGATGGCCTGCTGGCCGCCGTCGATGATCACCGGCACCCGGTTCTGGCCCTGCAGGCCGCGGATGTTCACGTCCAGCGCACCACCATTGCGTACGTCTCCGGTGTGCACGCCGACTGCGCCGGCCAGCACATCGCCGATCGACTGGCCGCGGAAGCGTTCCAGCTGCTGGTGGTCCAGATGCACGCGCGAGCCGCTGTCGCGGTATACGGCATCGGCATCGGCCAAGCCCCACGGCGAAGCACCTTCGCTGGCCTGGCCGGCTACGCGCAGGGTGCCGATCTGGCGCACACCAGCATCGGTGGCGGGGGCGGCCTGCAGCACAACGCCGCTGGCATCACGCTGGAACGACAGGCCGGTGCCGGCCAGCAGCTGCGCCAGCGCGGCCTCGGTGTTGAGCGAGGCCTGCACGCCGCTGCTGTGGCGGCCGCGGGTCAGGCGCGCATCGGTGGCGATGGACAGGCCGGACTGCTGGCCGAACGTGGTCAAGGCCTGGTCGAGCGGTCCGGCCGGGATCTGCCAGCGAACGGCAGCGGCGGCATCCTGTGCGTGGGCGGCCGCCGGCAACAGGCACGGCGTGGCCAGGGCCAGGCACAGCGCGATGGCAAGCGGGCGAGGGGAAGGGCAGGGTCGTTTCATGGGGGCGGCAACATCCGCAATGGGTTCCCTTGTAGTGCCCGCCGAGCGCGCAGAAAGGGAACCGCGATTTCAACGCGGACGCACAACGGTCCACCACGGCCAACGCTGCTCGATGTGGATCGGCAGGGCGCGCGCCAGCAATTTCAGGGCCTGCAGGCTGTCCAGGCGCGGCAATACCGCGGTGACATTCAATGCGGACAGTGCCGGATCACAGCCCAGATAGCCCTGATGGTGACGGGCCAGTTCGTCGATCACCCGGATCAACGGCGTGTCCTGCACCTGCAGGCGTCCGTCCTGCCAGTCGCCGCGCAGAGGATCGGCAGCGACCGCTGTGAGTCCCCCCATCGGTCCGATCTGCAGCGCACTTCCCGCAGGAACATCCAGCGCCGCACCGAACATCGGCAGGCACCGCACCACACCCTCGAACACGTCCAACCGGCCGTCCTGCGCTTCGCGGCCGACCGCGAAGCGGGTGCCGATCGGCTGCAGGCGCGCCCCGGGCACATGCACGGTCAGGGGCAGGCCGACGAATGCAGGGTGGTGGCTGGTCTGCAGCAGCAGTTCGCCGCGCAGCAGATGCAGGGCGCGGTGGCCGTTGCCGATGTCGACGGTCACTTCGCTGCCGGCGTTGAGCCACAACTGGCTGCCATCGGCCAACGTCCAATGACCGGTACGCCCGGCAGCGGTGCGGTGCGTCTGCAGGCGGCGCTGCGCCTGAAGCCCATGCAGGCCGAGCAGGGAGACCGCGCCGATGCCGAGGGCGCCACCGATGCCGCGCAGCGCCCGCCGCCGGCGAAGGCGCGCAGCATCAAGTGCCGTTGCAGCTGCCGGAGCCGACAGCGGGGCGAACGATTGCCAGACCGCCTCGACCCGTCGCCAGGCGTCGGCGTGATCAGCATCGGCCTGCAGCCAGGCGTGCCAGCGTTGCTGGTCGCCGTCGCTCCAGCCCTGTTGGCGCAGCGCGAACCATTCGGCAGCCTGTTCCAGCGCCGGGCCGGCCAATGCCGCGCTCATGCCGCCGCGTCGCCGGACAGGCGCAGGCAATGCAGCATCGCCTGCGCCATGTACTTCTTCACCATGCGCTCGGACACGCCCAGCTGCACGCCGATCTGTGCATAGCCAACGCCGGACAGCCGCGCCAGCAGGAACGCGCGCCGTGGCCGCTCGGCGAGGCCGGACAGCATGTCGGCGATGGCATGCAGCAACTGCAATGCCTGGGTGCGCTCCTCTGCCGAGGGATGCACCGGCTCCGGTTGGGCGGCCAGCGCGGTCAGGTAGGCGCGTTCCAGGTCCGCGCGCTGCCAGTGGTTGACCAGCAGGGCGTGCGCGATGGTGCTGAGATAGGCGCGCGGCAAGCGCAGTTCTGATGGATCGACACGACGGCTGAGCAGGCGCAGGAAGGTGTCCTGGGTCAGGTCGGCGGCGCAGTCGGCGTTGTGCGTGCGGCGGCGCAACCAGCCGAGCAGCCAGCCATGGTGTTCACGGTAGAACCCCGCCAGCGCAGTGCTGGAGGCGGCGGGCACGGCCATCGGTATTGATCATTAATGAGAATGATTCCCATTATAGGGTGATCGAGCGGCGCGCGACAAACGTTGCGCGGGGCGCAGCGGGGGAGGTCGCCGGATTTGCGATGCCCGACGTGCTCGCCGACACTGCGGTTTTCCACAGGGAGTGCCCGCATGTTCAGCCACATCACCGTTGGAACGAACGACATGGACGCCGCGCATCGCTTTTACGATGCACTGTTCGGTGCGTTGGGCGCACGTCCGGGCGTCTTCGATGACAAGGGCCGTCTGGTGTATTTCAAGGATGGCCGTATGTTCATCGTCACCGCGCCGATCGACGGTCAGCCGGCATGCCACGCCAACGGCGGCACCATCGGCTTCACCCTCGACAGTGCTGAGGCCGTGCGTGGCTGGCAGGACGCCGGCGTGGCCCATGGCGGCACCGCCATCGAAGACCCGGCCGGCATCCGCAGCATGGCCGGGCGCCAGCTGTTCCTGGCCTACCTGCGCGACCCGGATGGCAACAAGCTGTGCGCGGTGCATGTGATGTCGTAATTGGACAGTACGCGCGTGGCCGCGTCGCAGGCAGTGCGCGCGGCTGTGCTCGCAGGCGTCTGCCGGCGCGCGCGTGATAACACGTAATGGTGGATCGGGCCTGTGACCGCTGGCCACAACTTCATGCTCTGTCCACTGCGGTTCAGCCACAATCGGTCGGCTAACCCTTTGATCTACCGGAGAACGCCGCCCCATGGATGTACTGGAGCCGCAACAATCCCCGGTGCGCACCCTTCGGCCTGTGTTCGCCTTCGCGGCGATCGTTGTCGTGGCGTTCGCGCTGTTCGTCAGCCTGTTCCCGCTGGGCGCAGGCCGCCTGCTGCTGAAGGCGCAGGACTGGGCCGCACTCAACGTCGGCTGGTACTACCTGCTGGCCATGACCCTGTACCTGGTGTTCGTGGTCGGCGTGGCGCTGTCCAAGTACGGTGGCATCAAGCTCGGTGCCGACCATGACGAACCGGAGTTCAGTTACCTCTCCTGGGCCGGCATGCTGTTCGCTGCAGGCATCAGCATCACCCTGTTCTTCTTCTGCGTTTCCGAGCCGCTGACCCACTACCTGCAGCCGCCGCAGGGCGATCCGGCGGCGGGCGAGGCCGGCGCGCGCCAGGCCATGCAGCTGCTGTTCCTGCATTGGGGACTGCATGGCTGGGGTGTGTTCGCGCTGGCGGCGATGGCGATGGCCTACTTCGCCTACCGCCACAACCTGCCGCTGGCACTGCGCTCGGCGCTGTACCCGCTGATCGGCAAGCGCATCAACGGCCCGATCGGTTACACCGTGGACGCGCTGGGCATCGTCGCCACCGTGTTCGGCATCGGCGCCGACATGGGCTTCGGCGTGCTGCACCTCAATGCCGGGCTGGCGCACCTGTTCAACATCCCGCATTCCAACCTGGTGCAGATCATCCTGGTGGTGGCGATGATGGGCGCGGCGGTGGCCGTGGCCGTCTCCGGCGTGGAGAAAGGCGTGCGCTGGATGGCCAACATCAACATGCTGCTGGCGATCGCGCTGGTGCTGTTCATGCTGTTTGCCGGGCCGACGCAGTACCTGTTCAGCACCTTGATGCAGAACCTGGGCGACTACCTCGGCAGCGTGGTCGGCAAGAGTTTCGATGTGTATGCCTACGGCGGCCGACCGGAATGGCTGGGCGGCTGGACGGTGTTCTACTGGGCCTGGTGGATCGGCTGGGCGCCCTTTGTCGGGCTGTTCATCGCGCGCATCTCGCGCGGCCGCACCATCCGCGAATTCGTGTTCGGCGTGTTGCTGATTCCGCTGGGCTTCACCCTGGCCTGGCTGTCGATCTTCGGCAACAGCGCGCTGGACCAGGTGCTGCACCACGGCCAGCAACAGTTGGCGCAGCTGGCGGTGGATGATCCACCGACCGTGCTGTATGCGCTGCTGGACGGCTACCCCTGGAGCCGCGCGGTGATCACGGTGACAGTGCTGGTCAGCTTCATCTTCTTCGTGACCTCGGCCGACTCGGGGGCGGTGGTGTTGTCCACGCTGTCCTCGCATGGCGGCGCACCCGAGGATGATGGTCCGCGTTGGCTGCGGGTGTTCTGGGGCACGGTGATCGCGGTGCTGACCGCGGGCCTGTTGCTGGCCGGCAGTATCGACGCACTGAAATCGGCGGTGGTGCTGGCGTCGTTGCCGTTCTCGGCGATCCTGTTGTTGATGATGTGGGGGCTGACCCGCGCCTTCAGTGACGAATCGCACCGCAAGCGCGCGCTGCAGTACCGGCCATCGCCGCTGATCGGCGACGATCGCCACCACCAGGGCTGGCGCCAGCGCCTGAGCCAGGCGATGCATTTCCCGGTGCGCGACCAGGTCTACCGCTTCATGGATGACACGGTGAAGCCGGCGATGGAAGCGGTGGCCGAGCAGCTGCGCGGGCAGGGCTGGGACGTGGCCACGCGCTTCGAGGCGGGCGACATGGAGTTGACGGTCAACCATGGCGAGCAGCAGGACTTCCTGTACCGGGTGATCCTGAGCGGTTACCTGACCCCGTCGTTCGCCGCACAGCAGCTGCGCAACCAGCGCTACTACCGCGCCGAGGTGCACCTGTTCGAAGGCAGCCAGGACTACGACCTGGTGGGCTACAGCCGCAAGCAGATCATCAACGACATCATCAGCCAGTACGAACGGCACCTGCAGTTCCTGCACCTGAGCCGGTGATGCGGTGGGTGCGGACCGTTGGTCCGCACCCCCTGTAGAGCCGAGCCCGCGCTCGGCTCCTCGGTGTCCGAAGAGCAGCCGAGCATGGCTCGGCTCTACAGTGGCAATCAGAACCTGTAACGAGCGCCCAGCGAGACGAACTGTCCGCGCAGGTTGTACTGGCTGATGTCGAAACCGTTGGAGCCACCGGCGGGGTCGAACGGCGGGTCCTTGTCGGTCAGGTTCAGCACCGACAGCGACAGCGTGGTGTTGGGAATACCTTCGTACGCTACGTACAGGTCCAGCTGGTGATACGGCTTGATGCGGTCGCGCAGGCCCGGGTTGCTGGTTGCCGTCGCCACACGCTGGTCGTAGCCACTCACGTACTGCAGGCTCAGCGTACTGCTCCAGTCGCCCACCGCCCAGTTCAACGAGGTGGTGCCGCGGGTACGCGGCAGCGCGCCGTGGCGGTTGTTGCCGGCGCCGTCATACGGTGCCTGCCCAGCCACCAGCGGCTGCTTGAAGCTGAGCAGGTGGGTCCAGCTGCCGGCCACGGTGAAGTTGCCCCAGCCCACGGTGCGGAAGGTGCGGTTGGCGTCCAGGTCCAGGCCCGAGGTGGTCAGTTCGCCCTGGTTGGCGTACTGGTTGGTGATGAACTGGATGCGTCCCTGCGCATCACGTTGCACGCGACCGGGGAACAGCGTCGGGTTGTCGACGATGAACTGCGCGCTGTCCGGCTTGACCAGGTTGTCCTGCTCGATGCGGTACCAGTCCAGGCCGATGCTGGTATCACCATCCGGCGACCACACTGCACCCACGTTGAAGTTGCGCGAGCGCTCCGCCTTCAGATCCGGGTTGCCGGTGCGGATGTTGGTCACGCCACGGCTGCCGCCCGGTTGCAGCGGATCCAGCGGATCGATCACCGAGCCGTAGCTGACGGTCTGGCCCGGCGCGATCTCCGGCAGCGAGGGTGCCCGGAAGCCGCGCGAGAACGAGCCGCGCAGCAGCAGGCTGTCCAGCGGCTGCCAGCGCAGCGCCACCTTCGGCGAGAACGCCTTGCCGAAGTCATCGTAGTGATCGCCGCGACCGGCCACCTGCAGCTCCAACGTGCGGTGCAGCGGCACGCTCAGTTCGGCATAGGCGGCGCTGACCTGGCGCTCGCCATTGACCACGTTGATGGCCGGACGCAGTTCGGTGCCCGACAGCACCTGCGCACTGGTGCGCGCGTCCAGCGATTCCTTGCGGAACTCCGCACCCCAGGCAAAGCCGACCGTACCGGCGGGCATCTCCCACAGCGAGGTGGAGGCCTTCACGTTCAACGCGTGCAGCTTGTACCAACCCGGACGCTTGGTCTGCAGGCGCAGTGCATCCAGCGCGCCCGGCGTGCTGGACGGGTTGAGGAAGTTGTAGCTGCCCTCGCGCAGGATCTGCTCGAACGCATAGCGATTGACGAAGTTGTCGACGTACTCGCGCTGTGCACTCTGCGAGGTCAGTGCCGCCACTTCCCAGTCCCAGCGTTCGCCGCTGCCGCGCACGCCCGCCAGGGCACGGTAGAACACCTGCGTGTTGTCCTTCAGGCGCGGGCCGAGATCGAAGAAGGTGTACTCGAACGGCAGTGGCGTACTGCCCGGGTTGTTGGGATGGCCGACCGGCAGCACCGCCGGCACGTCGATGAGCGTGCCGGTAGCCGGGTTGTAGGCACGCAGGCCCGGGCCAACGGTCAGCGGCGCACTGAAGATCTGGTCGGCCTTGTTGTGGCTGTACAGCACGTCGGCGAACGCTTCGACACTGTCATTGAAGCGGTAGGTCGCACTCAACGACGCCTGCAGGCGCTCGGCGCCGGGCTGCAGGGTCTTGAACGGCTGCGCGTTGAAGGCGCAGGCCTGGCCGGGCAGGGTGCTGCCGAAATCGCTGTAGGGACGCAGCTGACTGCCATCCGGGCAGTTGGCGAACGGTTGCGGCGCGCGCGGGTTGGACAGCCAATTGCCACCGGCGGTGGACCAGCCGGCCAGGCGTCCGCCGGGCTTGTCGCGGAAATCGCCGCTGCGGGTATAGGCGCGCTGGTCGGCGTCGAGGCGATCACGCTTGAGCAGGTCCAGCCCGAACAGCACGTTCCAGCCCTGCTGCTCCAGGTCGCCGAAGCCGGCCAGCAGGTTGGCCTTGCGTTCGTCCAGGCCGGCCTGGGTGGCGGTACCGAAGCCGCCGCCCACTTCCACGCCCTGGAAGTTCTTGCGCAGGATGATGTTGATGACACCGGCGATGGCGTCGGAGCCATACACCGCCGAGGCGCCGTCCTTCAGCACTTCGATGCGTTCCACCGCGCTGATCGGCAGCGCGTTGAGGTCGACGAAGGTGTCCTGGGTATTGAGCGCGAAGCCGAAGTTGGACACGCGGTAGCCGTTGACCAGCACCAGTGTGTTCTTCGGCGACAGGCCACGCAGGCCGATCGAGGCCGAGCCGGCGGCGAAGCTACCGGTGTACTGCTCGTCGAAGCTGTTGCCGGCATTGGCCGACAGGTTGCGCAGCACGTCGGTGAGGGTGGAGCGGCCGGTCTGCTCGATCTGTTCGCGGCTGACGATCTGCACCGGGTTGGGCCCGGCGGTATCGCTGCGCTTGATGTTGGAACCGGTCACCAGCACGGTGCCGAGGGTGGTGCTGTCCTTGCCGGTGTCGGCGGATTCAGCGGCGCCGGCAGCGCCGCCGGTGAGGCCCAGCGCAATGGCGCCAGCAAGCAGGTTCAGGGTGGTGCGGTACATGGAAGCGACAACGCCGAACGGGGGAGGAGCCGTCAGTACCGCATGCAGGTACATGCACCTTCCAATGACGAAAGCGCATTCAGTTATACATCACAGGTTCTTAACGAAAGTAAGCGCTCTCGGCGGCGCGGTCTGTGCTTCGGTGGGTGCGGACCGATCTTTGGTGGGTGCGGACCGTTGGTCCGCACGCCCCTGTAGAGCCGAGCCTACGCTCGGCTCCACACACTGGCCGGAAAGCAGCCGAGCATGGCTCGGCTCTACAGAACGCAATGTCAGACGATCACGGCCGCAGCAGCACCTTGCCGTTACGACCCGAACCCGCACCGGCCTTCGCTGCCTGGGCGATGTCGTCCAGTGCGAAGATCTGCTCCACCGGCAGCGTCAGCTCGCCGCCAGCCGCACGCTTCAGCAGTTCGCCAACCAGCCGGCGCTTTTCCTCCACCGCCATCGCCTGGCTGACCTTGCTGCCCCAGAAGCCCTTCACCGTCGCTTCCTTGTAGATCAGGCCGCCGGCCGGGATGCGCATCGGTTCGCCGCTCATCACGCCGAACGACACCAGCGTGCCGTTGTGGCCGAGCAGGTCGACCAGGTCACCGCTGGCGTCGCCGCCGATGGAATCCACGGCGGCCGCCGCCTGTGCTTCGCCGGTCGCTTCACGAACGCGATCCTTCCAGCCGTCCACCGAGGTGTCGAACACATGATCGATACCCAGGGCCTGCAACTGTGCGACGGCATCCGCATTGCGCACCAGGTTGGCTACATGCACGCCACGCGCCCGCGCCAGCATCGCCAGCGACTTGCCCACCGCGCCGTTGGCGGTGTTCTGCACGATCCACTGGCCCGCCTCGACGTGCAGGAACTCCAGCAGCATCAGCGCGCTCAGCGGCATGGCGATCAGCTGCGCGGCCATTTCGTCGGGGATCGCCTCCGGCATCGGAATCACCATGCGTGCCGGCGCGATGAAGGCCTCGGCCCAGGTACCGTGTACCGAGGCCGCGGCGACGCGCTGGCCGATCTGCAGGCCGTCGACACCATCGCCGAGTGCATCGACCACGCCCAGCGCTTCACTGCCACCGATCGCCGGCAGGGTCGGCTTGTAGCCGTAGAGGCCGCGCACGGTCAGCAGATCGTGGTTGTGGATCGAGGCCAGCACGGTGCGGATGCGCACCTCGCCGGGGCCGGGCTCAGGCAGCGGCGCATCGGCAATGGCAAGGACGTCGGCCGGGTTGCCGAAGGAGGGGTACTGGGCAGCGCGCATGGGTGGTGTTCCGGGGAAAGTGGATGTTGTACCGAACTGGGGCCGCAGGGGCTGTCGACAAGGCGCCGCAGCTGCAACACGGCATCCTGCGACTGATCGTCGCGACATGTGCTGATTACCGCATCTTGTGTTGACGGTTCGGGATATCCCCACTATGTTGTGGCCGTCACTCCCGGTCAGCCGCCGCCGCCGGACATGCAGCAAACGTCCCGCGGCCCGCCCCTGAAGGCTTGCCGTGTCGACGCGGCCGCCATCGTGCGGACGCAGGTCGCCCCCACGGCCCGGATACCGGCCGCAGGCGCAGGCAGATGCCGACGACCTACGTTCCCGTGCCCTGGCAATCCACCCGTTCGCCCCGTGCGCCGGTATCGCGTTCAGGGCCGCCATGGCATCGACCGCCAACGCGCGTGCGAGCCTGGAGTTTCACCACCATGACCGACAGTACCTTCCGCGTGGCCGATCTGGCCGGCGCTGGCGACGCCTTGCGCGCCGGTGGCGAGCGCGTGCCGACCTGGATCACCAAGGAGGCCGGCAACCGCCGCCTGCCGTTCGAGGCCGAGCGCCTGCAGCGCAGCATCGACGCCGTGCATGCCGAGTTCCCGCAGCTGGACGTGAGCGACTATCGCCGCGTGGTGCAGGCGATGGTCGAGCGCAAACCGAGCATCAGCGCCGACGACCTGGTCGATCTACTGATCCGTGAGGCCGAATCGCGGGTGGACCTGGTTGCACCCGAGTGGGAACAGTTTGCCGCGCGCATCTACCTGCGCCGCCTGTACAAGCGCGCCAGCCGCAACCGCTTCTACGACGTCGGCCTGAAGTACGGTTCGTATGTGGGCCTGCAGGAAAGCCTGGCTGACCGCGGCATCTACAGCAACGACATCCTGCGCTGCTATTCGAAGGAAGAGCTGCAGCAGGCCGGCGAGATGATCGACCCGGAGCGCGACCGCCTGTTCGCCTACAACGGCCTGTACCTGCTGGCCACGCGCTATCTGGCCAGCGACCGCAGCCGCGAGGTCTACGAACTGCCGCAGGAGCGCTGGCTGACCATCGCGCTGTACCTGATGCAGGAGGAAAAGCCGCGCGAGCGGCGCATGCAGCTGGTCGGCGAGGCGTACTGGGCGCTGTCCAACCTGTACATGACCGTCGCCACACCGACCCTGGCCAATGCCGGCAAGGTGGGTGGGCAGCTGTCCAGCTGCTTCATCGACACGGTGGACGACAGCCTGCAGGGCATCTATGACTCCAACACCGATATCGCCCGCGTGTCCAAGCACGGTGGCGGCGTCGGCGCCTACCTGGGCTATGTGCGCAGCAGCGGCGCGCCGATCCGGGGCGTGGCCAATTCCTCCGGTGGCGTGGTGCCGTGGATCAAGCAGCTCAACAACACCGCGGTGTCGGTTGATCAGCTTGGCCAGCGCAAGGGCGCGGTGGCGGTGTACTTGGACATCTGGCACCGCGACATCGAAGCGTTCATGGACCTGCGCCTCAACAACGGCGACCAGCGCCTGCGCGCGCACGATGTGTTCACTTCGGTGTGCGTGCCCGACCTGTTCATGGAAGCGGTCGAGCGCCGCGCCGACTGGTACCTGTTCGACCCGCACGAGGTGAAGCAGGCCAAGGGCTGGTACCTGCAGGACTTCTACGATGAGACGCGCGGTGCGGGCAGCTTCCGCGACCGCTATGCCGAACTGGTGGCCGACGAGCGCATCAGCCGCCGCACGGTGAAGGCGATCGATCTGTTCAAGCGGATCATGCTCAGCCAGTTGGAGACCGGCAATCCGTTCCTGTTCTACCGCGACGAGGTCAACCGCCGGAACCCGAACAAGCACGCGGGCATGATCTATTCCAGCAACCTGTGCACCGAGATCCTGCAGAACATGAGCCCGACGCGGATGATCCAGGAGATCGTCAGCGGCGACCAGATCGTCACCACGCGCCGCGCCGGTGACTTCGTGGTCTGCAACCTGTCCTCGATCAATCTCGGCCGGGCAATCAGTGCGCCGGATGACCTGCTGGCCACCGACGTGCTGGAGCGCCTGATCCCGATCCAGGTGCGCATGCTCGACAACGTGATTGACCTCAACGCGCTGCCGGTGCCGCAGGCCACCATCACCAACCGCAAGTACCGCGCCATCGGCCTGGGCACGTTCGGTTGGCACCACCTGCTGGCGCAACAGGCGATCCAGTGGGATTCACCGGATGCCGAGGATTTGGCCAACCGTCTCTACGAGCGCATCAACTTCCTGACCATCCAGGCCAGCGCGCAGCTGGCGAAGGAGAAGGGCAGCTACCCGATGTTCGCGGGCAGCGACTGGCACAACGGGCGTTACTTCCGTGACCGCGACTACAGCGGCGCCGCGTGGGACAGCCTGGCCCGCGAGGTCGCCACGCACGGCCTGCGTAACGGCTGGCTGCTGGCCGTCGCGCCGAACATGAGCACCGCTCAGATTGCCGGTTCCACCGCGTCGATCGACCCGATCTACAGCGCGTTCTACTACGAGGAAAAGAAGGACTTCCGGCGGCCGGTGGCGGCTCCGGGCCTGTCGCTGGAAACCTGGCCGTACTACGAGAAGGGTGCCTACAAGGTCGACCAGTTCGCCAGCGTGCGCCAGAACGCCCGCCGCCAGCGCCATGTCGACCAGTCGATCAGCTTCAACCTGTATGTGCCGAGCACGATCCGCGCGAGCACCCTGCTGGAGCTGCACCTGAGCGCCTGGCGCGAAGGCCTGAAGACCACCTACTACGTGCGCTCCAACGACATCGACATCAGCGAATGCGAATGGTGCTCCAGCTGACCATCCACGGTAGCGCCGGGCCACGCCCGGCGAGCGCATCGCGCGGCCGTCGCACATTCCGCCGGGCATGGCCCGGCGCTACCCCCTGCAGGTAACACCATGGCAACCCCCCTCGACCGCATCAAGATCCTCGAACCGCGCCATCCCAACCGCAGCACCGGCATCATCAACGGCCGTACGAGCGGCATCCTCAACTGGAACGATATCCCGTATCCGTCCTTCTATCGGGCCTACAAGGAGCTGTCGACCAACTTCTGGATTCCCGACGAGGTCGACATGAAGCTCGATGCCCGCCAGTACGGCGAGCTCAACGCACGCGAAAAGAACGCCTACGATTCGATCATCGGCCTGCTGGCCACGCTCGACTCACCGCAGACCCGTTTCATCTACAACGTCGCCGAGTACATCACTGACCCGGCCGCGCATGCCAATGCGGCGATCATCGGCCAGCAGGAAGTGATCCATAACGAGAGCTACAGCTACGTACTGGCCTCGATCACCGACCTGCCGAACCAGAACCGCATCTTCGAGATCGCCCGCACCCACCCGACCATCATCAAGCGCAATGCCCCGATCATGGGCGCGTATGACGACTTCATGCGCGAGAAGACCGCCGAGACCCTGCTCAAGTCGCTGATCCAGTCCTCGATCCTGGAAGGCATCAACTTCTATTCCGGTTTCGCCTACTTCTACAACATGGTGCGGCAGAACCGCATGAACGGCACCGGCAAGATCATCAGCTTCATCAATCGCGACGAGCTGGCCCATACCAAGTTCATCAGCGAGCTGATCCGCGCCATCATCGGTGAAAACCCCGAGCTGCAGACCAATGAGTTGACCGCCTATGTGCACCAGTCATTCGAACATGCCATCGAGCTTGAGACGCAGTGGTCGTCGGAGGTGCTGGATGGCATCGATGGCATCGACGTGGACGAGATGGTGCGCTACGTGAAGTACCGCGCCAACAAGATGGCCGGCATGCTCGGCATCGAGCGCCTGTACAGCGACGCCACCGACAATGTGATGCCGTGGATCAAGGCCTACGCCGACAACTTCACCGAGACCAAGACCGACTTCTTCGAGATGCGCAATGCAAGTTACAAGAAGACCAACGTCGACAACGGCTTCGACGATCTCTGAGCCTGGCGCCGCGCTGAGCATCCTGATGGTGGTCGCCTCCTTGAGCGGCAACACCCGCGAACTCGGCCGGCAGATCGCCGAGCGCTGCCGTGCCGTGGGGCATGCCGTGCACTGGTACGAGGCCGACGACCTGCGGCAGGCGCCGCCGCTGGCTGCCGGCGAGGCCGATCTGGTGCTGCTGGGCTGCTGGACCGACAACGCCGGCCGCACGCCGGCGGAGATGAAGGCATGGGTGGCCGGCATCGCCGAGCGCGGCGAGCGGCCACGGCAGCTGGCGGTGTTCGGCACCGGTGAAACGCAGTGGGGGCAGGAGTACTACTGCGGCGCCGTGCACCGGCTGATCCGCTATTTCCGCAGCGACTACCCGCCGCTGGAGATCGAACAGATGCCGCATGGCCAACGCCATGCCGGGACCATCGATGCCTGGACCGATGCGGTCCTGGCCCATTACTGGAGCAACACCGATGCAGATCATCGACGCCACCACGCCTGAGCAGTTCCAGCAGCTTCTGGCCGAACATCCGCGGGTGCTGGTGGATTTCCACAAGGACCAGTGCCCGGGCTGCCGGATGCTGGAGGTGTCGTTGCACCGGGTGGCCAACAGCGTGGCGGGGCAGGGCACGACCCTGCTGCGCGTGCAGTTGGAAGTGCTGGGTGAGGCGTTCTTCAGGGAGCTGGGGCTGCGGCAGACCCCGACGTTGTCCCTGTTCCGTGACGGTGATGAGCGCACGCGCCTGGCAGGGTTCCAGTCACCGCAGCAGATCGAGGCCGCGATCGCGTTGCATCTGTAGAGCCGAGCCCATGCTCGGCTGCCGTTCGCGCGGTGAGCGATGAGTCGAGCATGGCTCGACTCTACAAGGGCATCCACGCATGGCGTGGATCTACCGGGGCAGGGTCCGTGGTTCGGCGTCAGGCTCCGCTGAAGGTATCCACCAGCAGCTTCACGTTCAACACCACGATCACCAGCGCGATCACCCAGGCAATCGCGCCCAGCCAGCGTGGTGCCACCAGCGCGCCCATCGTCACTTTGTCGGTCACGATCCGCACCAGGGGAATGATCGCGAACGGCAGCTGCATCGACAGCACCACCTGGCTCAGCACCAGCAGCTTCACCGCGCCCTGGTCGCCGAACAGCATGATCACCACCACCACCGGAATGATCGCCAGTGCGCGCGTGATCAGCCGACGCAGCCACGGCGGCAGGCGCAGGTGCAGGAAGCCTTCCATCACGATCTGGCCGGCCAGCGTGGCGGTCACTGTCGAATTCAGGCCCGAGGCCAGCAGGGCAATCGCAAACAGTGTCGCCGCCGCGCCCACGCCCAGCATCGGCGCCAGCAGCTGGTGCGCCTGCTCGATGTCTTCCACATCGAAACGGCCATTGGCATGGAACACCGCCGCCGCCAGGATCAGGATGCTGGCGTTGATGAACAGTGCCAGCGTCAGCGCGAGGGTGCTGTCGGTCACCGCCCAGCGCAGCGCGCTGCGACGGCCCTCGTCGGTGCGCGGATAGGCGCGGGTCTGCACGATGGAAGAATGCAGGTACAGGTTATGCGGCATAACCGTGGCGCCGATGATGCCGATGGCGATGTACAGCGCGTGCGGATCAGTCACTACCTGCGCGCGCGGAATGAATCCGCCCAGCACGTCCATCACCGGCGGTGCGGCCAGCGCGATCTGCACCATGAAGCAGCCGAAGATCACCATCAGCAGCGCGATCACGAAGGCTTCCAGCGCACGGAAGCCGCGGTTCATCAGCAGCAGGACCAGCAGCGTATCCAGCGCGGTGATCACCGCGCCCCACAGCAGCGGCAGGTCGAACAGCAGCTTCAATGCGATCGCGGTGCCGATCACCTCGGCCAGGTCGCAGGCGATGATCGCTGCCTCGCACAGCGCCCACAGCGCCAGGTTCACCGGCTTCGGGTACCGCGCGCGGCAGGCTTGCGCCAGGTCCATGCCGGTGGCGATGCCCAGCCGTGCCGACAGCGCCTGCAGGATCACCGCCATCAGGTTGGAGATGAGGATGACCGACAGCAGCAGGTAGCCGAAGCGCGAACCGCCGGCGAGGTCGGTGGCCCAGTTGCCTGGGTCCATGTAGCCGACCGAGATCATGTAGCCCGGGCCGAGGAAGGCCAGCAGGCGGAACCACCAATGGCCCTTGTCGGGAACGGCGACCGAGGCGTTGAGCGCGCCCAGGCTGGCCGGGGTGGAGGCCGAAGGGTCGTGGGGCGCCAGGGTGTTCATGGGTCCGAATATAGCTCCTGCTATAGTCATTAGCAATGTGAAACAATCGTCTTTATCGCGTTACTGGTCCAGAATTCAGTTTCAAACCCGGAGTAGACCGGAAGGACAGGCGCAGGCGTGGGCAAGACCGACGATTCGACATCGCTGAAAAGCACCCCCTTGATCGAGGCTGAGCGCCAGGTCGAGAGCTTCCGGCAAGTGCGCGAAGCGCACCGGATGGAGCTGGTGGAGGACTATGTCGAGCTGATCTCGGACCTGCTGGCCGACGGCGGCGAGGCCCGCCAGGTCGACATCGCCACCCGCCTGGGCGTGGCCCAGCCCACCGTGGCGAAGATGCTGCGGCGCCTGGCCCGCGATGGCTGGGTGGTGCAGCGGCCGTACCGCGGCGTGTTCCTGACCCCGGAAGGCGAGGCGCTGGCCCATGCCAGCCGCCAGCGGCACCAGACCGTGGAGCGTTTCCTGCTGGCGCTGGGCGTGGACCCTGATACGGCACGGCGTGATGCGGAGGGTATCGAGCACCATGTGAGCGAGCAGACGCTGGCGCTGTTCGAGGCGTTCGTGCGCAAGGCCGAGGGCGAGGCGCCGTAACGGTAGCGCCGGGCCATGCCCGGCGGCCGTTCGCGCGATCCCGGTTTTTGTAGAGCCGAGCCATGCTCGGCTGCCGTTCGCACGGTGATGGAATGCGTCGAGCATGGCTCGACGCTACAGGTCAGGCGGGCAGCGGGCCTGTTCCTGCGCACACGCCTGTTTCGTCCACTCCTTCAGCACCGGCTGCAGACCGTCGTAGCGACGTCCATGCCAGCCATTGGCCAGCACCGTGCCGTCGGCATCGATCAGCACCAGGTTTGGCGGTGCCAATCCGGCCAATGCCTGCAGGGCCGGCATGCGCGCGGCGCGGCGCGGGTCCAGTACCGGCCACGGCATGTCCTGCGCGTGCATGTAGCGGCGCAGCGCGCTCTCGCTCTCATCCTGGCTGACGTACACCACTTCGGTATCGGCGCCGGCTTGGCGCAGGGCATCACGCACGCTGCGCAGCGTGGGTACGAAGGCATGGCACGGTGCACACCAGTCGGCACCGAAGTACAGCGCCACCAGTTTCGGCGGCTGCGTCCATTGCATCGGTCGCAGCGAGCGCTGTTCCGGCCGCATCAGCGAGGCCGAGACCTGCGCGTGCAGGTCCGCAGCCGTCGCCGGTGCGGCCAGCAGCACGGCACAGGCCAGCAACAACGCTCGCAGAGCTTCAGAACGCATAGCGCAGGTTGACGTACCACGAACGCGCGAAGCGCGGCCCGTAGACATAGTCGCTGTCACGCAGCGCGCCCACTTCCAGATCTTTCTGGCGCTGATCGAACACGTTCTTGACACCCGCGGCCACCGACACTTCCTGCTGCGCCTGCGCGCCCAGATGTCGGTGCCAGCGAGCACCAAGATCGGTGACGAGGAAGGAACGCGTACGGTGCAGCTCGCCCAACCGGTTGTTCAGCACCGACATCGGCCCGGTATGGCGCAGCGCGACGAAGGTTTCCCACGGCTCGGCGGGCATCCAGCTGAGCTGCGCCAGGCCGGTCCAGCGCGGGGTCTTCAGGTAGTCGCGGCTTTCGATGATGGTGTCGCCACCGTCGCCGGTGTCGTCGAAGATGCGCTGCGGTTCGCGGAAGCGCGAGCGGTACCACGAGGCACCGGCGGTCAGGCGCCACTGCGGCGACGGTTGCCAGCCGAGGTTGGTTTCCGCCCCCAGTACGTTGGAGCCGGAGGCGTTGTAGCGCAGCTGGCTCAGTTGTCCGTCATCGCCGCGCTGGATCTCGCCCAGCGCGAAGGTGTCGCGGATGCGTGCATAGGAGGCGGTAGCATCCCAGCTCCACACTGGATTGGCCGGGTCCGAGCGCCAGTCGAAGCCGAACAGGGTGGTCAACGCGCGCTCTTCCTTCAGGCCATCGGTGTTGCGTACGCGCACCTGCTCGCCACCCAGCGTATCGACGTGCACGTCCTCGACGAAGATCTCCGGTGCACGGAAGCCGGTGGCGACGCCGGCGCGCCACTTCAGGTTCGGGGTGGCCTGCCAGGCCAGGGCGATGCGCGGCGAGAACACCGCGCTGTCCAGCTCCGAGCTCTTGTCCACGCGTGCGCCCAGTACCAGGTCGACGTTGTCACGCAGGCTCCATTCGTCCTGGATGAAGGCGCCCAGGTTGTGGAAGGTTGCATCTTCCAGCACCGCCAGGCGCTGCCCGTCACCGGTGCGGTTGTCGTCGCGCAGCGCCTCGTGCTTGTACTGCACGCCGAAGGCCAGCGCGTGCGCGCCCAGCCGCCAGTTCAACTGGCTGTCGATGTAGTGCAGCGGGTTGTGGGTGCGGCCGTATTGGCGCCACGAACGCGAGGCCGCGCTGCCGGCCACGTTGGGATCCAGCTGCGACGGGTCATGGCCGGGGGCAGACGGATCGGTAACCACGTCGCCAAGACCGCCGTAGAAACTGTCGCGGTCGATGTCGGCGAAGGCGTAGGCCAGGCGGAAATCGGCGTCGGCATTGATTTCCTGATCCCACGACACGCTGCCGCGCCGGTATTTCGTATCCAGCGATTCGGCGATGTTGGTTAGGTATTCGGGCTGATCCAGTCGATTGCCGCCACGCCGGGTTTCATCGGTCACCTGCAGGTCCAGGCGCAGCCGCGTGCCTGGCGTGGGCGCGTACCAGGCCTGCAGCCCGCCGACCTTGAGGTTCTTGCGGGTGATCTCGGTGTAGCCGTCACCGTTGTAGTCGATGCCGCTGTTCCAGTTGCGCTGGGCAATCACTGAAAGCCCGGCGTCGGCATCTTTCGCCACCAGGTCCAGGCGCACGTCGGCATTCTTCTGCGGTGTGCCCTTCAGGACATCCACGCCGGCCTGCACATGGCCACCGCTGCGCGCCGGCAGCGGCGGAATCAGGTTGATCACACCGGCCACCGCACCCGGGCCGTACAGCGCCGAGCCGCCGCCCTTGACCACTTCGATGCGGTCGACGAACCCGGCCGGGATCTGTTCCAGGCCATAGACGCTGCCCAGCGTGGACAACAGCGGGATGCCATCGAACAACAGCTGGTTGTAGGCACCGGGCAGGCCCAGCAGCTGCACTTCGCTGGTGTTGCAGTTCTGGCAGTTGCTTTCCACGCGCAGGCCGTTGATCAGCTCGGCGGCGCGCGAGAAGTCGGTGGCCGCGCGCAGCGCGATGTCTTCCTTGCGCAGCACTTCGGTGCGGATCGGGACATCGGATAGCAGGCGTTCGCTGCGGGTGGCGGTGCTGACCTTGACCTGCACGCGGTCCAGCTCGGTCGGCTTCGAGGTGGCGGCCAGTGCAGGCAGCGGCAGGGTCAGGGCAATGGCGGCGGCCAGGGGCAGCCGATGGAAGAGGGGCGTGGCAACGGGCATGAGGGCGTCGTCCTTGGGAGAAGAAAGGCGGCGAGGGCGACCTGGCTGACGCATATGAAAGCAGCGGCTTATGAATATAGCAAGTGCTATATAACGAAGCCGAGGCAATTGCGATTGGGGCGCCAGTCGAGTCAGATCATGCTTGTGTTATAACATTACATAAAAAGACCGCAACCCTGCCGGTGGTCATGTCCATAGGATGGAGTTGCCGTATAGGCGCGGTCGGATCGTCAGCCGCGACGGAATGCGGCGGGGGTACGGGCGCCGACGATGATCATGCGGATCATCGTGGAAATCTGTTCGACCAGTTCCGGATCCTTCTCCGGCGGCAGGTCCATGGCGGT
Organism: Stenotrophomonas sp. YJH_SMC_43; assembly: GCF_059372535.1. Classification (NCBI taxonomy): domain Bacteria; kingdom Pseudomonadati; phylum Pseudomonadota; class Gammaproteobacteria; order Lysobacterales; family Lysobacteraceae; genus Stenotrophomonas; species Stenotrophomonas sp. YJH_SMC_43. The sequence goes on from NZ_JCAFVQ010000001.1 coordinate 841,300, forward strand.
GGCACCCATCGCGAAGACCAGCCGGGTGATGGCCTTGGCCACCAGTTCGGGGGCATGCAGCACGGCGCCATCCAGCGCGGCCAGGCGCACCAGGTCGTGCTGCAGCTCTTCCTCGAAGTAGTGCAGCTCACGCTCGACCGCGTGCTTGAAGTCGTCCGAACCGACCGCGCCTTCGCGCAGCAGTACGTGCAGCAGCTTGTCGTCGGCGCGCAGCTGCTCCATGAAGGTCTCCACCGAGACCCGTACCACGCTGGTGGCGGTGGAGGTGGCGCGCTGGCGGGCCTCGCCGATGATGGTGCGCAGCGAACGGCCGGCTGCATCGATCAGCGCCACGGCCAGTTCGTCCATGTCGCGGAACTGCCGGTAGAAGCTGTTCGGCGCAATGCCGGCCTCACGTGCCACTTCGCGCAGGCTGAGCGTGGACAGGCTGCGGTGCGGCCCGATCAGTTTCAGGGCGGCGGCCAGCAGATCCTCGCGGGTCACCGTACGGCGGGCCGGGCTGTTGGCATCTTCGGGCGTCGACAAGGCGGTGGCGGCGGCCATGGGGGTTCCGGTAGGGCGAGGCTGAATCATACCCAATCCGGTTCAATATACACATGTATACACAGGTGTATGTGCGCCCGTATAGTTCACTCATGAGCGCTGTCGTCCGTCCGTCCCTGTTCTCTCCGTACCGCTGGGTGTCGCCGTCGCTGTTCGATTTCTGGGCGGGCCAGCTCAATCCCCTGTGGACCCTGCGCGAGCCGGTGGCCCGCCTGGTCCGCCGCGAGCCGGCTGGCGAGGGCGCGGCGACCCTGGTCCTGCGCACCAACCGGCACTGGGCCGGCATGCGCGCCGGCCAGCACGTTAACCTCGGCGTCGAGATTGAAGGACGCCTGTGCCAGCGCAGCTACAGCCCCACCGCACTGGGTCGGCGCGAGCTGGCGATCACCGTCAAGGCGATCGACGGCGGCCGGGTCAGCCAGCATCTGGTCAACCATGCACAGCCGGGCGAACTGTTCCGCCTCGATGCCGCCTTCGGCGAGTTCCAGATGCCGGCCGCGGCGCCGGTGCTGCTGCTGGCTGCCGGCAGTGGCATCACGCCGATGCGCAGCCTGTTGCGCGACGCCTGCCAGCGGCCGCTGGCAGCACCGGTGGACCTGTTCTACTGGGAGCGCACTGCTGCCCATCTGCAGTTCCGTGATGAACTGCGGGCGCTGGCTGCGGCACATCCGAACCTGCGCGTGCATCTGCTGGCCACCCGCGAGGGTGAGGCGCCGGCCGCGCGAATTGATACCCATGATCTGCAGGTGGCCGGTGATGACACGCCGCTTGCGCAGCGCCATGTGCTGGCTTGCGGCCCGGACGGCTTCGTTGCCGCTGCGCGCGAACGCCTGGCGCACCAGGTGGCCGGCTTCCAGGCCGAAGCCTTCACCCCGCCGGCGCCGCTGCGCGATGCCAGCAGCGAAGGAGAGGTGTCGCTGACGCTTGCGCGCAGTGGCCGCCAGCTGAGCGTGCCGCGTGGCCGCTCGCTGCTGGAAAGCCTGGAAGCGCATGGCATCAAGCCCAAGCACGGTTGCCGCATGGGCATCTGCAACACCTGCACCTGTGATCGCGTCAGTGGCGCCACCCGCCACCTTCGCACCGGCGACCTGCAGTCCGAAACGGCACAGCCGGTGCGGATCTGCGTGAGCGCACCGACCACCGACCTGACTCTGGATCTCTGAGGACGCCTGCCATGACCCGCGCTACCGACCGTGCCCTGAGCACCGCCGAGATGCATGCCTTCGGTGAGGAACTCGATGCGATCCGCGACCGTGTGATCGGCAGCCTCGGCGCCTCCGATACCCGCTACATCCGCCGTGTGGCTGCCGCCGTGCGATGGTTCGGCGTGGGTGGCCGTGGCCTGCTGTTCCTGGCAGCATTCTCGCCGCTGTTCTGGATGCCGCTGCTGTGGCCGGCCGCGATCACTGGCACGCTGCTGCTGGCGTTGTCGAAGATCCTGGAGAACATGGAGCTGGGCCACAACGTCATGCACGGCCAGTTCGACTGGACCGGCGACCCCAAGCTCAATGGCAACACCTACGAGTGGGATATCGTTGCCACCGCCGACAACTGGCGCAAGACCCACAATTTCCGCCACCACACCTATACCAACGTGCGTGGCATGGACGATGACATCGGCTACGGCCTGCTGCGCATCTTCCCGGAACAGCGCTGGAAGCCGTTCTACCTGCTGCAGCCGATCATCGCGCCGATCTTCGCGCTGCTGTTCCAGTGGGGCGTGGCCGCGCAGGACCTGCGCCTGGGCCGTTGGCTGAAGGGCCGCATCAGTGGCCGTGCGATGTGGATGCAGACCCGCCCGGTGGCGCGGAAAATGGCCCGCCAGGTGCTGAAGGACTACGTGTTCTTCCCGCTGCTGGCCGGCCCGTTCTTCCTCACCGTGATGCTGGGCAACATGGTGGCCAACGGCCTGCGCAACATCTGGACCTACGTGATCATCTTCTGCGGCCACTTCACCGCAGAGTCGGAAACCTTCCCGAAGGAATGCCTGCGCAATGAATCGCGCGGTCACTGGTACCTGCGCCAGCTGCGCGGTTCGTCCAACATCAGCGGCGGCTTCCTGATCAATGTGCTGTCGGGCAACCTCAGCCACCAGATCGAGCACCACTTCTACCCGGACCTGCCGGCCAACCGCTATGCGGCCATTGCCAAGGAAGTGAAGGACATCTGCCGCCGTTACGGCCAGCACTACAACAACGGCTCGCTGCCGCGCCAGTTCGGCCAGGTGGTCTGGCGCATCCTGCGCCACGCGTTCCCCAGCAAGCCGCGCCGCCTGCCGATGCCGGACATCATGTCCGCACCGGCATCGGCCAACGCGGGCTGATCGACTCAGCCCGCCTTCGCCAGGGCCGCCTGTTCGCGGTCCAGGCGGCGCAGGAACACCTGCATTTCCTTGTGTGCCTGCTGGTCACCCTTGCTGCCGGCCACGCTCAAGCCGCGTTGCCATGCTTCGCGCGCCGCCAGCGGCTGGCCACTGGCCAGCCAGGCTTTGCCCAGCAGCTTCCACGCCGCGGAATACTGCGGATCAAGCACCACGCACCGGCCCAGATGGGTGGCCGCGCGCACCGGGTTCCCCGCATCCAGCCAACCCTTGCCCAGGCCGAAGCGCAGCAGCGCGCCGTCCTTGCCGTTGGCAAGCATGCATTCCAGGGCTTCGATGTTCATCCGCGCACCTCCACCAGCAATTCGGTGGGGCCGGGCTGGAAGCGGCCACGATGGAACAGCAGCGGCGCGCCGCCGTTCTCGTGCACTTCGATGATGCGGCCAGCCAGCAGCAGATGATCACCCACCGGCCACTGTGCGTGGCGGGTACAGGTGAGATGGGCGACCGCACCGGCGATGCGTGGTGGGGCATCCTCGTCATCATCCAGCAATGCCAGGCCGTCGAAGCGGTTGCGGACCTGCGGATCGGCAAAGCGCCGGGCCAGCGCTTCCTGGTCGGCCGCCAGCACGCTGATCGCAAAGCGGGTGGCGCGCTGGAAGGTGGACAGGCTCTGCGCATGCAACGCCAGGTTCCACAGCACCAGTGGCGGCTGCAATGACACCGGCACGAACGAATTGATGGTCAGGCCGATGGGTTTGCCCTGCGCATCGCGCGTGCAGACGATTGCCACGCCGGTAGGAAAGTGACCGAGCAGCCGCCGCAGGGCCCGCGGCGGCATCTCGACCGACGGCACCGGGGCCGGGGCGGGGAAAACCCCCGCCCACGGCCCGGCGTACGGCAGCGTTTCGCCGCTCATGAGGCCCTGGCCTGGCGGTAGCGCCGGCCGACCTCGGCCCAGTTGATGATGTTGAAGAACGCACCGATGTAGTCCGGGCGACGGTTCTGGTAGTGCAGGTAGTAGGCGTGTTCCCAGACATCCAGTGCGAGGATCGGGGTGTTGCCGGACAGGCCCACGGCCGCACCCATCAGCGGGCTGTCCTGGTTGGCGCTGCTTTCCACCTGCAGGCGACCATCGCGATCGCTGGTCAGCCAGGCCCAGCCGCTGCCGAAGCGGGTCTGCGCCGCCTTGGTGAAGGCCTCCTTGAAAGCATCGAAACCGCCGAGGTCACGGTCGATGGCGGCGGCCAGTTCGTCATCGGGCGCACCACCGTTGGTGCTGAGCACGGTCCAGAACAGGCTGTGGTTGGCGTGGCCACCGCCGTTGTTGCGGATGGCGCCGCGCTGCGCCTCGGGCACGGCATCGAGGTTGGCGATCAGCGCCTCGACCGGCTGCTCGGCGATGCCGGCCTGCTCGATGGCGGCGTTGAGGTTGTTGACGTAGGCCTGGTGGTGCTTGCTGTGGTGGATCTCCATCGTGCGCGCATCGAAATGCGGCTCGAGGGCGTCATAGGCATAGGGAAGCGGGGGAAGCGAGTACGACATCGAAGCAATCTCCGTGGGGAAGGCCAGAGAGGCTGGCCGTGGGGAGATCGTTATCGCACCTCAACATTGGTTGAGGTCAAGGGGAAGGATTGAAATGCGTGAAAGGGAGCAAGAGCGACGTTGTAGTGCCGGCCACTGGCCGGCAATCAGCGAAGGTCGGGTTGGCGGCCAGCGGCCGGCACTACGAGAACCCGCTTTTCGAACCTCACCGGCGCGCTGATGTGTTGCCCGCGCTCGCAGGAAACCGTCGGGTGGCGGGGGAAGGGGCTGGCCGGGACACGCCGTAAACCCATCCTTGGGGGCTCGATGGCGCCATCCATGGCGCCAACGGTCCCGGCCAGCCCCTTCCCCCGCCACAACCGATATCAACAAAAGCGCCGGCAGACGAACCCGCCGCCAGCGCCTTCATCAACTCAACTCAACCAATCCTTGCACGCGCCATCTACCTGATCGCCGCACGCCTGCTGCATCCGCTGCTGCAACCGCGCCAGCGTCTCCGCGCCCTGGTGCTTGCCGCTCCACGCCTTCAACTGCCCGGCCAGGCGCTCGAAGCGTTGGCGGGTGCGCTGGTGGTAGCCCGACGGCTGTGCCTCCAGCTCGGCGATCAGCGAGGCGGTCGCCTGCTCGATGCGTGGTGCATCGTTCGGTGCCAGCTTCAGCAGGCCTTCCACGTACAGCACGCCCCACTGCACGCGGGTGGCCGGGCCCTGCGCACCGTCGTAGGCACGCTTCAACCACTCCAGCGCACCGGCGGTGTCGCCGCGCTGCTCGGCCAGTTCGGCCAGCTCGGGCATGTAGTAGTACGGCTGTTCGCTGCGCTTCAGTTCCGCCAGCAACAGCGACTCGGCGCCTGCGTCGTCGCCGACCTGGCGTAGTGCGTAGACCGCGCTGCTGATCGTGGCCTGGCGCGCATGCGCATCGGTGGCGGCAGCGTCGGCAGCAGCCACGCGCTGCTTGACCCGATCAACCAGGGCCGCGGGCAATGCGCCCTTCGGCTGCTGCAGGCGGGCCAGCGACACTTCGGTCAACGCACGCGACAATGCGTCGTCGGCGCGGTCGCCGCGCTCGGCGTCTGCCCGCTCCAATGCCACCAGCAGCTGCTGTCCCAGCGTGTTGCTGGTGGCCGGCCCGGCACTGGCCTGCTTGACCAGCTGCACGCCTGCATAGCCCAGCAACTCACGGTTGCGGCGGACTTCGGCGGGCTGCGCCAGCACGGCCTGCAGCAGCTCGCGTACTTCGGTGGGCGAGGCATCGGGCTTTTCGGCCGTTGCCGAGGCCAGCAGAGCGAAGCGGCGCTGCAGGGCAGCGTCGGGTGCGGCCTTGGACAACTGGCGCAGCACATCCTCGCTGCTGCGCTCGCCGGCCAGGCGGTTGGCGTCCACTTCCCAGCCGTAGTCGCCCAGCACCTGCCAGTCTTCTGCGGCCAGTCGGTCCGGCGTTGCCAACGCGGTGGCCAAGGTGGCGGCAACAGCACCGCGGCGGCCTGCGGCGACGGTCAGTGCCCGGGTCAGTTCGGTGGCATCATTGCCGCCGGCCACGCGGGTGATTTCGTTGCGCTTTGGGTCCAGCACGATCAGGGTCGGATAGCCGCGTACGCCGAAGCGCTCACCCCAGGCTTGCGCACCTTCCTCGTCGCCATCCAGGTAGACGGGAACGAATTTGCTGGTCAGCGCGATGAAGGCCGGGTCCTTGAACAGGCCCGCCTTGAGCTGGTTGCACGGTGGGCACCAGACGGCGCCCCAGTACAGCAGCACCGGCTTGCCGCTGTCGGCGGCCTCGGCGAAGGCATCATCGACATCGCCCTGGCGCCAGGCGATTGCCTTGGCCGGCGCGGGCACCTCGGCGGAGTTGGCGATGGAGACCGGGGCCGGGGTGCAGGCGCTCAGCGCCGAAGCCAGCAGCAACATAGAAAGCGCGACGCGCATCGGCAGCATCTCGAAGGGCAGGGTGACAGGCCATTGTAGGAACGGCCGGGGAGCCTGCTGATTCAGTTTGCTTATGACGGGCGTGCCGCAGGGCATGACGCCCGCCGGGCATTGGCCGGCGGATGCCTTCAGGCCGCTGCCCGCACCATCTGCTGATACACCAGCCCATTGAACTCGCCGACGTCGCCGTCCAGCACGAAGCCATAGCGCAGGTAGGTTGGCACTGCATTGAGTGAGGCGCGCACGGTCAGGACCGGCTCGCGCACCTGCGGGAGCACCGCGTCGAACAAAGCATGGCCGATGCCCTGGCCCTGGTAGCCGGGATCGACGAACAGCATCGCCAGGTGCCGGCCTTCCTTCAGTTCGATCACGCCGACGACGCGGCCGTCCTGCTCGGCCACCAGGATGTGGTTGTCGCCCTGCAGGCGCGCGCCGAACGCTTCGGCCGCGGCGACGCTGCCGAAGGTGGCGATGCCGGCCGCGCTGAGCGAAGGTGCGACCGCCGCAGTGAAGGCAGCCAGGCACACCGTGCTGATCGCGGGCAGGTCATCGACGTGGGCAGGGCGGATCGTCGGCATGCAGTGTTCTTCCGGTGGTGGGCGGCGCGTCATCGTTGCCCCATGCCTGCACGCTAAGCTGGCGGCATGAGTGATTTCAATCCCGCGTACGCTGCCTTGTTTCCGCAGCAGGGTCTGAGCCTGGGCCTGATGACGCCCGTGGCGTCGCATGGGTTGGCCGATCCACGTGAGGCGCGACGTATCGCGCGACTGGCCGATGACCTGGGCTTTGCCGCGTTGTGGACGCGCGACGTGCCGCTGATGGTGCCGCAGGGTCCGGACGCGACAACGAGCGCGTTGGACGACCCGTTCCTGTGGCTGGGCATGCTGGCTGCGGCGACCGAGCGCATCGTGGTCGGCAGCGCGGCCATCGTGCTGCCATTGCGCCATCCGCTGCAGGTGGCGAAGTCGGCCTTGAGCCTGGACCGGATCAGCGACGGCCGCTTCGTGCTGGGCCTCGGGTCTGGCGATCGGCCGGAAGAGTTCGCGGCATTCGGCGAATACCTGGAGGGCAGGGCGGCGACGTTCCGTGAGCGCTGGACCTTGTTGCGCGCGGCGTTGTCACCTGAGGCTGAAGAAAGGGCCGAGGTACTGCAGGTAACCGGTGGCTTCGACGTGCTGCCGGCCCCGGCCACGCGCATTCCGATGCTGGTGGTGGGCACTGCGCGGCAGAGCCTGCAGTGGATCGCACGGGAAGCCGAAGGCTGGGCCACCTATCACCGCGAAGAGGCCGCGCAGGAAGGGCGCATCGGCCTGTGGCAACAGGCGCAGGCGCAAGGCGCTGGGCCAGGCAAGCCGTTCGTGCAGTCGATGTTGCTGGATCTGCAGGCCGATCCGCAGGCACCGCCCGAGCCGCTGCCACTGGGCCTGAAGGTCGGCCGCGACGGCTTGCGTGACTACCTGCTGCGCGTGCATGCGCAGGGCGTGGGGCACGTGATGTTCAACCTGGTCGACAACGGGAGGCCGATGGACGCGGTGCTGCGTGAGATCGGGGAGCACGTTCTGCCATACACGCTCCGGTAGGTGTCCACCTTGGTGGACACGCTCCAGCAGTCGAGCACGGCTCGACTCTACATGGCGTTCGCATCTGCGTATCATTCGCATTTGATATCCCGATGCCGGAGCCCCGCGTGACCCAACGTTCCCCCATGCCCCCGACCGGACGCCTGTTCGCCGCGGTCGCTTTCATCGAGGCCGTGACCTGGGCCGGCCTGCTCATCGGCATGTGGATGAAGTACGGCCCCATGACCAACGTGGCGCTGGTGAAGCTGTTCGGGCCCCTGCACGGCGCGGCCTTCCTGGTGTACGTGGCGGTCACGCTGTTTGCGGCGGTGCGCCTGCGCTGGCCGTGGTGGGCCAGTGCCCTGGCCCTGCTGGCGGCCATCCCGCCGTTGGTGACGCTGCCGCTGGAGTGGTGGTTCAAGCGCCGTGGCCTGCTGGGCCTGCGTGCGATGCGCTGAACCCACTGTTGCATGCCCATTCAAGAGAATGGGTATCAAATGCAAATACGAGCCGTTATCATTTGAGGGTGGCATCCGGTCCTGAGTGGGGCGGGTGCCGGGCGGGGCGTGCAGACGCGCCCGGCCAATCCTTTCCTGTTACGGCTGGTGTTTCATGCACGCACGTCCCGTCGTTCCCGGCTTGCCGGCGCTGGTGTTGGCTGCCCTGATCGGCACCATGGCGATGATGTCCTTCGTCGCTGTGATCGGCCCGGTGGTCCGCATGCTCGGCCTGTCCGAGTGGCATGCCGGCCTGTCGGTCACCGCCGCAGGCGTGCTGTGGATGCTGGCCGCGCGCCCCTGGGGCCAGCTCAGCGACCGCATCGGCCGCAAACGCGTGCTGATGCTGGCGATGAGCGCCTACACCGTCGTCTATATCGCGCTGGCGGTGTTCATCGATGTCGCCCTGCAGGCAGTGCCGCCGGTGCTGGTGTCAGTGCTGGTGCTGGTCGGTGCGCGTGGCCTGATCGGCCTGTTCTACGCGGCTGTGCCTCCTACCGCAGCGGCGCTGATCGCCGACAGGGCACCCACCGGACAGCGTGCAAAATTCCTCGCCCGCCTGGGCAGTGCCAACGCGCTGGGCATGGTGCTCGGCCCGGCCGCCGCGGGCTGGCTGGCCTATACGAATCTGTCGCTGGCGCTGTACGTGGCCGCGCTGCTGCCGTTGCTGGCACTGGCATTGCTGGCCTGGCGCCTGCCGGCTACACCGCCCGTGGTGGGCGCGTCCGCACAGCGCCGCACGCCGATGAGCCGCCTCGACGCGCGCCTGTGCCTGCCGCAGCTGGCAGCGTTCATCGCCATGGTCTCGGTGACTATCGCGCAGGTCACGGTCGGCTTCTTCGCAATTGATCGCCTGGGTCTGGATGCGGCGACCGGCGCGCGCATGGCCGGCATTGCACTCACCGCCGTTGGCGTCGGCCTGATCCTGGCGCAGGCGCTGGTGATGAAGCTGGAGGTGCATCCACGTCGCTGGATCGTCCTCGGCGCTCTCATTTCCGGCATCGGCTTCACTTCGGTGGCGGGCGTGCAGCAGGCCTGGCAATTGCCTGCGGCGTATGCGCTGGCTGCGTTCGGCATGGGCTTCGTATTCCCCTCGTTCCAGGCGCTGGCCGCCGATGCGGTAGAGGCGCACGAGCAGGGCGCCGCCGCAGGCACCGTGGCGGCCGCGCAAGGGCTGGGCATGGTGGCCGGGCCGATGCTCGGCACGCTGTTGTATCGCGGCGGGCCAAGCCTGCCTTACCTGCTGGTGGGCGCGCTGCTGCTGTTGCTGTGCGCGCTGGCCGCAGCGCATCGGATGAAGGAGACCCCATGAACGATTCCCTGATGCAGGGCGCGTGGCCGGAGGCTGCGCCAGCACCACAGGAGAGCACCGACGACGCGTCGCTGTTCCTGCTGCAGCATGCCGGCCAGCACGTGCACGCCCGCGGTTGCCGCGCCACGTTGCCAGCCGGTGCACTGGCGACGTTGGCAGAACGCGTTTCGGAGTTCTTTGCCCAGCAGCGTGGCGGCCCGGGCCTGCTGGTTGGCGCGGTGCCGTTCGAGCCGCGTGCCGACGATGCGCTGTACCAGCCCGAGCGCCTGCTGCCGGCGCTGGCACTGCAGCCGCAGGCCGCACCGCCGCTGGCCGGCGCCCTGCGGGCCGAACCTGTGCCGCAGGACTATGCCGCTGCAGTCGCTGCGGCAGTGCAGGCCTTGCGTGCGCCCGAGCAGAACCTGCATAAGGTGGTGCTGGCGCGCAGCCTGCTGGCACGCACCCGCCAGGCGCTTTCTCCGGACGTGCTGCTGGCACGCCTGGGCGCGGATCCGTCGGTGGCGACCTACGCGGTGCCGCTTCCGGTGGAGCTGGGCCAGGCACCGGCCTGGCTGGTCGGTGCGACGCCGGAGCTGCTGCTGCGCAAGCGCGGCGCCGAACTGTTGTCGCATCCGTTGGCGGGTTCCGCGCGGCGCAGTGCCGATGCCGCCGAGGACGGGCGTGCGGCGCAGGCGCTGCTGGCCTCGACCAAGGACCACGACGAGCACCGCCACGTGGTCGAAGCCATCGTCGAAGGCCTGGCACCGTACTGCAGCCACATCGATGCACAGCCGCGCCCGGTGCTGCATGCCACCGCCAGCATGTGGCACCTCGGCACCCGCATCCACGCCACCCTGAAGGATCCGCAGACATCGGCGGCCGAGCTGTTGGCACAGCTGCATCCCACGCCGGCGGTCTGCGGTACGCCGCGGTTGGCGGCGCTGCAGCGCATCCGCGAGCTGGAACCTGTACCGCGTGGCTTCTATGCCGGCGCCGTGGGTTGGTTGGACGCGCAGGGTGACGGCGACTGGTACGTGGCGATCCGCTGCGCGCGCCTGCAGGGCACGCAACTGCGCCTGTATGCCGGTGCCGGCATCGTCGCCGAGTCGCACCCCGAGGCCGAGGTGGCTGAAACCGCAGCGAAGTTCGCTGCCCTGTCGAACGCGCTGGGTGTCCATGAATCCGCGCCCGCCATCGAGCCTGCCGCATGAATGCTTCCGTTGAATCCTCCCGCCTGCCACTGCAGCAGGTGTGGCCCGACGCGCTGGTGGCGCGCTATCGCGAGGCCGGTCACTGGCGTGGCGAGACCTTCCCGGCGTTCCTGCGCGACCGTGCAGAACGCTATGCCGATGACATCGCGGTGGTCGCCGGCGACGTCCGCCTGAGCTATGCACAGCTGTGGCACGAGGCCGGGCGGATCGGCGCCGGCCTGTTGGCGCTGGGCCTGCAGCCAGGGGGGCGGGTGCTGGTGCAGCTGGGCAACACGGCAGGCTTCATCACCACGGTCTGTGGCCTGTTCCGTGCCGGGCTGGTGCCGGTGTACGCGTTGCCGGCGCACCGCATCACCGAGCTGGTGCACTTCGCCAGCAAGGCCGAAGCCAGTGCCTACATCACCACGGCACTGCACGACGGCTTCGATCACCGCGGGCTGGCGCGGGCGCTGCAGGCCGAGGTCCCGGCGGTTCGCCATGTGGTGATCGACGGCGATGCGGCGGAGTTCGTCGCGCTGGAGGCGCTGCAGGGCGATCGCAGCCAGCTGCCGGTCGATCCGGACCCGCAATCGGTAGCGTTCCTGCAGATTTCCGGAGGCAGCACCGGGCTGTCCAAGCTGATTCCGCGTACCCACGACGACTACATCTACTCGTTCCGCGCCAGCAATGACCTCTGCGGCATAGACCGCGACAGCGTCTACCTGGTCGCGCTGCCGGCTGCGCACAACTTCCCGATGAGCTCGCCCGGCTTCTTCGGCGCGCTGTACGCCGGTGCCCGCGTGGTGCTCAGCCCCGGCCCCGGACCGGATGCGGCCTTCCCGCTGATCGCACGGGAGCGGGTGACCTGCTGTGGCCTGGTGCCGCCGCTGGCGTTGCTGTGGGCGCAGGCCGCCGCCACCAGCAGGCATGACCTGTCCAGCCTGCAGGTACTGCAGGTGGGCGGCGCCAAGCTGGTGCCGGAAGCCGCGCGGCGGGTGATCGACGGCCTCGGCTGTACCTTGCAGCAGGTATTCGGCATGGCCGAAGGGCTGGTGAACTACACCCGCCTGGATGATCCGGAAGAACTGATCGTGGCCTGCCAGGGGCGACCGATCAGTCCGGATGATGAAGTGCGCGTGGTCGATGACCATGACCAGCCGGTGGCCGAGGGCGAGGTGGGGCATCTACTCACCCGTGGCCCGTACACCATCCGTGGCTACCACAACGATGCGGTGGCCAATGCGCGCTCGTTCACCGACGACGGCTTCTATCGCACCGGCGACCGTGTGCAGCAGCTGCCCGGTGGCTATCTGGTGGTACAGGGCCGTGCGGGTGACCACATCAACCGCGCTGGCGAGAAGATCTCCGCTGAGGAGATCGAGGACCACCTGCTGGCGCACCCGGGTGTGTTCGACGCCGCCGTGGTCTCCATTCCCGATGAGTATCTGGGCGAGCGCAGCTGTGCGTTCGTGATCGCGCAGGGCGAACCGTTCAAGGCCCAGGCACTGAAGGCCTGGATGCGCGGGCGCGGCCTGGCGGCGTTCAAGGTGCCCGACCAGGTCGTGTTCGTCGACAGTTTCGATACCACTGCGGTCGGCAAGATCAGCCGCCGCGAACTGCGCGCGCAATTGCGTGCGCGTCATCTGCAACAGACAGGAGGAACGCGCTGATGGCGCTGCCCCGTATTACCGACTATCCCTTGCCGACTGCCGCCGAACTGCCGCAGGCGCGTGGCCCGTGGCGCCCGCAGCGCGATCGTGTGGCTTTGCTGGTGCACGACATGCAGTGCTACTTCCTGGCGGCATTCGACGCCGGCAGCACGCCCTTGCGGCCGGCGGTGGACAACATCGTGCGCCTGCTGGCGCACTGCCGCGCGCACGGCATTCCGGTGTTCTACACCGCCCAGCATGGCGACCAGGATCGCCGTGACCGTGGCCTGCAGGCCGATCTGTGGGGGCCGGGCATGCGCCGCAGCGCCGACCACGAACCGATCATCGAGGCGCTGGCACCGCAGCCAGGCGAGCACGTGCTGGTGAAGCACCGCTACAGCGCCTTCCAGCGCAGCAACCTGGAGACGCTGATGCGGGTACGCGGGCGCGACCAGCTGCTGGTGACCGGCGTGTACGCCCATATCGGCTGTACCGCGACCGTGGTCGAGGCCTTCCAGCGTGACATCGAGGCTTTCATCGCCGCTGACGCGGTGGCGGACTTCTCGCGTGCCGATCACGATCAGGCGCTGCACTGGATCGCACGCACCAGCGGGGTGCCGATGACCACCGACCAGCTGCTGGAGGTGCTGTGATGGCTGCCACGGGTGAGGTGCTGGATCTGGAGCGGATGCGTGCCGATGTGGCGCGCGTGCTGGAGTGCACGCCGGCCGAGATCGGTGACGACGACAACCTGATCGACCTGGACCTGGATTCGATGCGCATGCTCGGCCTGGTCCTGGCCTGGGGCAACACCGGTCTGCCGCTGGAGTTCTCGCAGTTGGCCGAACACACCACGCTGCGCCAGTGGTGGAACGTGGTGCAGACGCTGCAGGCCGCGCAGAACGCATGAACGCCGCCGCGCTGGCCACGCCGGTGGCATTGACCGAGGCCCAGGCGGGACTGTGGTTCGCACAGCGGCTGGCACCGGACAACCCGTCATTCAATACCGCGCACGCGGTGTGGATCGATGGCCCGCTGGACGTGGCCGCGTTCGTCGCAGCGGCAGACCAGGCTGCAGGCGAGGCCCAGGCCTTAGCACTGCGCTTTGCCGAAGGGGCCGATGGCCAGCCGCTGCAGTGGCATGACCCCGCACACGTGCCGTTGCTTTCGGTGCGGGATGTGTCCACCGAGGCGGATCCCGCCGCTGCGGCACGCAACCTGATGCACGCCGACCGGCTGAACCCGGTCGATCCCACCCGCGACCGGATCAGTCAGCAGATGCTGCTTGAGCTGGGCGGGCAGCGCTGGGTCTGGTACCTGCGGGTGCATCATCTGGCCACCGATGGTTACGGCATGGCGCTGTTCACTGATCGCGTGTGCGCGTTGTATGCCGGTCGTACCGGTGAGCCACTGCCGGGGCTGACTGGCGTGCTGGCCGATGATGCGGCCTATCGCGCCGACCCGCGCCGCACGCAGGCCGGGCAATGGTGGCGCGAGCACATGCAGGGCGCACCGGCGGGCGTCGGCCTGGCCGGTACGCTCGCGGCCAGTGACGACGCGCTGCGCTGGGTGCAGCCGCTCGATGCGGCATTCCGTGAGCAGTTGCTGCAGGCATCGGTACGTTGGTTGCAGCCCTGGCCGGACGTGCTGGCCGCGTTGTCGGCCGAGTACCTTCGGCGGATGAGCGCGGCCGATGAAGTGGTGCTGGGCGTGCCCTACATGGGCCGGCTCGGCAACGCGTCGGCGCGGGTACCGGCGATGGTGATGAATGTGTTGCCGCTGCGCGTGGCCGCCGGCGAGGGCAGCGTCGAAACCTTTACCCGCAGCCTGGGCCGGCAGCTCAGCCAGGGCCGCAAGCACGGCCGCTACCGCGGCGAGCAACTGCGCCGGGACTTGGGCCTGGTCGGCGCGCAGCAGCGCCTGCACGGCCCCCTGGTGAATGTGCAGCCGTTCTACAAGCCGCTGGCCCTGCCAGGCGTGCAGGCCACGCTGGAGGTGCTGTGCACCGGGCCGGTGGATGATCTGACGCTGGGCTTCCGTGGCGATGGCCAGGCGCTGCTGGATCTGGAGATCGAGGCCAATCCCGCGCTGTACAGTCGCGAGGATGTCGAGGCGCACGCGGCGCGGCTGCTGCATTTCGTGTCCTCGGCACTGCAGGCTGACGATATCGCAGCCGTACCTCTGGCGACGACCGACGAGGTGCAGCAGGTGCTGCACGATTTCAATGCCACCGCGCACGCCCTGCCGGAGACGACCCTGGTCGAGCTGCTGCAGCAGGGCATGGATCGGGACCCGCACGCGCCGGCACTGGTGTTCGGCGACACTACGCTGGACTACGCAACGCTGGAAGCGCGTAGCTTCGCGCTGGCGGCACAGCTGCGGACAATGGATGTCGGCCCGGGCAGCGTGGTGGCGGTGGCATTGCCGCGCTCGCTGGAGCTGGTGATCGCTCTGGTCGCGGTGCTGCGAGCAGGCGCGGCCTACCTTCCGCTGGACCTGGCCCATCCCGATGAGCGGCTGGCACGTATTTTCGCGTCGGCACAGCCGGTGTGCGTACTGGCTGCGGCGGACGTATCGGCGCGCGTGGCCGGCGTACCGGTGCTCGCGCCGGAGCAGTGGACTGCGCTGAGTTTTGCCGCACCGTGGGCCGATCCGGCACCTGACGATGCGGCCTACGTGATCTATACCTCCGGCTCGACTGGCGAGCCCAAGGGCGTGGTCATCGAACACCGTGCCATCGTCAACCGCCTGCTGTGGATGCGCGAGCACTACGACATCCGCGCCGATGACCGCGTGCTGCAGAAGACCCCGGCCACCTTCGACGTCTCGGTCTGGGAGTTCTTCCTGCCGCTGCTGTGCGGGGCCACGCTGGTGGTCGCCGGGCCGGACGCGCATCGCGATCCCACTGAACTGGCGCGGCTGATCCGCGAGCATGGCATCACCACGGCGCATTTCGTGCCATCGATGTTGGATGCCTTCCTCGCTGCACCGGCCTCCGAAGGGCTGCAGCTGCGACGGGTGTTCACCAGTGGCGAGGCGCTGGATGCTTCGTCCCGCGACCGCTTCCACGCGCGTGTGCACGCCGAGCTGCACAACCTGTATGGCCCGACCGAAGCTGCGGTGGACGTCAGCTACTGGCCGGCGTCGGCGCAGGATCGTTCGCGGCCGGTGCCGATCGGGTTCCCGGTCTGGAACACCCGCCTGTACGTGCTGGACGCCCGGATGCAGCCGGTGCCGGTGGGCGTGCCCGGTGACCTGTACCTGGGTGGCGTCCAGCTGGCGCGTGGCTATCTCGGTCGCGATGATCTGACCACCGAGCGCTTCCTTGCCGATCCCTTCCTGACGGGCGAGCGCATCTACCGCACCGGCGACGTAGCACGCTGGCGCCGCGATGGTGCGGTCGAGTATCTCGGCCGCAGCGACCACCAGGTGAAACTGCGCGGCCTGCGCATCGAGCTGGGCGAGATCGAGGCGGCACTGCGCGAGCTGCCTGGCATGGAGCGGGCGGAAGTGCTGCTGCGCCAGGATGCTCCCGGCGAAGTGCGTCTGGTGGCGTATCTGCCGACCGCGCTTGCCGATGCCATAACGCTGCGCAGCCACCTGGCCACGCGCGTGCCGGACTATATGGTGCCCTCGGCGTTTGTCGGCGTGGACCACTGGCCGGTGACCGCCAACGGCAAGCTCGACCGCAACGCGTTGCCGAAGCCTCCGCAACTTGAAGTTGCCGGCTTGGCGCCGCGCACGCCGTTGGAACAGGAGCTGGCGTTGTTGTTCGCCCAGGCGCTTGGGCGTGAGGCGCCGGTGGCAGTGGATGCAGATTTCTTCAGTCTCGGCGGTGATTCGCTGTCGGCGGTGCACCTGCTGCTGGCGATCGAGCAGCGCTGGCGCTGTGATCTGGGTCTGGGTGCCTTGTTTGCGCAGCCCACCGTGGCCGCACTGGCGGTTCGTATTGCCGAGCCTCCCGCGCTGGCCGATCACGCACTGGGGCCGGTGATCGCATTGGCCGCAACCGACGCCGCCGGGCCCACGCCGCTGTTCGTGCTGCATCCGGCCGGGGGGATCGCCTGGAACTACCGCACCCTGGCCCGGGCACTGCAGCCGGCACGCCCGGTGTACGGCCTGCAGTCGCCGGCACTGGACGCCCGGCAGCCGCTGCCGAGCAGCATCGAGACGATGGCCAACGACTACGTACAGCGCGTGGTCGCATTGCAGCCAAAGGGGCCGGTGCACCTGCTGGGCTGGTCGGTGGGGGGCATCCTCGCCCAGGCGATGGCAGTGCGCCTGCATGAAATCGGTCGCGACGTCGGCGAGCTGGTGCTGCTGGACGCGTATCCCAGCGAGTGCTGGCGGGCCGAACCGGAACCCGATCCCATCGCCGCATTGCGGGCATTGCTGGCGATTGCCGGCCACGATCCGGATGCGCATCCGGAACTCGACAGCCGTGAACGCATTCTGGGGTTCCTGCGCCGTGGCGGCAGTGCACTCGGCAGCCTGCCGGATGTGGTGCTCGATGGCGTGGTGCGCGCGGTGACCGGCACCAATCGACTGATCCGCGAACATATTCACCAACCGTTCGACGGCACGCTGGTGCACGTCCGTGCTGGTCGGGATCATCAAGCGCGGCCACAGCTGCAATCGACGTTGTGGCGGACCCACGCGCGCAGGGTGCAGGCGCTGGAACTGCCGTTCCTGCACGCCGAACTGACCGGCCGCGATGCGGTGGCGCAGCTGGCGCCGTGGTTGTCGGCGCGGCTGCGCCACTGGGATGAGCAACAGGAGATCGCAACATGCAGTTGACCGGTTTCGACGGCCGCGTGGCGTTGGTTACGGGTGCATCCGGCGGCATCGGCGAGGCGTTGGTACGGCTGTTGGCCGAGGCCGGCTGCACGGTGGTGGCGACCGATCGCGAGACGCCGCGCGTGGCCGATACCCGGGTGAAGTCGCTCGCACTCGATGTAACCGACAGCGCCGCCGTGGACGCCTTGGTGGATCAGGTCGAGTCCAGCATCGGGCCGATCATGCTGGCCGCCAGCGTGGCCGGCGTACTGCATGTGGGCGGCGTCACCGGGACCACCGACGACGACTGGCGCCGGGTGTTTGCAGTCAATGCCGATGGCGTGTTCCATGTCGGAAGGGCGTTGGCGCGGGTGATGTCACCGCGTCGGCAGGGCGCGATCGTTACCGTCAGCTCGAATGCGGCCGGTGTACCAAGGCACGGCATGGCGGCCTATGCGGCCTCCAAGGCCGCCGCCACGATGTTTTCTCGCTGCCTCGGGCTGGAACTGGCGCCGCTGGGCATCCGCTGCAACATCGTGGCCCCGGGTTCAACACTGACCCCGATGCAGACCGGCATGTGGCTGGACGAGCATGGTGCCGAGCGGGTGATCGCTGGCAACCTTGAAACCTACAAGGCCGGCATTCCGCTGCGCAAGCTGGCCACCCCGGAGGACATCGCGCACTCGGTGATGTTCCTGCTCTCCGAACAGGCCGGGCATGTGGCGATGAGCGACCTGTATGTGGACGGCGGCGCCACCCTGCGTGGGTGAGCTTTTGTAGAGCCGAGCCCATGCTCGGCTGTTCCTTCAGAGATACGGATGCCTGAAGGAAAAGCAGCCGAGCATGGGCTCGGCCCTACAACAAACAGCGGGTTGATCCGGTAGCGGCGGGCCAAGCCCGGCGACGATTCAAGGCAGGGTCAGGCGGTACACCAGCACGCGGTTGTCGTTGTCGTACGGGCTGTCGCAGGCCTGGCCCTGCATGCGGCAGTGGCGGGCGATGAAGTCGTTGTCGTTGCCGATCAGCAGCAGTACGTCGTTCGGGTGCTGCGGGTCCAGCGCCGGCACCACGTCCATGGCTTCCCACTTCTCTGACAGCAGTCCGGCATGTGGGCCGCGCTTTGTGTCCAGGTCCAGCCCGGCACGGGCCAACTGCGGGCGGTCCAGCAGGTTCAGCAGTTCGTCGCTGCGTGCTGGCATGATCTCCGGCTTCAGCGCGGTGTCGGTCGGGTCGGCCAGAACCGAGGCCGTGCCGGTTTCATAAGCACTTTCGGCCAGGTTGGTGGCATCGGCCACATCGACCAGCAGCACCGACTTGTAGACGATCGGGTCATCGCCGTCCTTGCCCAGCCCGTTTCCGTCGCGGGCCAGCAGCAGGAAGCGATGGCCGTCCAGCGCGCGCAGCTCGCTCTGCGCCGCGGTTCGGTCCAGCTTGCCCTTGCCGTCGTGCGCGTAGGCAGGCAAAGCCATCACGTAATGGCCGATCGGCTGCTGTGGCGTTGGCGAGGCCGTCACGTCGTAGACCAGCACGCGGGTGTTGATGCGGCCCGCCGCGTTGCCCTGCGCGCTGTCCTGTAGCGTCGCGCTCTGCAGGGCGACGAACAGGCGGCTGCCGTCGGGTGACAGGCCCATGCCTTCCACGCCCTGGTTGTTGCGTCGGCCGGTCTGCGGTGGTGCCAGCGAACCGAACGCCGGCTTGCCGTCGCGCTGCGGACGGATCGCGGGTGGTGCCACGATCACACCCTGCACCTGGCCCTGCGCATCGAAGTAGTAGACGTTGGCGGTGTACTCGTCGCCGATATAGAAGTGGCCATCTGCGGTGAACTGCAGTGACTCAGCATCCAGCGAGACCTTGCCCGCACCGGCGCCGCTGGCCGGCGAAGGCAGCACCACCTGGCGCTGAGTGACCGTGTGGTCGCCCGGGTCGGCACCGGTGAACGGCTGCCCGTTGAAATCCTTCAGTACCACGCCCTTGTCGGGCACCATCGCCAGCGTGCCAAGCTCGGGCTCTCCCGGGGTAACGTCGATACGCAGCTGCATGCGCTCGACGCGGCCGGCGTAGTCGTAGAACAGGCCGGCCTCGGGATCGTTGCGGCCACGGTCGGGCAGGGTCCACAGCACACCCTCGTAGCCGTTGGCGGTCCGTTTCCAGCTGCCGGGCTGCACCGCCAGCGACGAGAACGAGCCCAGCGTGTCGCCGAGGAAATCCACCGTGCCCGCGGGCAACCGCCCGGCGGCGACCAGACCTTTATCCACGTAAGTACGACCGCCTAACTGCAATGTGCGTGGCGGTGCGCCAGCGGCCTCGTGCGGAGCGGAGTATCCGCTGGCGGAGAGGGTGGCCAGCAGCAGGGCACTAGCAAGCATCGGTGGACTCCAGGCCGTCGATCAGAAGCGAAGGTCGATGGTACCGAACACCTGGCGCGGCGCCGAGGCATGGAACACGTACAGCTTTCCGGCCGGATCGCTGGGCGCGAACACGCTCGAATCCAGGTTGCTGGCGTAGCGCTTGTTGGTCAGGTTGGTCACGTTGAACGACAGGCGCATGCCCTTGGCGAAGCCGACCTGGCCGAAGTCGTAGCCGCCGGCCAGATCGAACACGGTGAAGCCGCCGAAACCCTGGTCGTTGGTGTAGGTGTAGAAGCGCTCGCCGGTGTACTTTCCGCGCAGGCTGGCGAACCAGCCGCTGTCGCGCCAGGTGATCTCGGTGGCCAGCAGCTGCTTGGGCGTATCGGTCTGGATCCTGCCCTTGATCTGCTGCTCGACACCCGCCTGCACGTAGTTGGAGGCATAGGTCGAGCGGTTCAGCGAGGCCGAGGTGTACCAGCTGAAGTGCTCGTTCGGGGTCCACAGCACGGTCAGCTCGGCGCCGCGGCTGTCGACGCCACCGACGTTGTAGAAACGGTTGCCGCAGGTCGGGCCGACCGGCTGGCGCGAGTCGCAGGGGTTGTACTGCAGCAGGCGATTGTCGAAGCGCACGCTGTAGGCCGCGATCGAGGCCTGCACGGTATCGGTGACGAAACGGTAGCCGGCTTCCAGCGAGCGCGACTCTTCCGGCTTCAGGTTGCCCTGCGCATTCCAGGTGGCCTGGCTGACCGCCTGCGGGCCCAGCTTGAAACCGCCCTGGAACATGGCAATGTTCTCGGCGTAACTTGCGAACACTTCGTGGTGCTCGGCCAGGCGGAAGTTGGCGCCGATGCTGGGCAGGAAATTCTTGCTGGCCTTCAGCGAGCCGGTAGCGAACTGGTTGTTGGATGCAGGCGAGATTGGCGTCTTCGCGTCGCCCGGCAGCGCCTGTGCATCGGAGGTGGCATGCGGGCTCTTGGCGCCGAACTCCAGGGTCAGGCGATCATCGAGCAGGCGCCAGGTGTCCTTCAGGAAGAACTGATGGGTCTTCCAGCGCGTGCGCTGGGCGAACACGCCGACGTCGGAGGGCAGGGTGTTCATGCCACTCAGGTCGCGCGGGCCATCCACGGCGGTCTGGTAGCGCTCGGCACTGCTGGTGTTGCGCTCGTACCAGACGCCGCCTTCGATGCGATGTGCACCCAGCTCCCAGTCGAACGACAGCGTGCCGCCATCGCGGTCGATGGTGTAGATGGTGTTGCGGAAGATGATTGGAATCTCCTGCGCCGTGCCCTTGTTCGACCACGCGCCACTGTTCCAGTTGTGGCCTTCGCCGCGATCGTCGTGGTGGTAGGCCAGGGCACGCAGGCTGAAGCCATCGGCCAGGAAGAAATCGCCGGCCAGGTAGTACAGGTTGTCATCGCGCAGGATCTGCCCGGCGGTGAACGCACCGTCGGCATCCTTGTCCGGGCCGCTGCTGTCGCACTTCTTCGCGTTGAAGCTGGCGGTATTGCAGTAGGCCTTGGCCACGGCCTTGTTCCAGTCCGGCGCATAGCCGCCCCAGTCCCAGCCCAGCCCGCGCGACATCTCGTCCTTGGACAGGTAGAAGTAGTCCGCCTGGGTAGTGCGCGAGGTATCGACGAAGCCGGTGATCTGGCCGCGGCCGAAGTTCCACACGCCCTTGGCGTTGAACTGCTTGGTGGTGGATCTGTTGTAGGCGGTCTGGTCGTTCCACAGATCGGAGACGGCATTCATGCCGGAGATATAGCCGGAGAAACCGTTGTACTCGCCGCTGTCCACACGCACGAAGGTGCGGCGGTTGGCATCGCTGCCGAAGGTCTGCACCACGCGGCCGCCGAGTTCCTGGGCCGGGCGGTCGGAGGTGTACGAGATGGTGCCACCGAGGTTGCTGGTGGACGGCGTGCCGAGGCTGCCGATACCCACGGCCAGTTCGGCGCCGGCCATGTTCTCGCTGATCAGCGCACGGTTGATGGTCAGGCCGTTGTAGTTGTTGTACGCGCCATCGCCCAGCGGCACGCCATCCAGCGTGTAGCCGAGGCGGGTGGAGTTGAAGCCACGCAGGCTGAGGGTCATCGACTGCTCGTTGGTGCCCAGCGCATCGGCCGACTGCGCGTTGACGCCCGGCAGCAGGTTCAGGGTCTTCTGCAGGCTGGTACCCGGCGGCAGGATGTCGAGGTTCTCGCGGGTGATGCGCTGCACCTGGCGCGCTTCACCGCTGCCGATCACCGAAACCGCGTCGAGGTCGGTGGCGGACGTGCCATGGGAGGTCGGGGCAGCATCCTGCGCCCAGGCCGCGGGAGCAAGCGCGATCGACAGCGCGGCGGCCAACAAAGTCTTCGTCATGTTGCAGACACTCAGGCAGGCACGAGCCACCGCGCTGGCGCGGAGCTCATGGAATTGAAAAGGGGAGACAAGCGATGCGACTGCAGGCGCTGCACGCGCCGTGGGCCCACGTGAAAATGGTGCGCTAGACAGATGACTGTCTGGTGACACCGCTACACGCGTGGCATGCCGGAGCATGCATTGATATATGCCAACCTTGGTTGGCATGCGCGGCGTCGTTGGTGGAACGCCAACCAAGGTTGGCGTCTACGGGGGCGCCGAACGAGGTCGGCGTCACTGTGCGATCAACCCGCGTTGCGCGGCTTGCGCGTGCGCTTCGGCTTTGCGGTGTCACCACTGCTCACGGCACCGTCCTGCAGCGCCTGCAGCCAGGACAGGGTGTCCACGTAGTCGATGAAATGGCGCAGGTAACCTGGGCTGGTGGCCTGCATCGTGTCCAGCATGCGCTGCACCAGCACCGCCGAGTTCAGCGGGCCGCCGTCAGCCGGAGCCTCGGCGCGCAGCGAGCGGCGCACCTGCAGTTCGCTGCGCAGTTCCGACCACTCGCGCTGTACCTGCTGCAGCATCGGCACCCGCGGGTAATGCGGCAGCGAGCGCGACCCCGCATCGAGGTCGCGCACCAGTGCGCGTAGTCCCTCCAGTGCGGGCGGCTTACTTGGCATCCGGGGCCTTGGGCTTGGGAATCGGCGCGATCTCCACGCGACGGTTGCGTGCGCGTCCTTCCTCATTGGCATTGGAACTGACCGGCTGCTCGCTGCCGAACGCGGCGGCGAACACGGCGTCAGCCGGTACGCCATCGGCAATCAGGGTACGGGTCACGGTCAGCGAACGTTGCGCGGACAGCTCCCAGTTGTCGGCGAAGCGGCGGTTGCCTTCGCGCACCGGCGCATCATCGGTGAAGCCGCTGACCATGAGGATTTCTTCGCGACTGCCCAGATAGGCGGCCAGCGGTGTCGCCAGGCTGCGCAGCAGCTCCTGGCCTTCCGGCTGCAGCTGGTCGGAGTTGAGCGCGAACAACACGCTGCCGCTGATGCCGATGCGGCCATCAACCAGCGTCACACGACCGGCAGCCAGCGGGCCAGCCAGTGCCTGTTCGAGCGTCTGCAGGCGCTTGGCTTCGGCCTGGCGCTGCTTCACTTCTTGGTCCAACCGCTGCGACAGCTCCAGCTGCACCGCGACCACACCCACCAGGATCAGCACGAACGCACCCAGCAGCACCGACATCAGGTCGCCGAAGGCGGCCCAGATCGGGGCGTGTGAGCCGCCATCGACCTCCAGCTCGTCGCTCATGCGCTGCCGGCCTTGCCGCGGCGCGTGGCCAGCTGCTGCAGTTCTTCCATCACCTGCTTCTGCGACAGCAGGCTGAGGTCGACCACCTCGCGCGCCTGCGCCACGTAGTAGGCCAGCTGCTCATCGCTGCGGGCCAGCGAGGCATCCAGAGCGCCGCCAATCTGTTCCAGGCGGCCGGAAAGCTCGGTGGAGGCACTGCCGAACTGCGCGACCGCCTCACCAAAGGTGCTGGCCAACTGGCCCACTTCACCGGCGCTGCCGTTGAGCGCTGCGGCGATGCCGTCCAGCTTCCCGGTCTCGGCGGCGATATGGTCGGTGAAGCGGTTGCCGACGCGCTCCAGCAGCTCGGCCGAACCGCCGACCAGCGCGTCCACGGCGGTGCGCTGTTCGTGCGAGGCATGGTTGATCGCATCGAGCAGGGTCTGCACGGTGGCCAGCAGGCGACCGCGTTCTTCCAGCATTGCGTTGTCACGCACCAGGCTTTCAGAGAGCGTGCTGCGCAGTTCGTTGATGACGTCGGCAGCGGCCTTCGGCGCGGCTGCCGCGGTCTGCAGCAGGGTGGAGACTTCGGCCAGCGTTGCGCTGGCCTGTGCACGACCGTTCTCGCCGATCTGCTGTGCGGTCGCCGCCAGCGTGTCGCAGACCTGCTGCTGCTGCGCAGCCAGGCGCTCGCCATTGGCCTGCAGGCGCTCGGCCAGCTCGGCGGAAACGTGCTGCAAGGCATCGCTCCAGCGTTGCAGGCGCTGTTCGTCGCCGGCCTGCAGCTGCGCATGCAGCGCGGCGTGGGCTTGCTGCAGTTCGGCGCTGACCGCGTCCCAGCGCGCCTGGCGCTGCTGTTCGCGAGTGTCCAGGCAGGCCTGCAGTTCGGCGTGCGCAGCTGCGGCGGCAGCCTGGGCGGCCTGCCACTGCTGCGAGCGCTGCTGTTCGTGGTCCTGCAGCAACGACTGGCTGGCGTCGTGACGCTGCTCCAGTGCCCGCAGCAATGCCTGCGCATGCTCGTCCAGCTGCTGGCCGGCCGCCAGCAGCGCCTGCTGCTGGCGCTCGACCAGCGCGCTGTTCAGTGCCTGCTGCTGCTCGATGGCGGCGCGCCAGGCCTCGGCGTTGCCGTTGGCATCGACCTGCAGGCGCTCGCCGATGCGCGCGACCAGTGCTTCGGCCTGCGTGCCCTGGCCATCGCTGAAGGCCTGCAGGTGCTGGCGCAGATCGTCCACCAGGGCCTGCTGTGCCTGGCTCTGTTCACTCACGACCTTGGCCCAGCTGGCTTCGGTCGCAACGCGGCTGCGCTCGAAACCGTCGCTCAGGCCAGCCAGCTGCTCCTGCACGGCCTGCTCGACGCGGGCGTGCAGTGCTTCGCTGTGACGGGCCAGGCCAGCCAGCGTGGTCTCGGCCATCGGCTGCAGCGCACCGCCGATGGCGGCGGCGCTGGCTTCGGCGCCTTCGCGCAGCGACTGCTGCAGCGAGACCGCCAGACGCTCCTGCAGCGCCTGGCTCTGGGTCAGGAATTCGGCCTGGCCGGCCAGCAGGCGCTCGTTGGCGGCCGTGCTGTGCTGTTCAAAGGTCTGTGTCATCGCCTGCAGGCGGTCGACCAGTGCCGGCAGTGCGGCGGACTGTGCCTGCAGCAGGCGCAGCGACTCGGCGCGCTGCCAGGCCTGCGAGTAGGGATGCAGGTCGCCTGCAATGGCCCGGTCCAGCTGCTGCACGGCCTGCAGCCGATCCCGACGCAGCAGCGCCGCCAGCAGGCCGAGCATGGCCGAGCTGGCCACACCGGCGATCGAGGTACCGAATGCCACCGCCAGGCCCTGCACCGGCGAGGCCAGCGAGCCGCGGATGGCGGCCATGTCGGTCGCGCTCTGCAGGGCCAGTCCGGTGCCACGCAGCGTGTCCATCATGCCCAGCAGGGTACCGAGCATGCCCAGCAGCACCAGCAGGCCGACCAGGTAAGGGGTCAGCACCGGTGCGGGCAGGGCGGTGCGCTCGCCCTCCACGCGCAGGCGCACGGCGTTGCGCAGGCCTACCGGCACGCGCTCCAGCCAGGGGGCGAGGCTTTCCTTCGCGCTGGACAGGTCGTTCAGTGCGGCGCGCAGGCCGTTGCTGGCCTTGCGGTAGCGGTACAGCTCCACGCCACCGGCGATGTAGCAGGCCGCGATGATCGCCGCCACCGCTGCACCCAGCGGATGCACCGAAACGTAGCCAATGCCGATCCAGCACACGGCCAGCAGGCCGACAAGGAAGACAACGACATGGAAAGCAGTTCTGGACATGGTGTTCCGGTCAGTGGGAGCGCAGGGCGTCTTGCAGCCCTTCGATCGGGTGGAAGCGCAGCTGCAGCTCGGCGAGCAGCAGCGTGCGCATGTCATGGCGGAAGGCCGTGCGCCAGCCGGGCTGGCCGTGCACGCGTTCAAATCGGGCGCCGAGCACGGCCGGCGCAGTGGCCAGCAGGCTGTGCTCGCGCGGGGTGAGGGTCTGTTCCATCACCGCATCGACCTCGGCCAGCCGCGCCAGCTCGGGCGAAACCTGCACCAGCTGGTCGCGCAGGCGGCCGCGCAGGCGGCCCGTGGCGGTCTGGATGGCCTGCTGCAGTACCCGGTAGCGCTGGCGCAGCGAGGCGAAGTTGGGTGCGGCGGCAGCTTCGGCCAGGTCCAGCAGGCGCTCGGCCTCGGCATCCTCACTGATCGAGGCGAGCAGGCTGGCGTGCGCCTGGGCGCAGTCGGCCAGTACATCCCCAACCGCTTCGGCGGCTTCACCGGGCTCGGGCAGGCGTCCGCCGAGCGCCCCGGACAGGGCCACGGCACGGCTCCAGTCCACCCACTGGCCGAGGCGATCGGTCAGGGCGGGACTGGTGGCCGGCATCGCGCCGTCGCTGAGACGGGCGAGCAGGCGGAGGAACTCCGGTCCACCCAGGACCGGCTGCGCTGCGTTCGCCATCAAGGGGTGAGGGGCCAAAAACCATTGATTTTACAACCAGATGACCCCGGCTGGATGAAGGCGGGGCGGGGCGGGGGCGCCCGCAGGCGCGACAAGGCTTAGAATGTCCGGCTGCACCCATCCCGTTCGACCCCTGGAGTTCCCCAATGACCGTTGCGCAGTTCTACCCGATCGGCACCCCCGGACAGCCCTGGGGCGACGCGGAACGCGCACAGTGGCGGGCCCGCCAGCAGCGCCGGCGCAGCTACCACGACGACGTGGTGGCCGCGCTCGAGCGCCTGGACGACAGCTTCGATGTGATCCAGTACGGCCAGCTGGACTATGCGCCGGACCATTACCCGCTGTTCGCCGTGGTCAACCACGACTGGAACCCGGCGCTGCCGACCGCGCTGATCACCGGTGGCGTGCATGGCTACGAGACCAGCGGCGTGCACGGTGCCCTGCAGTTCCTGGAGCAGCAGGCGGAGCGTTACCTGGGCCGGCTGAACCTGATCGTGGCGCCGTGCGTCAGCCCGTGGGGCTACGAGCGCATCCAGCGCTGGAACCCGGACGCCATCGACCCCAACCGCAGCTTCCGTGACGGCGGCCAGATCGTGGAAGCCGCCGCCCTGATGGCCTGGGTGGCCGAGCGCAAGCCGAACCTGCTGGTGCACCTGGACCTGCACGAGACCACCGACAGCGACCTGCACGAGTTCGATCCGGCGCGTTGTGCCCGCGACGGCAAGCCATTCGAGCGCGACACCATTCCGGATGGTTTCTACGTGATCGGCAACAGCGAAGATCCGCAGGCCGAGTTCCAGAAGGCATTGATCACCGCCGTGGCCCCGGTCACCCATATCGCCCCGGCCGATGCCGAAGGCAACCTGGTCGGCCTGCCGCTGCAGTCGCCGGGCGTGGTCTGGGGTGAATCGCGTTCGATCGGCGCCTGCGCCGGCTTCACCGACGCGCGCTTTGCCACCACCACCGAGGTCTACCCGGACAGCCCGCGCACCAACCCGCAGGAATGCAACGACGCCCAGGTGGCGGCGGTGTGTGCGGGCCTGGATTTCGCCCTGGCGGCGCAGTAGCGCGCCACGTTCCGGGCAGCGACCGGCATCAGCCGGCGCCTTTCTTTGGCCGGTGAGGTGGCCACAGCCGGCGAAGCCGACGCGCGGCAACCTGCGAACACATCCAGATCGTGCTGGTACACCCCGCTGTTGACCGCGAACAGGCCCAGCAGCGAGTGGAAGAGGTTGTCGTGGCTGTGCGCCCGGTGCAGGGCATTCTGGTGCAGGCAGGCCAGGTCCAGGCCTGCGTTGCGGCTGAATTCCGGTGAGAACCACATCACCATCGGCACCTGGGTCTGCTCGCGCGGGGCGATGAAGTAGGGCGTGCCGTGCAGGTACATCCCGCGTTCGCCCAGCGACTCGCCATGGTCGGACACATAGATCAGTGCGACATCACGCTGGTCCGCATAGCCCTGCAGCAGGTCGATGGCCTTGCCCAGCAGGTGGTCGGTGTGGACCAGAGTGTTGTCGTAGGTGTTGACCAGCGCCTCGTTGCTGCAATGCTGGATCTGGTTGCTGTCGCAGGTCGGGCTGAAAGCCCGCGACGCTGCGGGATACCGTTCAAAGTAGGTCGGCCCATGACTGCCGAGCTGATGCAGCACGATCAGGGCGTCGCCGTTGATGGCATCGATGCGTGCGCCCAACTGGTGCAGCAGCACGTCGTCGTAGCAGGTGCCGTCGGCGTTGACGCACTGGCCGGCCACCTTCAGCGCAGGCATGTCCTCGGTCGGTACGCGTTCGCACACGCCCTTGCAGCCGCCGTTGTTGTTGTTGCGCCAGAGCACGCTGATGCCGGTGCGCTGCAGGATGTCGAGCACGTTCTCCTCGGTTGCGGCGCGCACGTCGTCGTACTGGCCTCGGGTCATCTGCGAGAACATGCACGGCACCGAGATGGCCGTGGCGGTCCCGCATGAGGAGACATCATTGAAGCTGATGACGCCTTCCTTGCGCGAGAGCCGGGGATTGGTCGCGCGTGGGTAGCCGTTGAGCTGGAAGTTCTGTGATCGCGCGGTCTCGCCGACGACCAGGATCACCAGCTTCGGGCGCGGGCCCGGCGCGCGCCGTGCGTCCATGCCAATCGCGCGCAGCGGTTGCTGGCGGGTGCTGTAGAGGCTCTTCAGGTAACCGTGGGTATGCCGCACCACGTTCAACGGCAGCACCTGGTCGCGGATGTAGCGGTTGTTGCGAAGCAATGACGAATAGTCCTTGTAGAACGCAAAGCCGATCGCCAGCAGCACCATCATGGATACCAGGACGTTGACTGGCCACACCAGGAACGAACGTATCGAGCCCGCCCCGCTGGCGGTGCGCACCAGGGCCAGCCCGGTCGCGGGCAGCCCGCCCAGCGCCAGCAGGGTCAACAGCAGTGGCAGCGACAGATAGGCGTTCAGTTCAGCCTGGTTGGTCTCGAACACGTTCTGCACCATGCTGCGATCGATCAGCACGTTGTAGTGCAGCATGAAGTAGCTGCAGGCGGCGCTGACGACAACGAGCAGCACCAGCAGCGGCCTGCGCAGGAACGGCAGTGCCAGCAGTGGCGTCAGCAGCAGGTTGAACAGGCAGAAAAGCACCACCGGCAAGCTGGCCAGGAACAGCACGCTGCGCAGGCTGTTGAGGTCGATCAGCCCCCACAGCGTCTTCCAGAGGGCGATGTTTCCAATCGTGGTGAAGAACAGTGCGGTGGCCCAGACCAGAACGATCGGATGGGGCCGTGGAAAACGGCGGCGTTGACGCACGAGCAGGTTCCGTGGAGCGGGAGTGCGCGCAGTATCGAAACCGCTTTATCAGGAAGTTGTCAGGT
The DNA here is from genome assembly GCF_059372535.1 of Stenotrophomonas sp. YJH_SMC_43. NCBI lineage: Bacteria > Pseudomonadati > Pseudomonadota > Gammaproteobacteria > Lysobacterales > Lysobacteraceae > Stenotrophomonas > Stenotrophomonas sp. YJH_SMC_43. Next base: position 870,363 of record NZ_JCAFVQ010000001.1, read on the forward strand.
TGGGCGGACTAGCCCAGCAGGATCACGCCCCACACCGCGCCCACCATCAACAGTGCGGTGGTCTGCGCGGCGCTGCCCATGTCCTTGGCGTTCTTGGACAGTGGATGCTGTTCCAGTGAGATGCGATCGACCACTGCTTCGATCGCCGAGTTGAGCAGTTCCACCACCAGGCTGATGAAGCAGACCGCCAGCACCAGCGCCCGTTCGAGCTTGCTGATGTCCAGTACGAACGCTGCAGTGATCAACAGCGCGTGCAGGAGCAGCAGCTGGCGGAATGCCGCCTCGCCACGAAAGGTAGCGATGAATCCGTCTCGCGAATGGATCAGGGTGTGGAAGATGCGGCCCAGGCCGGTCTTGCCATGCGGGTACTTGCCGCTGTCCTTGGGGTGCTGCATGCCGTTTCCGCCGTGAAGTGAGCAATCCCCAGCATGTGCACGCGCGTGTCAGGAAACCGTCAGGCGGGCCATTCCAGGCTGAACCGGCATCCCTGCTGCGAGGAGTGCACCGTCATCCTCCAGCCCAGGTGCTCGACGATGCGCTGCACGATGGACAGCCCCAGTCCCTCGCCATTGTGCGGGCTGCCGGGCACGAAGCGCTGGAACTGCTGTGGGTCGATACTTGAGGGCAGGCCGGGTCCGGTGTCGGCGACGGTGAGTGCGGTGTCGTGGAGGGTGATCCTCACTTCGCCCCTTTCGGTGTACTGGCAGGCGTTGCGCAGCAGGTTCCAGATCACGCTGTGCGCCAGATCTGCGTTGGTGTCCAGCACGGCGTCATGCCGGGCATCAAACGCAACGATCACCGGCTTGCCGGAAATCCACGGTTGGCAGCGCTCCATGCAGGATTCGATCAATGGGCGCAGGGCCACCTTGTTGCGCGGCACGGAGCCGGGGGTACGTGAGAGCAGCAGCAGGCAGGACAGCTGGCGCTGCATCTCCTGGGTAGTGCGCAGGATACGCTCCGCGCTGGGGACCAGGTGGCTGTCGGACGGAAGCTGGCAGGCAAGGGTTTCCGCAGCGCCGCCGATGATGGCCAAGGGCGTGCGCAGCTCATGGCTGGCATCGCCGCTGAAGCATTGCTCGCGATGCAGGAACCGTTCGAGCTCATCACTGTGCCGGGCGAAGGCACGGGCGAGTACACCGATCTCGTCGCGGGCGTCCTGACAGGGAAAGGGCTTCCGCCCGCTCTGCACGGCATCGGCCAACTGCGTGATGGGCGCGATGACGTGCGATGCCACCCTGCGACCGATCAGGAAGGCGCCGAGCACGCAGATCGAAATGACCACCGCGGCAAAGGCATTGATCAGGTGTTCCAGGTAGCCATAGGGTGCAGCGTCCTGCAGCAGGTAGTAGCGCTGGCCGCCACTGTCGAACACACGCAGGTGCCACTCGTCGGGTCCTGCTTCGCCGTGGTAGCCCAGGCCGTACTGGCGCAGCACCATCGGCACGCTATGGCTGTCGTACAGCTGGCTGCCCGGGGGCAGGGCGGTGCGCTCGCCACGGGCCAGTGCTGCCTGCAGCTTGTGCACGGCACTGTCCTGGGTCCGGGCGATGACCGCGGCCCTGACCTGGTCGTAGTCCACCTGTTCGGCCAGGACGATGAAGCCCATCGCGCCGGCCATCAGCAGCACGAACGAAATCGTGATGCGGGTACGCAGGGCCAGGCGGCGGTAGAGAGCGGCAGGGGTCACGCCGGCATGCGCCAGCCGACGCTGTGCACCGTGGCGATCAACGTGGTGTCGAAGCTGCGGTCCACCTGCAGGCGCAGCTCATGGATGTGGGTACGCAGCGCGCCGCTGTCCGGTGGCTCGTCGCCCCAGACCAGGTATTCCATCTCCTGCTTGCGCACCACGGCAGGGGCCGCGCGTACCAGGCACATCAGCAGTTTGTGCGACGTAGGCGTCAGCGCGATGCAGCGCCCCTGTCGCCAGGCCTGCGGCGAGCGCGTATCTACCTGCAAGTCCTTCCACGCCAGTACGCTGTCGACCTGACGGCCCTGGGCGCGTCGCACCAGGGCCTTGATCCGCGCATCCAGTTCCTTCAGCGAGAACGGTTTGACCAGGTAGTCATCGGCGCCGAGAGCGAGGCCCTGCACGCGGTCCTCGACCGGATCGCGCGCGGTCAGCATCAGGATCGGCACCGGGTTCTGGAATTCCCGGCGCAGCTTTCGGCACAGCGTCATGCCATCCAGGCGCGGGAGCATCAGGTCCAGCAGGATGGCGTCGTAGTCGTGCTGCGTGGCCCGGCGCAGGCCGCTGGCACCGTCGCGGGCGTCGTCCAGCACGTAGCCGATAGGCTCAAAGAAAGCGTACAGGTTGGCTACGAGCTCGGGGTTGTCTTCGATGATCAGCAGGCGGGTCATGGCGTGCGTCCTTGCGCGTGGCCGAACTGTGCCCGATCCCTGACTGATTGCCAATGCGCATGCTGAATGGTTCGCGGCCTGGGTTCGGCCGCGTCAAGCGACGTTCAATCGGCCGGCATCTTCGGAAACGAACTGCCAGCCGATATCTTCCGGTTTGTCCGAAAAGAACAGGCTCATGTAGGTCGGCTTGTCCTTGTTGATCAACGAGGTGCGGAACGATTCGACCACCTGTTCGATGGCATTCACATCAGCCGATGATGGGCGCTGGCTTGCGTGGGCCGGCAGGCCTGCGGCGAGGCACGCAGCGAGAAGCGCGTTCTGGATTCCGGTGGCTCGCATCGTTCATGACGGCCTTCGTAGGGTGGAAGCGCCACCGGGGCCCCGGCTACAGGGCCCCGGCGCGCTCCGCATTCAACGATGCAGCGCGTCGATGATCAAGCCGGTCGCGATCTCCACCAACAGGTACTCGGTGTCGGACTGGCGCACCCAACGCTGGCCGCGACCCGGATTGCGCAGGTCATAACGCGCGTAATCGTCCACCCAGTAGCGGCGGTCCACTTCGGCCCAGGGCAGGCGGTCGCCACGACGCCAGGCCTTCTTCTGCCAGCCGGGCGGCGGCGCATCACGGTTGTGCGGGCCGCCGGCATGCGGCGGCGGGCCGTTGCCGCGGGCGTGATGCGGCGGGTCAGCGAAGGCGGGGGCCGCAGCCAACGCGGTGGCGGTGGTCAAAGCGATGGCAAGCAAACGTGTGGTCTTCATGGAAGTGCCTCCGTCATGGCCGCAGCATGCGGCGCTGTGGCGGGAATATAGGGCAGTCAGTGTGAATGAATACGGGTTTGGGAGGCACTTTTCTGAACAGACGGCGCGGCCTGCAGCCGCTGCCAGGCAACGGGTCACTGGACCCCGCTCGGGGCTGAATCTGTTGCAGCCCAGCCTCCACCCAACGACAGGAAAAGATCCATCTGCCGGTCAATGCGCTCCGCGCGCGAGACGGCCAATGCGGACTCCGCATCTGCCAGCGCGGCCTGGGCCGAAAGCAGGTCGAGAAAATCGATCCTGCCGAAACGGTAGAGCTGCTGCGCCTGCCCGGCGGCCCGCGCTGCATCCCCACGCGCCTGCGCCAGGCTGCGCTCGCGTTCAAGCTCCTGCGTGCAGGCAGAAAGCGCGGTCTCGGTCTGGCGCAGTGCCTGCAGCACGACGCCGTCAAAGGACGCGAGCGCGGTATCTGCATTGGCACCTGCCGCTGCGACGCGGGCCTTGGCCACGCGGCGGTTGGGCCAGTGCCATGACAGCACGGGACCGATGCTCGCACCGAAGCCGTCGGCCGACAGCAGATGCGCCGGTGTGCCGGCCACGCCCGAAGAGGCGCCCAAGGTGATCTGCGGATAGAGACCCGCCGTCTCGACACCGATCATTGTAGTCGCGGCGGCCAGGCTGCGTTCGGCTGCGCGTACGTCGGGGCGCCGCTGGAGCAGTTGCCAACCATCACCGACCGGCAGCGCCTGCTCCAGCTCCGGGGGGCCTGGGCAGGCTTCGGCCTCCCTGGGATAGTCCGCCGGGAGCCTGCCCATCAATGCGGCCAGTTCGAACAGTGCGGCCTGGCGTTCCGCCAGCAGGTGCGGTATCCCCGCCGCGCTGCGGTTGACGGCGGCACCGGCACGGCTGACATCGAAGTCCGTTCCGCGCCCTCCGGCAGCCAGGCGTCGGGTTGCCTCCAGCGTGGCGCGCTGTATCGCCAGCACCTGCCGGGTCGCAGCGAGCGTGTAATTGCTTGTGCAGATCTGGAGATAGGCACGGGTGACGGCAGCAGCGACGACCACGCGGACCTGGTCGCGTGCCGCAGCGACGGCCTCGGCGTCCGCGTTGGCGGCTTCGTTGCCGCGGCGGATGCCGCCTGCAAGATCCAGTGGATAGGAGAGGTGAAGGCCCAGCGCATACGACTGCGGCGCGGCCGACGCCTGGGTGTAGCCACCGGCATGGGTGAGCGTGCCCGATGCATCCACGTCGGCTTGCACGGCACCGCGCGCGCGGTACTCCAGCACGGTTGCGCTGGCGCGCCGAAGGTTGGCATCGGCGGCGCGCAGGTCGGTATTGGCCGCCAGTGCTTCGCGTACGTAGGCGTCAAGCCGGGGGTCGCCGTACAGGTGCCACCATTGATCTGGTGGCGCGTCCTGGCTGAACGATGCCTCCTGGCCCGAGACGAACGCCCGCGCCACCTGGGGGGAGGCCGCGACCGCATTCGCAGGCAGGTGATAGTCGGGGCCGGATACGCAGGCCGTCATGGGCAGCAGCAGGGCAAGCAGCCCACCGCGTAGTGTTCGCACGCTCACTTGCAGGCTCCCGGTGCCGAGGGTGTGATGGTCACACTCGCAGTGCGACCCACGATCAGGCGGGTATCCGACGGCGCATCATCGATGCGGATGCGTACCGGGATGCGCTGCGCCAGCCTCACCCAGGTATAAGTTGGCGCCACGGCGGGCAGCAGGTTGTGTGTGCTTGAGCGCTGATCGTCGGCAATGCCGGCGGCGATGGTATCCACGTGTCCGCGGACGTCGTGGTTGTCGCCCATCAGCCGGGCCACGGCGGCATCGCCCTCGGTGATGCAGGCCAGTTTGGTTTCCTCGAAGTAGCCCTCGATACGCAGGCTGCCGGTGTCGATCAGCGCCAGTGCCTGCGCACCGGGTTGCAGGTAGTCGCCCGCGTGCAGGTCGAGGTTGGTGATGATGCCATCGGTGGTTGCGCGCACCTCGGTGCGTTGCACGTTGAGCTGGGCAACGCGCTGTTCGGCCCGTGCCTGCGCCAGCGCGGCCAGCTCGGTATCGACCTTGGCGGCATTGCGTTCGCGGGTTTCCGAAGCGACCAGGTTGCCAAGTGCGTTGTCCCGCGCCGATTCGCGGCGGGCCAGCGCCAGCGTGGCATGCGCGCTCCTGACCGCCGCGTCTGCCTTCTCCAGCGTGGCGGCGAAGCGTGGCTGGTCCAGCACCAGCAGCAGCTGGCCGGCACTGACCCGCTGGTTGTCGTGCACCAGCACCTGGGTGACCAGCCCCCCCATGTCCGACGCAACGCGCACCACATCGGCGCGCACCCGCCCATCCCGCGTCCACGGGCGCATTTCGTAACGATTCCAGAGGGAGAACGCGGCAATGGCGGCAAGCGCACACACGCCCAGCGTTGCGCTCCAGCGCCCGATGACAGCAAGCAGGTCTTTCATTTCATTTCTCGAGCAGGGGCGAGAGCCGGATCATCAGCTCCGCCAGGATCACGAACAGGGACAGGCCCACCAGCGGCCGCGCGGCGAACAACCGGTACAGGCCGAGGCTGGCGAGCAGACGTGAGGTCAGCATCGACAGCACCAGCGCGGCGGCGGCCACGGCGAGCAGGCCGGGAATGAGCACGCCATCAATGGAAAGATCAGAGAGCATGCGGTCAGTGCTGATGGGTGAGCGGTGAGGCCAGCAGGTCGCGGCGCAACCCGCTGAGCAGGTGCAGCAGATACCCTCGATCGGCCTCGGCGATGGCTGTTGCGGCCTCGCGCATGCAGTCCAACAACTTCAGAAGATGGGCATCGACACTGCGTGGCGCGTGGGCGCGAACCCTGAAATGTGCGGCGACGCGTTCGACCAGCGCCGCGTGTAGCGCCCGAACGTGCGGGGTGTCCAGGTACTTGTCCAGTGTGCGGAGTTGGCTGGATGCATGTGCCGCACGAACGTCCGCAAACAATGCCCGCAGCTCGTGTACTGCGCTGGAACGGCCCTGCAACCTGGGAGCGAGCAGCCCGATTCGATCCAGCATGCGGCTGAGCCAGGCGCGGGTCACATCACCTCGTCCGGCGGCGTGTCGTGCGATATCCCGACGGATCGAATGCTCCAACCGTGCGCGGTTGCGGCCCGCGTCGGCGGTCTGGAACAGCTGCATGCTGCACAGTGCCACCGTCGTACCCACGAACAGCGCAACGCTGTTGTTGAGTGCGCCGACGATGTTGACCGTTTTGGTCGCGCCCAGGCCTGCGATGATCGGGAAGGTCAGTACCACGCCCAGGGCGGCCATGATGAAGGGCGGCCGGGCTAGGAACGATCCGCACAGCAGCAGCACCGGCGCGAGCGCGGCAATCAGGCCGGTGATATCGGACAACGTGGGGAAGATCAGTAGACCGTAGAGCAGGCCGACGGCCACGCCGATGCACGATCCCACCAGGTAGCGCATGACATGCGGTGCCGGCGCTTCGATCGTGCCGAACAGCACGCACGCCGTGCCGATGATGGATACCGCCGTGGCGCCCTCCGACCAGCCGGTGACGATCCACAGAACGCAGCTCAGCAGGATGCCGGCGAACGCGCCGAGCGCGCTGCGCAGGGCAAGCCGATGATCCCGGTGAAGTACCGCACCCTGCACATGTCGCGCAAGGCGGGCAGGCACATGCCGACGCCAGTCGGGACGGGCAGTGTGCAGTTGCGCCTGCAGCACGCGGCAGTCGGCGTGGGCGAGGTCGAGCTCGGCCTGTTGCGCGGCGAGGCCGGCCTGCAGCAGATCGCGCCAGCCCGTTGCATCCATCGCGCCGGCCTGTGGTGAACGCAGCCGGTCGATGGAATCTTCCACCGCGCTGGACAGCATCAGGACGTCCAGCATCCGGTCGTGCAGGGCGCGCAGGATCTGCACCTGCGCCACGCCGTGGGCGCTGTCGTAGGGCAGGTGGATCGACAGCACATGCAGCTCGAGCAGGTCGGCGGCCACTTTCGAGCGGTCCGTCGCCAGTACCGTGTCCGATGCACCGGCGCGCATGTCCCGTGTCCATCGTTCCGCATCATCCAGCACGGCAGCAACCCGTGCGTGCACGCGCATCGAGACCCGGCGCGGCAGCACCAGCGCATGTACCAGCGTTGCGGCCAGGATGCCGATGGCGATTTCCTGCACCCGCGTGATGGCAATGGTGAACACGTCTCCCGGCACCATCACCGCAGGAAACCCGATCAGGCTGGTGGTATAGCCGGCCAGCAGGAACGCATAGGCACGTGGCGTGCGGTCGAGCATCGCCAGATACAGGCACAGCGCCATCCACGTGGCGAGTGCGGTGCTCAGCACCAGGGGGGCATTGGCGAAACGTGGCACCAGCACGACGGTGGCGACGGCCCCGCCCACGGTACCGAGCAGGCGGAACAGGCCGCGGCTGAGCGTTGCCCCGGAAAAGGGCTGTGACACCAGATAGACCGTGCCGATCACCCAGAACGGGCGATTCAGGCCGACCCTCAGAGAGACATACAGCCCCAGCGACGCGGCGAGCAGGCATTTGAGCGAGAACAGCACCGCCTCCTGGTCGGTCCTGAGGGCAGGGCTTTTCAACCGGGCGAATGCCTGGAACAGGTGGGGAAGAAAAGGTGTGGGGAGGTGCATGCGGGTCATGCTAGTGATCGGCCGCACTGGCGAATTTCGCTACAATGACAACCAATCGCTAAAACCGGTCAATGTGAGAATGGCTCGCATTTCGCTCCCCGGCTTTGACCTGGACCCGGACGAGACCGATCGCCCGGCGGTCGCCAGCCGCCTGCAGGTGGCCGAGCACGACGCGGAGATTCCCGTACATGAGCATCGCAAGGGCCAGCTCATTCTTGCGCTGCATGGGGCGGTGACCTGCGAAGTGGCCAGCGCGTTGTGGATCGTGCCGCCCCAGTGTGGCGTCTGGATTCCGGGTGGCATGCCGCACAGCAATCGCGCCACCGCCAACGCGCGCCTGTGCTATCTGTTCGTCGAGCCCGGCATCGTCGATCTGCCCATGCAGTGCGTGACGCTGGCGATCTCCCCGATGCTGCGGGAGATGATCCTGCACCTGGCCGACGCGCCGCTGGACTACCCGCATGGCAGCCACACCGACCGGCTGGCGCGGGTGTTGCTGGACGAGCTGGTACAGATGCCTGCCGAGCACCTGTCGTTGCCGGTCAGCCATCACCCGAAGGTGCGTGCATTGGCTGCGGCATTGTCGGCTGATCCGGCAGACCGCAGCACCATCAGCCAGTGGGCCGTGCGCCTGGCCCTGGGCGAGCGCACGCTGACCCGGTTGATTGAGCGAGAAACGGGCTTGTCCTTCGGACGCTGGCGGCAGCAGCTGCACCTGCTCATCGCCATTCGTGAACTCGCCGCGGGCGCACCGGTACAACGCGTTTCCGAGACGCTGGGCTATGAGTCGGTGACGGCCTTCATCACGATGTTCAAGAAAGGGCTTGGCCTTTCCCCGGCGCGGTACTTTGCCGTGCGGCTGCGCGGGCAGTAGCGGGGAACAATGGGGGAAGCCGTTGCCCGGAACGGCTACTTCGAGGTGTCGGAGACCGATGGAATCGCGGCCACCACCGCAGCAGGATCCTCGCGCTGGAGGGTGTGGCCGGTTGCCAGGTAGCGGTGCGAGCCGCGCGTGAATCCCGAGAAGAGCAGGGCGCGTGCGGCAGATTGTGCTGGTAGTGATGTGAGCTATGAACACGGACTCCCTGTAGAAGAAGTCATGGGAGCCCGGCGTAGGCCGCTGAATGGCCACGGATGCTTGAATCTGTGACCGGTTACGCGGCTCCACACTTGAACGTGCAAGCGTCTTCAACGATAAAGGCGGCATGTAGCACTGCCGCATACCGGACCAGGGACGATCCGAAGCATGACGCGGGGAACACCTTCGCGTTCTCGTTCCCGCCGGCGCTGTGTTCGTCCAGGAAGGAGAACAGGGATGTTGGAACGACTGAAGACCATTTCGTGTGCCGTGCTGGCGATTGTTGCCGTTGGCTGCATTGCGCCGGCTGTTGTACAGGCGCAGGAAAGCAAGATCACCTGGCGTATTTCCCAGCCCGGCGGCGACGCGACCCAGTACAAAACCCAGCAGGCGGCGGTGGCCGGCATCAAGAATCTGCCGGCGCCCAGCCCCTTCCCGCCGGAGTTCCAGTTCGGCTGGCAGTACGTCGACAAGATCAAGTCGAAAGTCGTGGACTTGAACGGAAATACGTCGATTACCTACTGGATGGGAAAGACGCAGCCCTCCGACCCTGACTGGACTTACTACGGCGCGGGTGATGGTGGCTTCTTGTCCGAAGAGGAAGTGCTGGAAGCGCTCATTGCAGACTTGCAGGACATCAATCCCCAGTGTCCTGGGGAAACTGCTGTGCCGGAAGGAGAATGGGGCCCAACTGCTCCAGGGATGGACGGAATTTCGGAGGTCAGGGAGTACCGGGTCACCGGCATGCTGGGCAGCAATTCGGCGGAGTCTCCGTGCGTGCCCTTCGACGCAGGAACGACAGGGCTTGCTCGCATGCGACGCTTGAACTGCCCGATCCCCTTCACGCAGTGGTCCAACACACACAACGCCTGCGTCAGCGAAGAATTCGTTGCAACCATTACCTCGAAGTCGCAGAAGTGCGACAAGGACGGCGGCAACGGTAGCTGCCCCATGTCCCGCAACGATGCAGCGGCGAACATGAGTCCGATTCCCGACAAGGACCCGGCCTCCAACGGCGGTACCTGCGACGGCAATGTCGGCAACCCATGTGATGTCAAAACGGGCGAGAAGTACGAGATCGCGCCGGACTTCGATCTGGGCTGGATCGCGCTGACGCGCTTCTATCACTCCGGCATCTCCACCTCATCCGGTGGCGTCGGTTATGGCTGGACCCATTCGCTGGGCGCCCACCTGGCACTGGATGGCGTTGACAGTGTGGGCATCATTGAAAGCACTGGTTTCCAGCGTGCATTCAAGAAGATCGGGCAAGCCTATGAGGCGGACGACGACAGTGGCGATCGTCTGGTCCAGAACGGCAACTGGACACTGTACACGGCCGATTCCATCTCTACCTTCGGCGCGGACGGGCGTCTTGCCGCCAAGCGCTTCGCGGATGGCACGTCGCTGACCTACATCTATGACGACAGCGACCGCCTTGCAGCCGTCACCCACAGCAGTGGCCGCACGCTCGAGTTCGTTTACCAGTCCAACGACTATGAGGCGCTGATCAGTTCGGTGCTGGTCGAAGGCATTCCGCTCGCCACTTATACCTACACGCCGCAGAACCAGGTCGCCACGGTGACCTATGCTGGTGGTGGTGTGCGGACGTATCACTACGAGAACCAGGACTTCCCCCAGCACCTGACCGGCATCACCGCCGAGGACGGTCGCCGCTACAGCACCTTCACCTACGATTCCATCGGTCGTGTGATCTCCAGTCAGCATGCCGGCGGTGCCGATGGCGTGACGCTGGCCTACAGCCCCAATGGCGGTGCGGTGGTGACCGACGCGCTGGGGCGGCAGACCGACTACACCCTGACACCCGGAGGCGATAGCGCTCCGTCGCGCAAGGTGACCGGCCTGACGGATTCGCAGGGAACCGTCAGCCGAACCTACTACGACCAGAGTGTCGACTTCCGCCGGCGTCTGAATACCTACACCGATCGCCGCGGCATCCAGACCAAGCACACCTATGCGCAGGGCACCGATCCGGTGAGCGGTCGTGCCGTCAGCATCCATACCGTGACCGAAGCGGTCGGCTTTCCCGAGCAGCGTGTGGTGACCACGGCGCGCGACGTCGAAACCAATGCGGTACTGACCACCCGGATCGGTAGCCGCGAAACCCGCACGGCCTTCAATTCCCGACGCCAGCCGACGGCCAACACCGTGACCGACACCGCTTCCGGTCAGACGCGCATCACCAACTACACGTACTGCGAAGCCGCTGATGTGGCAGCGGCAGGCAGCTGCCCGGTGGAGGGGCTGCTGAAGAGTGTGGATGGCCCGCGCACGGATGTGGCCGATGCCGTTACCTATGCCTATTACTCGGCGGATGATGCAGGGTGCGCGACGGGAGGTGCCTGCACCTATCGCAAGGGCGACCTGCGCAGCGTGACCAATGCGCTGGGCCAGACGGTCGAGACTCTGGCCTACGACGCTTTCGGACGGCCGTTGTCGGTCAAGGATGCCAACGGCGTGGTCACCGACTACACCTACCATGCTCGCGGCTGGCCAACCTCGGTCACCGTACGTGGCGCGACCACTGCCGAGAATCGGGTCACCCAGATCAGCTACTGGCCGACCGGCCAGGTGCAACAGATCACCGAGCCCGACGGCAGCAGCGTTTCCTATGTCTACGATGCGGCGCTGCGCTTGACCGATATCGAGGACAACGCGGGCAACACGATTCACTACACGCTGGACAATGCCGGCAATCGCCTCAAGGAAGACACGCTCGATGCAGGCGGTACCCTGCGCCGTACCCTCGCACGGACGTTCAACACACTCGGCCAGCTGACCGCACTGAAGGACGCAGGCAACCACGCTACCGGCTTTGCCTACGATGCTAACGGCAACCCGCAGACCGTGACCGACGCCCTGCAGCGCGTGACCAGCCAGCAGTACGACCCGCTGAACCGCCTGGCCCAGACCTTGCAGGACGTGGGTGGCGTGGCCGCCGAGATCCGCAGCCAGTACAACGCGCTGGACCAGGTCACCCAGGTCACTGACCCGAAGGGCCTGCATACCACCTACGCCTACAACGGATTCGGTGACCTGACCGGGCAGGTCAGCCCGGACAGTGGCGCCAGCAGCTTCACCGTGGACGCCGCCGGCAACCGCAAGACGGCCACCGATGCACGCGGCATCACTGCCACCTATCACTACGATGCACTCAACCGCCTGATCGGCATCGCCTACCCGGACCCCAATCTGGACGTGGGCTACAGCTATGACGTGGCGCCGGCCGCCTGTGCCGCCGACGAGCGCTTTGCCAAGGGCCGCCTGGGGCAGGTGCTGCACGCCAATGGCAGCACCCAGTACTGCCATGACCGCTTCGGCCAGGTCACCCGCAAGGTGCAGACCGTCAATGGTGTGGCCAGCACCCTGCGCTATGCCTACAGCAAGACGGGTCGCTTGACCGCGTTGACCTACCCCGACGGCAGCGTGGCCGACTACGTGCGCGATACCCAGGGCCGCATCAGCCAGATCGGCCTGACCCGCCCCGGCCAGGCGCGCCAGATCGTGGTGAACAACGTGACCTATGCGGCCTTCGGCCCGGCGACCGGCTGGACCTATGGCAATGGCCGCCAGCTGCAGCGTCCGCTGGACCTGGACTATCGCCCGCAAGCGGTGCATGACCCGGCTGCAGGCGGCCTGTCGCTGGGCTATGGCTATGATCCGGTCGGCTCGATCACTGAGCTGAAGAATGGCGCAGGCTCGACGGTGCTGGCCAAGTACGCCTACGACACGCTGGGCCGACTGACCCAGACCCAGGACGGCGCGACCGGCACGCCGATTGAAACCTATGCCTATGACGCCACCGGCAATCGCACTGCGCTGACCACCTCAGCAGGCACCGCCAGCTACACCTATCCCGCAACCAGCCACCGGCTGACCGCCGTGGATGGCGAGGCGCGCAACCATGACGCGGTGGGCAACACCACCAGCATCGGCGGCAAGACGTTCACCTACAACGATGCCAACCGCATGAACGCCGTGAAGCAGGGCGATGCCGTGCTGGAAAGTTATGCCTACAACCACCGCGGCGAGCGCGTGCTGCGCACCCCAGCCGGTGGTGCGGCTCAGATCACCCTGTACGACGAGGCCGGGCAGTGGCTCGGTAACTACTCGGCCACGGGCCAGGCGCAGCAGCAGGCCATCTGGCTGGACAACTATCCGGTGGCGCTGATCAACACGCCGGCTACCGGCGTGCCGGAGCTGGCCTACGTGCAGCCGGATCATCTGGGCACGCCGCGCGTGGTGATCGACCCGGTGCGGAATGTCTCGATATGGGAGTGGAGCAACAAGAGCGAGGTGTTCGGCAACCAGATTCCGAGTCTTGATCCGGATGGCGATGGTGTGGCGTTCGAGTTGGCGCTGCGCTTCGCCGGGCAGCAGGCGACGGATGCGAGTGGGCTGTTCTACAACTATCGGAGGGAATACGACCCGGCAGTGGGGCGGTATACCCAGAGCGATCCGATTGGGTTGATGGGTGGACTGAACTCGTTCGCGTATGGAAGCGGAGATCCCACTGGCCGTGTCGATTCGCTAGGCTTGGCCGATAAAAAATACATACCTCAGGCCGTACCTGTTTCACCGGAGTTGCAGGCGGTCGGAAATCGGCTCCAGAGGCTGGCAAACCAAGCAGCGTCCACCATCGACGCCACCTGTGGATGGCGTTGCTCACTGCCTTGGATACGCGGAACGCTCATCCATAGTGAGTTCAAGCGCCTGGTGGATACCACATGCCCGACGTCTCAGTATGCGACTGAGGTGAGCTACGCTGGCCGTAGGGTTGTTAGGTATGGGTACCCGGGGTCCTCACGGGCGGACGCTGTGTACGGCCCAGTTGATGCACCTCAAGCCATCTTCGATCTGAAGACTGGTTGGGCTTACATCTCCTGGGATCAGTACAATAAGTACGTCAAGAATCTCCCCGAGGGAACTCTCGTGGTGGAACTTAAGCCTGAAGGCCGTTGATAAGATGAACAAGCGATACATTTGCAGCCTTCTGCGGAAAAGGTCCGGCCTGATCGGCGGGTCAAGCGGATATTTTTTCCGAAGTGACTATGACTATGTGGCACAAGGAATTGTTCTGGAGTTCGTCCCAAGGGGGCTCTATGTATGGAATTTTGTATTTCCATTGTTTGACTCCTTTGGGCCGCATCTTTCCTACAGCAGCCGAATCGCGGATCGGCCGTTTATCGGAAGGGATCAAATGGCAGACGATGATGTGGTTGAGAGCATTCTTTCATCGATCGAGCTGCGAAACGTTATTGAAGCGAAGTCTTCAATGACCTTGATGGAATTTGCATCATTTCTCGAGACGCGGGGCTTGAGAGGTGCTCACGCTCATATCAATCATGCAACTGCATTGGCGCTATTGGGGAAGACGGATCTAGCGCTGAAGTTGCTGAAGGAACTAGTCCCGGCGTTGGATGATCATGATCTGAAACTTTGCGATTCTCTAATAGTGGCCCTGAATCTTGGAGTTGAGGCGGTCAAATCGATGCTGGACGTGGTGAAGGAGAAGAATGTTAAGAAGCTGGGCGGCGCCTGATCCAAAGGTTAATCGTCCAGTGTTTCCCGGGTAGCCATCAGCCGCCAAGTGCCTGCTGCGTCTCGAACTTTATCGGGGCGGCTCGTCGCTGGAGCGGTGGCGCTGTCTTGGGTTCTAGAACATCTCGATGTGCAGGGCGACGTTTGCGCGTGTCTCGTCGTGATTGCTTTAGATCCTCTGCTTTGTATGTTCCCGCTACTGTCGCTGGAAGAAGTTCTCCATCGATGCGTTGTCATGGCTGTTTCCTATCCGGCTCATGCTGCACAGGATGTCTGCTCGCGCAGAACGCTCTGCCAGTTTTACTGGGTGAAGAGCGAATTGAGTTCGCCAGGGTTGACGATAACGAGCCGGGACTTGCTGATCTTCTTGATCGTTGGAAAGCGGTCGGCTATCCGCTGTCCGGCCTGAAGTGTTTCCGTATCGAGACCCGCTCGACCGGAAGCGTCATTCTCATCTACGCCAAGACATGGCGGATCGAGCATCTGCTGATGGCGGGCGCGGTGCTCTGAAGGACATCCCGTGCCCAGATTCCTCACCCCCGACGAGGTCTCCCTCATCCACAGGCTGCTGCCTGGGGCGACCGAGCTGTCCGAACGGTTGTTGAAGGATCTGGCGCTAGCCCAGGTGGAGGACGTGGAGGTCGTCGGATTTGGGGGTGTAGTGTTCCTGTCCAGCACGACCCAGGTCTTCGGAAGTGACATTGCCACGGCGATGCTTGCCGATGCCGACGGCGTGCCGGTGAGAGTCACCCTGTGCCTGGACAATCACGATCAGCTCTTCGAGCTGGAGCTGTGGAAGGCGGACTTCTCACCGATCATCGGCGTCGATCTGAGGGGCGCTTTCAGCGAGCATTGACGCCTGCTGAAAGCGTTCCTCGCTTAAGGGCGTTGCGCATCGCGCTCACCCTTCGGGCTGCAACCGCCCCACCGCCTGCGCGCACAACGACTGGCAGGCCTTGACCAATCCCTCCATCACCCGGTCGCCCACGTACTCTTCCGGTTCGCCGTTCTGCCGGGTGCGTTCCGCCGCCAGTAGCATTTCCAGCACCACCCGCAACCCGCTCAACGCGCAATCGGCATCGGCCAGGGCCAGGCAGCGCCCGGGCAGCTGATGCCGCTCCGGCCAGGGCTGTCCGTCGGCCGCCGCACCGGAGCCGATGCGGTGGAGATTGGCAATGAAGGTGTTCCTGTCCACCGCAGGCGCAGCCTGTGGCGAACCGTCGTCGCCGGCGGTGCTGCGGTAAGCGTGCAGATGCGGGAAGTCCGATTCGTTCATGGCGAGGCTCCGTGCAGGGCAATCGGTAGCCGCCACCCGAAAGGTGGCGGGCGGTACGTGGTTCGAATCCGGGTTGGCCTCAAGCCGGCGGGCGCGAACGCCCCCAACGCACCGCCCGCCATAGCCGGCAGTCGGATTGCCAGCCGGCGCCACGCATGGTGACGCCGGCTGGCAAGCGCACTTACTCAAGGCCAACACGGGATTCGAAGCCCGGCCACCCTTTTCCGGTGGCACGCCATCTGAGCCCTTGGCGCTGTGCAATGCCAATCAGAAGAGTTGCAAACATCACTCGATTGGAGACGCTTTCGGCATTCTCCCACGCTGTTAAGCACTGCCAGCACAGGCTGGCGCGGTGATCCGCCCGCACCGTGCAATCTGCGACAGGTGTCGAGGTTGGAAGGAGGAAGGGGGCGGGTGGGGAGGGGCGATGGCGACAGGGATAACAGGACCGGTAGCGCCGGGCCACGCCCGGCGAGCCGACGGCGCATGAACATGGAGGATTCCGCCGGGCATGGCCCGGCGCTACCGATTCCGTTGTTCCTTGACGTTCCCAGCCACCAAGCGCAGGCTTGTTCAGCACGTTTCCTAAACAGAAGGAGACTTATGACCGCGACCGCTTCGCTGCACCCAACCCCCGACACTCAGGGCCGTTCCCGCCTTTGGAGTGTTTTCTGGCTGCAGGGCGTCATTCCCAGCAATATTCTGTGGGCGGTGGCCCTCTGGGCCCTGGCCAACCAGCGCACCCCGCTGCTGCTGGGGGTATTTGCCGTGCTGCTGCTCTATACCGGCTGGATCATCCCGGCGGTCTGGCGGGCGGCGCCCGCCGCGCACAACCCCAACCTGGGCGTGGCGGCGCGCGGGCTGACCGTGGCCTGGGGGCTGAACACTGTGCTGGTGATCTTCTTTCTGACCTTGCAGCTGGTGGCTCAATAGAACTGGACAGGCTCGCCGCCCCGGTCGAAGGCGGCGAAGCGGCCGATCTGACCGTCGTGGATGGCGTTGACCATCAGCTTCAGCGGGCGCGCGGCTTCGTCGCTGTTGGGTGCGAAACCACCTCTGCCATCCAGTGCCGCCACGAACACCAGGTCCCAGTCAATGCCGGTGGTGGTCGACTCGGCCGCCAGCGCCTGGAAGCTGGGCACCTCGTCCGGCAGCTTGTCCACGCACAGCACCGGCGACAGGGTGCCGCCCTCGCGGCGGTCATGCCGGTCGCGCTGGTCACCGGTGGGCGATTCGGGCAGCTCGGCGCGCACGAATACGAACAGCAAGCGTTGCGGTTCAGCCTGCTGGCCGGCGGCATGCAGCAGTTGCTGGAAATCGTTCATCATCATGAGGGTTGTCACACGCCCGCTGCACGGAAAGCCGCATGCTGCCATAACGCCTGCCGCGCGGGGCCGAAGACGATTGATTTAAGTCATGCCCATGGAACTGAAGGCCGCGTACCCTGGCAATCGTTCCAGCAGGCGAGGGTATCCGGGCCGTTCCGGGCACAGGCAAGACGGTGGAGCAACAAGGTGGACCAGCCATGAGCCAACTCACCGACGGTTTCGGACGCAGCTTTCCGTACCTGCGCCTGTCGTTGACCGAAGCCTGCAACTTCCGTTGCAGCTACTGCCTGCCCGACGGTTACCAGGCCGATGGCCGCCCGCGCTTCCTGCAGGTGGATGAAATCGCGCGCCTTGTGCGTGCGTTCGCGGCGCTGGGCATGAGCAAGATCCGCCTGACCGGCGGCGAGCCCAGCCTGCGCAAGGATCTGGACGAGATCATCGCCACCGTGGCGGCAGTGCCGGGCATCCGCAAGGTGGCCATCACGACCAATGGCACGCTGCTGCCGCGGCGCCTGCCGGGCTGGCACCGGGCAGGCCTGACCGCGCTGAACGTGAGCATGGACAGCCTGCAGCGCGAACGCTTCAGGACCATCACCGGGCATGACCGTCTGCCGGAGATCGAACAGGGCCTGGCCCTGGCACAGGCACTGGGCCTGCCGGCGATCAAGCTCAACGCGGTGCTGCTGCGCGGCCTGAACGACGACGAGCTGCCGCAGTGGATGGACTACCTGCGTGACCGCCCCTTCAGCGTGCGCTTCATCGAACTGATGCGCACCGGCGACAACGAAGCCTATTTCCAGCGCCACCACCTGCGCGCCGACGTGGTGATCGAGCAGCTGCTGGCGGCTGGCTGGCACGAACGGCCGCGCGCCGCCGATGCCGGTCCGGCGCGCGAGTTCGGCCACCCTGACCATCGCGGCAGCATCGGCATCATCGCCCCGTATTCACGCGACTTCTGCAAGGGCTGCAACCGCCTGCGGGTGACCGCCAAGGGCGACCTGCGGCTGTGCCTGTTCGGCGAGTTCGGCGTGCCGCTGCGCCCGCTGCTGCAGAGCGACGATGACCATGACGCACTGCTGGCACGCATCACCACACAGCTTGGCCTGAAAGCGGCCGGGCATGGACTGCACCAGGGCCAGACCGGGCTGACCCCGCACCTGGCCTCCATCGGAGGATGAGCAACACGATGAGTGGGGAATTGAATGCGGCCTTCCATATGGCCGATGTCCGCAACAAGCGCATCACCCGCCGACGTGCGGTGGCGGTGGGCGAGCTGCATGCCGGTCCAGTGGCCTATCCGCTGATCGTCGAGCGCCGCCTGCCCAAGGGCGATGCGCTGGTGATGGCCGAGATTGCCGGCCTGCAGGGCGCCAAGATGGCCTCGATGCTGATGCCGCTGTGCCATCCGCTGCCGCTGGAACTGGTGCAGGTGTTCTGCGCGCCGGTACCGGAACGGCAGGCGATCCGCGTGTGGTGCGAGTGCGCCAGCGAGGCGCGCACCGGCGTGGAGATGGAGGCACTGGCCGGCGTCAACGCGGCGCTGCTTACCCTGTACGACCTGAGCAAGCCGGTGGAACCGGCCCTGCGCATCGAAGGCATCCGCCTGCTGTTCAAGGAAGGCGGCAAGCGCGGTGTCTGGCTGCACCCCGACGGCATGGACGATGCCGAGCGCACGCGTTTCAAGCCGCGTGCGCCGAAGGGCCTGGAGGGCGCGGCCTGCGCGGTGATCACGCTGAGCGATCGCGCCAGCGACGGCACCTATGAGGATATCTCTGGCCCGACCCTGGTGACCGGCCTGAAAAAGCTGGGCGGCGAGGTGGTGGCCGCTGAGGTGTTGCCCGATGGCATCGAGCCATTGGCGGGCCGCCTGCAGGCCTTGGCCGCCGAGGGCGTGCGCCTGTGCCTGTGTACCGGTGGTACCGGGCTGGGCCCGCGTGACCTGACCCCGGAGGCGCTGCGTTCCCTGAACGCGCGGCCGGTACATGGCCTGGCGCAGATGGTGCGGGCACTGAGTGCACAGCACACGCCGATGGCCTGGCTGAGCCGCGCCGAGGTGGTGCAGCTGGGCAACATGCTGGTGTTCGCGCTGCCCGGCAGCCCGAAGGCGGCGGCGCAGTGCCTGGACATCCTGGCGCCGGTACTGGGCCATGCCCTGGCGATGGTCGAGGGTGGTGGCCACTGATGATTGCCTACAGCGAAGCCCTGCAGCACCTGCTGGACGCAGCCACGCCGCTGCCGGCCGAGCGCCTGCCGCTGCATGAGGCCGGCGGCCGTACCCTGGCCAGTGACATCCACAGCGGGCAGTCGTTGCCGCCGTTCGACAACTCGGCGATGGACGGCTTCGCGCTGCGCGCCAACGGCGCGGCGTTCGAGGCCGGTACCGAATTCGCGGTGCAGGGCTGGCAGGCGGCCGGCGATGCCGGCGCCGAAGGCGGCGAGGGTGCATGGGAAATCATGACCGGTGCACGTATGCCGTCCGGGCTGGATACGGTGGTGCCGGTCGAGAACGTGGAGATCCTCGCCAGCGAGGAGGGACGCCCGACCCGCATCGCCTTGAAGGCATCGGTGAAGCCGGGCCAGCATGTGCGCCTGCGCGGCCAGGACGTGAGCGAAGGCGAGCGCGTGCTGCAGGCCGGGCAGGTGCTGGATATCAATGCGCGCACCCTGCTGCATGCCATCGGCGTGGGCCAGGTGGCGGTGGTGGCGCGGCCGAAGGCGGCAGTGATCGCCACCGGCAAGGAGTTGGTGACCGAGGCGGCGCAGGCGCTGGAATCCGGCCAGATCCGTGACAGCAACCGGCCGTATCTGGTCGGCCGCCTGCAGGCCGCCGGTGCCGAGGTGGTCTGGCAGGGCGCGGTGGGCGACGACGTGGCCGCGTTCAATGCGGTGCTGGATGAAGCGCTGGCCGCTGGCGCGCAGGTGCTGATCAGCACCGGCGCGGTGTCGGCCGGGCGCTACGATTTCGTTCCCGATGCGCTGCGCGGCCGTGGTGCGCGCATCGTCTTCCACAAGGTGGCCATCCGCCCGGGCAAGCCGCTGCTGTTCGCGGTGCTGCCCAATGGCGCACTGTACTTTGGCCTGCCGGGCAACCCTGTGTCGGCGGCCGTGGGCCAGCGTTTCTTCGTCGAGCCGGTGCTGCGCCGCCTGTTGGGGCTGGCGCCGGAGCTCATGTTGCAGCTGCCGCTGCAGGCCGACGTGCGCAAGCCGCCGGGCCTGCGCTTCCACGCGCGTGCGCGGGTGGAAATGGATGGGCAGGGGCGCCTGAGCGCGCGCGTGCTGTCCGGGCAGGAGTCGTTCCGTTTGATGTCCATGCTGCAGGCCAACGCCTGGGTGGTGCTGGAGGCCGAGGGAGACCTGGCCAGCGCTGGCACCTTCGTGCGCGTGCAAGGCTGGGGTCACCACGAACCGGTGCAGCTGGTGAGCCAGGAGTCATGATGAAACAGGTGAATCTGCAGTTGTTCGGTGCGTTTTCCGATCTGGATGCCAGCCGCGAGATCGCCGTGGATGTGGCCGGTGGCACCGTGGCCGATCTGCGCCAGGCGCTGCGCGAGTTGCTGCCGGTGCGTTGGCCGGGTTTCCGTGCCGGCCTGCTGGATTATTCGGCGTTCGCCGACCAGCAACGCGTGCTGCGCGACCACGAGGCGCTGCCCGACGATGGCCGGGTGGCGATCCTGCCGCCGGTGAGCGGGGGCTGAGCGATGAGCGGGAAGATCATCGCGAAGGTGGTGGACCGCGCGCAGGCGGCGATCGATCCGGCCGAGGGCATCGCCGCGGTCTCCGATCCAGGCTTCGGTGGCATCGACGTGTTCATCGGCAAGGTGCGCGACGTCAACATCGGCCGGCCGGTGACCGGGATCACCTACGACCTGTTCGAGCCGCTGGTGTTGAACGAGTTCAAGCGGTTGGCCGCCGAGGTCGAGGCGACGTTTGGCCCGAAGCTGATACTGTATGTGGCCCATGCCAAGGGCCGGTTGGGCATTGGTGATGTGGCGGTGGTGGTGGCCGCCGGCAGCCCGCACCGGGACGAGGCGTTCCGCGCCTGCCGGCAGTTGATCGAGGTGGTCAAGCACCAGTGCCCGATCTGGAAGCAGGAGCATTACGAGGACGGCGACAGCGCGTGGAGCGAGGGTTGCAGCCTGTGTCACGTGGACAGCGAACCCGGACATGCCGATGACCATGCGCATGATCATCAACATTGATGCCGACGCAGCCACGCATGGCGTGGCTCTACTGCGATGAGCATCAACGGCATCGTACTGGCCGGTGGCCTGTCCAGCCGGATGGGTCGCGACAAGGCACTGCTGCCGTGGCAGGGCCGCACGCTGCTGGAACACATGCGTGGCCTGTTGATGCAGGCTGGCGCCGAACGGGTATGGGTAAGCGGTGACTATCCGACCTTCGGTGGCATCCCCGATCAGGTTGCGCGCTGCGGCCCACTGGGAGGGTTGCACAGCGTGATGCAGCAGATGCCCGACAGCCCGGCCTGGGTGGTAGCGGTGGATACGCCGTTGCTGGCGCCACGGCTGCTGCAACGGCTGGCTGCCGAGGGGCGGGGCGCGTGCACGATCTTTGACGGGCATCCCTTTCCCATGCTGTTGAATGTGGACAATGCCACTCGTAGCGTGCTGGCCGCGATGCTGGATGATGCGGAAGGGCCGCGCTCTGTACAGGCGTTCCAGCGTCGCCTGCAGATGCACGTGCTGGCGCTTGAAAGCGTTGACGAAGCCTGCCTGGTCAACTGCAATACCCCCGAACAATGGGAGGATGTTGCGTCATGAAAGTGCAGTTGCAGGACCAATCGGTACGGCTTCGCCTGGATGAGGCCGAACTGGCGCGCCTGCTGGCCGGTGAATCGGTCGAGAACATGACCCGCTTCGGCGGTATCGAGGGCTGGGGCATGGCGGTGTCGCTGCATGGCGGCGATCAACCGGTACTGCTCGATGGTGGCACCTTCTGCCGCCTGGTACTGCCGCGCTCGGCAGTTGAGGCCTTGGCGGCACGGCTGCCGTGCCGGGATGGCCTGCCATTCGACATTGCCCTGGAAGATGGCAGCCAGCTTCAGCTGCAGTTCGATGTAGACGTGCGCGATAGCGTGCGCCAGCGCGGAGTCACGCGCCGCAATACCGCTTCATCGATTTGACATTTGTCAGGGGCAGGGTGGAAACCGGCTCCTGATTGATCCAGATCAACCCCGTCGTAGTTGCTGCACGGCCTAATGGCTGCATGACGACGGGTCACAACTTGAAAGCAATACCCACGTCATTCCACAGCCTTGGAGCCATGTATGACCGTCGGTAGCGATCCTGTTGTCCGCAGCACTGCCCGTCCGGGTCGCGTCATCAGCGACTGGACGCCGGAGGACCCCGGCTATTGGGAGCGCACCGGCAAGCGGGTTGCCACCCGCAACCTGGTCATTTCGATCCCCTCGCTGCTGCTGGCCTTCTCGGTCTGGGTGCTGTTCTCGGCGGTGTCGATCAGCCTGCCGAAGATCGGCTTCAACTTCAGTACCGACCAGCTGTTCTGGCTGGTGGCGCTGCCCAGCCTGTCCGGCGCAACCCTGCGCATCTTCTATTCGTTCGTGATCCCGATCTTCGGCGGCCGCCGCTGGACCGCGCTGTCCACCGCGTCGCTGCTGGCGCCGACGCTCTGGCTCGGCTTTGCGGTGCAGGACCCGGCCACGCCGTACTGGGTGTTCGTGGCCATCGCGATCCTGTGTGGCTTCGGCGGCGCGAACTTCTCGTCGTCGATGTCCAACATCTCCTTCTTCTACCCCAAGCAGAAGCAGGGCCTGGCGCTGGGCCTGAACGCCGGCCTGGGCAATGTGGGCGTGTCGGTGGCGCAGGCGGTGATCCCGCTGGTCATCACCGTAGGCGTGTTCGGTGCGCTGGGTGGTGCACCGCAGCCCGCGGTGGAGGGTGGGGCACCGCTGTTCCTGCAGAACGCCGGCTTCATCTGGGTGCCGGCCATCGCGCTGTGCGCCATCGCGGCCTGGTTCGGCATGAACGACCTGACCAGCGCCCGCTCGTCGTTCTCCGAGCAGGCGGTGATCTTCCGCCGCAAGCACAACTGGCTGATGTGCTGGTTGTACATCGGCACCTTCGGTTCCTACATCGGTTTCTCGGCCGGCTTCCCGATGCTGGTGAAGAGCCAGTTCCCGGACGTGAACCCGCTGGCCTACGCCTTCATCGGCCCGCTGCTGGGCGCGCTGATGCGTTCGGTGGGCGGCAGCATGGCCGACCGCTGGGGTGGCGCCCGCCTGACCTTCTGGGTGTTCGCGCTGATGATCGCGGCGGTGTTCGGCGTGCTGCACTTCCTGCCCAGCCATGGCCAGGGCGGCAACTTCCATGGCTTCCTGCTCAGCTTCATGGCGCTGTTCGTGCTCAGTGGCATCGGCAACGGCACCACCTTCCGCATGATCCCGGTGATCTTCCGCACCCTGCATGAGCGCTGGTCGGCCAACGACAACGCCGAGGGCAAGGCCACGGCCGCACACCAGGCCAGCATCGAGTCGGCCGCGGTGGTCGGTTTCTCCGGTGCGATCGGTGCCTACGGCGGTTTCTTCATTCCCAAGAGCTACGGCTCGTCCATTACGTTGACCGGCAGCCCCGACATGGCGCTGTACGGATTCGTTGTTTTCTATGTCACCTGCCTGGCCGTGACCTGGTGGTGGTACTACCGGCGCGGTGCCGAGACACCCTGCTGACGACATGAAAACGCACCGCAGCCAGATGACACACACAGCCACGATGCCGATGTCCGCAAAGGGAGATCCCCGATGAGTTATTTCCTCGATCGCTTGCAGTTCTTCAAGCGTGACCCCCAGACCTTTGCCGATGGCCATGGTTTTGCCAAGAGCGAGGGCCGCGACTGGGAAAACAGTTACCGCGCCCGCTGGCAGTACGACAAGATCGTACGTTCCACACACGGCGTGAACTGCACCGGCTCCTGCAGCTGGAAGATCTACGTCAAGAACGGCCTGGTCACCTGGGAAACCCAGCAGACCGATTACCCGCGCACGCGCCCGGACCTGCCCAACCATGAACCACGTGGCTGCCCGCGTGGCGCCAGCTATTCCTGGTACCTGTACAGCGCCAACCGGCTGAAGTACCCGCTGATCCGCGGCACGCTGCTGCGCCTGTGGCGCGAAGCCCGCAAGAGCAAGGCCCCGGTCGATGCCTGGGCCAGCATCGTGGAGGACAAGGAGAAGGCGCGCTCGTACAAGACCCGCCGCGGCATGGGTGGCTTTGTGCGCCTGCAGTGGGAAGAGGCCAACGAGATCATCGCCGCCTCCAACCTGTACACGGTGAAGCAGTACGGCCCGGACCGCGTGGTCGGGTTCTCGCCGATTCCGGCGATGTCGATGGTGTCCTACGCTGCCGGTGCGCGATACCTGTCGCTGCTGGGTGGCGCCTGCCTGTCCTTCTACGACTGGTACTGCGACCTGCCGCCGGCCTCGCCGCAGATCTGGGGCGAGCAGACCGACGTGCCCGAGTCGGCCGACTGGTACAACAGCCGCTACATCATCGCCTGGGGTTCGAACGTGCCGCAGACGCGTACGCCCGATGCGCACTTCTTCACCGAGGCGCGCTACAACGGCACCAAGACGGTGGCGATCTGCCCGGACTATTCCGAGCTGGCCAAGCTGACCGACCACTGGCTGCACCCCAAGCAGGGCACCGACGCGGCGCTGGCCTTTGCCTTCGGCCATGTGATCCTGCGCGAGTTCCATGTCGATTCGCCCTCGCAGTATTTCCAGGACTACTGCCGCCAGTACTCGGACATGCCGATGCTGGTGCGCCTTGAGCGCCGCGACGATGGCCGCCTGGTGGCGGGCCGCTTCCTGCGTGCCAGTGAGCTGGGCGGGCTGGGTGAAGCCAACAACCCGGACTGGAAGACCCTGGCCTACGACGAGAACAGTGGCCAGATCGTGGTGCCCAATGGCTCCATCGGTTTCCGCTGGGGTGAAAAGGGCCGCTGGAACATCGAAGAGAAGGCCAGCAATGGCGCCGACACACGCCTGCGCCTGAGCTTGTCCGACGCCAACGACGGCATCGAGGCGGTGAGCTTCCCTTACTTCGGTGGCATTGAAAGCGATGGCTGGACTGCCGCGCCGGCCGAAGACGTACTGGACCGAAACATTCCGGTGCGCCGGCTGGCCACGGCCGATGGCGGCGAGACGCTGGTGGCCACGGTCTACGACCTGCTGCTGGCTCAGTACGGCGTGGACCGTGGCTTTGGCGGCGGCAACGTGGCATCGAGCTTCGATGACATGGTGCCGGGCACGCCGGCGTGGCAGGAACGCATCACCGGCGTGTCGCGCGCCCAGGTGATCGAGATCGCCCGCGAGTTCGCGCGTACCGCCGACAAGACCCATGGCCGTTCGATGATCATCGTCGGCGCGGGCATGAACCACTGGTTCCACAACGACATGAACTACCGCGGCCTGATCAACATGCTGATCATGTGCGGTTGCGTGGGCCAGACCGGTGGCGGCTGGGCGCATTACGTGGGCCAGGAAAAGCTGCGCCCGCAGACCGGCTGGCAGCCGCTCGCGTTCGGGCTGGACTGGAGCAAGCCGCCGCGCCATATGAACGGCACCTCGTTCTTCTACTTCAACACCGGGCAGTGGCGCTACGAGAAGCTGCAGGTGGACGAGCTGCTGTCGCCGCTGGCCGATGCCAGCAAGTACGGCGGCAGCCTGGCTGACCTGAACCTGCGCGCGGTGCGCATGGGCTGGCTGCCGAGCACCCCGCAGCTCGACCGCAACCCGCTGCAGCTGGTACGCGAGGCCGAAGCGGCCGGCGTGGCCCCGGCGGACTACGCGCTGGGCAAGTTCAAGGACGGCTCGCTGGACTTCGCCTTCGCCGACCCGGACGCCAGCCAGAACCACCCGCGCATGATGTTCATCTGGCGCTCGAACCTGCTCGGTTCGTCGGGCAAGGGCCACGAGTACATGCTGCGGCACCTGCTGGGTACGCGCCACGGGCTGCAGGGCAAGGACCTGGGCGAAATGGGCGCAGTGAAGCCGCAGGAGGTGAAGTGGCGCGACCAGGCGCCGGAAGGCAAGCTGGACCTGCTGGTCACGCTCGACTTCCGAATGTGCACCACCGCGCTGTACTCGGACATCGTGCTGCCGACCGCGACCTGGTACGAGAAGGACGATCTCAATACCTCGGACATGCATCCCTTCATCCACCCGCTGTCCAAGGCGGTGGACCCTGCGTGGGAATCGCGCAGTGACTGGGACATCTTCAAGGAGGTGGCCCGCACCGTGAGCGAGATGGCGCCGGGCGTGCTGGGCGTGGAGAAGGACCTGGTGCTGGTGCCGACCCTGCACGACACCCCCAACGAGCTGGGCATGCCGTTCGGCGTGGCCGACTGGAAGAAGGGCGAGTGCGAGGCCATTCCGGGCCAGACCATGCCGTCGATGACGGTGGTGGAGCGTGACTACCCGAACCTGTACCGCAAGTTCACCTCGCTCGGCCCGCTGCTGGACAAGCAGGGCAACGGCGGCAAGGGCATGAGCTGGGATACCAGGCACGAGGTCGAGTTCCTCGGCAAGTTGAACCACACCGTGCACGAAGAAGGCGTAAGCCAGGGCCGCCCGGCCATCTCGACCGCGATCGACGCGGCCGAAGTGATCCTGCACCTGGCGCCGGAAACCAACGGCCATGTGGCAGTGAAGGCGTGGGAATCGCTGGGCACCTTCACCGGGCGCGAGCACACCCACCTGGCCGTGGGCAAGGAGCACGAGGCGATCCGCTTCCGTGACATCCAGGCACAGCCGCGCAAGATCATTTCCTCTCCGATCTGGTCGGGCCTGGAAGACGACAACGTCAGCTACAACGCCGGCTACACCAACGTGCACGAGCTGATTCCGTGGCGCACGGTGACCGGTCGCCAGCAGTTCTACCAGGACCACGAGTGGATGATCGACTTCGGCGAGGCCTTCATGAGCTACCGGCCGCCGGTCAACACGCGCACGGTGGAGCCGCTGCTGAACCAGCGCCCGAACGGCAACAAGGAGATCGTGCTGAACTGGATCACCCCGCACCAGAAGTGGGGCATCCACAGCACCTACAGCGACAACCTGATCATGCAGACACTGTCGCGTGGCGGCCCGATCGTGTGGATCAGCGAGGACGACGCGCGCAGTGCCGGCATCGTCGACAACGACTGGATCGAGCTGTTCAACGTCAACGGTGCGATCGCCGCCCGTGCGGTGGTCAGCCAGCGCGTGATGCCGGGCATGGCGATGATGTACCACGCCCAGGAACGCATCATCAACGTGCCGGGCTCGGAGATTTCCGGCACCCGTGGTGGTATCCACAACTCGGTGACCCGCATCGTGCTCAAGCCGACCCACATGATCGGTGGCTACGCGCAGCTGGCCTATGGCTTCAACTACTACGGCACCTGCGGTACCAACCGCGATGAGTTCGTGATCGTGCGCAAGATGGACAAGGTGGATTGGCTAGATGGCGAGGCCGTACCGGCCGCCGCCAAGGAGGTGGTGTGATGAAGGTCCGTGCACAGATCGCGATGGTGCTGAACCTGGACAAGTGCATCGGCTGCCACACCTGCTCGATCACCTGCAAGAACGTCTGGACCTCGCGCGAGGGTGTCGAGTACGCCTGGTTCAACAACGTTGAAACCAAGCCGGGCATCGGCTATCCGAAGGAATGGGAGAACCAGGAGAAGTGGAACGGCGGCTGGGTGCGTACCGGCAGCGGCAAGCTGGTGCCACGCGCTGGCGGTCGCTGGCGGATGCTGGCCAAGATCTTCGCCAACCCGGACCTGCCGCAGATCGACGATTACTACGAGCCGTTCGACTTCGACTACCAGAACCTGCACACCGCCAAGGACAGCCAGCACCAGCCGACCGCGCGGCCGCGTTCGCTGATCAGTGGCGAGCGCATGCAGAAGATCGAGTGGGGCCCCAACTGGGAGGAGATCCTCGGTTCGGAGTTCAGCAAGCGCTCGCGCGACTACAACTTCGACCAGGTGCAGAAGGAGATCTACGGCGCCTTCGAGAAGACCTTCATGATGTACCTGCCGCGTCTGTGCGAGCACTGCCTGAACCCGGCGTGCGTGTCGGCGTGCCCATCAGGCGCGATCTACAAGCGCGAGGAAGACGGCATCGTGCTGATCGACCAGGACAAGTGCCGTGGCTGGCGCATGTGCGTGTCGGCCTGCCCGTACAAGAAGATCTACTACAACTGGAAGAGCGGCAAGTCGGAGAAGTGCATCTTCTGCTATCCGCGCATCGAGATGGGTGAGCCGACCGTGTGCTCGGAAACCTGCGTGGGCCGCATCCGCTACCTGGGCGTGATGCTGTACGACGCCGATCGCATCGCCGAGGCCGCCTCGGTGCCGGCCGAGAAGGACCTGTACCAGGCCCACCTGGACATCTTCCTGGACCCGAACGATCCGGCGGTGATCGCCGCCGCGCGCAAGGAGGGCATCCCGGACAGCTGGCTGGAGTCGGCCAAGCAGTCGCCGGTGTACAAGCTGGCGATCGACTGGAAGCTGGCGCTGCCGCTGCACCCGGAATACCGCACGCTGCCGATGGTCTGGTACGTGCCGCCGCTGTCGCCGATCCAGTCCGCCGCCGAGCGTGGCCGCGTGGGCATGAGCGGCGAGCTGCCGGACGTGGCGTCGCTGCGCATTCCGATGCGCTACCTGGCCAACCTGCTGACGGCCGGTGACGAGGCGCCGGTGGTACGCGCGCTGGAGCGGCTGATGGCGATGCGTGCCTGGCGCCGGGCCAAGAACGTGGACGGCGTGGAAGATACCGCCGTGCTGGAACAGACCGGGCTGAGCATCGCCCAGGTGGAAGAGATGTACCGCTACTTGGCCATCGCCAACTACGAGGACCGTTTCTTGATTCCGACCGGCCACCGCGAGTACGCCAACGACGCCTTCGGCGAGCGCGGCGGCTGCGGCTTCACCTTCGGCAACGGCTGCAATGGTGACAGCCCGGCCGACCTGTTCGGCCAGCGCAAGACCACCACCTTCGTGGTGGACAAGGGCCCGAACCACCGCCGCAAGGAGGTGGTGTGATGAGCGTGCTCAAGCTGGTCGGGGTGCTGCTGGACTACCCCCGTGAAGAACTGTGGCAGCACGGCGAGGAACTGCTCGCCGCCTGCGACGCCCCGGCGTTGAATGCCGCCCGCCGCCAGCAGCTGCGCAGCTTCGTGCAGCAGCTGCTGGCCACCGATGCGCTGGATGCGCAGGCGGCGTGGCTGGCCAGTTTCGATCGCGGCCGCTCGATGAGCCTGCTGCTGTTCGAACACATCCATGGCGAGTCGCGCGACCGCGGCCAGGCCATGGTCGACCTGGTCGAAACCTACCGCCGCAACGGCTTCGAACTGGATGCGCGGGAGCTGCCGGACTACCTGCCATTGCTGTTGGAGTTCCTGGCCCATCGCCCCGGCAGCGAGGCCCGCGAGTGGCTGCACCACATCGGCCATATCGCCGGGATGCTGGCGGCGCGTGCCGCCGAGCGTGAGCTGCCGCACCGGGTGCTGTTCGAGATCCTGGTCGAAGCCGGTGACGGCAAGGCCGATCTGCAGGCGCTGCGCCAGCGTGCCAGCGAGGAAGTCCGCGACGATACCGCCGAGGCCATGGATCGCTTGTGGGAGGAGGAGGCGGTGCGCTTCGGCGCCGAAGCCCCCGCCGAAGACTGCAAGCCGCCCGTGCGTTCGCCGGCCCGTCCTTCGCATCGAGAGGTCCAGCCATGAGTTACTCCCTGCATCAATTCGCCTTCCAGTACTACCCGTACATCGCCGTGGCGGTGCTGCTGATCGGCAGCTGGGCCCGCTATGACAAGGCCATGTACACCTGGCGAACCGGCTCCAGCCAGATGCTGTCGGACAAGGGCATGCGGATCGGCAGCAACTGCTTCCACATCGGCATCCTGGCCATCCTCGGTGGCCATCTGGTCGGCCTGCTGACCCCGCACGCGGTGTACGAGCACTTCATCACCTCCTCGCAGAAGCAGATGCTGGCGATGGTGGTTGGTGGTGTGTTCGGCGCACTGTGCTTCATCGGCATCAGCATCCTGCTGGTACGCCGCCTGTTCAACGCGCGCGTGCGGGCCACCGGCAGCTTCGGTGACACCCTGGTACTGGTGCTGCTGTTCGCGCAGCTGTGCCTGGGCCTGTACAGCATCCGCATCTCGTCCGGGCACCTGGACGGCGGGGTGATGGTGCAGCTGGCCGAGTGGGCGCAGCACATCGTGACCTTCCGTGCCGGTGCTGCTGATTACATCGAAGGCGTCAGCTGGGTCTACAAGATGCATATCTTCCTGGGCCTGACCCTGTTCCTGATCGCGCCGTTCACCCGCCTGGTGCACGTGTGGAGCATTCCGATCAGCTACCTGTGGAGGCCCTACCAGGTGGTGCGCCGCCGCCAGGCCACGCTGCGCTACGGTCCGCGGGAGTAAGCCATGGGCAGCCTGCCGAAATTCCTGCCGATCACCGTGATCGACTCCGCTGCGCCGGTTCCCGCCGAGGCGCATTCGCACCACCATGACGCGGCAGCGCAGGGGCCGCGCTCGCTCGGGCAGCCGGCACCGTGCCGGCTGTTCGTGGACGAGACCGCGATCAGCGAGGCTGACATCGCCCGCGAGATGCAGCACCACCGGGCGATGCGCCCGGAGCAGTCACGTGCTGAAGCGGCACGTGCACTGGTGGTGCGTGAGCTGCTGCGCCTGGAAGCGCAGCGGCTTGGGCTGCAGGCGCCGGAGGGCAACCGGGTAAGCGACGAGGAAGTGCTGATCCAGCAACTGCTGGAAGATGCGATCGAAGACCGCGTGCCGACCGATGAAGACTGCCGGCGCTACTTCGAGCAGAACCCGGAGCGCTTCCACTCCCCCGACCGCGTGCGCCTGCGCCATATCCTGCTGGCTGCGCCGGCCGATGATGTGGCCGGGCGCTTTGCCGCACGCACCGAGGGCGAGCGACTGGTCGGGCTGCTGAAGGAGTCGCCGCACCTGTTCGCCGATTTCGCCCTGCGCCATTCGCGATGCCCATCCAGCAGCGAGGGCGGCGACCTGGGCTGGTTGCAGCGTGGGCAGACCACGCCGGAGTTCGACCGCCAGGTGTTCCGCCTGCGCGAGGGCCTGGCCGGTTTCCCGGTGGAATCGCGCTGGGGCTACCACGTGGTCTGCGTCGATGCCCGCGAGCAAGGCCACCCGCAGCCGTTCGAAACGGTGCTGCCGCAGCTGCGTGACTACCTGGAGCTACAGGTACGGCAACGCGAGGTGCAGGCCTACCTGCTGCAGCTGCAGGAGCGCTACCCGGTGCGCGGGCTGGATGAGATCGAAGCCGAAGCGGATATCGGCTGAACCCCCTTGAACGAGGAAAATTCATGAACCAGGCCCTTGCCCCCGCCAGTGCCGGGCAGCAGCAACGTGCGCTGTGGCTGAGCACGTTCGCCTTCACCGTGTGCTTCGCGGTGTGGATGATCTTTTCGATCATCGGTATCCAGATCAGTCAACAGCTCGGATTGAATGACACCCAGTTCGGCCTGTTGATCGCCACGCCGGTGCTGACCGGCTCGGTCAGCCGCGTCTTCCTCGGCATCTGGTCCGACCAGTTCGGTGGCCGCAAGGTGATGGTGCTGGTGATGCTGTGTGGCGCAGTGGCCACCTGGATGCTGACCTACGCACAGACCTACACCCAGTTCCTGATTGCCGCGCTGTGCGTGGGCATCGCCGGCGGTAACTTCTCGGTGGGCGTGGCCTACGTCTCGAAGTGGTTCCCGGCCAGCAAGCAGGGCACCGCACTGGGCATCTTCGGTGCCGGCAACATTGGCTCGGCGGTGACCAAGCTGCTGGCGCCGCTGGTGATGGTGGCGGCCGGCTGGACCATGGTCGCCAAGGTCTGGGCCGTTGCGCTGGCAGTTACCGCGGTGCTGTTCTTCCTCTTCAGCAAGGAAGACCCGTCGCTGGAGCAGCGCCGCCGCGAGGGCGTGAAGCCGGTCCCGTTCGCCGAGCAGATGGCGCCGCTGAAGAACCTGCAGGTCTGGCGGTTCTCGCTGTACTACTTCTTCGTGTTCGGCGGCTTCGTGGCGCTGGCGCTGTGGCTGCCGCACTACCTGGTGGGCGCCTATGGCATGGACGTGGGCCACGCCGGCATGTTGGCGGCGTGCTATTCGATCCCGGCCAGCCTGTTCCGCGTGGTCGGTGGCTGGATGTCGGACCGGATGGGCGCGCGCCGGGTGATGTACTGGACCTTCGGCGTGTCGGCCATCTGCACCTTCCTGCTGGCCTACCCGGATACCGAGTATGTGGTGAAGGGCATCCATGGCCCGATCCACTTCCATCTGGCCATCGGGGTGGTGATGTTCACCGTGCTGGTGTTCGTGCTGGGCTTCTTCATGTCGTTGGGCAAGGCCGCGGTCTACAAGCATATTCCGGTGTACTACCCCAGGCACGTGGGTGCGGTGGGCGGCGTGGTCGGCATGATCGGTGGCCTGGGTGGCTTCATCCTGCCGATCGTGTTTGGCGCGCTGAATGACGCGGTGGGCATCTGGAGCAGCTGCTTCATGCTGCTGTTCGTGCTGGTGGCGGCTGCACTGGCGTGGATGCACTTTGCGATCCGTCGCATGGAACGCCGCCACTTCCCGCAGATCGACCGCGAAACCGATCTGCCCGAAGCCATCGATGCGGCCGCCGCCGAGCGGGTGCGCGGCGGGTGAAGGTGTTTGCCGGCCAGCGGCCGGCACTACCAAATGGTGGGTGAAGTGGTAGTGCCGGCCGCTGGCCGGCAGCAACCATCAGATGCGCCGCGCTTGATTTCAATCAGGGCCACGCGAAGAGGAACGCCCGAAGATGTCTGCCATGAGCTTCCACGTTGACGAGAGCGAGGACACTGCGCTGCAGGCGGCATTGCTGCGGCAGCCCCGGCACGTGCTGTTTCCGCCGGCTGACCAGTTCAGCACCGGCTTTGGCGAAAGCGGGTGGCGCGCCGCCGTGCGCGCCAGCAACGAGCACCTGATCCCGCGTGGCTTGACGCTCGGCTTCCAGGCCGGCCGTGGCGGACGCGATGCGCCACCGCAGGCGTATCTGGATACCCTGCTGCTGGCGCTGCGGCTGCAGGCCGACGCGCTGGCCGAGGACCGTGAAGTGGTGGCGATGGTGCTGCAGCTGGGGCTGGCCGAGACGTTGCCGCCGCCGCAGCTGGGCCAGCTGCTGGATGCGGTGCCGCAGCACCTGCGCACCGTGGCGCGGCCCCAGGTGGAGGTGCGGCTGGACGCAGGCAGCGCGCTGGCGCCGGCGCAGCTGCGTGCGGTGGGCTGCACCCGCTTGAACGTGATCGATCGTGCCGATGCACCGGGGCCGACCCTGCTGGCACAGGCGCGACAGGTGGGCTTCACCGCGCGCTACTACCAGTTGCGGGTACCCGGCAGCGAGGACGCCGGCTTCATTGAACGGCTGCACGAGGTGCTGGCCGAGGCGCCGGAGCGCATCCTGCTGCCGGCGCCGTGTGCGCTGCCGGAACATCCCTCGGCCGTCCATTGGCTGCAGGCCTGGCGCCTGCTGCGCGCTGCGGGTTACGAACCGATTGGTGGCGATCACTATCAGCGCGGCGATCTGCCGAACCCGCACGGTCCGGGCGATGGCCAGCGCCATTGCGATCTTGCCGGTGTGCCACGCCGCGACCGCAGCGATTTCATCGGCCTTGGGCTGTCCGCCTGCAGCCAGATCGGCGAGGTGTTCTACCGGCTGGAGGACGAACTGGGCGAATGGCGTGCGCGGCTGCAGGCCGGGCACATGGGCGTGTCTGCCGGGTTGATCCTGTCCGAGGACGAGCGGTTGGTGGCCGAAGTGGCGCAGAGCATCGCCTGTGACCACGCCCTCGATGCGGCTGCCTTCGAGTGGCGCAACGATGAACCGTTCGAGGAATGTTTTGCCGACCAGCTGCCCGCGTTGTCGCCGTTGCTGGCACGCGGCTGGGCGCAGTGGGATGCGCGCGTACTGCGCCTGGCCGAAGAAGGGCGCCTGCTGTGGCGTATGATGGCCGCATGCTTCCGGCCGGCGGCCGCCATCGCTTGAGTCTTGCACCGATGTCTTCAATTCCGCCTTCGCAGGGCCGTCTCGGCCGGGCCACACCCAACCCCGCCGCCGCCGATGATGGCGACGCACTGCACTTCTGCAGCACCTGTGCGTTCTCCGACGCATGCATGTCGCAGGGTTACGACAAGACAGCACTGGGCGATCTGCACGTGCTGGTGGACCATGTCGGTCCGTTCCATGCGGGTGACTACATTTTCCGCGCTGGCGAATCGTTCGATTCGATTGCTGCGGTGCGCGCTGGCATGGTCAAGACCTTCGTCGATGACAGCCAGGGCAACGAGCAGGTGCTGGGCTTCAGCCTGCCGGGTGAAGTGATCGGCCTCAACGCGATCCACGGTTCACGCTTTCCCTGCAATGCGGTGGCGCTGGACACCGTGCACCTGTGCCGCATCTCGTTCCCCAAGCTCAGCCTGTTGGCCACCCGCATGCCGGGGCTACAGGCCAAGCTGTTCAGCCTGCTCAGCGCGGAGATCGGCAAGGTCGCGACCCTGGCCGCCAACCACCGTACCGAAGAACGCATGGCTGCGTTCCTGCTGGACATGTCCGAGCGCTACGCGCGGCGCGGCTTTTCCGCAACGCGCTTCAACCTGACGATGGCGCGTACCGAGATCGCCAATTACCTGCGGATGGCGCCGGAAACCGCCAGCCGCGTGCTGCGCCGCCTGAGCGATGATGGGATCATCGCGGTGAAGCAGCGCGAGATCCTGCTGCTGCAGCCCGAGCGCCTGGCAGCGCTGGCGGTGGCCGACGAATCCGATCCGAACTGAACCTGGCCGGGAGCCGACGATGAAGCGAGCTGGACTGTTGTTGCTGGGCCTGCTGGCCACGGTGCCGGCCTGGGCGGCCGAGCTGACGGTGTCGGCGGCATCAAGCCTGACCGAGAGCTTCCGTGAACTGGGCGCGGCCTACGAAAAGGCGCACCCGGGAACCAAGGTGGATTTCAACTTCGCCGCCTCCGGCGTGCTGCTGCAGCAGATCAGCCGCGGCGCACCGGTGGATGTGTTCGCGTCGGCCGATGAAACCACGATGGACCAGGCCGAACAGCAGGATCTGCTGGCGGCCGGCACCCGCGAGGTGTTCGCGGTGAACGCGCTGTGGGTGGTGGTGCCGCCGCAGGCCAAGGCGGCGCCGCGTACCTTGAAGGACCTGGCCGGTGCTGGTGTGCAGCGCATCGCACTGGGCAACCCGGACAGCGTGCCGGTGGGCCGCTATGCCAAGGGTGCACTGGAAGTGGCGGGCCTGTGGCCGTCGGTGCAGGGCAAGGCCATCACCACGCAGAACGTGCGCCAGTCGTTGGACTACGTGGCACGCGGTGAAGTGGATGCCGGCTTCGTCTATGCCACCGATGCGCAGGCGATGCCCAACCGCGTGCGCCGTGCCTTCGCGGTGCCGGTGGCAGGGCGCATTGCCTATCCGCTGGCCGTGATCAAGGCCAGCCCACAGCAGGCGGAAGCCAGGCGCTTCACCGCCTTCTTGCGTTCGGCACAGGGCCAGGCGATCCTGGCCAAACACGGGTTCGGCAAGCCCTGAGGCATGGATCTGGACTGGAGCGCATTGGGGTTGTCGCTGAAGGTGGCTGGCTGGGCCACCGCGATCAACCTGGTGCTGGGCGTAGCACTGGGCGCGCTGCTGGCGCGTCGGCGTTTTCCAGGCCGTGAGCTGCTGGATTCGTTGCTGACCTTGCCGATGGTGCTGCCGCCGACGGTGCTGGGGTACTACCTGTTGGTGCTGATCGGCCGCAATGGCCCGATCGGCGCGTGGCTGCAGTCGTGGTTCGGTATCAACCTGGTGTTCACCTGGCAGGCTGCAGTGATCGCTGCGGCGGTGGCTTCGCTCCCGCTGGTGTTCAAGCCTGCGCGCGCGGCGTTCGAGGAAGTGGACGGGCAGTTGGAACAAGCCGCACGCACGCTCGGTGTGTCCGAAGCCGCGGTGTTCTTCCGCATCACGCTGCCGCTGGCTTGGCGTGGCATTCTTGCCGGTCTGTTGCTGGCGTTTGCACGCGCGATGGGCGAGTTCGGCGCGACGCTGATGGTGGCGGGCAGCATTCCCGGCCGGACGCAGACGCTGTCGATTGCCATCTACGAGGCGGTGCAGGCCGGTCAGGATGGCAGGGCCAATGCGCTGGTGATCCTGACCTCGGTGGTCTGCATCGTGATCCTGTTGCTGGCTGCGCGGCTGGTGGGCGGACGTCGCCGGGAGCTGCGTGATGTGGCTTGACCTGCAGGTGCAGCGCCGCCTGCGGGCGGCCGGCCAGGATTTCGTGTTGGACGTATCGCTGCAGTGCACGCAGCGCCAGGTGGTGCT
Organism: Stenotrophomonas sp. YJH_SMC_43; assembly: GCF_059372535.1. Classification (NCBI taxonomy): domain Bacteria; kingdom Pseudomonadati; phylum Pseudomonadota; class Gammaproteobacteria; order Lysobacterales; family Lysobacteraceae; genus Stenotrophomonas; species Stenotrophomonas sp. YJH_SMC_43. The sequence continues at coordinate 906,737 of NZ_JCAFVQ010000001.1, forward strand.
GTTCGGACCCTCGGGTGCCGGCAAGAGCCTGACGCTGAAGGCGGTGGCCGGGCTGCTGCGGCCCGGGCAGGGACATGTGCGCGTGCAGGGGCAGACCTTGTTCGATGCGGCCAACGGCGTGGATCTGCCGCCGCAGCGCCGCCGGCTGGGCTACGTGTTCCAGGATTACGCGTTGTTCCCGCACCTGAGCGTGCGCCAGAACGTGGCGTTCGGGCTGGAGCGCGGGTGGTTGAATCCGCGCGCGCGCCAGCGCTTCGATGCGGTGGAGCAGTGGCTGCACGCATTCCGCATCGACACGGTGGGCGATCTGCTGCCCTCGCAGGTCTCCGGTGGCCAGCGCCAGCGCACTGCATTGGCGCGCGCCCTGGTGACGCAGCCGCAGGCGCTGCTGCTGGATGAGCCGTTCTCCGCACTGGACCACGACCTGCGCCAGCACCTGCGCCAGGAGCTGGAAACCGTGTTGGACCGGACCGGCATCCCGTTGTTGCTGATCAGCCACGACCCGCAGGACGTGGCCATGTTCGGCCAGCAGGTGGCGCGCGTGGTCGACGGCCGCATCGTCGGCGATTGACCTGCACCTGTAGAGCCGAGCCCATGCTCGGCTGCTCTGCGCGACACCGCCAACAGCAGCCGAGCGTGGGCTCGGCTCTACAGGATCAACGGATCAATACAGTTCACAGTGCGTGCGGCCTTCATTCCGCAGCGCGTCCCATTGCCCTGCACCCGCGACGGCATCGATGGCCTCGCGCACCGCGCCTTCCAGGTGGCGCTTGCTGCCGCACAGGTACAGATGCCCACCGCGGGCCAGGACGTCGCGCACTTCGCTGGCGCGCTGCTGCAGCACATGCTGCACATAGACCTTTTCGGTGCCATCGCGCGAGAACGCAGTATGCAGGCCGGCCAGCACGCCACGCGTGTGCCAGTCCTGCAGCTGGTCGCGGTACAGGTAGTCGTGCTGGCGATGCTTCTCGCCGAACACCAGGTGCACTTCACGTTCGCAGGCGTTGGCCTGCAGTTCCTGCATCAGGCCCATCAAGGGCGCGATGCCGGTGCCGGTGCCGACCAGCAGCAGCGGTGCCTCGCCGGTATCGGGCAGGTGGAAGCCGGGGTTGGAGCGGCAGTACACACGGGCATGGTCGCCGCCATGCAGCAGGCTGCCGGTGGCAGTGCCGACGCGTTCGCGGCCGCGCAGGGTGTAGCGCACTTCGCGCACGCATAGGCTCAGCTGGTCGTCGCACGGGTGCGAGGCGATGGAATAGGCGCGCGGCAGCCGCGGTGAAAGCAGTTCGCGCAACCGGGCCAGCGGCACGCTGTCCGGCGTGGCGTGGTCCTGCAGCACATCCAGCAGGTCCAGGCCGTGCAGGTAGGCGTCCAGTTCGCGCTTCTGGCTGACCTTCAGCAGGCCCTTCAGTACCTCGCTACCGCCGAGCTTGACCAGTTCGCGCAGCACGCCCTTGCTCAGCAGGCGCAGCTCGCGGTCGTGCAGGGCGGCCACGGCGGCCGTGTCGCCGTACCAGGTGGTCAATGCCTGCAGCAGGGCAGGGTCGTTCTCGGGTACCACGTGCAGGGTGTCGCCCGCGCGGTAGGCCATGCCACTGCCGGCAATGTCCAACTGCAGGTGCCAGGCGGCCGGGTCGCTGCTGTTCAAGCGGCGACGTTCGAGAATGGGGGCGGCAAAGGCATTGTCTTCGCCATAGGCGGTGACCTGCAGGCGCAGGTCCTGGCCAGCGCTGAGGTCACCATCCAGCACCTGGCCCAGCACCGGCTGCCATTGCTGGAAGAACTGCTCGTAGCCCAGATCGGCGTCCACGCGGTGCAGCAGCGGCTGGGCCTGGCGCTCGCTTAGTGCTACATCCAGCGCCTTGGTGAAGCCGCAGAAACTGGGGTAGCCGGTGTCACCCAGGCCGAACACCGCATAGCGCAGGCCGCGCAGCGTCGGGGTCTGGCGCAGTGTTTCGAAGAACTGCTCGCCATTGGCCGGCGGTTCGCCATCGCCGAACGAGCTGGAGATCGCCAGCAGCACATCGCCGTGGCCGAGACTGGCCACGTCGATGTCGTTGAACGGGAGCACCTGCGGCCCGTGCGGCTGCAGGTCCGCGCCCAGGCGCTGGGCCAGGGCGCGGGCGTTGCCCGACTCGGACGCGAAACCCACCAGCAGGCGGCTGAAGGGCGTACTGGCCGGGAGGGCGTTCACGCGGCCTCGTAGAAGTCGTCGAACTTTTCCTTGCTGAACTCGACCAGGTCGTAGTTCTGCATCAGGTCGTTCACCACGCGGCGGATGCTGATGTACGAGGTGATGTTGCCGTCGGCGTCGAACAGCGGCTGCACGGTGGTATCGACCACATAGAGCACGCCGCCCTTGCCGAGGTTGGGCACGATGCCGGTCCAGGTCTTGCCGGCCTTGATGGTGTCCCACATGTCCTTGTAGACCGCCTTGGGCACATCCGGGTGGCGCACGATGCTGTGCGGCTGGCCGATCAGTTCCTCGCGGGCGAAGCCGGTGAGCGTGCAGAACAGGTCGTTGGCATAGGTGATATTGCCCTGCAGGTCGGTGGTGGAGATCACCATGACGTTCTGCATGGCGTTCAGAAGCTGGACGTTGTCGGGGGTGTAGCTCATCGCAGGGTCCTTGTGGATGCCGGTAACGCCGGCGTGTTCGGGTCCTGCATAGAAATACGCCCGCGCGGCGGCGGGCGGTTTGACATTGATCAAGTGGGTGATGCGATGGCCTGCGACCGGGTGTCGCAGGGAGATGCCATGTAGAACCGAGCCCACGCCAGAGCGAGCGCCTCAGCCCATCAGATAGCGCAGCACCCCGGCCGAGACCACGCCGATCAGCACCGTCGGCAGCATCGACAGCCGCGTGGCGGCCAGCAGGGTGATCGCCAGCGCGGCGAGGTCGGCGGGCTTGTCGGCGACGAAGTCCGGGGCGATCACCGAGATCAGCACGCAGCCCGGCGCAGCTTCCATCACCGTCACGGCGCGCCTGCTCAACGTGCGGTTGCGCAGCGCGAGGAAGCCGACGATGCGGGTCAGGTAAGTGGCGGCGGCCATCAGCACGATGGTCAGCACCGAGGTCCAGTGGATCAGTCCATTGAAGATCATTCCGCGTCCTCCGCCAGCAGCCAGGCGGCCGCCAGGCCGGCCAGTGCGCCGCTGGCCACGTACCACGCGCCCGGGATCAGCAGGTAGGTGGCGGCGGCCACGATCAGGCTGACCAGCCACGGCCGTGCTGCCTTCATGCCCTGCCACATGCCGCGCAGCAGCACCAGGAATACCGCAGGGAAGGCCATGTCGAAACCGTAGGCATGGATGTCGCCCAACATCGGGCCGACGATCGCGCCCAGTGCCGTGCAGGCCACCCAGACCGTGTACAGCCCTGCCGAAACGCCCAGGTAATAGGCCAGGCTGAAGCCGAGCGCACGGCGGCGCGCATCGGCAACCCCCATCGCCCAGCTTTCGTCGCACATGAAGAACAGCGCCGGCAGCACCCGGCGGCGCGGCAGATGCTGCAGCAGCGGAGCCAGGCTGGCGCCCATCAGCAGGTGGCGGCTGTTGACCAGCGCGGTGATCGCCACGATCAGTGCGATATGCGGCGGCGAGGTCCACAGTTCGACGGCGGCGAACTCCGAGCCGCCAGCGAAGTTGAGGCCGGTCATCAGTGGCACTTCCAGTGCGCTCAGGCCTTTCTGGGCCGCCTGCGCGCCGAGCACCAGGGCGAACGGAATGAAGCCGATCATCACCGGCACGGCGGCACGCAGGCCGCGCAGGAATTCGGCACGCGGGGCGGTATCGCAGGTGTCGGGCAGGGGGAGGGTGGTACGGGCGTCCATCGAACGGCACAACAAGGTGGGGGTGGCCCATGCTAGCGGTCCAATCGCGAAATCGGGTTGCGTTGATGCCACTGGATTCCGGATGATTGATATTTCATGCGGCCAGAAGTGACAAGGGCGAAATTGCATGCAGTATCAACTCGACAACCTCGATCGGCGCATCCTCGACGCCCTGCAGCGCGACGGCCGCCTGCAGAACCTGGAGCTGGCCCGGCTGGTCGGGCTGTCGCCGTCGGCCTGCCTGCGGCGGGTACGGCTGCTGGAGGAGGGCGGCTACATCGACCGCTACGTTGCCCTGCTGAATGAGGCCAAGGTGGGCCGTGGCTTCACGGTGTTCGTGCGGGTCTGGCTGCGCGGGCAGGACGAGGACACCACCAACCACTTCATCAACAGCATCAAGTCTTTCCCGGAAGTGCTTGAATGCCATCTGATGGCGGGCGACTGCGATTTCCTGCTGCGGGTGGCGGTGGCGGACCTTGATGCCTACCGGCAGTTCCAGATGCAGCACCTGAACCGGATTGCCGGGGTGCAGAACACCAAGACCGAGATTCCGATGCAGCGGATCAAGCAGACGACCCAGTTGCCGCTTTGAGCGGTGGGGTTTGCGGCCGGGTTGCACCCGGCACCCGCGGGTAGTGCCGGCCGCGGGCCGGCAACCTCAGGAGCAACAGCAACAGCAACAGCAACAGCAACAGCGATGCTCCGTGGGGCGGCGGGGCGGTGTGGCCAGGCAGGACACGCCGTAAACCCTTCCTTGGGGGCTCGATGGCGCCATCCATGGCGCCAACGGTCCTGCCTGGCCACACCGCCCCGCTGCCTGACAGTTCCCCGCGATCTGTCGGGGTTGGATCCCGTTGCTTCGCAATGGGCTCTGACCCCCATGCGGAGATAGCGTGGTCTGTTCGATTCACTGATTCCTGATGCGTGACTGGCTCTACGGAGCCTGGCTCGACGCCAGGCTGTGGGCGGCGGTCATCGCAATGACATGTGCCCCCGGTACGGTTTGAGCCCGCTTGCGGGTCGCGCGCGGGCCGGGGTTCCGGTCGTGGTGCGCGTCCACTGCAGCTGCTGTCGCTGCCGAGGGTCATGTGTTCTACGTCAGGGGGCTGAATGGACACCATGCGGTCAGAACTTGGAAGGTGGCCATCGCCGCATGGCTGCTGCTGTCCTTTGCCGCTGTCGCGCAGGACGCTGTTCATGCCTACGACATCCCTGCGCAGCCGCTGGAACAGGCGGTCGAGCGCTTCAGCGTCATCAGTGGGTGGTCAGTGATGTACCCGGGCGATCTTGCCGCAGGCCGCAGCAGCCATGCGCTGCGCGCCAGCCTGGCGCCGCTGCCTGCGTTGCAGGTGCTGCTGCAGGACTCCGGTATCGAGGCCGAGGTGATCGGCGAGCAGCGCGTGGTGCTGCGCCGGGGCGCGCCCTCGGCCGCTGAATCGGGTGTTGGCGCCGAACTTCCCGAGGCCGAACGTCGGCGTCGCTACGGCGGCCTGCAGCAGCGGCTGCGTGCGGCGTTCTGTGACGACCCGGAGATCGCGCCCGGCCGCTATGCCGCGACGCTGCGCTTCCGCATCGACGGCGCGGGCCAGGTGAGCGAGCCCGAGCTGCTGTCAGGCAGTGGCAGCGCCCGCCGCGATGCGCGCCTGCTGCAGGCGCTGCAGGGCCTGGTGCTGGCGCCCGATGCCGCTGCGCTGCCACAGCCGGTGACGCTGCAGATCCGTCCTTCCGGCACCGACCACGACTGTGGCCGGCGCGCGCCCCTTCCATGACTTCAAGGATTCGAACATGAGCAACGGTACGGCTGGGGCAGTTGACCTGATGGACCACCTTCTGGGTGCCTACGATGAGTTGAAGCGCCGGCTGGTGCGCAAGCTGGGCTCGGAAGAGCTGGCTGGCGACGCGTTGCAGGACACCTGGATGCGCCTGAGCGCGCGCCGTGACCGCCTGGACGCCGTGCAGAACCCCGCGGCCTACCTGCTGCGCATGGCAATGAACACCGTGATCGACCGCCAACGTGCTGACCACCGCCTGCTGAGCCTGGAGGAGGTGGATACGCTGATGGACATGGCCGACCCGGCACCCGGCCCGGCGCAGGCGGCCGAACTGGACTTCGCGCTGGAAGACATGGTCGGCCTGCTGCAGCGCATGCCCGAGCGCCGTCGCCGCATCCTGCTGGCAATCCGCGTCGATGGCCTGCAGCAGCGCGACGTGGCCGACCACCTCGGTGTGTCGCTGCGGCTGGTGCAGCGTGAGCTGAAGGCGGCCCAGGACTACCTGGCCGAGCGCAGCGGGCAGGGGCGCCAGGTGCGGTTCTGAGCGACGGCATCCGTCTACACTTTGACGCCGAGCAGAACCCCGCAGCGTGCGGGTCCGGCATGAGCCCCCATGGATCCTGACGATCGCCCGCAACGCCCGTTGGATGCCGTTGAGCGTCAGGCGCACGCGTGGGTGGTGCGGCTGACCTCGGGCGAGGCGACCGCCGCCGACGGGCGCCGGTTCCGCGCGTGGTGCGAGTCCGACCCGCGTCATCGTGAAGCGTTCGGACGTGCGCGCCGGCAGTGGGAGCAGGTGCGGCTGGCCGGCGAGCAGCTGCCCGCCGCCGCGCGCCAACCGGTCGCGCCGTCGCCGGCCCAGCGCTGGAGCCGGCGTGCCTTCCTGGGCGCGGCGATTGCCGCGCCGGCCAGTCTGGTGGTGGTGGCGGCGATCCGTCCGCCGCTGGGATTATGGCCCTCGGTGACGGCGATGGCGGCCGATTTCCACACCGGCACCGGTGAACGGCTGCAGATTGCACCCTTGCCGCAGCTGAAGATCGAACTGGATACGCAGAGCAGCCTGCGCCGCCGCGCGGACACGCAGGGCGAAGGCTTCGAGCTGGTGCAGGGCCAGGCCGCGATCGAGACCCAGGCCGGCCTGCGCCTGGCGTTGTTCGCGGGCCCGGGCTGCGTGATTGCCGATGAGGGAGCGGTGCGCCTGGACGTACGCAACACCCATGGCCAGGTGCGGGTGACCTGCCTGCAGGGCAGTGCCCGCATCGAGCATCCGCAGGGCCGGCTGCAGCTGCAGACGGGCCAGCAGACCCAGTACGGCGAGCGCCTCAGTGGTGTGGTGACCGAGGCCGTGGCGTCGGAAGTGAGTGCGTGGACCGAGGGCATGCTGGTGTTCCGCCGCGCACCGCTGCGCGAGGTGGTGGAGGAGATCAACCGTTACCGCCGCGGCAAGGTACTGCTGGGCGAATCGGCATTGGCGCGCGCACCGGTCAGCGGTCGCTTCCGCATCGATGATCCGGACGCGGCACTTGAGCAGCTGCGACTGACGATGTCGCTGGATCTGCGTCGCTTTCCGGGTGGCATTGCCGTCCTTGGATAGATGAAGACGCTGGCCGTGCGCACCGCGCAGGGCTGTTGCAAGCAAGGAGAAGCCAAGGATGCGCAACGAGACCATCGGCGTGCTGGATCTGCGTCGCAATCTGTCGGCGTTGCTGGAAACCACGCAGCGACGGCCGTTGATGGTGCATCGCTATGGCTCGCCATGGGTGTGCGTGGTGTCCGATGCGCAGTGGCAGCGACAGGCGGTGCTGCTGGACTTCGATCCGCAGTCGCACCCGCTGGCGATGCTGTTGCGCCTGCAGCAGCAGGTGTTGCCACTGGCTGAAACCGGTGCGTTGCCGCCTGCAGCGCTTGCTCGTGCGCTGTTGCTGATGGACATGCATGGCATCGGGGATCTGGCGCAGCTGCATGAGCAGGTGCTGCACCATCGGCTGTGGCACTGGTTCGTGGCCGGTACCCACGGTGTGATGGACAGCTGGCAATTGCCGGCGCTGCGCGTTGCGATGGGGTCATGGTGCGATGACGCGGAGATGACCGATGCGCTGGCCGCGTTCGCCGCGCGCAGCGATGTGGCGATACTGGCGCGCCGTTGCGGGTGCGACGCACCGCGACTGGAGCGCGAAGCCTGCAGGCAGATGACGCTGCGATGACGTTGGCGATGAAGCGCCACGCAGCGCACAGAGCTGCATGTGCGCTGTCGCTTCACCTGCCTTGCTGACGTCTTCTCCAGAGTACGGCGCACCACGCGTCGCGGAGCACGGGCGGCGCCGATGGCAGACAGTCGCAGGATCAGCATGCTGGAGCTGGATCGTCACCTGAGCCAGTCACTGGAGCAGGCGCGGCATACGCCATTGAACGTGCAGCGCTATGGGCACTCCTGGGTCTGGGTGCTGTCCAGTGACGCCTGGGCAGATGCGGCGCGCTGGGCGGCATTGGATGGTAGTGCGCACCCACTGGTGGCGCTGCGAAAAGCCATCGATCTGCAGCTGCGGCCCTGGCCCGAAGTGGCCATGAGCCTGCTGCCGCTTGATGCAGGCGATGCGCGGCTGCTGCAACGCGCGGCCCTGCTGGTGGTCATGCGCGATCTGAATAGTGCCCAGCGCGTGTACGACGACCTGCGCTATCACCAGGCCTATCGGATGTTCATCGGCCTCGATCATGGAACAGCGTGGTCGCCGATGCAGTGCGTGCGGCTGCTGCAGGCCTGTGCGCACCCATTGCTGCGCGGCTGCATCGACGATGCGCTGGCCGGCGTGCCGCGGCACCTGCTCGAGTCTGCATGTGCGCCGGCTGCGCGTGTTGCGCCCGTACAGGCACACGCGCAGCGAATTGCCGGCGGATGTTTATCGTACTGACACATGCACCGCTGACCATGGCGCAGCGGTCTCTTCCAGGATGACGAGGGCGGAACAATGGCAACGCAGGTTCGTGGTCGCAAAGCTCGGCAGAAGGGTTTCAGCCTGATCGAGATCATGGTGGTGGTGGTGATCATCGGCATCCTCGCCGCGCTGATCGTGCCGCGGTTGATGGACCGTCCGGACCAGGCGCGCGTGGTGGCGGCGCGCCAGGACATCGCCGCATTGATGCAGGCCTTGAAGCTGTTCAAGCTGGACAACGGTCGCTATCCCAGTGCCGAGCAGGGCCTGCAGGCACTGGTGAAGCCCCCGCAGGGCGGTGGCACGATGCCGGTCACGCCCTATCTGGATCGCCTGCCCAATGACCCGTGGGGCCATCCGTACCAGTATCAGATACCTGGCACCCACGGCGACGTCGATGTGTTCTCGCTAGGCGCGGACAGCAAGCCCGGCGGCGACGCCGGGAACGCGGACATCGGCTCCTGGCAGCTGTGAGGCAGGCCGATGTCAGCCCGGATGCGTTCTGTTTCGAGTGTCCGTCAACGTGGCATGGCGGTGATCGTCGCCCTGCTTGTGGTGGCACTGGTGGCGGTGATTGCCACGGCACTGCTGACCCGGCAGTCGGCGCAGCTGCGTGCGCTGCGTGGTGACCAGCTACGCGCGCAGGTGCGCATGGCGGTGGACGCCACGCTGGAGCGTGCGGCGCAGCAGCTGCGTGAGGATGTAAAGGAACAGCTGACCACGGTGCGCAGCGGGCGCTGGGCGCGCCCGTTGGAACTGCAGGCGCCGTTGCCGGTGCAGCTGCAACTGGTCGATGCGCAGTCGATGTTCAACCTGCGCAACCTGCTGGCACATGGCAGGCCGGACCCCGAGGCGCGGCGCGCGTTCATCGCGTTGTGTGCTGCACAGGGGCTGGGCCAGGGTGCCTGCGCATCCGCAGCGGACCACATCCAGGCGCGCCTGCGCGACGGTGACATCCAGGCACAGGCCCCACTGCCGCGCGAATCACTGATCGCGCAGGCACTGGCCGGAGCCGATCCGGTGGCACTGCAGGCGCTGGCGCGACGCACCGTGGTGCTGCCGGCGCAGACCCTGGTCAACGCCAATACCAGCGACCTGAGCGTTCTGCAGGCGGTGACGCCTGCGGTCGAGCCCGCACGGCTGCAGGCGCTGCTCGGTGAGCGCGACGGCGGTCATTGGCTGCTCAACCGCGGCGACATCGCCAATCGACTTCAACTGAGCAACGAACAGATGGCCGTGCTTCCCCTGGGTATCCATAGCGAGTGGTTCCTGGCCGTCGGCCAGGTGCAGGCTGACGGCAGCGCGGTTGATTTTCGCGCGCTGCTCTGGCGCGAGTACCGCGACGATGGCGTGCGTGTGCAACGCGTGTGGACGAGGATCGGCGCATGACCGTGCAGCTTCGGGTGCGCTTGCCGGCGCTTGAGCGTCTGCGCGCCGACAGCGCGGTGGACTGGGCGCAGCTGCACAAGGGCGAGGTGCTGGCTCACGGCCGCGACATGCTGGCGGCGCTGGGCCTGCGCCATCCGCAGGCTGCGGTGCATGCCTGCCTCGATCCGAACGACCTGATCCTGCTGGAACTGCAGTTGCCACCGTTGTCCGGGCGCCGTCTGCAGTCGGCGCTGCAGGGTGAGGTGGAGGCGATGCTGCTGGATGACCTGCAGGAGGTAGCGCTGGCCCACGGTGTGCAGGCGACGGACGGCACGGTTCCTGTGGCCTGGCTGGGCCAGCAGGCGCTCCTGCAGGCGCAGCAGCTGCTGGCTTCGTGTGCACTGCGGTTGCAGGCGCTGTATCCGACGCCGCTGCTGCTGCCCTGGCAGGACGGTCATGCCACGCTGCAGGTCAGCGGCGAGCACCTGCTGGTACGCAGCGGGCGCGACCGGGGTTTCGTTCAATGGTATGGCGGACGTGATGCCTGTGCGGTGATGCAGGCGTTGGCAGTGCGCCTGCAACAGGCCGGCATGCAGGCCGTGCAGTGGATCGATGGTGTGCCGCCGACGTGGCCGGACAGCCTGCCGGCCACCGCCATCCCCCATGAACGGCAGGCCTCTGGCCCCTTGCCAGGCTGGTCATTGCCGCTGCCCGGGGCGAGCCAGAAAGCGCCGCGGCTTGCGATCGGGCTGGCATTGGCGGCGATGTTGCTGGCCGCGCTCGGTCTGCAGCTGCAGGTCTCGCGGTGGCGAAGTGAGGGCGAGGCCCTGCAACAGGACATGGCGCGCCAGTTCAGCGCACGCTTCCCGGAGGTCACCGATGTGGTGGACCCGGTGTTGCAGGCGAGGCGAGCACTTGCGGTGCCACCGCCGGCGCCGCCATTGCCGCCGCTGCAGCGCCAGGTTGCCAGCACGCTGCAGGCGGTCCCGGAGCTGGCGGGGCAGGTGCGCAGCCTGCATTACCAACCGGGCCAGCTGGACATGGAGCTGGATGCCGACGCCCAGGCATTGGCCGATGATCCACAGCGACTTGAGCGCTGGCAGCAGGCAGTGCAGGCGCAGGGCCTGCAGCTGGCGCGCGAAGCCGGTGGACGCCTGCGGGTGAACGGGGCTGGACAGTGACCACCCGAACCTTGCGACTGGGCGAGGGACTGGCAGGCCTGCAGCAACGCTGGCAACGCCTGCCACCGCGCGACCGGCTGATGCTGTGGGTGATGGTGGTGGCGCTGCTCGCGGCGGGTCTGTGGATGTTGTGGCTGGAGCCGCTGCTGAAGCAGCGCACGCACTGGCAGGCCGAGCTGCCGCGGCTGCAGGCACAGGCGCGTGTACTGGCACCACTGCTGCAGGCACGCGAGCGCCAGCAGCAGACGCAGGGGCAGCGCCCGACGATGGCCGGGTTGCGTGATGGAATCAAGTCGGCCGGCCTCGCCGACGGACTGCATATCGAAGCGCGCGACGGGCGTTGGCACCTGCAGGTGCACGCGGTGCCCGCTGACGCGCTGTGGAACTGGCTGCTGCCCGTGCTGGCCGATCCGGCCATCGAACTGCAGCAGCTGCAACTGACACGCACAGGGGATGCGAACATGCCGGCGGCGCGGATTTCCGGAAACATCGTGATGGCGCTCAACGTGGGTGCCCATCCATGAGGGCGATGCGCAGCCTTGCCTGCAGTACCGCACTGGCCTTGATCGTGTGCATGGCCCACGCACCGGCGTCGGTGCTGGCGCAGGACGCCCGCGATGAGCCGGTGCAGTTGAACCTGGTCGACACCGATATCGGTGGCGTGTTGCGCATGGCCGCACGCTTCACCGGCCGCCAGTTCCTGGTCGACCCACGGGTGACCGGCAAGATGACAGTGGTTTCCGATGGCCCGGTCAGCCGTACCCAGGCCTACCAGTTGCTGCTGGGCGCACTGCGCATGCGTGGCTTCGCCGTGGTAGAGAACGGCGGCGTCAGCCGGGTGGTGCCGCAGGCCGATGCCAAGCTGTTGGGAGGACGCGTCGGCACTGGTGGTGCCAGCGGTGAGGTGACCACCCGCACCTTCGCGCTGCGCTACGAGAACGCAGCGGCGCTGGTGGCGGTGCTGCGTCCGATGATCAGTCCGGACAATCCGATCACCGCCAATCCAGGCAACAACACCCTGGTGATCACCGACTACGCCGACAACCTGGAGCGCATCGCACGGGTGATCGCCAGCGTCGATACGCCGGCCGGCATGGACACCGATGTGGTGAAGCTGCAGCAGGGGATTGCCGTTGACGTCGCGGCGATGGTCGCGCCGCTGCTGGATGCGCAGGGCGCCGAGCCCACCCAGAAAGTGGTGGTGATGGCCGACCCGCGCAGCAACAGCGTGCTGCTGCGTTCCAGCAGCCCCGAGCGCACCCGCCTGGCGCGGCAGCTGGTGGAGAAGCTGGACCGCGCGCAGGACGAGTCCGGCAACCTGCATGTGGTCTACCTGCGCAATGCCCAGGCCAACCAGCTGGCCGGTGTGCTGCGTGGCGTGGTGGCCGGGCAGAGCGATGCACCAGCGATGGGCAGCAATGAAGGCATCACGCCACTGCCGGGTGACGCCAATCGTTCCCCGCCAACGCAGCCGTTGCAGCCGCAGCAGGCCAAGACCGGAGGCAATGCGCTGGAATCGCAGCGGCTGGACCCGAGCCGGCGTGACCCGATCGACGCAGGAAGCACCGGCTTCAGCCAGAACGGCATTTCGGTGCAGGCGGACGTGGCCACCAACACCCTGCTGATCTCGGCACCGGAGCCGGTGTACCGCAACCTGCGGCGTGTGATCGACCAGCTCGACCAGCGCCGTGCACAGGTGCTGGTGGAAAGCCTGATCGTGGAGGTCAACCAGACCGACGCGGCTGAGCTGGGCGTGCAGTGGATGCTGGGCAATGGACGCACCTTTGGTGGCACCCACTTCGGTGGTGCCACCGGCGGCAGCGGGCTCAATACCGGCGCGCGTACCACGCTGGACGTGCTGCCCAAGGATGGCCTGAAGATCGGCGTGATCGACGGCACCATCAACCTGCCCGGTGTCGGCCAGATCCTCAACATGAAAGCGCTGGCCAACGCGCTGCAGAGCAAGGGCGGCGCCAACATCCTGTCCACGCCGAACCTGATGACGCTGGACAACGAGGCAGCCAGCATCATGGTCGGCCAGACCGTGCCGTTCGTCAGCGGCCGCTACGTCACCGACGGCGGTGGTGGCAGCAACAACCCGTTCCAGACCATCGTGCGCGAGGACGTGGGCCTGAAGCTGCGGGTGCGCCCGCAGATTTCCGAGGGCGGCACGGTGAAGCTGGACATCTACCAGGAAGTCAGCAGCATCGACGCGCAGAGTGCCAACAGTGCCGCCGGCATCATCACCAACAAGCGAGCGCTCGATACCAGCGTGCTGCTGGACGATGGCCAGATCATGGTCCTGGGTGGCCTGCTGGAGGACAACGTCAGCCATGGCCGTGATGCGGTGCCGGGCCTGGGTAGGATCCCGGTGCTGGGGGCGCTGTTCCGCAGTGATACGCGCAAGCGCTCCAAGACCAACCTGATGGTGTTCCTGCGCCCGCACGTGGTGCGTGACCCCGCCGCCGGCCAGCGCCTGACCCGCGACCGCTACGACTACATGCGCAACGCGCAGGCCAGCGCGCAGCCGGTACAGAGCTGGGCATTGCCGGCGCTGTCGGCACCACAGCTGCCGCCGCAGGACCTGTCTGTACTCGGCCAGGGCAATGCGCGCGACGGGCAGGGCCAGCCGCTGCAGAACACCAGCCTGGCAGCGTTGTATCCGGCCGATGACGGCAATGCGCAGCTGGTGCAGTTCGCGCAGGGGCTGGACCCGGCACGTGCCAGCCAGGGCGTGGCGCAGGTGCGGGCACTGGGCCTGCAGGCCTATGCCGAAGCGACGCCGGGCGAGAGCGGGCAGCGCCTGCGCGTGCGACTGCCGCGCGATCCGGCGACGCTGGACCCGGCATTGCAGCAGCTGCGCGGGCTGGGCTACACGCCGGAACTGGTGATCGGGCCGTGAGCGCCGCCGCGCCGCTGCCGTACGCCTGGGTGCGCAGCCATGGCGTGATGCTGTCCGAGGCCGGTGGCGAACCGGTGCTGCTTGGCACCGCCGACACCGCGGCGTGGGCCGTGGCCGAGCTGCGCCGCCGGCATGGCCCGCTGCCGTTCCATGCGCTGGATGCGGCGACCTGGCAGCAGCGGCTGGGTGAGCAGTACCGTGACGGCGGTGATGCCGCTGCCGTGGTCGGTGCCGCCGAAAGCGAAGTCGACCTGGACCGGTTGATGCAGGACATGCCGGAGGTCACCGATCTGCTGGATGCGCAGGACGATGCGCCGGTGATCCGCATGATCAATGCGCTGCTGGCACAGGCTGCACGCGATGGCGCCAGCGATCTGCACATCGAGCCGTTCGAGACCCATTCGGTGGTGCGCTACCGGGTGGACGGCACGCTGCGCGACATGGTGCAGCCCCGGCGCGCACTGCATGCGGCGCTGGTGTCGCGCATCAAGATCATGGCCCACCTAGACATCGCCGAGAAGCGCCTGCCGCAGGACGGGCGCATCGCGATCCGTGTGGGCGGCCGGCCACTGGATATCCGTGTCTCCACGGTGCCGACGGGGCATGGTGAGCGTGCTGTGCTGCGCCTGCTGGAGAAGGATGCCGGCCGGCTGCAGCTGCAGCGACTCGGCATGGCCGATGACACCCTGGCCACGTTTACCGGGTTGATCCGGCAGCCGCACGGCATCGTGCTGGTCACCGGGCCGACCGGCAGCGGCAAGACCACGTCGCTGTACGCCGCACTGGGCCAGCTCGACAGCAGCACCAGCAACATCCTCACCGTGGAAGACCCGGTGGAGTATGACTTCGCCGGCATCGGCCAGATCCAGGTCAACGCGCGCATCGGCATGAGCTTTGGCACCGCGCTGCGCGCGATTCTGCGTCAGGATCCGGACACCATCATGATCGGTGAGATCCGCGACCTGGAGACCGCACAGATTGCGGTGCAGTCATCGCTGACCGGCCATGGCGTGCTGGCGTCCCTGCACACCAACGACGCGATCTCGGCGGTGACCCGCCTGGCCGATATGGGCGTGGAGCCGTTCCTGCTGGCTTCGTCGCTGCGCGGCGTGCTGGCGCAGCGGCTGGTGCGGCGGCTGTGCACGCAATGCCGGCGTGCCGAGGTGGACGGCGAGGGTCGCACCGTATGGCGCGCGGTGGGCTGCGCGGCCTGCGCCAACAGCGGCTATCGCGGACGCACCGGCATCCATGAGTTGTTCGTGGTGGACGACCGCGCGCGCGCGTTGATCCATGAAGGGCAGGGCGAGCCTGCGCTACGAGAGGCGGCACGGCGTGCCGGCATGCGGACCCTGCGACAGGACGGCCAGCGCTGGGTCGACAGCGGGGTGACCACGCTGGAAGAAATCCTGCGCGTCACCGGCGACGACTGAGGTCTGCATGGCACTGTTCGACTACCAGGCTGCCAACGCGCAGGGCCGCATCGAGAAGGGCCAGCTGGACGCCGACAGCCCGCGCGGAGCGCGCCAGCTGCTGCGCGGGCGCGGTCTGACCCCCGTGCAAGTGAGTGCGGCGCGCAGTGCCGGCAGTGGTTGGGGCGCTCGGCGGCTGTCCGCCAGCGAGCTGGCCTGGGCTACGCGCCAGCTGGCCAGTCTGCTGGCCGCCAGCCTGCCGTTGGAAGGCGCATTGAGTGCGGTGATCGAGCAGGCCGAGCGCCCGCACGTGGCCCAGGCACTCACCGCGGTACGCGCCGACGTGCGTGCCGGCCAGCGCCTGACCATGGCATTGGCCGCGCGGCCGCGCGATTTCCCACCGATTTATCGGGCACTGGTGGGGGCAGGTGAAGACTCCGGCGACCTGGCGCGAGTGATGGAGCGCTTGGCCGACTACATCGAAGAACGCAACGCGCTGCAGGCCAAGGTGCTGACCGCCTTCATCTACCCGGCGGCGATCAGCCTGGTATCGGTGGCGATCGTGATTTTCCTGCTCAGCTACGTGGTGCCGCAGGTGGTGACCGCGTTCGTGCAGGCGCGGCAGACGCTGCCGATGCTGACCCAGGTGATGCTGGCGGCCAGCGCCTTCGTGCGCAGCTGGGGCGTGTGGGTAGGGCTGGGCATCGCTGCGCTGGTGGTGGCGTGGCGGCTGGCGCTGCGCCGGCCCGAGTTGCGCCTGCGCTGGGACGCGATGCTGCTGCGGCTGCCGATGATCGGGCGCTTCGTGCTGGGGGTGAACAGTGCGCGCTTCGCCTCGACACTGGCGATCCTGCTGGATGCGGGCGTGCCGCTGCTGCGCGCGCTCGAAGCTGCCCGGCAGACGCTGAGCAATGCACTGCTGGCGCGCTGTGCCGATGATGTGTCCGCACGCGTGCGCGAAGGTGCGGCGCTTGGCTCTGCGCTGAAGGTGCAGAAGGTGTATCCGCCGATCCTGGTGCATCTGGTAGCCAGTGGCGAAAAAACCGGTTCGCTGGCGCCGTTGCTGGATCGCGCCGCACAGACCATCTCGCGCGAGATCGAGCGTCGCGCGATGGCACTGACCGCGCTGCTGGAGCCGACCATGATCCTGGTGATGGGCGGCGTGGTGCTGACGATCGTGCTGGCGGTGCTGATGCCGATCATGGAGATGAATCAGCTGGTGCAGTGATGCGCAAAGCGCAACACGGGTAGCGCCGGGCCATGCCCGGCGAGCGCGCAGCACGGCGTGCCTTCGATTCTCCACACAATCCTCCACACCTTTTTCCGATCTTCCACAGGTTTCTTAAGCGGCCTGTCATCGGCGCGGACCAGCATGGACACGTCGCCGCAGAGTGGGCTGGGAGGCCCTCGGCGGCAGCAGGCGTGTAGTGACCGTTCCTCCCTTGGTGTTTCCCTTCGCAGTAAACCCTTCAGGAGAAGATCATGAACAAGTACAAGACCCTGGCCGCGCTGGTTGCCACCGCGCTGCTGGCCACTGCCGGTGCCGCTTCGGCCCAGACCGCCGTCACCGGCGGCGGCGCCTCGCTGCCGGCCGACCTCTACAAGGGTTCGGCTGACAGCATCCTGCCGGCCAACTTCAGCTACGCCGTGACCGGCTCGGGTACCGGCAAGAAGGCCTTCCTGGAAAACAACTCGGCGCTGTTCTCCACCACCGGTACCGTGCACTTCGCCGGTAGCGATTCGGTGCTGAGCAGCACCGAGCTGAACACCTACAACAGCACCTACAACGTGTCCGGCGATGCCAACCGCTACGGCGCCCTGGTGCAGATCCCGTCGGTAGCCACCTCGGTCACGATTCCGTTCAACAAGGCCGGTTCGGCCGTTGACCTGTCGGTGACCCAGATCTGCGGCATCTTCTCCGGCAAGATCACCAGCTGGTCGAGCATCGACAGCGCCCGCAGCGGTGCCATCCAGGTGGTCTACCGTGGCGAGAGCAGCGGTACCACCGAGCTGCTGGCCCGCTTCCTGACCAGCGCCTGCAAGCCGGCCGACGTCTCCGGTACCGCGCTGAAGCTGACCAATGGCGTGCCGGCTTTCTCGGTGCAGTCGACCTTCGCCAACCTGTTCACCACGGTTCCGTCGAACTTCGTCGCTGCCCCGGCCACCGGCGGCACCTCGGTGTACAACGCCGTGTACGCTGCCGATGGCCGCATCGGCTACGTCGGCCCGGACGTGATCCCGAGCCTGACCGACGCCACCAAGGTCGCCAAGGTCAAGGGTTTCTCGCCGGACGAAGTGAGCGTGCAGGCGACCTTGGAAACCGTCGCTCCGCCGACCGATGCCGCCGCTGAGAACCCGGCCAACTGGGTGCCGGTGTTCGGCAACCCGAACGCGGGCTACCCGATCGCGGGCTACACCAACTTCGTGTTCGGCCAGTGCTACAAGAACGGCACCGTGGGCGCCAACATCCGCGGCTTCCTGACCCGCCACTACGGCAGCACGGTGATCAACGGCGTGGAGCAGGGCCCGAACGACGCCGCCATCCGCGCGCACAAGTTCATCCCGCTGACCAAGGCTTGGCGTGATGCGATCCGCACCCGCTTTGCGACCGCCACCAACGCCGGGGCCGTGAACAACCCCAGCACCTGCTCGGGCATCGGCCGTCCGCTGTAACTGCGATTGCTTTGGTAGTTGCAGGAAACGTACAAGGGCGCCGGCAGCAATGCCGGCGCCTTCTGCGTATGTCCGCTGCATGACAGTGATGCGCCTGTCGCCTTCACGCCGCCGCCACCGTCTATGAGGTGCAGGGCGTGCCTGGTGCAGGCCCATCCGTACACGCCGCCGCCAGCGCGGCCCATCAGGTTGACGAGGTCCCCGATGTCGCACCCGCATTCGCCCACCGCCCGTTTCCCTGCTGCCCTGTGGCGCAGCCACCCGATGGCCTGGGCCGTCGCAGTGGCCCTGGGCAGCGTGGTGGCTCCGGCCACTCAGGCCCAACAGGCGTTCAGCCCCGGCTGGTTCGCCGAGCGCGGTGCGGCGCAGGGCGCGGCCGCACAGAGCGGGCGCATGCCCAATGGTGTGCCGATCCAGTTCCAGCTACCCGCGCAGCAGCAGGATGCGGCACGGCAGAAGCTGCAGCAGTCGATCGACAACCTTGGTACGGCCGCGCAGGCCATCGCCCTGCAGCAGCGCCTGCAGGAACAGGCACGGCAGGCGCGCCGCGAGGCGGGATTCGTAGTGGCCGATGGCCTGGGCAAGGATGGCCTGAAGGTTGACGAGAATCCGTTGACGCGTGGCTGGATCAATGCGCGCGACGCGATCCAGTCGCAGGCGGCCGACGGGCGGGTGCTGGTCAACATCGAGCAGACCGCCGACCAGGCGATCCTGAACTGGGAAACCTTCAACATTGGTGGCAACACCACACTGAATTTCCTGCAGAACCCCGACTGGGCCGTGTTGAACCGGGTCAATGATCCCGCCGCAAGGCCCAGCCAGATCCTTGGCCAGCTGAAGGCCAATGGCACGGTGTTCGTGGCCAACCGCAACGGTGTGGTGTTCGGCAACAACAGCCAGGTCAATGTCCGCAATCTGGTGGCAGCGGCCGCACGCATCAGCGATGCGCAGTTCCGCGAGCAGGGCCTGTACAGTGCCGACGCGAACACCTCGGCGCTGACCGACGCCGTGGGCAAGGTCATGGTCGAACGCGGTGCGCGCATCACCACGCACGAACCGACCACGGCTACACGGGGCGGCGGTTATGTGATGCTGGCTGGCCACAGCGTGGAAAACGCGGGCCAGATTGAAACCCGCAAGGGACAGACCCAGCTGGCCGCCGGTGACAGTTTCGTGATCCGTCGCGGCGTGGGAACCGCCCAGAACACCGCGTCCACCACCCGCGGCAATGAGATTGCCCCGCGCTTCGTCGCTGACAGCACGGCGGGCAGTGTTCGCAACAGTGGTCTGATCCAGGCGCGCGAAGGCGATGTCACGCTGGCCGGCCGCACCGTCGAGCAGGCCGGCGTTGCGGTTGCGACCACCACGTTGAACCAGCGCGGTACGGTGCACCTGTTGAACTCGGCGTCCGATGCGGCCGGCAGCGTGACCCTGGCCGCCGGCTCGACCACGGCAGTACTGCTGGAAGACGATGGCAAGAGCACGGCGCTGGACAGCCAGCGCAACGCGCTCATCAAGGAATCGGCCGAGCAGGACAAGCTGCGCGGTTCCAGCAACAGTGGCACCTTCGACAATCTCTCGCGCCTGCAGGACCGCCGTGAGCAATCCCGCATCGAAGTCGTCTCCGGCGGCGATGTGAACTTCCAGGCCGGTTCGCTGGCGGTGGCCACCGGCGGCCAGGTGATCGCCGACGCCAGCCGGCGCAGCTATCTGGATGATGGCGCGCGCGTGGACGTCTCCGGTGCGGTGGGTGTGCAGGTGGCGATGGAAAGCAACAACGTCAAGGTGAAGGTGCAGGGCAATGAGTTGCGCGATTCGCCGGACAACCGTGACAGCGGCAAGCTGATCAGCAGCGAGGTGTGGATCGACCGCCGCCAGTTGACCGAAGTTGCCGCCGGTACCGGCGGTTATGAAGGCACGCGCTGGTATGCCGGCGGCGGCCTGCTGGAAGTGGGTGGCTACCTGGACAATCAGGGGCATTCGATCAGCGAATGGGCGGCGCAGGGCGGCACCGTCCAGCTGGCAGGCAAGGAAGTGGTCAGCCACGCCGGTTCGCGCATCAATCTGGCCGGTGGCAGCCTGGATGTGCAGTCCGGCGTGGTGCAGCAGAGCTGGCTGCGTGGCCGCGACGGGCAGTTGTACCGGCTTGATGATGCACCGGCCGAGATGCTGTACGACGGTCTGTACCAGGGCTATGAAGTGAAGCAGGAGCGGTGGGGGGTGACCGAATCGTTCCGCAATCCGCTGGTGGCACCCACCCAGCGTTTCGACAATGGCTATACCGTGGGACGCGATGCTGGCCGCCTGTTGATCTCGGCGCCCACGGCCGTTCTGCAGGGCCAGGTGGATACGGTGGCCTTCCAGGGCGCACAGCAGACGCGCCGGCCCGATCAGGAGCAGGAGGGCTACGCGCAGGCACAGACGGCGGCGGCCCGCAACGCCCAGCTCTGGCTCGGGCGTTTCGACAACAGCGGGCGCAGCGCGGTGTTCGACTCGAATGTCCGCATTGGAGCGCTCCAGGCCGACACCCGGCCGTGGACGCTGCAGGCGCCAGTCGGGGAAGCACAGCGCAATACCGTGTGGCTGGACAGTGAGGTGCTGAGCGCCCAGCGATGGGGGCAGGTGGACCTCGCATCGGCCGGTCGTATCGACCTCGACGGCACGCTCAGGTTGCAGGAGGGCGGCCGGCTTGGACTCACCGCAAGCCGCGTCAACTTTGGTGGAACGGTGCAGATTGCCGGCGGGCAGGTGGAAGCCGGAAATCTGCTTGCGGCGCTTGGCGGGCCCACGGCATTGCTGACGTCCGGACGTGGTGCGGTGGATGTTGCGGCCGGCGCACGGATCGATCTTGGCGGCGGTTGGGGCAACGCGCTTGCTGCGCCGGATGGCGGTCCCGCACAGGCGTGGATCGACGGCGGACAGGTGCGCTTCAACAGCAGCCACGACATCCATGTGGGCGAGCGGGCCGCGATTCTGGTCGATGCCGGCGGCGCGATCGATGCCAGTGGCAAGGGGCGCGTAGGCAAGGGTGGCAGTGCCAGCCTGCTCGCGGCCAGCACCGAGGTTGGCACTGACGGCAGCGGACGGATCCGTATCGGCGAGGACGCACGCTTCAGCGCGCTCGGCAACGGCAGCGGCAACTTCACGTTGGCAACCGGCGGTGTGGTGTCCATCGGCGCGCCTGGCACGGATGCATCGGCGGCGTCGTTGCGATTGCAGCCAGCACTGTTCAGGAGTGGCTTCGCCGGCTATGACATCGCCGGTCACAACGGCTTGACGGTTGAAGAGGGTACCCAGCTGCAGGTCGAACGACCGGCGCTGCGCCTGGCCGAGGGCGCACAGCAGGCACTGGCCCGCGAGCAGGGCGTTCAGGCCTGGACGCCGTCGCTGTATGAGGCGGATCCGGCCAGCGGGCGTGTATCGCAGCGCGGCGGCGCGAGCTTGGCACTGCGCGCAGGGCATCTGCTGTCCACGGCCGATCTGCGCGTTGGCAAGGGTGCAAGGATCGAGGTCGATGCCGGCCAGTCGATCGAACTGTTCAGCGCCGGCAACCTGGACGTGGCTGGCGGTCTGAAGGCGGCCGGCGGCCGCATCCGCCTGGATGAGGCATTCGATCCGTCGGGCGTACGCGGCGATGCACGCCGCGAGCGCCAGTGGACAATCGCTGAAGGCGCACTGCTTGACGTGAGTGGCGATAGCGTTTCCCTGCCCGACGCGCGCCGGACATTGCGCGGACAGGTGCGCAAGGGTGGAACGATCGAGATCGGGGGGGCGCTGGACTGGGAAGACCAGGACAACGTACGCCACCTGCCGCCCGATACCTTCGTGGTGGTGGAGCGCGGTGCGCGGCTGGACGCGTCCGGTGCTTCGGCGCTGCTGGACATTGATGGCAGCGGGCGCACCCGGGTGGACAGCGATGGCGGCAGCATCGTGCTGCGCGCGGGCAATGCGCTGTACCTGCAGGGCGAACTGGACGCAGCAGCGGGCGGCGACGGCGCGCGCGGCGGCACCCTCGGTGTTGCCTTTGGGGGCGGCACCTACGGCAGAACGGCATTGGGCAAGGACGTGCTGGCGCCGCGGGTGATCTCGCTGACCCAGCACGCCGCGCAGACGGCGGACCTGCCTGCACGCCTTGAGTACGGCCATGCGGCACTGTCGGTGGAGCAGATCGAGGCCGGTGGTTTCGATCATCTGGCCCTGTTCGGCGACCTCCGCGCCCAGGGAGATGTCAATCTGCGCATGGACCAGAGCCTGCGCATCCATGGCATGAATGAGCGCGCCCTGGGGTTTGCGGA
This sequence comes from Stenotrophomonas sp. YJH_SMC_43, assembly GCF_059372535.1. Lineage (NCBI taxonomy): Bacteria > Pseudomonadati > Pseudomonadota > Gammaproteobacteria > Lysobacterales > Lysobacteraceae > Stenotrophomonas > Stenotrophomonas sp. YJH_SMC_43. Next base: position 929,100 of record NZ_JCAFVQ010000001.1, read on the forward strand.
AGGCAACAGCGAGGGCAGCCGCCTGTTGCTGAGCGCGCCCTACGTGCGCCTTGCGCAGGGACGCTGGTGGCAGCCGGCGGGGGAGGGCACGCTGCGGCCGGTCGAGGCGCGGTTCGACGAAGGGAAGCAACATCGTTTCGATGTGAAGGCGAACCTGATCGACCTGCGCGACGTTAGCTGGCTGGCGGGCTTCGACCATGTCAACCTGGACAGCCGTGGCGACATCCGCCTGCTGGCACCGGGAGCCAGCAGCGCCCAGGAAACTTCGTTGTCGTCCCCGGGTTCGATCGATATCAGTGCAGCCCGTCTGTACCCGGCGGCCCGGGCGCGCGGGCGCATCGTCGCTGGCGTTGCGGACATCGGTCCGTCGGGACAGCCTGCCTGGCAGAACCCGGAAGCTGTATTGCGCATCCACGGCGTTGGCAGTGCCACGCAACCGGCACCGGATTCGGCATTCGGCCGCCTGGAACTGGTCGCGGCGACGGTGGTGCAGGGCGGCAACGTGCAGGCGCCGTGGGGCCGCGTCCAACTGGGTGGCGGTGAAAGAAACACCAATCGCGCCAGCCGCGTCGACCTGCTGGGTGGCAGCGTGACCTCGATCAGTGGCGCCGGCCTGGCGCTTCCGTTTGGCGGTACCGTGGACGGTGTGACATGGCGCCGGAACGGCGCCGAGTTCGATGTGCTGGTTCCTGGATCGATCGATGCCCCGATCGGTGTGGATATCGTCGCCAACGCCTTCAACGGTGCCGCAGGCAGCATCGTGGATGTCTCCGGCGGAGGTGAGTTGACCGGCGCTGCGTTCGTCGCCGGGCGCGGTGGCTCGGTCGATGTCCTGCGGCATTCGTTGGCGGATGCCAATCCACGCTATGGCTTCAGTCGCGCGGGCAATGCGGTCTACGCAATCGTGCCGGGCCGAGCGGACGTGCAGGCACCGCTGGCGACCGGTGACGGCAGCGTCGATCCCCGTGTCGGCCAGGAGATCGTCATTCCGGACGGCGTGCCTGGACTCCCGGCGGGAACCTACACGTTGCTGCCGGCGAACTACGCATTGCAGAAGGGCGCATTCCGCGTCGAGATCGGCGCCGAGAGCGCGATGGGCAACGTCTCGCCGGTGGCGACCGGCACCGGCTCCTGGCGCATCAGCGGGCACCGCGCGCAGGGCCTGGGCGGGGCGGTGTCGCCGTTGCTCACCGACCTGGTGCTGACACCAGCGGAGGCGGTTCGCCGCCACGCCGGCTACAACGAAACCTCCTACAACGCGTTCGTGCACGGCGTGGCCGAGCGGCGTGGCGAAGCGCTGCGCTGGCGGACGGTGGATGCCGGGAGCCTCAACCTGGTGTTCGGTGAAGGCGCAGGACGGTCGGGTACCCCGGCGGCAACCTTCCTCGGCCTGTCCCGCTTTGGCGCCGGCAGCAGTGACGGGCTCGGCGGCACGCTCTCGGTCAATCTGCGTGTCTCCAATGGTGCAACGCTGGAGATCGCCAGCGAGGGCGCCGATGCCGCCAGCGGGCGCGGCGCTACCGTCTCCGATACCACGCTCAATGCATTCCGTCCGGTAACGATGCTGATCGGCGGCACGCTGCGGCGCGATGCAACCACCTATGCGCTGGAGGGCGGCGCACAGCACATCGTGGTGCGCAACGGCGTCAACCTGACGGCGCAGGAAGTGCTGCTGTCGGCCGCGTTCGGAGGCAGGGGTATCCTGGTCGAGCAGGGCGTTTCGATCGACACCCTGTCCCAGTCGGGCCCGTCGAGCGTGGCGCAGCCCACGGCGCCCTACCTGGTCGCGGGCGGCCTGCTTGCCGTGTCCAACCAGCGCCTGACGGCGCTCAGTGCACAGGGCGGAAGTGCCGGCGGGCCGGTAGCGATCGACATCGGCGGTTGCGAGGCGGACTGCAGTGGGCAGACCCGCTTGCTGTCGGCGGGCAGCATCAACGTGGTCACCGACGGCGCCTTGAACATGGGTGACTCGCTGAGCTATGGCACGCGCCAGCTCGGCCTGGGCATGTCCGCACTCAACCTGGGCAGCACCGAGGCCATTGCGATGGCGTCGGCGGCCGGCGGCCTGCCCACGGGCATGACCATGAACCAGGAGGTGCTGCAGCGGTTGCTGCGCGGAAACACCGCCATCGGCGCTCCCGCACTGGAGGCGCTCAGCCTGACCGCGCGTGATGCCATCAACGTGTTCGGCAGTGTTGACCTGGATACGCGCGATGGCGCGACCGGTCGCAGCAGCCTGCGCAATCTGGTGCTGGGTGCGCCGGCCATCCACGGCTATGCTGCCGCCACCGACCGCGCGCGCATCTTCGCCGACACGCTGGTCTGGGATGGGACATTGGCCGGCACCGACCTGCCCGGCGGCGAGCTGGCACAACCGCCCGGCGAGGCGATGGTGGGCCGGCTCGGCCAAGGGCAGCTGGAGATCAATACACGGGTGCTGGAACTGGGGCGTGCGCCGTTCACCCGCCCCAACTCGTCTGTGGCGGCCGGTCGCCAGGTGCTCGGCTTTGCCGGCGTTACCCTGGCAGCGTCGGACCGCATGCTGTTCTCGGGCAAGGGCAGCCTGGACGTCTTCCAGCGCCAGGGCGACTACGTGGCAGGCAGCGGCTGGCAGTTCAGCGGCGGCGCGCTGGATATCGTCACCCCGCTGCTTACGGGTAACGCGGGTGCGCAGCTGGCAATCCGCAATGGCGGTACGGTGCAGCTGCGCGGCGCCGCGGCGACCGCGGGCAGCGATGCGTTGGGTGCGGAGTTGTCCATCACGGCCGAACGCGTTGTGATCGACAGCAGGCTGGCGCTGGCGTCCGGCAGGTTTGAGGCCAACGCACGCCAGGGCGTGGTGCTTGGCAGCAATGCAGTGCTGGACATGGCAGGGCGCAAGGTCAGCCTGTTCGACGTGGACAAGTACAGCTGGGGCGGTGACGTGGCGCTGTCGAGCCGCGAAGGTGACATCGTTGCCGACGCGGCGTCGCGGATCGATCTTTCCGCCCGCAACAACCGCGGCGGCCGCTTGACCGTTGCTGCGCTGGGCCCGCAGGGCGGCCGTGTCGATCTGGCAGGTTCGTTGCTTGGCGGTGCCAGCGGCCGCTACGACGCCGGTGGCACCGAAGTGCCCTATGACGGTGGCGAAGTGGTGGTGCGCGCACGCCAGTTGCAGGACTTCTCCGGGCTCAATACACGGCTTACCGCCGGTGGTATTACCGGTGGCCGGACCTTCCAGTTGAGCGAAGGCGACCTGGTGATCGGCGATGAGGTGAAGGCCCGCAACGTTGATATCAGCGTCGATGGCGGCAGCCTGCAGGTCAATGGCCGCGTTGATGCCAGTGGCGAACAGGTCGGCAGCATCCGCCTGTCCGCCCGCGACGTGCTGCGTATCGATGGCACATTGGACGCGCATGGCAGCGCCTTGCGCGTGGACAGCTACGGCAAGATCATCGACAGCCCGAACCGGGCCATGATCGAACTGACCTCGGCCAACGGCAGCCTGCAGCTGGGTGCGGCTGCCTCGATGGACCTGCGCGCCGGCACGTCGGTGGCCACCGGTAGCGGGCCGGGCCAGAACGACGGCCGCGCACGCGGCAGCGTCAAGCTCAACGTGCCCCGCGTGGGCAGCAACGATGCAGCGATCGAGGTGGCCAGCGGCATCCGCATCGCCGGTGCCGGCGACGTGCAGGTCAACGCCTTCCGCAGCTATGATTCGGCGCCTTTGGCCAGCGCTCCGGACGTGCATGGCCATCGTCCGCAGGTGATCAACCAGCAATGGTTGGATACGGTGGTGGATCCGGACAACAGCCAATGGATGAACGCCGCGCTGGCCAATACCGGATTGCAGCAGCGCATCTCCGCACTGGGCAGCTATCGCCTGCGCCCCGGTGTGCAGATCATGGCGCGAACCAGCAGTGACAACCCGCGCGGTGATCTGGTCGTGGCCGGTGATATCGATCTGTCCGGCTACCGCTACGGACCGCAGTCGAACCGGGCCGATCCTGCGCGCCGTGGCTTCGGTGAGTCGGCCGCGCTGGTACTGCGTGCCGAGGGCGACGTCAATGTCTACGGCAGCATCAACGATGGGTTCGCGCCACCGCCTGCCAATCCCGATGAAGACGGCTGGGTGTTGCTGGAAGGACGCAGTGCGGGTTCACCGAACACCGCGTTTGGCGGTGACCTGATCGTGCCGGGCGAGGGTGTCCAGCTCCAGGGTGGCACCGAGTTCCGCGCCGGTGCCACGCTGAATTATGCGCTGCCCTTCGAGGCGGTAACCCTGCCGGCCGGAACCGTGCTGCCGGCGGAGATGGTGTTGTCCGGGCCGCTGCTGCTGCCGGCCGGTACCGTGCTGGGCGCGGTAGTGACCACAGACAGCGGACAGGTGATGGTGGCCGGCACCGTGCTGGCACAGGCGCTGGCGTTGCAGTCCGGTGCCCGACTGGGTGCCGGTTTCCGCCTGCGCACGCCGGCGCCGTTGGCCGCACAGGTGTGGCCGGCCGGCGTCGCCCTGCCCGTGGCGATGAAGCTTTCAGGCGCGCTGAACCTGCATGCCGGTGCGATCATCCCGTCGATGACCAAGGTGGAGCTGCCAGGCGATGCACCGGTGAAGCTGCGGGCGGCCGATGCCAGCGGACGCCAGGGCCGCAACTGGGCGCTGGCGGCCATGCTGCCCGAAGGCACCACCTCGTGGGACCTGACCGCGGTGGCCGGTGCTGATACGACCGCCGCCGATCCGCGTACCCGGCGCTGGGGGAGTGACGGCAGCATCGTGCTGGCCGACAGCCACTACAGCACCATCGGTACGGTGACCACGACGACGGAATGGAAGGGCGACCGCGTGATCACCGTGGATGGCTCGCTGGATCTATGGGGCGATGAGTCGTGGGTCGGAAAACCCGTAGCGGATCTCGCTCGGGAGCTTGGCATGACCGAGAGCGATGTCTGTGATTCCGGACCCTACTGCGGTCCGGCCCCGCGCCTGGTCGACAAGGAAGGCTCGCTGGCATGGTGGGGCGATGAATCGTGGGTCGGCCGCCCGGCTACGGAACTCGGGGCCGAGATGGGCATGTCGGAGGAAGAAATCTGCGCGGCGATGGGCTACTGCTATGGCGGTGGCACGTTGACTGAAGTCACGACCTATGGCAAGCGCCTGGGTGCACCGGCCTGGAGCGTCCTGCGCACCGGCAAGGGTGACCTGGCGCTGCTGGCCGCGCAGGATGTGCGCATGAAGTCCGGTTTCGGTGTGTACACCGCAGGTGCGCCGACGGCGCTGGGTGATGGCCGTGACACGCAGTTCACCCCGGGGCGGGCCCCAGTGCCCAGGAACACCGCGCTGCTGGGCCCGGTCCAGGCGTCCGGCCGCTACGATGCCGCCATCGCCACTTACCAGGCGTGGTATCCCGACCAGGGTGGCAATCTGCACGTGCAAGCGGGCCGCGATATCACCGGTGATACCTGGAGCGCGCGCGCAGAGGCGGGCACGCCGCAGCGCGACCAGGCCGGGCATTCCAGCGCCGCGGTGGGCAACTGGTTGTGGCGCCAGGGATCGGGCACGACTGCTGGTGTAGTGCAGAGCGCAACCAGCTGGTGGATCAATTTCGGTACCTACAGCACGGTGGGCCCTGAGCTGGATGCGACGCCTCGCCTGGTCGGCTTTACCGGTTTCGGCACGCTGGGCGGCGGTAATCTGTCCCTGGAAGCAGGCCGCCACTCGGGCGTGATCGCGCCGATGGGCAATGCTCTGGGATTGTTGACGGCGCCCCATTCCAGCGCGATCGTCGCGGCGGTCGGGTCGACCGGACGGGTCAGCAACGGTGAACTGCATCTGACGGGGGGCGGAGACCTGACGCTGCGAAGCGGCGGAGCGGTCAACCCCGGCCTGCGCGCAAGCGCGCAGCAGCCCGAGGGTTTCCAGCAGGATCTGGATCTCAACGGCACCGTGACCAATCTACGCGGCAGCACGCTGCTGCAGGCGGCGCGCATCGGCGGTCTCAGCGCGATACAAAGCAGCTACGGCACGTTGGGCCTGCACAATCCGTTCGTGGCCGACGCACCCGTTGCGATGGCCGGGCCGGTGCTGGTGCTGGGCGATTCCACCGCCCAGGTGCAGGCGCGCGGCGATGTGGTACTGGGTAGTGCCGCCGATCCCGGCCGGGTTCCCGTGGCCAATTTCAACGATATCCTGCTGGAAGGGGGCGGCCACGCGTCGGGCACAAGCTGGTTCTCGCTGTGGACGCCGCGCACCGCGCTCGACCTGTTCTCCGCAGGCGGAAATCTCTCGCCGGGCCTGGTTGGCACGCAGCACACGACCGGCAGCAACCAGGGTAGGGAGGTGATCAGGATCAACCCCAGCAATGGCGATGCCTATCTCAACTACTGGTTGTATCCCTCCCGGTTCACGGCCATCGCGGCCTCCGGGAACATCAATCTCGCCAGTCTGCGCAGTGGCAGCGTGCCCGATGCCCAGGACGTCATCGTGCTGGCGCCCTCGGCGTCGGGTCGGCTGGAGGTATTGGCGGGAGGATCGATCCTGGCTACCGACCGGGCCACTCAGATTGTGCGCTCAAGCAGTGATGCCCGTGTCCCCGGCCCATTCAATCCCGGCTTCATCGCGCAAGGCCCCGGAAACGCGGGAACCGTGCGCAGCAATGTACCCGCGGACGGGAACGGCGCCAGTCCTGGCACTACGCTGCCGTACTTTGCCTTCGGTCCCAATACCGCGCTCGGCGTGCTGTTGCCAACCACACCGACCGTGGCCAGCCGGTTCTATGCAGTGGCCGGCGATATCATCGGGCTGGGAAGCGGCGACAGGCGGCAACTGTCGCGCAATGCCGAGAACGGCGCGCGTACCGTATTCGACTGGTACGAAGCAGGCTCGGCGGTACAGCTGCGCGCCGGTCGCGATGTGATCGGCGCGGATGTCACCGCGCTCAACACCAGCGGTACCGATATCAGCGGGATCGAAGCGGGCCGGGACATCATCCGCAGCAACCTGACGGTTGCCGGCCCCGGCAACGTCGAAGTGAGTGCGGGCCGGCAGCTGCGCCAGGAAGAGGCCGGAAGCATCGTGAGCCTGGGCGGCGTCGTGCAAGGCGATGCCCGTCCCGGCGCCAGCATCGCAGTGACTGCCGGCAACCAGGGCATTGATTTCGATGCACTGCGCACGCACTACCTGGATCCGGCCAACCTCGCCGATTCCTCGCAGTCGTTGGCTGCGCAGCCGGGCAAGGCGGTGAAGATCTACGACAAGGAGTTGAGGGAGTGGCTGCAGCAGCGCTTCGGTCTGGCGGTTGATGGCGCCGAGGCCCTGGCAGCATTCGACCGGCTGCCGAAGGAACAGCAGCGCATCTTCCTGCGCCAGGTCTACTACGCCGAACTGCGTGAAGGTGGCCGCGAGTACACCGATGCCGAAGGTCCGCGTTTCGGTTCTTACCTGCGCGGCCGCGAGGCCATCGCCACGCTGATGCCGGACAAGGATGCGACGGGGGCGACGATCCAGCGCACCGGCGACATCCTGATGTACGGAGGCTCCGGCGTGCGTACCGAAGCCGGCGGCAACATCGAGCTGATGGCGCCGGGCGGACAGATCGTGGTGGGTGTGCAGGGCGTGGTGCCGCCGGCCAGTGCCGGGCTGGTGACCCAGGGGCAGGGTGACATCCGTCTGTTCAGCCAGGACAGCGTTCTGCTGGGGCTGTCTCGGGTGATGACAACGTTCGGCGGAGACATCCTGGCCTGGTCGGAGCAGGGTGACATCAATGCCGGTCGTGGTTCGCAGACTACGTTGTTGTACACGCCACCGCGTCGCGTCTATGACGGCTGGGGCAACGTGATCCTGTCGCCGCAGGCCCCGGCCAGCGGTGCAGGCATCGCAACGTTGAACCCCATTGCCGAAGTACGACCGGGCGACGTCGACCTGATCGCGCCGCTGGGCACCATCGACGCGGGCGAAGCGGGTATCCGCGTCTCGGGCAACATCAACCTGGCCGCGCTGCAGGTGCTCAACGCCGCCAACATCCAGGTACAGGGTGAAAGCAAGGGCCTGCCCGTGCTGGCCACGGTGAACGTCAACGCGCTGGCCTCGGCCAGTGCAGCAGCCAACAGCGCCAGCCAAGCAGCACAGGATGTGATGCGCAAGAGCCAGGATGATGCGCGGCGCAACCAGCCATCGGTGATCAGTGTGCAGATCCTCGGTTTCGGCAGCGGCACCAGCAGCATCAACCCGCCGGTGCGTGGCAATACTGCCAACGCTGGCTATGACGCCAACAGTGCATTCCAGTTCCCGCAGGCAAGTCGCGACGAGGGCACGCAGCGCCGGTAGGCCTCTTGCAATCGTGCCGACCAACGGTCGGCACCCACCGTAGATTCACGCCAAACGTGGATGCGATCGGGACGGAAGAACGGACAGCATCGGGCCAGCCGCCACGGAGCGGTGGCGGCCCCAGCCAGGACGGCACGGAGGGCAGGGAGCGGCCATCAGCGGTGAGGACCACCGACACGGCGCCGCCGGGTGCAGGAGTGCGCCCGGCGGCAGGCGGGGGGATCCATGCAATGCGCGGATTCCGGAGCCAACAACAATGCCGACCAACGGTCGGCACCCACCAAGGCACGGTCGGCACCCACCGTAGATCCACGCCGTGCGTGGATGCTTTGCCTGGGAAGAATCCTACAGCTCCAGCACCCGCCGGTAACTCAACGGCCCACGCCCATCGCGCAGGCCCAGCCGCAGTTCCAGCCCGGTGGCCGGCAGCACTTCGCCTTCGCTCGGCAACGGCGCCCAGCCGGCACCGGGCTGCCATGCCCGCACCTCGAACCGCTGTACCTCGCGCGCCACGGCAATGCCCTTCGACAGATCCGGCGCCGGCAACGGATACTGGTCCGTAGCCGTACCACTGGCCCGCCACAGCGTATTGCCTTGTCGCCACCAGCGTACCCGCTGCCAGTGCAGCCCATCGCTGCCGACACTGCGGGTGATCTCCAGCGCGAAGCTCCCATCCGGATGCCGCTCGCTCACCAGCGAAGGCGGCAGCAGCCGCTGCGGTTGATCGGCCGGCCGCACTGCACCATTCATCAACGCATCGTCTGCGCGCATTTCGATATCACGCTGGAACTGCTGCAGCACGCGCAGCGCCGTCGTGGTCTCGGCATCGGCCTGGCGCAGGCGCTGGTCGCTGTTGGCCACGCTGTCGAGCGCCCGCCAGCAGATCAGTGCCAGTACGCCCATGATGGTGATCGCAATCATCACCTCGATCAGGGTGAAGCCGCGGACGGCGCGCCTCATTGCGCCGCCGTCCATGGCAACTGCATCCGCGCCAGCGACTGCCGAGGAGCGTCCTCGGCAACCACACTCAGTTCCACCTGCGGCTGGCCATCGTTGCCCGTGCCCAGATGCTGAAGCACCAGGAAGCTGCTGCGCCCCTGCACACAGCGTTGCCGGGCATCCTGCGGTGCCTGTCCGCTCAGGCGCAGTTCCTGCCAGCGATCCTGCGCACACAACAGTGCCAGGCGACGATCACGCAGCCGTGACTGATCGTCGGTCGCCACTGCCACCGAGCGCATCACCGCCGCCAGTGCAATCGATACGATCGCCAATGCGATCAGCACTTCGATCAGGGTGAATCCGCGCGCCGCCTGCTTCATTGCACGACCTGCAACTGTCCGCTGCCATCATCACGAAGGCGCAGTTTGCGACCCTCCAGCGACAATCCAAGCTCCCAGGCGATACCGATCCACTCCGGGCTCAGCTCAATGGGGTTGGCGGGCTGCACCGCAATGCCCGTTGCCTGCCACTTCTGCGGACGCAGCAGATCATCGTGTTCAACGGTCACCCAACCGCTGCCTTCGCGGCGGCTGAAACGATAGCCGTTGGCGTCGGCCTGCCAACGCAGGGGGCGGCCATCGATGCGCGCCTCATCGCGCGCCACCTGCAGGCGCTGCGCCAACCGCTCGGCTTCCTGCCGCAGCTGCCGGCCCGGGTCGAGCAGGCTGCCCAGGCCCAGCCCGATTCCGGCCGTGCAGATGCCGATGATCACCAGCACCACCATCAGTTCCAGCAGGGTGAAACCACGCGGCACGCGCTGCATCGACGTTGCCTCCTGTCCGGGTCGATACCTGCCAGCGTAGGCCGGCATGATGAAACAAAAGCGTCAGCCACAGCTGCTAGCGTGGGCGGACACGAACGTGGCGGTGGTGCGGAACATGGATGGCAGGCGCTGGGATCGCAATCGCATACTGACCCTGCTGGCGGCGACGCTGCTGCTGGCCGTGGTGGCCTATTGGGGTGTCACCCTGTCTGCCGTGGCGCCAGCGGCCGCGGCCAGCGAGGCGAAGGCCGTGGCGCCGGTACGGCCGATGTTCGATGCAGTGGCTAGCCTGCCGCTGGTGCGGCTGCTGTCCCCCGGTGCAGTGCAGACCGAGGTGGTGGTGCTGGGCGTGATGGCCGGTGACCATGCGCCATTGGCCCTGCTCTCGGTGGATGGACGCCCGGCGGAAGCGTATGCGCCCGGCCAACGACTCGGACCCTGCACGGTGCTGGCCAGCATCAGTGCCAGCGCGGTGGAACTGAACCAGGCCGGGCAATCGCGCAGCCTGCCGGTGCCCGAGCTGCCGCCGGTGCCGAGCGATGGCATCGTGCCGGCCGCACTGTAGAGCCGAGCCTACGCTCGGCAGCTCCTGCGCGGCATCGCCGATGAATGCAAAGACAGCCGAGCATGGGCTCGGCTCTACAAAGGCGCTGGCTCAGCGCGCCGGACGCTGCGGTACTACCGAACGACCAAAGGCATCGCCCATGCGCTGTCGTGTGCCTTCCAGGTTGTACTGCATCAGTTGGTTGCCGGGCTGCCGCATCAGGCGTTCGGCCTCCGGCAGCGCCGGTGATTTCGCCGTTTTCGATGCCGGCGCAAGTTTGCGCTGCAGGCAGTCCCAGGCCGGAATACGCTCGCCATTGACCTGTACTTCGATACAGGGCGCGGCGCCTTCCTGCTTCTTCGCCTCGTCGGCGCGAAGCGGGGCCAACACCAGCAGCAACGCAAGGGTGAGGGCAGCGCGCAGTTCCACCATCAATGATTCACGCATCTCGAATCTCCCGCAGCAATCGACGTTCTGCAATGAAGACGTGTGGCGAAGGCAGGGTCCGCCTGCGTGCGTTGCGGCGCTGTCAAAAGATGACAGTGCTGTCATAAAACTGTTGGCGGTTTTGACGCGACGTGCACGTCCTGTTGGTAGACCCACGCGCCGCTCCATGGCCATTACCTTCGATACGACGCGATGCCTTCGATGACTCCTGTTCCGTGCCGAGCCGTCCGCCTTCCCTTGCGCCTGCATCCCTTGGTGCTGGCCCTGGCCGCGATGCCGCTGCCGTTGTTCGCGCAGGAGGCAGCGCCTGCGCCCAGCGTGAACATCAATGAATACATCGTGCGCGGCAATACCGTGCTCGATCCGCGCCAGATCGAGCGCGCGGTCGAGCCCTTCCTCGGCCCGGGAAAGACCCTGGCCGATGTCGAGAAGGCACGCGATGCAGTCAATGCGCTGTACCAGCAGGCGGGCTACCAGTCGGTCTACGTGGAGCTTCCCGAGCAGCAGGTCAGTGGTGGCGTAGTGCTGCTGAAGGTACAGCAGACACCGATCGGCCAGCTGCGGGTCGTGGGAACGAAGCACGAATCGCCCGAGCGCATCCGCGAACGCGTACCAGCGCTGGCGGAAGGCAAGGTGCCGGACTTCGACCAGGCCCAGAAGGAACTGACCGCGCTGAATGAGGGCGGGCGTCGCCAGGTGATGCCGCTGGTGCGCGAAGGCCAGGTGCCGGGCACGATGGATGTGGACCTGCAGGTCGAAGAAAAGTCGCCGTGGCGTGCCAGCGCGTCACTCAACAACGACCACAGCGCCGACACCGAGAAGCTGCGCCTGAGTGCATCGCTGGCCTACGACAACCTGTGGAAGCGCGGGCACAGCGCCAACATCGGCGTGTATCTGGCACCGGAAGACACCAAACAGGCCAAGGTGTTCTCGGCCTCGTACACGATGCCGTTCGAAGGCACGCCGTGGAGCCTGGAAGCGTCCGGCTACAAATCCGACAGCCGCGTGCTGAACGCGGGTGGGCAGGTGGGTACCGGCACCGGTACCAACGTGATCGGCAACGGTCACTCGATCGGCCTCAAGCTCAACTATCGACTGGCCGGCAGCAGTCAGTGGTGGCGCCAGCTCAGCCTTGGTGTGGATTTCAAGGACACCGAGGAAGATACCCAGATGGGCAAGGACAGCCTGAAGACGCCGTTGAAGTACGCGCCTATCACGCTGGCCTTCGTGGGCGTGCGCCAGGGCGAGCAGGATCAGCTGAGCATCAACACACAGCTGGTGGCCGGCACCCGCCGCCTGTTCGGCTACGGCAGCGACGCCACCGCCTTCGGCCAGAAGCGCTATTGGGCCGACCCGAGCTTCGTGGCCTTCAAGGCCGACGTGGCCAACACCCACACCTTCGGCAACGACTGGCAGTGGTACGCACGTGGCTCACTGCAGGTGACCGACGCGCCACTGGTGTCGGCCGAGCAGTTTGCCGCCGGTGGCATGTACACCGTGCGCGGCTATCTGTCGGCCGAGGCGATCGGCGACTACGGCGGCCTGGCCAGCCTGGAATGGCGCACCCCGGCGTGGTCGCTGTGGAGCGGCACTGATCTGCGCGTCTACAGCTTTGCAGATGCGGCCTACCTGCGCCTGCGCCAGCCGCTGCCCGAACAGCGTGACAAGTACAACCTGGCCTCGGTCGGCCTGGGCGCGCAGATGCGCCTCGGCGAACACCTGCAACTGCGCCTGGACTACGCCTGGCCTTATGCCGATGGCCCGGTCACGCGCAAGGACGACCCGCGCCTGCATTTCAACATCAGCACCAGTTACTGACCCTTCCCTTGAACATGCGTTCTCCGGAGACCCTTCGCATGGACCGTTTGCTTTCCCGAGTGTTGTTGCTGCTGGCCGCGCTGGTTGCGCTGCCGGTCGCTGCGGCCGATGCCAATTGGTGGCAGGTCGAATGGAAATACCGCAAGCCGATCACCGTCGACGCCGGCCCGCAGGGCGCGGGCCTGGCCGGTGACCCGGGTCGCACGCCGCTGCTGCTGCGCCTGCATACCGGCAACTTCGGTTTCGACGGCACCCAGGACGCGGGCAACGACCTGCGCTTCGTCTCGGGTGATGGCCGCACCGTGCTGGCCCACCAGATCGAACAGTTCGATCCCAGGCTGGGCCTGGCCCTGGTCTGGGTGGACGTACCGGCGGTCAGCGCCGCAGCACCGCAGACGATCTGGATGTACTACGGCAACGAGAAGGCCCCAGCCAGCGGCAATGGCCAGCAGGTGTTCGACCCGGACTACACGCTGGTCTACCACTTTGCCGAGGCCAATGCGCCGGCCCGCGACACCACCGCCTATGGAAACAACGCCGGGGCCGTGGCCCCGCCGTCGGAAGGCTCGGTGATCGGCCGCGGCGTTCAGTTGGGCGCAGCCCCGCTGCCGCTGCCGGCCAGCGCATCGCTTGCGCAGGAGGCGGGCGCGCCGCTCACCGTCTCGGCCTGGATCAAGCCGGGCAGCAACAACGCCGCACAGGCGATCTACGCCCGTCGTGACGGTGCTTCCGAACTGGTGCTGGGCATCGAGAACCGGGTGCCGTTCGTGCAGCTCAATGGCCAGCGCAGCACGCCGGCACAGCCGATTCCGGAAGGGCAGTGGGCGCATGTGGCGCTGACTGCGGAGAACGGCGCTCTGCAGCTGTACCTCAATGGCCGCGTGGTCGCACAGCTGAGCGGCGAATTGCCGGCGCTGGGCACCGCTCCGGTGGTGGGCGCCGATGCTCCTGGCGCGGTGCAGCCGCTGGCCAATTTCGAGGGCGCACTGGATGAGCTGCGTATCTCGCGCGTGGCACGACCGGCGGCACTGCTGCTGGCCGATGCCACCGCACAGGGCGCCGATTCGCGCTTGATCAGCTACGGTGCCGACGAGCAGTCCGCCGGTCAGAGCCACTTCGCCTTCATCCTCAAGGCAATGCCGTTCGACGCCTGGGTGGTGGTGGCGATCCTCGGCCTGATGATGCTGCTGTCGTGGGCGATCATGATCGCCAAGGGGCGCCACTTCGGCCGTACCAGCAAGGCCAATGCGGTGTTCACCGAGAGCTTCGGCAAGCTGTCCGGCGTGCCGCTGCGCACCCTGTCCGACATGGACCGCCAGGGCAAGGCGCCGGCCGCGATGCACGACGGTTCGCTGTGGCGGATCTACCAGGTGGCCATCGATGAAATGCAGCAGCGCCACCAGCGCGATGGCAACAGCGGTTACCTCAGTGGCGCCACCATCGCCGCGATCCGCGCCTCGATGGATGCGGTGATGGTGCGCGAGCAGGAAGCGATGGCACGGCGCATGAACTGGCTGTCGACCACCATCGAAGGCGCGCCGTACGTGGGCCTGTTCGGTACCGTGATCGGCATCATGCTGGTGTTCGTGGTGGCGGCAATGGCCGGCGCGGTGGACATCAATTCGGTGGCACCGGGCATGGCCGCGGCGCTGCTGTGTACCGCAGCCGGCCTCGGCGTCGCGATTCCGGCGCTGTTCGGCTACAACTACCTGGGTGCACGTGCCGAGGCGATCGGCGCCGACATGGCGGTGTTCATCGACGAGTTCGCCGCGCGCCTGGCCGAAGAGCAGGACGGGCGCGGCCCGGCCGCGGTCCAGGGCTGAGGGGCGCGCCATGGGCCAGAAGGCGAAGTTCGGCATCAAGAAGCGCGAGAAGGGCATCAACGTAACGCCCTTCGTCGACGTGCTGCTGGTGGTGCTGGTGATCTTCATCCTGACCAGCAACGCCTCCATCCCCGGCATCGAGGTGAACCTGCCGAAGGCCAGCAACAGCGTGGCGCTGGAAAAGCCGAAGACCAAGGCGATCACCATTGACCCCAGTGGCCAGGTGTTCCTGGATGCATACCCGGTGACGATGGCCGAGCTGGAAGACCGCCTGCGCACCGAGCGCGCGACCACGCCGGATTTCCCGGTGATCGTGCGCGGTGATGCGCAGGTGCAGTACGCCCGTGTGGTCGAGGTGCTGGACCTGCTGCGGCGGCTGGAGCTGGCCCAGGTCGGGCTGGTCACCGGCAAGGCGCAGGGCTGAGGCATGACGGCCCATCAATCCCCTCGGCCGGAGCCCGGCATGCGCGGTCGCCAGTTGCTGGTGACCATTGCACTGGTACTGGCCGCCTTGCTGGTGCTCGGCATCGCCGTGTGGTGGATGCTGTTCAAGGACACCGCCAGCACCCGCCGGCCGGTGGTGCAGCCGCCGATGCTGGCATTGCCGCCCCCCCCTCCGCCGCCGCCACCGCCGCCGGAAAAGCCACCGGAGCCGGAGACGCCGCCGGAAGAAGCGATGCCAGAGCCGGAACCTCTGGATCCACCAACGCCGGCTGAAGAGCCAACGCCAACGCCGGACAACGCCGACCCGGTGACGATGAATGCTGATGCGCAGGCCGGCGGTGACAACTTCGGTATCCAGTCCGGCAGTGGCGGCGGCTCGTCCGGCGTCGGCCGCGGTGGTGCCGGCAATGCCACCTACGGGCGCTATCTCGGCTACCTGATGCAGCAGGCGATCTCGCGCGACGACAAGGTCAAGCGCCTGGCGTTCCAGCTGCAGGTGAATGTGTGGCTGTCCAACGATGGCCGCCTGGAAAAGGTCGAGCTGGTGCGTGGCAGTGGCAACGAGGAGGCCGACGCGGCCGTGCTCGATGCGCTGCGACGCATCGGCAAGGTCGACCAGGCACCGCCGCCGTCGCTCGATTTCCCCGCCCGCGTGCTGATCCAGGGCCGCCGGCCCGGGGCCTGATTCCCGACCTCCGTGATTTCCCTTCTTTCGATGAGAACCGTGATGAACGACCACGTCCGCGCACGAACCGACTCCCGCTGCTCGCGCCCGGCCAGACGGGCGCTGCTGTGCTGCGCCGTGCTGCTCAGCCTGGCCGCCCCGGCCGGTGCGATGGCCGCCGAAACCACCATGGTCAAGCTGATCAAGGGCCTGATCGCCAGTGGCGCGCTGAAGCCCGAAGACGGCCAGGCATTGCTGGTGCAGGCCGAGGCTGAAGCAGCGGCCGCTTCGCGCACTACGACCACCGCACCTTCGGCCGCCAGCGGTGGCGTGGCCCTGGAGGCCGGCGACGTGCGCGTGCCCTACGTGCCGCAGAGCGTGCGCGACGGCATTCGTGACGAAGTACGCCAGGACGTGATGGCGCAGGCCAGGTCCGAGGGCTGGGCGGCACCGAACGAAGTGGCTGAGTGGACCAAGCGCATCAAGGTCACCGGTGACATGCGCGTGCGCAGCGAGTCGCGCTTTTTCTCCGAACGCAACAGCGACATCGTGAGCAACTGGTCGTCGATCAATTCCGGCAACGGCTTCGACACCAACACCAACACCAACCTGCAGCTGCCGCCGCTGCTGAACACCCGCCAGGACCGCCGCAACCTGTGGCGCATCCGCGCTCGCCTGGGCATCGAGGCGACCATCGGCCAGCACACCACGGCCGGCGTGCGCCTGGCCAGCGGCAGCAGCAATGGCCCGGTGTCAACCACCGAACAGCTGGGTGGTGGCCTGAGCAAGAAGGACGTGTGGCTGGACCAGGCCTGGCTGGCCTACAGCCCGGCCGATTGGGTGACGGTGCGCGGCGGCCGCTTCGGCAATCCGTTCTGGACCAGCGATACGCTGTTCTCCAACGACCTGAACTTCGACGGCCTGGCCGCCAACCTGAAACACGACTTCAACGGGGGAGATCTCGAGCTGTTCGGCAACCTTGCGGTGGTACCGCTGGAGTACACCTCCGACAGCTCGCCCAGCCAGAGCCGGGTCAAGACCCCGAACGAGAACAAGTGGCTGTCCGGTGCACAGGTCGGCATGAACTGGCGCTTCAACGACGACAATGCGCTGCGTGCCGCACTGGGCTACTACGATTTCAAGAACATCAGCGGCCGCCTGTCCTCGCCGTGCGCGCTATATGCCGGCGCGGTGGGCTGCGATACCGACTGGTCGCGCCCAGCGTTCATGCAGAAGGGCAATACCCTGATGCTGATCCGCGACATCGCGCGCAATCCGCTGGACCCGGCCAACACGCCGACCTCGCAGTATGTCGGCCTGGCCTCGGCATTCCGCCTGGCCACGCTCAACCTGCGCTGGGATACGCAGCTGGCCCAGGGCATCGGCCTGCGCCTGGATGGCGACTACATCCGCAACCTGGCCTACGACAAGCAGGCCATGTTCAGCCGCGCCAACAACGGCATCGTCAACAACTACGGTGCCGGTGGCGCCGCCAGCATCGATACCTTCCGCAGTGGCGACACCGCCTGGATGCTGCAGGCCACCTTCGGCGCCACTGACCTGAAGGAGAAGGGGCAGTGGCAGGCGCTGCTGGGCTACAAGCATATCGAGGCCGATGCGCTGCCGGACGCGTACAACGACCCGAACTTCCACCTCGGCGGCACCAACGCCCGTGGCTACTACGTGGGCGGCGCCTACGCGCTGGATGCGCGCAGCTGGATCAGCGGCAAGTGGATGGCGGCCAAGGAAGTGTCCGGTGCTCCACTGTCGATCGACGTGTTCCAGCTGGAGTTCAATTCCGGGTTCTGAGTGACGGCGTGATGTGGATCACGTAGTGCGTGGCGGGGGCGCAGTGATGCGCCCGTCTAGGGAAAGGAGACCACGCGTTGCACATAAGGAGGAGTGGATGAGCCGTCGCAAGCTGTTTGAAAGTTCCGAACCGTCCAGTCGATCGCTGGGCATCGGCCCGGCCTATGTCTCGGTGGAGGGGCTACGCCAGCACTTGGCGGAGTTCCTGCTGTATGCAGGCCGGCCGGTGGTGATCATGCGCGGGCGCAGCGAAGTGGGTTACTTCCTGCCGGCGCGCTGCTGGCGCCAGCGTGACGACGATCCGCTGGCGGCGGCCGCCGCCGACCAGCTGTTGGACGCGGCCGGGTTCCAGGCCGAGGATATCCAGCAGGTGGAGCAGGAATTCAACGCGATGCGCCAGCGCACCGTGCTGCATTCACGGCGCTGAGTGGCCGCCGGGCATGGCCCGGCGCTACCCGATGGCCCCGCGCCGCTCCGGTAGCGCCGGGCCATGCCCGGCGAGCGTCGTCTGTAGATCCACGCCATGCGTGGATGGGGTTACGCTGCAGCCCCACGCTCACTGGAGATGCGTGCACCTTCGCGCATCACCAGGGTCACCGGGGTCTTTTCCACCACCTCCAGCAACCGCTGCCACTGCGCATCGCTCAGCTCGGCACTGGCATGCAGCACGCGGTGCACGTGGAAGCGTCCATCCGCGTCACGTTCCGAGCGCAGCTCGGCATGGAACTCGCCCAGTTCCCAGCCCTTGCGCTGCGCGTACATGCGCAGGGTGATGGCGGTGCATGCCGCCAGCGAGGCCAGGTACAGGTCGAACGGTGCGAAACCCTTGCCCTGGCCGCCCAGCGAGGCGGGCTCGTCCGCATCCACATCGAAGCTGCCATTGCTGATGTGGTGCAGGTAGTTGTCGGCGGTCGAAACAATGCGTGCGTAGGCCATCGGGATCTCCTGTTGTCTGTAGGGCCGAGTCATGTTCGGCCAATCCCACTGTGGCGTCGAGCCATGCTCGGATCTGCCCTGCATGGATGATGTGGGCGGCGGCGGCTTGCCGCCTGCGGCCCGGCAGCCCACAATCCACGTCCGGACCGTCGCCATCACGCCCATCATTCCCCGGTCCGGCCTTGGCACCTATGTCTCCCAATGCCCTGGCGCTGGTCGAACTGCTGATCCGCGAGCGCCGTGCGCTGTCTCGCTTCATCGCGCGCTACCTCGACCCGGCCAGTACCGAGGACACGCTGCAGAACCTGTACCTGAAGGCCAGCAGCGTACCCGGCGATCCGCCCATCCTGGAGCCGCGCGGCTATCTGTACCGGATGGCCTATCACCACGCGCTCAACCGCAGTCAGGCCGACGCCCGCGAGCGGCGCGCAATGGCCGCGTACGCCACCGACATGGCCGATGCAGGCCACGACGGTGAGGCACAGGCGCTGGACCAGGCACAGCTGCGCGAGATCACCCAGACCATCCTTGCCTTGCCGGCGCAGGTGCGCGAGTGCTTTGTGCTCAATCGATACCTGGGCCTGAGTGAGCGCGAGATCGCCACCCGCCTCGGCATCTCCAAGAGCGTGGTGGGCAAATACGTGCTGCGCGCGGCGCTGCTGATCCAGCAGCACCAGCAGGGAACACGCCGATGAGCTGCGATTGCCGTGGGCAGATCGCGCCCGCCGTTGTCACAACAGGAAAGCGCACCCGTTCGCGGTGCGGCAGGCCACAACCATGACCACGTCCGAACCCTCGCCGCGTCGGGCCAGGCAGGCGTTGCGCTGGGTGATCCGGTGCAGTGCAGGCCCGCTGCCGGAACGCCAGCAACGAACCCTGCAGCGCTGGCTGCGGGCCGATCCGCAGCATGTGCTGGCCTGGCGCCAGCAGCAGGCATTCTGGCGGGGGCTGGATGCCGCCGGGCCGGAGGTGCTGGCCGCGCTGCCCGAACTGACCGAAGACCGCCAGGGGCTGCGCCCGATCGCGCCACGCCGCCGACTGCCGTGGCTGCTGGCCAGTGCTGCCGCCGTGGTCCTGATGGTTGCCGCGGCGCCGCACGCGCTGCTGCTGGCACGCAGTGACCTGCACAGCACCGATGCACCGCGCATGGTGCAGTTGGAGGACGGCAGCACCGCGGTACTCGACGCCGGCACCGCACTGGCGATTGAATTCGATGGCCAGCAGCGCCATCTTCGTCTGCTGCGCGGCCAGGCCTGGTTCCAGGTAGCGCACGAGGCGCGCCCGTTCCAGGTGGAGGCGGCGGGCGGCCAGATCCGTGACATCGGCACGGCCTTCAGCGTGTCGATGCAGGACACCACGGTCCTGACCCAGGTCAGCGAGGGCGGGGTCGATGTGCGCCCGGGTGATGGCAGTGTGCAGCGCCTGCATGCCGGACAGGCACGTGTGTTCCGTGACGGTCGCTGGCTGCAGCCGATGCAGCTGGAAGATGCCGCGACCATGGCGCCGTGGCGGCGTGGCGAGGTAGTGATCGACGATCAGCCGGCCGCGCAGGCCATCGCCGATCTGGCGCGCTACCGTCGTGCTCCGGTCTGGGTACTGGGCGGGCAGGGCGCGAGCGTGCGGGTCAGTGGCCTGTTCCAACTGCAGCAATCGGAGACCGCCATCAATGCGGTGGCCGCGCAGGCAGGACTGCGTGTGCAGCGCTTGCCCGGCGGAGCGCTGGTGGTGTGGTGAGGTGCCTGCGGCACAGCGCACAGCGCCCCACATGGAAAAAAAACATGAAAAAACCGTGGGCACTCGCTGTGCCCTGCTGTCTATAGAGGTATAGCCAGAGCGAAACACCGTTTCTCCTCAAGCCAGACATGCCACCGGCACTGGATGTGCCCGTGGTTCCGCCACGCTTGAGGAGTTCCTGTCCATGCCGTCCACGGCATCCGCCTGTCATCGTCGCGCCACCGTCCTGGCTCTTGCCATCTCCACCGCATTGCTGCCGCTGGCCTGGGTGCCGGCCGTGCAGGCGCAACCGGTGGTCGTCGCACCGTTGCGCCAGTACACCATTCCGGAACAGCCCCTGGCCGACGCCGTGCGTGCCTTTGGTCGCCAGGCCGATGTGCAGGTGGTGTTCCGCAGTGACCTGGTGGAGGGCCGCCGCTCCAGTGCAGTGAGTGGTGAGTACAGCCAGATGCAGGCACTGCAGCAGCTGTTGCGCGGCAGCGGCGTGCGTGCACAGCGCGGCATGGACGGTACCTGGAGCCTGCGGGCCGCAGCGGAGGCGGGTGAGGGGGACGGGGTGCGGGTGACCAAAACACTGGACGTGGCCGGCCGCCTGCAGTCGGAAGGGGGCGAGGCGCGTGATCGGCGCGGCTACGATGATGTGTTCGCGCTGGACCTGACCACGGCGTATTCGGGGCGCGACCGGGTGGAGCGCTATCGCGGCTCCAACCCGGCCGACGTGGTAAAGGATCTGGTCGGTGTGTTCAGTGGCGATGCGCGCAACAGCGGCGCGCTGGACATCAACATCCGCGGCATCCAGGGGCCGGGGCGGGTGCCGGTCAGCATCGACGGTGGCGAACAGGCGCTCACGGTCTGGCGCGGCTACAACGGCGTCAGCAACCGCAATTACATCGATCCCAACCTGATGGGTGGCATCCAGGTCATCAAGGGGCCAGGGCTGGTGCGCGATGTGCACAGCGGGATCGGTGGCGCGCTGGTGATCAAGACCATCGACGTCGATGACATCGTGGAAACGGGTGAGCGCTTCGGCGGGGAGCTGAAGATCGAAGGCAGCAGCAATGCGGTGGCGCCACGCCTGCCGCGGCTGCACACCGGCGAGGATTACCGCACCGTGCCGGGGTTCCCGCAGGGCTCGCCGAACTCGCCCTACGACGACCGCACCCTGGTGGTGCCGGTGAAGTCGCGCAGTGGCAACAACCCCCTCGATGGCGAGGACCAGGCCTGGCGCCTGGCGCTGGGCGTGCGTGGCGACAACGTCGACCTGATGGCCGCCTACGCCTGGCGCAAGCGCGGCAACTACTTCTCCGGGACCCAGGGCAGCGCCTACTACGACCAGGACCGGCGCGAGCAGTTCGAGTACCAGGGCATCGACTACATCACCACGCTGGCGCGCTACTTCAAGCCCGGCGATGAAGTGCCCAATACTTCCAGCGAACAGGAGTCCTGGCTGGTCAAGGGCAGCTGGCAGATCAACGATGACCAGCAGTTGAAGGCGACCTGGCGGCGAACGCTGTCGCACTACGGCGAGATCATGCCGTCGCGCATCCTGTCGGCACCGGACTATGGGCGCATCCAGTGGCCGCTCAGCCGGGTTGCGTCCGATGCCTGGAACCTGGAGTACCGCTTCCAGCCGGCCGGCAGCCGCTGGCTGGACCTCTACGCCAACCTGTGGCGCACAGAGACGGACAGCGATACCTACACCGCAGGCGGCTTTCCAAACTTCGCCCCGGGCAATCCGGACTGGAATGCCGGCGCCAGCCCGATTCTGCGCAACACCGCGCTGGCAAATGCGAGCAACGACCGGACCGGCCTGACCCTGAGCAACCGCTTCGCCCTGCATTCGACCCTGGACCTGACCGTGGGCGGCAACTGGCAATACGAGAAGCTCGGCTCGCGTGACCCGTATTTCGGCCCGTCCGACGGCTGGCGCATGTACCCGCGTGCCGGCCGTCGCCAGGAGGGCGAGGGCTACCTCACGCTGGAATGGCGTCCGGTCGACTTCCTGACCCTCAATGCCGGCGTGCGTTACAGCCGTTACTGGGCGTTCGACGACTTCCTGCAGGCCCACCCGGAACTGCAGACGACCTCGATCGTCCCGCGCGAAGCGCAGTACCGGGTGAATGAACTGCCACCGCGGCCGGACAGCCTGCAGGGCGAGATCGACGCACTCGAGAGCGAGCGGGAATTCTGGGACAGCATCGGCATGGGCTGGATCGTCGATCAGTCGCTGGCCGACCTGCTGCGCAAGTACGAGACACCCAGGGAGGTCCAGCACGGCATTCCCTGGTTGCCCGATGCAAACGGCAACTACAGCCGAGCCACCAATCCCTGCCTCAACGGCCAGGTCGCCGCCATCCCCGGGCTGCTGCCGATGGTCCTCGGCACCGACATCCGCTGCAGGATCGGGGGCGGGGCGATGCAGTCGGTGGCCGGGCGCAACGAACGGCACCGCGATCACGCCTGGTTGCCGACGTTCTCGGCGACGGTGCGTTTCTCGCCGGCCGCTCGTGCCTATCTGCGCTACAGCGAGGCGGTGCGCTTCCCCAGCATGTTCGAAAGCACCATTGCGTTCTCCAGCAGCCTCAATCCGCTGTATCCACTCAAGCCGGAGCATGCCTACAACTACGAGCTGGGGTACGTGCACAACCTTTCCGGGCTGTTCGGCAACACCGCCGATGCCGACGTCAAGCTGGCCTACTACGTGCACAAGACCCGCAATGTCATCGAGCGTGATGCGTACTTCATGTTCGACAACATCGACAAGCAGACCATCCGCGGCATCGAGCTGCAGGCGCGCTTCGACAACCGGCGCTTCTTCACCGATCTGGGCATCAGCCGCATCCTTGAAAACGAAGTCTGCGATGAAAGCTCGGCGGTACGGCTGGATGCGGACCAGGGGCGGGTGCCCAACTGCGTCCAGGATGGCTTCGTCAGCGGCTATCTGCTGACCCAGGCCACGCCGAAGCTGTCGGTGAACTGGTCACTCGGCACCCGCCTGTTCGATGAGCGCCTGGAGCTGGGCAGCCGCATCGTGCACTACCAGCGGCACGACAATCCGGACCTGCAGGCCTACCGCGACCGCCTGATCGCCGGGGGCAGCAGCCTGCTCTGGCAGAACGTGCCCTTCACCTGGGGAAACATCACCACGGTGGATGCCTACGCCCGCTGGCGCTTCAACCAGCACGCCAGCGTCGAGCTGGTCGGCAGCAATCTCGGCAACCGCTATTACGTCGACCCGGCAACACGCTCAACGCTTCCGGCACCGGGCCGCACGATCAAGCTTGGCATCACCGCGCGCTTCTGAGTCCGCATTCGACAGGGAGAATCAACCGTGAAACAGCCCCGCACCCTTGTACTTTCGATCGGCCTGCTGGCTTCCATGCCGGTCATGGCTGCCGACATCGCTGGCGGGCAGAGCCCGGCCAAGGACGGCGTCCATTACATCAACGCAGGCGAATCGACACTCAATGCCGGTCCGCACCGTTCCGGTCGCGCAGGCGTTTCGTTGGGGCCGTATGCCAACGCGGCGCGAGTGGACGTGGCCAGCCTGGTGCCCTACGCCACCACGGTGGTGCGTGGCGCAACCACGGTCCGCACGCTGGGCCCGGACGCAGGCCTGCCGTTCGCCACCGCTGGCGTGGGCCACTTCAGCTTCGTGCAGGTGGGCAATGCAGATGTCTGGTTCGGTGAATGGTCATCCAGCGGCGCGCAGGCGGGCTTCAATCACCGCCAGGTGTTCTTCGTCGGTGACCGTGCCGGTACTTCGCTGCCAGCAGGCATCGTGACCTACACCTTGGCTGGCATCAACCGCTTTGATGGCAGCGGCGTGCTGGAAGGTGCACTGCGGGCGAATTTCGATACCGGCACCGTCACCGCCGGCCTGGTCGGGACCGGATACAGGCTCGCCGCGAGTGGCACGCTGGATCGCGCCACCGGTGCGTTCAGCGGTTCGGCCATCGCCAATGGTTCGATCATCGGTACCAGCAGCGGCCAGTTCTTCGGCGCCGGTGCCAGTGCGGTGACCGGCATCGCAACCTTTGCCGGCAACAGCCAGTTCGATACGTCCTTCGGCGGTCAGCGCAACTGATCCGCCGCCGTTCCTTTTTGTGTTGTACCCGTAGTTCCCTCAACCCAAGGAGCAATACCATGAAAATGATCAACCGTTCCCTGTTGGCCGTCGCCGCTGCACTGGCCCTGGCCGGCACTGCGCAGGCGGCCGACATCGTCGGCGCTGCCAGCCCGGCGACCGATGCGCAGCTGTACGTCAAGGTGGGTGCGTCGGAAGTCAACGGCGGCCCGCACTCGGCCGGCAAGGCCGGTATCGGCGTTGGCACCGTGTCCAATGCCAAGCCGGTCGATTTCCAGGGCCTGGCGGCCTACTCGGCCCCGACCACCGTCAATGGTGTCACCGTACGCACACTGGCCATGCCGATCACCGGTACCCCGGGCAGCCATTCCGGCATGGGCCACTTCAACTTCGTCAAGGTCGGCAGCGGCGATGTGTGGTTCGGTGAGTGGTCCAAGGATGGCGCCGCTGGTGGCTTCAACAACCGCCAGGTCTATTTCGTCGGTGACCGTGCCGGCACCACGCTGCCGGCCGGCGTGGCCACCTACAGCGTGGCAGGCCTGAACAAGTTCAATGGCAGCAACCTGCTGTCGGGTACCTTCCGCGCCAACTTCGGCAATGGCACCCTGCTCGGTGGCCTGAGCGGTGGCGGCCTGTCGATCAACGTCAACGCCAACATCAACAGCGCCAACGCCTCGTTCGCCGGCACCGCCACCGCCAACGGCAGCGTTGCCGGCACCACCCAGGGCCAGTTCTTCGGCGCCAACGCGGCCACCCTGGCCGGTATCGCCACCTTCAGCGGCAACAGCCAGTACGACACCGCCTTCGGCGGCAGCAAGAACTGATCGCCACGCCCCTGACGGGGCAGGGCAGGGACAAGCCGCGATCCGCCAGTCCCTGCTTCGGCCCGCTGCATGCACCACCACGGATCGACCATGCGCCATTCCATTTTCCTTGTCGTACTGCTGTTGGCTGCCACCGAGGTGCGCGCCCAGCAGGACGATCTTCGTCGTGTGCTTGAACAGGGCACCGAACTGCGCCACCAGCAGCAGGACCAGCAGCGCCTGCAGCAGGCCGAGTCGGAGCGGCCGACCATCACCATCGACGGCCAGACGCTGCGCGTGGAGCGCACCGTCGATGATCTTGGCCAGGCCCTTTACCTCTCTCTGCAGCATCAGCAATGGCAGGCCGCCGCTGCGTTCCTCGATGAGTACATCGAACTGCCGGGGCATGACCCCCTGCTGCGCCACTATGCGCAGGGGGCGCTGGCGCGGGTGGCAGGCGACCATCGTCGCGCGGCGATGGAGTACGAAGCGCTGCTGGCGGCGCAGCCGGATTTCCTGCCGGCCCGCCTCGAGCTGGCACGTGTCTATGCGGAAGACCAGCGCGATCGCGATGCGGCCGCGCTGTTCACAGCCATCGCTGCAGGCATCAATGCCGATGATCCGGCCACGGCCGGCGTCCGCGCGCGCGTGGACGGTTACCTGAGTGCCCTGCAGGCGCGCCAGCGCTGGAAAGGCGCGCTGTCCGCCGGCCCGGCATGGAGTGACAACATCAACCGCAGTTCGGCCAGTCGCACCTGCCTGTTCGGCGTGGGCGACGCCTGCATCATCGAACGGAAACTGCCGGACGCCCAGCGCGCGGCGGGCCTCGACTACGACGCCAGCCTGGAACGGCGCTGGGTGCTCGGCGGGCATCATGGGCTGTACGTGCGCGGTCTCGCCTTCGGCCAGGCATGGCGCGGGCACAGTGCGTACAACGAGCTCAATGCCAACGTGCAGGCGGGTTACAGCTGGCGTAGTGCACGGCAGACCGTGATGCTCGCCCCCAGCTATGACTACCAGGCCCTGGGCAACCATGCGCTGCAGGGCGGCAGCGGCGTGCACGCGGAATGGCAGTACGCCCTGGATGCACGCAGCCTGCTCAAGCTGGAGGCTGACTGGAAGCGCCAGCGCTATCGCCAGCAGGGCCTTGCCAGCAACTACGACGGCGAGCTGGCATCGCTGTACGCCACCTGGTTCCGCGCGCTCAATCCACGCTGGACGGTCTTCGCCGGGCTGGATGTCACCGACAGCAGCGCAGCCGACGCGGCCAACGGCTTCCGCCAGCGCGGCCTGCGGCTGGGCGCGGCGCGGCAGTGGAGTGGCACCACGGCCACCGTATTCGTGTCGCTCCGCCAGCGCGACTACGACACCTGGAGTCCGTTGCTGGAGGCGCGCAGGCAGGACGACGAACAGAACCTGATCGCCATCGTGCGCAGCGAGCGCCTGGCCGTGGCCGGGCTGGTACCCAGCCTGAGCCTGCGCTACGCGCGCATCGACAGCAACGTCGGCTGGCTGTACAGCCACGACCGCAGCCTGCTCAGCCTGAAGTGGGAACGGGCCTTCTGAACGCGGCGTTGCAATGCCGCGGTGAACGCGCCGTGGCCGCGACCTTCATCCATCATCACGCGCTCTTGTAGCCCGGTTCGCGCATCCTGCGGGCGTTGCGGCAGAGGTGGGCCGCGTGTATCGAGGAGCGCCGGTCGTGCTGGAAGCGGGTAACAAACCAGAGGGCCTGAAAGGGCTGCGTGTACTGGTGGCGGAGGATGAATTCGCCATCGCGATGTTCCTGGTCGACTATCTGGAGCTGAAAGGCGCACAGGTGGTGGGGCCTGCCGGTGACCTGCAGGCGTTGGGGCAGCTGGTCGATACCCATCCCATCGATGTGGCGTTGCTGGACATCAACCTGGGCGGTGAGCAGGTCTATCCGCTGGCCGATCGGCTGGCCGAGGCGGGTACCCCCTTCCTGCTGACCTCCGGTTACGACGACAACCTGCCCAGCCGCTTCGCCAGCGCGCCGCGCTGTACCAAGCCTTATCACATCGAAACCCTGGTACAGCAGCTGGCCGGGCTGGTGGCGGCGCCGCAGGTCTCTGCGGGCATCGCCTGATTGCGCGGCATGTCGCGCCGTCCTGAAGGCATCCACGCCGCCACGCTGCGTGGCGGGATGCCACCTGCGCCGCGCCTGCATGCGCGCCACGATGGCATGGCCGCGCGTATCGCCCGCCATGACTGGTCATCCACGCCCTTGGGTGCCTGCGCGCAGTGGCCGCCCCACCTGCGCGCCACCGTCGACCTGATGCTGGCCCATGGCTTCCCGATGATCGTGCTGTGGGGCGAGCAGCTGGTGCAGCTCTACAACGATGGCTATGCCGAGATCCTGGCCGACAAGCATCCCGGTGGACTCGGCCAGCCGACCCGCGAGTGCTGGCCCGAGGTCTGGCACATCAACGGGCCGCTCTATACCCGGGTTTGGCAGGGCGAGACGCTCACCTTCGAGGACAAGCTGTATCCGCTGGTCCGCCGGGGGCGTCTGGAGGACATCTGGTTCACCATCACCTACAGCCCGATCCGTGGTGAGGAAGGGCGCATCAACGGCGTGCTGGTGACCATGTTCGAGACCACCGCCGCGCATCTGGCGCGGGCCGCGCGCGAGCGCGAGGAACTACGGCGGCGCGAGAGCGAGCGACGCCTGGAGCTGGCCTTCAGGATGCTGCCGGTCGGCCTGTGCATCGTCGATCTGCAGGGTCGCATGCTGCTGTCCAACGACCAGATGCGTGCCTACCTGCCCAGCGGCAAGGTGCCTTCCACCGATGAGGCCAACCTGCATCGCTGGCGTGGCTGGCATGCCGACGGTAGCGCCATCGGGCCGGAGGATTTCGCCATCGCCCGTGCGATGCGCGGCGAGACCGTGGTGCCGGGGCTGGAGTTCCAGTACCTGCACGACGATGGCCGCGCGCGCTGGACCCGGGTCGCGGCCGCGCCCCTGCGCGATGGCGATGGTGAGGTCAGCGGGGTGTTCGCCATCGCCGTGGACATCGACGATCTCAAGCGTGCCGCCGAGCGCCAGTCGGTGTTGCTGGCGGAGCTGCAGCACCGGGTGCGCAACATCATGTCGACCATCCATGCCATTGCCTGGCGGACCCGCGAGTCGGTCAGCAGTGTGGATGAATACGCCGAACGGTTGTGCGGGCGACTGATGTCGCTGGCACGCACGCAGAGCCTGCTGACCCGTGGCGCCAATGCCGGGGTCTGCCTGCGTGGCATGATCGATGAGGAGATCGCGGCGCAGACGCCAGCAGCGGCCGCCTGCCGCCTGCAGGGCGAGGACGTGCTGCTGCCGCCGAAGGCGGCCGAAGTGCTGTCCTTGGCGATCCACGAATTGGCGACCAACGCCCTGCGGCATGGTGCGCTGACCCATGAGGACGGCCGGATCGACGTGTCCTGGCACCTGCAGGTGCAGGACGGGCAGCCGTGGTTGGGGCTGCACTGGTGTGAACGCCATGCCACCGTGGAGGACTGGGAGCTGCCCCGGCAGCGTGGCCTTGGCCGGGCGCTGATCGAGCAGCGCGTGCCGTACGAGCTCGCCGGCAGCGGCGAGCTGCGCTTTGGCCCACAAGGCCTGGATGCCTGGATCCGCTTCCCGCTGCGCGAGCGTGACAGCCTGCTGCAGACCGATGCTCCGGACGCGGCGGCGGACGGTTCCGGCAGGTAAAGGTCCATTTATCCCCAATTGGGCCAAATTGGGTATAGTGGCCATTATCCACCCTGCCCGGAGCCGTGCCATGACCCTGCCGCTGGATCTGCCTGGCCTCGAGAAGGCCCCAGCCTCGTCGGTGAAGACCCGGGGCTGGCCGAGCCTGATGCGTACCGTGCGCGAGAAGCAGGCGCTGGTCATCACCAACCACAACCACCCCGAAGCGGTGATCGTGGACATCCGCACCTACCAGGAGCTGCTGGCCAAGGCCGCCGGCAGCGATGCCGGTGAGCGCAGTGAAGAGCTGCTGCGCCTGCGCGGCGAATTCGACCAGACTCTGGCTGGCCTGCAGCGCGGTGAGGGGCTGGGCAAGGTGCTGGGCCAGCCGATCCGCCGCGGCCGCAAGGTCACCCTCGGCCGTCCGCTCTGACCGATGGGGCGGATCCTGGTGCTGGCCGGCGTCAACGGCGCCGGCAAGAGTTCGCTGCTGGGAACCTGGCTGGAAGCCGAAGGGCTGGGCTGGTTCAACCCCGATTCGTTCACCCGCCGCCTGGTAGAGGCGGGCTGGCCGCTGCCCGACGCCAATGCCGAGGCCTGGCAGGAAGGCACCCGCCGCCTGCGCCAGGCCATGGCTGATGGCACGGACTTCGCCTTCGAGACCACGCTGGGCGGCAACACCATTCCGCGCCTGCTGCGCGAGGCCTGCGAGCACCATCACGTCGCGATCTGGTTCTGTGGCCTGGCCACGGTGGACCTGCACATTGCCCGTGTTGCAGCGCGGGTGGCCGCCGGCGGCCATGACATTCCGGTGGAGAAGATCCACGCCCGCTTCGATTCGGCACGCGAGAACCTGCTGGAACTGCTGCCACACCTGGCCGAGCTGCATGTCTACGACAACAGCGCTCCCGCCGACGCCGACGGCTGCGTCGAGCCGCTGCCGGTGCTGGCGATGGCGCACGGCCAGCTGCAGTACCCGGTCTCGGTGGCCGAGCTGCTGCACACGCCGGACTGGGCCAAACCCATCGTGATGCGTGCGATGGAGTTGAACGCTGCGCGCGATTGAGGGCGCGTACGTTGTAGAGCCGAGCCCACGCTCGGCTGATCCCTCGAAAGGCAGCCGCGCGCGGGCTTGGCCGTACAACAACGCCGGCTTCGCCGAGCCTCAGGCGGGCTTTACCTGCTCAGGCTCCGCAGTCTCCGGCAGTGGCGGCAGGCTCGGGTCCACCGTCACCGGCACATCGCTCTTCAGCAGTGCGGCGGCTTCCTTGTCGCTGCCGACCGCCGGCGGTGAACCGCGCAGCGGCAGGCCAGCGGTCTCCTTCACGAACAGCATGGTGACCAGGCCGATCACTGCCGCGCCCATCAGGTAGTAGGCCGGCACCAGCGGATCGCCGGTACGTTCCACCAGCCATGCGGTCACCAGTGGCGTGGTGCCACCGAACAGCGACACCGACACATTGAAGGCGATCGACAGTGCGCTGTAGCGCACCGGGGTATAGAACAGCGCCGGCAGCGTGGACGGCATCGAGCTGGTGAAGCACACCAGTGCCAGGCCCAGCAGCATCAGGCCGAGGAAGATCAGCCAGTCGTTGCCGCTGCCGATCAGCAGCAGGCAGGGTACGGCCAGCACCAGCAGCGCGATGCAGGCACCGATGATCATCGGGCGGCGGCCAAGCTTGTCACTGAACAATCCGCCGACGATGTTCAGCGGCATCATCACCAGCATCACGATGATGATCAGCAGCAGGCCCTTGCTCTCGGCATAGCCCATGGTGACGCTGAGGTAGCTGGGCATGTAGGTCAGCAGCATGTAGTCGGTCACGTTGAATACCAGCACCAGGCCCATGCAGACCAGCAACTGGCGGCCATGTACCTGGAACAGCGCGGCGAGCCCGGGCCGGTCGTGCTCGCGCTTCTCGGCTTCCTCGGCGAAGGTGCGGAAGGCCGGCGTTTCCTCCAGTTTCATGCGCATGTACAGGCCGAGCAGGCCCAGCGGGCCGGCCACCAGGAATGGAATGCGCCAGCCCCAGTCCAGCATCTGTCCGCTGCTCAACAGCATGTGCAGCGCGGTCACGGTTCCGGCGCCGGCGATGTAGCCGCCCAGCGTGCCGAACTCCAGCCAGCTGCCCATCAGGCCGCGGTTGCGGTCGGTGGAATACTCGGCGATGAAGGTGGCCGCACCGCCGTACTCGCCGCCGGTGGAGAATCCCTGCACCACACGTGCCAGCAGCAACAGCACCGGTGCCCAGATGCCGATGCGCTCGTAGGAGGGAATCAAGCCGATCGAGAACGTGCCCAGCGCCATCAGGATCATGGTGAACGCCAGCACTTTCTGGCGCCCATAACGGTCGCCGAGCGGGCCGAACACCAGGCCGCCGAGTGGACGCACCAGGAATGCCACGGTGAAGGTGGCGAAGGCGGCGATCACCTGTGCCGTGGGGTTGCTGGACGGGAAGAACACCTGGCCGATGGTGACGGCCAGATAGCCGTAGACACCGAAGTCGAACCACTCCATGGCATTGCCAAGTGCGGCGGCGCCCACGGCGCGCTTGAGCATGGGCTTGTCGACGACGGTGATCTCATCGACCTTCAGGTGGCGGCGGCGTTTGAACCAGCCGAAGTGGGCATGGGAATCGGGCGTGTCCTGCATAGGGGCTCCCTTGTAGGTATGGAATAGGGGAATGGGTGCTGTGGTGTGTCCCGGAAATCGGAAACGGCGATGCAGGCGCAAGTGGCGCAGGGGCATCGGAAGGCGGCGTGGGGGCCGGGGAATGTGTGCAGGCGCAACGCCACGCGCACGGCAAAGCACCGCCGCAGGGGCGGAGACGCGAAAACGGGATCACAGCGGCCGCGCAGTCAGCGGCCAGGTATCACATCAGCGTAGGGGGTGCAGGCAGAGCGCCTGCGGGCGTCATCCGCCGGGATCCAGCGCGAGGCGATGGAAATGCAGGGCGGGAGCATTCGTGGCAAGCGAAGCGCCGGTCGGCAGTGCTTCCCACGTAACAGGTGCGCCCGTCACGTAGTGGGTCGTGTCGATCATCTGTTCATCATAACGGCATCGGCGTGAGCATGCAGCGAAGCAGGCTGATCTGCACGCTGTGTTCCACCTCGCCTGTTCAGAAGGCTCAGGCCGACTTCGCCACCAAACCGAACACCGTGCAGGCCATCGCCAAGGCGCCCGGCAGTGCCAGTTTCCGCGTGACCAGTGCGGCGCCGATCATGGTGAGCACCGAGAGCATGATGGCCAGGGCGAAGAACGGTTGGCCCTGCAGGAACTGGTGAATGCAACCGGCACAGCCGGCAATGGCCAGGCTGGTGGCAAAGCAGACGTGGAACAGTGAGCCAGCGTACACAGAGGTTCCTCGCGATGATGGAGGCCATAGCGGCAGGCAGGCGGACAAATTTAGCGCTGATTGCAGATTGCGATGACGGGATCACATCCTGTACCCGCTCTGGTGACATCGGCGTGCATAAGGTGGAGCGCACACCCACTTTTCGGATTGATGGAGGATGCAATGGCGCGGACGATTCCCGAAGGAACTCTGATCGTGGTAGCCGACGGTGGTTCGGCGCGGGTGTTCACCAACGTGGGCAGCAACCACCAGTTGACCCTGAAGCAGGAAGGCGAACTGCGCCTGCAGGACATCAGCGAGCAGGGTGTATCCGGGCAGGGGCCTGCGGGTGCCGTGCCGAAGGACATGTCGGTCTCGCAGCTCAATGAGGCCACGTTCGCCAAGCAGGTGGCCGAACAGCTCAACGAAGATGCCTTGAAGAACCGCTATGCGCACCTGGTATTGATCGCCGACCCGACCACGCTGGGTCGCATTCGTCCGCTGCTGCATAAAGAGGTCCAGGCGCGATTGCTCGGGGATATTGCCAAGGATCTGACCAACGCGCCGCTGGAAGACATCCAGAAGGCACTGGCGGCGTAGCGCTCATGCCGTTCATGCGTGATCACCTTGCGAACGGGCCCACCGCTGCGGAGGTGGCGGCGCAGCCTGGCTGGCAGGTGCTGGAGTTCGGTGCGCCCTGGTGTGGTCATTGCCAGGCCGCGCAGCCCGCGTTGCAGGCCTTTGTCGAAGCGAACGATCTGCCGCATTGGAAGATCGAGGATGGCAAGGGAAGGCCATTGGGGCGAGCGTTCAAGGTGAAGCTGTGGCCGACGGTGGTGCTGCTGCGCGATGGAGAGGAGATCGCGCGGGTGGTAAGGCCGTTGGACAGCGCGGATCTCATGTCGTTGCAGAGCGCACTTCCCGGTTGAAGAGTAAACCCGGTGCGGGACACCGGGCAGTCGCACTGCAGCATGCGGCGTGACAGGCCCGGTGCTAGGATCCCGCTATCACCTGAATCGATCCAAATGCCGATGCCCACGCTGGACCGTCGTCTCCTGATCGCTGTCGCCGCCACGGCGATGTTCGCTTCCGGCCTGGCGTCGGCCGCGCCTGCCAGAACCGCCGCCGACAAGGCCTATGCCTCGGTCGACCCGTTCATTGGTACGGGTGGTGAAGGCCACACTTACCCGGGTGCCACGGTGCCGTTCGGCATGGTCCAGCTCAGCCCGGACACACGCATCCAGCCACGCGAAAAGGCCTATGGCTGGGCAGCCGGCTACCGCTACGACGACAGCAGCATCGTCGGCTTCTCGCACACGCATTTTTCCGGCACTGGCCATTCCGATCTGGGCGACATCCTGCTGATGCCGTTCACCGGCAGTCCCGGCCTGGAGCGTGGCGATCCTGAGAAGCCGGGCAGCGGCTATGCCTCTCGCTTCCGCCATGATGATGAGAAGGCCGAGCCGGGCTACTACGCCGTCACCCTGGACGACTACAAGGTGCGCGCCGAGCTGACCACCAGTGCGCGCGTGGGCGTGCATCGCTACGCCTTCCCCAAGGGCGCCGACGCCAAGGTGCTGCTGGACATGCGCACCAGCATGTACGACTACCCGGGCAAGGTACTGTGGTCGCGGGTGCGGGTGCGCGCCGATGGTACCGTGACCGGCTTCCGGGAGACGCGCGGCTGGGGGCCAGGTCGCCAGCTGTACTTCGCGATGCGTTTCTCGCGGCCGCTTTCCGGGCATGAGCTGCACAACACCGAGCAGGACATCGTCTACAAGGGCTTCCCGCCGCCGGGCGAGAAGGATCCAGCGCAGCGCGCACAGGTCGAAGGCCGCCAGCTGGTCGGTACCTTCGCATTCGGCAAGCTGGATGCACCGCTGGTGGTCAAGGTCGCGATCTCGCCGGTCAGCGAAGTCGGCGCCATTGCCAACCTCGACGCGGAAGTGGCCGACTTTGATTTCGATCGCGTGCGTGCGCAGGCGAAACAGGAATGGACGCAGGCGCTGTCGGTGCTCGATATCGATGCGCCCGAGCACGCCCGCCGCAGTGCCTATACCGCGCTGTACCACACCCTGCTGGGGCCGACGCTGTTCATGGATGCCGATGGCCAGTACCGCGGGCCGGACAATGCCCTACACAAGGCCGAGGGCTACACGAACTATTCCACGTTCTCGCTGTGGGACACATACCGGGCGCTGCACCCGTTGCTGACGCTGGTGCAGCCGGAGAAGCGCAACAGCGACTTCGTCAATTCGATGCTGGCCCACCACGAGCACAGCCCCTACGGCATGCTGCCGGTGTGGTCGTTCCATGGCCTGGAAGACTGGTGCATGATCGGGTACCACGCGGTGCCGGTGATTGCCGATGCCTACGTGAAGGGCATTCGTGGGTTCGACGCCGACAAGGCACTGAAGGCGATGGTCGAGACTGCCAACTACGGCCCGTATGACGGCATCGCGCAATACCGCGAACTCGGCTATGTGCCGATCGACGAAGAAGGCGAGGCCGCCAGCAAGACGCTGGAGTACGCCTTCGACGACTGGACCATCGCGCGCATGGCGCAGGCGATGGGCAAGACCGATGTGGCGGCGACTTTCGACACGCGTGCCGGCAACTGGCGCAATGCCTTCGACAAGGACACCGGCTTCATGCGTGCGCGCAAGCGCGATGGCAGCTTCCGTACACCGTTTGACCCGAGCGCCAGTGGCTATGGCACCGACTACACCGAAGGCAACGCCTGGCAGTATTCGTGGTATGTGCCGCAGGACGTGGCCGGACTGGCTGCAGCGCATGGCGGCAGTGACAAGCTGCTGGCGCGCCTGGATGAGGTGTTCAACGCCAAGGTCGATCCGTCCATCTTCGAGCACATGGAAGACATTACCGGGTTGATCGGCTGGTACGCACATGGCAACGAGCCCAGCCACCACGTGGCCTACCTGTATTCGTATGCCGGCCAGCCGTGGCGCACCCAGGCGCGCCTGAAGCAGATCATGGACACCCAGTACGCCGATCGCCCCGATGGCCTGGCCGGCAATGACGACGTGGGCCAGATGTCTGCGTGGTACGTGTTCACCGCGCTGGGCTTCTACCCGGTGGCGCCGGGTTCGGGCGAATACATCCTGGGCCGCCCGTTCCTGCCGAAGACCGCCATGCGCCTGCCCAACGGCAAGACCTTCACCATCGTGGCCGATGGGTTGGACGACGCGCACACCTATGTGGGCAGTGTGAGCCTCAACGGCAAGCCGCTGCAGCGCACCTTCCTGCGCCATGACGAGATCCTCGCCGGTGGCGAACTGCGTTTCAGCATGCAGGCCGAGCCGAACAAGGATTGGCCGGTGCAGGGCGCACAGGCACCGTACTCGATGAGCCGGTGATGCGATCCCGGTAGCTGCCAACCTTGGTTGGCACGCGGAACATCAACATCGCCAACCAAGGTTGGCGTCTACCCCGGTATCGCGCCAAGGGCAGCCGAGCATGGGCTCGGCTCTACAGGGGCGGCCAGGTGAACCACAAGCCCACACGCGCGCCACCGATCGGTGCGGTACCAATCACCAGGGCTGCGCCGTGCCGTTGCGCGATCTCGGCCACGATCGCCAGCCCCAATCCACACCCATCGCCTTCGCTGCTGGCGCGGTAAAAACGTTCCGTGACACGGCTGCGCTCGGCCTCGGCGATGCCGGGGCCGTCATCGTCCACCCACACCTGCACGCCCTGCGCATCGCCCTGCAGCCCAAGGGTGATCACGCCGCGCGGGCTGCCATAGTGCAGCGCGTTGTCCAGCAGATTGCCCAGCGCCTCGCGCAGCAGCTGCGGATCACCCTGCACCGGCACCCCGTCGTCGGGTCCGTCGTAACCCAGGTCCACGCCCGCAGCCAACGCGCGATCGGCGTAACGCTCGACCACGCCGCGCGCCAGCGCGGCCAGATCCAACGGCTGCAGCGGCAGTGCACTGCCATGTGGATCTTCCGATCGGCTGAGCATCAGCAGCTGGTTGACCAGGTGCTGCAGCCGCGCCAGCCCGGCCAGCGTGCCGGACAGCGCCAGTTGCTGGGCCTGCGGATCGTGCTGGCGCAATGAACTCTCAAGCTCCACCTGCATCGCTGCCAGCGGCGTGCGCAGCTGGTGCGCGGCATTGCTGACGAAGCGCCGCTGTGCATCCTGCATCGCGTCCAGGCGCTGCAGCAGCGCGTTGTAGGCCTCCACCGCCGGCCACAGTTCGCGCGGAGCTTCCTGCGCCGGATCCAGCGGCGCCAATGGATCCGGCCGCGGGCTGGCCAGCTTCCGCGCGACCAGGTTGGCATGGCGTGCGGCAGCGCCTGTACCGGACCAGGCCAGCCATGCCGCCAGTGCCAGGATCGCAGCCTGGAACGGAACGCTGGTCAGCAGCAGCTTGCGCTCCAGCCGGTGCCGCTTGCGCAGTGTCTCGGCCACGCGCAGCCGGATGTCATGACCCGGCCCGGCGCTGACCACCACTTCGACCATGCGCACGGCCTGCCCACGCAGCCGCGCATCATAGTAGACCGGGTCGTCGCTGCCGGCGGACATCGACGGGCGTGGCAATGCCTCGGGCAGGTCGCCATACAGGCGCCCACCCGCGGCGTCGACCACCTCGCCATGCACTTCGTCGGCGGTGTCCCAGGTGAACATGCGCGACACCGCCGGGGTGATCTCGATGGACGCGCGGCCGTCCTGCACCGCCACCAGCTCGGACAACGACATCGCCGAATCCAGCAGCCAGCGGTCGTAGACCTGGCCGGCGTAGAAGCGCGCCAAGGCGAATGAACCCACTGCGCTGCACAACAGCAGTACCAGCAGTGGCAGCCACAGGCGTCTCAGCAGCAGGCCACGCAGGCTGTGCACGCGCTCAGTCACCCACGGCCTCCAACCGGTATCCAAGCCCACGCAGCATGCGGATGCCGACGCCGGCGTGGGTCTGTTCCAGTTTGCGGCGCAGGCGGCTGACATGCACTTCGATCACCGACAGGTTGGCCTCGTGGTCCCAGCTGTACAGCGCGTCGAACAGGCGCTGCTTGGTAACCGTGCGGCCGGGATGCTGCATCAGTGCCTCGACCAGCGACAGCTCGCGCGCGGTCAGCTCGATGCGCTGACCGTCCACCTGCACTTCATTGCGGACGCTGTCGAAGCACAGCCGGCCCAGCCGCTTCTGCGCCGGTGCATCGCTGCGGCGGCGCGACAGCGCACGCAGGCGCGCTTCCAGTTCTCCCAGGGCGAAGGGCTTGGCCAGGTAGTCGTCGCCACCGCGGTCGAGGCCGAGGATGCGGTCCTCCACACCATCGCGTGCGGTCAGGATCAGCACCGGCAGGGTGACGCCGTCGTTGCGCAGGCGTGAGAGCAGGTCCAGGCCATCGACGTCAGGCAATGAAAGGTCCAGCACCATCACGTCATACGGTGCGCTGGCCAGTGCCGCCGGCGCGTGCAGCCCACGCGAGAGGTGGTCGCACAGATGGCCGGCACCCTGCAGGGCGCGGATCAGTCCATCGGCCAGCGCGGCGTCGTCTTCGATCAGCAGGATTCGCATTGCAAGCTTCGTGCAAGGTTGGGGCAAGTTTGGCGCAAGTGCATCACCTTACCGTGACGCGCATGAATTTCTCCCCTCATTTTGCGGCCGTGCTGGCCACTCTTCTGTGCGCGCCCACCGCTTCGGCGCTGTCCCTGCAGGAAGCGCAGCGCGCCATGGAAGCACACAACCCGGACCTGCGTGCGGCGGCACTGGCGCTGCGCGGCGTGCAGGGCGATGTGCAGACGGCGGCGTTGCGCCCGGCCACCGAGTTGTCGATCGGCACCAGCAAGATCAGCCCCAAGCATGGCATCGGCTCCGGACGCTGGCAGGACAAGCGGGTGGACAGCACCGTGGGCCTGGGCTGGACCTGGGAGCGCGGTGGCAAGCGTGCGTTGCGTATCCGCCAGGCCGATGCGCTGCTGGAAGTGGCCGGGCTGGAGATGCTCGATGCGCGGCGCCGCCAGCAGGTGGCTCTGCATGAAACCTATTTCGCTCTGAAGGGCGCCCAGGAGCGGGCGCAGATTGCCGATGCCAACCGCCAGAGTTCGGCCGAACAGATGGCAGCGGCGGACAAGCAGGTTGCCACCGGGGCGATGGCGCCGGTCGACCGCGCGCGGCTGGCAGTGGACGACCTGGCGGTGGCCGACGCGGCGCGCGAGGCGTCGCTGGATCTGCGCGATGCGCGGCATGCGTTGGGGCTGCTGCTCGGCCGCGACGACAGCCATGACCTCAGCGCCGATGATCCTTGGCCGGAGGCCAGCAGCGTGGCCAGCGTGCGTGCGTTCGATCCGCAGCAGCGTGCCGATCTGCGCGCGGCACGTTCGCGCCTGGCCGCGGCCGACGCCGGTGTGGCACTGGCGCGCAGTGAGCGCCACCGCGACATCCAGTTGGGCGTGGAGGCCGAGCGCGAGCCGGCTGACATCAGCGGCGTCACGTGGGGTGTGTCATTGACCATACCGCTCGGCGGCCCGTCACGTGCACGCGGCGCGATCCAGCGTGCCGAGGCCGACCGTGACAGTGCCGCGCTGGAGCTGCAGGTGCTGCAGCGCGAAGCGCGTGCCGAACTGGACCAGTTGCAGGCCAGCGCGCAGTCCGCCGCGCAGCGCCGGAGCGACTACGAAGGACTGCAGTCCGACGCCGCACGCAGGGCGGTGCAGGGCATCGAGCTGGCCTACCGCCGCGGCGCCGCCAGCCTGACCGATCTGCTGGATGCGCGCCGCAGCTGGCGCGAGTTCGAGGCCGCATTGATTGAAGCGCGTGCCGACCATGCCATTGCCCTGGCGCGCTGGGAAGCGGCCACATCCGTTGCTGAAGGAGAGTCCCGATGAAGTCCACCGTCGCTTATCGACCGCAGGCGCGACGGGCCGTGCTGCCGGCCTTGCTGGCGCTGGCCCTGCTGGGCGGCTGCGGCCGCGAACCGGCGTCGTATACCGAGGACGCGCCGAAGGTCAGTGCTGGCCAGATCCAGTTTCCTGCCGGTAGCCGCCAGCTGGACGTGCTACGCAGCGAGGCGGTCACCGCCGGCGCCAGCGCCAGCCTGCAGCTGCCGGGCCGGGTGGTCTGGGACGAGACGCGCTCCAGCGCGCTGCGTACGCCGTTGGCGGGGCAGGTGGCGCGCATCGAGGCACAGCCGGGGCAGAAAGTGAAGGCGGGCCAGGTGATCGCCTGGATCACTTCGCCCGAATTCGGCCAGGCCCAGGCGGAGGGCGTGCGCGGCCGTGCCCAGCTGCAGCAGGCGCGCAAGGAGCTGGAGCGCACCCGCGAGTTGCATGCAGCAGGTGTGGCGTCGGGCCGCGAACTGGACGAGGCCGAGGCCAATTTCGCCGGCAGCCAGGCCGATCACGCGCGTGCGACCGCCTTCGCCAAGTCCTATGGCAATGGCCAGCACGTCGACCAGCGCCTGCCGTTGCGCGCGCCGATCGATGGCGTGCTGGTGGAGCGGCGGATGAGCCCGGGCGTGGCGGTCAGCCCCGACAGCGAACAACCGTTGGCGGTGATTGGCGATCCTGACCGCTTGTGGCTGCTGCTGGATGTTCCCGAGAGCCTGGCCGGACGCTTGAAGGCGGGCATGCAGGTGAGCGTGCCCGGGGCCGATGGACAGCCGCTGCAGGCGACCCTGCAGCACGTGGATGACTTCGTCGACAGCGAACGCCGCGTGGTGCAGGCGCGCGCCGAGCTGGACAACCGCGCACGCGGTTTCAAGGCGGGGCAGTACGTGCGCGCCCAGGTGGCGTTGCCGGCCGAGGGCGGTGTCTCGCTGCCCGATGCGGCCGTGTTGTTGATCGACGGCAAGCAGGTGGTGTTCGTGGAGGAGGGCAAGGGCCGCTTCGTGCGTCACGCGGTGCATGCCGAGGAGCTGGGCGATGGCCGGCTGTGGGTGCGTGAGGGCCTGGCCGCAGGCGCCAGGGTGGTGGTAGAAGGCGGCCTGCTGCTGCAGCAGCTGGCGGACAGCGCACCGGCCGCCGCCAGCACCGGCACGGGGCACGCCGCTCCATGATCGATCGCCTGATTGCCTACTGCCTGCGCCAGCCATTGATGGTCATGCTGGCACTGCTGCTGTTCATGGGTGCTGGCATTGCCGCGTTCCGCGTACTGCCGGTGGAAGCCTTCCCGGATGTATCCGACACCCAGGTGACAGTGGTGTCGCTGCACCCGGGCCGTGCCGCCGAAGAGGTCGAGCGCGAGGT
Source organism: Stenotrophomonas sp. YJH_SMC_43 (assembly GCF_059372535.1). Taxonomy (NCBI): domain Bacteria; kingdom Pseudomonadati; phylum Pseudomonadota; class Gammaproteobacteria; order Lysobacterales; family Lysobacteraceae; genus Stenotrophomonas; species Stenotrophomonas sp. YJH_SMC_43. Next base: position 969,510 of record NZ_JCAFVQ010000001.1, read on the forward strand.
GACGATGCCACTGGAAGTGGCGCTGTCCGGCATCCCGCATTCGGTGCGGGTGTTCTCGCATACGCAGTTCGGCCTGTCGATGATCATCCTGACCTTCGACGACAAGGCCGATGACTACTTCGCGCGCCAGCAGGTGCTGGAGCGCCTGCAGGGCGTGGAACTGCCGGAAGGGGTAACGCCGGAACTGGAGGCGATGAGCTCGGCGGTAGGTGAGATCTACCGTTATGTGCTGAAAGGCCCGCACATGACGCCGACCCAGCTGCGCACCGTGCAGGAATGGACAATGGAACGCAGCCTGCGCACCGTGCTGGGCGTGGCCGATGTGATCAGCTTCGGTGGCTTCGCGCGTACCTTCCAGGTCAAGCCGGACCTGGACAAGCTGCGGGACCGCGGCATCAGCCTCGGTGAGTTCGCCGAGGCGCTGGAGAAGGGCAGCTCGAATGCGGGCGGCGGCTACGTGGAACGCGGACAGCAGCAGTTCCTGATCCGTGGCGTCGGCCTGATGCGCTCGCCGGCCGACATTGGCAGCGTGGTGGTTGCGCAGCGCGGGGGCACGCCTATCCTCGTGCGCGACCTGGCCGGCATCGCCGACACCGGCCTGCCGCGCCAGGGCCTGGTCGGTCAGGACGACAACGACGATGCGGTGTTCGGCATGGTGCTGATGCGCAAGGGCGAGAACCCGTCCGACGTGCTCGACGCCCTGCATGCGCGCATCGCCGAGATCGAGGCCAACCAGTTGCCGGCCGGCGTCAGCATCGAGCCGTTCTACGACCGCTCGTGGCTGGTCTCGACCACGCTGAAAACCGTCTTCCGCAACCTGCTGGAAGGCGCAGTGCTGGTGTTCCTGGTGCTGTGGCTGTTCCTGTACAACGCCCGGGCCGCGCTGATCGTGGCGGCCATGATGCCGCTGGCCCTGCTGTCGACCTTCCTCGGCCTGCATCTGTGGGGCGTGCCAGCGAACCTGTTGTCGCTGGGTGCGATGGATTTCGGCATCATCATCGATGGCGCGGTGATCGTCACCGAACACATCGTCTCGCGACTGTCGAAGCTCCCACCTGCGGCCGACCGGAAGACACGGTTCTCGACCATTCTCTCGGCCGCATCGGAAGTGGGGCGGCCGACGTTCTTCTCGATGCTGATCATCATCGCCGCGCACATCCCGATCTTCACCCTGCAGCGCCAGGAAGGCCGCATGTTCGCACCGATGGCGTACTCGGTGACCTCGGCCCTGATCGGTGCGTTGATCCTGGCGCTGACCGTGGTGCCGCTGTTCTGCTACTGGTGGCTGCGACGGGACCGCATGCGCGACGGCAATCCGCTGATGGACCGCCTGACCGGCTGGTATCGGCCGATCCTGGAGCGTGCATTGGCCCGCCCGCGTGCGGTGGTACTGACCGCGGTTGCGCTGCTGGTCGGCACGCTCGCACTAGGCACCCGGTTGGGTTCGGAGTTCCTGCCCGAGCTGGACGAAGGCTCGATCTGGCTGACCGCCACGCTCGACCCGAGCACCAGCCTGGTCGAAGCGCAGCAGCAGTCGCGGCGCATCCGTGAGCTGGTCGGCACCTTCCCGCAGGTGTCGACGGTGGTGGCCAAGCTTGGCCGCCCGGAAGACGGCTCCGACGCCAAGGGCGCCAACCAGATCGAGGCGCTGGTGGCGTTGAGGCCGGAGAAGGAGTGGCCGAAGGGCGTGGACAAGCGGCAACTGGTGAGCGACCTGCAGCGCACGCTGGAGCAGCGCATCCCGGGGCCTGAGTTCTCGATCTCGCAGCCGGTGCGCGACAATATCCTGGAGAGCATCTCGCAGATCAAAGGCCAGGTGGTGATCAAGGTCAGCGGCTCGGACCTGGACGTGCTGAATCAGCAGGCGCAGGCGATCCTGGGTCAGGTGCGTGGTGTGGAGGGCGTGGAGAGCGCCTTCATTGACCGTGACGGGTCGTTGCCGCAGCTGCAGATCGAGATCGACCGCGACCGTGCCGCGCGCTATGGCCTCAATGTGCGCGACATCGACGAGGTGATCGAGACCGCACTGGGCGGGCGCCAGGTCGGTGAACTGTGGGAGGGCGACCGCAGGTTCCCGATCACGCTGCGCCTGGACGACGCCGACCGCGACCTGCAGCGGCTGCGCACGGTGCCGGTGGGCATCGGCGATGGCCACACCGTGACGCTGGCCGACGTGGCCGACTTCCGCATGGCCAGCGGCGCGATCAACATCTCGCGCGAGAACGCACAGCGGGTAAAGGCGGTGAGCATCTTCATCGCCGGGCGTGACATGGGCAGCGTGGTGGCCGACATGCGCAAGCGCGTGGAGGCCAGCGTGCAGCTGCCGGAAGGCTACCGGCTGGAGTGGTCCGGCGAGTTCGAGAACCAGCAACGTGCGATGAAGCGTCTGGGCTGGGTGATCCCGCTGTCGGTGCTGATCATCTTCGTACTGCTGTTCGATGCCTTCAAGGACGTCAGCAGCGCCGCGCTGATCCTGGCCAACGTGCCACTGGCGATGATCGGCGGCATCCTCGCCCTGTGGTTGACCGGCATTCCACTGTCGGTGTCGGCGGCGATCGGCTTCATTGCATTGTTCGGGCAGGCGGTACTGAACGGGGTAGTGATGCTCAGTCGCTTCGCGCAGCTGCGAGAGCAGGGCATGGACCTGCTTCAGTCGGTCGTGCAGGGCTCGCTGCAGCGCCTGCGCACCGTACTGATGACCGCACTGTTGGCGATGTTCGGCCTGCTGCCGATGGCGACCTCGCATGCGATTGGTGCCGAGACCCAGAAACCGCTGGCGGTCGTGGTGATTGGCGGCCTGCTGTCGGCGATGCTGCTGACCCTGCTGGTGCTGCCTACGCTGTACTACTGGGTGCACCGCCGCCGCGAGGCGCGCATCGCCTGACCTACCTGTAGAGCCGAGCCCATGCTCGGCTGCTTCTGGCCTTTGCGCGAAGAGCAGCCGAGCATGGGCTCGGCTCTACAAGGGCGTCGCGCCATGCGTGGATGCCACCTGTGCGGACTACACCATCCCGCCGTTGGCGCGCAGGACCTGGCCGTTGACCCACCCGCCATCGGCACCGGCCAGGAACCCCACCGCACCGGCGATGTCCTCCGGCGTACCCAATCGCTGCAGGGGGTTCATCTTCGCCAACCGCTCGATCAGTTCCGGTGACTTGCCGTCCAGGAACAGGTCGGTAGCGGTCGGGCCTGGTGCCACTGCGTTCACGGTGATGTTGCGCCCGCGCAGCTCCTTGCTGAGGATGGCGCCCATCGTCTCCACCGCTGCCTTGCTGGCCGCGTACACGCTGTAGTTCTCCAGCTTGATGCCGACCACGCTGGTGGACAAGGTGATCAGCCGGCCACCGTCGCGCACCCGTCGTGTGCTTTCGCGCAGCACGTTGAAGGCACCCTTGAGGTTGATGCCGATCACCCGCTCGAACAGGGCGTCGTCGGTGTCGGCGAGCGGCGCCAGCTGCAATACGCCGGCGCTGTTGACCACCACGTCGATGCCGCCGAAACGGGCCTCGACGGCGTCGAACAGCTGGTTGACCGCCTGGGCGTCGGCCACGTCGGCCTGCAACGCGATGGCCTGCGCGCCGGCTGCGTTGAGTTCGGCCGCCAGGGCTTCGGCGTCGTCGCGGCGCCCTGCATAGTTGATCGCGACGGCGTGGCCATCGGCGGCCAGGCGGCGGGAGATGGCGGCGCCGATGCCACGGGAACCGCCGGTGACCAGGGCGACAGAGCGGGCGGGGGAGAGGGTCATGGTGGCTTCCTGCGAGGGACGCCGGAGTGGCGCAGGGCCATCTTCGCCACATTATCCTTTCGGATAATCCTGCATAATCCGCCAACATCATTCGGGTAGTCGAACAATGGACCGCTTCACGGCCATGCGCGCCTTCGTCCGTATCGTCGAGCGCCGCAGCTTCACCCGGGCCTCCGAGGACCTGGACCTGCCGCGGGCCACGGTGACCGATGCGATCAAGGCGCTGGAACAGCGGCTGGGCGTGCGCCTGCTGCACCGGACCACGCGGCTGGTGGTGCCGACGCTGGAAGGCGAGGCTTTCTATGGCCGTTGCCTGCGCCTGATCGCCGACATGGACGATGCCGAGGCCGCGTTCCGTGACGCGCCGCCGCGCGGCCCGCTGCGTATCGAAGTGCATGGCACGCTGGGCCGGCACCTGCTGTTTCCGCACCTGCCGGAATTCCTGCAGCGCTACCCGGAGATCGAATTGGACGTCAGCGAGGGTGACCGCTATGTCGACCTGCTGCGTGAAGGCGTGGATGCGGCGTTGCGGGTGGGGACGCTGGCCGACAGCGATCTGGCGGCGCGACGGTTGACCATGCTGCGCGAGGTCACGGTGGCCTCGCCGGGCTATGTGCAGGCGCACGGCCTGCCCGATACCATCGAATCGCTGCAGGACGGCCACCAGATGGTCGGCTACCGCTCCAGTGCCACCGGCCAGCTGATTCCCCTGGAGTTCCAGCAGGGCGGGCAGGTGCGCTACGTGCCGCTGCCGGCACGGGTGCGAGTGTCCGGTGCTGAGGCGTTCCTTGGTGCCGCGCTGGCGGGCCTGGGCATCATCCAGGCGCCGCGCTACCGGATGGACCCGTACATCGCGCGCGGACAGTTGGCGGAGCTGTTGCCCGAGACACCACCGACGCCGAGTCCACTGAGCCTGGTCTACCCACGCAACCGCACGCCGTCACCGCGCTTGCGGGTGTTCATCGATTGGGTGGCCGGGGTGTTTGAGCAGACCGGGGTTGCCGGCCAGCAGCCGGGACTACCGGGCTGAGGTGCTCGGCAGCACCAGCTCGAACAGGGTGCCGGTGTCATCCGAGACAACGCTCACGCTGCCGCCGTGCGCCTGTGCGATCGCGCGTGTGATCGCCAGGCCCAGTCCGGCACCTTCTTGGCGGCCACGCTCGCCGCGGTAGAAACGATCGAACAGGCGCGGCAGCGCCTCGCTGGCGATCGGCGTGCCAAGGTTGTGCACGCTGACCCTGCACACGCCATCGGCCTCGACCAGCCGCACCCGCACTTCGCTGCCCACGGCTGCGTACTTCAACGCGTTGGACAGCAGGTTGGCAATCGCCCGGTGCAGCATCAAGCGGTTGCCTTCCACGCTCGCCACACCTTCGCGGCGCAGGGTCAACTGTCGGTCCTCGGCCAGAAGCTCGTAGAACTCCAGCAGCGAATCCACCACCGCATCCAGCGCCACTGGCTCGCGCGAGGGCAGTGCACCCGGCGCTTCGGCCTGCGCCAGGTACAGCAGGTCACCCACGGTCTGCGCCAGCTGCTGCAGTTCCTCGGCGCAGGACGCCAGCGTCTCGCGATAGGCCTCATTGCTGCGCGGGTGCGCCAGCACCACCTGCACCTGGGTCAGCATGTTGGTGATCGGTGTGCGCAGTTCATGGGCGAGATCACCGGAGAACTCGGTCAGCCGCGCGAAGTCCTGCTGCAGGCGCGCCAGCATGCCGTTGAGCGTCTGCGCCAGCTGCTCCAGTTCGGCCGGTGCGCTGCGTGCACTCAGTCGGCGCTGCAGCCGGCCGGCGGTGATCTGCCGGGCCTCATCGGCCAGCGTGCGCAGCGGCCGCAGCGTGCGCCGCACCACGTAGCCGCCGAGCAGGCTGCTGGCCGCGGCGGCGCCGATGATGGCGATCGCCAGCAGATGGCGGAAGCGCTGCAGGAAATCGGCGTGGCGGTCGTCATCGATGGCCAGCAGGGTGACCAGCTCGCTGCCGTCGGCCAGGGTCTGGCGCAGGTGCAGGGCATGCATGCAGCGACCATCGGCGAGGATCCAGTCGTGCCGCCGTGGCGCGGCGTCGATCGGCTGGCTGCGTGCATGCTCGCGCAGCAGTGCCGGTGCGGTCGAGAAGAGCACTGCGCCGCTCCCATCAACAATGTGGAAGGCGATATCCGGATGGTGGCCCAGTGCGTCCGCCAAGCGCTGCCCGCGTGCGGACGCAGGTCCGTTGCCGGCCAGGTCACGGATCAACGCAACCTTGTTCTCCAGTTCGCTGAAGTCCTGGGCCACCAGGTCGTGGCGGGCGCTGACATAGATCGCCACGCCCAATGCGGCCAGCACCAGCGTAGCCACGATGGCGAACAGCAGCGTCAGCCGTACCGCGATGGAGCGACGCAGGCTCATCCGCTGTGCAATGCACCGTCGTCCGGCGCCTCCAGCACATAGCCCATGCCGCGCACGGTGACGATCAGCTTGGCGTCGAAGTCATCGTCGATCTTCGCGCGCAGGCGGCGGATCGCCACGTCGATCACGTTGGTGTCGCTGTCGAAGTTCATGTCCCATACCTGCGAGGCGATCAACGAGCGCGGCAGCACTTCACCGCGTCGGCGCGCCAGCAGTTCCAGCAGGGTGTATTCCTTCTGGCTGAGGGCGATGCGCTGGCCGCCGCGTTCGACCCGGCGGCGCAGGGTATCCACCACCAGGTCGGCGATGACGATGCGCTCGGCCTGCGGCAACGCCTGGCCACGACGCAGCAGGGTGCGCACGCGCGCCAGCAGTTCGGCGAAGGCGAATGGTTTGGCCAGGTAGTCATCCGCGCCCAGCTCCAGGCCCTGAACGCGGTCGGCGATGCTGCTGCGCGCGGTGAGGAACAGCACCGGTACCTGCCATCCGGCCTCGCGCAGCCGCGACAGCACGTTCCAGCCATCCAGGCCGGGCAGCATCACGTCGAGGATGACCAGCTGATACTCGTCGCTGCCGGCCAGGTGCAGCCCGTCGATGCCGTTGCAGGCGAGATCGACCACGTAGCCGGCCTCGATCAGGCCCTGGCGCAGGTAGTTGCCGGTCTTGGGTTCGTCTTCGACGATCAGCAGTTTCATGGTGTGCCCATCATCGCAGCTTGGGCCCGTGCTGGAACGGATGAGTCATGCCAATGGGTCCAGAGTGCCGAGCACCGCCACGCAGGCCAGCACCAGCAGCGCCAGCACCGATTCGCAGGCGAGGCTGTGGCGAAGTGAGCGCAGCGGCCTGGGTTGCCAGCCGCCGCGGATGGAGACCGCCAGCGCCGGCACCAGCCGCCAGCGATGCAGCGCGGCAAGCCCCAGCATGCCACCGACCAGCGCCAGCTTGAGCAGCAGCCAACGCCCATGTGCGGCGCCGGTCAGGGTCTGTATGGAACCGCCGAGATCGACATAGGTATAGGTGCCGGTCATTGCCAGCAGGGCGACGATGATCGTGCCCGGCTCGGCGAAGCTGTGCGCGGCCTGCCACAGTTCGCGGGTACGTTCGTGCAGGCGCCGGCCCTGTGGACGCAGCGCCAGCTGCAGGATGGCGGCGATCGCACCGACCCAGGCGCCGGCGGCCAGCAGGTGCACGATGCCGGCCGCCAGCCGCAAGGTCCCGCCGAATCCATCACCGGCGGAGGCGTGACCATTCCAGGCGAGGCTGGCCAGAGGTACCGCCGTGAGTATCAGCAACGCCAGACGGCGCAGGCCCTGCACCGGGCGATTGACTGCCAGCAGCGGCAGCATTGCCAGCAGGGCCAGGATGCGCAGCAGCCCTGCCTTACCCACCGGCGTACCGGTAAGAAACCAGCGCGCCGTCTCGCCATCGATGTCGACTGCTGATATGCCAAGCACGCCGGACAATCGGGTGGCCGCATCGGTGACGACGAGGATGAGTGCAACCACGGCCAGCGCCAGCGCGGCCCCGCGCGGTAGCGCAGGGCGGACGAACAGCAGCCGCCCGAACAGCAGCATCAGCACCAGGTACAACGCCAGCCGCAACGCATACGGTGAGAGCTCGGCCACGACGGCAGCCTTACTTCACGGTGAAGCGGTAGCTGCCGGTGATCGGGTGGCTGTCCTCGCCCACCGCGCGCCACTGCAGTGCGTAGCTGCCTGCCGGCAGCGGCTTGGCGAAGCGCGCACGCAACGTGTGGCCATCTTCGGAGAGGTCCTGCGCGGTGTTAGGCATGGCCATCTTCATGCGGCCATGGTCCATGCTCAGTTCAATGCGGGTGGCACGCGGCATCACCTTCTCACTGAACTGCAGCGTGATCTCGGTCGCCGGGGCTACGGTGGCGTCGGCGGCCGGCGTCGAACGCACCAGGCTGGGATGGGCCAGCGCCGGCGGCACAACCGCGAGGCCGGACAGGAGAAGAACAAGGGAGACGGAGCGGATCGGGAAGCGGGTCATGCGCGGGACACCTGTGGGAGAACTGGCCCTCAGGGTGAAGAGTGGCGCCTTTCGCTGCTCTGACGCGGACATTACCGTCTTGTAATGTTGGTTGGCTGCCGGCCAGCGGCCGGCACTACCGGGTACGTGACTGCGCGATCCATGCAGACGGCGAACAGCCGAGCACGCGGCGGAATGCCGCGCTGAACTTGCTGGGATTGGCATACCCGCTGGCCAGGGCAACATCGGTGACACGGCGGCCCTGCGCGAGTTCGGTGCGCGCCCAGTGCATGCGGCGCTGGGTGAGGAACGCGTAGGGTGGCAGGCCTGTGGCCGCGCGTAGCGCCCGACTGAACGTTGCGGCCTCCATCTGCACTGCAGCAGCCAGCTGTGGGACCGTCAGCGCCCGACCGTGCTGCGCGTCGATGTAGGCCTCCAATTGTCGCAGCCGTCGTGCCGACAGCGCGGACGTGGTGCCGCGTGCCTCGCGAGGTTGGCCGGCAAGCTGGCCCAGGCGGTGCAACAGCACCTGCGCGCCATGCTCAAGGAAGCCGGGCAGGCAGGCATCGGCCTGCGTGCTGCACCACAACGCGCTCAGCACCGCGGACACCACCGGATCGCGGTGCAGCCGCGCCGCCAGCGGCTGCAGGTGATGCAGCGTCTGCACGTTGTGCGGCAGCATGCGGGTATCGATGGCGATCCCGATCAGATCCACTGACGGGCTGACATAGGTGCCGGTGTCTGCGGGCAGCACCAGGTTGAACTGGCCAGGTCGCCAGGATGCCTGCAGAAGACCGTTGAGGGTGTGCTGCTGCAGTCGTCCGCCGCCGCCCACGGCCATGCCCAGGCGAAGCTGGTGCGGATGCCCCATCTCACCTTCACCTGCGTCGAAGTGGTGGCGCAGCAGCACCACCGCGCCATCATTGCTGGCGTGAACCGCAGGGGGCTGCGGGCCGGCTTCCTGCAACAGCTGGTCGGCGAGGGTTGGCATTTCGGATCCGGGAATGGAGCAGTGCCGCCCGGAATGGAGTGGCAGCGCGGCGCGGGTGTTACATGATAACACTCTTGTCCCGCGCTGCCGCCGCTCGCGCGTCCTCCAGTCCAGCCCGTCGAGGTCTCCCCGTTGAAGTCGTCCACGCCTGCCGCCGCCCTCGTTGTGGCATCCCTGCTCATTCCCGCAATGCCCGTGCTGGCCCAGCAGGCCGACCCGGCCACGCTCGACGGTGTACGCGTCACCGGTTCAAAGCGCGATACCCGCTACCTGAAGAGCGACCTGTCGGTGACGGTACTCGACAGGCAGGCGCTGAAGGAGGCCGGTGTCACCGAGTTCCGTGACCTGGACAAGCTGGCGCCGAACGTGAAGTTCAACGCGATGGGCCAGCTCAGCAACATGTTCATCTCGATCCGTGGCATCGAGTCCAATCCGTTCCTGGTCAACCGGGCCTCGGTCTACATCGACGGCATTCCGTTCCGTGAGCTGAGCAATGCCGTGCTCAACCAGGTAGAGTCGGTGGAGGTGCTGCGCGGGCCGCAGGGCACGCTGTACGGTGCCAACAGCGAGTCGGGGCTGGTGCTGGTGCGTACACGCGGCCCGGCCGATGCGCGAGAGGGCGAGGTCAATGTGCGCAGCACCTGGTTCGGCAACGGCAATGGCACCGCTCTCGATGGCTTCCTGGCAGGGCCGTTGAACAAGACGGGCAGCCTGTCCGGCTCGGTGGCGTTCATGGGCTCGGATGAGGACGCCTACCTGAAGAACCTCACGCCGTCCGGTGCGCGCGGCAGGGTGGGCGAAGGCTACCTGCAGGGCAAGCTGCGCTGGCGGCCAAGCGACTATGTTTCGGTGAACGCGCTGGCCTATCACCTGCGCACCCGCGCGCCCGGCATGTTCGAGTACGAGTACCTGCCGCTGGACACCGACCTGTACAACCGCACCTACGGCACGTCGCTCAACGGTGGCCGTCGTGCCGGTGATTTCACCTACATCAACGACGCACCCAAGCGCACCGAAAAGGATGAGTCGGTTGCGGGCCTGAGCGCGCAATGGCAGCTGCAGGCAGGCACGCTGGACGTGGCCGCCTCCTGGCGAAGCGAGGAAGTGACCTCCGCCGGCTATGACTTTGACATGACCCAGAGCCCAGCATTGGCAGGCCGCATCTACGACCGGAAGCGCGAGTGGACGGCCGAGGCGCGCTTCAGTTCGCCCAGTGACCAGGCCCTGACCTGGATGGCCGGTGTGTCCACCTACCGCAACAGCAAGGATTCGATCCTTGGCACGTTCGTCGGTCCGGCGCTGCGTGGGCTGGACAGTTACAACCTGGCGCCGCGGCAGACCTCGAAGGGCGAGGACTACAGTGTGTTCGCTACCGCCAGCTACACCTTCCCCGCGCAGCCCAAGCTGACCGCCAGTGCCGGCCTGCGCCATGAGCAGGCGCGGCGTTCCACCGAGCAGCGTTCCGGTGCGCTGGATCTGGGCGCCGGTGGCCGCGTCCTGTACCGCGACGCCGCGCTGGCGCATACCTTCACGGCGACGCTGCCGCGGGTGTCGCTGCGCTACGACGCCACTGACGACCTGTCGTTCTATGCCGCCTCGGCCAAGGGCTACATTCCAGGTGGCTTCAACCTGGCCGCAGCGCAGAGCGACGTGGTCAACGACAAGGTGCTGCGCTACGAATCCGAACGCATGTGGAGCCACGAGCTGGGGTTCAAGATGAATCTGGCCGGCGGTCGTGGCCACATCGGCGGGGCACTTTTCCACATCACCTCGGACAACTGGCAGGAGATCCAGGTGGCCACCGATGCCAACGGCCGCCCGATTTCGTCGGACTACGTGGGATCGGACGCCTCGATCCGGTCGCGGGGTGCAGAACTGGAGGGGGTGTTCGAAGTAGTGCCTGGCTTCACGCTGATGGCGAATGTGGGCTACGTCGACGCGAAGTACACCAAGCTGTGGGTCACCGTCGACCAGAACCTGGATGGCAAGCGGGTCAAGTTGACGCCGCATTACACCGGCTATCTGGCCGCACGCTACCAGTTCGAGTCTGGACTTTACGCGCGGCTGGAATCGCAGTTCACCGGCTCCAGCGCACTTGACGAGCGCAACCGCGCCTTCCAGCCGGCCGTCGCCGTGCTGGGTGCGCAGCTGGGCTACGAAACCGGGCCGTGGAGTGCACGGCTATTCGTGCAGAACCTGACCAACAAGCGTCGCATCAACGGCCTGATCTTCGACAATCTGGCTTTTGGGCGTGATGGCAACTACTACGGCCCGGTCGACAGCCCGCGCATCTTCGGCGCGGAACTAGGCTACCGCTTCTGATGATAGGTAGTGCCGGCCGCTGGCCGGCATTTTCGGGGCGCTGGCCAGCGGCCGGCACTACCGGCGGTTACGCAACGCCCGTCGATTGCCAATGTGCGCTGCCGCCAACAACACACCACCACAAGCGGTGGCCATGCCATGCCAGAGCAGCGATTCCTTCAGCGGCAGGTACAGGGAGGCCGACAGCAGCAGGATGGCGCCGGTGCAGGCCAGCTGCACAGGCCGCCAGCGCCCATGCCGGTGCACCCCGGCCGAGGTACTCGCCAAGGCCAGCGAGGAGGCCAGCAGCGCGAACAGCCACTCCCAGCGCGACATCATCAGCAGCAGCGTCATTACGCCATGGCCGGGGTGCTGGAACGAGCGCAGCGCCATCATCGCTGCCGGCACGAAGGCCAGCAGCAGGGGCAGGGCGATGCAGTGGGCGGCGCAGGCCAGGGACAGCCAGGCACCGGCAAGATCGAAGCGGGGGTGCCAGCGTGCCGAAGTTGGCGGCTGGGCCAGGGCCCTTGCGGGCGTCGTGGGGATGTGGTCCATAATGTTACATAGTAACAATTGGAGACTCCCCCATGAAGCTTCCTGCTGCTCTATTCCTGCTGCTGGCTGCCAGCGCCGCGCAGGCCCATGACATCCGCCAGCACGCACCGCACGTGCATGGCCAGGCGACCGTCGATGTTGCGCTTGACCAGCAAACCCTGGAATTCGCCCTTCAGGCCCCCGGCATAGGCATCCTCGATTACGAGCGGCCGCCGGCCAATGCAGCCGAGCAGGCCGCGCTGGCACGGGCGACGTCGTTGCTGAAGGGCGGCAGCTGGGTCACCTTGCCCACCGCCGCGGGCTGCCGTCTGGCCACAAGTAAAGCCGATGCAGATGGCTTCGACGCGACGGCCGCCGCGCCGCCGCCGGGACAGCACCGGCACGCGGGTTTCAGCGCAACGCTGCAGTACCACTGTGCCAAACCTGCCGCGCTGCGCGCCATCGTCGTGCGCCTGCCCGTACTGTTCCCGGGCCTGCACGAAGTCATCGTCAACAGCGCAACGGCCCATGGCCAGAACCGCAGTGTGCTGACCCCGGACAACCTGCGCGTGGTGCTGGTCCCGTGAGCACGGCACCGGTGATCGCTCTGGAAGACGTGCAGTTCGGCTACGGCATGTGCCTGGTGCTGGACATCCCGCGGTTGTGGATCGAGCAGGGCAGCAGCGTGCTGCTGCGCGGAATCAGCGGTGGCGGCAAAAGTACCTTGCTGGGTCTGCTGGCCGGTGTGCTGCTACCCGGCAAGGGACGTGTCGAGGTGGCCGGCCAGGCACTGCAGGACATGGGAGGTGCGGCGCGGGATCGTTTCCGTGCCGACCAGTTGGGCGTGATCTTCCAGCAGTTCAATCTGCTGCCGTTCCTCACTGTGCGCGACAACATCGCATTGGGCCTGCGCTTCTCGCGCCTGCGCAGCGCGCGCATCAGTGGGCCGCTGGATGCAGAGATCGCACGCCTGTTGTCAGCCCTGCAGCTTGACCCGGCGTTGATGCAGCGGCGCGCGGGCACGCTCAGTGTCGGCCAGCAACAACGCGTGGCGGCGGCACGCGCCCTGATCGGCCGGCCAGCGTTGCTGCTGGCCGACGAACCAACTTCGGCACTGGACCGCGATGCGGCGACCGCCTTCCTGCAGCTGATGTCCGCGCAATGCCAGGCGGCCGGCACCACGGTGCTGGTGGTCAGCCATGACGACAGCCTGCAACCCTTGTTCGACCGCACGATTGCATTGTCCGAGATCAACCTGGCAGGTGCCGGCCATGCTTGAGCTTGCCTGGGCCAGCCTGCGCAGCCGCGCGTTGAGCGTGGGCCTGACCGTTCTGGTCATCACTCTCAGCGTGGTGCTGCTGCTGGGCGTCGAGCGTGTACGCACGCAGGCGCACGAGGGGTTCGCCAGCACCGTATCGGGCACCGATCTGATCGTCGGTGCGCGCTCGGGACCGGTGAACCTGCTGCTGTACTCGGTGTTCCATGTCGGCGATCCAACCAACAACGTGTCCTGGCAGTCATTCCAGGAACTGTCCGCGCTGCCGCAGGTGAAGTGGGCGGTGCCGTTGTCGCTGGGCGATTCCTGGCGTGGTTACCGGGTAGTGGGTACCACTGGCGGCTACTTTGAACACTATCGCTATGGTTCCGGTCACGCGCTGGCCTTTGCACAGGGGCGGCCCTTCGATGATCTGTATGACGCAGTAATCGGCGCAGAAGTGGCTCGCGCGCAGAAGGTCGGCCTCGGTGACCAGATCGTGCTGGCGCACGGCACCGGCGCGGTGACCCTGGCCACGCATGCCGACAAGCCGTTCCGCGTTACAGGCATCCTGCAGCGCACCGGCACGCCGGTGGATTCGTCGCTGCTGGTCTCGCTGCCGGCCATCGAGGCGATCCATGTCGACTGGCGATCGGGCGTGCAGCTGCGCAGCCAGAGCGTCAGTGCCGAGCAGGCGCGCCACCTGGACCTGACCCCGACCAGCATCACTGCCTTCATGCTCGGGCTGAACTCGCGCATCGCCACGTTCTCGGTACAGCGCAGGATCAACGAGTATCCGGACGAGGCGATGCTGGCGATCCTGCCAGGCGTTACGCTGCAACAGCTGTGGCAGTCACTGGGCACCGCCGAGCGGGCGTTGCAGCTGATCAGTGCAATGGTGGTGCTGCTGGGCATGGTCTCGCTGGTGGCGCTGCTGGTCTCCACCCTGCAGGAGCGCCGGCGCGAGATGGCCATCCTGCGTGCCACCGGTGCGCGACCGGGCTACATCGCGGGCCTGCTCGTGGTGGAAGCGGTGGCGACCAGTGCGGTGGCCAGCGTGCTGGCCCTGTCGCTGCTGGTGGTCGCCAGCATTGCCGGGCGCGGCTGGGTACTGGCCACCTTCGGTCTGTCGATCACCCATGTCTGGCCGGATGGCCGTGAACTGGCATGGGCAGCGGGCGTGCTGCTGATCAGCGCCGTAGCCGGGCTGGTCCCGGCGTTGCTCGCTTACCGGCGCACCTTGGCCGATGGCCTTTCACCGGGAGGCTGAGCATGCGATGGATGCTGTGGCTGCCGATGGTGCTGGCACTGGCCGCCTGTGAGCGGCCGGTGGATACCGGCGTGCAGGCCTTGCCGCCCTCGCCGGTGGTCGACCGCGATGATCCTGCAGACGCTGCGGAGCAGGAGCAGGAGCAGGAGCTGGACTGGTTGCAGATGATGCCGAAGGACGAGCTGGCCGCACTTGAGCGGGGCGAGGGCCCGGAGGTCGAGCACAACGGCAACCGGCGCATGCCGCAGTTCGGCACCTTCCGCACGGTGGACACGGTCCTGCAGCGGCCGGTGCGCCTGCCGGGCTACGTGGTACCACTGGCCAACGCGCAGGACGGGCGGCTGACCGAATTCCTGTTCGTGCCGTACTACGGCGCCTGCATCCACGTGCCACCACCGCCACCGAACCAGATCGTGCACGTAGTGCTGCCGCGCCCGATCGAGATGCCGGACATGTACTCACCGTTCTTCCTGGCGGGCACCCTGCGCGCCGAACGGTTGGATGACGATCTGGCCGGTTCGGCCTACACCATGCGTGACGCACAGCTGAGGCCCTATGAACCGTAGTCACCTGTTGCTGGCGGCGGGATGCCTGTGGTTGGCAGGCTGTACGGCGCCGGGCGGCGATGCCTTGGTGGTCGGGCCGCAGGACAAGCCGGCGCCCTCCGCCACGGCCGAAGCCCCCATCGACCGTTGGGACGCGTTGCGACCCGACGAAGTGACCTACCAGCGCCCACCCCCGCAGATCGGCCTGTCACGCAATGGCATGGAGGGCGTGGGTGGCCTGATCGACGACACCGGCTCGGGCACGCCACCGGGGCTGGAGATCGACCATTCCAGCCCGGACCGGGCCAAGCAGTTCGGCTCCTCGCGCGTGGTCGACGCTGTCGACGGTCGCGCGGTGGATCTGGATGGCTACGTGGTGCCGCTCGGCACCAACGATGCCGGCCTGGTCGATGAACTGCTGTTCGTGCCGTTCTACGGCGCGTGTATCCATGTGCCGCCGCCGCCACCCAACCAGATCATCCACGTGACCCTGGCGACACCGATCGCGCTGGGCGATCTGTGGGATCCGTACCGGCTTGCCGGCCGCCTGCAGGTGAAGCGTTTCGACGCGGACATCGCCAGCGCGTCCTACGATGCCGCGGCAGCCACGCTGACGGCGATCCGCAACTGATGCGCAGGCGATGGCTCATGGCTACCGGGGTGCTGCTGGGCGCGGTGGTGCTGCTGGTGTGGTGGCAGCGGCAGCGGCAGCGCGCACCCATCGCGCCGCCGGCGGTCGCATTTCCGGCACCGGCGTCCGACGCCAGCCAGCGCATCGAACAGCGCCTGGGTGACGACCCCGCGTTTCGCAACGACGTGCTCTTCCTGCTCGCAGCAACATTGCGCGACCGCTGCCAGCCGGCGCAGGCGGGGCTGCTGGCGCGCATGGCCAATCGTGCATCGCTGCCGGTGCTGGCGGCAGTCAGCGCGGTGACCCAGCAGGACCCATCGCTGGACCGGCCGATCTACCAGTACATCCAGCACCGCGCCGATGCGACGCCGTGCGGGCAGCCGCTGCAGATGCCGCTGGCCGGTGGGCGCAGCATGGCCGTGGACATCGAACAGTATGCGCGCACGTTTCCGGACAGCTACTTCGACCCGCAACGCAGCAGCGAACCGCGGGATTTTGGTGGACTGTCGCTGCAGCAGCGTGCCGGCAACGCCTGCAACAGCGTGGTGTATTCGGTGCTGCCGCTGGGTGGCGCCGACTGGCGGTGCAGCAGCCTGCGCGCGAATGCCCGTGCGCGGGTGCGCGGGCTGTGCGAGGACGAGCTGCGGCGCCAGCATGGGGGAACTGGCGGGGAACTGGACATGGCCGTGGGGAAGGGCATGCAGGCGGCGGTGGTATCGGCGATTGCCGCACTGCCGGAAGATTGCCGGTGATGATCCCTGACACCGGGCACGACCCGGCATGAGGGGCACGACAACATGAACATTGCCCGGGCCCCAATCTGAATTGGTGGCGCTGTTTTCATAACTATACAGGACATCCTGTATAGTTATGGCCGTATTCCACCCCCGATCAGGTTCTCCCATGGCTTTGTCCCAGCCCTTGGCCGGTGCGCCGGCCCTGTCGCGTGCCCGTCGCTGGGCACTGTTGTTCACCGTCGCCGCTGGCCTGCTGCTGGTCACGCTCGACAACTCCGTGCTCTACACCGCGCTGCCCACCCTGACCGAGGAACTCTCGGCCAGTGCCGGCCAGGCGCTGTGGATCATCAACGCCTATCCGCTGGTGATGGCCGGCCTGCTGCTGGGTGCGGGCACGCTGGGCGACCGCATCGGTCACCGGCGCATGTTCCTGATCGGCCTGGTGGTGTTCGGCGTCGCCTCGCTGGCAGCGGCGTTCGCTGACACCGCAACGCAGCTGATTGCCGCGCGTGCATTCCTGGCGATCGGTGCCGCAGCGATGATGCCGGCCACGTTGGCGTTGATCGGACTGAGCTTCCACGAAGAACGCGAACGCAACATCGCCATCGCGATCTGGGGTTCGGTCGCCATCGTCGGTGCGGCGCTCGGCCCGATCATTGGCGGCTGGCTACTGCAGCACTTCTGGTGGGGCTCGGTGTTCCTGATCAACGTGCCGGTGGTGGTGGTCGCGTTCGTGGCCACGCTGCTGCTGGCGCCGGAAGGACAGCGCGACACCTCGCGGCCATGGGACCTGGTGTCGTCAGTGCTGGCATTGGCTGCACTGTCCGGCCTGGTGCTGGCGATCAAGTCGTTGATCGCCACGCCGCCCTCATATGCGCTGGGCGCAGCCGCGCTGGTGTTGGCCGTCATCAGCGGTGCGGCGTTCGCGCGCCGCCAGCAGCAGCTGCCGTACCCGCTGCTGGACTTTGCGATCTTCCGTAATCCGGCGTTCCTGGCCGGCACGCTGTCGGCGGTGTTCACCCTGTTCGCGATGGCCGGCCTGCAGTTGGTCACCACGCAGCGCTTCCAGCTGGTGGCAGGTTTCACGCCGCTGCAGGCGGGCCTGCTGGTGTCGGTGGCGGCACTGAGCAGCCTGCCCAGTGCGCTGCTCGGCGGCAGCATCCTGCACCGGGTGGGCCTGCGCCCGCTGATCTGTGGTGGCCTGGCCGCAGGTGCGCTGGGCGTCGGCGTGGTGGCGTTCGGCTTCCTGCACGGCCTTGGTTGGGTGGCGGCTGGCATGGCCATCACCGGCTTCGGTATGGGTTCGGCCATCTCGGTGGCGTCCACCGCCATCCTCAACAACGTGCCGGCGCACCGTGCGGGCATGGCCTCGTCGGTGGAAGAAGTGTCCTATGAGTTCGGTGGCCTGCTGGCGGTGGCGATGCTGGGCAGCTTGAGTGCCGCAATGTACAGCGCGTTCCTGCCGGTCTCGGCCGATATGCCCGCGCTTGCCCGCGAGGGTTTCACCCAGGCGCTGCATGCCGCGCGCGAGAGCGGGCAGGGCGAGTGGTTCGCACTGGCTGCGGCCGCGTATGACCGTGGCTACCAGATCGTGCTGCTGGTGATCATGGCGGTGCTGGCGCTGGGTGCGGCGATCATCGCGCGCCTGCTGCGCGGCCGCGTCGGCAGCCGCGAGGGCGCGGCCGATCGCGTAAAATGAAGCGATGAGAACCAGCAAGCGCGATCGCATCCTCGACGCCGCCGTCAACGTGATCAATCGTGACGGCGTGCGCGCGGTGACCTTTGAGTCGGTGGCGGCCGAGGCCCAGCTGACACGCGGTGGCCTGCTGTATCACTTCCCGTCGCGCGAGGCGCTGCTGCGGGGGATCGACGAACACCTGGTACAGGCCTGGGAGACGTCGATGGAAGCGTTGCTGGGCAAGACCGCCGAGCAGGCCACTGCGTTGGAGCGTTACCAGACCTTCGTGCGCGTGTCGGCCCAGAGCGCCACCCGTGCCGAGCTGATGTTCATGCTCGAATCGGCCGACCCGGACGCCGAAGAGCGCCCGTGGGGACCGGCGGTGCGTCGCTGGGCACCGCTGCCGCCGGAGGCGGGTACAGCGGAAGACAGCGCAGCGCTCGACAATTTCGTGGCGCGGCTGGCCGCCGATGGCCTGTGGATCTACGAGGCGATGTACGAAGGGCAGCTGGACGAAGGCGTACGTGCCCAGGTTGCCGAGCGCATCGCCGGGCTGCTGGCGAAGTCTGATGGGTCACCGCACTTGTAGCGTCGAGCCATGCTCGACTGCTCTCCGGTCAGGCAACGAAACCCCCGCGCTTCGCGCGATAGCTGACCTGCGGTCGACTCTACCCGTTACCTATTTACCCAGCCGGCGCTGCGCTCGCGGCCAACCACGCCCTCGGCGAGGCCCCCAACCGTTTGCGGAACGCTTTCGACAGCGACGCGGTATCGGCAAAGCCCACCTCGATCGCCACCTGCTTGACCGCCACGCCGGCCCTCAATTGCGCGCAGGCCAGGCTCAGCCGCCAGTCCAGCAGATAACTGGCCGGCGTTGCCTGCATCACGTCCTTGAACACGGCCGCGAACGCGCTGCGCGACATGCCGGCCGTCGCGGCCATGCGCGGCAGCGTCCATTCGTCCTGTGGCGCCTGGTGCATCGCCACCAGTGTGCGTGCCAGCCGTACATCGGACAGCCCCCGCATCAGCCCATGGCTGACGCCGGCCGCATCCGGGTGGTCCACCACCCAGCGCAGGATCTGGATCAGCGCGACCTCGAACAGGCGGTTGGTCAGCAGCCGTGAACCGCAGCGCTGGCGATCGGCCTCGGCGAACAGCAGGTGCAGGGTGTCATCCAGTTCGCCGATCGCGGCCAGTGGCACCACCATCACCGGCGGCAGCGACTGCACGATCGGATTACGCGCGCCGCCATCGAAATCCAGCGTGGCGCAGGTGAAATCCGGGCCTTCCAGCGGTGCATTGAAGAACACATGGTGCAGCGGTTGCGGATACAGCAGCAGGCTGGGTGTGTCGATCTTCAACCGGGGCAGCGCGATATCGCCGTCGGGATGACGGACCTCCATTTCACCCTGGCGCAGGATGTGCAGGAAGGCACGACCGGGCTGCGGCTCGAAGACATGGCGCCCGCACAGCGGACCGCTGTGGAACAGCGCGGCCTGCACCCGGAAGCGTTCCAGCAGGGAGGAGAGACGGTCGGGTGGGGAGGTGTCGGTGGGCGTGCTCATGGATGAATGGACAACATGTGCGGCTGATTTTGCCTGAAGCGTCCAGCGAGTCTACCTAGGATGAGCGGGTCGTCCAATCCCGGGCGCTTTCCCAAGGAGATCCACCATGTCCCGTGTCCCCCTGATCGATGCCGCCAACACCACCGCCGACCGCCAGGCCCTGCTGGGTCAGGTCCACGCTGCCTTCGGCGCCACCCCGGCCATGTTCCGCGCCGTGGCCAACTCGCCAGCCGCCCTGCAGAGCATGTGGGGTTCGTTCGGCGCGCTGGGCGGCGGTCGCCTGTCGCCGCTGCTGGGCGAGCAGATCGCCGTGGCCATCGCCAACCGCAATGCCTGCGAGTATTGCCTGGCCGCACACACCGCGCTGGGCCGCAAGGCGGGTGCCAGCAGCGAGCAGATGGCCGCTGCACAGATCGGTCAGTCCAGCGATCCGGCCACCTCGGCGGCATTGGACTTCGCGCTGAAGGTGGTCGAGCAGCGTGCGCAGGTCACCGATGGCGATGTGCAGGCGCTGCGTGCGGCCGGCTTCGACGATGAGCAGATCGTTGAGATCCTCGCCCACGTAGCGCTCAACCTGTTCACGAACTACGTCAACGTAGCGTTCGACGTGCCGGTGGACTTCCCGAAGGTGGCGCTGCGCTGAGATGCGGTTCGGCCCGGGGGCAGTGGGCCGCCCGGGGCCGGTAGGAAGGGGCAGGCGGCGTGGTGCGGCTCTACCTGTCGTCTGCCCGCAGTCGCTCGGGGTGCGTATAGACATTGAACCCGCTCTCCCGCGCGAACCCGACCAGGCACAGGCCTGCACTACGGGCAAGGTCGATCGCCAGCGCGGTCGGTGCCGAGACAGCAGCCAGTACGCTGACGCCAGCCCGTACGGCCTTGCTGACCATTTCGTAGCTGGCGCGGCTGGAAATCACCAGCAGCCCCCCCTCGATCGTGTGTTCATTGTGATGCAGGGCGCCGATCAGCTTGTCCAGCGCGTTGTGGCGGCCGACGTCTTCGCGCACCCAGCCGATGCGACCGCTGGCGTCGGCCCAGGCCGCGGCATGGGTCGAACCGCTCACCGCATTCATCGGCTGATGCTGCACCAGCGTGGCCAGCGCCCGTTGCAGGGCTGCTGGCGAGTAGGTTCGCCGTTCGCGCACCTCGGGCAGCGGCCGCAGCACTTCCTCCAGCTGGCGCGTGCCGCACAGGCCGCAGCCACCGCAGCCCGGCATCAGGCGCCCGTTGGCCGGATCCAGGTCGGCACCGGGTGCATCCTCGGTCACGGTCATCTGCAGCTCGATGCCTTCCAGTTGCGGTCGTACCTCGATCGCCAGCAATTGGGCAGGCGTAGCGATCAATCCCTCGCTGAGCGAGAACCCCAGCGCAAAGTCCTCCAGGTCGCAGGGTGTGGCCATCATCACCGCGAAGGCGGCGCCGTTGTAACGCAGCGCCACCGGCACTTCCTCGGCCACCACGTCGATCTGCGGCTGCTGCCCCTTGCTGCGCCAGCGCTGCAACGGGCGCAGGGCCGTGCCGGCAGGCGGGGTGTGCGGTGGGGTCGAATCTGGCATGCAGCGCGTCCGGACTAAGGAAATACGCAGGTGGTGGACCACCCACGGCATCGAGAATAGCGCAGTGGCCGTGCGCTGACGCAGGTGTAACCGTTGTCATGGCAGGCTGCGCTGAAAACAGCGCGCAGCCACTGGCGAAGCCGTGCAGGCCGTGTTTGACTGTGGGGCTGGACGTGCGATTGAAAGCGCCGCCGGACTGCGATGTGCCCATTGTTGCCGCGTTCCTACCGTAAGGTCCCCGAACATGTCCGAGCAGAAGCCACCGCGTTACAAGCCGTACAACCAGCCGGCCGGTGGCTGGGGTGCCGCCGGTGCCACGGCCAAGGTGCTGCTGCAGCAAAGCGTGATCGGCAAAGGCTCGAAGGCGTTGCTGGCGATGAACCAGCCGGGTGGCTTCAAGTGCCCCAGCTGTGCGTTCCCCGACGCCGACGAACGCAAGAAGCTGGAGTTCTGCGAGAACGGCGCGAAGGCACTGGCCTGGGAAGCCACCCAGTTCCGCGCCGGCCGCGAGTTGCTCGCCCAGCACACCGTCACCGAACTGATGGCGCAGACCGACTACTGGCTGGAGATGCAGGGCCGGCTGACCGAGCCGATGCGCTACGACGCAGCCACCGACCACTACGTGCCGTGCAGCTGGGATGATGCCTTCGAGCTGATCGGCCGCCACCTGCAGGCGCTGGACAGCCCGCACCAGGCCGAGTTCTACACCTCCGGGCGCACGCCCAATGAAGCGGCGTTCCTGTATTCGATCTTTGTGCGCGAGTTCGGTACCAACAACTTCCCGGACTGCTCGAACATGTGCCACGAGCCGACCAGCCGCGGCCTGCCGCCGGCCATCGGGGTGGGCAAGGGCACGATCGTGCTGCAGGATTTCGAGCACGCCGAGGCGATCTTCGTGATCGGCCAGAACACCGGCACCAATTCACCGCGGATGATGAGCAACCTGGTCGAGGCGCGCAAACGCGGCATCCCGATCGTGGCGGTCAATCCGATGCCCGAGCGCGCGCTGATCCGCTTTGCCGAGCCGCAGGACGTGGTGCAGATGGCCACGTTCGGTTCGACCGAGATCACCAGCGAGTTCGTGCACATCCGTATCGGCGGCGACCTGGCTCTGATCAAAGGCATGATGAAGGTGATGTTCGAGCGCGAGGCGCAGGGCGAGCGCGTGCTCGACCATGATTTCCTGTCAGAACACACGGTGGGGCTGGAGGCGCTTCGCGAAGACGTGATGGCGCAGGACTGGGACGAGATCGTGCAGGTGTCCGGCATTTCGCAGGCGCAGATCCGACGCTGTGCGGAGATCTACATCCGCTCCAAGGCCACCGTGATCTGCTACGGCATGGGGCTGACCCAGCACCAGTATGGCTCGCGCCTGCTGCAGCAGGTCGCCAACCTGCTGATGCTGCGCGGCAACTTCGGCAAGCCCGGTGCGGGCATCGGGCCGATCCGTGGGCATTCCAATGTGCAGGGCGACCGCACCGTCGGCATCGACGAGAAGCCCAAGCCGGCCTATCTGGACCGCGTGCAGCAGGTGTTCGGCTTCGATCCGCCGCGTGAGCATGGCCATCATGTGGTTGAATCCATCGAGGCGATGCTGGACGGCAGCGCCAAGGTGTTCATCGGCCTGGGTGGCAACTTCATCCATGCGGTGCCCGATACGCCTCGCGCGTATGAAGCGATGCGTGGGCTGGACCTGACCGTGGGCATCGCCACCAAGCTCAACCGCGGTCATCTGGTTCATGGCCGCGATGCGCTGATCCTGCCGGTGGTGGCGCGCTCGGAGCGCATCGTCACGCCGGCCGGCGAGCAGTTCGTCACCATCGAAGACGCGATGTCGAACGTGACCGCCTCGCGCGGCGTGCTCGAACCGGTCAGCACCGAGGTGCTGCCTGAGGTCGAGATCGTCTGCCGCATGGCGATGGCTGCGCTGCCGCACAGCAAGGTCGACTGGGCGCGCTGCATGCACGACTATGCGCCCATCCGCGATCTGATCGCTGCCGTGTACCCGGAGATCTACACCGGCTTCAACGAGCGCATCCAGCAGCCACACGGCTTCCATCTGGACATTCCGCCGCGCCGCCGCGTCTGGCCCACGCCCAATGGCAAGGCCAACATCCTGGTGATGCCCGGCCTGGACGTGGACGATCCGGTGCACGATCCGGACATGTTGCGGTTGGCCACCGTGCGCTCGCATGACCAGTACAACACCACCATCTACAGCTACAACGACCGCTATCGCGGCGTGTACAACGATCGCATGGTGCTGTTCATGAACATCGAGGACCGGCTGGCGCGCGGACTGCAGAAGGAGGCGCTGGTCAGCCTGGAGACGATCAGCGGCGATGGCGTGCAGCGGCGCATCGAGGGCCTGACCGTGCTGGACTACCCGATGCCGCGCGGCGCGCTGGCCGGTTACTACCCGGAGCTGAACCCGTTGTTGCCGCTGGACTACTACGACCGCATCAGCGGCACGCCCGCCGCCAAGTCGATTCCGGTGCGGGTGCAGGCGATGGCCGCGGCCATTGCGTAGCGCGCGCATCGGCTATCATCGGCATGTGAACCTGTCTGGCCTGCTGCTGCGATGGATGTTGCTTGTCGCCCTGGTGCTGAATGCACCGGCGCTGGCGCTCGCCGCGTCTTCGTACAGCGGCCCGGCCAGCCAGGACCATTGCGCTGCACCGCATTCGGCGGCCATGGCCGGATGCTGCGACGATGCAGCATCAACGGTCTGCCAGAGCAATGAGTGCGAATGCCCGCCGGCCAGCCTCGGCATGCTGGCCTCCCTGAGCGGAACGCCCGCCTTGCCATGGCGTGAGGCGCCTTTGCCAGCCAGCGCCCAGCAACGCGCACCGCCGCCGTTGCCGGACCCATTACGGCCTCCCATCGTGTGATTCCCTGCAGGCCTCAAGTGCCTGCCATAGCTGCTCGACTCATTCTCGACTCTGCCTGTGCCTTCGATGCGCAGGCAGCGGGCCGCGTTGCCCGCATCTGCAAAGGAATCAACACCATGAACCGTTCTCTCTCCCTCGGCCTGCTGCTGGGCACCGTGCTGGCCACCACCGCCTGCGCGCGTGCCGCTGAAGAATCCGCCGCCACGCCGGTTGCCAGCGACGCCCCTGCGGCACCGATCATGGCCGGTCCGTCGCAGGTGGATCCTGCACTGCCCATCGCCATCGTGCACAAGACTGCCAGCTGTGGCTGCTGCGGCATCTGGGTCGATCACCTGAAGGCCGAAGGCTTCCAGGTGGATGTGCGCGACACCGACGACATGAACCCGATCAAGGTCCGCCTGGGTGTACCGGTCGGCAAGGCCTCCTGCCACACCGCCGAGATCGGTGGTTACGTGGTTGAAGGCCACATCCCGGCCGAGGACATCAAGCGACTGCTGGCCGAGCGACCGGCGGTGCGCGGGCTTGTGCTGCCCGGAATGCCGGCCGGTTCGCCGGGCATGGAAATGCCGGATGGCTACGTGCAGCCGTATACCGTCGAGCTGGTGCGCACCGACGGCAGCACCGAGCCGTTTGCCCAGCACGGGCAGGGTGGCTGATGGTCGCAGGTGCCGGTCGCCCTGACCGGCACCTTCCCACGTGTCCTGTGTAGAGCCGAGCCCACGCTCGGCTGTTTTCTTCCGGCAAGCCGAGCGTAGGCTCGGCTCTACAGGATCAGCGGTGTGCCGCAGATTCCTTGGCCAACTGCGCGTCGAACGTCTTCTCGGCCGCATCCGCGTAGGCGCTGCAGGTCAGTGCCTTGGCGCCGGCCTTGCTGCCGGCGGCATAGTTCCAGTTGCTGGCGCCAGGGTGCGGGGTCAGCAGCAGGTCGCAGGGCAGGCCACGCACGGTGGTGAAGCTGCGCTTGTAGTCCTCGATCAGGCGCGGATAACGTGGATTGCCCTTCAACTGATACCCCGGTGCACTCAGGCTGTCGGCGTAGGCGATGCGCACCGGCTTGCCGTCGCGCGTATCGGTCCAGGTCCAGGCGGTGCTGCCCGGGGTGTGCCCCGGCATGAAGTGCGCGGTGAATGCGATGCCGCCCACCGTGACCACTTCGCCATCCATGATGATGCGGTCGGCGCTGGTGGGCGGATAGGTGATGCCGTCGCCAAAGTGCAGGTCGTTGCTGCCGCCGCGCGCCAGCAGCACCGCTGATTCGGCATTGGCCACCACGTGCGCGCCGGTGCGACGCTTGAGCTCGGCCACCGGGCCGGCGTGGTCGGCATGCGCATGGCTGAGCAGGATCAGTCGCAGGTCCTGCGGGGCCACGCCGCGCACCTTCATGTTGTCCAGCAGGTGGCCGGCCATCTGTGGCATGCCGCCGTCCAGCAGCACTGCGCCCTCGGCGGTCTGCACCAGCAGCGCGGTCAGGTTTTCGGTACCGATCTGCCAGGTGTGGTCGGCGATCTGCAGCGGTGCCATCGGCTGCAGCCAGGAGGTGTCCACGGTGTAGGCCCGCAGCTGCGGCAGTGGTGCGTCGGCGGCACTGGCGTGCGCGACCGGAACAGCAGCGGCCAGGGCGAAGGCGAGCAGGGAACAACGCATGGTTCACGTCCGTTTGAAGGAGGCCCAGAAACTAGCATGGGCCCCCTTCATCGCGTCTCGCATAGATTTCATGGCTCCCATAAGGGCGCCATGGATCAGTACCGGTACTGCCACCCCAGCGTCAGCACCCGGCCGCGGCCGGAGAAATAGCTCGGATTCGACGGCGTGGTCTGCGAGTAGTAGCTGATGTACTGCTTGTCCGCCAGGTTCTGCACGCCCAGCGTGAAGGCGTGCTTGTCCAGCGTATAGCGCGCGACCAGATCCAGAGTGGTGTAACCCTTGAACTCCGCCACCTGCGCGCCACGCAGGTCGAAATCACGGTCGAAGGCATGGCTGGCCTGCAGGCGCGTGCTGAGCTGCGGCGTCCAGCTCTGTTCCCAGAACGCGGTCAGCCGGTTCGGTGCGATGTTCACGCCGGCGAGGTCGCTGTCGAGACGACCGTCGACGTCGGCGTCGTAGCGGCCGTTGGCGCGCGCATAGCCCAGGCCAAGCCGGCTGTCGCCCAACCGCAGGCGCAGGTTGCTTTCAAAGCCTTCCACGCGGGTGGCCTGGCGCTGCACCGCATAGGCATCGATGCCCGGATCGTAGATCAGTACCGAGCCGAGCTTGGATTCGGAGGTGTAGTAGGCGATGTCGCCGCTGAAGCGGCCATCGTCGTACTCCAGGCCAATCTCGCGGTTGTCCGACACCACCGGTGACAGGTCGATTAGGCTGTCCACGCGTTGTCCGTCGCGGTTGATCGCGCGCAGCACGCGGCCGACGTCGGCCACGGTGTAGCCTTCCGAATACGAGGCGTAGGCGTTGAGGCGATCGTTGATGTACCAGACCGCGCCGAAGTTGGGCAGGGTCTCGCTCATGGTCGGCTTGCCGCCAGCCACCTTGCGAGCGCCGTAGCGGGGCAGGGTGGTGTAGTCACCCACGTCCAGCTCGCCCTTCTCGTAACGCAGGCCGCCGGACAGCATCAGGTGATCGGTCGGCCACCAGTGCAGCTGCAGCAGCGGTGACAGGCTCTGGTAGGTGGTCTGCGGCACCCAGTTCATGCCACTGGCCAGCAGCACCTGGTGGGTGCGGTCGCGCAGGCCGTCCAGGCCCAGGGTCACGTCCAGCGTGGTGTCGGCGACGCGGGTCCAGCTCTGGGTCAGCTTGAAGCCGCGCTTGTCCGATTCGTTCTGGGTCTGGTCCCAGGCGGCGTTGGCGCCGGTGTTGCCCCACGGGTCCCACTGGCTGGCACCGTAGCGGCCTTCGAAATCCACCGCGAAGGCCTGCGCCTGGAAACGGCCACCGAGCAGGTCGGCGGCGCTGTAGTCCACCGTCAGCGAACGCGAGCGGTTCATCGGCGGATCGAGTGGCGTATCGCCGGGGACCGAAATGGTCGGGCGACCGGTCCGATAGTCACCGTTGATGGCCAGGTAGTTGTCCATCCCGCGCAGTTCGTAGCGGTTGGCCATGACCTGCAGGCGATGGCCCTCGGCAATGTTCCAGCCCAGCTTGGCGAACACGTTCGATGAGGTCGAGTCCATCAGCTCGCCCTGCGCGTTGGTGCCGATCGATCGGCCCTCGCCGTCGTGGTACAGGCCCTGCTTCTCATAGGCCAGGCCAGCCACCAGGTCGAACTGCTCGCCGCGCACGCCCACCAGGGCCGAGCCGCGCTGGCCATTGTCGTCGTGGCGGCTGGGCAGGGCAGCGCTGTAGCTGACGTTGGTGTCGAGCAGGAACGCGCCCGGCTCACTGGGCGCACTGCGGGTGATGATGTTGACGATGCCGCCGGTGCCGCCGATGCCCTGCAGCGCGTTGGCGCCGTGGATGACCTCGATGCGTTCGATCATCGCCGGGTCGATGGTGTGCGAATCACGCGAGCCATCGCGCAGCGGCGTGGACTGCGGCACGCCGTCGACCATGTACAGGATGCTGCGGCCACGCAGGGTTTCGCCGTAGTTGGACATCTTTTCGCGCGCCGGGGCAAATGCCGGGATCTGTGACGACAGCACCCGCGACACATCCGAACCCAGCGCCAGCTGCTGGGCGATGTCCTCGCGGGTCAGCACCGTGATGGTATTGGGCATGGCGGTCTCGCCCTGCGGCATGCGCGCGGTCGAGGCCGAGACCGTAACGCGGGCCAGCGACGTCGTCGTGGCGGATGACGGCGCCGATGATGCGGCCCGGGCCGGGGTGCGCGGCTTCGCCGGCGCTGGCGCGGCACTCACCACGAACACACCCGGCGAACGTTCCTGCATCGCCAGGCCTTGCCCGGCCAGCAGCCGCTGCAGGGCCTCATGCGGGGTGTAGCGGCCATCAACAGCCGGGGCGCTGCGGCCGCTCACGCTGTCGGCGGCGAACAACAGCTG
Organism: Stenotrophomonas sp. YJH_SMC_43; assembly: GCF_059372535.1. Taxonomy (NCBI): domain Bacteria; kingdom Pseudomonadati; phylum Pseudomonadota; class Gammaproteobacteria; order Lysobacterales; family Lysobacteraceae; genus Stenotrophomonas; species Stenotrophomonas sp. YJH_SMC_43. The sequence continues at coordinate 997,573 of NZ_JCAFVQ010000001.1, forward strand.
GATGCCACTCTGCCGCGCCAGCGAGTTGAGCGAAGCCTGCAACGGGCCGGCCGGCAGGTGCAGCTCGATGGGCGCTGACGCAGCGGTCTGCGCCGTGGCGGGCAGGGCCGCACACAGGCAGGCAGCGAGCAGGGTGGGGGCCAGCCGGCGCAGAGCGGCAGGCGGAACAGGGCGGGTCATGCGGGGGTCCTTCGGAAGGGTTCAAGCACTTGCCGGATGGGACGGCGCGCAACCCACCCTCGGTGTGGCATTCAATCGCGGGCGCGCAGATGCAGGCTGCCATCGGTGCCGGCATGCACCTGCACCGGCAGGATCTCGGGCAGCAGCGCGAGTACGGTCTCGGCGCGGTCGGCATCGAAGACGCCCGACACCTGCAGGGGCCCCAGCGCTGGGTCGTCCAGCACGATGGGACGGTCGTGATAGCGCTGCAGGATGCACAGGACCTCGCTCAGTGGCATGCGGTCGAACTGCAGGCGTCCGGTGGTCCAGTCCGCCTGCTCTGGATCGATGGCTTCCGGAGGTGACAGCGAACCGCGCTGGGCCAGCAGGCGCTGCCCTGGCTTCAGCCGCTGTTCGCTGCCGCCCTCGTCGACGCGCACGCCGACCTCGCCGCGCCACAGTGTCACTTCGCTCAGTTCCCCCTGGCGGTCGACGTCGAACACCGTGCCGTAATTGCGCACGTGGACCGGGCCGGCATCCACCCCGAAGCGTCGCCAGGCCGAGTGCTGCACCTCGAAGCGTGCCCGCCCTTGTTCCAGCAGCACCTGCCGGGAGCGCAGATGGCGGCGCACCTGCACGCGGGTGCCTGCGTCCAGCTGTACCCGACTGCCGTCGACCAGGACGAGTTCACGGCGTTCGCCCACGCCGGTCTGGTAATCGCGGACCTGCCAGGCCGGGTCGGCCACGAGCACGGCGCCGGCCAGCACCAGCAACACGGGCAGTACCCGCTTCGCGCCGCCACCCCGGCGGCGCAGCGTTTCCGGGTCGGGCAGCGGAAAGCGTTGCTTCAGGGCGTCCCGATGCTGGTCCAGGATCTGGTCGGTGCTGGGGACTTCGGGTGGCGGCGGTGGTGCAGGTGCATCGCTCATTGCAGCGTGCCCTGCTGGCGGCAATCGGCCATGGCCAGCCGCAGGTGACGCTCCACCGCCTTCAGGCCGATGCCCATGCGCTGCGCGACGTCGGCCTGCGGCAGCGCGTGGATCTTGTGCAGGATGAAGACCTGCCGGCGCCGGCAGGGCATGCGCTCGATGGTCGCGCTCAGGCGCTGCAACGCCTGCTGTCCCTGCGCCTGCTGCTCGGGGCCTGGGCGTGGGCAGGCGTCATCGGGCAGTTCGGCACGCGACTCCACCCAGTGCCGGCGCAGATCCTCGGCGCGGCAGCGGTCCACCGCCGCATCGTGGGCGATGCGCCGCAGCAGTGCGATGGGTTGCCGTGCATCGTAGGCGGCGGGGCGTTCCAGCAGCCGCACGCAGACGTCGTGCACCACTTCACGGGCCAGCCCTGGCGACCGGAAACGGCAGCGCAGGTACTCCACCAGTTCCTCGTAGTGGCGCACCAGCGAGGACACCAGCGGCAGCGCAGGAGGGTGTGGGGAAGGTAGTTGGGACATCCGGACCGGAAGCAGGGGCAAGGGGCGGGCACGGGGAGGGCATCCCTGCGCGATGACGCAATACTAATGGGAACCGTTCTCGTTTGCTATGTGGTTCGGGGATCGGGATTGTTCGGCGAGGCTGGAAAGTGAAACCACGATCATCGGCTGGAGCGCAGAATCGGCCGCGGCTAGCCTGCCAGCAGGCTCAAGGAGATGGACCATGCACGTGCTTCTGGTAATGGTGGGTGGGGTGCTGTTGTTGGGGGTGTTCCTGCTCTTCGGGCGGCTGTGGAGCGTAGGCCAGTCACAGCTGCCCACGGCCCTGATCGCGTTCATCGCCACCTGGCTGCTGGTGACGGTGGCCAACATGTGGGTGGGCGTGAGCAAGGCCGGCTACGCCGTCCGGGAGGAGCTGCCGATCCTGCTGCTGGTGTTCGCGGTGCCGGCCTTGCTGGCCGGTCTGCTGTACTGGCGCCTGGCGCGCTGAAGGACGGCCATGAGCACACGACTGCGACTGCCTGCCCTGCGCCAGCGCGATGGCCACCACGCCCGCGTGACCTACGAAGAGCTGTTCTTCGACCTCGTCTACGTGTTTGCGGTTACCCAGCTCAGCCACCATCTGCTGCATCACCTGGATCTGGTCGGGGTGATGCAGACCCTGGTGCTGTGGTTCGCGGTCTGGCTGGGCTGGCAGTACGCCTGCTGGGTCAGCAACTGGTTCGATCCGGAGACGCCACGCATCCGCAGCCTGCTGTTCGTCACCATGCTGCTGGCGTTGCTGATGTCCTCGTCCATTCCCGAGGCCTTCGCTGAACGCGCCTGGGTCTTCGCGGGGGCCTACGCCACCATGCAGGTCGGGCGCACGGTGTTCGTGCTGCTGGAGGTCGGGCGCAACCATCCGCTGGCGCCCAATTTCCGCCGCATGCTGGCGTGGGTGAGCGTGTCGGCCTGCTTCTGGCTGGCAGGCGCTGCTGCCGAGGGCAACCTGCGCCTGGCCTTGTGGGCGGTGGCGGTGGCCTGCGAGTACATCTCGCCGATGTTCGGCTTCGCGTTTCCGGGGTTGGGCCGTTCGCACACCCGCGAGTGGACCATCGAAGGCGGGCACCTGGCCGAACGTTGCCAGTTGTTCGTCATCGTCGCGCTGGGTGAAACGTTGCTGGCCACTGGCGGCGTGCTCAGCGAGGTCGAGCACTGGAGCGGCGATGTGGTCTCGGCGGTGCTGGCCACCTTCGCCGGCACCATCGCCATGTGGTGGCTGTATTTCGGCATTTCCAGCCGCGATGCCACCGCGGCGATCACCCATTCCGAGGACCCCGGGCGGATGGGGGCCAACTTCCACTACGTGCATGCGCTGCTGATCGCCGGCATCATCGCCACCGCGGTCGGCAACGATCTGGTCATGGACCATCCTGGCGCGGCGGTGACCCCGGTCTACGCTACGGTGCTGGTTGCCGGGCCGTTGATCTACCTGCTTGGCAGCGCCTTGTACAAGCGCATTGTGTACGGGCGCGCCCCGTATTCGCATCTGGTCGGTGCAGTGGCGTTGGTCGTGTTGGGCGTGGTTTTGCCGCACACCCATCTGCTGGCCGCTGGCTGGCTGACCAGCGCGGTGCTGCTGGCGGTGGGCTTGATGGATACGCAGTTGAAGCGTCGCCTGCGGCGCGCATGATCCGCACGCGCCGTTGCCGCATTATCGACGAGGGAGAGCAGGATGCAGGGCGAAGCGCGCGGAACCTTTGAAGTGAAGCTGCTGCCGATCGGTGGCAACGACGGCCCGATCGGGGTGATGTCGATCGATAAGGTCTTCCATGGTGATCTGCGGGGCAGCAGTGTCGGCCAGATGCTGGCCTTCCGCAGCCCGGTGCAGGGCTCGGCGGGCTATGTGGCGATGGAACGGGTAACGGCCACGCTGGCTGGGCGTCAGGGCGCTTTTACCTTGCAGCACAACGGTCTGATGGCCCGGGGAACGCCGGAGCTGAGCGTGGTGGTGGTGCCCGATTCGGGCAGTGAAGGGCTGCTCGGCTTGAGCGGAATCCTGGAAATCACCATCAGCGACGGTCGCCATGACTACAGGCTGGAGTACGCGCTGCCCGATCCGGAATAGAACGAGGCATCGCTCAGCCTGCGCTGCCCTGCAGGCGGTCATACATCCGCACCAGGTCCACCAGGGTGCGCGCGCCCATCTTGCGCATCACCTGTGCGCGGCGCACCTTCACCGTGATCTCGCTGACGCCGAGGTCGCCGGCGATCTGCTTGTTGAGGCGTCCGCGTACCACGCCGTCGACCACCTCGCGCTCGCCGGCATTGAGGGTATCCCAGCGCAGCTGCAGCGCGCCGAGTGCCTCGCCGTCGCGGCGCCGCTGGCGGTCGATCTCGATGCCCTTGTGGATGGCATCCAGCAGTTCCTGGTCGCGGAAGGGTTTGGTCAGGAACTCGATGGCGCCGTCCTTGATCGCGTTGACGCCCATCGCAATGTCGCCGTGGCCGGTGATGAACACCACCGGCAGCTGCAGACCGTGACTGCCCATCGTGCGATGGAATTCAAGCCCACTCTGGCCGGGCATGCGCACGTCCAGCACCAGGCAGGCCGGCGCATCTTCCAGTTCGTGTTCGAGGAAGGCCTGGGTGGAAGTGAACGCCCGCACCTGCAGGCCCATTGAGGCCAGCAGGTCTTCCAGTGCGGCGCGCACCGACGGATCGTCGTCGACTACATAGACGATGGGTGCTGGGTCGATGGCAGGGGCAACGGGCTTACGCATGTTGAACGTCCGTGGCGATGGGCAGGTCGAAGACGAAACAGGCGCCGCCGCCTGCTGGCCGTTCGGCGCGGATCTGGCCGTCGTTGGCCTCGATCATCGAACGGCTCAGGCTGAGGCCCAGGCCGAGGCCGTTCGACTTGGTGGTCCAGAATGCATCGAACACGCGGTCGGGCTGCTCTGCCGGCAGGCCGATACCACGATCGCGCACGCTCAGGCTGACGTGGCCGTGCCCATCATGCGCGGTCAGCAGCGACAGCCTGCGCTCGCCCGTGGGCGTACCGGCCATCGCGTCGACGGCGTTGAGGATGAGGTTGCCGATCACCTGCTGCACCTGCACGCGATCGGCATGGGCAGGGGGCAGGTCACTGCCCAGCACCAGCGCGACCGTCACACCATGCTGCTCCAGTTCGCTGTGCGACAGCGCCAGCATTTCCTCCACGGCCTGGTTGAGGTCGAAGGCCTGGCGCTCAGGTGCAGCGCCCTGGGTCAGGCCGCGGATGCGGGCGATCACGTCACTGGCACGATGGGCGTCGGCGACGATGCGGGCGATGGTCTGACGTGCCTTGTCCAGGTTCGGTGGATCCTGGGCCAACCAGCGCTGGCTGGCCTCGGCGCTGCTGGCGATGGCCGCCAACGGCTGATTCACTTCATGCGCGATGGAGGTGGTCAGCTCGCCGACGGTGGAGGCGCGGGCAACCCGCAGCAGGCGGGCCTGCGCATCCTGCACCGCGGCCTTGGCCGCTTCCATCTTCAATGCCAGATACGTGGTGATGCCGATCACCAGCATGCCGATCGCTGAATTGACCAGGCCGATGCGGTAGGTGCCGAAGCGGGTCAGGAAGAAACTGAGGCCGGTCAACGCGATGCAGACCGCGGCAAGCAGGATGAGACCGCGTGCGGGCAGGCGCCGTGACGCCGCCAGGATGACGGCAGCGTAGAAGCAGGCGGCGGCAACGGCGTAGTCGGTAACCGTATCGACCAGGAAGATGGCCGCCATCACGATGATCAGGGCCAGCACGACCAGGGGGCGGCGGGGCGACAGCGATGGCATCGGGATGGCTCCCTGGCGTGGGTGGAAAGGATAGCAAAGCGCTGTTCGGTAGATGCCGACCTTGGTCGGCATGGGTTGTGCGCGGTCATGGTGCCTGACGGATTGTGCCGACCGGTCGGCACCTACCAAGGCGGTGCACGGTAGCGCCGGGCCATGCCCGGCGGGATGCGTCCATCAGCGGCCGGCACTACTCCTCCAGGCTGGCGTTCCAGAACCCCTGCAGTACACCCGGCGTGGCCGCCAACGTCGCCAGCACGGCATCCAGTTCGCCGCCATCGACCGTGGTGGCGTACAGCACAGCTTCGATCTCGACATCGCGCTCGCCGAATGGCCGCTGGTCCACCGCGCGCACCGGGTACTGCGCCTGCTCAAGCAGCAGCAACAACCGGTCCAGTACCTCGGCCTGCTGCTCGCGCTGGCAGACCACGTTGATCGCATAGGTCGCCTCGCTGAACGCTTCCGGCAGCGGCTGCCGCTGGATGCGGTTCACCACCGGCCGCAGCAGGGTGTTGGCGGCCAGCACGAACACTGCCGCCAGCACCGCCTCGGGCAGCAGCTTGATACCGGCACACGCACCTACCGCCGCCGAGCCCCACAGGGTGGCGGCGGTGTTCAGGCCGGACACCTGGGCGCCGTCCTTCATGATCGCACCGGCGCCGAGGAAGCCGACGCCGGAGATCACATAGGCCACCACATGCAGCGGCGAGGGTGGACCGCCGTACAGGTCATGGAAGCGCACCGCCAGATCGACGAACACTGCCGCGCCCACCGCTACCAGCGTATTGGTGCGCAGGCCGGCGGTGCGTTGGCGCAGCTGCCGCTCCAGGCCGATGACCGTGCCCAGCACGAACGCCACCGACAGGCTGATCAGCGAGCTCAGGGTCGCGCCGGCGTTGAAGGCCGGCAGGTTGGGATTGATGTCCATTGTGTTTCTCCCTGGACAAGCGGCGGGCGTTTACTGCCACCCGTACCGGCGGATGTAGAACTTCTTCAGCGCGGTGGTCAGCACCGCATAGCCGAACAGGATCGCCACCAGGAACGGCCAGTAGCCAGCCGGCAGCGCCTGCAGCTTGAAGTAACCGGCCAACGGGCTCATCGGCAGGGCCACGCCGATGGACATGATCAGGCCGGTCATCAGCAGCAGTGGCGGCGCGGCGATGCTCTGCAGGAACGGTACCTTCGGCGTGCGGATCATGTGCACGATCAGGGTCTGGGTCAGCAGGCCGACCACGAACCAGCCGGACTGGAACAGGCTCTGGTCGCCGGCGGTGCGCGCATCGAACACGTACCACATCAGCGCGAAGCAGGTCAGGTCGAAGATCGAGCTGATCGGCCCGAAGAACACCATGAAGCGGCCGATGTCCGCCGGGTTCCACTTCAGCGGCCTGCGTACCAGTTCCTCGTCCACGTTGTCGAACGGAATGGCGATCTGCGAGATGTCGTACAGCAGGTTCTGCACCAGCAGCTGCAGCGGCAGCATCGGCAGGAACGGCAGGAAGGCGGAGGCCACCAGCACCGAGAACACATTGCCGAAGTTGGAACTGGCGGTCATGCGGATGTACTTCAGCATGTTGTTGAACGTGCGCCGGCCCTGGATGACACCTTCCTCCAGCACCATCAGGTTCTTTTCCAGCAGGATGATGTCAGCCGCCTCCTTGGCGATGTCCACGGCACTGTCCACGCTGATGCCGATGTCGGCCGCACGCAGTGCCGGGGCATCGTTGATGCCGTCACCGAGGAAGCCGACCACCTTGCCTTGGGCGCGCAGCTCGCGTACCAGCCGTTCCTTGTGCAGCGGCGTCAGCCGGGCGAACACGCGGTGGTGGTGCAGTGCCCGTGACAATGCGCCATCATCCATGCGCTCGATCTGCGGGCCGGTCAGGATGGTGTCGGCGTCCAGCCCCACCTGCGCGCAGACGCGGGCGGTCACCAGTTCGTTGTCGCCGGTGAACACCTTGACCTCCACGCCATGCGCGGCCAGCGCCTGCAGCGCCTGCGCTGCCGATTCCTTCGGCGGGTCCAGGAAGGCGACGTAGCCGACCAGGGTCAGGCCACATTCGTCGGCCTGCGAATAGGTGGTCTGGCTGGCGGCGGTCTCTTTCATCGCCACCGCCACCACGCGCAGGCCCTGTTCGTTCAGCTCTTCGGTGGTCTGCCGCACGCGGGCCAGGCGATGTTCATCCAGCGGCATGTCCTGGCCGTTCTCGCGCACGGTGCTGCACACCGCCAGCATTTCTTCCACCGCGCCCTTGCAGATCAGCTCATGATGGTCCTCGCGCTCGGACACCACCACCGACATGCGGCGGCGCTCGAAGTCGAACGGGATCTCATCCACCTTGTGGTAGTCCTGCGACAGCCGCAGCGAGCTTTGCAGCTCCACGTGCTCCAGCACCGCACGGTCCAGCAGGTTGATCAGCCCGGTCTGGAAGTGGCTGTTGAGATAGGCGAACTTCAGCACGTCTTCCGAATCGTGGCCGAACACATCGGTATGACGCTCCAGCGCGATCCTGTCCTGGGTGAGGGTGCCGGTCTTGTCGGTGCACAGCACTTCCATCGCGCCGAAGTTCTGGATTGCATCCAGGCGCTTGACGATCACCTTGCGCCGCGACAGCAGCACCGCACCCTTGGCCAGGGTGGAGGTAACGATCATCGGCAGCATTTCCGGCGTCAGGCCCACTGCCACCGACAGTGCGAACAGGAACGCCTCGGTCCAGTCGCCCTTGGTCCAGCCGTTGATCAGCAGCACGAACGGCACCATCACCAGCGCGAAGCGGATCAGCAGCCAGCTGACACTGTTGACGCCGGCCTGGAATGCGGTCGGCGCGCGGTCAGTGGCGGTGCTGCGCAGGGCCAGCGTGCCGAAATAGGTGCGGTTGCCGGTGGCCAGCACAACGGCGGTGGCAGTGCCGGACACCACATTGGTGCCCATGAACAGCAGGTTGTGCTGTTCCAGCAGGCCAGCCAGGCCGTCGCCCGGGTGCGCGAACTTCTCCACCGGCAGCGACTCGCCGGTCATCGCGGCCTGTGCCACGAACAGGTCCTTGGCAGTCAGCACGCGGCAGTCGGCCGGAATCATGTCGCCGGCCGACAGCACGATGTGGTCGCCGGGCACCAGTTCGCGGATCGGCAGGTCCAGCAGGCGCGCCGGGCGCCGGCTGTGCAGGTGCGCACCGAAGTACTGGTCGGCCACATCGGCGGCCTCGGTACCGGGATTGCGGCGCAGCACGCGCGCGGTATTGCCGACCAACGCCTTCAGCCGCTCGGCTGCACGGTTCGAGCGGCCCTCCTGCACGAAGCGGATCAGCGTGGACAGCAGCACCATCGCACCGATCACCATGGTGGCCTTGATGTCCTCGGTCAGCCAGGACACCGCCGCCAGCACGGTCAGCAGCAGGTTGAACGGATTGCGGTAGCACTGCCAAAGGTGCCGCCACCACGGCAGCGGCTTTTCGTGATCCACCTCGTTGGGGCCGAGCGTCGCCAGCCGTTCCTCGGCCTCATGCGGGCTGAGGCCATCGGCATGCGACCCCAGCGTGGCCAGCAGCTCGGCTTCCTCCTGCTGGGCCAGGGTGACCAGGCCGGTGGTGAGCGCGAACGGTGCCGCGTCGGCGCTGCCCGGGCCAAACCCGGCCTCGGGCATCGCACGGCGGCGGAACAGGTTGCCTGCGCGACGGCTGCGCAGGAAGGCATTGAACCAGGCGTTGAGCAGGCTCATGGGACTCTCCTCGAATGTCAGAGCCGGCCGGGGCCGGAACACGAACGGAACGGATGCAACCGATCAGGCGTGGCGCATCGCCAGCACCGCCGGCGACCACGGCTGCATGTGCAGGCGCTGGCTGCCGCCGATGCACAGCGGCTTCATCGCATCACGCAGCGGATAGGGCAGATGACGCAGCACGGTGATGCGCTCGCTGATCGGCAGCAGCGACAAGGCGTCGGCCACCACGCGTGGCGAACCGAGTGACAGCGAACGGGCAAACATCACGGGGCCGTGCTGCAGCAGCTGGCTGCGCAGCGCGGCAACATCGCGCTCGCCGATCAGGCGGCGCAGGGTGATGTAGAGGATCTTGTAGGACATGGGGCGATCTCCAGGCAAGCGGCGCCTGGCGGTCCCCCGTCACTCAGGCAGGCAGGGACCGGCGGGCAGGCGCCAGGAACAGGCAACAAGCGGTCATCCGGGGCGCGGTGCGCCCGGCAGGGTCGGGGTCCATCTGCGTCTCCATGAGGGGAGGGTGCCGGCCAGGATTGCCCTGGCCAGTGGCGCTATTGTCCGCCCCTGAATGGGACGGGCCTAGAGGCTCGTGGGTTAGCCCGGCTATACCTTGGTATAGCCGGCATGCGCAGCGTCAGTCGAGGGCTCAATGATGGATCAATGCGAAGCGCTGGTCTGCTTGCACACGTCGTACTCGCCACGGCTCAGCGTCTTGTTGCGGTCGGTGTCGCAGGCGTGCAGTCGTTCGGCCCAGTCCGGCGCGACGGCATCCACCTCGGACAGCGTGACGATGCCGTCCTTGTCCTTGTCCAGCGATTCGTAGGCAGGGATGAGCTTCACTTCGGTCACGTCCTCGGCGGCGGTGGCCTGGCTGGCCTCCTGGGGATTGGAACAGGCGCCCAGCAGCAGGCCCGCAGATAGCGAGAGAGCGATGGGAAGGCAGCGATAACCGGTCATGGCGTGCTCCTGGGGAAAGGGCGAACCACCGGTGCGGTGGTCACCGCCGGATCTTCTGCGCGGAGCTGTAAGCGGGCTGCGAAGAATGGGGCCGTGGACCGTTGCCGGTGGGTCGCCATTCACCTGGCCGCGCAGCAGCGATTGCGCGGAGTCGACGCTACCCTCGAACGGTGGGATGCCGGCCAGCGGCCGGCACCACCATCTGCTCAGAAACGGTCGGCAAAGGCGTCCGTCGCCCGCACCAGCGCATCCACCGTGGCCGGCTCGTTCGCGCTGTGGCCGGAGGTCACCATCTCCAGCCGGGCTTCCGGCCAGGCCTTGGCCAGATCCCACGCACTGCGCGGCGGGCAGATGATGTCGTAGCGCCCCTGCACGATCACGCAGGGCAGGTGGCGGATGCGATCGATATCGCGCAGCAGCTGGTCCGGCTCCAGGAAGATGCTGTTGCGGAAGTAATGCGCTTCAATGCGGGCCTTTGCCAATGTGTCCAGCGGGTCGTCGGTGGATTGCGCATCCACGTCGTGCTGCAGGGTGGCGGCGTTGTCTTCCCAGCCCAGCCAAGCCTGCGCGGCTTCGATGCGGGTCGCTTCATCCGGGCCATCCATGCGCGTCCAGTAGGCCGCGATCATGTCGCCACGCTCGGCTTCCGGGATGTAGGCCTCATAGCGTTCCCAGCGTTCCGGGAAGATCCAGCGCGCACCGCCGTTGGCCTCGGCGAACCAGCGGTTCTCCATCTCGCGGCCGAGGAACACGCCACGCACGATCAGGCCGGTGGCGCGTTCGGGATGCGCCTGCGCATAGGCCAGCGACAGCGTCGAACCCCATGAGCCGCCGTAGACCAGCCAACGCTCGATGCCCAGGTGCTCACGCACCTTCTCGATATCGGCCACCAGATCCTGCGTGGTGTTGTCGCGCAGTTCGCCGAACGGTGTGGAGCGGCCGCTGCCGCGCTGGTCGATCAGCACGATGCGGTACCGCGCCGGATCGAAGAAGCGGCGGTGGGTGGGCGAGATGCCAGCACCCGGGCCGCCGTGCAGGTACACCACCGGAATGCCCTCTGGCGTGCCGCACTCTTCGATGTGCAGCGTGTGCAGATCGCTCACCTTCAGGGTGAACTCGCGGTACGGCTCGATGGCGGGGTATAGGGTTCGCACGGCGGACGTCTCACAAGCAGGGGCGGCCAGCATAGCGCCCCCGCCTGCTGCCTGCAGCGTCGTGCTCCTGCGCGGCGCTGGAAATGCGCTGGCCGATGCGCATAAGCTTCCGCGATGCAAGCGACCACGACCGGGACGTCAACCTTCTTCACCCTCAGCAGCGGCGCGCGCGAGCTGCTGAAGTGGATCGCACTGCTGGCCATGACGGGTGACCACGTGGCCAAGGTGGTCTTCGGCGGCTACGTGCCGGTGGTCAGCGAACTGGGGCGCATCGCCTTCCCGCTGTTCGCGCTGGTGATGGCCTGCAATCTCGCCCAGCCGGAGGCCGACCTGCGCAAGTCGATGCGCCGATTGGCACTATGGGGCTTGATCGCGCAGCCATTGCATGCACTGGCGTTCGGTTTCTGGCTGCCGCTCAACATCCTGCTCACCTTTACAGTTGCAGCAGTAGCCGTACATGCGCTGGCGAACAATCGGCCGGTGCAGCTGTTACTGGCTGCCGGCGTGCTGCCGATGTTCGTGGACTATCAGTGGGCCGGGGTTGGCAGCGTGCTGCTGGCCTGGATCGCGTTCCGGCACCGGGCGTGGTGGCTGTTGCTGGTTGGGCTTGCAGCGGTGTGCTGGGCCAACCACAACGGCTGGGCATTGCTGGCCATTCCGGTAGTGCTGCTGGCGGCGCGGGTGCCGTGGCAGCTGCCGCGCTGGCGGTGGGCGTTCTACGGGTATTACGTGGGGCATCTGGCGATGCTGGCGTTGGTTGCCCATCTGCTTGTGTAATGTCGGAACTGGCATGTCGAGTGTCTTGAATGCTGGATGCGGTCAAGGAATGCGCGTCGCAGGTGGGGGTGAAGCATGCCGCCATCGGCGTGTGTAGAGTCGAGCCATGCCCGACTCAGCGGGCGAACCGGAGCCGAGCATGGCTCGGCTCTACACGTTCTGGGAAATCCACGCCATGCGTGACCGGCAAAGCGAGCCGAGCATGGCTCGACTCCACAGGTGATGCATGTCTGGCGTGGAGGCGCCTGCCTCAGAAGTCCATCGTCGCCGACACCAGCACCGTTCTCGGCGCTCCCAGCGCTAGACTGGAAAGCAACGGCATGCCCCAATACGCCTTGTTGGTCACGTTGTTCACACTGGCTCTCAGCGCAAGCGGTCGACCCGCCACGGTGGTGCTGTAGCGCGCCCCGACATCGAACAACGTGCGGCCCGGCACCGACAGGCTGTTGTCGGCACTGATGTACTGCTTCGACATCGCCGTGGCATTGCCGGTCAAGGTCAGGCCCTGCAAGGTCGGTACATCCCATTCCACCCCCAGCTTGGCCTGCCGTTGCGCTACGGCGGTGGCGATGCGTCCCTCATTCACGCCACCGGCCGTGCGGGTCAGTTTCGGCTGCACGTAGGCCACGCCACCGAGCAGGCGCACGCCATCCAGTGGCGTGCCGAAGAAGCCCCATTCCACGCCGCAATTTCGTTGCTCGCCACCGAACGAGAAGATATTCGTGACCGGGTCGGTGTAGCTGCTGGGCCGCTTGATTTCATACACACTGAAGGTGTGCGCGAAGCTGCCCAGGTCCAGCTTCAGGCCCAGCTCCTTCTGCCTGGTGCGGAACGGTGCGAACACATCACCGGCGTTGGCGGCGGTCATCGGCGCGGTGGCGCCCTGGCTGAGGCCTTCGATGTAGTTGGTGTAGATGGAGACCCTTCCGGTGGCCTTCACCAGCAGCGCCGCTGCTGGCGTGTTGGCGCTCTCGTCGTAGCGCGAGGTGCGCGCACCGCTGGCGACATTGAAGGTCTCACTGACCACCTGCTGGCGGCGCACGCCCAGGGTCAGCTGCACGCGGTCATCGGCGAAGGCGAGGGTGTCGGCGAAACCGAGGCTGTCCAGCCGCAGCTCGGTGTGCGAGATGTGCGGCGTTACGAACGGTGCCGCCGGGCCCCATGCCGGGTTGTACAGATTGGTGGTCCAGTCCCAGCCCGGCACGCTGCGGCGGCCGTAATCGTTCTGGGTGTGCTGGTAGTGGGTCACGTTGGCGGCCCACTGATGGCTGACGCTGCCGGTGTGGAACGAGCCGCGCAGGCCGGCATCTGCGGACTGCTTCTTGATATCGAAGGCGAGCTGGCCGATCACGGTGGTGAAGTTGCCGGCTGGATTGAGGATCTGCGCGCTGATCGAACCATTGTAGCGGTAGTCGGTCTTGCTGATGCCGTAGGCCAGGTAGGCCATCAGGGTGTCATTGATGTCCAGCTCGCCCCGCAGCATCGCGCCCTTGTCCTGGCTGTCCACGTAGGCCCAGTCCGGGTTGATCAGCGTATCGCCACGCGGCGGCCGCGGAATGGCCACGCCCGGTGCCAGACCGACGCCGCGTGCCGGGCCGTCCACGCGGTCATCGGCGCTGTACAGATCGGCCGACAGCCGCGCACGTTCGCCGCGCCAGTCCACTGCCAGTGCGCCGAGCTGCACCTTCTTGCTCTGCTTGCCGACCGCGCCATCACCATCACGGTACGCGCCGTTGAAGCGGATGCCGAACTGCTTGTCCGCGCCCAAGCGACGCCCCGCATCCACATGGGCGCCAAACTGCGCATCGGAGGCGAAGTTGGCACTGACCCGCAGCAGCGGTTGATCGCCGGCACGCTTGGGGACCAGGTTGACGCTGCCACCGACCGAGCCGCCCGGCGGCATGCCATTGAGCAGCGCGGAGGGGCCTTTCAGCACCTCGATGCGTTCGAACATTTCCGGCGAAGTGCGGTAGTACGGCGCCATGCCGCTGAGGCCATTGAAGGTGGTGTCGCTGGTGTTGGAGGCAAAGCCTCGGATCGCGTAGTTCTCGCTCCACGAACCGGTGACGCCGTTGCTGAACACCGTGGGGTCGGTGGCGGCGATGACGTCGGTGAGGTCCTTGGCCTGGCGGTCGCGGATGAAGGACTCGGTGTAGCTGACCGTATTGAACGGCGTGTCCATGAAGTCCTTGTCGCCGAGCAGGCCGACGCGGCTGCCAGCGGCCACTTGCCCGCCCGCATAGTCTGCAGTGACCCGGCGCTGTTCCTGCACCTGCACCGAGGGCAGGGTGGACGGCGCGGAGTCGGCCAGCGCGGCAAACGAGGCCAGCAGCCCTAGCGCGAGGGCCGACATCCGGTAGCGCCGGGCGATGCCTGGTGGATGCATCGGGCCGGAAGATGCGGCGGCAGCGCGATGCTGCAGAGAAGAGAAGTTGTACACGGTCATGCCAGATTCCTGTGAATCGCAGGCGCGAGCGCGCCTGGCGCGCTGCCGACGGCAAGCACGGGGAGAGGGCGCAGCGCAGGGTTGTTGGCTGGGTGGGGACCTGGCGGAAGGTGAGCCATGGGCTCGACTACGGGCAGCGTGCTGGACGCATTCCGAATTAGTTGAGTAAATTAAACTAAATCAATCGAAGCGGACAAGAGGGTCCCTTTGCTGGCACCCTCAGCAGGGTATGAGCACGCACCGTATGAGCCCTCACTCCGATCCAACGGCGCCGCCCCGTGGCCGCCCGCCCACCATCACCCCGGAGCGCCTGGCCGACATCGGCATCCGCCTGGGCCTACCCAACCTGACCATGGCCAACGTGGCCGCCGAACTGGCGGTGACCCAGGCGGCGCTGTACAAGCGCGTGGCCAACCTGGAGGCGTTGAAACGCCTGGTGGCCGAGGCGGTGTTCCAGCGCTGGCAGATTCCGCGCGCGTCGGTCGACGCACCGGGTGGGCTGGAGGCCTACCTGATGCGGTTCGTGGAGTCACTGTGCGAGGTGGTGAAGGCACATCCCGGGCTGCCACCGTACCTGCTGCGGCGCACGGTGGCGACTGCGCCGATGCTGGAAAAGATCGCCTCGCACCAGGCGCACGTGGCTGATGTGTTCGGCCTGCCGGTGGACAAGGCGCGCTGGCTGCTGGCCACGATCGCGTTCTATTGCATCGCCGGCGCCGATACGATCTATGCGATTGCGGACGACGAGGAAGGACAGGTGATCACCGAGTTCAAGCAGGGCATGCGGGCGCTGGTGATCGGTTCGCTGGAGGTATCGCGGCTTCGGTAGATGCATGCCATGCGTGGACGATCCTGGCCGTTCACCCTGACGCCAGCCAGGCATGGCCTGGCTCTACTGGACGGATCGCGTGGTGTCGAGAATACAATGCGGCCATGCCTGCCACGCCTACTCTCGATGATCTTCGCCGCTACGCGGTGGCGCGCACCCTGTTCAAGCCGACTACGCTGCTGACCGCGATACGACGGCTGGGCTTCGTGCAGGCCGACCCGATCAGGGCACCGGCGCGCGCACAGGACCTGACCCTGCGCCACCGGGTGAAGGACTACCGCGCAGGCGATCTTGAGCGGCGCTACACGCGCCTGCCGGTGGAAGAGGATTGCCTGGTGAACTACGGCTTCCTGCCGCGCGAGCATCTGGCACTGATGCACCCGCGCGTGTCCAAGCGCGAATGGGACGCCGAGACCCATCGCCGCGCGGCCGACGTACTGGCCTTCGTGCGCGAGCGCGGCAGCGTGCACCCGCGCGAGGTGGACCAGGCGTTCGCGCATGGGCGGGTGACCAATTACTGGGGCGGCACCAGCAACGCAAGCACGCATCTGCTTGACGGCATGCACTACCGTGGCCTGCTGCGGGTGCAGCGGCGCGACAGTGGCACCCGCATCTATGCAGTGGCCGAGCACGCCGAGCCGGACGCCAGCGAGCAGGCGCAGGTTGAACGGGCCGCCGCCCTGATCGACCTGGTGGTGCGCAAGTACGCGCCGCTGCCCTCGGCCAGCCTGACCTATCTGGTGCGCCTGCTGGGCTATGGCGCCCCACATCTGGCCGAGCAGACCCGGCGGGCCTTGGCGTTGGCCAAGCAACAACTGGCCAGCTGCACGCTGGAGGGCACCACCTGGTACTGGCCGGTGGACGAGAATCCGCGATCGCGCCGCCATGCACCGGACGAACAGGTGCGCCTGCTGGCGCCGTTCGACCCGGTGGTGTGGGACCGCCGCCGCTTCGAGCTGCTTTGGGGATGGGTGTACAAGTTCGAGGCGTATACACCTGCACCGAAGCGACAGTATGGGTACTACGCTCTGCCGGTGTTGTGGCACGACCAGGTGGTGGGCTGGGCCAATCTCAGCGTGCGCGACGGTGAGTTGGCATCGAGTGTGGGCTATGCCGGCAAGTCGCTGGCCCGCGACAGGGTGTTTCGTGGCGCGTTGGAAGACGAGCTGCAGCGCATGGCGGAGTTCCTGTAGCGCCGAGCGGCGCATTGGTAGCTATCGCTCCCGGTAGTCGCCAACCTTGGTTGGCCCCGCGATGTGTCGGTGCCCATCAAGGTGGCATCTACCGGTCAAGCGGCGTCCTTGTGCTCCGCGTCGTCCATCCCGGGACTGACTCGCCGGCCGATGTCCTTCAGCCGTGCAAGCTGGTCCACCATCGACGGCGCATCGTCCAGGCTGCCGACGAAGGTCCACAGATAGGTCATCACCGCGTAGACGTGGCCCGGCGTGACACCCTCAGTGGTGGCGAGGCGGCCGATGGTCAGCGCGAACAATGCCGCGGCAGCCAGTCCGATCACCACGTAGGCGCCGGCCTCGCGG
Source organism: Stenotrophomonas sp. YJH_SMC_43 (assembly GCF_059372535.1). NCBI lineage: Bacteria > Pseudomonadati > Pseudomonadota > Gammaproteobacteria > Lysobacterales > Lysobacteraceae > Stenotrophomonas > Stenotrophomonas sp. YJH_SMC_43. The sequence continues at coordinate 1,014,387 of NZ_JCAFVQ010000001.1, forward strand.
TCTGACAACAGGATGCGCAGGCGCGACAGCGTGGTGTAGTGGCGGCGCAGCACCGAGGGACTGACCCGGTCGACCAGCCGGATTTCGTGTTCCAGGCGGTTGTTCAGGCGGCCATGCAGCTGCTCGTTGCGGCGTGCGAACGAGGGCAGCACCAGCAGGGCGCCGAGCAGGGTGACCAGGCCAGCGGCACCGACCATCGGCTCGATCGCCAGCAGCATGGCCACCGCACCGAACATCGATGCCAGCGCGGTGGCGATGATCGGCACGTGCTTTTCAAAAAAGTCGACGAACTCGCGGGCCAGCACCACGCGTGCCGCCGAGGTGGACGTGGCCTGGCCCAGCCGACGCTGCGCCTGCACCACGTTCACCGCCAGATCGGCATAGATGCGGGTGAAGGTGCGTGTATCGACCGCTCGACGGGCGGCACCGACCAACCAGAACATCAGTACCACGCCGGCATAGGAGACGGCATGGCCGATGTTGCTGCTGATGATCGCGTCCACCGCGAAGCCGGCGAACAAGGGATAGGCCAGCAGCAGTGTGTTCTCCAGTGCCACCAGCGAGAACGTGCCGGTGAGCTGCCAGGGGTAGGTGCGCAGGATGGCCTTCAGGGTGGCGGCCGCATTCTGCTGGCCGATGCTGCCGGCGGCGGCCGCTGGATCATGGGGGTGTTTCATGGGGTGCCTGGGTGGGTCGGGGACAGGGCAGGGGACGGATGCCTGCGATCTCCCGGGTCGCGCCCAGTATCTGCAGCCCTTTGGAGCGGGCATGGAGGGACGATGGAGATTGCGTGGAGAAACCGGTGGCGTTCAGTGGAGGGCGTGGTGCCCACCAAGGTGGGCAACTACCAGAGTCGTGGTGGTCGCCAACCTTGGTTGGCGCCGCAGTGTGCCGATGCCCACCAAGGTGGGCCGCTACCAGGGCAGCGTCTACCGCAACGCCGCGCTCTCAACGACGCGCGTGCACCGGCCAGCGTATTTCGAAGGCACTGCCGCCACGTTCGGTCGCCCGGCATCGCGCCTTTCCGTGATGGGCCACGGCAATCGCCCGCACCACCGCCAGGCCGAGACCGGAGCCGCCGCTCTGCCGCGAGCGCGATACATCGGTGCGCTGGAAGGCTTCAAAGATGCTGTCGCGAAGGTCGTCCGGCACACCCGGGCCACCATCCTCAACGGTTACGGTGCAATGGCCTTCGGCCAGCGTCACGTGTACGCGCAGCGGGCAGGGAATGGCATGGCGGCGTGCGTTTTCCAGTAGCGCCAGCACCGCCTGGCGGATGCGCGCCGGGTCGCAGTCGGCCAGTGAAGAACGCGCGTCCAAGGTCACCGAGAAACCACTCTCGGTCAGCGCCTCGGACATCGCTTCCACTACTGCGGCCACCTGCACGCTGACGTCGCTGCGCTGCATGCGCAGATCGAGGTGGCCGCTCTCGGCCAGGCTGACCACGCGCAGGTCCTCGATGATGCGGGTCAGGCCCTCCAGCTGGGTGAGCATGCTGTTGAACTGCTCCGGCCCCGGCTCGAACACGCCTTCGGCGATGCCCTGCAGGCGGCCGCGCAGGATGGTCATCGGCGTGCGCAGTTCGTGTGCGATCGCCGCGTTCCAGAACACGCGGTTCTCCGACATCCGGCTCAATCGCTCGGCCATGGAATTGAAGTCGCTGACCAGCGCGGCGGCCTCGGTCATCGAGGTGTCACCGCCGCGCGCACGCGCCTCCAGATCACCGCTGGCGACGCGACGCAGGCTTTCGGCGACCGAGTTCAGCGGGGTGATGATGCGCCGGGTCAGGCGCGAGGCGATCAATGTGGCCAGCGCAACGACCACGGTGGCGGTCAGGCCGATCCACAGCCATTCCAGGCCTGACGGCATGATGGTTTCCGGTTCGTCGTACCAGCGTGGATAGAACACCTCCATCAGGTAATAGAACAGGTAGAAACCACTGATCGACAGTACGGTTGAACACAGCGACGCGACCGTGATGGAGAGCGTGATCTGGCGCCCGATACTCTTGCCTTTGGGGTTCATCGGCTCAGTCCAGGAAGCGGTAGCCGACACCGCGGATGGTGGCGGGAATGCCGATGACGCCTGCTTCCTCCAGCTTGCGGCGCAGCTTGCTGACGTGGCTGTCCACGGTGCGCTCCTGCGCATCGCCTTCCGGCAGGCAGGTCTGGAGCAGATCCAGCCGGCTGTGCACCATGCGCGGTGCGCGCGCCATGTGTACCAGCAGACGGAACTCGGTGAGCGTGAAACTCAGAGCATGCACGTGGTCATCGGTGCGCACGGTGACTTCATGGCTGCGCAGGTCGATCTCGAACGGCCCCTGCCGGATCAGCCCGTTGGGCTCTTCTGCAATGGGCTTCGCGCTACGGCGCAGCACCGCCTGGATGCGGGCGACGATCTCGGCGGGATTGAATGGCTTGGCCACGTAGTCGTCGGCACCGACGCGCAGGCCAGTGAGCTTGTCCACGTCCTGGTCCAGTGCGGTGAGCATGATTACCGGGGTGTTGCCGCGCCGGCGCAACTCGCTCAGCACCTGCCAGCCGTCCATCTTCGGCATCTGCACGTCCAGCAGCACCAGGTCGGGGCGCAGCTGGCGGTGGCTGGTGAGGGCGGCTTCGCCGTCGGCGGCGCGGGCGCTGCGCAGCCCGGAGCGGGCCAGGTAGGCGCCGAGAATGTCGGCGATTTCGCCTTCATCTTCGGCAATGAGCACCAGGGGCGCCAGGCGCGTGCGGGCATCGGATTTCATTGCATGCTGCGGTTTCAAGTAAGGAATGGGAAACGCCGGCGACGGTGTCATCGTGGCCGTTCCAGGGTCTGCGCTTCTTCGTGGGCGGCCCAGGCCAGGGTGGCCAGCACCAGCGTGTGCTGCAGGGCGGGCGCCAGTGTTGTGGTGGCGCGCAGGTGCTGTGCGAGCAGGGTCGATACGGCCGCAGGCAGCTTGCTCCACCGCGATTGCATGCCCGTTGCGTCCACCCGGTCCTGCAGGCGGCGGGCCATGCGGACCACGGCCCGCAGGCGCAGGGCAAGCAACGCGGCCACCAGGACAGCCGCCATCCCTGCTGGCATGAGGCTCACGTCAGCGGCGGAGGCGGACCAGGCCGCGAGGCCGATCAGCGACGCCGACGCCAGGGTGCCCGCGCGCGCCGAATGACCCGGGCCTTCGCTGCGGAACCACACCAGCGCGGCAGCACCGGCGCCCGCCAGCAGGGGCGGCGCCGGGTTCGCGCTGGCAAGCATCCAGGCACTGGTTGACGTCAGCACCAGCGCAAGCAGCCACGGCGAAGGCGCGCACCAGGCAAGGTAGGCGCGGCGGACATCGATGGGAGGCAGGTCTGGAAACGGGAAGGACACGGCGGCGGAGCAGTCGGCGAGGCCGACAAGGCTAGGGGCCGTTGATGGAGACTTGGTCGAGATTGTGTCGAGATTTCGTGGACGCGATCCGTGCCGTTCAGGAGCGGGCCCCGTGCCTGAACGGATGTGCGGCCTCCATGCAATCTCCACAGTGGCTCCAAGAAACATCCACCACTACCTTCCAGACTGCGGCTTCTGCGGTCACATCCGGTGGCTGCGTGCATGCGAGCCTTTCGATGAACAACCGCAGGACCTGGATCATTGCCGCAATCGTTGTACTTCTTGCAGGCGGCACCGGCGGGTGGCTGTTCGTCGAAGGTGATGATGCCGCGCTGATCACGGCCCCGGCAAGGGTGGCGGACCTGGAAAAGACCGTGCAGGCCGTTGGCCGGGTCAACCCCAAGGAACTGGTGGCGGTGGGCGCGCAGGTGTCGGGCCAGGTCACGCGCCTGCACGTGGTGCTGGGCCAGCGTGTGCACGCTGGCGACCTGATTGCCGAAGTGGATTCGCAGCCGCAGCGCATCGCCCTGCGCAGCGCCGAAGCAGCCACCAACACACTGCGTGCGCAGCACGCGGCCAGCCAGGCGCGTTACAGCCAGGCCCTTCGCACGTACGAGCGCCAGTCGCAGCTGGTGGCATCGCGGCTGGTCTCGCAGGAAGGCTTCGAAGCGGCCCGTGTGGCGCGCGATGCGGCGCGCGCGGAGGCCGCCGCGTTGCAGGCGCAGATCGACCAGGCGGTGACCCAGGTGGAGACCGCCCGTATCAACCTCGGCTACACCCGCATCGTCTCACCGTCCGACGGCTACATCGTGGCCATCGTCACCAAGGCCGGGCAGACGCTGAACTCGATGCAGACCACGCCGACCATCGTGATGCTGGCACAGATGGACACGATGACCGTACGCGCCGAGATCGCCGAGGCCGACGTGGAACTGATCGCACCCGGCCAGCCGTTGTGGTTTTCGACGCTGGGGCCGAGCGGGCGCCGCTATGAATCGCGCCTGCAACAGCTTGAGCCTGCGCCGTCGTCGATTGCCGATGTGGCCAGTGGCAACAGCGGTGGATCGGCGCAGACGCCGAAGGCGGTGTACTACGCCGGGTTGTTCGACGTGGCCAACCCGGGCTTGATGCTGAAGCCCTCGATGACGGTGAAGGTGACGATCCAACTGGCACGCGTGGCCAATGCACTGCAGGTGCCGCTGACAGCGCTGGGCGAGTCCGACGACAAGAACAGCAACCGCGCAACCGTGCAGGTGGTCGATGCGAAAGGCCGTGCCCGCGAGCGCGCAGCGACCACCGGGCTGCGCACCGCCACCGCCGTGCAGATCCTGTCTGGCCTGGAAGCGGGCGAGAACGTGGTGGTCGGGCAGGCGCCCAGCGGCGCGGAAGCCGAGCCCACCAGCCTGCTGGGGATGTGAGCATGGTCGACGCGCTGCTGGAACTGCATGGCGTATCGCGCGCCTATCGCTCGGCCGCCGGCGAGGTGGTGGTGTTGAAGGACGTGTCGCTGCGCATCGAGGCGGGCCAGTTCATCGCGATCATCGGCCCGTCCGGTTCGGGCAAATCCACGCTGATGAACATTCTGGGCTGCCTGGACCGGCCAAGCGAAGGCAGCTACCGGGTGCAGGGCGCAGCAACCGAGCAGATGTCACAGGATGAACTGGCGCACCTGCGCCGCGAGCATTTCGGCTTCATCTTCCAGCGCTACAACCTGATGGAGAACCTGAGCGCCACGGAAAATGTGGCATTGCCGGCGGTCTATGCCGGCGTGGATGCCGATGCGCGCACCGCCCGTGCGCGCATGCTGCTGGAAACGCTGGGATTGGGGGAGCGCACTACGAACCGGCCCAGCCAGCTGTCCGGCGGCCAGCAGCAGCGCGTTTCCATTGCGCGTTCGCTGATGAACGGCGGCGCCATCGTGCTGGCCGACGAGCCGACCGGCGCGCTGGATCATGCCAGCGGCCGGCAGGTGATGGCGGAACTCAAGCGCCTGCATGCGCAGGGCCATACCGTGATCCTGGTGACCCATGATGCGGCGATCGCCGCGCACGCTTCACGCGTGATCGAGATCGCAGACGGTCGGGTCGTATCCGACCGTGGTATGGGTGATCCTCCGGCAGCACGCAATGCTGCTGCCCACGAGCGCAGTCCAGAACCGGGCGCCGAGCGCCGCGCGCGCCTGGATGCAATCAGGGAAGCTGCACGGATGGCGGTACGTTCGATGCTGGCCCATCGCCTGCGCACCCTGCTGACCATGCTGGGCATCATCATCGGCGTGGCTGCGGTGGTGACCGTGGTTGCGTTGGGCAAGGGCGCACAGGCACAGGTCGAGTCACAGATCAACGAACTGGGTGCCAGTACGCTGGACATCTTCCCGGGCGCGGACTTTGGTGACCCGCGCTCGGCAGAGATCGAATCGTTGGTCGTGGACGATGCCGATCACCTGGCCGCATTGAGTTACGTAGACAGCGTAAGCCCCAACCTGAGCGGTTCGGTGGCGGCACTGCAGGGCAACCGGCGCGCCAACACGCAGGTGCTTGGCGTGGGCGCTGATCTACCGCGTGTGCGCGGGCTGCGCCTGAAGGCGGGCCGGTTCTTCACCGATGCCGAGGTGGAGGCACATCGCGCGGTGGGCGTGGTCGACCAGAAGGCGGCCAAGGCGTTGTTCAGCGGCAATCCGATCGGCGGCACGGTGCTGCTGGGCGGCATGCCGGTGGAAGTGATCGGCGTGGTCGGTCCCAACGCATTCGCCGGCGGGGCGACGCCGACGGTCTATGTGCCGTACACCTCCGCGTCCTCGCGCCTGCTTGGCAGCCAGCGGCTGGAGAGCATCACCGTGCGCGTGCGGGATGACGTGCCAACCACCGCCGCTGAGGCCTCGCTGGGCGCGGAGCTGCAACGCCTGCACGGCCGGCGCGATTTCTTCATCTACAACGCCGACCAGATCCGCAAGGCAGTGATGAAGTCCAGCCAGACCATGGCGGCACTGGTTTCGGCCATTGCTGCGGTGGCGCTGGTGGTCGGTGGCGTGGGGGTGATGAACATCATGCTGGTGTCGGTGAAGGAGCGCGTGCGCGAGATCGGTGTGAGGCTGGCGGCGGGTGCCCGGCAGGGCGACATCCTCCGCCAGTTCCTGATCGAGGCCGTGTTGATCTGCCTGTTCGGCGGGGTGCTGGGGGTTTTGTTCGCGTTGGCTGTGGGCGCCTTGTCCAGCCTGCTGTCGCTGGGGGTGCCGTTCCTGTTCACGCCTGGGCCGGTGCTCGCCGCGCTGGCATGTTCGTCTGCCATCGGGCTCGGTTTCGGCTACTTCCCGGCGCGCAGTGCTGCACAGCTCGACCCGATCCAGGCGTTGGCGGCGGAGTAGGGTCGCGCCCGCTGCGGGGAGAGTCTCAGGTTGCCGGTCGCGGGTGCGTGCGCACGCGTGCGCGCTCGCGGTACAGGCGACTGTCGGCACGCTGCAGGGTGTCGGCCACCGACTCACCCGGGGCGTGGTGGGTCGCACCCAGTGAGAAGGGCGTGGGTGATCGACCGGCCTGCTGCGTATACCACTGCTCCAGCGCGGCCAACCGCCCCGGCTCCGGGCAGGTCAGCACCACCATGAACTCGTCGCCGCCCATGCGCACTACGCTTTCCATCGCCCCCAGTGGAGCGCGCAGGAAGGCGGCGAACTCGACCAGCACAGTGTCCCCCCGCGCGTGGCCCTGCGTATCGTTGATCTGCTTGAAATGATCCAGATCGAACATCAGGCAGGCCCAGGGTTGATCAACCAGCTCGTCCAGGCGCGGCAGGAAGCGGCGGTTGTAGCTCTGGGTCAGCGGATCCTTGAAGGACATCTCGCGCAGCTGCTGCTCCTGCATCCGCAGTGCAGTCACATCCTGCGCATGGCCCAGCACATAGGGAGGGTTCGCCTCGCTGTCGAGCACGTTGTGATATGCCCAGAAATGGCGGGTGCCATCGGCGGCGATCAGTTCGATGACGCCGGCATCGGTGTGGTTGACCGTGATCCGCGCGAGATAGGCCTTGAATGCAGCACGCTTCTCGGGAGGCATCAGATCGCACAGGCTGCGCCCGATCATATGAGTCTCATCGAAGCCCAGCGACTGCACGGCCGCCGGGTTCACCGATGTCAGCACGCCCTCCAGCGTGTGCGTGCAGATCAGGCCGAGGCTGTAGTGGAACAGGCGCCGGTAGCGCGTCTCGCTCGCCTCCAGGGCATCCAGCGCGGCACGCTCCTCGGTGATGTCCTGGATGGCGCCGACCAGGCGAGGGTGCCCATCCACCTGCTGACGGCCACCGACCACCCGGGTCCAGATGGAGCGCCCATCGGCGGTGGTCATTGGCAGCTGCACTTCCCATGAGGTGCCTTCCTCGATGCAGCGCTGGACCGCGCTGCGGATGATGTTGCGACTGTCCTCCCGATAGAAGGACAGTGCGGTGTCGAACGTGGGTTGATAGTTGCCGCGCACGCCGTGGATCTGCTTGGTTTCGCGGGTCCAGCGCACTTCGTGGGAGAGCAGGTCCATCTCCCAGCCGCCCACCCGTGCCGCGCGGTTGGTGCGTTCCAGGAAGTCCTCGCTGCGTTTCAGTTCGCGGTGCAGTGCCTTGGCCTGGCCGACCTGTGCCATCAGGGTGCTGCGCTGTTCCAGCACCTGGGTGGTGACCCGCGCCAGATGCACCATCAGTTCGCGCTGCGAGGGCGACAGCACGCCCGGCATCGGATCGAGCAGGCATAGTGTTCCGATACGGGCGCCCTGTGCCGACCCAAGCGAGATTCCCGCGTAGTGACGGATGCGCGGGCCACCGGTCACCAGTGGGTTGGTGGAGAATCGCGGGTCCTGCCGGGCATCCGGGATCTCGAACAGTTCGTCCTGCTCGATGGCATGAGTACAGAACGAGATGTTGCGTGCAGTCTCGCTGACGCCTTCAAGACCGATATTGGCCTTGAACCACTGGCGCTCCTCGGCCACCACCGAGATCAGGCCCATGGTCATGCCAGTCGCTGCGCGGGCGGCAGCAACGATTGCATCGAACACCGGTTCGGCCGGCGTGTCGAGCAGGTGCAGGCGGTCGATTTCAAGCAGGCGGTCGGCTTCGTCCATGGCGCTTTGCAGGGCTGGGTGGCGAGGGCGGCTTCGGCGGCTGTCAGGTACTACGCTAGTGCGCACCACGTTATGTATCGCTACGGTGAGGTGATGCCGACGTGACGCGCTTTCGTCAACGTTTGCGAGCTGCACGCGAGGGGTGCAAAAGCGTGACGATGGTCGCGAACGAGCACGCGCCAGTGGAGGCTGCACCGGAGGATCTACAGGGCAAGCCTGTACAGAGACATCATCAGTCCGGTGCCGGCGGCGAGGCCAGCGCGGCTCGCCGGGCGGCATAGACCTCCGGCGTCTGCGGCTTGACGAACAGTGCCACCAGTTCCGGAAACTCCTGCTTCACTGCAGTTTCGATGCGGGTGATGCAGGCTTCGATCTGCGGCGTGCGCCGGTCATCCTCGAATTCCGCGCTGAGCATGGCCACGACCTGTTCCGGGCCCATCTGCATGGTGGTCACGCCATTGGCGCGGCGCAGGTCCGGATCGGTTTCGGCCACGGCCATGATCCGCTCAGCCACCGCAGGATGGGCCGGCTCACCCACCAGCAGTCCCTTGGTTTCGCGTGCGAGAAGAAAGGCGGTGGCGGCAAGCACGCCGGCGATGCACAGCGACGCCACACCATCAAGCACCGGCATGTCCAGGACCTGGGCGGCCACGAGCCCGATCAGTGCGAAACCCAGGCCCAGCAGGGCCGCGCTATCCTCCAGCAGCACGGTAAAGGTGGAAGGATCCTTGCTGCGACGGAAGGCTTCGAAGTAGCCCAGTTTGCCCTTGGTACGCCGGAACTCCCGTAGCGCGACCCACCATGAGGCCCCTTCGAACAGGATGGAGATGCCCAGCACGCTGTAGCTCAACGCGTGGTTGGTGGCGGGCTCCGGCTGGCGGATGTGCTGGATACCTTCGTAGGCCGAAACGCTGGCGCCGGCAGCGAACACCAGCAGGGCGACGATGAAGCTCCAGAAGTACAGTTCGCGGCCATAGCCGAACGGATGTACCGGGTCCGGCGCCTTGCCGGCGCGGCGCAGCCCGTACAGCAGCAGCACCTCGTTGAGAGTGTCGACCAGCGAATGCACGCCCTCGCTGAGCATGGCCGAGCTGCCGGAGATGCCGGCGGCGATGAACTTGGCGATGGCAATGGCCAGGTTGCCCGCGAGGGCGGCGTAGATGACCAGGCGGGAACCGGTGGGAGCGGACATTTCGGCGGCGGGGTGAGGCGGATTCCTGATCTTCCCGATCAGCGCGTGCCTACTGTGTGCACGGTGCGATCAGTGCCCCTTGGGATTGAGATACAAACGTGCCCCATCCGATTCACGGTAGCCAGTCCAACGCCCACCTCCCGACGCGCGAAAACGCCCGAAGACCGTATTGCTGGTATCGGTCAGCAGCAGCTGGTTGCCCGACAGCACCCAGCGGTTGGCCGAGAAGAATCCGTCCGGGCAGCCGGCAGGCACGTAGGCGCTGTAGCCACCGAACCACTCACTGTTCTTCAGCTCGATGGTGCAGGTGCTGCCGTTCTCCTGGCCCAGCGTCCAGCTGCCGAACAGATCGCTGTCGCGCACATCGCGGTCGCCGCGGTGGCGGTCATGGCTCCAGTCGTCGTTGTCGTCGTGGAAACCGAAGCCGACGTCGATCTCTTTGCTTTCGCTGCGTGATTCGGACTGCGAGCTGCCGCTGGTGGTGGTCTGGGTGGTCACCGAGCCACTGGTCCGGGTCTCTGTGCTGCTCGATTGGGTGGCCTGGTCGGTGCGGGTGGTCTGTTCGCCGAAGCCGAACGAGGCGTCCTGGGCAAGGGCGGGCAGGGCCAGGAAGTACAGCGCCGACAGGCAGCTACAGGCAAGCAGGGCAGCCATCGCAGGATCCTCGGAAGGGTGGATCGCGCGAGTATCGAACCGGTGGGGTGGGAGACGGTGTGAGGGCGCGCCCTGAGGCAAGCCAGCCAAGGGTAGGTGCTGTCCGCTGAAGGGTAGTGCCGGCCGCTGGCCGGCTCCCCTTTGACGCTCAGAGACCGAAGGAGTGCCGGCCAGCGGCCGGCATTACCCGCAGCCAGGCGGCCTGGCTCTACTGATCGGGCTTCACCCTCACCACCCGTTTCCGGTACTCATACACGTTGTCACCGCGGATGCGCTTCTCCTCGGTGCCGGTGACCCGGCCCACCTGCTGGTCCGAACCGGTCACGGGCTGTGCCTCGATTTCGGTCTCGTGCTCGAAGGAGTGCGATTTGTCGGTGTTGCGGTAATAGCGGTACAGCGCCCAGTACAGCGCGGTCGCGCCGGCTGGACCTGCCGCCAACAGCCAGAGGCCACTGTCGTCACTCATGTCGATGCCACCAGGAAGGCAATTGCGAGGGCTTCAATGACGGTGCCGGTGGCCAGGGCCGCCAGCAGCATCTTCCATTGCTGCACGGGCACGCTGCCCATGGTTTCGCCGGTACGGCCGTTCACTGCGATGTAGTGCAGCATGCCGCCGTTCCTGCCGGGCTGGTGGTACGAATACAACCACACCGGCAGGTACATCGACACCCAGCGGGTGCCATGCACCTCCAGTTGTTCCTGCTCCCAGCGCACGCCACGGTTGTAGCGCTTCACCGAACCTTCCACCTGTGCGCGGGCAATTGACAGCAGCTGGTCTTCCAGCCGCGGCCGCAGCTTCTCCACGTCGAGGTTGCGCTTTTCAGAGGTGAAGCCGGCCAGGTACGAAGCGTTCCATTTCACCGCGTTCTTGGTATCGAACGGCAGGATGGTGTTGATGATGTTGTTGGTGTTGGCGCGGGTATCCAGATTGCCGCGCTCGGCCGAGGATTCCAGTGGCAGGTCATCCACGGTGAAATCGACCTGGCGTTCGACCTGGTAGACGTCGGCGTCATACAGGGTGCGCTTGTTTTTCTCGCTGCCTACGGTGTACTGCCGGGTCTGGATCTCGCCCTTGCCGGCCACGGCCGCGCTGACATTGCTGTCGACGATCATGTAGGGCAGGAACACGCCCACCACGTTCTCGGGGGTGAACTGGTCCTTGAATGCCTTCAGCGCGAACATGCGGCGCTTGTCGACGAACTGGCGGATGCGCGCGACCGCATCGTCCTTCTTGATATGGAAGGGCAGCACCGCGTCGGGCACCGCGCCGTTGGCGATCTGCTCGTTGACGCCGAAGACGTGGCGGCACCAGTGGCAACGCGCCGTCATCGTACTCTCGGTATTGACCGTGACTTCGGCGCCGCAACCGGTGCATTTGAACGTCATCAGTGCCGAGGTGTCGGCATCGATGTCACGCGCGCCGGAGGCGATGACCGTACCGCGCAGCTGGTCGATGGCTTCGCCAAGGCCGAATTCTTCCTCGACCCGCGCGCCATGCCATTCGTGACGGCAGTACAGGCAGACCAGGATATCGGTCCCGGCTTTGGGCCGGATGTCGGTGGCGCCGCACTTCGGGCAGCGGTTGAGACCGTCCTTCAGCTCGCTGGCCGAGGTATCGATGGCCACAGGATCGGGCGCTTCCACTTCATCGCGGATGGCCTGCGGCAGTTTGGAGGTGTCCAGCGGGAAGCTGCCGGGCAGGGGAGGGACGTCCTGCGGCGAACCGGGCCCATCCAACGACGCCGCCGGCAGGGGTGGCGGCGTCGCGGGCGCGGATCCGGGCAGCGGCGGTGGGCCGTTTCGGGGATCGGACATGTTGGGTGTGCGTCCTGCCGTTACAGGCCCAGTGCCTTGGCCTTGAGCGCGTCGTAATCGCTCTGGGTGATCAAGCCCAGATCGAGCATTTCCTTGGCCTTCTTCAGCTTGGCGACCGGATCGTCGGCCGCCGGGGTGGCCGGCTGCTGCATGCCGCCGACACCGAACATGCCAGACGCCATGCCGACACCGACCAGACCTGCCGCGCCGCCGTTTTCGCCGGCCGACTGGATGCCCTGGGCGACGCTGGCCTGCAGGTTGGAACTACCGCGCGAACCGGACAGCGCATCGGCGCGCTGCACGGTCTTCAGCAGCTCGCGGGTGTTGGCGTCGTACTCGATCGAGACGATGGCGGTCTTGACGATGGCCAGGCCGCGGTCGGACTTCCACTGGTAGCCCTGTTCAACGGCGGCCGACAGGCTCTGCGCGAAGCCCAGCGAGTCCTGCTGCAGCTTGGTGATGCGGTTGCCCTTGCCCGGATCGTTGGTATACAGGCTGAAGGCCGGCGCCAGCGAGCCGACGACTTCATTGAACAACTGGCCGGCGGCGGCGTTGTCCAGATCGGTGAAGTCGAACACCTGGCCAGGCTGCAGGTAGCTGGCCGGTACGAAGTTCTTCACGAACAGGATCGGATCGACGATCTTCAGCGTGTACGAGCCACGGGTGACCGCGCCTACCTGGGTGTTGAGGAAACCGTCGTCCCAGTAGATTTCCGACTGGGTGCCGAAGCGGTTGTCCGGCAGTTCCTTCAGCGAGACGAAATAGGCCGCCTGCTGCGAACCCGGCTGGCCGCCGAACTTGAAGCGTTCCCAGCTCTGCTTGATGAAGGTGCTGACCAGGCCGTCGCCGGCGAAGATCGACTGCGAGTTCAGATCGTCCGAGCGCCACTCGTAGCCACCCGGTTCGGCGACGAACGCGGTGATCGCGCCGTCCTGGAACAGCAGCAGGCCGTAGCCCTCCGGCACGATGATCTTCGAGCCGTTGCTGATGATGTTGGACGAGCCGCTGGTGTTGGAGCCGCGGCCGGCGTTGGTGCCCTGCGGCACCGCCGCGAACAGGGCGGCCGTGGACGGCAGGCCCGCCGGCACGGTGTAGAAGTCCTTCCACTGGTCGGCCAGCACACCGCCAACCGCACCCTTCACCGCCTGTACCAGACCCATGACCAACTCCCTGTGATTCGAAGGCAGGCACCATGCCTGCCGAGCTGGACTGAATATAGCAGCGGTGGAGGACGGCAGTAGTGCCGGAACATGAATCCGGATCAGCGCCGGCCAGTGCCGGTTGGCCCGGCCCGTACCGCCTGCAGCACGGCCGCCATGTCCAGCGCCCCCGATCCGGACGCCAGTGCCTGTGCGAACAGCGCGTCGCTGGCGTCGATCAAGGGCGCATGCATGCCCACCTCATGGGCGGCAGCGGCTACCAGCCCACTGTTCTTGCGCACGTCGGTGATCGACGCCTGCACGCTGAAGTCACCACGGATCATTTTGTCCAGCTTGATTCGCGATACTTCGCTGGCCATCGGCCCTGCGTTGAGCACCTGCGCGAAGCGGTCAAGCTCGATGCCGTGTGCTTCGGCGAAGTACACCGCCTCGGCCAAGCCGGTGACCAAGGTGATCAGGTACAGGTTCACCGCCAGTTTCATGCGCAGTGCGGACGGCACTGCACCACAGCACACCGTTTGCCTGCCCATCGGTGCAACCAGTGGGGCGGCTGCCGCGAGGTCGACATCGGCACCGGCCAGCAGGATCACCAGCTGCGCCGCTTCGGCCTGCACGCGTGAGCCAGACACCGGCGCTTCCACGTAGCGGCCGCCCGCGGCACGGATCTGTTCGGCCAGCGCCTGTGAGTACGCTGCCGAGCTGGTACCCATGTTGATCAGCAGGCGGCCCTCGACCCGCTCGCCAAACGCCGCGCCATGCCGATCGAGCACGTTGTCGATGGCATCGTCATTGGCCAGCATCAGGATGAGGGTGTCGCAGGCCGCGAATACCTCGTCCACCGCCTCGCAGACGTTGATGCCGGCGGTGCGCGCGGTCGCAAGGTTGCGATCGGAGCGCGACCAGCCGCATACCTCGTAACCTGCGCGAGCCAGATGGGCCGCCATGGGCGTTCCCATCACTCCAAGTCCCAGGAATCCGATGCGCATGATGGACGTCCGCTGGCCGCAGAACGCCCATCATGCCATGGGCAGTGGCCGCTAGAGCATGTAAGGAATCTTGAACGCCAGCGTAAAGTCCGGTGCGTCCGGGGTCAGTCCGATGCCCAGCAACGTTACCAGCGTGGTGTGCTGGTTCAACGCATAGGTCACGCCGAGGCTCAGTGATGCCGCATTGGCGTCACTGCCGATCACCTTCATCCACTTGCCCCCCTGGAAGCGGGTGGAGGCGCGGGCGCTGATGCGGTCGCTGAAGGACAGGCTCAGGCTGGTCCGCTCGTTGAATGCGAAGGCAACACCTGCACCGAAGTACACCGAGCCGCCCAGCTTCACGTCGCCTGGGTTGACCGTATCCGGATTGCTGTCGATGTCGCTGAAGCCGCGAGGGATGGAGTGCACGTACCCGATGTTGGCGAACAGGATGGCCGGGTCAGCGGTCTTCACCATCGACAGGCCGAGGTTGGCCTGCCATACGCCGTTGCCGGTGGGCTGCTCGCGCGGCACGGCGAAGCGGATGTAGTCGTCGTCATCGCGCTCGATCACCTTCCAGTCCAGGCCGTAGGGCGCGCGCCCGGTGGGGGCGGTGACACCGGCCGTGAGCACGGTCTCCGGGCGCCAGCCGCGTTCGCCGAACAGCCGGTAGTTCGCGCTCAGTGCAATGTCGCCCAGGCCATTGCCGTTGGTCTGCTCCTGCGCGATGGCGGCCGCTGCACCGCCGGCGCCGCCTTTCTGGTATACGGTGCGCCGCGCCAGGTAGGGCACATCCAGGTTGAGGGTCAGGTTCGGGCTGACGCCCCAGCGGGCCGCCACGTTGTAGGTCAGCGAGTCGGACTCCACGTTCTCGATGGCGATATTGCCGAGGAAGATGGCGTCCAACGCGAGGAAGCCGTTGAGGGTGAGCTGCTTGCGGTCGTAGCGGGCGTAGGTGAGGCTGTTCTCGACGGTGAAGCGCCGGGAGAACAGGGCCGATTGCTGCTGCTTCACGTCGTCCACGCTGCGCCGCGACTCCTGCTTGGCCTGCTGGGCCTCAGCGGCGGTACTGGCGTAGCCCTCGCTGCCTGGTGGAACCGCGGCGGCCGCCGCCTGCGCCAATGGCGCGGCCGGTGGGGTCGAGGCTGGGCCAACCCGCCCGCCCAGGCGGGCCTGCATGGCCTGCACCTGCATGTCCAGTTCGCGCAGCCGCCGCACTTCCTGGGCGTAGTTGGCTTTCAGCTGTTCCAGCTGGTTGGCCAGGGCCTGCACGTCTGCGCCATCGACAGGCGTCGGCGGCGCGGCAAGGGCGGTGCCCGCCAGCGCCGCCAGCGCCAACGGGGTGATCCTCATCAGGGTGTGCATGTTCGTGTCCTGCGTTGTGGAGCGTTTCCCCCAATGCCAGGCCCTGCTACTGGCCCGGCCCCATGCCGCGGTTCAACGCAATCGCCTGGGCCACGTTCTGGCTCAACGGCAGGTTGCCGCCCACGGCGTTGCGCACCAGCTCCAGCCGCAGCTGGTTGCTGGCGATCTGGCCGTCACCAGCGAGGGCGATGCCCTGGCCGACGCTGCCATTGCGGATCCACTGCTGCACCAGCCCCTGGCCATCCACCTGCAGCAGCAGGCGTGCCTGGTTGCCTTCCAGCACGGCCGTCGCGCTGGCGCCGGCTTGCTGCGCGGTGACGTTGCCTGCGCCATCAGAGAGAACAGCCGGCACGCCACCCTCGCGGACGGTCAGCGTGGTGACGTTGCGCGCGACATTGCCATCGCCGGCCACCTGCACGCTCTGCACCAGGCCGCTGGCATTGGCCAGGCCGCTGCTGTCGATGCTGCGTCCGTGGGTATCGGGCAGCGGCGCATCGGCTGCCGTGACATGCACGCTGGGCTGGAAGCTGAGCTTCGGCGCGCCACCACCACGGAAGTCCATGCCCAGGGTCAGGCTGCCCTGCAGGGTCGTGCCGTTGCTGGCCTGCCACTGCGACACCATGGTGACCCCGAACCAGGCAACGTTGTTGCCACCCACGGTGTAGCGCCCCCGCATCAGGCTCAGCTCCGGGTCGGGGATTTCCGTGAGTCCACGCCCGGTCCTGCCGTCGGCGGCCTGCAGGGGCAGGGCAGGGGCCATCAGCAGCAGCGCCATCCATACGTGTTGACGGAACATGGTCGTACCTCCTCAGAACAGGTCGGCGTGGCTGAAGCCGAAGTCGACCAGTTCGGCATCGGTGATCGGCCCTTGCCGCGCATAGAGCGCGCGGGCACTTGGCCGTTCGCTGGGTTGCAGAAGAACGGTGTTGCGATCGAAGTCGCTGCCGATCACCACGAAGACCGCGCGAGATGGCCAGGCAGCCAGGAACTCCGGCAGCGCCAGGCTGCGGTTGCCGAGGATCGGGTCGGCCACTTCCACGATGCCGTTGCGGACCTGCTTGAGCACCACGAAATGGCGGAAGCCGCGCACATCCATCAGCACCAGTCCTGGCACGCGAAGGGTGCGCAGTCGTGTTTCATCGATGCGGTAGCCCCGGCCACGCATGCCGAGCGATTCCACGTAGCGCTTGATGTCGAGCAGGGAGAAGCCGCGTTCGGCCACCAGCGCTGGATCGGAAACCCCCATCATTCCTTCGATCACCGTCGCTTCGTCGGTCTGCAGGTGATAGGCATGGCGCAGGATGGTCGCCAATGCGGCCGCCCCGCAGCTGTAATCGGTGTGCTGGCGCACCACGTTGCGGTAGCGCCGCTCCTGCATGCTTTCCACCTTCTGCTGCAGCAGCGCGCCATTGGGCAGCACGCCGGCGAAGTGGACCTCGCCCGCCCATGCCGATGCGGTGCCCATCAGCAACAGGAAGGCAAGCAGGCGCATCGATGGAGGGCAACGGATCATCTACGTTCTCCGGCAGCAGGGGGGAGCCCCTGTCCCAAGGGGGAGGAGGAACAGGGGCTCCCGGGGACCCGGCCATTGGCGGACGGCCGGGGTGTTGCGCTTACTCGCCGCTGCCACCACCGCCGCCGGTGCTGGGCTGGGCCACTGCCAGGGCCAGGCTGTTGGCCTGCAGGTTGCCGGTGCCCGCAGCAACGTTCACGCCGATGTTGCCGGAGGCGCCCGAGAAGGCACTGCCGGACAAGGCCGAGGTGTTGGTCGCATTGACGTTCACCCAGCGCGTGGTGCTGACCGTGCCGCTGAGGCTGGCATACAGGTCAGCCACGCCCAGTTCGACGAACTGGCTGGTGCCACTCTCACGCGTATCGAAGCCCAGGCCGCCCACCCCCGGCCGGTTGGGGTTCATCGTGGCGTTCTGGATCTGGTTGTCCAGATCGATATGGCCGGTGCTGTTGCCACCCGGGTGCGGCAGCTCGCCACTCCACGTATCCAGGTAGTAGTTGGCCATCTGGTAGGCGTTGCCGGTGCCGCGGTAGGTGCCCGCGCCATAGGCCAGTGTCAGGCCGCTGACGCCGCCACGCATGCCGACCTGCACGGTATCGGTGTAGGACTGCACGAAGCCGGCGTTGCTGACCGTGTTGCCGGTGGAGACCTGGTTGGAGCTGATGCTCGACTGGGCCACCGCCGTGGTCGCTACCGACGCCGCGAGCGCGTTCTTCTGCTCATTGTTGTTGCCCGAGGCGATGTTCACGCCGATGTTGCCGGACGCGCCGCCAAAGGCGTTGCCGCTGAGACCTGCGGCGTTGGTGACACCGGAGTTCATGGTGGCGTTGCCGAAGCCGGCCTGGTTGACGAACACCTCGGCGTCGGCCATGCCGAAGCTGAAGGACGCATCGGCCGCAGATAGTGAGGCCGCGTTGTCCTGCGCATTGTTGTCGCCGGAGACGACATTGAAGCCCAGATTGCCCGAGGCACCGGCGCCGACGCTGTCACCGATCGACGCGCTGTTGGTGACCAGGCTGTTGCTGGTGGCGTTGTTGCTGATCGACTGCCGGTTGTCGATCACGGCAATGGCCGCCGAGTCGAGGTCGATGTCGCCGGTGATGTTCGGGTCGCCGGAGAAATTGATGTCGGTGCTCAGGCGCAGGTCCTTCTCCAGGTTCACGTCGACGCCGTGGTTGTTCTTTTCCTTGCGTTCGTCGGCCTGGATGTTGCTGTGCTTCTGCACATTGACGTTGACGGTGCGGTTGCGCACGTCGTTGTCGGTGTGGTTGTGCGTGTCGTTGCGGGTCTCGCTGACGGTGTGGTTGTGGTTGATGTTCGCGTTGGCGTTCTGGTTGTCCCAGCCATTGGCCGCAGCGGCGGTCGAGGCAGTGGCAATCGCCATGGCGAGCATGGTCTGTTTGACGGTCGCTTTCATGGTGCCCTCTCTCTCATCAGGTGGTGCATCGGTTGGGTGGTTGTCACGGGCGGTCCTGCACGACCAGGCCCAGTACGTTGGCCGTGTCGTTGCCGTTGCCCGCGATCTGATTGAGTTGCAGGACCCCGTCGAATCCCCGCAGTGCGGTGCTGGCTACACCGGCGCTGCGGGTGCCCGTCGCGACGCCGCGACCGGTGTCGTCCCGCCCCCCTGCCAACGCGGAACCCTCGGCGGCCAAGGCCGTATCGTCGGTTTCGCGTATGCCCTGTCGGGCCAGCGTCGCGCTGACGACGTTGAGCGTCGTGTTGGCGATGCCGCTGGCCTGGTTGATGGATGCGATGCCACTGGCACCGGCCAGTGCGTCACCGCCAATGAACGCGGTGGCCTGCAGCGGCCCGGACAGCACGCGGTTGCCCTGCTGCAGTTGCCGGGCATTGATCGCCACGTCGGCGCGATCGCCCTTGGCGATACCCCGCAGGTTGGCCTGCACGTTGAGGTCGCCGGCGGCCTGGTTGACGGCGATGGCACCCGTCGCCCCGGCCAGTGCGTGGCCGTCGATGCGGGCCACGTCGAGATAGGCGAGCATGCCGCCGTAGTCATCGGCCCGGGTCGCCCAGGGCGCGGCAGCGAGCAGCAGAAGCAAGCCGTGCAGGGCCTTCATTTTCCACCTGCCGGGGCCGTGCCCTGCAGGGGGAACTGGGCCAGTGCGCCGCGCACGGTATCGGCGATACCGCGGGTGTTGCTGCCGACCGCACCAAGCGGACCGCTCATGGCGCCCCCGAGGTTGCTGCCGACCATGCCATCACCACCGCGGCCAAGCGTGCCGCCCAGGGCCTGCTGGGTGACCCGTTCAACCGTAGTGCCGCCCGGTGTCGCGACGGACGCTGCCTGGCCGGCACCCATGCCGGCATAGTCCTCGTCGCTCAACTCGTCCATGCCGTTCGTCGTGCCACCGGCGCCCAATGCGGTGGCGATCTCGCGCTGTGGCTTCGGGTCGGCAATCAGCGCCATGCCCGGTGGTGCCATGCGATAGGCCGGCCGCGCGGATACGTCCCGCAACAGGACGATTTCGCCCGGCTGTGCCTTCACGCCCTGGCGGGCGCCGGACGCGGATGCGCCCGCGCCAACCAACAGCAGGGCGATTGCCAGTGCTGCGGCCAGGCAGCGAATCAGGGTGGTGCCGTCCATGCCGATCTCCCGCGATGGGTGCGGCGGAACCACGCATCAACCGTGCCAACCTCGAAGTGCCCACCCGCCAATGTCGGGACCGTGCAGCACCTGACCGTGCTGCTGCCACGGTGTTACAGGCACGTCGCGGAATCGTTGGGATTTCGAAGCCCCAGGCACCGCAGGGCAAGGGCGGCGGGCAACTGTCGCATGGGTGTTACAGGTGGCGCCGCCGTCTGCAACGGTGCCGGTTCAGCCACGAATTTCTTGACGCATTGCTCATTGCGCTGCCGTTTAGGGAAGCGCTAGGATCCGCCCAACAAAGGCCGCCCCGGTGGCCGTAGAGGTCCCGGCGGGGGGGCGGCACGCCGGCGATTGCCTGACAGTCCGCCGACGGTGTCCGGATGCTGGGGGAAGCATGGCAGCGGTCCCGGAGGCTTCTACGTCACGTTGCGTGCTCTGGTTTGGCGAGCCGTTGGCGAACGAGCGCAGTGCGCTGGCGGCAGCGGGCTGGTATGTGCGCAGCATCCATCCCGATCCCGCCATGGCGATAGGCCTGCGTGGGCGCGATCGATTGCTCGCCGTACTCGATCTGCGCCATCTCGATGCGGCGTCGCTGCAGCTGCTGGCACCGTGGATCGAGCAGCACCAGCATCTGCCCTGGCTGGCGGTACTGCCACCGGGCGCCGGACCCACATCGCCGGCCTGGCTGCCGTTGCTGCAGCGATGTGGCGCGCGCTTCACGCTGCCGTTCGGCCTGCAGGACCTGGTCTGCGCGATGCGCCAGCAGTTCGATGCGGATGATCCGCCTGTCGATGCAACCTGCAGTGGATACGGACCGCACGCATTGATTGGCGAAAGCGCTGCGCTGCATGCGGTGCGCACGGTGCTGCACAAGTTCGCGCCGGTGGAACTGCCGGTGCTGGTCACCGGCGAAACCGGTACAGGCAAGGAACTGGCTGCACATGCGCTGCATGCGCTGTCGGGGCGCGCCGGCAGGCCTTTCATCGCGGTGAACTGTGGCGCGATTCCGGCCAACCTGGTGCAGTCGGAGCTGTTCGGCCACGAACGTGGCTCGTTCACCGGTGCCGACAAGCGGCAGATCGGCGTGTTCGAATCCGCCCATGGCGGTACGGTGTTTCTTGATGAGGTAGGCGATCTGCCGGCAGAAGCGCAGACCAGCCTGCTGCGCGTGCTGCAGGAGGGAACCTTCGAGCGCGTGGGCAGCAGCCAGCCGCTGCGCGCGGACGTGCGGGTACTTGCCGCGACCCACGTCGAACTGGAACACGCGGTGGCGCAGGGGCGGTTCCGCAGCGATCTCTACTACCGCCTGAACGTGCTGCGCCTGCTGATGCCACCACTGCGCGAGCGCGGTGCCGACGTGCAGCTGCTGGCCGAGCACTTCCTGCGCTGCTTCCGGTTGCGCCACGGCGTGCGTGCACGCGGCTTCGCACCGGCCGCACTGCAGGCGATGCGGCGCTTCGACTGGCCCGGCAACGTACGCGAACTACTGAACCGTGTGCAGCGTGCAGCGATCATGGCCGAAGGCGAGCTGATCAGTGAGCGTGACCTGGAGCTGGGCGCATTGGCAGCGGTCCTGCCCGCGGCGATGCTGCACGACGCGCGCGGCCAGGCCGAGCGCGATGTACTACTGCAGACCCTGCGCCAGACCGGCTACAACGTCTCCGAGTGCGCGCGGCAGATGCAGATATCGCGGGTCACGGTGTATCGCCTGTGCCGCAAGCACCGGTTGGAACTGCCTGCACAGCGCTGATCAGCCGGCCGCCAGGTGCTTGAACAGGCGCAACGGTCTGCCCGCGACGCGCTCGATCACGCCCTTGGCTTCCAGGTCCAGCTGCACGGCCTTCAACCACCAGCCGGCGGTGGCACCTGCCGGGAACAGCGCGGCGGGCAGGTATGGCAGCAGTGCCTGTTTCGCCTGCGCGACGGTCAGGCCGGGCGGTTGCGCGGGCAGCGCCCGCAGCAAGGCATGGCGCATGGCGAGGTACTTGGCGCGATCCACGCGCTGGATGTGCCCGGGCGTGGTGATGCTTTCGATCTCGATCCGTTCGGGCTCAGGCATGGGTATCTCCCGTGACCTCGATGCGTGGGCTGCGGAAGCCCATGGCAATCCACGCCTTCATCAACCGGGCATAGAAGCGCAGCGACCGGGTCTTCAGGTTCGGCACGTCGTCGGGAAGCACAGACGCATCAGGAAGATCACTGACCATGGTCCGCATCTCCACGGCAGGTCTTATCGATGCCGGCCACAACAGGCCATACAGGCTCAGCCAATGGCCGCCGCTGAACTCCAGGAAGAGTGGCGTATTGCAGCATCCCGCCAGGACGCGGCGGCTGCCGCCCCTGCTGGACAACCGCAAGGCACGCAGCATGGCATGTCCGACATCGATGCTGACGCGATCCTTGCGATGCATTACGAAGAGCGTCTGGCCATGCCGGCCCAGTACGGCCGGTGCGCGGGGCAGCGCCTGCAGCATGGCGCCGGCCTTGCGGCAGCTGTCGCAGCAGCATTCGACGGTGGCAATGGGACGGCCCGTGGCGGTCAGGCGGACCTGGCCGCAGGCGCAGGCAAGGGACTGGTGTGAGGGCATCTGCATTTTCTCCTGGGGTAGTCATCCTCTCGACGAATCGGGGCGCCGGGAATCGACAACATCTGCCTTCAAGGGCGCATCATCCGATAGCGGATGCGGTACAGGTCCAACCCTGCACCGTCCGCGCGCCGCGCCGAATAGGTCAAGGTGTCGGGTTGCGATCCATCCAGCATCGCGCCGTAGCTGTCGCCGGAGGCCTCGTTCAAGGGCGAGGGCAATGCATGGCCTGCGTCATAACGGCCTCCACGCGCGTAGGCAATGAACTGGCGCACCGGCGCACTGCCGAAGTCGTGGGCGCGGGCAAACACCACCGTTCGGCCGTCGCCCAGGAAGGTGGCATCGAACTCCTGCGCTGCGGTATTGAGGTCTCCCGGCAGCGGCCGTGCCGGCTGTGCCATGCCACGGACCATCGCTGCAATGTAGAGGTCATGACCACCCGCACCGCCTGCGCGATCGCTGGAGAACAGCAGCGTGGCTGCGTCCGGCGAGAGCATCGGCGCGAATTCATCGGCCGCGCTGTTCACTGCCGGGCCAAGATTGACCGGCTCCCCGAATCGACCGTCGCTCCCCATGCTGACCCGATACAGATCGTCGCCGCCCTGGCCGCCTGCGCGATCCGAACAGAAATACACCACGCGGCCATCGGCGGAAAAGGCGGGATCGAAGTCGCGCCCCGGCGTGTTGAACGGCACCGGCGTCGCCGGCCGCCAGCGCTGCCCATCATTGCGGGAGACCCAGATGTCATACCCGCCCGGACCGCCGGGCCGGTTGCGGCTGAACCACAGCGCGGTTTTTCCGTCCGGGCTCAAGGTCAGTCGAATCTCGTCGTACCGCGTGGAAGCAACACCCGGGGCAAAGCGTTCCGCGGGGCCGACGGTCTGCAGCACCCTTGATGGAGACACGGCAGGCGACGCAGCAACCAGCAGCATCACGGCCAGCAGCGCTTTCATGCCTGTCGCTCGAAGTCGCTGACCCAGTTGGTTTCCCAGCTGCGTCCACCATCGATCGAGGCCGCCTGTTCCCAGCGCGCCGACTGCGGGGTAATGCGTGACCAGATCACCCGCGTCTGGATTGATCGACCGTCGTGCTGGTCTTCGCCGAAGAAGCGGCCGACACCAGCCTGGAAACCACCACGCAGTGGCGCGCCGATCCGGGTCGGCTCCCGGCCATCCAGCCACCAGCTCAGCCAGTGCTGCTCCGCCGCATTCCAGGCACGGATGCCCATGCCGCGCAGCGGTGCTCCAGGCACGTCCATCAGGTTGTCACCCACGTTGCCGAATCCTCCCAGGACCGGCCAGTTGTGCAGGGTGCCGTTGAACGCGTCCCACGCATCGCTGCCTGCCAGCCGAGCGCGCAGGCGACGATGGCGCACGTTCCAATGGCCCACCAGGAAATCAAAGTCGCCCGGTGCATCCGGCAGCTTCGGAAGCGGAGAGGGGGCCGCAGCAGTTCGGCGGAACCAGTTGCGCCAGTTCACTTCCCAGTGCGCACCGGCATCGTCGGAGAACGCCTGTTCCCACCACGGCTCCTCGCCGTGGATGTCATGCCAGCGGAACCACACATCGATGGGGCGCCCGTCGATCCGGTCGGTGCCACGGAAGCTGCCGGCATCGCCCTCGAAGCCCCCGCGCACGGGGGCTTCGATATGGGCAGGGTTGCGGCCATCGATCCACCAGATCGACCACGTGGAAGACACCGGATCGAATGCACGCACGCCCAGGCCCCTGTAGGGGCCCGAAGGCAGCGCCATGACGTTGTCATCGATGGTGCCGAGTCCGCCCAGGGTGAGCCATACCGCGCTGGAGCCGGTGAAAGACTCCCAGCGGGTATCGCCGACCAGGCGCTCCTTCAGGCGTTGGTGCCGGACCCGCCAGTTGCCTTGCAACCATGTCCAGTCTTCGCTGTGGCTGGCCAGGGCCCACCCGGAGGGCAGGGCGGTGGACGCTGCCGCGGCGGCCAAAGTGGCCAGGAACTGCCGTCGATCCATGTGCGTGATCCCCTACCGAAGGTGCCTCCATCGTTGCGGGCACGAGGGGGGATTGACCACGCAGATATCGGGGCTCAGGCTAAGCCACACTTATGGTGACCCAACGTCAGCTTCCGTCGCTTGCCGCCATCCGTGCCTTCGAGGCGGCGGCGCGGCTGGGCAGCTTCGCGCGTGCCGCCGAAGAGCTCGACACCAGCGCGGCATCGGTGAGCTACCACGTGCGGCGGCTGGAGGCCCAGACCGGTACCTGCCTGTTCCTGCGCCATGCACAGCACGTAGAACTGACGGCGACGGGGGCCAGCGTCGCGCAGGAGGCCACCCGGGCATTCGATGCACTGCGCGCCAGCTTCATGCGCGCCGCAGACATGGATGCGGCGCGACTGCGCCTGTCTGTACTGCCCACGCTGGGCACCAGTTGGTTGACGCCGCGGCTGGGCACCTTCCGCGCCCGCCACCGGCAGCTCGTGCTGGAACTGGACCTGTCGGCAGCGCCGCAGGATCTGGCCGCCGGTCACTTCGATGCCGCCATCCGTAATGGCCAGGGCGAATGGCCAGGTCTTCAGGCAACACCGTTGTTTCCCAGCGTGTTCACTCCGTTGTGTGCGCCGGCGCTGCTGCCGGCGGCGCGTGGGCTGGGCAGCAGCGCGCTGGAGATTCCCCTGCTGGGGCGACCGGATTGGTGGGCCCTGTGGTTTGCAGCGCACGGGCACATTCCACCGCCGGCACCGGGGAGTTTCGTCACGCCCTTTGCCGTCGAGCATCTGGATGTCGGCGCCGCGATCGCGGGGCAGGGCATCGCCATCGGTTCGCCGATCCTGTTCCAGGCCGAGCTGGATAGCGGGCGTTTGGTGCAGGCGCATCCGGGTGTCGCCAGCGACGGTCGCAGCTTCTGGTTCGTGGCACCCACGGCGCGAAGTGGCAGTGCCAAGGTCATTGCATTCCGTGACTGGCTGGTCGAGCAGGCCGCCGCGGCGCGGCGTGCGGCACGTCATTACCTGTCCCACGTGGTGATGCCATGAACCAGAGCCCCGAACTGCTGCGGCGCCTGCTGCGCGCCAAGGACCGGATGGATCGGGCCAGCCATGAGGAATGGCCCGTCGCGCGCCTGGCTGAGGTCAGTGCGGTGTCGCCGGCGCACTTCGCCCGCTCGTTCAAGCAGGCCTTCGGGCTGCCGCCGCACCGTTATCTGCTCAGCCGCCGCATCGAACGAGCGGTGGCGCTGCTGCGTGATACCGATCTGGCGGTGACCGAAATCGCCGCGCAGACCGGGTGGCGCAGCCTGGGCACCTTTGGCCGCATCTTCCGTGACATCACCGGTGACAGCCCGGGCAATGTGCGCGAGCGTGAGCGTGCAGCCCAGGCGGCGTCGGCCAGTGTGCCGGAATGCCACGCACGCGCCGCGCAGCGCCCCCGCCTGGACACATCCGTGCTGGAACAACGTCGCCGTCGCGCGCCGGCGGTGGCACTCGCCGTGGAGCGTCAGGCCGGCACGGCAGGAGCGGTACGAGGACTGCCGGCATCGGCTTCAGGGTCACTCGCGGCGAGCACACCTTCAAGACCAGAAACGTCGGTGTCCAGGAGGCAGGTCGCAAACATCAGGAAGCGGTAGGCGTCGGCAAAATTCGAACCGAGCCCAAATGAAATCCTGACCGCGCCACAATCTCCCTTGTCCAGGATCTTCTCATCGAAGGCGGTGCAGTCGAGGATCTTCCCGGTCTTGTCCAGTTCGCAGTGCTCGGCACCCGCAGTTGCATAGGTTGCCTGCTGGACAGCTCCGAGGTTGCAGAAGCATCCGTTGCGCAGGGTGATGCCGAAGCGGTCGGCGAGGTGCTTGACGCGGGCATGCGGCACGATCGAGCCATAGCAGTCGAAAAAGTTGAGCATCACCGTCGCTCCTTTTCGCTGTGCCGGCGGGCCGTACACGCGGCAAAGTGGTGTGTCGCCGCGCACGGTATGGCGAAGCGCGGCAAGACGCACCTCGATCCACCGGGCCAGTGCAGTGGAGTGCAGCGCGAGGGCTTCGGCGCCGCCCATCCGTGCCACGAAGGCAAAGCCCCGGGCGATCGCCGGGAACGCGGCGTAGTTGGGTGTTCCCACCTCAAAACGTTGCCCGGCATCGCGATACAGCAGCCGCTCGGTGGGCGACCAGGGGCCTGAGTAGTAGCAGACTCCGCCACCGGCAAAGGACGGTGGCCTGAGCAGTTGCAGCGACGAGCGGCGGGCAAGCAGGCAGCCTGCGCCGGTGGGGTAGCCGAAGATCTTGTAGAACGAGGCCACCACAAAATCCGGTTGAAGGGTGCCGCAATCCAGCCGCGCCTGCGGGACCAGTGCGGCTGCATCGCACAGCACCATCGCACCGTGCGCCTGCGCGCGGGCGATCCAGGCGAGGTCATGCCGCGCGCCGGTCGCGTTGGACTGGGCGGGAAAGGCCAGCAGGTGTGGGGCGCCGTCGCCCAGCCGCTGCAGCGCACGCCGCATCAGGTCGTCGTGCAGCAGCAGATCGTCGTCCAGAGGGATGTACTTCACCGAGGCGCCCTTGGCCCTGGCATATTCGCGCAGTCCATGCACCGACGTGTGATTGTCCTTGGTCAACAGCAGCTGCGTGCACGGTTGGAACGGAAACGATTCCGCCACAAGCCGGATCGCGCTACTGGCGTTCGCAGTGAATATCACTTCGTACTCGTCCGGAGAGCAGTCAAAGAAGGCGTAGATGGCATCCCGCGCCTCCTGGTATGCCGCCTGCGAGGCCTTCGATCCGCTATGCGGATTTCCCAGGATTGCGTGCTTCAACGCCTGCAGGTCCTGTTCGAGCAGGCTTTCGGGTGGCAGGGTTCCGCCTACATGATCCAGATACGTGACGTGCTGCTCGTCCAGCCGTGCGTACTCCTCGTTGCGCATCTTCTCTACCGATGCGTCGGGGAAGCCGGGATACTCAGCCAGGAACTCCGCCTTGGCAGCGGTGAATGCAGCGAGCCCCTGTGCCTCCTGCACGGAGATTGCGCACTCGACGCCCGCGCTGGACGCGCGATGGGTCAGCTGCTGGCAGCGCACCAGCGGCGAGAAGTCGGGCGACGCGATGTCCACCGTCGTGCCCGCATTGGCGGGATCGGCCTGGCCGCGCAGCAACCATGCCTCCACCCGGTAGCATTGGTCAGGCACGTCCTTGCCGAACTGCGCCAGCATCAGGTCCAGGTAGTGCTCACGGGTGCGGGTGTCGCACTGGTTGAACTCTTCGAGCAGGATGCAGGCATTGAACAGGAACTCGCGCGCACCGGCTGCGTCGAGCGAGAACGACAGGGGATGCAGCCCAGCAGGCACGTCGTTGGCCCGGGACAGCCCTTCGATCGCGAAGGCGCGGGTGATCGGCGACGGGTCGGTCAGGCTCAGCGCCGCGTCCATCAACCGGGAAGGCATGCCGAAATGCAGCTGCGATTGCTGGCGGGTGAGTTCGAAGAGCTGGTTGTAGTGGAACATCGTCGCGTAGACACGCCCCCCCGGCCGCAGCACGCGCCGGAACTCCCTGGCCACGCGCGCCTTGTCGGGCGGGAACATCAGGCCGAAGCCGCAGACAATCACATCGAAGCTGTTGTCATCGAATGGAAGCTCTGCCATGTCCACGTCGGCCAACAACGGAACGTTCTGCTGGATCTCGGGGTTCAGGACACGTCGGGCCATGTCCACCGCAATCTGCGAGAGATCGCTGGCCACCAGCCGCAAGCCCCGTGGCCGCGCAAGATCCTCATACAGGCTGGCGGTGATCACCCCGGTGCCGCATGCCACTTCCAGCACGTCCTTGACCGCGAACCCTGCATCGATGTCGCTGGCGATTTCCCCGGCCAGCAGCATCCCGTAAGGCTGGAAAATGCGAGGGCTCAATATCCGCTCATAGAATTCCATGAAGGTACTGAGCGACCAGCGGCTGTCGGACACAACTTTGCATTGGCGTTGCGTTACGTCCTGCATGATGCGCTCCCTGTCGGCGTGATGGTGCCGATGAATCCCGGTCCGCGCGGTTATCGCATGCGCCCCCAGGCGCGTGCGTGATTGGCATCACATTAAGTTGACTTAATGCCGGGGCGGATTATCCGCCGTCGCGGAACTGCGTATTCATCCGCATTTGGGGAGGGCCATGTACTTTTGATTCCTTCACGTTCGCCGTCCCAGCCATTGGCGCAGTTTTGGAGAAGCAGAACCGCCTCGTCGGGGCGTAACGTAGGCGCACTTGAGAGGAGGTGCTGCATGTCAGATATGGTGAACACGGTCGGCCTGTATGTGCGCGACCAGGATGAGGCGCTGGCGTTCTACGTCGGCAAGCTCGGTTTCGAAGTGCATACCGACGTGCGCAATGGCAGCTACCGCTGGCTGACGGTACGCAGCCCAGGCCAGGACGGTTTCCAGCTGGGCCTGTTCGTGCCGGGTCCGCCCACCCACGATGCGGCCACCGCGCTTTCGCTGCAGCAGCTGGTGGCCAAAGGCGCAATGCCGCCCCTGGTGCTGGCTGTGGATGACTGCCAGGCGCGTTACACGCAGTGGTTGGCACAGGGCGTGGAATTCACCCAGGAGCCGATCGAGCGCTTTGGCGCCGTCGACGCCGGATTCCGCGATCCATCGGGCAATGGCTGGAAGATGATCGAAGCCCGTTCCGAAGCGAGGCGCCGGCAATGAGCCGCGGTGGCTGGGCACGGCCCGTGCATCGTTGGACCTCGATCGTGTTCACCCTGGCGGTGATCGCCAACTTCGTGGTGCGCGGGCTGGGGCAGGGCGAGCCTGCGGCGTGGGTCACCTATTCGCCGCTGCCGCCGTTGTTCCTGCAGCTGTTCACCGGGTTGTACCTGTTTGCGCTGCACTACAGCGGCAGGTGCCGCAGCGCCGGGCAGGGCGCTGCGGGTTGACGCCGGGTCAGGCGGCAGCGTCGGCGGTGTAGGCCGCCAGCAGTGCGGGAAGATCTTCCATGCGCTGGAAGATCACCTGGGCACCGGCCGCGCGCAGAGCCTCGGGCGTGCTGTGGTGCGGGCCGCCCTCGCTGAAGCCGAACACGGTGGCACCTGCCGCCACACCGGCGGTCGCACCGGTCACGGTGTCTTCAATGACCGCGCAGCGCTTCGGATCCACACCCAGCGCGGCAGCGGCCGCCAGGTAGACGTCCGGGTGCGGCTTGGTGTTCGGCATGTCCTGGCCGCTGTAGACGTGGTCGCCGAAGGCATCGAGGATGCCGACCTTGCCCAGCTGCAGTTTCACCTTTAGCAGATCGGCGCCGGAGGCGCAGGCGATCCGCCCACCGGTGGCCGCAGCGATCGCACGCACGGCCTCGGGTGCCCCCTGGATCGCTTCCAGGTCACGTTCCAGTGCCCGGTTGCGCTGCTGGCGGAACTCTTCAAGCCACGCCTCGGTGAACGGCTTGCCGGTGCGCTCCTCGATCAGCCCGGCCAGATGGGCCACGGACTGGCCGAGGAAGACTTCACCCGCCTGCGCCGGGGTCAGCGGCCAGCCGCGTGCGGTCAGCATTTCCGAGAGCACGCAGGCGACCAGTGGCTCGGAATCGACGAGTACGCCGTCGCAGTCGAACAGCACGGCATCAAAGGGAAAACGGGACATCTACAGCTCCAGGGGGCAATGCGGTGGTGCAATTGCCCGCCATTTTCCCACAGCCATCCTTGGGTGGCACCCGGGCAGGGTGCCACCCATTCCCGGCAGGCCGGTCAGCCCAGGTCACACCCCGCCGGCTGCGGCCAGGTGCTGGCCGGCAGCATGTTCTTCAGCGAGGCCGGTGCGTTGATCGCGACGTAGCTCGCACCCAGCAGCTCCTCCAGATCGGCGATGGTCACCAGGTAGCTGTCGAGGCTGCCGAGATTGGCTTCGTTGGGAATGATCCAGCTGATCGCCTTGGCCGTGCCGGTGTTCGGGTCACGGGTGATGATGGTCTTCCAGAAGAACTCCGGTGTCGGGATGCCGTGGCTGGAAAGGAAGTAGTCGTTGGAGGCGTCGCCGTAGACCACGCCACCGTAGACATCCACCGGTGCGATGTCGCGGTAGCACTCGGCCACGTTCTCTGCCTTCACCCAGATGCCCTGGTTGAAGCTGGACACCTGCGGAACGATGTTGGTCATGTAGTTGGCGCGGCGGATGTAGGTCGCGTTGTAGTCCATGTGATTGGACGTGACGAGATGGCCACGGTCGTAGCCGGACTTGATGCTGGCGTAGGAGGCGGTGCTGGTCTGGCCGAGGCAGCCTGCCGGCAGGTCCGGATCCTTGTAGAAGCTGGACGGGCGCGCGGCCGAGCCGGTGTCGGCGGTGAGCGTGTACTCGTAGCGGGTGGCGCTGTGGATGCTGCAGTCGTAGGTGAGCACGAAGCCGCCCTTGTTGAGGGTGACGACCTGGGCCTGGGCAGCGCCAGCGAAGGCACTGAGGACGAACGCGAAGAAGAGGCTTGCAAGGCGCATTGCGGTTCTCCAGCAGAAGTTCAGGGCGCAGCCGTCCGCCACGACCGGGCCGAGGCGAGGTCATGGGGGACGTTGCGGAGACGGGTGCTACGGATTGCGGTGAGACGTGACCGCGATGACAGGGCCGTGGAGGCCGCGCGGTGTCGTAAGCGTCACAAGCTGTCGTCTTTCGGTCAATGATGAAAAGACGAAGCTGTGACAGCGCGCAAGCACTGGAGATGTGTCAAATGGAGCAGGACGTGGCTGAAACGCTCGCGTGCTAGAGCATCGCGATGCCTGCGGGTGTTGTCAGGGGGTCGCCTTCAACACGTAATCGCCGTTGCGTGTTCCCGGCACCAGTAACCATCCTGGTTTCAGACTCAGCGACCACCCTGGACCCTGTAGCGGCGGGTGGGCAGTTGCGGGTGCCTGCACGAACACGGCCTTCCAGTCGCTCTGCATCAACGCTCCGTCGGTGACGTCCAGGCTGCCCCAGGTGTCGGTCAGCCGCATCGTTGGATATACCGTGCCACGGCCCGGCAACGACTGCATCGTGTTGGGATTGAACTGGATGCGCATGCTGCGCAGATCCAGCCGCACGACCGGGCCTGTCACGAAGCGCGCACGGTTGTGTTCCAGCTGCGCAATGCGCTGCCGTTCGCGCAGCATTTCGGCTTCGCGCAGTGCCCGTCCGCCGTAGCGCGCAGCAGCGGCCCGCAGCTCGGTCGCACCCCGCTGCATCGGGGTCCGGGTCACTTCGGCCAGATGCGTGCCGAGGTCCCGGGCGGGGTGGGCGAGATGGTTGCGCCAGCCGGGGGCCGCCTGGTCCAACAGCAGGCCATAGGCCGGACCGGTGGCATAGGCGAAAGAGCGGACGAAACTGCGATCGGCAACGTGCGCGCGAAGGTCATGCAGCGCCGCCTGGATACGTGTGGAGCGCGTTGGGTTGCCGACGAACACGCCGGTGTACTCGGCCAGGCCCTCGTTCAATTCCAGCGCCGCTTCTTCCTGCGCTGCCGCAGGGAACTGGCGGTGGCGCTCGGCGCGGAAGGCGAGTGCGTCGTTCACCGCAGTGTGCTGCGCCATTGCATCGGTGGCCGTGAGCGCATCCGCAAGCGCGCGCCATTCCAGCTGCAGCCAGTAGCGTCCTTCAAGTGTGTCGAGGTGCTCGTTGCCGCCTTCGGTCGGCGCGGTGATGGGCAACGCCGGTTGCAACCGATGGAACATTTCGTGAGCCAGCAGCGTACTGCGCCTGGACACGTCCTGCGGCAATGGCCAGAGCAGTTGCGTCCAGCGTATGCCGGACCATTCCACGGCGGTGTTGGCAACGATCGCATCGGGCGGAAGCTGGCCCACGAACACCTCGCCACGCCCCTTCAACGCGCCGTGTACATCCGCATGCGAGGCGGTGACCTGGCGGCTCTTCGGATCGACCAGCATCATCGGCCCGCACAGGGATTGCCCCCACAGCTGGCCGCCATCGACCTGGCACAGGTGCTGTGCTTCGATGAAGATTCCGCGCGCGTCGGCGTCTGCGATCGGTGATTCAGCGGACCATGCCGGTCCTGCTGCACAGGCAACACCGGCAATCAGTGCAGTGCGGAAAATATCCATGGCATCCGTGCGTTGATGGGCGCAGGCAGTCATAGCACTGGACACCGTTGCCCTTCAACGACGGGCAACGAACGCGTTGCCGCTTCGGCGGCCGGGGCCATGGCTACGCCATGCAGGCGCGCATCCATACTTTCGCGTACTGATCTCTGTCTTGCCGCTGTCACGAAAAACTGTGCGCCGCGTCAAATTTTGAGGTAGTGTCGATTCTGCTGCCGGGGCGCAGCGGGGTGCAAGGCGTCGGGGACTACGCGCCGCACCCGCAATTGAAGCACCAGACATCACAGCGCCGGCGTTGACGCCGGCGTGCATCTCGGGCTTTCAATGAAAAGGGGGTATTCGATGCGCAATGCATGGATCAAACGAAGCAAATGGGTTGCACTGACCCTGGTGGCGGGTGCCGCACTGGCCGCCGCTGCCGTGGGCATACGCAGTACCGGTGCCCAGTCAAAGACCGGCAATCCCTCGGTGGACGCGCGCGCCGGCAATCCGTCCGGGCCTGCGGCACGCGGTCCGGGTAGCGGCTTCGCCGAGCTCTCCAACCGCTATATCGTGGTCTACCGCGAGGAGCCGCTGGCCACCTACAAGGGCGACATCCAGGGCCTCGCGGCACCGGAACGCATGCGCCCATCCGCCAGCGCCGCGCGTGCAGCGGCAGCCACCGGCAATGCGCCGACACCGCGCATCGCTGTAAAGGGGGCACGCTCGCAGGACTATGTGCGCTTCCTCGCTGACCGCCAGGTACAGCACGAGGCCCGCATCAATGCAGCATTGGGTCGCAGCGTAAAGGTCGAACGGCGCATGCAGCATGCGATCAACGCATCGGTGCTGCAGATGAATCCGCAGGAAGCGGAGCGCGTGCGCGCACTTCCCGATGTGCAGCTGGTTGAAGAGTACAGGGAGTATGAGCAGGACACCGACGTCGGACCGGGGTTGATCGGCGCACCTGCGCTGTGGAACGGCACACCTGCGCCGTTCCGTGGCGAAGGTGTGGTGGTCGGCGTCATCGACTCGGGCATCAACTTCGGCAGCCCGGCCTTCACCGCCCGCGCCGAAGATGGTTACGAGCACGTCAATCCGCTGGGCGCAGGCAACTACCTCGGTACCTGCGCGCCGGGCGGCATCGACGAAGGTCGCTGCAACAGCAAGCTGATCGGCGGCTACGACTTCGTCTGCGGTGCGCCGGGCAACCAGTGTGGCGTTGCGGACGTACGCGAGGAGCCTGGATTTGGTGACACCAACGGTCATGGCAGCCATACCGCTTCCACCGCCGCCGGCAACCCGCACACTGCGTCCTACCGTGGCAACCAGATCCACATTTCCGGTGTTGCGCCGCGCGCCAACATCATCGCCTACGACGCCTGCTACACCGAGGTCTCCACCGGGCGCGGCTTCTGCCCGAACACCTCGACGCTGGCAGCGGTCAACCAGGCCCTCGCCGATGGCGTGGTCGACGTCATCAATTACTCCATTGCCGGTGGCACCGCGCCGTGGGGAGAGGCGGTCTCGCTGGCGTTCCTCAACGCATCCGATGCCGGCATCTACGTGGCCACTTCGGCCGGCAACTCCGGCCCAGGTCCGAACACGATGGGCCATCTGGAACCCTGGACCGGCAGCACTGCGGCGGCCACGCATGGCCGCGGCGACATCGTGCTGTTCGCTGCGGTCAGCGGCCCCGGCAGCGTGCCGCCGGCGCTCACTGCCATCCTGCTGACCGAAGGCTCGGGCGGCGTGCCGTTCGCAACGCCGATTCCTGCAACCACGCCGCTGCGTGTCAGTGCAGGCATCGACAGTGCCAACGATGGGTGCGCGCCGTTCCCGGCCAATACCTTCCAGGGCGCCGTTGCGGTGATCCGCCGTGGCTCGTGCAACTTCAGCGACAAGGTCAACAACGCCGCTGCAGCGGGTGCGATCGCCGTGCTGATCGGCAACAACCAGCCGGCCCCCATCCTGCCCAACGTGGCCGGGGCGACCATTCCCGCCTTCGCCATCGACCAGTCGGACGCCAATGCACTGCGGACCTTTGCGTCGAGCGTTGGCAACAACGCAACCGCCGGCATTGCCTATCCGGCCAGCAAGATCAGCAATACGCCGGATGTGCTGGGCGACTTCAGTTCGCGCGGCCCGGCCGGGATCTTTGATCTGGTCAAGCCGGACGTGACCGCCCCGGGTGTGCGTGTGCTGGCCGTGATCGCAGGCAATGAGGTGACCGGCTCGGAGAACGCCGTCGGCCTGATGGACGGCACCTCGATGGCATCACCACATCACGCCGGTGCCGCCGCGCTCCTGCGCCAGGCGCGTCCTGACTGGACCGTGCAGGAGACACGCTCGGCGTTGATGATGACCGCGCGGCAGGAGGTGCTGAAGGAAGATGGCGTCACACCGGCCGACGCATTCGCGATGGGCGCTGGACGCATCCAGGTGGACCAGGCACTGCGCGCAGGGCTGGTGCTCAACGAGACCAAGACCAACTTCCTGGCCGCCAATCCAGCCAATGGGGGTGAAGTGTCGTCGCTCAACATCGCCAGCCTCGGCAAGCGCAGCTGCGCGGACAGCTGCAGCTTCACCCGCGTGTTCCGCAATGTGCTGCCGACCCGGCAGACGTGGACGGCGAAGGTGCAGGGCCTGACCGCGGTTGTCTCGCCATCGGTGTTTACCCTGGCGCCGGGTGAAAGCAAGTCGGTGCGGGTCATCGTCACCACCGGTTCGGTACCGAACGATGGCAGCTGGCGCTTTGCCAGGCTCACCCTCTCACCGCAGGGCGGTGATACCAGCCAGCCACTGCTGCGCCTGCCGATCGCCGTGTCGGTGCCGCCGCCGCAGATCGCCGCCACGCCGCCGACGAACTCGCTGACCCTGCCGGCCGGTGGCAGTGGAACGGTGAACCTGCAGATCGCCAATACCGGCGGCTCACCGCTGGAATGGCAGATCGACAATTCCGGAGTGGGCACCCGCACGCTGGTAGCGCAGGCGCCAAACAACGCCAATGGCCGTCGCTCGACGCGCTTCACCGATGCGGCGACAGTGGGTGCACGTGCACAGCTTGGTGCCGATGATTTCACTCTGGGCGAGGCCACCGGCATTACCCGCATCGTCGCTGACGGCTTCGTCAACGGTGGCTCGCTGGCAACTTCGACCAACATCAACTGGTCGATCTACCGGGATGTTGGCGGCAATCCGGAGGGCAATCCGGAATCGAGCCCGCAGCTGGCGCTGTGGAGCTACACCTCCACCGTCAGCGGTCCGGGCGTAAGAACGTCGGCTACGCTGGCCACCATCAACCTTGACCTGGCCGCTGCAGGCCAGAACGTGAACCTGCCGGCAGGCCGCTACTGGCTGGTGGTCTCGGTGCGCGCGCCGCTGGCTACCAGCTGGTTCTGGTTCAACGCCACCAGCGGCGACAGCGTGTACCGCAGCGCGATCATCAATCCCGATGGCAGCGGTGCCTGGTCCGCCACCGCCGGCGCGCCTGGGTTGGCCTATGGGCTGGGCGGAAGCAATGCGTGCGGCGCCGGCTGGATCGGCACACCGACCCGTGCCCTGGGCCGCATCTCCGCAGGCGGCAGCCAGAGCACGCAGGTGCAGATCAATGCCAGCGGCCTCGCGCCGGGCAGCTATTCGGGCTTCGTCTGTGTCGGCAGCAATGACCCGAGCACGCCGAAGACTGCTGTCCGTGTCGCCTTGACCGTAACGCCGTAAGGCGCCTGCAGCATCCCGGCCGCCCCTGTGCAGGGGCGGCCGGTTTCCCACCGTTTCCGGCGCTTGCCGGGAACCCTTCCTGATGGACCTCGGGGGTACCGTGAAGACGATGCACAAGCACATCCTTGCCGTGGCACTGGCCATGGCAACCGCACCGGCGTGGGCCGGTGATGCCTGCCAGCTGGACGATGGCTTCGGCGGCGTGTCCAACGGTGGCGCCAGCGCCGGTGGTGCCGCCTCGCTGGCGTGCGGCAGTGGTGCCGATGCCAGCGGTGATCTATCGGCGGCCGTCGGAACCGGCGCCAGTGCCAGCGGCACCGGCAGTACGGCGATCGGCGCAGCCAGCAGCGCCTCCGGCGACCAGAGCGCCGCCGTGGGCGTGGGTGCTTCCGCCTCCGGCGCCAACAGTGCGGCGATCGGCGACAGCGCCACCGCCAGTGGTGACTTCAGCAGTGCCAGTGGCTCGGGCAGCTCCGCAACGGGCTCGTTCTCCACCGCGTCAGGCGCTGGCAGCAACGCCACGGGCGAAAACAGCACCGCGCTCGGCAGCTTGTCCGAAGCCAGTGGCAACAACAGCAGTGCCGTGGGCAATGGTGCCATCGCTTCTGCAAACGACAGCGTTGCACTGGGCAATGGCTCCGTCGCCGACCGTGCCAACTCGGTATCGGTAGGCAGCGCCGGCAACGAACGCCAGTTGACCAACGTGGCCGCCGCCACGCAGGGCACCGATGCGGTGAACCTCAATCAGATGAATACCGCCAACGCCAATACGCTGACTTCGGCCAACAGCTATGCCGATGCGCGGGCCACGGCGACCATCAACTCCGTCAACGCCTACACCGACGCGAGCAGCGCCGCGGCAGTGACGACCTCAAAGGCCTATACCGATGCCAGCAGCGCCGCGGCAGTGACGACCTCAAAGGCCTATACCGATGCCAGCAGCGCAACCACGCTCTCCTCGGCCAACTCCTATACCGATACGAAGTCCGCGCAGGCGGTGACGACGGCCAATGCCTACACCGACCAGCGCCTGGCGCAGTTCGCGCTGGACAACAACGGGCTGAAGCAGGAGATGGAACGCCGCCTGCGTCATCAGGACCAGCGGATCGATCGCATGGGCGCGATGAGCTCGGCGATGTTGAACATGGCCATCAACGCCGCCGGCTCACAGAGCCCGCGCGGTCGCATTTCGGTGGGTGCCGGCTTCCAGGGCGGCGAGCAGGCGCTGTCGATCGGATACGGTAAACGGATCGGCGAGCGTGCTTCCTTCTCGCTGGGTGGTGCCTTCAGCAATGGCGAGAGGTCTGCCGGCATGGGCTTCGGCGTAGACCTGTAAGGCAATGCAGGGCAGGGGGCGTGCAGCGCCCCCTGTTCAGCCAACAAGCGCTGCGAACGTGCAGCAAACGTCATGCTGCGTCGCAAGGTGCCACGCACCATTCGCACTGGTACGGTCCAACCCGTTGCACCACCACCGACGGGGAGAGACGACGATGCGCAAGGTATTGCTGCTGTTGATCCTGCTGACCGGCCTGGCGCCCACTGCCTGGGCCGCGACGGTCAAGACCACCCATCGCACCATTGCCGGCTGGGATGGAACGCCTCTCGGGGCCTTCGTCATCGAACCGCAGGATGCGGGCGGCGGGCGCTATCCGCTGCTGGTGATGCCCAGCAGCTGGGCGGTGCCCAGCGTGGAGTACGTGGGGGTGGCGCAGTCGCTGGCACAGCGCGGCTATGTGGTGATCAGCTACAGCTCGCGTGGCTTCTGGGAATCCGGCGGCAGCATCGACATCGCCGGGCCCTCCACGGTGGAGGATGTCAGCGCGCTGATCGACTGGGCGCTGGACAACACCCGCGCTGACCCGGACCGGATCGGCGTTTCGGGCATCTCCTACGGTGCGGGCACCAGCCTGCTGGCGGCGGCACGCGATCCGCGCATCAAGGCCGTGGCCGCGCTCAGTGGCTGGGCCGATCTGCAGGCCTCGCTGTACAGCAACGACACCCCGAGCGCGCAGGGCATCGCACTGCTGGTTGCGGCCGGCCTGGTGACCGGACGCCCTGGCGCGGAGCTGGCCACGATCAACCGCAATGTTCTGGCGGGCAACTACCAGGGCGCGGTGGATTCGCTGTTGCCGGTGGCGGCGCAGCGCAGTCCCGCGGCCAGCATCGACGAGATCAACGCCAACCAGCCGGCGGTGTTCCTGGCCAACGCCTTCAACGACAGCCTGTTCCCGCCGGGCCAGCTGGTTGATTTCTTCAACCTGCTGAAAGGCCCGAAGCAGCTGCAGCTGCGCCACGGTGACCACGCGCTCAACGAAGCGCTCGGTGCACTGGGCATTCCCAACGAAGTCTATGACCAGGTGGGTGACTGGTTCGATCACTATCTGAAGGCAGTGGCCAACGGCATCGACCGCCAGCCGGCGGTGCAGCTGAAGTCACAGAAGGGCAGCTGGAGCAGTTACCCGGACTGGCAGGCGACCAGCAAGGGTGCGGTCAGCTACGTCCTGACCGCACCCTCTGGTTTGCTGCTGCCGACCGGCGGCCTGGCCGAGCACGGTGGCGGCACCGGCTGGAACTACCGCATCGGCAGCGGTTTGCTGACTGCGGCCAATTCCGGCGTGGCGATGGCCTCCGGCGCGCTGCAGATGATCAACCTGCCGCCGGGTGCCTACGTACCGTTTGTTGGCCGCAGTGCCGCCGGTGTCTGGCAGGGGCCGATCCAGTGGAGCGCCAAACGCCTGGACGGTGCGCCGGAAGTGCGCCTGACGGTCACGCCCAGCCGTGCCAACACCACGCTGTACGCCTACCTGTACGCCGAGGATGTGCTGGGCAATGGTCAGTTGATCAGCCACAAGCCGTACACCTTGCGCGGTGCCACGCCGGGCCAGGCGAAAACGCTCGACCTGCGGCTGGAAGCGAGCAGCTGGAACCTTCCAGCCGGCAGCCGCCTGACCTTGGTGGTCGATACCGTGGACCTGCGCTATGCGGGCATCAGCCAGCTGGGTGGGGCGGTGACCTTCAGCTCGCCAGCCAATGCGCCGTCGGTGCTGAAAGTGCCGCTGCATTGATGTGCGGCCGCGCCCGTTGCGGCGGGCGCGGTACACCGGGCCGGAAAACTGCGAGACTCGTGTTTGTCCCGGCAAACGGATGAATCCATGGTCATTGCATGGCTGCTGCTCGGTGCGGTGCTCGCGGCACCCACCGAGAAAGGTGCGCCGATCGATTGGCCGGACACGCTGTTGAAGGATCTGGACGCTGCCGACGCCGCCCTGCGTGGCAGTCATCCGGGCGCAGTGGATCTGCGGAATCCCGGGTTCGGCGCGCAGCTCGACGAGGCCCAGGCGCTTGCACGTTCGCGTGCAGGTCGGGTCACCAACTACCAGGGCTACTGGTGGGCGATGAAAGGCTATGCGGCGTTCTTCAACGATGGGCATGTCAGCCTCAACGCGCTTGCCGACGCTCCCGATGTTCCAACGCAGTGGCCCGGGTTCCTGACCGGTTTCGACGGCGATGCGCAGTTGGTCATGACCGTGCATGGTGGCCATGGCCATCCGCCACTTGGGGCGCGATTGCTGTCCTGTGATGGCATCGATGCACAGACGCTGGCTGCGCGCCGGATCGGGGACTTCAGCGGGCGCTGGAACCTGCAGGCCAGCCGCATCCACGGCGGTGGCGAAGTGCTGCTGGAGCAGGGCAATCCGTTCGTGCCCACGCTGAACGCCTGCGTCTTCCAGGTAGATGGACGCGAGAAATCCTACGCACTGCAGTGGCAACCACTGCAGGCGGCACAGCGCAAGGAGCGTCTGGCCGACACCCGGCGCAGCTTCCGCCCGGCGAACGGCTGGCGCATCATGCCCGATGGCGGCTACTGGATCACCACCAGCAGCTTCAATGCCGACCCCACGGAGCAGAACTTCAAGGAACTGACCGCCCTGCTTGAGCAGCTTGCTCCGAAAGCCGAAGCCCTGCAGCAGGCACCGTCGGTGGTGCTGGACGTGCGTGGCAACAGCGGCGGAGCTTCGCAATGGAGCATCGAACTGGCGCGATTGATCTGGGGCCGGGCCGCCGTGGACGTGCTGCCCGACCCCAGCTGGGTGGAGTGGCGGACCTCCGAGGCCAACATCGCCCAGTTGCGCAGCTTCCTGCAGAAGCTGGTGCAGGCGCCCGACGCGTCGCCAGAGCTGCGTCGCATGCTGGAGTCGGTGACGGCGGGCATGGCACAGGCACGCGGCCGGGGTGAGGCGTTGTGGCGCGAGCCGTCCGAGGCCAGCGCAGATACAGCACCAACCTCAGGCCCGGCCGCACCGCTGCGCAAGGGCAGGGTGGTGATCGTGGCTGATGCAGCCTGTGGTTCGGCCTGCCTGGATGCGCTGGACCTGTGGAAGCGGTTGGGCGCGGTGCAGGTGGGCGTCGAGACATCGGCCGACAGTCTCTACATGGACGTGCGGCCAGAGCGGCTGCCAAGCGGGCTGGCCAGGATTTCGGTGCCGATGAAGGTGTTCCGGGGGCGGGTGCGTGGTTCGAACGAACCACACGTGCCCGATCATCGCTATACCGGCGACATGCGGGACACCGCAGCACTTGAGGCGTGGATCTCCGGACGATGATCCCGTCCTGGTGGCGTACCGGTGAAGCAGTTCCGGCGCATTAAACCTTTTCACCGGCAGCTGCATCCAACCCGCAATGAGCCCGGCAACCGCTGCTGCAGCTCTACTGACCGAAGGAGCCCTCGGATGTGCGAACTGCCTCGTACTGCGCTTCAATGCGCGATGTTGATCATGCTGGTGCCTTTCGCAGCAGGTGCTGCGGTCACCGAAGTTCCGTTCGAGCTGGGCAAGGATCACCGGATCTACGTGGAGGGTACGATCAACGGCTCGCGACCACTGCGCCTTCTCGTCGATACAGGCGCGTCGGCCATCGCCGTTGCCAGGCGCATCCAGCAGGACGCGAAGCTGGTCATTGACGACCAGAGTGAGAACACCGGTTCCGATGGCGTCACGCTTCTCGACTACAGCACGCACAACGCCGTGCAGATCGGCGGCGTGCAGCGACCGATGGGGGCCGTGGTGATCGACTACACGGGGCGCCCCTTCGATGCAGTACTGGGCTGGACCTTCTTCCAGGGCAAGGTGCTGGAGATCGACTACGACCGCAGCCTGCTGCGCGTGCACGACGATGTTCCCGACCTTGCGGGGTATATCCGGGCCAACGTGCGCTGGATCGACAATATCCCAGCCATCCAGGTCACGCTCGGCAACGGCAGCAGCACTTTCGCACCCTGGCTTACCCTGGACACCGGCAGCAACGGCAACATCGACCTGTCCTACGCCTTCGGCAGCGCCCACCGCCTGCAGGAAGCGTTTCCGGAACGACTTGGAACATCACAGTTCAGCGGCAGCGCGGGCCGGAAGATACGCGCGGTGGATGTGCGTGTGCCCGAAGCCAGCATTTCGACCCTGCAACTGAAAGGGCAGAAAGCCTCGATCACTGTCGATGACGAAGGCTCCACGGACGACGGGACGCTTGGCAGCGAAGTGCTGCAGCAGTTCAATATCCTGCTGGATGCCCGTTCCGGCAGCATCTTTCTGCGCCCCAATCGTCGCTTCGTCACCGCGCCGGCGGAGTGATCACGCGCGTTCAGCGCCGGACATCCGCGCCTGCATTGCCCAGCAGAGCCAGCACCTGCGCCTCCGCTACCGGGCTGAAGTCGCCGGGAATGGCGTGCTTCAACGCGCCCGCAGCCAGTCCGAAGTGTACGGTGCCTTCTGCGTCGAGCCCGGACAGCAATCCGTGCAGGATGCCGGCGGCAAAGGCATCGCCACCACCGATGCGATCAACGATACCGGGCAGCAGGCGCGGTGGTGCCTGCGCCCGCGTGC
Source organism: Stenotrophomonas sp. YJH_SMC_43 (assembly GCF_059372535.1). Classification (NCBI taxonomy): domain Bacteria; kingdom Pseudomonadati; phylum Pseudomonadota; class Gammaproteobacteria; order Lysobacterales; family Lysobacteraceae; genus Stenotrophomonas; species Stenotrophomonas sp. YJH_SMC_43. The sequence continues at coordinate 1,056,289 of NZ_JCAFVQ010000001.1, forward strand.
CGTCGCGCCCAAGCAGCAGCGCGCCCAGGATGTGATGATCTGCACTCACCACGTTGCGCTGGGTGCAGGCCAGCCACTGCAGGTGCGGGAAGGTGGCAAACGCGGCCGCCGCAGCGGCTTCGGTTCGGGCGACCGCATCGTCCTGCGGAAAGTGCAGCCCCAGCACCAGTTCGATGTCCCGATGATCGGCAAACGCAATGTCGGCCTCGGCGAAGATCTCACGCAGGATCGCCGCTGCGTCGCCACCCCAGCGTCGCCACAGTGAGGGACGGTAATTGCCGTCGAAGGACACCTGGACGCCGGCCGCGCGAGCCGCACGCACGGCCCCCCGCACCGTCTCGGCCACGTTGGCACCCAGCGCCGGACTCACGCCCGAGACATGCAGCAGGTGCGCGCCGGACAGCAGAGTGGGCCACGCATGATCCTTGGCACTGCTGTTTGCGAATGCAGAACCCGCCCGGTCATACACCACTTCACTGGCGCGCTGCACCGCACCGGTGGCCAGGAAATACAGGCCCATGCGGTCACCCTCCACTTCACGCACGCCGGCCACGCCCACGCCATGCCGCCGCAGCTCGGCCACCGCATGCCGGCCCAACGCGTTGCCGGCTACCGTGCTGACCATCTGCACGTCATGGCCTAGGCAGGCCAGCGAGACGGCCACATTGGCCTCGGCGCCCCCCACATGGACCTGCAGCTGCGGCGTCTGCAGCAGCAGTTCACGGCCGGGTGCGCCCAGGCGCAGCAGCAATTCACCGAAACAAACGACGCGGCTCATCGGTTCTCTCTTAGTCGGTGGCGGTGCAGCCCAGCATGCGCAGATCGATGGCATCGGCCATGCGCCGGTAGCCTTCGTCGTTGGGGTGCAGGTGGTCGTGGGTGATGTCGGCCGGCAGTGACTCGGGCAGCTTCGGATCACGCAGCGCGGCATCGAAATCGATGATGCCATCGAACCCGGTCTGCCCACCGCGCGCCCACTGGTTGATCGTGGTGCGGGTGGCTGCGGACACGGGCTCGTAGCGCTCGGAGCCGCCAAATGGGGTCAACGTACCCAGCCAGGCGCGGATGCCGTGCGTATGCAGCCGCGCCGCAACCTGCTGATAGCCCAGCAGCATGTCCTCCGCGTTGCGTCCAGGCAGCGGCTGCGCGCCACCACCGTGGCGGATGTCATTGATGCCCTCGAACAGGATCACCTGATCGGCATCGGCCGCCGCGATCACATCGCGATCCAATCGTGACAGGGCGCTGTGGCTGCGGCCATGGTCAAGCAGCTTGTTGCCGCTGATGCCCTGGTTGAGCACCACGAACCGGTTCGGGCAGGCCTGCTGCAGCCGCTGCGCCAGGCGCTCTGGCCACTGGTTGAAGGTGCCGCGACGGGCCGTGGCGCCTTCCGTGATGGAATCGCCCAGCGCCACGATCACCTGGGGACGATCATCACGCTGCACCATCACCGCCGAGAACACGTTCTGCTGGTAGCTCAGCCGCACGCTGTCGGCAACGGTTGCCTGCCTGCCGTCCGCTACCCGCAGCTCGGTGCGGCGCACGGCGGGATGGGTGGGCTGCGGGAAATAGGCACTCACGCTGATTTCCTGCAGCGCCGCCACCGGCATCCGCACCGGATCGCTCAGCAGCGCGGCACCCACCGGCACCTCGACGACCGCGCGGCCATCCACCGTTAACGGCAGTGGTGCGGCCTTGCTGTTCTTCACTCCCACGCGCAGGTCCTCGACCCGCAAGGGGGCCGTGCCGAGCTCGTTGCTTATACGCAGGCGCAATGCATCCCCGCGGCTGCCGACGCGGATGTCCTGGCGCACGGTCTGTGCGGCGAACTGTACCGGCGCATCGGGCGTTCCGTCCTTGCGGTCGGGCGCGGGCGCGGCCGTCCAGGCAGTGACCCACACGGGTGAGGCCCACACAGCAGGCGCCGTCATGGCGGAGCAGAGCGTCAATGAGAACAGAAGTGTCCAGCGCTGCATGGGCAGGATTCCAGTCAGGAGAAGTAGGTGCCGCCGTTGACGTCCAGATTCGCACCGGTGATGAACGCCGCCGCATCCGAGGCCAGGAATACAGCAGCGTCAGCGGCTTCGTCCGGCGCACCCTGGCGGCGCAGCGGGGTGGCGCCGGCAACGGCCGTGCGCACTTCAGGCTTGGTGAACTCGTCGTGGAAGCGGGTGGCGATCATGCCGCAGCACAGTGCGTTCACCCGGATACCCTTCGGCCCCAGCTCCTTGGCCATGGCGCGGGTGAAGGTCATCACCGCCGCCTTGGCGGTGGCGTAGATCGATGCGCCCGGGCCGCCACCATCACGCCCTGCCTGCGAGGCGAAGTTGACGATGGCCGCGCCTTCGCGCATGTGCGGCACCACCGCGTGCGTGGTGAGATAGGTGGAGGTGATGTTGAGGTCCATCACCGTGTGGAAGAACGCCGGGTCGATCTCGGCCAGCGGGCGACGCTGCACCATGCCACCGGCCACGTTCACCAGCAGGTCGATGCGCTCACCGAACGCGGCCTGTGCCGCAGCGACCAGGCCGGCGACGGCAGCGGCATCGGTGACGTCGGCGCGATGCACGATGGCCTGGCCACCGGCCGCCTGGATCTGTGCCAGCGTTTCCTGGGCACTGGCTTCATCATTGGCGTAGTTGATGCAGACGCGTGCACCGGCGGCAGCCAGTTTGATCGAAACGGCGCGGCCGATATCGCGGCCACCGCCGGTGACAATGGCCACCTTGTCCTGGAACGACATGCGGAAAACTCCTTGGTTTGCGGGGGAATGGATGTACTTGGAAAAGAAGGTGACCCAGGCTCAGCCGCCGCGGCGGTCGAGCTTCTGGATAGGCCCGGTCCACCCCCACAGCGCAGCCAGCGACAGCGGCACCAGCGCGGCAACGAGGATGAAGATCGGGGCGTAGGAGTGGCGGGTCAGCACCGGCACCAGCCAGGTGGTGATCAAGGTGCCGGCCACGGCGGCCAGGCCCCCCAAGCCCGCCAGCGTGCCCACCGAGCGGCCGTCGAACAGATCGCCGGGGAGGGTCTGGATGTTGCCGATGGCCACCTGGAAGCCGAACAGCACGGCGGCGATCGCCAGCACCGCCAGTAGCGGCTGGTTGGCCAGCACGGCAGCCAGCAGGGCAGGGGCCATGATCACGCAGCCCAGCGTGATGGCCAGCTTGCGGGCGCGGTCCACGCTGTGCCCGGCGCGGATCATCCGCCCGGACAGCCAACCGCCGCTGAGGCTGCCCAGCATCGCGCCGACAAACGGCACCCAGGCGAACAGGCCGATCTGCTTGATGTCGAAGCCGAAGGTTTCGGCCAGGTAGATCGGCAGCCAGGACACGAACAACCACCAGATCGGGTCCAGCAGGAAGCGGCAGGCGAGCATGCCCCAGCTCTGCCGATGGGCCAGCAGCGAACGCACGCTCACCTTCGGCGCGGCGACATCCTGCTGCCCGGTCTGGTCTTCCATGATCAAGCGGCGTTCCGCATCGCTTACCCACGGGTGCTTGTCCGGCCCGGCGCGGTAGACAAACAGCCATGGCAGCAGCCACAGGAAGCCGATCGCACCGACCAGCACGAAGGTGCCGCGCCAGCCCAGCCACAGGTACAGGCCGGCGATGGCCGGTGCGGAGACAATCGCGCCGATCGACGCACCTGCGTTGAACACGCCCTGCGCCAATGCGCGCTCGCGTGCCGGGAACCACTCGGCATTGGCCTTGACCGCGCCGGGCCAGGCACCGGCCTCGCTGATGCCGAGCATCGCCCGCACCAGGCTGAAGGACAGCATCGAATGGGTGACCGAATGCAGGGCGATGGAGATCGACCACACGCTGATCGACAGAGCGAAACCCAGGCGCGTTCCGATCATGTCGAACAGGCGCCCGAACAGGAACTGGCCGGCGGCATAGAACAGCATGAACACCGTCACCAGCAGCGCGTAGTCATCCTTGGTCGCGCCCACTTCCCTGGCGATTTCCGGCCACATCACCGCCAGTGCGTTGCGGTCGATGTAGTTGATGACCGTAGCCACGGCGATCAGGCCCACGATCAGCCAGCGCACTGTTGAACGCACCGGCACCTTGCGCAGGTTGGCCACCACCGCAGGGCCGTTCATTTCGCGTCATCCTTGCTGCGGTCCATGCGCGCGTGGCTGCCGCTCCAGCCGTAGGCATGCCCGTCGACGGTCACGCTGTGCTCGCCCTTGGCGCTGCTGTCATCGGCCACGCCCAGCGCGATGCGGGCTCCACTGGCAAGGCGCAGTTCGATCACCTCGGCATCGCTGCCACGGGTGCGCACGATGTCCTTGATGCGGCTGTCGGCGCCGTGCACGTACTCGGCGGTGCCGTTGTACTCGCCGTGCGGCTCCAGCACGCTGAAGAAGGTCACGTCCTTCTGGCCTTCCACGCGCTGCAGCAGGGCCGGTTCGCGGCGCAGGTTGAATTCCGGGTCGTTGGCACCGCTTTCCACCAGCAGCGCCTGCGCGGGTGCGCTGCTGCCGAAGCGGTAGGTGTAGAAGCGGCCGTCCAGCAGCCAGGCCAGCGAACGCGGTTCGCTGCCGGGTTTGCTGCGTGCATCCAGCCACAGGTGCTGGTAGCCGTTGTCCTTGCCCAGCACCGGGCGCTGGGCGGGGAAGTGTTCGGCCTCGAAGCCGGTGGTGACGATGTGACCGTTGAAGTGCAGCGGCAGGTCGTAGCGCGCGGCCTTGTTACCGTGCACCTGCAACAGATCCAGCACCACTGGCAGACCCAGGTCGGGGTGGCGCAGCAGCGCCTGGGTGCGGGTGAAGATCACGCCTGGATACGCATCGCGCATGGTTGCCGAGGCGACCTGGGTATCGGCATCGGCCTGGAAGAAGCGCACCTGCGGCGCGTGTTCCTCGCCGCGTTTCCAGTCGCCCTTGAAGTGGCTCTGCTCGTCCACCACCAGGGTGTTGTGAGCCACGGTCTGCTTGGCCCAGCTGCGGTTCTCAGCCAGGTAGATGCCGCCGCGCTTGGCTTCCACGTTGAGGAAGCGGGCCGCGCCGTAGTCGGTCACCACTGGATTGCCGTTGTCGTAGAACAGCCAATTGAGCTTGTCGAAGTGGCCGTGGCCCATGCCCTGCATGGTGTCCTTCTGCACCAGCGCCTGGCCGCGCTCGCCGTTCATGCGCAGAATGGCCAAGCCGCCGCGGTCGCCGTCAGGGCCGTCGCGCAGCAGCATCGGCCTGTAGTCGAAAGGTTTGGCCTTGTTCGCCGCCAGCGCCTGCGCCACCTCCAGCCCTTCGGGCGAAAGCAGCAGGCGCTTCTGCTGCTGGGTCACGGACAGCAGGCGGTCATCACCGGTACGCGCATAGGCGATGCCGATGCCGGCCACCAGCTCTTCGGTGTCGATGCCTTTGTCCAGGATGGCGTCGTTGATCGGGAAGAACAAGCCGTTGTAACTGGACTGCACCAGCACATCCACGGCCTTCAACAGCACGCCGTCACGGCGCGCGAAGATCTTCCGCTGAGGTTCGTTGCGTTCTATGGCATTGGCGAACAGCAGGAACGGCGCCAGTGCATAGCGCTGGTAGTAGGGGCCTTCCTCGTAGTAACCATCGGGCGAGAACAGCAGGTCGATCTGCCGAAGAAAGCCGAATTGATCGTCCTTCCGACTGCCGCGCAGGGATTTCTCCACCAGCTCAGGGTCGCGCAGCACGTAGCCGGTCATGCCGGTGGCGGCCACCGCCCAGGTGGCGTGGTTGTGGATCTGGTCGTAGTTCTTCGGCTCGCTGACGAGGAACTCGGCCATTGGCCGGAACACCTTCGATTCGATGGTGTTGCGGTCGCTGGCGGACAGCGCGTCGCGGATCGCGTCGTAGCCCTGGATGGCGTTGACCAGCCATACCGAATCGTTGAGCACCTGCCAGAACACGCGCCCGGGGATCTGCCCACGGCCTTCCGGGTGCGGGCCCAGCGTCGGGTAGAGCTGGGCATACTGCAGCAGCATGTCGCGCGCATAGTCCACGTAGGCCCTGTCGCCGGTCAGCCGGTACAGCGTGCCCGCCGCCAGCAGCGCCTGGTAGTTGCGCTTGTGCTGTTCATGGGTGCGCCCGCCGCCCTTGTCCTTGGGTACCGGCACGTCGATACCGGCTTTCATCATCTTCTTCAGCGTCGCCTCGGTGCGCGCCTGTTCCTTGGAAAACCACGGGTAGCGGCGGCCTTCGCTGGCCATCTGCTGCCACTGTGCGGCGGTGACCAGCACCGGCGCGGCCTCGGCCTGTCGCACGGCAGCAGTGGGGGCTGCGAACAGCGATGCGCTCGGCAGCAGGGCGAAGGGGGCGGCCAAAGCCAGGGAAACGAACAGCGGCTGCAACCTCATCGATCAACTCCATTGCGGGTGCGTGACAGGGCAACTTCGCCCACCTTGGGATACCAGGCAACGCCGGTCGCCTCGCGCGCGGTCATCGCCAGGGCAGGATCGGCACCCACGGCGGGCAGGGCAGGCGTGGCAACCCACAATCCGCTATCAGCCTGCTGCAGGCTGACACCACGGCTCTCTACGCCTCCCGGGAACACAGTGCTGGCTGCCGGCGACTGCACGTTGCCACTGAAGTCGATACCGGCCAGCGAACTGGCGGCACTGGGCGGGTTCCTGCTGGTGCGGTTGACGATCAGGTTGCCGGTGAAGCGGCTGTTGCTGGCGGCCACCACGATGCCCTTCGCCTCATCATGGCCGACGCCGAAACTGATCTTCGCCACGTCCACGAAGGTGTTGCGGCTGATCGTGGCATTCACCACCGGCGCATAGCCGGACAGCGGCGGATTGGCCTGCGCATCCATCACCGCCAGTGCCGAACGGTTGCTGGACCCGGCCAGCCGTTCAAAGTAGTTGTTGCTGACGGTCTGGTCGGCGTTGATGATGCGTACGCCGCCGGTGCCGGCCTTGTCGTCGCCGAGGAAGACATTGTCGATCACCCGGTTGCCATTGCCGTGGCGCAGGGTCAGTGCTCCGGCCGAACGATAGAACACGTTGCCGCGGTAGGTATTGCCGCCAGACTTGTTGGAGACGATTTCGGTCTCGCCGTCGCAGCCTTCGAACCAGTTGTTCTCCACCGTGCTGTTGGAATTGCTCAGTGAGGTGTCACTGGTGCCGACGCGAATCGTTTCACCGCCGTTGACGCCCAGCGCTGGGCGTGGGCCGAACCAGTTGTGGTCGATGCGGTGCTGGTTGTCCAGGCCCTGGGTGGCATCGCGCACCACCACCACGGTCGGCCCGGCATTGGTCTTGCCGCGCAGCTGGCTGTGATCGAGGCGGTTGTGGCTGCCATAGAAGGAAACCCAGTAGTCCTGGTCGCTGGCATCGGGGTTGGTGTAGTCGTCGATCACCAGGCCGGTGACGCGGCTGTTGCTGGCGACGGCCTTGCTCGATTCGCGGAATGCCACCACCGCATCACCCGGTGCGTAGCCGTTGCGGAACACCAGGTTGGACACCTGCAGGTAGCTCCCTGCCAGGCGCAGGTCCGAGCGCCCGCTGAAGACGACCTTGCCGGCGGTCTGCGCGCGCAGCACGATCGGGGCATCCGCCGTGCCCTGGCCCTTCAGCAGCAGCCGGGCGTCGGTCCAGGTGCCGTCAGCCAGCACGATCTCATCGCCGGGCTGCAGCGCCGAGGCGGCGGTAGCGAACTCCGCGACATCGTGGACGAGCCAGCTGGCTGCACTTGCTGCCGGAGTGGTCAGGCACATTGCCAGACCAGTGGTCAGGCAAAACAGCCATGAACCAATGGATCGGTGACGGGCCAGCGAGTGAATGCGCATGAAATCCTTCCAGGGACGGCCGGGCCGTCGTTTCAGGGTGGGCCTGCATACCACTTTCAGGTCTGTTGTAAGCCAGCTTTCGCGCAAAGTCATGCTGCAGAAGCACATTAAATTGCGATCAACTGGTATGGATCAAAGGCATTTGAACATTCACATACCAATTGGTTGACATTTTCATGTCGCCGTGCCGAAGCTGCGTCCCACGCCTGGCATGCAGGCGATCCTTTGGGAGGAGGAAACCATGCGGCGATCCGCCGGAGCAGTGCACAGCATCTCGTTGTCCCCCACACCCCTGATCGTGGCGTTGCTCGCCGTGCTGGCGGGCCTGCCCGCGGCCCAGGCGCAATCCAGCAGGGACGCGGCAGGACAGGATCCCACCACGCTGGACCAGGTGCAGGTCACCGGCATCCGCGAATCGATGCAGAGTTCGATCAACAAGAAGCGCGACGACACCGTCATTGCAGATGTGCTCTCGGCCGATGACATCGGCGACCTGCCGGCGCCCTCGCTGGCCGATGCGATCGAGACCCTGACCGGCGCCGCTTCGACCCGCGACAAGACCGGCGCCTCGGAAATCTCCATCCGCGGCCTCGGCGCCTTCCTCAGCAGTACCAATTTCAATGGCCGCGAAATCACCAACGGCAGCGGCGACCGCTCGGTGAACTTCAACATGTTCCCCGCCGAGCTGATCAATACGGTGGCCATCTACAAGACCCAGCGCGCCGACATCATCGAAGGCGGCGTGGCCGGTACCATCGGCCTGGAAACGGTACGGCCATTGGAATACGGCAAGCGCTCGGCGCAGATCGATCTGCGTGGCAGCTGGGCCGAGTATGACAAGAAGTACCGCGACGACGACGGCATCGGCTACCGTGGCACCGCCAGCTACATCGACCAGTTCGAGTTCGGCAATGGTCAGAAGCTGGGCATTTCGCTGGGTTTCCAGCGCCTGGACGGTACCGATCCGGAAGAGAGCATCACCAGCGGTTCCACCTGGTATGCCTGCGATGGCACGCAGAACGTGGGCAATGCCAACTGCAATGAAGTGTCCGCGCAGGCCATCGCCAACGGCGCACCTTACTACCTGGTGCCCAGCAGCCGCATCTACCGGCTCAAGCAGGAGCGCAACGACCGCCAGAGCGAGTTCGCTGCACTGCAGTGGCGGCCCAATGACGTGGTTGAAGTGAATCTCGACTTCGAACACACCGAGCGCAACTGGTACGAGAACCGCAGCGATCTGAGCCTGTCCAACGCACGTCGCGGCATCACCCAGCGCGACGTGGACGCAGAGGGCATCGTGCGCCACCTGCATGGCAGCACCTCGATCGACTCCACCTCCAACCGCTACTGGCGTGGCGAGGAATACACCGGGGGTGGCCTGAACCTGATCCTGCGACCGACCCCGGCCTGGGAGCTGTCCACCGATCTTTCGTACTCGCATACCAATCGCCTCGATAGCGAGCGCATGACCCGCCTGCGCGCGAACCAGCGCGACGTCAACAATGCCGCCGTGCCCGGCATCAGCAGTGGTGCCACCGGCTACGTGGACTATGACTGGGACTGGCACGGCGAAGTGCCCAGTGTCGCGCTGGCGCCGAACTTCGACCCCACCAACTGGGACGCCTACACCGGGGCGGCGCGGGTGACCTCAAGCGCAACGGAGAATGACCACAAGATCAAGGCCGGCCGCTTCGATGCCAGTTTCATGCCCGAGTCCGGTTTCTTCACCCGCATCAAGGGCGGCGTGCGCGCCAGCCAGGCCGACTACCGCCTGCGCGACAACACCCTGGTAACCGACTACGACCAGCGCGTGGCGGCCGACAAGGCGAAGATCATCGCTGCCAACCAGGCCTGCCGTGCACCATTCCCCCAGGATGACTTCATGGATGCCGCCAGCGGCAACACGATCTCCTCGTGGGCGTACTTCGATCCGAACTGCCTGTACCAGTCGTTCCGTGGCAGCCTCGACAGCGGGCTGGATCCGGGTTTCCAGGATCCGAACAATGTCGATATCACCGAGAAGACACGCGCGCTCTATCTGCTGGGTGAGTTCAGCAGCAGCCTGTTCGGTTTGCCGGTGACCGGCAACCTCGGCCTGCGCTGGGTCAAGACCGATGTTCGCTCCGAAGGCGTGCGTACCGGCCTGCGTATCGAGGACAACGGTGACGGGACGATCCGCCTGCAACCCACCGGCGAGTACAGCACGCAGGTGTTCAAGGCGGGCAACGACAAGCTGCTGCCCAGCCTCAACGCGGCCTTCGAACTGCGCCCGGACGTGTTGCTGCGGGTCGGTGCGTACCGCGCGATGTCACGGCCGGACATCGCCGCGCTGGGTGCGGGGCGCACCATCAACGTGAGCAGTGATGCCACCTACGGCAACCTGGCCGATGCGCTGGATGACATCAGCGCCAGTGGCAACCCGGCGGCACAGCCGCTGATGTCCTGGAACGGCGACCTGTCACTGGAGTGGTACCCGAACCCGGACACGATGCTGGCCGGCGCGGTGTACTGGAAGCAGTTCAACGGCGGCACCGCCACCGCGCTGGTGCCGGAGACCTACACCATCGACGGCCAGAGCGTGACTGTGCCGGTGCGGCAGCAGGTAACCACCGACGAGGACAGCACGCTGACCGGCTTCGAGCTGACCGCCACCCATCGACTGTCGTACCTGCCCAAGCCGTTCGACGGGCTGGGCTTCAAGGTCAGCTACAACTACGCCGATGCCGACTACCGGACCCAGGACTCACGACTGGGCGAGCAGCTGGCCAGTGATGGCACGATCATTCCGGCGATCGTGCCGCCGGCGGGTCTCAGCGGCTTCTCGCGGCACGTCCTGTCCGGCTCGATCTACTGGGACGTCGGGCGCTTCAACATCCAGGCCATCGGCAAGTTCCGCTCGCACTACTACCAGGACTTCACCGGCAACACCGCGCAGCAGAACCGCTACTATGATGACAACACCAGCGTGGACCTGCGCCTGCGCTACCGGGTGAACAAGCAGTTGTCGCTGTCGCTGGAGCTGATGAACCTGACCAACGAGCCGCGCGTGGCCTACCAGCCGCTTTATGGGAACTTCCGCGAAGTGGTGACCTACGGGCGGCGTGCGTATTTCGGTGTACGATACAAGTTCTGAACAGGGCGGCGCGGCCAGTGGTCGCGCCGTCGCTCCAACCGGACCCTTGCCGGCCGCGGTGGCAGGGCAGGGACCCGGAGGGAATCGCCAAGGGTCAGCCGCATGTCCGCCAACCGCCTTTACCAGACCATCGCTGCCAAGCTCCGCAAGCTGATAGAGGACGGCGAATTTCCGCCGGGCTCGCGGCTGCCGGGCGAGCGTGAACTGGCCGAACGGTTCGGTGTCAGCCGGGTCACCATCCGCGAAGCCGAGATCGCACTGGAAGCACAGGGCTGGATCGCCATCCGCATCGGTTCGGGCGTGCATGTGAAGCCGCGCCCGACGCAGGCGTCCGGCGGGCTGCCGGATGTCAGCGCCTTCGACCTCACCGCTGCCCGCGCGGTATTCGAAGCCGAGGCTGCCGCGCTGGCTGCCAGCAATCTGGATGATGCCGGCATTGCCGAATTGCAGTCGTTGGCCGAAGCGCTGTGCCGTCGCGACCTGAGCGACGCCGAAGCCGGCGAGTACGACCGCCGTTTCCACCTGGCCATCGCACGGCTTTCCGGCAATCCGGTGGTGGAATTTTTCGTGCAGCAGATCTGGCGCATGCGCAGCGAACTGCCGCGGGTGACCGAGGTCTATGCCCGGGTCTGCCACGATGATGGCGCCAGCCGTGCCGACGAGCACATGGCCATCTTCGAAGCCCTGCGTGCGCGTGATCCGGTGGCCGCACGCAATGCGATGCGCCATCACTTCCAGCGCCTGTTCGAAGCCATGCTGCAGGCGACCGAAAGCCAGGCGCTGGAGGAGATTCGCCGCCGCACGCAGCAGGACCGCGAACGGTTCATGGCGACGACGCGTATCTGAAAGGCGTTCTGCGGGCGACGACCTGATGTGGCTGGCTACCGCCGTCGGGCGTGATGCCCACGGCCTTTCTACACCGCTGGAACCGTGATCCGCTGCAGATCCAGCTTGGCCCTGAGCGCATAGTGCTTGCGGGTGACCGGCACGGTGCAGGTCAGGCGTGGATCCAGGTAGTCCTTGAACATCGGCGGTCGCGAAGCGCCCAGATAGAACGGCCGATCCTGCTTCACCGCGGCGGGCAGCAACACGTCGGACAGATCGCTGTCGGACGCATCGGTCACCAGGCAGGGGGCATGGCGGAAGCCGAGCCTGCGCAGCAGGTACAGCCGGTGCGAGCCGTTGGTCAGGATGATCCGGCGGCCAATGCGTGTGGCGCTGATCAGGTTGTCACTGAAACCGAGATAGACGACAAGGGCGTGGCTGGCTGCGCCGAACGGCTCGTAACCGGCGATGGTGCGAGGGTCGATCGTCGCCACGTCGAGGAAGCGCAGGTCGTTGGACGCAGATGCGAACGTGTAGATGCCATCGGACTGGGTAAAGCGCACATCCGGATGTGCGTGGCGTCCACGTCGCGCCACCAGCTCCATGATCTCGCTTGCATCGGGTGACGCGGCCGTGGCCGCTGCAAGCTGATCGATGTGGCGCAGGTTGATGCACTCCTGGAAAACCACCAGCCGGTCGATCTCCACCATCTGCCAACTGCGGGGCACCACGCTCGTCATGCGGTGCATCGAGGGTTGGCGAAGCGCCTGCTCGGCCAGTGGCCGCATCTCTTCGGGCAGGTCGAGGACGTCCATGGCATCGGCGTCGTCTGCTTCGTCGTGATGAAGGTGACGCACGAGGGCGCGGGCATCCCGCCACTGCTCCACCAGCATCGCTTCATCAAAGCTTCCTGGTGGGCAACGCTCCCGGACGAAGCGGATGAACTTCGGCAGCGGAAACAGGCCCTTCAGCAGAAGGGTGGAATCAAGGCCATCGTCATTGATCTCGGTGGGCATCCATCTCGCTCTCTTGGGAGTCGCTGCAGCGGCGTCCGATCACGGTCGGCCGTCACACCAAAATAATATGTTATATCGTAACATTTGCGTGCCTTGGCGGCAATCGTCTTGAAACACGTGGGGCGAGGCTGGCCTGGCCGCTGTGCATCCACTGCATCGCGTGGGTGCATCCACTGACTAGAGGAGATGTTCATGAACGAACTGATTGAGCTGGGCGTAGTGGCTGGAGAGCAGAATCACGAAGATCCGAGTGAACTGATCGAGCTGGGCTCGGTGGTTTCCGAAACGAAGGCGCACAACCACGGCACGTTGTGGGATGGCGTCTTCCCGACCACCTCGCCCTGATCCATCGCACCCTGCATGACCTGCGGTGCATGCCCCCCGCATGCACCGCTCTGATGCCTGCAGCAGCATGAGATCACGCTCGCGATGGACCAGCCTGAAACCACCTACTTCCTTTCGAAGCACGCACATGTCTGTGTGACCGGTGACGCAATGGTCATTCTTGATCAGGCCTCCGGCAGCTATCTCTCCATCGATCGGCGCGGAGCGGCGGCGCTTGGCGGGCTGGTGCAGGACTGGCCCCTGGCTTCCGATGGAGCGCCGAGGCCGAGGATGCTGCAGTCGCTGCTTGATCGGCGCCTGATCACCCAGGATCCGCTGCGTGGCAAATCCGCAGCAAGTGCCGAAATCGCGTTGCCCCGGCACTGGGTGCGCGAGGGCGAGTCCCGAGGATGTCCGCCGATCACGGCCTGCGATGTGCGCCGCTTCCTGGCCTCGGTCACGCGCGCGGCCTGCAGCAGGACGTTCCTGCCTTTCAGCTACACGGTGTCGGCAGCCCGCAGGCGCGGTCAGGCCTCCGTGCCGGGCGAGGTGGATCTGCAGCAGCTGGCCCTCCTGGTCCGGGTGTTCGATTGGTTGCGACCGATCGCCTTCAGGAAGACCGATGAGTGCTTCCTCTACTGCCTGGCCATGCGTGAGTTCCTGTCGCGGTACGGCATCGTTCCCGCGTGGGTGTTCGCGGTGCGCACCCAGCCGTTCGCAGCGCATTGCTGGTTGCAGCACGGCGACCAGGTCCTGACCGACATCCCCTTCAATCTGCGCCGGATGACGCCCATCCTGGTGCTGTAGCCGGCTTGAGGCATGTACCGATACATCGCTCTGTTCTGGAACGAACATTCCGAATCCGCTCGTGCGCAGGCTTTGCAGGCCATGGAACGGATCGAAGCGGGCCGCCCCGGAATCGCCTGCGTGATGAAGGGCTGCGGCGGCGCCATCTATGCCCAGACCGACAACCCGGGCTACTTCGAGTACAGCCGGTCCGGTCCGCTGGTGGTACTCGGCAAGCTGTTCCACAAGGTGTTCGCCGCCGATACCGTTCCCGCACAGGCATTTCCCGATGCTGCATCGGCAGACAGCGCCTGCAGTACGCAGGGCAGGAGCCTGGTGGAGCAGTACTGGGGGCGCTACGTTGCCGTGGGCTACCAGCCGGATACCACCCGCTGGTTCGTGCTGCGCGATCCGACAGCGGAGATTCCGTGCTACATGACCACGGTCGATCAGTTGACGGTGGTCTTTTCGAACATGGAAGACTGCCTGCTGCTGGGAGTGGGTGACTTCAACGTCGACTGGTCGTTCCTGTCCTATTCGCTGCTGTTCCCGTTCCGTGACGGCCTGCAGACAGGCTTCGAGGAGGTCACCGCGCTCGAAGCGGGCGAGGCAGTGACGATCCGTGATGGCCGGCCGATCGGCCGGCACTACCAGTGGGATGTGGTGCGGCAGGCCAGTGAAGCGCCCATCGAAGATCTGGAGGAAGCCGTGCAACTGGCACGTGCAACGCTGCTGGGCTGTATCGGTGCGCTGGCGAGCCAGCATCGATGCATCCAGCTTCAGTTGTCCGGCGGGCTGGACTCCTCCATCGTCCTCGCCGGCCTGCTGCATGCGCCCTCCGCACCGGAGGTGAAGTGCGTCCATCACTACGATGCCGGCATTGGTGCCGATGAGCGCATGTTCGCGCGCATGGCCGTTGCCGGTGCCCGTGAATCCTCCGGAAGACGCTGCGAGTTCGTCGAGTACCTGCGGCAGCCGCACTGCTCGCTGGAAGAGATCATGGATTTCCCGCGAACCGCGCGTCCTGCGCATTGCTCGGGTTACCTGCTGCATCGGCGCGACGTGGATGTCGACGTGGACACGGTGCAGTTCACCGGTGTCGGCGGCGATGCGGTCTTCCTCCGCTTCAAGGGCAATGCCGCTGCCATCGACTATGCGTGGCGGCGTGGGATCGACCGTGACTTTTTCCGTGTCGCGTTCGAAACCGCGCAGTCGGGCGATTCGCTGTACGGGGTATTCAAGGATGCCTTCGTCCACGGCGTGCTCAAGAAGCCGGGCAACATCAATGGCCGCTGGGGCAACCCGTGCGAATGGGTGAAGGTGGATGCGTCCGAACAGGATGGCGTGCCGCCGGCCTGGCTGCGGCATGCACGCGCACAGGGGCACAGGCTCTCTCCGCACAAGCTGGCGCACATCGGCCGGATGATCTTCCCGACCAGCGTGCTCGATCCCTTCGAGGGCGCCGGACGCTGGCACGGCGTATCACCCATCAGCGCACAGCCTGTGGTGGAACTGTTCGCCCGCCTGCCGCTGCACCTGCTGATGGCCGGCGCGGAAGACCGGACGATCGCGCGTCGTGCACTGCAGGGCCTGCTGCCGCAGGCGCTGCTGTCGCGCAAGGTGAAGTCCTACCTCGACGATCACTCGGTGGCGGTCACCCAGCGGCATCAGCAGTTCATCAGGGGCCTGCTGGTGGATGGTCTGCTGGCGCGGCGGGGCTACATCGACAGCGCATCGGCCGACGCGGGCATCCGCAGGGTCAGCCCGGATCACTCATCCCAGGTGCTGGGCATCTTCGGTCCACAGGTCAACATCGAAGCCTGGCTCAGGCGCTGGATGGGCCGGCCAGGCGCGCCTGCGGCCGGCGTGGCCTAGGCGCTCCGGCTCATTTCCTCAAGGTAGAGGCTCTCCAGGTCATTGGCGGTGATCGTGCTGGCATCCAGTGTCCTGCACAGCCTGCCGGCTTGCATCAGCCCGATGGTCGTCGCCACTTCGCGGGCACGGAACAGATCGTGGGTGGCCATCAGGATCGCCGTGCCGCGGTCGCGCTGGCGCACGATCAGCTCGTGGAATTCGGCCGAAGCGGTCGGGTCCAGGCCGGACGTCGGCTCATCAAGGAGCAGCGCCCTGGCTTCCTTGATGATGGCCAGCGCGATGCCCACCTTCTGGCGCATGCCCTTGGAGTAAAGCCCGACGCGTCGCCCGAATGCCTCGGGCGCCAGCCCGGCAGACCTGAGCGCGTCCTTCAGCCGTGCGGGCGAACGCTGCTCCACCGCAGCCAGGCGCGCGAAGTAATCCAGGTTTTCATAGCCGGTCAGTTCGTCATACAGCGCCACGTTCTCCGGGATGTACAACAGGCGCCGGCGTACCTCCTGTGGCCGCTGCCAGGCACTGAGCCCATCAACCTCGGCGGATCCGGAGGTGGGTTCGAGGAAGCCCAGGAACAGCTTGATCGTGGTCGACTTGCCGGCCCCGTTGGCACCCAGCAGGCAGAAGATCTCGCCGGGAGCTACCGTGAAGCTCACATCATCCAGCGCCCGATGCGTGCCGTGTTCCTTGACCAGATGCGTTGCAGTCAGCATGAGTGGTGTACCTCAGGGGGTGGCCAGCCGACGCCGCATCGACCAGGCTGCGATCAGCAGAAGCAGGGTGGCGACCGCCAACGCGGCCAGGTCGATCATTACACCGCGTTGCAGGGCGCCCGCCGTGTCCTGGAATTCGAAACGGGGCAGGGCGTCGTACTCGGCCAGCGTCTGTGGCACGTCACGGTCCAGATAGGCCTTGTGCAGCTGCCGACGTGCGTGCCAGTACATGAGGACCTGCTGCTGGAACGCCAGCGCCCGGTCGGCGTCGGATCCGGCAAGGCGGTCCAGTGCATCCTGCACCGCGACCGACGGCAGTAGCAGGCGCGCCCGGTCGAGTGCCCGGCGTCGCACGTCCTCAGCCTCCGTATGCGCGGCGATCAAGGGCGCGATGGCCTGATCGGCCTGGACAAGATCGGCATAGGCCACGCGCACGGCGTCCGCAATGCGCGGTGCTGGCGAACGGGTGGCGGGGGAGGCTGCCGCGTGGCGCTGCTGCTGCTGGCGGGCAGTGCCGGCCAGCTGCGCCTTCAGTGCGGTCGCCAGTTGCATCTGCGAGGGCGGTGGAACCATCAGGTTCACCGCTGCCAGGACCAGTGATGGGGCCATGACAACGATCAGCAGCCACAGTGCGCCAGCGGCGATCGCGGCCTCGGTGGTGCGCCGGGCGAAGCAGCCGATAAGCACCGCCAGTGCCAGCCAGAAGCTGCCGTAGGCGAGCACGATCAGGGCAAGCACGGCCAGGCCGGAAGGGCGTATTGCGCCCGAGCCAGCGGCAACGGCAATGATGATCGCCAGCGCAGGCAGCAGCACGATGGCACCTCGGGCCAGGGCCTTCACCGCGATCAGCCGTCCTGCCGCGATGGGCTGTGACAACACCAACGCTGTGATGCCGCGCTCGCATTCGCGCGACCAGAGATCGAAGGTGGTCGCCAGGATGACCAAGGGCAGCAGAAACACAATGACGAAGGCCAGGTCGAATCGGCCAGCGGCCTGCACGGCAGGATTGCCGATGTCGGACCACACATGCCTGAGCAGCTGGGTACGGTCACCCAGCGCAACCACATCGGCGGTGTAGGGGTAGGCGTCCGCCTGTCCAATCGACAATGCCGCCATCGGGCCGGGAGGGAGCACCGGCTGGACGCGGGGCAGTACCGACGGCGCCTTGCCAACGAACCCCCGGCTGCGGTCCATGGCATCCTGTTCTTCCGCGTTGATCAGGCTGATGGCTGCCTCGCGCTGCCCGACCCACGCACTGCCATTCCATGCTGCATAGGCCGCCAGCACCACCAGCAGGCCAAGCAGCACCGGCAACGCCCGGTCACGAAGCAGGCGACGGATCTCATGCCCTGCGATCGACAGGCTGCTCATGGGGCACTCCCGAGATGCCGCGCCGACGTGAACACCAGCCCCAGGGCCAGCAGCACCCAGGCCAGCAGGATGGCGAAATTCACCGACTGTGCCGCGGCGATGTGGCCCAGCGGCGGTTGTTGCGGGCTGTACGCCACGGAGCGGGTAAGGGTCGCGATATCGGCCAGATGCTTGCTGCCGTTCGCGGCCTTGTGCTGTTTCACTTCCAGGTTGAGTGCCTGGATCAGCCGGTAGCGATAGTCTTCGACTCCGCGCAGGAACGCCAGTTGTGCAGGGAAGTCGGTGCGCGCCAGTGCCCGTGACGCGGCCTGCAGCGCGAGGGTGGGCGACAGCGCCGCGAAGGCGCGCTGCGTGATCGCCTGCCGCTGGTAGGTAGCGTAGATGCGTTCGAAGTGGCGGTTGTAGGTCTCGGTGGAATTGGCTTCGGCGAACTCCAGCGCCACGCCGCGGAAGTTGACCGGAAGATCGTCCACGTCCTTCACCTGATAGCGTGCCAGCATCTCTGCTTTCAGTGCATCCAGCCGCTTGTCCGCCGGGTCGTGGCCATCTGCGCCGTGCTCTGCGTCCTCGCTGACCGCCGCCCGGAACGCGGGGGCAGTAGGCGTGGGATACAGTGATTCGGCCAGTGCGGGGGCCACCCGCGGCGCGAGCAGGGTGGCTACCACCCAGAAGCCGAGCAGCACCACCAACGACGTGCGTGCTGCGCTGAAGCGCGCCGAGACGCCGATGGTCATGGCGCAGAACACCAGGAGATAGAGCGCATACGCCGCGAACATCGCAATCAGCGCCATGATGTCGGCCGTGCCGAGGGTGCGTCCGGCCATGCCGGGAACACTGACCACCAGCAGGGCGAGCACCAGCAGCAGCGATGCCGTTGCCAGCGCGATCAGCCGGCCGCCGATCAGGACGTGGGCCGATGCACCACTGCCGAGCTCCTGGCGGAGGGTTTCGCGGGCGACATCTCCGGAGAGGCTGGCGAATCCGGCAAGGATGATCAGCAGAGGCGCCACGACCTGCAGCGCCCATGCGGCGGAGAAGCCATCGAACCGGCTGAGCGCGGTGCCGGCGTCGATGGGTCGGTGCCGGGCCGGGTTCTGCGCATGGCCTTCGATGAACACCGAGGTGCCGACGAAATCCGTGATGCCCGGGTCGAGCGCCGCCAGCGGCCGCACCGGCGCGGGAATGGCGCGGCCGACGTGCGCGGCAGCATGCGGGTCGATCGTGCCCTGGCTGTCCCACAGCCCGGCCTCCTGCTCCGCTACGATCTGGCGCTCCTGGGCCTGCTGGGCCAGCCGTGCTGCGCCCGTGGTAACCGACGCTCCCGCAAGCAGCAGCAGGGTCAGCGCGAGCCACAACAGGCGCCGCTCGCGCCACATCAGCTTCAGCTGGGTCGCGGCAACGACCAGGGTCTGGCGCACGGCGGATGCGGGTCTGGAGAAGGTGGGGGAGGCATCGCTCATGGCGGGCGCCCTACCAGCGATGGGTCAATGTCATGGACAGGAATCGGCCGAGCGCCGTTGCATTGGTCGGGTCGAAACCGGTGTTGATGCTGTTGACGATGAAGGGCGGATTCCGGTCGAACAGGTTCTGCACGTTGAAGGCCAGCGAAGTGCCCTGTCCGGCACCGGCAGCACCGCTGAAGTCATACCTGAGATTGAGGTCGACCGTCGTCCACGAGCTGACATGGGGGTCGGCGCGGTTGGCGGGATCGCGATAGCTGTCCACGTAGTTCACGAACAGCCCGCCGGCAACCTGCCGGTGGCTCATGGCGAGGCCGCCGCGCACCTTCAGGTCGACCGGGAAGTACACCGCATTCACCGCGTCCACCTCGGGCGAGGTGGCGGTCACGCGGCGCTTGGAATCGATGATGTACTGGCCGGCAAGGTTCAACGCGATGCGGGTCTGGCCAGCGTCGAAATCGTAGGAGGCATTGAAATCGACGCCGCGCTGCGAAGTGAACGCGTTGTTGCGAAAGCGGTTGTCCAGGATGACTTCGCTGCTGGTTTCATCGGTTCCTGGTGCCAGGGCATAAGGGCCCACCCGCGATACGAACAGGCCCAGGCCGGAGGCACCCAGCTGGCGCGCCTGCTGGATCTGCTGCGGCGTCGGGTTGACGGTCAGCAGGTCCGCATAGGGCGCGGTGGACTGCAGGAACAGCGACGGGAAACTGCCGCCGAAACCGCTGCCGATCCGGTCGGCATACTCGATGTGATAGTAGTTCGCGTCGATCTTGAGGCCCGGCAGCGACGGGGGCGCGAACGAGACGCCGCCGGTCCAGGTCTTGGCACGTTCGGGCCCCAGATCCGGGTTTCCGTTGGAGAGCATCATCAGCACCGTGCTTCCGTTGGCCGCGCTCGGGTTGGGTACTTTGGCCACCACCACGGTGTTGTTCAGCTGCATGTCCTGGTAGACCGGCGCCCGGTAGGAGCGGCCGTAGCTGGTGCGGAATGAAAGTCCTTCCGTTGCTTCCCACAGCAGGCCGAGCTTGGGATTGAGGGTGGAACCAAAATCGCTGTAGTCGTCGTAGCGTGCGGCCGCAGTCAGCGACAGCCGACGAACGCCAGGCATGTCTGCCAGCAGCGGAATGTTGAGCTCAGCGAAAGCGGAACGGATCGTGCGCTGCAGATCCAGCGGCTTCTCAAGCCCGCGGTGGTCGAGCAGTTCATAGCCATCGCGGCGGTAGCCCGCACCGAATGCCGCGCGTACGCCGCCGGCCGGAAGATTGAACAGCTCGCCGTCGGCGATCACTTCCAGATAGCGCGATTCGGAGTTCGTATCCGTCGGCGGCGCGGTGCTGACCGAGCTGCCGGTGATGGTGGTTCTCTCGTAGGAGACGTCGCTCCTGCCGAATCCGGAATTCAGGCGGGCCTGCCACTGGCGCGGAAGCTCGAGAGTAAGCCCGGCGAACACATCGAACTGCCGCGTGTGCGGGAACAGGCGGGTCTCGTCGGCGGTGCCGGAAATGGTGGTGTCCATCTCGCGCTTGGCAAAGGAGCCGGTCAGGTTGAGCGTCAGCACATCACTGAGCGCCTGCACGCCGTCCAGATACAGGCTGTGCCGCTTCGAACCGGGATAGATGTCGTAGGGCTTGACCGTAACGTTCCGGGAAAAGTCCTTGTCGACGGCGGCGAGGTTGCCCTGCTTCAGGAACTCGTAGCTGGCCATCAGGTGGCCACCCTCCCACGACCAGCCGGCCGACTGCGAGGCCTGGTACTCGTCCATGTTGCCGCGGGTGACGCTGCCATAGCGCAGCGAGGTCTCATAGCCGGTGAAATCGCGGCGCAGGACGATGTTGACCACACCGCCGACGGCGTCGGTGCCGTAGATGGCAGAGGCGCCATCGGTGAGGATCTCCACGCGCTCGATGGCGCTCAGCGGAATCAGCGAGATGTCGACGTATTGGTAGCGGTTCGAGGAGGTCACGCGGTGGCCGTTGATCAGCGTCAGCGTGGTGCCCGTGCCGAGGCCACGCAGGTTGATGGCGGTGCCCTGGCCGAAGTTGTTGCCGGTATCGCGGTCGACGCCGAGGTTGCCGACGTTGGCGCCGTTGGCACCACCGCCGAAGTTCTGCGGCAGCTTCTCGAAGAGCTGCTGCAACGAGGCTACCCCGGTTCGATCAATGGCCTCCCGGTCGATCACGATGACCGGAGAGGCGCCGCCGCCAATGGCATCGCGGATATTGCTGCCAATGACCATCACCTTGTCCAGCGTGGCGGTATCGGATCGCCGGTCGCCCTGGGCAGTACTGCCCAGAGCGCTGGCATCCTGCGCCATTGCCGGCGCGTTGAGCTGCAGAGCAGCGGCCAGACTGACGACCACCAATGCCGCCGGCCTGGCAGTGGATGCGTTGTTCATGCCCCGGTCCATCGATCTCATCGGATGTTGGTCTGCGGCACGAGCCATCGCGCCTTCAATGGAGATGTTATATCATATCATTCAACGTGCGCGGCGATCTTGCTGTGCCGAGGGGCGAGGGCAGGCGCACCGCCACACACGAGTCACTGCACAGATGCCGGACCGACGCTGATGAGAATGTTCGCGCTGCCGCCGCCGGTCACCGAGATCCTCGCCGCGTACTGGAAGGCGGACCGCAGGCTGCTGCTGTTGATCGCCGCCATCGTCATGCTTTCCGGCCTGGCCACGGTGGCAGCGCCGTACCTGTTCTCGCGCCTGATCGACCGCATCAGCGCGGAAGGCATCCGTGAACTGGCGGGATGGTTCCTGCTCTACGCGGTGATGCTCGGCGCCGCCAGCATCCTGCAGAACACCGTGCAGTACCTGTCGTTCCTCAGTGGCGAGAACCTCGGTTTCATCACCAGCACCCGCTACTTCGCGCGCCTGCTGAAGAAGACCCACAGCTTCTTCCTGGATTACAACGCAGCCGAACTGCAGGTGGCCGGGGAGAAAGGCCGCAACGCGCTGAAGATCGTGGTGCAGCTCGGCCTGGTGGTGTTCATTCCCAGCGCACTGCAGATCCTGCTGACCCTGCTGACACTGGGCGCACTGATCAACCTGCAGATGGTGGCGATCGTGCTGGGCTATGGCTCTGTGGCCGTCACGCTCTCGGCCATCGCCACCCGGCGAGCACGGATCCATCGTGAGGCGGCGGTCGAGGCGGGCCAGCAGAATGCGCGCTTTGTCGGCAATGCGATGAACGCGATGGAGACGTTGCGCCAGTTCGGCGGCAGCGCGTGGATGATCCAGCGCTTCGAACAGAAGGCCCAGGAGGTGCGCGACAGTTGGCGTGCCTACGTGCTGCAGCGGATCGGCTTCATCGTGCTGCTCGGCATCGGCCTGGCGGTCGAGTTCATCGTCACCTTCGCACTGCTACTCCCACGCTACCAGAGTGGTGACCTGAGCGTCGGCGATATCGTGCTGTTCAACCTGCTGTTGCTGCAGCTCAACATGCCCTTTGAAATGATCGCGCGCTCGATTGATGACGTTGCCCGTTCGTGGACGCTGCTGACGCCGCTGTCGGCCCTGTGGGCGGCGCCCGAAGAACGGCAGGCGGCGAACGCCGGCCGATTCCGCGGAAAGTGCGGCCGGATCGAGTTCCAGCATGTCAGCCATCGCTACGGCAATGGCCGCGGCGTCCGGGATGCGTCCTTCCACGCCGGGCGCGGCGGCATCAACTTCCTGATGGGGGAGACCGGGGCAGGGAAGTCGACGCTGTTCAAGCTGGCACTGAAGTCGATCGAGCCCCAGCACGGTCGCATCCTGGTGGATGGCACCGACCTGGCCCACATCGACCGTGCCGCGTGGCACGCCGCCGTCGCCGTCGTTCCCCAGGATGTCATCCTGCTCAACGAGAGCCTGGCCGACAACATCCTGCTGGGGCGCCCGCGCGACGACACCCGGTTGCGTCACGTGACCCACAAGGCGTCGATCCTGGCCTTGATCGACGCGCTACCCGAAGGGTTTGAAACCAGCGTGGGCGAGCGTGGCCTGAAACTTTCCGGTGGCGAAAGGCAGCGTATCGCCATTGCCCGTGCACTTTATGGAGAGCCCACCATCCTGTTCCTGGATGAAGCCAGCTCGGCGCTGGACGAGGCGACCGAGCGCGAGATCATGGGCCATATCCGCGCGCTTGCCGGTGATGTCACGATCGTGGCCATCACCCATCGCCGCAGCGTGGTGACCGCAGCCGACCAGGTGATCGTGCTGGCCACGGGCTGACGGGACCTGGCGGACACCTGCACCTGCCGCTGGGGCGCGATGCTTCTGGGGTACGCTGTGCGCGACCGTTCCCGGTGCCTCCCGCGCTGTCGATGCCTGGCCCGTGACCCCGCACCGACTCATTCCAGGAATCCCGCATGTCCGACAACCCTCCACCGCTGAACATCCTGGCGTTTGCCGGCAGCCTGCGTGGCAACAGTTACAACCGGCGCCTGGTCAGGGCTGCAGCAGGCGCCGCGCCTGCGGGCCTGCTGCTGACCGTGCATGACACCATTGCCGATATTCCGCTGTTCGACGAAGACCTGGAAGCCGCCGACCCGGCCGGTCCTGCCGGGGTCAAGCGCCTGCGCGCGGCCATTGCAGCCGCTGACGGC
This sequence comes from Stenotrophomonas sp. YJH_SMC_43, assembly GCF_059372535.1. NCBI lineage: Bacteria > Pseudomonadati > Pseudomonadota > Gammaproteobacteria > Lysobacterales > Lysobacteraceae > Stenotrophomonas > Stenotrophomonas sp. YJH_SMC_43. The sequence goes on from NZ_JCAFVQ010000001.1 coordinate 1,080,145, forward strand.
GTGCTGATCGCCACGCCGGAGTACAGCCAGTCCCTGCCCGGCGTACTCAAGAACACGCTCGATTGGCTGTCCCGCGACGATGCCGAATACCGCACGGTCCTTTCGGCCAAGCCGGTGGCGATCATCGGCGCCACGCCGGGTCACTGGGGCACCAAACTGGCACAGTCGCAGCTGCGCCATACACTGACCGCCATGGGGGCATTGACCATGGCCTCGCCACAGCTCTACGTGGCCGAAGCTGCGGCAGCCTACGACAACGATGCGGACGATTTCGACGCGGCGACGCGCAAGCGCCTGCAGCGCTTCCTGGAGGGATTCCAGGCCTGGGTCCAGTTGCTGCAGGGCAGGGTATCGCGCGGTTGAGCCGTGCCGGCAGAGGGCGTCAGCGCCCGCCGGTGCCAGCGCCCGGATCATGCAGCCCGCGCAGTTTTTTTTTGTTGATCTTGCCCACGCTGGTCCGCTCGATCGCATCCACGAAGCTGACACACTCCGGAATCGCATAGCGTGAGATGTCTCCGGAACGGCTGCGCGCTGCGACAAGTTCGATGATCTCCGCCTCTGACACATCACGGCCGGGCTGCCTGACCACCAGTGGCAGCGGCCGTTCGCCCCATTTCGCATCGGCGATACCGATCACCGCGACTTCGCTGACTGCCGGGTGCAGCGCGATGATGTCTTCCAGCGCGAGCGAGGAGATCCATTCGCCACCGGTCTTGATCACGTCCTTGATGCGATCGGTGACGCGCAGGTAGCCACCTTCGTCGATGTTGCCGATGTCGCCGGTGTGCAGGTAGCCGCCCACCCACAATGCTGCCGAAGCGTCGGGATCGTGCAGGTAACCCTGGGTCAGCCAGGGTGCTCGTGCCACCACTTCGCCGGTGGCGACGCCATCGTGGACGACATCGCCCATGTCCGGGTCGACAATCCGCAGGTCCACCAGCGGCACCGGAATGCCGGCCTTGGTGCGCAATGAAAGCACCTCGTCGGCATCGGTCACGCTGTCCACGTCGATCTGGGCGATGGTGAGCAGAGGGCAGGTCTCGGACATGCCATAGCCGCCGAAGATGTCGATGCCCCGTGCCAGTGCACGCTGCGCCAGGGCACGGGGCAGGGCGGCACCGCCGATGATCACCTTCCAGCCCTCCAGGTCGGTCTGCGTCGCGTCCGGGTGCTCCAGCAGCATGTGCAGGATGGTTGGCACGCAGTGCGAGAAGGTGACCTTTTCGCGGGCGATCAACGCCAGCAGCTTCGCAGGCAGGTAGCGCCCCGGATAGACCTGCTTGATGCCCATCGCGGTAGCCACGTAGGGCAGGCCCCACGCGTGCACATGGAACATCGGGGTCATGGGCATGTAGACGTCGTCACGGTGCAGGCGGCCCTGGCGGGAGGCACCGCCGAGCGCGGCCATCGCCGCCAGCGAATGCAGCACCAGCTGCCGGTGGCTGAAATAGACCCCTTTGGGTAACCCGGTGGTTCCGGTGGTGTAGAACACCGTGGCACGGGCATTCTCGTCGAAGTCCGGGAAGCGGACGACCGGCGTAGCAGCGCGCAGGCCCGCTTCATACTCGGTGGCGAAGCCTGGCGGCAGCGGGCCATCGGCATCGTCCAGCAGAATGCGGGTGCGCAGGTCCGGCAGCTGCTCGTCGATGGCGTCCAGCAGCGGCAGGAACTCGCGGTTGGCCAGGATCGTCCGCGCGCCGCTGTGGTTCAGCGTGTACGCGATCTGCTCGGGGGCCAGGCGCACGTTCACCATCATCAGCACCGCACCGATCATCGGCACCGCGAAGTAGGCCTCCAGGTAGCGGTTGCTGTCCCAGTCCATCACCGCCACCGTGTCGCCGTGGCCGACTCCCAGCGAGGTCAGCAGGCCTGCCAGCTGGCCGATGCGCGCGTGCAGGGTGCGGTAATCGAACCGTACCTGGTCGCCGTAGACGATTTCCTGTCCAGGGCTCACTGCCAGCGGCATCAGCAGCAGCTGCTTGATCAGCAGTGGATAGGCATGGGCATCGGGAGTGGGGGCGGATGACATGGCATTTCCTCGTGGGCGGCGTTGCGGTCGCCGGCCTTCTCCGCCCCACACTAGCAAGCCCTTCCCGCTGTACCAGCGTACCTAGGTACCTGTTCCCGCGCGCACCCGATTTGATAATCTCGCCAGGACATGCCCACCCTGCTCATCGCCGATGATCACCCCTTGTTCCGTGCGGCACTGCATCGCGCGGCGGAAGAGGCGGTCGACGATCTGCAGATCAGCGAGGCTGATTCGCTGGACGGCGTGCTGGAGGTGATCGAGAACCAGTCGATCGACCTGATGCTGCTGGACCTGCACATGCCCGGCAACCATGGGCTGGCCGGGCTGGCCACGATCCGTGCCCTGCAGCCGGGCCTGGCGATCATCATCGTCTCCGCCAACGAGGAGCCGCAGGTCATCCGGCGTGCCATCGACCTCGGTGCCGCAGGCTACCTGCCCAAGAGCTCGGGCTTGAACGAACTGCAGTCCGCGCTGCAGTCCGTGCTGGAGGGTGAGCGCTGGATTCCAGCGTTGCTGCGCGAGCCGGTGGCGCGGGTGGCACCGTTCAGCAGGGATGCCGACCTGGCCGCACGCCTGGCCAGCCTGTCGGCACATCAGTACAAGGTGCTGGGGCTGGTGGCCGAGGGCCTGCTCAACAAGCAGATCGCCGACCGGTTGGGCGTACAGCTGCGCACGGTCAAGGCGCACATGACACGCATCATGGAGCGGCTGGGCGTGCGCAACCGCGCGCAGGCCATCCGCGTGCTGCACGAAATGGGGTTGGCCGATCCGTCCCGGCAGATCGAAGAGCTTCCCGAGCCCTGATGGGTCAGGGCGTGGCAGTGGCCGCCAGCAGGTGGTTGATCGCCCAGCGCAGCGCCAACGGCTTGAATGGCTTGTTGAGCAGGGACAGCCCAACGCCGCGCACCGCCTCGCGCGTATGGCTGCCGGTATCCGCGCTGAGGATCACCGTCGGCCGCGACCCATGCATGCCCACCATCCGCTTCCACAGCGTAACACCGGTATCGCCGTCATCCAGGTGATAGTCGAACAGCCACAGCGCCGCCTCGTTCGCTGAGGGCCCGATGTCATCGGCGCTGCCTGCCGCGATCACATCGCAACCCCAGGAATGCAGCAGCTGCCGCATCGCCTCCAGTGCGTCCGGGTCGTTGTCCACCACCAGTACACGAATTCCCTTCAGGGCGCTGCTGCCGCCCGTCGGTGGTGGACTGCGCGGGGTCACAGGGGGTGCTGCGCGTTGCACGCTGATCGAGAAGGCCGAGCCATGCCCGGGTACGCTGCGCAGGTGCAAGGGTGCATGCAGCAGGTCGGCGATGCGGTGCGCGATGGTCAAGCCCAGGCCCAGTCCTTGCCCGTTGCTGCGATCGATCCGGTGGAACTCCTCGAACACCACCGCCTGCTGCTCCGGAGCAATGCCGGGGCCGGTGTCATGCACGCCGATCATCAGTGCCTGCCCCTGGCGGCGCGCACCCAGCAAGACACCGCCATGGCGGGTGTAACGAATGGCGTTGGCCAGGAAGTTCTGCAGCACCCGGCGCAGCAGCAGCGGGTCGCTATGGACCCAGGCCTGGCTCCGCACGTGGCGGAACTGCAGGCCACGCGCCGCCGCCAGCACCGCGAACTCCTGCGCAAGCGGATCCAGCACGGTCGACAGCGCGAAGGGGCGCGGATCGGCCACCAGCCCACCGGCTTCCAGTCGCGAGATATCCAGCAGGCCGGACAGCAGGTCATCAGTGGAATCCAATGCGCCGCGGATCTGCCGCAGGAAACTGTCGAGGAACTCGGACTCGATGTGCTGCGACATCGCCTCGGTCAGCAACTGGGCCGCATGCAGGGGCTGGATGAGGTCATGGCCGACCGCCGTCAGGAAGCGCGTTTTTGCCGCGTTCGCGCGCTCGGCCTCCTGTACCGCCTGCTGCAGCCGCGCGGTGCGGTCCTGTACCCGGCGTTCCAGATTTTCATTGCTGCGCTTGAGCGCATCCTCCGCGCGGCGGAACGCCGTGACATCGGTGAAGGTGGCTACATAGCCGCCGCCCGGCATCGGGTTGCCGCGGATCTCGACGATGGTGTCATCGGGGAAGATCCGTTCGGACAGGTGCGGCGTGCCACGGCGCATATGCGCGACGCGGCGCTGCAATGCCTTGGTGGGCGTGTCGCCGGGGCCATCGCCGATCTTCAGCTGCCCCAGTGCCCATGCCGTGAGGTTGACCACCGGCTGCCCGACCTGCAGCAGCTCAGGCGGGAACTTGAACAGCGCGGCGTAGCGGCTGTTCCAGGCTACCAGCTGCAATTGCGCATCGACCACGCTGATGCCCTGGCTCATGTTCTCCAGCGCGGCTTCCAGCAGGCGCTGGTTGAAGCGCAGCACCTGGGTGGCCTCGCCGACGGCGCGGGTCACCGCATCCAGCGGCGCGGCGCCGCCTTCGCGTGCGGCTTCGACCAGAAGTCGTGCCATGCCTGCGCCGACCACGGCCGTCAGCTCACGCTCGACGGCGGTGACCCGGTCGTCATCCAGCATCTGCCCGGCGTGGCCCTCCAGCAGCTGGCGCGCACGCTCCTGGCCAAGGAAGCGTCCGGCGGTCCTGCGCAGGGACACCGCAGCCACCGCATCCCGCCTGCGCGGCAAGGACGGACGCACGGCCCGTGACACCAGGGCCACGGTCAGCAGGTTGACCGCCAGGCTGGCTCCCATGCTGATGGCGATATGGCCTGGCTGCACGCGCAGCGAGACCACCGCCAACCAGTGCAGCCCGTCGGCGCTGACCGACGGCGTCGCGGCCGGGATCACCATCGGCAGCAGTACCAGCCACAGCCAGGCCAACGAGCCCAGCACGATGCCGGCCATGATGGCCGCGGAGGGCGTACGTGGGCGATACACCGCCAGCAGCACAGCCGGTGCCAGCTGCGAGAGAGCGGTGAAGGACATCAGGCCGAAATCGCTGAGTGCCTCGGTGTCGCTCATCGCGCGGCTGTACAGCCACGACATCAGGAACACGGCGAGGATGCCGGCACGGCGGAACGCCAGCACGCGCGGGCGCAGATCGGCGTTGGCCACGCCGCCCCCGATGCCGCCGAGCAGGCGCGAACCGAACCCATGGTTGCCAAGCATGATCGACAGCGTCAGCCCGGACAGGATCATCATGCCGGTGGCCGCGCTCAGGCTGCCCAGATAGGCCAGCAGCGCCAGCAGATGATGGCCACCGGCCTGCGGCAGCGCCAGCACGTACAGGTCCGGTGATACCGAGGCCGGCAGCTGCGCGGCGCCGGCCAATGCCATCGGCACCGACGGCAGGCCGATCAGCAGCAGGTAGACCGGGAACATCCAGCGTGCCGTCTTCAGGTCCGAGGTCTGGCGAAGCTCGACCACGCCGACGTGGAACTGGTGCGGCAGGGTGAACGCGGAGATCGCCCCCAGCGCGACCATGGTGAGATAGTCCGGCACGATGGCCGGGGGTGGCAGCTGCGCCATCTTCTCCAGCAGCGGTGTGCCGGCCGTGTGCACGGACAGCGCCGCATACAGGCCAATGGCCAGCAGCGCCACCAGTTTCAACACCGATTCCAGGCCCAGCGCGACCACGATGCCGCGGTTGGGCTCGGTGGCCGAGGCCTTGCGTGCACCGAACAGCAGGGTGAACGCGGCCATCGTCAGCGCGAACCAGAACGACATGTCCAGCTGCGCACCGGCAGGCGCGAACCGATCACCCAGCAGGGCACCCAGCCCCTGGCTGACGGCTTTCAGCTGCAGTGCGATGTAGGGAATGATGCCGAACAGCGCCACCAGGGTGATGGTGAAGCCAAGACCACGATCGCCACGCAGTCGTGCAACGACCAGATCGGCGATGGTGGCACTGTTGTGCTGTTTGGCCAGCCGCCCCAGGCGGAGCAGGAACGGCAGGCCCAGGGCGAAGATCAGCGCCATGCCGGCCAGGGTCGGGGGAATCGGGAAGCCCCATTGCAGCCCCTGCGAGGCGGCGCCGTAGTAGGTCCACGCGGTGCAGTGCACGGCCAGCGACAGTGCATAGATGAGCGGCCATGCCTTCGAAAGCCGGTGCCCCCGGCGCTCGCCCCACAGCGCCACGCCAAACAGCAGTGCGGTCCATGCAATGCAGGCGAAGAGGACGATGGAGGGCGTCAACATCGCTCCAGTGTAGGGAGAGAAGCGGGCAGGGTGGTGCTAGGAGGCGATCACAATCAGTGACAGCTGCTCAGCGACCAGTGCCAGCTCGCCATCGGCCACCCGCTCAACGGCCTTGCGCTGGGTCAGCAGCCACTGGCCGGGATGGCGCGCATCCAGTGACACCAGCTGCGAGCGTACCCGCACCTCGGACCCGCTCGGCACCGGCGCCAGGAAGCGGACCTTGTTCAAGCCGTAGTTGAGCACATGGGCGATGCCGGGGAAGCCGGCGAGGGCGGCCACATCGTCCTCCACCATCAGCGAGAGCAGCAGGAAGCCGTGTGCGATGGTCTGCCCACCCGGCATCTGCGCCTGCGCCCGCGCCGGATCGACATGGATCCAGTTGTGGTCGCCGGTGGCGTCGGCAAAGGCATCGATACGCGTCTGGTCCACGCGGGTCACGCCACTCAGCCGCTCACTGGCGGCCCACTGCTGCAACGCCAGCAGGGCGGGAGGCAGGTCGCTGTCCGCACTCACGCCACACGCTCCAGCAAGGTCAGGATCGCGTCACGCGCCTCTGGCTCGGACAGCATCGGCGCGTGCCCCACATCGGGCACCTCCACCAGGCGGGCACTTTCCGAGGTGGCCGCCATCTGTCGCGCGACATCGGCTGGCAGGATGTCGGACAGCGCACCGCGCACCACCAGCACCGGCACCCGTGCGGTCAGCCCGCGAACCGCACGCCATAGCAGCGGACGCAACAGCCACAGCAGCCATGGCCGGGTGGTGCGGATCACCGCCGGGTCGTAGTCCAGTTCCAGCAGGCCATCGTTTCGTGGGCGGAAGGTGCGCACCGCCATCTGCCGCCAGTCGTCGGTGCTGAAGCGAGGGAACGCGGCCTTGCCGATGGATTCCACGTAAGCCGTGGCCTGCACCAGGTCCATCGGCGGGACCGGCTTGCCGGCGTACTTGCCGATCCGTGCCAGCGCCTCGCGTGGCACCTTGGGGCCGGCATCGTTGAGCACCGCGCCCGCGATCCGCTCGGGCGCGCGCGAGGCGAGGGTGATGGTCACCAGTACGCCCAGCGAGGTGCCGACGAACACCGCCTTGTCGATGTTCTGCGAGCGCAGCAGCGCGACCATGTCATCCGCATAGGCACGTGGGTTGTAGCTGGACGGGTCATATGCGCGTTCCGACCCTGCGCGACCGCGCAGGTCGACCGCGATCACGCGCCAGCCCTCGGCGGTGAGTACATCGGCCAGCGCGTCGAAATCGGCGCCATTGCGGGTCAGTCCTGGAATGCAGACCACCGTGCCACGCGCTGCCTGCCCCGCATCGGGTGCATGGTCGCGCGCGTGCAGGCGCAATCCATCATTGCTGTTCCAGTACAGGTCGTCGTAAGACTGCGTCATGCAGAAGCTTCCTGAAGATCGTAACGGATGCGCTAGAAATCGTACCGGACGCTGAGGCTATATTGGCGCGGCGGGCCATAGAAGCCAATCAGCGTGCCGACCGCCGGGATGTTGTAACCGGTGGTGCGGTATTCCTTGTCGGCCAGGTTGGTGCCCTGCAGCGAGAAGGTCCACGCATCATCCAGGCGCCAGATGACGCCGGCATTGACCAGCCCGTAACCCTGCTGTCGGATCACCGGGCTCAGGTCAGTGGTCGGCCAGACCTCGCTCTGATAGCTGTAGCTCACCCGTGCCGACAGGTTGCTGCCGTTGGCCAGGTCGGTGCGGTATTCCACGTTGACCGCACCGGAGAATTCCGGGGCATTGGTGAACTTCATCTGCCTGGCCACGTTGATGCCGCGGTCCATGTACTCGTCGTACTTGGTATCCAGCCACGCCAGGTTGCCGGAAATCAGCCAGTGCTGGCTGGGCAGGTACTGATACTCGACTTCCAGGCCTTTGACGGTACCGGCGCCGGCATTGGTGAAATCGCCGAAGAAGGAATCATCGATGCCGTCGCCATTGGTATCCAGGCCGGTGAACACCGACAGCTGGATGTCCTTGTACTTGTTGTAGAACGCCGACAGGTTCAGGAACAGGCGCTGGTCGAGGAAGGCCATCTTGCTGCCGACTTCGTAACTGTCCACGGTCTCGTCATCGAACGGCTCCGCCGAGCGCGGAACCGCCACCGCGTTGGCGCGGATGTTGTAGCCACCGGACTTGAAGCCACGCGTCGCCAGGCCATAGACCATGATGTCCGGGGTGATCTGGTAGTCCAGCGAGACCTTGGGCGAGACGTTCTTGAAGTTGGTCTTCTTGTCGAAATCGGCGGTCACCGCCACCGGCCGGATGAAGCCCGGGTCCGCGTAGAGGCGATTCAGCACGATCGCGCGTTTGTCCTCGTCGGTATAGCGGGCGCCGACATCGAGCTTCAGTCTGCTGGTCAGGTCGAAGGTCCAGTCCGCGTACAGCGCGATGCTGTCGGTCAGCACCTTGCCCTGGTTGTCGGCGAACTGCGCACTGAAGTAGTTGTTCTGGATCTGCCCGCCAGCTTCGCCGCTGAACTGGTACAGGCCGACCACGCCGCGCACCCGGCCGCCGGCATCGTAGTTCAACTGCACTTCGTTGCTGACCTGGTCGTCGTGGTAGGTGCCCCCCACGTCGGCGAGCTTGACCGGGGCGGTATCGAAGTCGATGTTGGCCTCGCTGTCCGATTCACGCTTGGCGACCACGTATTTCAGAGCGATGTCTTCGTTCGGCCGCCAGTTCACCGTGGCCGAGGCGCCCTTGCTCTCCACGTTGTTGAGGTTGCGCATGCCCGAGCGGATGTCATAGCGGCTGTCCATCGGCGGGTAGGCGCGCAGGAACGGATTGGGCGCCAGCATCTTCGAGCCGCGCATGCCGGACTGATCGTCGATCCAGTCCAGTGCGAACTGCACGTCGAAGTCATCGCCCGCATACGCGCCCAGGTTCAGGCGTGCCGCGTTGATCTGCTTGTCGCTGACCGGCTGGCCGTTGAAGGTGTTCTCGCCAAACCCGTCGTGGTTCATGCTGGCCACCGCCACACGGGCGCGCAGGCCGCTGTCGGCACCGCCGATCGGGCCGCCGATGGCCGCCTTCGCATCCAGCTGGCTGTAGTTGCCCACGGTGATCTGGGCGAAGCCCTCGGTCTGGGTGGGCAGGCCGCGCGAGATGTACTTGATCGCGCCGCCGATGGTGTTCTTGCCATACAGCGTGCCCTGCGGGCCGCGCAGCACCTCGATGCGCGAGACATCGAACACATCCAGCAGCGCACCCTGCGGACGCGCGATATAGACGTCGTCCAAGTAGATGCCCACGCCCGGATCGGCGCCCCAGGTGGGATCGGACTGGCCGATGCCACGGATGTAGGCGGTGACCGTGCTGCTGGCGCCGCGGGCAGCGTAGATGGTCAGGTTGGGCACCTGCGCATCCAGGTCGCTGATGTCCTGGACATTCATCTTGTCCAGCGCCTCGGAGGTAAACGCAGTGACGGCAACCGGCACCTCCTGCAGGGTTTCCTCGCGCTTGCGTGCGGTGACCTTGATGCTGTCCAGGTTGGTGGGTGATGCAGTCCTGCCCACCGTCGGCGTGGCCTGGGGCGCTTCCTGTGCCAGTACCGGCCCAGAGGCCAGCAGCGCGCCGATCATGAGACTCAAACAATTCCGTTTCATTCGGTCCTCCCCCAGGCAGGTGCTTGCAGATGGCCCATTGCCACCCCTGCAGCCAAGGCTAGCGGTGTCATCGGGCAGCGGCGACTGGACCTAGGTCCAGTCGGCAGCGGCCGCCGGATGCGGATACTGGGCGCGCCCCCAGCCGGAAGCGCATCCCGGTACCCCTTCATCCACGACTCACGCATGAGGATCTGGCCATGAAATCCGGAATCGATTCGATCAAGGTTGTACTGCTGATACTGTGCAGTTGGCTGGCGATGGCGGGCAGCGCCGTTGCCGCAGGCCCGGCCGGGCATTGGGACATTGGCCTGTACGGCAATCTGTTCGGCGCCCGCGAATACCAGGTGTGGGTGCCCGCCGGCTACGACGACACACAACCGCTGCCCCTGCTGCTAGTGCTGCACGGCTGCGTGACCGGGCCGAACCTGATGGGCGAGGCCTCGGGCTTCAACGATGTGGCCGACACCGAAGGCTTCATCGTGGTCTACCCGCGGCAGAACGTCACCTCCAATCCGGCCCGCTGCTGGAACTGGCAGCTGCCGATCAACCAGGCACGCGACAGTGGCGAGCCCTCGCTCCTGGCCGGCATCGTGGAAAAGGTGAAGGCGGCTTACAGCGTTGATCCGCATCGCGTGTACGTCACCGGCATTTCGGCGGGCGGCGCGATGACCTCGATCATGCTGGGCTGCTATTCGGACGTGTTCGCCGCAGGTGCCATCCATTCCGGTGGCATGTTCAAGGGCGCGACCACGATTTCCGGTAGCGCCTACGCACTGTTGGCTGGCAGCATCTACTCGCCGGACAGCAACGGTCGCCTGGCATGGCAGTGTTCGGGTTCGCCGTCGCCGCGACCGCTGCCGGTGCTGGTGTTCCATGGCAGCGCCGACCTCACCGTCAACCCGGTGAACGGGCAGCAGGCCGTGCGCCAGTTCCTGCAGACCAATGACCTGGCCGACGACGGCATGGACAACGATTCGGTGAAGTACGTGCCGACCAGCACCTATCACGGCCAGGTGCCGGGCGGCCGCGCGTATACCGTCGACACCTACGCGTACGGCGGCAGGACGCTGGTCCAGCACTATGTGGTGCAGGGCATGGGGCATGCCTGGAGCGGCAGCCAGTCGGGCCTGCCATTCACCGACCCGAAGGGGCCGGATGCCACGCTGATCACCTGGCTGTTCCTGAAGGACTACCAGCGCTGAGTGGTCGCCGCTGCAGCGTCAAGCCTGGCGGTCGAGACACCATGCTAGCCTTCCCTTTGGCAGGATTGCCTGACAGGGGGAAGGCATGGATACCCGGCGCCGAGATTCCATCGTATTGGCTGCATCCGGCATGCTCGCACTGGCACTGTCCGCCAATGTGCTCGCGCATCCGGGCGGGCTCGACAAGCAGGGTTGCCACGCCAACCGGAAAACGGGTGAGTATCACTGCCATCGAGGCGCTCCAGCTGCCCCTCGATACGTCGACACTCCGCGCAGCAGTTTCGCCCCCGCCCCCGCGCGCGGTTCCCGGGCATTTGCCAACTGCGCGGAGGCCCGCGCCGCCGGGGTTGCGCCGGTACGGCGTGGTGATCCGGGGTATGGCCCGCACCTCGATCGTGACAATGACGGCGTGGGCTGCGAACCCTATCGGGGCCGCAGGTAGGGCATGCCCCACCTGGCTTCAACTCCCGTTTCCCCGGGTTCGTCGGCCATCGCCGGGAGTGGTCGCACGATCTCCCCGTATTGCAGGGATATCCCCTAGGCTGTTGTGATCGAACTGCAAGGATGAAAGCAATCATGAAGCGCTGGATTTTCCTGGCATTGGCCACGCTCCCGTTCGCCGCCGGTGCCGTGGTCATCCGCGATGATGTTGACGATGCCAGGTACCGGATCGACGCATCGGTGTTCCCGGCACTGGCAGACATGCCGGGCGAGGGGCACGGCGTCCTGATCGCACCGCAGTGGGTGCTGACTGCCGGGCATGCCGCGCCGATGGAGGGGATGGATGCCACGATCACCATCGATGGGAAGGGCTACGGCGTCGAGCGTGTCTTCCTGCACCCCGGCTACCGGAGGATGCCCGAGGCGCTGGGCAAGGAAGCGATGGCAACCGGGAGCGCATCGAAAATCCATGCGTTTCTGGCAGCGTCGGACGACATTGCACTGATCAGACTTGCCGCCCCGGTGAGCGGTGTGCCGCCGGTCGCACTCTACCGTGGCGCCGACGAGGTCACGCAGGTCGCCTCCCTGATAGGGAAAGGCGCCACCGGCAACGGTGCCGTGGGGCTGGCGCCCGGCGGGCCGCATCGTACGACGCTGCGGCGAGCCTGCAACGCGATCACCGGCGGCAACACGCGCTATCTCTGGTACCGGTTCGATCCACCTCCGCAGGGCCTTCCCCTTGAGGGCGTGCTCGGCAACGGCGACAGCGGCGGCCCGCTGCTGATCAGTAAGGAAGGGACCTGGCAGCTGGTGGGCCTCGGCTCCTGGATCACCGCCGTTCCCGAGCATGCGCTAGAGGCGGGCTTCTATGGCCAGGTGGTTTACAACGTCCGCGTGTCCCGCTACCTCAACTGGATCGAAAGCATCATCGAGCGTGACGCGTCACGTTAATAGTGCATCCGGGCAGCCTTCCGCGCAGGTGTTCGCCCGGTCTCAAGTCATGCGACGGGTGTTCGTATCCTTTCCGCCATGGCCTCTTCGTTCAAATTTCCTGCGTGCGTGACCGCCTCCCGGCCATCCGGCTGGGCGCAGAGCGGTGAGCGCTGGGATCTGTGGTGGAACGGCCGTTCGGTGGCCAGTATCGTGCCGCATGCCGTGCTCGGGTTCCGCCTGTATCTGGACGCACGCAAGATGTCACAGGCCAAGGTCGTGTCCGCCGCCAGCGCCCGTCAGGCCAAGCGCTACGCCGAGCGCTGGTGTGCTGCACGGCTCTGCCCGCAGTTGCCTCTGCGCGATGCGGTGGCGCGGTTGGTGGCTGTTGCGCCCGGCGCGGGCGCCGTGCCCTCGCAGGTGCTGACGCGGGAGCAGCGGCAGCAGGCCCGGCGCCTGGCTGAAGCCGGGGCAGGGGAGATGGGGAGGATCAAGGAAGCGCTGACACCAAGGCCGCGCATGATGGCCGCCAGGCCCGAGGTGCAGGGACGAGGTGGAGCCTGGTCTGTACCCGGCCAGATTCCATCCTCCCCGCGCCGAAACGGGAACACATCTCCAGCCAGGGCTACACCGAAAGCTCCTCACGCACGATCCGGGCCCCTTCGCTGAGCGCACGCAGCTTGCCCCGTGCCACTTCACGGGCCAGCGGCGCCATGCCGCAGTTGGTGCTCGGGTAAAGCTTGTCGGCATCCACGAACTGCAGGGCCTTGCGCAGGGTGTTGGCTACTTCATCGGCGGTCTCCACCGTGCTGGAAGCCACGTCGATGGCGCCCACCATCACTTTCTTGCCACGCACCAGCTCGATCAGGTCGATCGGTACGTGCGAGTTGTGGCATTCCAGCGAGATGATGTCGAGGTTGGAGGTCTGCAGCTTGGGGAACGACTCTTCATACTGCCGCCATTCCGACCCCAGCGTCTGCTTCCAGTCGGTGTTGGCCTTGATGCCGTAGCCGTAGCAGATGTGCACGGCGGTCTCGCACTTCAGTCCTTCGATCGCACGCTCCAACGCGGCTACGCCCCAGTCGTTCACTTCGTCGAAGAACACGTTGAAGGCCGGCTCGTCGAACTGGATGATGTCCACGCCAGCGGCTTCCAGCTCCTTTGCTTCCTCGTTGAGGATCTTCGCGAATTCCCAGGCCAGCTTCTCACGGCTCTTGTAGTGCGCGTCGTACAGCGTGTCGATCATCGTCATCGGGCCAGGCAGTGCCCACTTGATCGGCTGCGTGGTCTGCCGGCGCAGGAACTTCGCATCCTCCACGAACACCGGCTTCGGACGGCTCACTGCGCCGACCACGGTCGGCACGCTGGCATCGTAGCGGTTGCGGATGCGCACGGTCTCGCGCTTCTCGAAATCAACGCCGCTGAGGTGTTCGATGAAGGTGGTGACGAAGTGCTGCCGGGTCTGCTCGCCGTCGCTGACGATATCGATGCCGGCATGCTGCTGTTCCTGCAGGGACAGGCGCAGGGCATCCTGCTTGCCTTCAGTCAGGCCTTTGTCCTGCAGCTTCCAGGGCGACCAGAGCTTTTCGGGTTCTGCCAGCCAGGACGGCTTGGGCAGGCTGCCGGCGGTGGAGGTAGGGAGCAGTTTCTTCGTCGACATTGCGTCTTGTTTCCTGGGGGCGAATGGAAAATCGATGGATCAACGGGCAGCCCACTGCTCAAGCACGGCGCGATACGGCTTGATGAAGTGTTCTTCGGTGAACTTGCCCTGCTTGACTGCCAGCTGGCTGCGCTCTTCGCGGTCGTAGACGATGCGGGTGGACGAATAGTCCTGGTGCTTCAGGCTGGGCTGGTAGACCTTGCCGGCCACAGAGTTGGCGTTGTAGATCTCCGGGCGGTAGATCTTCTGGAACGCTTCCATCGTGCTGATGGTGCCGATCAGTTCCAGATTCGAGTAATCCCCCAGCAGGTCGCCCTGGAAGTAGAAGGCAAGCGGCGCCACGCTGCCCGGTGGCATGAAGTAGCGCACCTGCAGGCCCATCTTGTCGAAATACTGGTCAGTGGGAGAGAACTCGCCCTGGCGGTATTCCACGCCCAGGATCGGATGGTGGTTCTCGGTGCGGTGGTAGGTCCTGCTGCTGGATACGCTGATGCAGATCACCGGCCCCTTGCTGAAGTTGGCACGGTAGGCGTCAGACTCCAGGAAGTGCTTGAACAGCTTGCCATGCAGGTCGCCAAAGCCTTCCGGAATACCGAAGGTGGCCTTGCCCTCGTTGCTGGCCGGCAGCACCACGCTGAAATCGTAGTCGCGCACGTAGGACGAGAAGTTGTTGCCGACGATACCCTCGGTACGCGCACCGGTCTGCGTGTCGACAATGGTTGGGCGCAGGACCTCGATCAACGGGAACGGATCACTGCCATCGCTGCCGTCGATGTGCATCTCCACCGAGATGATGTCCAGCTCGACCGCATAGCGATCCGCGCTCGGGTTGTCCCAGTGCGCCAGATCGTTGAAGCGGTTGTTGATCATGCTGATCGTGTTGCGCAGGTTCTCCTGCCGGGATGCGCCGCGCGCCAGATTGGCGAAATTGGTGGTGATGCGCGTGCCATCGGCGGGCTGGTAGTCCTCGTTGAAGGGGATGCGCGTGATGCTGAAGGTGAAGGTGTCGGTCGTCATGGGCGGCGTTCCGTGTTGCGGGGTGGCATCCGGATGCGGGCGAGGGCATCCGGCATTCAAAGCGCTGCGGCGGCCTCAAGGGCGGTGGCACGATGGCGGGGCAGCGCCAGCAGCGGCATGGCCCGCCGTACCGCCAGTCGCGCCCGCTCGATCAGGGCGTCGCTGTGCACGCGGCCGTCGGCGAAATCGCGATCGGTGGCGTAGACACCCAATGGCAGGGTGCGCGCCTGGAAGAAGCTGAAGAGCGGGCGCAGCTGATGGTCGATCACCAGCGAGTGGCGCTCGCTGCCACCGTTGGCGGCCAGAAGGATGGGGGTGTCGACCAGTGCGTCCTGGTGGATGAAGTCGAAGAAGTGCTTGAACAGCCCCGTGTACGAACCGCGGTAGACCGGCGTTGCCACCACCAGTACGTCGGCCTGTTCAACAGCAACCAGCTGCCGCTCCACAGCGTCGGGCAACTGTGAGCGCCACAGTGCGCCGGCCAGCTGCGGCGCCAGCTCGCCCAGTTCGATCAGGTGTTGCTCGCAATGGATGTCCTCGCCGATCAGGTCCAGCAGATGCTCGGCCAGCGTGGCGGCCCTGGAAGGGCGTTGCAATCCGCCGGAGACGGCGACGATTCGAAGGGGGTGGGCAGGTGAAAGCATGACCCGATCCTAGTCAGTGCCTTCCATGACGTAAAATGGTATTACTTCACCAATCCATGAGCGAGATTCATCGTCATGCTGGAACGGATCCACCTCAGCATCGTGCAGCAGGTCGAGCAGCAGGGCTCGCTCACCGCCGCGGCCGGCGTGCTCAACCTGACCCAGTCAGCCCTGAGCCACAGCATGAAAAAGCTGGAGCAGCAGCTCGGCACCGATGTGTGGCTGCGCGAAGGCCGCAGCCTGCGGCTGACCCAGGCCGGGCAATACCTGCTGGCAGTCGCCAACCGGGTGCTGCCGCAGCTGGACCTGGCCGAGGAACGACTGGGCCAGTTCGCCCAGGGCGAGCGCGGTGCGCTGCGCATCGGCATGGAATGCCATCCCTGCTACCAGTGGCTGCTGAAGATCGTCTCGCCGTATCTGGCCGCGTGGCCGGATGTGGATGTGGACGTCAAGCAGAAATTCCAGTTCGGCGGTATCGGCGCCTTGTTCGGCTACGAGATCGACCTGCTGGTCACCCCCGACCCGCTGCTGAAGCCAGGCCTGAAGTTCATTCCCGTGTTCGACTACGAGCAGGTGCTGGTGGTGGCCAGCAACCACGCCCTGGCCAAGGTGGACTACGTAAAGCCGCGCCAGCTCGGCCAGGAAGTGCTGATCAGCTACCCGGTGCCGTTCGAGCGTCTGGACATCTACAACCAGTTCCTGCTGCCGGCCGGCATCACGCCGCGGCGCCACAAGGCCATTGAAACCACCGACATCATGATGCAGATGGTGGCCAGCGGCCGCGGCGTGGCCGCCATGCCGCGCTGGCTGGTGGAGGAGTACGCCGCGCGCATGGACGTCGTGCCGGTGCGCCTGGGCGCCAAGGGCATTCCCAAGCAGATCTACCTGGGCGCGCGCGAGGCCGATACCGGTATCGACTACCTCCAGGCCTTCATCGAGCTGGCCCGTAACAGCTCGCCGCTTGCCGGCAATGTGGGCGGGGCGCGTTGATGTCGGCAGGCATGTCACTGCGGGCGGACGCCTTCATCAACGCCTTTTCACTGGAAGTCAGCGCGAAAGCCATGCCTGCGCTGCGCGCCGAGGCGGCCCGCATACCGCGCGGCACAATCATTTCCATTCCCTGGCTAGCCAGCGAGGACGACGACGCACGCCTGGCCGCCGCATGCGCGGTGCGCGAGCTCGGCTTCGAGCCGATGCCGCATCTCTCCGCCCGGCGTATCGGGTCACACGCAGCGCTTGAACGCTTCCTGGAACGTGCCGCCGGCGAAGCCGGGGTCGCGCGTTGCCTGCTGATCGCGGGTGACCTAGCCACGCCCATCGGACCATTTGCAGACAGCGCGTCGATCATCGAGACCGGTCTTCTGGAGCGACACGGTATCAAGGTCGCCGCCATCGGTGGGCATCCGGAAGGCCACCCGGTAATGAGCAGTGACGAACGCTGGCAGGCGCTTCAACACAAATGCCAGCGCATCGAAGCACGCGGCATGGCCCCCTTGATCGTCACCCAGTTCGCGTTCGATGCCGATACCGTGCTGACTTGGTTGGATGCACTGCGCACGCGTGGCATCACCGTTCCGGTGCTGGTCGGTGTGCCGGGTCCGGCCAGCATCACCCGCTTGCTGCGTTATGCGGCGATGTGCGGCGTAGGCGCCAGTGCATCGATGCTCGCCCGGTATGGCATCTCGATCGGCCGCCTGCTCGGAACGGCGGGGCCGGAGGTTTTCGTCGATCGCCTGGTGAAGGGCTTGACCAGCGCGCATGGCCAGGTCAGTCCGCACCTGTTCCCGTTCGGCGGTGTTGCGCCCTCGCTGGAGTGGATCGAGCAGTACCGGCAGCGTGTTCGCGGTGCGCGCGGCGTAATCCACGAAGACTGACAGCTGTCACTGGTCGCCATTGGGGCGGAAGCGAATAGTGAGCGCCAAGGCGAGGCCCCCTCGCCACCACTCACCCAGGGACCGCTCATGAACATACTCCAGAACCTCGCCTCGCAGACGCCGGTCTGGGTCTGGCTGCTCCTTGCTTTCCTGGTCACCCGTGGCATCGCCGCCACGAAGCCTGCAGAAACCTCGCTGCACAAACTGGCGATCGTGCCCGCGCTGTTCGCAGTCTGGGGCGCGTGGTCGATCAGTCATCGCTTCGGCGCGTCGCTGGCCGCCTGGAGCGAGTGGCTGGCCGGCATCGCAACGGGCGCGGCGCTTGCCTGGCTGCTGCTGAATCGCTTGAAGCTGACGCTGGACCGCAGCACCGGCAAGCTCTGGCGCAGCGCGGACTTCAGCCTGCTGCCGCTGCTGCTGGTCACCTTCCTGGTGAAGTACGGCTTCGAAGCCGCATTTGCGGTGTCGCCGTCGCTGTGCGCCCATGCCGGTTTCAGTGCCGCCTACCTGCTGCTGACAGGCGGATTCACCGGCATCTTCGTCGGCAAGTACGCCCGGTACCTGGCTTCGTTGCGGATGGAGGCGGCGGGCAAGGGACTGGAAACCGCAGGCTGATTGACCTGGTAGTGCCGGCCGCTGGCTGGCTTCCCCATGCAGCGTTGCGCGGGGCTGGCGCAGGCGTCACGATGCCCGCCACTGGCCAACACCGGAAACGCTGACGTCATGAAGACCACATCCTGGTTCTGGATCAACGTGGCCAGTCACTTCGGCATTGTCGCAGCCCTGGCTTGGCTGCCCGCCCGGTGGACGGGGCAACTTGTGGAAGCCCTGGCCGGGACTCAGCCGGCTATCGGCGACACCCGCCATTTGGCCTTCATAGGCTCCATGTTCGGCTTCTGCGTGACCGCACTGATCCTGATGGGGGTGTTGACTGTCACCGGCGAACTGCTGGGTTTCTCCAGGCCCTATGCGCGACGGTCGGAGGCCCAGAACGAAGCGCAGGCCGTCCACCGGAAGGTACTGCTGACTGCATTCGCCACGCTCTCATGGGTGGCCGTGGGATCGCTTGCAGGTATTGCGTCGATCTTCGCGGCCTCGTCATGAAGGGCGACCCTGTCAGCGCCCAGTGTGCCGGAACGGATGGGTGCGTGAACTGCGGGGCTGCTCACGCCTCCCCACGCCACTGGCTCATCAGCATCTGCAGGAATCGCTCCGCCGTGGGCGAGAGCAGGGCGCCGCGGCGGCGGACGATGCCGATCGTGCGTGACACCACCGGGTTGCCGATCGCGCGCGTCACCAGGGTGGGGTGATCCCCATCTGGCGTAGCCATCTTCGGCAGCACCGACACCCCGATGCCCGCCTCGACCATGCCCAGTGACGTCGACAGGTGGGTCACTTCGTAGTGCCAGCTCAACTTGAGGTTCTCGCGCGCCAGCGCACCATCCAGCAGCGTGCGGTTGCCGCTGGTGCGATGCACGGTGATCAACTGGTGCTCGGCCAGGTCGGCCCATTCCACCTTGCGCTTGCGCGCCAGCGGATGATCGCGACGGCACGCCAGCACGAACGGGTCCTCTGCCAGTACGTCGAAATCGAGATTCGGATCGTTGGCGCCCATGAAGTTGATGCCGAACTCCACTTCGCCACGTTCCACTGCCTGCAGACCCTCCGTGGCCGGGATATCCAGAATGCGGAAGCGCACGTTCGGGTGCGCTTCGTGGAAACGCGCCATCACGCTGGGCAGGAAGTAGAACGCCGCCGTCGGCAGGCAGGCGATGGTCACTGTCGCGCCGCGGGTGTCCTCGCGGCCGCGCAGCGAGAACAGTGATCCATCGAATTCCTCCAGCATGCGGCGCACCAGCGGCAGCAGGTTCTCGCCGACAGCGGTGGTACTGACGCTGCGCGTGGTGCGCTCCAGCAGCGGCGACCCCACCGCCTGTTCCAGTTTCTGGATACGCCGGCTGAGTGCTGGCTGGGAGACGTGCAGGATTTCCGCGGCGCGATGGAAGCTGCGGGTCTCCGACACCAGCAGGAACGCACGCAGATCCAGGATTTCGCAATTGATGCTCATCGGGTATCAATCATCCAAAAATCAGCAATTCACAGATCAATTGGGGTCATGCCAGTATCGAATCACAGAGGGGTCATTCATCCCCTACACGCATCAATCTAGCACACGTATGTCCAACGATCTGCTCAGCATTCCCTGCGTTCTCATGCGCGGCGGTACCTCCAAGGGCCCGTTCTTCCTGGCCAGCGACCTGCCGGCGGACACCGCCGAACGCGATCGCCTGCTGCTGGAAGTGATGGGGTCGGGTCATCCGCTGCAGATCGACGGCATCGGTGGTGGCAACGCACTGACCAGCAAGGTGGCCATCATCGACCGATCGAGCCGGGCAGATGCCGACGTGGACTATCTGTTCGCCCAGGTAAGGGTGGAGCAGCAGGTCGTGGACACGTCTCCCAACTGCGGCAACATGCTGGCGGCGGTGGGCCCGTATGCCATCGAGCGGGGGCTGGTGCAGGCTCAGGATCCGCAGACCGAGGTGCGCATCCACAACGTCAACACCGGCAAGCTGATCATCGCGACCGTGGAAACGCCGGGCGGTAACGTGGTCTACCGCGGCGATACGCGCATTGCCGGCGCGCCGGGCTCGGCTGCGCCGGTCAGGCTTTCCTTCCTTGATGCCGCGGGCGCCCGCACCGGCAAGCTGCTGCCCAGCGGGCACGCGCAGGAATCCATCGATGGCGTCCCGGTCAGCCTGGTGGACTGCGCCATGCCGATGATGTTGGTGCGTGCCCAAGACCTGGGCGTACGTGGTGATGCTTCGCCCGTCGAACTGAACGCGGACGCGGCGTTCATGCGCCGGCTGGAAGCGCTGCGCATCGAGGCAGGTGCCCGCATGGGCATCGCCGACGCCGGCAACAAGGTCATTCCGAAGCCGGTGCTGCTGTCGGCGCCGCAACAGGGGGGCGATCTGCAGGTGCGCTATTTCATGCCGCATCAATGCCACACCGCGCTGGCCATTACCGGTGCCGTTGGCCTGGCCACCGCCGCCGTTACGCCGGGCACGCTGGCCCACACTTTGGTCGGATGCCTGTCCGTTCCCGGCCGCATTACCCTCGAACATCCGAGCGGGGCCCTGGAGGTGGGCCTCAGTCGCAGCTCGGGCGATTCGCCGGTGATTGCCAGCGTGGTCCGCACCGCGCGCCGCTTGTTCGAGGGGCGCGTGTACGCGACTTCGCCCGCGCCCACCACGGCCAGTGCCACCCAAGCCCGCCAATGGACGTCAGCGGCATGATCTGAACCCGGACGGGCCGGCGTAGACACGCATGCCCGCCATTACAACGTAGATGCTTCACTCCTGGGAGGGATGATGTACAAGCAGTTCTTGATGGCCGCGCTGTGCGCGGCTGGTCTGGCCGCGGCCGGATGCAGCAACAGCGGGCGCACCGAAGGCGCATCCGCCGGCGGTGGTGACAATGCACCGGTACGCATCAGCGTCGGCTCCTACAACCTCAACAACCTGCCGTTCTTCATCGCCGACGCAAAGGGCTATTTCAAGGATGTCGGTCTCGAAGTGAAGACCGAGAACTTCGCCCAGGGCGGCTCCAAGGTACTGCAGGCGCTGGTGGCCAATTCCACCGACGTGGCCGTCGGCTTCTACGACCACACCATCCAGATGCAGGCCAAGGGCAAGGACGTGGTGGCCTTCGTGCTGCTCTCGCGCAACTCCGGCCTGGTGATGGCCGGCCGCGAGGATGCCACCTTCGATCCGGCCCGCCCGGAGACCATCAAGGGCCAGAAGGTCGGCATCACCGCACCGGGCTCATCGTCAGACTTCTTCGTCCGTCACTTCCTCGCCCAGCACGATATTCCGGCCGACAGCATCTCGCTGATCGGCGTCGGCTCGGGCGCCGCAGCGGTCGCCGCGCTGGAGCAGGGCAAGATCGACCTGCTGGTCAACTACGACCCGGCCGCCACCCTGATCACCGAGCGCAAGGTCGGGAAGATCCTCCTCGACGCGCGCAGCGATGACGGCGCCCGCCAGGTCTATGGCGGCCTGTACCCGACCTCGGTGATGTACGCCAACCAGAGCTTCCTGGACAAGCGACCGGAGGCGGCCGCGAAGATTGCCCGGGCCGAGCAGATGGCGCTGAAGTTCATCGCCGACAACAGCGCCGAGGAGATCGTCGCGGCCCTGCCGGACAGCTACGTCTCCGGCGACCGCGCCACCTATGCCCGCGCGGTGGAGAACGCCCGCGCGATCTTTACCCGGGACGGTCACTTCACGCCGGCCGACCTGGAAACCCCACTGAAGGTGCTGCGCGAGTTCAACACGGATGTGGCCAAGGCCAACATCGATCTGTCCAGGACCTACACCAATGCCTTCGTCGAGCGTGCCAACGCTGCGGCGCCGGCGGCCCAACCGTAAGCGGAGGTAACCCCATGGCCCTCAATGCCACCGTGCGCCAGCTCAACGGCGCGCCGCAGCTGGAGCCTGCACAGACCATGGTCGCCCTCAACAAGGTGACCATGTCCTTCGGCGAATTCACCGCCGTGCGTGATGTCGACATCCAGGTGGGTGACGGCGAGTTCCTTGCCATCGTCGGCCCGACCGGCTGCGGCAAGAGCACCATCCTCAATTCCGTGGCGGGTCTGCTGAAGCCGTCTTCCGGGCAGGTCAGCATCGACGGCCGCGCCGTCAGCGGCGTGCAGGAGTCGGTCGGCTACCTGTTCCAGCAGGATGCGCTGCTGCCGTGGAAGACGGCTTACCAGAATGTTGAACTCGGCCTGCGCTTCCGCGGCGTGCCCGAAGCCGAACGCAAGGCCAAGGCCAACGCGTGGCTGGCCAAGGTCGGCCTGGCCGGTTTCGAGCATCGCTACCCCCACCAGCTGTCCGGTGGCCAGCGCAAGCGTGTGCAGATGGCGCAGGCGCTGATCGTCGAGCCGAAGGTGATCCTGATGGATGAACCGTTCTCGGCGCTGGACATCCACACCCGGCACCTGATGCAGAACGAGCTGCTGCGCCTGTGGCAGGAGGACCGGCGCTCGGTGATCCTGATTACCCATGACCTGGAAGAAGCCATCGCGCTGGGGGATCGCGTGGTGGTGCTGTCCTCCGGCCCGGCGAGCCGCGTGGTGCGCAGTTTCGACGTGGATCTGGAACGGCCGCGCAATGTGGCCGAGATCAAGCTGGATGACCGTTTCACCGACCTGTACCGCGACATCTGGGCCTGCCTGCGCGGCGAAGTGGAGAAGAGCTATGCACGCCAAGACTGACAAGTTCATCCAGCTCGCGCTGGTGGTCGCCGTGTTCGGTGGCTGGGAAGGTGGCATCGCGCTGGGCGTGATCGATCCGTTCTTCTTCCCTTCGCCAACAGCGATCGTGCAGCAGGCCTGGACCTGGCTGTCCGATACCTCGTTCTACCAGCACGTCTACATCACCCTGACCGAAACCGCGCTGGGCTACATCATCGGCACCGGCCTGGGTGTGGCTGGCGGCGTGTGGCTGGGCCTGAGCCGACGCTCGGCGCGCATCCTCGACCCCTTCATCAAAGGCTTCAACGCAATTCCGCGCGTAGTGCTGGCGCCGATTTTCGTGTTGTGGCTGGGGCTGGGCCTGTGGTCGAAGGTGGCGCTGGCGGTCACCCTGGTGTTCTTCACCACGTTCTTCAATGCCATGCAGGGCGTGCGCGAGGTGAATCCGGTGGTGCTGGCCAATGCCCGCATCCTGGGTGCAAGCCGTAGCGACCTGCTGCGCCATGTCTACTTCCCTGCAGCAGCCAGCTGGATCCTGTCCTCGCTGCGCACCTCGGTGGGCTTCGCGGTGGTCGGCGCGATCATCGGTGAGTACCTTGGGGCCTCGGCGGGCCTGGGTTACCTGATCGCGCAGGCCGAGGGCAACTTCAATGCCGTGGGCGTGTTCGCCGGCATCATCATCCTGGCCGCCTTCGTGCTGGTCATCGACGCCCTGCTGGACGTGGTCGAGAACAAGCTGATCACCTGGCGTCCCAACGCCCAGGCACAGGCCACCAGCTGAACCGGCCGCGCTGAGCCGGCCCGCCGCGCCGCCGGACCGATCCGGCGGCGCGCACTTCCTCCCCCGATCTTCCCCCGCACCACCGCAACAGGCCAGCGCCGGGCCAGGGGGCCGGCTGGCCGGAGAGAGAGCCCATGAATCATTCCACCGTGCTGCCGCTGGCAGTGCTGCCGGTCGCGCTTGGCCTGCTGTTGGCCAGTGGCCATGTTGGCGCCCAGGCTGTTTCGTCCCCTCCCGCACCACTGAGCCAGGCCGAACTCTCACGCCTGGTGCAGCAGCAGGCGCTGCAGATCCAGCAGTTGGAGGCGCGCCTGCGTGCCGTGGAAGGCGGGCGCGGCACTTCCGGCGCGGCGGTCGCAACGCAGGCTCCCGCGCTGGACACCCGCATTGCCGCACTGGAATCCAGCCAGGCCAAGGCGCCCAAGGTCACTTGGTCCAAGGGCGCACCGGAATTCAGCAGTGCCGATGGCAGCGTGGTGTTCCGTCCGCGCGGACGCCTGTTCGTCGACGCATCCAGCACCGATGGGTCCTCAGTGAGTGACCGCAACATCTCCGGTACCGAGATCCGCTCGGTGCGGTTGGGCGCCGAAGGCCGCTACGGCATCCTCGGCTGGGCGGTGGAAGGTGACTTCGCCGACAACGCGGTGGCGTGGAAGTCGGTCTACGCCACCGTGGACCACCGCCTGTTCGGGCTGCCGGCCGACCTGACCGTGGGCAACCGCCTCAACGACCGGGGTATCGACGGCTCCAGCAGCACGTCCAACACGCCGTTCCAGGACCGCAACGTGGTCGGCACGCTGATGCTGCCGCAGCGCGGTCTGTTCGGTGTCGGCCTGACCGAGCGCGTGTACGGCAAGGACTGGCATGCCAGCCTGTCGGTGGCCGGCAACGATCTCAACAACACCGGCACCGACAACGACAGCCAGACCTGGGCCACGCGCGTGCATTGGAACCCGGTGGCCAACGATGCGGTCACGGTGCACCTGGGGGCCTGGGCCTTCCACGAGGAGATCGCCGCAGGCGCCAGCGGCGTCGTCCGCAGTTCGGCCATCGCCGGGCACTTCAACGA
Organism: Stenotrophomonas sp. YJH_SMC_43; assembly: GCF_059372535.1. Lineage (NCBI taxonomy): Bacteria > Pseudomonadati > Pseudomonadota > Gammaproteobacteria > Lysobacterales > Lysobacteraceae > Stenotrophomonas > Stenotrophomonas sp. YJH_SMC_43. The sequence continues at coordinate 1,104,809 of NZ_JCAFVQ010000001.1, forward strand.
CCTGGTCAAGATCGCGCCGGGCACATTGCTGGGCGCCGAGCGCAGCACGGCCCATGGCGCGGAACTGGCAGGCTTCTTCGGGCCGGCCTGGGCGACCGGCGAATGGGGTACGCGCAACCTGCGCGGGGCCGACGCCAGCGGGCGCTACGATCTGGACCACCAGGCCTGGGCGATTTCGGCTGGCTGGTTCCTGGCCGGTGCAAGGCCGGCCTATTCGGGCAAGGCCGGCACCTGGGGCCGGGTCAAGGTGGCCGATCCTGTCACCCGCGGCGGCGCCGGGGCTTGGGAACTGAAAGGGCGCTACGAGGACGTGGACTATGCCGAGCTGCCCAGTGGCGGTACAGGCCACGCGTGGACGCTGGGTGCGAACTGGTATCTCAACGACTTCAGCCGCGTGATGTTCGAGGCGATCCGTTGGCAGACCCGCAACCGCAGCGGCACCGGCCAGGGCAGGGATGAAGGCACCACCTTCAATACCCGCCTGCAGGTGGCCTTCTAGAAGCGCATGCCGCTCGCGCGCCGATCAGAGCAGCAGCAATGCTCCGATCAACGCCGGCGGCATCACCAGCGCGCCGACACGCAGGAAGTCGAGCGCGCTGACATGCTCGCCCTCGCGGCGCAGCGCCACCAGCCACAGCATCGTCGCCAGCGAACCGGTGACCGACAGGTTGGGCCCCAGATCCACGCCGACCAGCAATGCGGCACGGGTCTGCGCCGGCAGGTCGGCCATCTGCCCCAGCGAACCGGCGGCCAGGCCGACCGGCAGATTGTTGGCCACGTTGCTCAGCAGCGCAGCCGCGCCACCGGCCAGCCAGCTGGCCTGGCGGGGAGACGCTTGCGCCACGGCCTGCAGCGCGCTGGCCGCGGTCTGGATGACACCGGTCTGCGCCACCGCTTCCACCAGCACGAACAGTCCCGCCACCAGCGGCAGCACGCCCCAGGACACGTGGCGCAGCAGTGGCAGCGGGCTGCGCCGCTGACGGATCGCCACCACCGCCACACTCAGCGTGCCCGCGCAGAACGTGGTCAGGCCCAATGGCCCGTTCAAGGCGGACGTGACCAGCAACACGGTGCCGGTGAACAGCACGCCCAGTGCGCTCAGCCGGCCGCCGTCGGTCAACGGGCGATGCACCGGCGCGGCCACCAGCGGCTGGGCGATCTCGCGCCGGTGCGCCCAGCGCAGGACCAGGTAGGTGGCACCGATCGCCGCCGCCGACGGCAGCGCGAACTGCGCCAGCCACTGCAGCAGCGGCGGCATGTGCTGGCCGTACACCACCAGGTTGGCCGGATTGGAAATAGGCAGCACGAAGCTGGCCGCATTGGCGATGAATGCACAGACGAACAGGTAGGGCAGGGGATTGGTGCGCGCCGCCTTGCAGGCGGCGTAGACCGCCGGGGTCAGCACCACGGCCGTTGCATCGTTGGACAGGAACACCGTCACCAGCGTGCCGACCAGGAATACCAGGTCGAACAGGCGTCGCCCGGACCCGCCCGCATGCCGGACCGCGTACAACGCCACCCAATCGAACAGGCCTTCGCGCCGCGCCAGTTCGGCCAGCATCATCATGCCGACCAGGAAGAGGTAGACGTCGCGGCCTTCGGCCACCGCGCCCCATGCGGTGTGCAGCGACACCGCGCCCAGCAACGGCAAGAGGGCGGCAGCGCACAACGCCCACACATATTCGGGGATGCGGAAAGGACGGAACAGCAGGCCGATGGTGGCAACGGCGACCGCTGCCCAGATCACGAGGGGGGCTTGGGGGGCGAGCATGGAGTGGGGCTTCAGCGGCACCGGCAGCGACCCCGGCGCAGGGGGTCCTGGCGCGCGCGATCAGCGGATGGGCGGCCGCTGCAATCATCGCAGGTTCCGGGTCGCCGCATCATACCGTGCGGCGCGGCATGGCGACCGCTGCAGTCGACCGCGCTGCAGGTGGGCCGGGGCGGCGCCCAGCCCACCTTCAGCACTCAAGCGCGGCATGACTTCAGGCACTGCAGTTTGACTACACATGTAGTCAAACTGCACACACGCTCATTGGACGAGATGGCGATGCCAAGATCCTGCTGGTTGTCCTGCGCCCTGGCCCTGGTGTTCGGCATCGCCGGGCCCACCCAAGCGGCGACGCGTGCCGAAGCCCTTGCCGCGATCGAGCGCAACGCGCGCGCCGCGCATTCCGATGCGGTCCTGGTGATGCACGACCGGGAAACGCTGCTTGAGCTGAAGCCCGCCGCGGGGCAGGAATCGGTTCACCTGATGTCGGCCACCAAGTCGGTCGTCGCGCTCGCCATTGCGTTGCTGCTGGACGAAGGAAAGCTGGCTTCGATCGATACGCCGGTCAGCCAGATCTATCCCGAATGGAAGCAGGGCAGGAAGAGCGCCATTACCGTGCGCATGCTGCTGGACCATACCTCGGGCCTGCAGAACGTGGCGAACGCGGGCGAAGAGCTGGAAGGGGCCCCGGACCTGGTCAGGCTGGCACTGGCCGCCGAGCTGAGCGATGCCCCGGGTACCGTGTTCTCCTACAACAACAAGGCCACCAACCTGCTGCCCGGTATTGTCGAGCGCCTGGCAGGCGAGCCGCTGGATGCCTATGTGGACGCGCGCCTGTTCAAGCCCCTGGGCATTGCCCACTACACCTGGATGAAGGATGAGGCAGGCACCCCGCTGGGCATGGCCGGGCTGTCCCTGCGCGCGGCCGATCTTGCCGCCATCGGGCAACTGTTGCTGGAAGGAGGCGTGGCGCCGGATGGCAAACGTCTCCTGAGTGAGCAGTCGGTCGCGTTGATGACGACCGAAAGCGCCCGTGCGCCAGATGTCGGGCTGCTGTGGTGGCGGGTACCGGCCTGGGAACGCTACCAGCTCAAGCCCCGGCTACAGGATCTGCTGGTGCAAAGGAGGGTGGACGACGACGTGCAGCGCGCACTGCAGGCCAGTGCAGGGCGTGCATTCGAAAGCCGCAGCGCGCTGGTGGCCTTCCTTGCCGATCAGTTGGGCGCGGACTGGTCGCAGCGTTACGGCAGCCAGATCTCCGGACGAGGGCTGAAGCTTGCCGATCTCTACGACATCACACGTGGGCCGGTCGTCGGCTTCGCCGCCAACGGCTACCTGGGCCAATACATGATGATCATCCCGGAACAGCGTGTCGTCGCAGTGCGCCTGATCCACCGGCGCGAGAGCCACAGCGCTCCACAGGACGACTATCCCTCCTTCTTCGCCGATGTCCTGCAGTTGGCGCGGACACTGCAATAGGCCCTGTCGCCATCATGTCCACGCGCGCTGAACATCTTCCTGGAGCGTTCTTCACTGTCGTGCCGCCTAAAGTGGGATGACATCTTGGCCGCACACCTACTGAAGCATGTTTGATTATCAGGACTGGACCTTCCACGCCAATGGCCGAACGGTAGTGGCGCGGGTAGCGCTGGACGGTGAAGGTGGCGGCACCATCAACCGCTACCAGCTGGTGCCGGGACCGGCACAGTCGGGGTTGTGCATCAAGGTCGCCTCCCAGGACGAGGCCGCCCAGAAACTGGAGGCCGAAGTGACGAAGCTGCTGGGACCGGTGTGGTAGCCACTGCGCCATGCCGGCCGGGCATCCGCATGCTGACGGCGGAATGACCGGCCCGGGCAACGGGCATCGCGCCGGATGCCCGTTGCATGAGGACGCTTACTTGGGCATCAGCACGGTGTCGACCACGTGGATGACGCCGTTGGACTGGCTGACATCTGCAACGCTGATGCCTGCCTTGCCACCCTCTGCATCGATCACCCAGAGCTTGCCATCGTGGAGCGCCACGGTGAGAGGCTCACCCTGTACGGTCTTCAGGGTGGCCTTGCCGCCGTGCTTGCGGGCATCGGCCAGAAGCTGGGCCGAACTGTAGCTGCCCGGGACGACGTGGTAGGTCAGGATCCGGGTCAACCGTGCCTTGTTTTCCGGCTTCACCAGCGTATCGACAGTGCCTGCAGGCAGTTTTTCGAAGGCCGCATTGGTGGGCGCGAAAACAGTGAAGGGCCCGGTGCCGTTGAGGGTGTCGACCAGGCCGGCTGCTTTGACCGCTGCAACGAGCGTGGTGTGATCCTTGGAATTGACGGCGTTCTCGACGATGGTCCTGGTGGGGTACATTTCTGCCCCGCCCACGATGACGGTGTCGGCGGCGAAAACTGAGGAGCCGGACGAAACGAGTACGGCGAAGCCGACTGCGGCGGCGATGCGCTGAAGAGCGTTCACGGTGCGTTCCTTTCTGGATGACCCGCAAGCGCGGGCATCTTTCCTACGGCGGGCGAGCGTGACCGGATGCAGCAACGGCCGAGTCAGCAGCTGTTTCGCGCGCTGCCGGTTTTGCTGCGCTGCATGGTGACAACGGCGAACCTCGGTGATTACTCTCCGCTGCAACGCGATGGTAGCGCTACCAGTCGGACGGGGATCCAGGGTCCGGGAGGCTGCCTTCTTTGCCGCGTGTTTGTCCTGGCAGGCTTGAAAAGCAAGTGTAAGTCGCGGCGTGCCCGAGCACCCGTGCTGTTCGGTTTGGAATGCGGGCCACGCCCGTGCGTGCCCCTGGGAGGGGGCGGTACATCCATTCGATCGTATGTCAGAGGGGACTTTCATGAGCACCTGCAGTTTCCGTGGCACCCCGGGCCCGAGGTCCGGTTCATGAGCCGCGCGTTGGCGAAGTTCCGGTCCCGGGCCATGTTCACCTTCGTGGGTGGTGCCCTGGTCATCAATCCCGCCTTTGCGCAGGACGCCGCACCGGCGACCGGGCAGCAGCCGCAGAGCCAGTCGCAACCCACCCAGCTTGATGCAGTGCAGGTCACGGGCATACGCAACAGCCTGAGCCAGGCCATGGATATCAAGCGCGACTCGGCGGGCGTGGTCGATGCGATCAGCGCCGAGGACATCGGCAAGTTCCCCGATACCAATCTTGCCGAGTCGTTGCAGCGCATCACCGGCATCTCCATCGAGCGCCGTGACGGCGAGGGCGCGCAGGTGACCGCGCGTGGCTTCGGTCCGCAGTTCAACATGGTCACGCTCAACGGTCGGCAGATGCCGGGCGCGGACGCGTTCGGTGCCTCCGGACAGGTGGCCATCGGCGGTGTCGACGGCGGCACACGCGCCTTCAATTTCGCGCAACTGGCCGCCGAGGCCATCAATGGCATCGAGGTCTACAAGACCAGCCAGGCACAGGTGCCCAGCGGTGGCATCGGCGCGACGATCAATATCCTGACCTCGCGCCCGCTCGATCACGCCGGCATCGTGGCCAACGCCGGGGCGAAGCTGGTCTCCGACCAGAGCCAGCCGTTCGACAATGACCTGACACCGGAGCTGTCGGGCATCTTCAGCTACAGCAATCCGGAAAAGACCTTTGGCGTCAGCCTCAGCGCGAGCCAGCAGAAGCGCAAGGGTGGCTCGGTGCAGGCCACGGAGAACTACTGGAACGTGCAGCCGTGGACAGGGTCGATGCCGGGCAACCCGACCGTGGTCAATGCTCCGGCCGTCGGCCAGCTTTACGCGCGGCCCAACGACCTGCGCTACGCGTTCTCCGAATTCGAACGCGAACGCGTCAACGGCCAGGCCGTGCTGCAGTTCGCACCGACGGACAGCCTGACCCTGACCGTGGATTACACCTACTCGACCAACGAAATCACCGAGAATCGCGGCGAGCAGGGCATGTGGCTGCAGAACAGCAACTACACCAACGTCGAGTTCGACACCAGTGGCGCCGTCGCGACGCCGGTATACATCCGTGAAATCGCCGGCACCAAGGATTTCGGCCTGGAACAGCAGCGCAGCATGCAGGAATACAAGCTGGGTTCGCTGGGTTTCAATGCCGTCTGGAATGTCAGCGACCGCTTCAAGCTCAGCTTCGATGCGCACAACTCGAAGAACGAGAGCCGCCCGAATGACCCGCTCACCGGCGGTGGTTCGATCTTCATGAGCATCGCCGGCACCAACAACTGCACCCGTGGCCCGCATTGCGGTGGCTCCTGGGTGCAGGAGTTGAACTTCAACAATGGCCTGCCGGTTGGCACCCAGGTCTGGTATCCCAGCACCGCCGATGCGGTCGCCGGGACCAATGGCGTGGTCAATCCGGGCTTCCAGGAAGGCGAGGTTGGCACGCAGGTGCTGCGCGTCAACGCGCAGACCCAGATCAGCAAGATCAAGCAGGCGCGCGTCGATGGCGAATGGAACTTCGACCACGGCCGCTTCCAGTTCGGCGTGGACACCAACAAGTCCACCACCCACCGCATCCAGGCCGCCGAGGCCTACTCCACCCTGGGTGACTGGGGCGTGGCCAACGTGGACCGGGATACCGCCGCGGGCCTGATGGACCTGCTTCAACCGGTCAGCATCGTCGGCTTGTTCGACGACTACAGTGCAAACAGCTGGCCGGCCTGGCGCGGCAATGCCGGGCAGCTCGCGCAATGGGCGTCGCGCGAGTACGGCGTTGGCCTGGGTGTGAACCCGCAACGCGCGGCCGACAATTTCGTGGAAGAGAAGACCAAGGCGGCGTACTTCCAGGTAGAGCTGGACGGGGAACTGGGCGGCATGCGCACCAACACGCGCCTGGGCGTGCGCTATGAAACCACCGACGTGGTGTCGACCTCGGTCATTGCCGTTCCCGAGTCCATCGAGTGGCAGGCCAACAACGATTTCCGCATCGTGCTGTCCGATGAGCAGCAGCCCTTCACGGAAAAGGCGCGGTACAGCTACATCCTGCCCAACCTTGATTTCAGCATCGACCTCACCGAGGAACTGAAGGGCCGTGTGTCGTTCGGCAAAAGCATCGCCCGCGCGCCGTACGGCAATCTCTATGCAGGACCCGGGGCCCAGCAACCGTTCGGCTCGGTGCTGATCGATCCCTCGTCCCGCGCCAGCGGCAATTCCCAGAACCCGAGCCTGAAGCCGCTGGAATCGGACAACCTCGACCTGGGGCTGGAGTGGTACTTCGCCGATGCCAGCTATGTGTCATTGACCTACTGGAACAAGTCGGTCAGCAACTTCATCGGCAACACCGTCGTCCAGGAAAGCCTGTACGGCCTCACCGACCCGACCTCCGGGCCGGATGCGCGGGCGGCGTTGGACTTCCTGACCAGCGGCGCCTGCGTCGCCCAGGTCGGGCCGGCCAACGCGGCCGCCTGCTCGGCCAACGACACCTCGCTGTTCACCGCACTGGCGTTGCTGCGCAACAATCCTGCCGGCCTGGGCGCCTACAACGGAACCGATGCGCAGGTCCTGGCCACCGAAGCGGCCTACGATCTGTATGGGCAGGCCAACGATCCGCTGTACCAGTTCAACGTCAATCGCCCGATCAACCAGAACAAGTCCAAGCTGCACGGCTGGGAGCTGGGCGGGCAGTACTTCTTCGGTGACACCGGGTTCGGCGTACTGGCCAACTACACGGTGGTAAAAGGTGATGTCGGCTACAACAACGGCGGCGATCCGGGTATCGACCAGTTCTCGCTCACCGGCCTGAGCGACACCGCCAACGCCATGCTGATGTACGAGAAGTACGGGTGGTCGGTGCGACTGGCATGGAACTGGCGCGATCAGTACCTGATCCTGGCCAACCAGGGCTCCAGCCGCAATCCGTACTATGTGGAGCCGTACGAGCAGTGGGATCTCAGCGTCAACTACGCGCTCGATGACCACTGGTCCTTCAGCCTGGAGGCGATCAACCTGACCGGTGAGGATGTGCGGTGGCGCTCGCGCACGTCGCAGATGATCGTCAAGCTGGCAGACCAGAGCCCGCGCTACATGCTGGGCGTCCGCTACAAGTTCTGAGCCTGGTTGCCGACGCGTCCGGCACGGCACTGCTGCCCGCCAGCGGTGCCGTGCCGGGACGGTGTCGCCGCACCTGTCGCGCCTGCGCTACCCTGCTGTCCAGCCACCCCGCGCTGGACTGGATATCCTGATGGCCCGCTATGAAATGCTCAACAACATCGCGCATCGGGACCTGAAGGTCGCCACCGGCTTCGGGCCGCAGTTCGGCGATGCGGTGGGCATGGTGCCGGCCTATCCCAGCGAGTTCGCTGAACTGCAGCGTGAGTATCCGATCTTCCTGCGCAGGGAAACCGGGACGGAAGCGTGGCAGTCCGTGGCCCTGCTGGGTTTCGAACAACACGAGAACCTGTTCCTGCAGGACGGGCGCTGGAATGCCTCCTACCTGCCTGGCGCGGCCGCCAAAGGGCCGTTCCTGATCGGGTTCCAGGAGCACTACGTGGATGGCGTGCTCACCCAGGATGCGGTGATGCACGTGGACCTGGACCATCCGCGCGTCACCGCCGGCGCCGGTGAGCCGGTGTTCCTGCCGCAGGGCGGCAACACGCCCTACCTGGACCACATCGCCGGCGTGCTGCGCGGCATCCACGAGGGGAGTGCCTTCGCGGCCAATATGTTCACGATGCTCGACGACTGCGGGCTCATCCAGCCGGTGACGCTTGATGTGCAGCTCGCGCCGCATCACCGCGTGGGCGTGAGCGGATTGCACGGCATTGACCGCGAGCGCCTGGCGGCGCTGGACAGTTCACGCCTGGCTGCGTTGAACCGCGCCGGTTACCTGGAAGGTGCATACCTGATGCTTGCCTCGCTGCATAACATGCGCCGCCTGATCGCCGAGAAGCAGCGCCGTCTCCGCGTCCAGGACGGCACCACGCAGGCGGTCAGGAACTGACCGGTGCAAGCCAGCCTGCCGATGCGGATCCTGGAAGGCATCGATCCTGCCGCGTTGCCATTGGCTGACCTGGTGGACGCCGGTGAGCCGGTCGTACTGCGCGGCATCGCCAGCGGTTGGCCACTGGTCCAGGCCGGACTGGGCGGCGTGCACGACGCGATGGTGTACCTGTGCAGCGTCGATGCGGGTGCGCCCATCCAGTACTCGTTCGGCGGCCCCGAGATCGCAGGCCGCCCGTTCTACAGCGCGGACTTCACCCGGCTGAACTTCGAAGTGCGGCGTGGCCTGCTGGCCCAGGTGCTGGAAGAGATCGCCACGACGCTGCATGCGCCGCGGCCGCCAACCTATTACGTGGCCTCGCTGCCGATCGAGCGGGCCCTGCTGCCGGCATTCGCGCAGGCCAACGACGCCGGGCTGGCGAAGCAGGGCATCGACGCCACCGCCAGCATCTGGATCGGCAACCGGGTGACGGCCTCGTGCCATTTCGACACACCCGACAACCTCGCCTGCTGCGCGGTGGGGCAGCGCGAGTTCACGCTGTTCCCGCCCGCCCAGATCGACAACCTCTATCCGGGTCCGCTCGATCCCACGCCGGGTGGACAGGTGGTCAGCGTGGTGGACTTCGAACACCCCGACTTCGGTCGGCATCCACGCTTCCGCGACGCGCTGGCGCATGCACGCAGGGCGGTACTTGGGCCGGGCGATGCGATCTTCATTCCCAGCATGTGGTGGCACCATGTACGCAGCCTGGAACCGTTCAACGTGCTGGTGAACTACTGGTGGCGAAGCTCGCCGGCCTGGCTGGGGGCGCCTCTGGCGGCGCTACAGCACGCGATGTGGTCCGTGCGCGACCTGCCAGCGCGTGAGAAGCAGGCCTGGGAAGGGCTCTTCCGATACTACGTATTCGGCCCCGGCGAGCGCGCCGGGCAGCACCTGCCTGACACGGCGCGCGGGGATCTGGCACCGTTCGACGAGCAGCGCGCCCGCCGCATGCGCGCGATGCTGCTGGGCAGGCTCAACCGTTGAGAGAGGGCACCGTGTTGGATACCGAGAGCACGCCTGCAGGGCGCATCCGTAAAGTGGTCATTGCCGGTGGCGGTACAGCGGGATGGCTGGCCGGCTGCGCGCTGGCGCATCAGTTCCGTGACCAACTGCAGATCACGCTGGTCGAGTCCGAGCAGATCGGCACGGTCGGCGTCGGTGAGTCCACCGTGCCGCCGATCCGCACCTTCCATCGCTTCCTGCAGATCGACGAGCAGGAGTTCCTGCGCGCGGTGGCCGGTACCTTCAAGCTGTCGATCTCGTTCGAGAACTGGCGGCTGCCGGGGGATCGCTTCTTCCATCCGTTCGGCACCATCGGCCATGGCACCTGGGCGGCTCCCTTCCATCACTTCTGGCTGGACAGCCTGCGCCGCGGCATGCCCTCGGACCTGGGCGACTTCTGCCTGGAGAGCATCGCCTCGCGTGGCGACCGCTTCTCGCTGCACACCCAGCCGCAGGCCAGCTATGCATATCATTTCGATGCCAGCCTGTATGCGCGGTTCCTGCGCCACAGGGCCGAGGCCCACGGCCTGCGCCGGATCGAAGGCAGGATCGCCCTGGTCAGGCAGCACGCACACGACGGCTCGGTGCAGGCGCTGGTGCTGGACGACGGCCAGGTGATCGAGGGCGATCTGTTCATCGACTGCACCGGGTTCCGTGGCCTGCTGATCGAGCAGGCGCTGGGCACCGGCTACGAGGACTGGCACGAATGGCTTCCGTGCGATCGGGCCGTGGCGGTGCAGACCGAAGCGGTGGCGCCGCCGGTTCCCTATACCCGCGCGATCGCCCACGAAGCGGGGTGGCGCTGGCACATCGCGCTGCAGCACCGCGTTGGCTGCGGGCTGGTGTATGACAGCCGCCACCTGTCCGATGACGAGGCCGCAGCGAAGCTGCTGCGCGATGCCGGGGCCCCACCTTTGCGCGATCCATGGAAGGTGCCGTTCCGCAGCGGGCGCCGGCTGAAGGCCTGGAACGGGAACGTGGTGTCGCTCGGGCTGGCCAGCGGTTTCATCGAGCCACTGGAGTCGACCAGCATCCATCTGACGATCAGCGCGGTGGTGCGCCTGATCCAGTTGTTCCCGTTCGACGGCATCCGTGCGTCGCTGGTGAAGCTGTACAACGATGTCAGCCGCCAGGAAATGGAGCACGTGCGCGACTTCATCATCCTGCACTATCACGCAACGCAGCGCACCGAACCGATGTGGAAGGCGTGTCGCGAAATGCGCGTGCCCGAATCGCTGCAGCAGCGGCTGCAGGCGTGGCGCGAGCGCGCACACGCCTGGCAGGACCCCGGCGAGCTGTTCCGCGTGGAATCGTGGACCAGCGTGCTGCTCGGGCAGGGCATCGCGCCCGGTCCTGCCCACCCGCTGGCGCGGGCAGTGAGCGACGCCGATCTGCGCACCCTGTTGAAGGGCATCCAGCAGCCGGTGCAGCAGGCCGCCGCGCAGATGCCGGCGCAGGCGGAGTTCATCGCGCAGTACTGCAGGTCCGGCGTGGACGTGTGGCGTTCGACGGCAGCAAGCGCGTAGCAGGGTTTTGCGTTGCAGCACGCTTTTTCCGCTGCGGCTGGTTACAGTGCGGCAACACCGCGGGCGATGACGCGCGCGGTGGCAACGAGGGGGCCGGACACCACGCCCCCTTTTTAAGTCCACGGAATGTTAGCGCTACCTTTCTTGATCGGAGGCGGTTTCGATGGGTCTGGTTGCAGGGATCGATGCAGGGACGCAGAGCCTGAAGGTGCTGGTCTATGACCCGCGGAAGCAGGCGGTTGTGGCCTCGGCCAGCGCGCCGCTCGTGCTGGACAGCGGTGCCGATGGCAGCCGTGAACAGGCGCCGGCCGACTGGGTGTCGGCCCTGCGCGACTGCTTTGCCCGGATCGATCCCTCGCTGCGCGCACGCATCGTTGCGCTGGCGGTATCGGGCCAGCAGCATGGGTTCGTGCCGGTTGACGATGCTGGCGAGGTACTGGCACCGGCCAAGCTGTGGTGCGACACCAGCACCTCGGCCGAGTGCATCCAGATCATGGACGCCGTGGGCGGGTTGCAACGGACCATCGCGTTGGCGGGCAACCCGATCCTGGCCGGCTACACAGCGTCCAAGCTGCCCTGGACCCGGGTCCACCGTACCGACGCCTACGCGCGGATGGCGACCATCCTGCTGCCACACGACTATCTGAACTTCGTGCTGACGGGGCAGCGGTTCTGCGAGCTTGGCGATGCGTCTGGAACCGGTTGGCTGGACGTGCGCACACGCACCTGGTCGCAGCAGCTGCTGCGCGCAACCGACCCTGATCGTGATCTTGCCGCCTGCCTGCCGCCCATCGCATCACCCGATGCGCTGTTCGATATCGCGCCTGCTGCGGCAGCCGCGCTGGGGCTGCCGACGGCGGTGAAGGTGGCCGTTGGCGGCGGCGACAACATGATGGCGGCGATTGGCACCGGCTGCGTCAAGGAAGGTCGGCTGGCGATGAGCCTGGGAACCTCCGGAACGCTGTTTGCCTACTCCGGATCGCCGGTGATCGATACCGACGGCGCCTGGGCAGCGTTCTGCTCGTCGACGGGGGGCTGGCTCCCGCTGATCTGCACCATGAACTGCACCGTGGCGACCGAACAGGTGGCCCGTGCCTTCGGCTTCAGCACTCGCGACGGCGATGCGCACCTGCGCGCGACGCCACCGGGAGCAGGCGGGCTGGTGATGCTGCCGTTCCTCAATGGCGAACGTACCCCTGACCTGCCGCTGGGCAAGGGCGTGCTGGCTGGCCTGGACACCGCCAATTTCACCCCGGCGCATGTGTACCGCGCCGCCATGGAGGGCGCGACCTACAGCCTGAAGTACGGCTACGACGCCTTTGTCCGCGCAGGCATGCAGTTCGATCGCATCGTGCTCACCGGCGGTGGCAGCAACAGCGCTGCCTGGCGTCAGCTGGTGGCTGATGTGTTCGGCCTGCCGGTGGACGTCCCGGTGCAGGCCGAAGGTGCGGCATTTGGAGCGGCGCTACAGGCGTTGTGGGCGTTCGCCAGGGCGCAGGGAGACGCCACCCCGATCAGCGACATCACCGCGCGCCACGTCACCGTCGATCCCGCGCTGTCCGCACGGCCGGATCCGGACCGCAGCGAAGCCTATGCACGGGCCTACGCACGCTTCCTCAGCCATCTTGATGCCATCACGCCGCTACAGCGCGGCTGATGGCTCCTCCACGACACCCCGTACAACGACAGGAGCACGCACCATGAGCACGCAGCCCTTCATCGGCGCCAAGGAGTACTTCCCCGGCGTCGGCCGCATTCCGTTCGAGGGCAGGGGCTCGGACAATCCGCTTGCCTTCAAGGTCTACGATGCCAACCGGGTCATCGGCGGCAAGACCATGCAGGAGCATCTGCGCTTCGCCGTGTGTTACTGGCACACCTTCTGCAATGCCGGGCACGATCCGTTCGGCCCGGGCACCCGGCAATTCCCGTGGGAGGCATCGTCACCGCTGGCCACGGCCGAGGCAAAGGTGGACGCAGCGTTCGAGTTCTTCACGAAGCTGGGCGTGCCGTACTGGTGCTTCCACGACATCGACCTGGCGCCGGATGCCGATGACATCGGCCAGTACCAGAAGAACCTCGCGCACATGGTGGGCCTGGCCAAGGCGCGCCAGGAGGCCACCGGCGTCAAGCTGCTGTGGGGCACGGCCAACCTGTTCTCGCACCCGCGCTACATGAACGGTGCATCGACGAATCCCGATTTCGCGGTAGTCGCGCGTGCAGCCGTGCAGGTCAAGGCTGCACTGGAAGCGACGGTCGAGCTGGGCGGCGAGCATTACGTGTTCTGGGGCGGACGCGAGGGCTATGCGTCGCTGGCCAATACCCAGATGAAGCGCGAGATCGAGCACTTCGCACGCTTCCTGACCATGGCCCGCGACTACGGCCGCAGCATTGGCCTGAAGGGCAACTTCCTGATCGAGCCCAAGCCGATGGAGCCGATGAAGCACCAATACGACTTCGACAGTGCCACGGTGGTGGGTTTCCTGAAGGAGCATGGGCTGGACAAGGACTTCAAGCTCAACATCGAGGCCAACCACGCCACGTTGTCCGGGCACACCTTCGAGCACGATCTGCAGGTCGCGTCCGATCACGGCCTGCTGGGCAGCATCGACGCCAACCGCGGCAACGCGCAGAACGGCTGGGACACCGACCAGTTCCCCAGCGATCTGTACGACACCGTCGGCGCGATGCTGGTCGTGCTGCGCCAGGGTGGGCTGGAGGGCGGGTTGAACTTCGATGCGAAGGTGCGCCGCGAGTCGACCGACCTGGAGGATCTGTTCATTGCCCACATTGGCGGCATGGACGCGTTCGCACGCGGCCTGGAGGTTGCCCATGCACTGCTGACCGAGTCGCCCTGGGAGCAATGGCGCAAGGAGCGCTACGCAAGTTTCGACAGCGGTGCCGGCCAGGATTTCGAGCGTGGCACGCTCAGCCTGCCGGACCTGGCGGCACTGGCCTCCCGGCTCGGCGAACCGCGCCAGGCCAGCGGCAAGCAGGAGCGTTACGAAAACCTGCTCAACCAATACCTGCTGCGCTGAGCGCGGCAGGCGAAGGGCGCAACGGTGCACTCAAGGGGACGGGGATGAACCAGGCAGCAGGCAGCGGTGAAAACACACGACTGATCGTACTGATCAGCGTGGTAGCAACGATTGGCGGTTTTCTGTTCGGCTTCGACAGCGGTGTGATCAATGGCACCCAGGATGGCCTGCACCAGGCGTTCCGGTCCGGCGAATGGATGCAGGGGTTCGAGATCGCGTCGATGCTGCTGGGCTGTGCGGTGGGCGCATTCAGTGCTGGACGGCTGGCCGACCGCCTGGGCCGTCGCAACGTGCTGATCCTTTCGGCAGTGATGTTCCTGCTGTCGGCGCTCGGTGCCGGGGCGGCGGTCTCGTCAGGCTGGTTCATTGCGGCGCGGGTGGTGGGCGGATTCGCGGTAGGCGCGGCCAGTGTGATCTCGCCGGCCTACATTGCCGAGGTCGCTCCGGCCCGCTATCGCGGCCGCCTGGCTACGGTGCAGCAGATCGCCATCATCACCGGGCTCACCGCTGCCTTCCTGTCCAACTACCTGCTGGCGGCTGCAGCGGGCGCGTCGACCGAACCGCTGTGGGGTGGGCAGGCCGCCTGGCGCTGGATGTTCTGGATGCAGGCCGCGCCATCGCTGCTGTTCCTGCTGCTGTTGCTGACCATTCCTGAGAGCCCGCGCTACCTGGTGGTGAAGCGGCGCAAGGACGATGCACTGCGGGTGCTGACCCGGCTGCTGGGCAGCGACAAGGCCCGCGCCACGCTCGAGGAGATCGATGCCTCGTTGTCCAACGACCATCATCGCCCTCGACTGTCCGACCTGAAGAGCCGGGCGACCGGGCGGATCCGCCCGATTGTCTGGGTCGGCGTCGGGCTGGCCTGCTTCCAGCAGCTGGTCGGCATCAACGTGGTGTTCTATTACGGCGCCGTGCTGTGGCAGGCGGTCGGCTTTTCCGAAAACGACGCGCTGCTGATCAACGTGCTGTCCGGCGCGCTGAGCATCGGTGCCTGCGTGGTCACGGTACTGCTGATTGACCGGATCGGCCGCAAGCCCCTGCTGTGGTTCGGCTCGGCAGGGATGTCGCTGTCGCTTGCACTGGTGGTGGTGGCCTTTGCCAGCGGTTCGCTGGCGGACGGGCACCTGCAGCTGCCCGGTCGCATGGGCACGCTGGCGCTGGTGGCGGCCAATGCCTACGTCGTGTTCTTCAATCTGTCCTGGGGGCCGGTGATGTGGGTGATGCTGGGCGAGATGTTCCCGAACCAGATCCGCGGTTCGGCACTGGCGGTCGCTGGCGCAGCGCAATGGACCTCCAACTTCGTGGTCACGGTGACGTTCCCGATGCTGCTGGCCGCGGCAGGGCTGGCAGCCACCTACGGCATCTACCTGGTGGCTGCCGTGATCTCGGTGATTTTCGTGGTCCGGCATGTGCACGAGACCAAGGGCAAGGAACTGGAGCAGATGGAAGGATGAGCGCCATGACATCGCAGGCCTTGGTAATCCGCAGCGGCGCGTTGGTCGCCGCACTGATGCTGGGATTGCTCGGCTGCCGCGGCCAGGACCGGGCTGCCGCCACCGCAGCTACCGACAATGATCCCTGGCCGAAGGTCGCCTGGCCGCTGGCCGCGGATCCGGCACTGGAGAAGCGCATCACCGACCTGATGGCCGGCATGACGGTGGAGGAAAAGGTCGGCCAGCTGGTGCAGGGCGACATCGCCAGCGTCACCCCCGACGACGTGCGCCGCTACCGCCTCGGCTCGATCCTGGCCGGAGGCAACTCCGATCCCGGCGGCCGCTATGACGCCTCGCCGGCCGAATGGCTGGCGCTGGCCGACGCGTTCTACGACGCCTCCATGGATACGTCCAAAGGCGGCAAGCCCATCCCTCTGCTGTTCGGCATCGATGCCGTGCACGGGCAGAGCAACATCATGGGTGCCACGTTGTTCCCGCACAACATCGGGCTGGGCGCCACGCGCAATCCGGAGCTGCTGCGGCAGATCGGTGGCATCACCGCGCTGGAGACCCGCGTCACCGGCATGGAGTGGACGTTCGCGCCGACCGTTGCGGTACCCCAGGATGATCGCTGGGGCCGAACCTACGAGGGCTACTCGGAATCGCCCGAGGTGGTGGCCAGCTACGCGGGCGCCATGGTGGAGGGATTGCAGGGCAGGGTGGGAACACCGGAGTTCCTCGATGGCCGCCATGTAATCGCCTCGGTGAAGCACTTCCTGGGCGATGGGGGCACCACTGACGGCAAGGACCAGGGCGAGACCCGTATCAGCGAGTCAGATCTGGTGCGCATCCACGCGGCCGGATACCCGCCGGCAATCTCCGCCGGCGCGCAGACCGCAATGGCGTCGTTCAACAGCGTCAACGGTGAAAAGATGCATGGGCACCGGCATTACCTCACCGATGTGCTCAAGGGCCGCATGAACTTCGGTGGCTTCGTGGTGGGTGACTGGAATGGTCATGGACAGGTCAAGGGCTGCACCACCACAGACTGCCCGGCCACCATCATCGCGGGCCTGGACATGGCGATGGCTTCGGACAGCTGGAAGGGCTTCTACGAGACGACGCTGGCTGCGGTCAAGGACGGCCGGATCACGACGCAGCGGCTGGACGATGCAGTGCGCCGGATCCTGCGGGTCAAGTTCCGGCTTGGGCTGTTCGAGGCCGGCAGGCCATCCACGCGGGCCGTCGGCGGGCAGTTCGCACTGATCGGCGCGCCGGCACATCGCGCGGTCGCCCGGCAGGCCGTGCGCGAATCGCTGGTCCTGTTGAAAAACCAGGACCACGTCCTGCCGCTGTCTCCGAAGCAGCGGATCCTCGTGGCCGGCGACGGTGCCAACGATGTCGGCAAGCAGGCGGGCGGCTGGACGCTCAACTGGCAGGGCACCGGCACCACCCGCAAGGACTTCCCCAATGCGGACACGATCTACGAGGGCATCGCGCGCCAGGCCAGCGCGGCGGGTGGTGAAGCCGTGCTTGCCGTTGACGGTCGCTATGCAGTGAAGCCCGATGTGGCGGTGGTGGTGTTTGGCGAAGACCCCTATGCCGAGTTCCAGGGAGACCGGCCGACGCTGGCGTACAAGCCCGGCAACGAAACGGACCTGGCGCTGCTCAAGCGGCTCAAGGCCGAAGGCATACCGGTTGTTGCGGTTTTCCTGAGCGGGCGGCCGCTCTGGGTGAACCGGGAAATCAATGCCGCCGATGCCTTCGTGGCTGCATGGCTGCCGGGCTCGGAAGGCGCCGGCATTGCCGATGTACTGCTGCGCGGAAGCGATGGCCGCGTGCAGCACGATTTCAAGGGCAAGCTCAGTTTCAGCTGGCCGTGCACCGCCACCCAGTACGCCAACAACGTTGGCCAGAAGGACTACGATCCGTTGTTTGCATTCGGCTTCGGCCTGACCTACGCCGACAACGGCGACCTGGCCGCGCTGCCGGAGGCATCGGGCGTGACTGGCAACGAGGGCGCGACCGGCGTCTACTTCGCGCGTGGTGACGCAGGCCCTGGCATGGCGCTGCGACTCGAGGATGCCGCTGGCCAGGGCCTGACCGTGACCCGCGTACCGGACGCATTGCCAGATGACCGGCTGAAGATCACCGGCGTGGATCATCTGGCGCAGGAGGATGGGCGACGCCTGGCCTGGTCGGGCAAGGGCGAGGCCGTCGCTGCACTGCAGTCGCACACGGCGGTGGACCTGCAGCGCGAATCCAACGGCGACCTGATGCTGCTGACCACGCTGCGGGTCGACGCTGCGCCGCAGGGTGAGGTGTGGCTGTCGGTCGGTTGCGGCGCGGGCTGCTCGGCACGCATCGCCATCGGGTCGTCGCTGGCGGCGCTTCCACAAGGCCAGTGGAAGCGTGTTGGCGTGCCGCTGAAGTGCCTGGCCAAGGCGGGCGCCAAGCTGGACGCGATCGACCGACCGTGGTCGGTGGTGACGGGCGATGCGATGACGATCTCCGTGTCACGCGTCGCGCTGGGTGCGCTGAACGAAGCCGAGGTCACCCTCGGATGCGGAGCATGATGCCTGCGCTACCGCCGCCGGGGCGGCGCGGCGACCGAATCGCGTGCGATCAGCCGATGCGGCATCACATGATCGCGCAGCACCGTTGCGTCCGCCGCCGGACGGCGGATGGTGCGCAGCAGGATGTCGACGGCCGCGTTGGCCATCGAGGCGATGGGCTGGTGGATCGTGGTCAGTTCCGGCCACACGGTGGTGGCGGCCGAGGTGTCATCGAAACCCACGACCGACAGGTCGCGCGGCACTTCCAGCCCGCGCCGATGCGCCACCGAGATGGCGGCGGCGCCCATGTCGTCGTTGCTGGCGAAAATCGCGGTCGGTGGCCGGCGTTGGGACAGCAGCTTCTCGGCCGCAGCCAGGCCGGACCGGTAGGTGTAGTCACCGTGCTGGACCAGGCCGGGGTCCACCGCCAGCCCGGCCTCGCGCAGGGCGGTGACGAAGCCGTCGTAGCGGAGCGCACTTGCGCTCAGGTCATCGCGCCCACGGATGAAGCCGATGCGGGTGTGTCCCTGCCGGAGCAGGTGATCGGTCATTTCCCTGCCCGCACTGAAATCGTCGATGCGGACGCAGGACAGGGCCTCGCTCAGGCGCCCCGATGCGATGGCCACCACCGGAATGCCAGCCTTGACCAGTTCGCTTACGGCGGCCTGCGATTCGCACAGGGGCGGCGGCAGGATCACCCCGTCGACGCGTCCGGCGAGCGCGCGCGCCGCCCTGCGTTCGGATTCGGCATCCAGGTTGTCCCAGTAGTCGATGACCAGCTGGATGGCGGAACTGGAGGCGACGCGCAGCAGGCCCACCAGCAGTTCACGCAGGTAGGCGCCGCTGGGGTTGGTGTAGATCAGCGCAATGCGCGTGTGCTGTGCGGCGGCCAGCGAACTGGCGGCAAGATTGGGCGTATAGCCCAGCTCACGCACGGCGCGCAGCACGCGCTCGCGGGTGACGTCGCGCACCTTGCCCTGGTTGATCACCCGCGACACGGTCATCGGCGAAACGCCGGCAAGGGCCGCAACCTCGTCGATCGTCACGCCTGCGGTTCTGCGGCGAACCGATTTCTTCGGCTTGTCCAATGCACGATCCCTTTGTTCTTGGTGGCGCTGCCGCGCGGGTGCGAAGGACGATGATGCGCTGTCCCGGGCCCGGACGTAGTCTACAAAGGCGCATGTTAACGCCGTTGTTGCGCGCTGTCGGCACGCAGCTGTGGGCCCTGCTCGTGCTGCTGGCCTGTGTTGGCGGAGCACGGGCGGAGGATGGCTATGCGCTGTGGATGCGCTACCAGCCGGTTGCCGCAACGGTCGCTGCCGATTACCGGCGGCAACTGGCCGAAGTGGTGGCCCCGGATTGCACGCCGATGCAGCGCGCTACCCGCGACGAGCTTGCGCGCAGCCTTTCTGGATTGCTGGGAACGGCCCCGCCAATGCGAACGGCAATCACTACTGACCATGCCCTGGTGCTGGGTACGCCGCAGTCTTCGGCGCTGGTTGCCGCGTTCGGCAACGAGATCGCCACGTTGGGCGACGAGGGCTTCCTGATCCGGCAGGTCCGGACCGGGGGGCGCGATGTGCTGCTGGTGGCGGCACGCCAGGATGTCGGCGTGCTGTACGGCACCTTCCATCTGCTGCGCCTGCTGCAGCGTGGCACGTCGCTGCGGGGGCTGGAGGTGCGTGAGTCGCCTCGGGTCGCACTGCGTCTGCTCAACCATTGGGACAACCTGGATCGTTACGTCGAGCGTGGCTATGCAGGCAGCTCGCTCTGGGACTGGCAGACGTTGCCGCAGTGGCGTGACCCGCGCTACACCGACTACGCCCGTGCCAACGCCTCGCTCGGCATCAACGGCACCGTCCTCAACAACGTCAATGCCAGTGCGATGAGCCTGTCGCCGGCCTATCTGGCCAAGGCCGCCGCGCTGGCCGACCTGTTCCGCCCCTATGGCATCCGGGTCTACCTGAGCGCGCGCTTCAGTGCACCCATCGAACTCGGCGGCCTGGCAACGGCTGATCCCCTGGATCCGGCTGTGCGGCGCTGGTGGCGCGACAAGGTCGATGAGATCCATGCGCGCATTCCGGATTTTGGCGGCTTCCTGGTCAAGGCGAACTCCGAAGGGCAACCCGGCCCGCAGGATTACGGTCGTTCCCATGCCGACGGCGCCAACCTGCTGGCCGACGCGCTGGCGCCCTACAAAGGTGTGGTGATGTGGCGGGCCTTCGTGTATTCGCACGAGGTTCCCGAAGATCGCGCCAAGCAGGCATACAGCGAGTTTGTCGGGCTGGACGGCGCCTTCCGCCCCAACGTGATCGTGCAGGTGAAGAACGGCCCCATCGACTTCCAGCCGCGCGAGCCGTTCCATCCGCTGTTCGGCGCGATGCCACGCACGCCGCTGATGATGGAACTGCAGATCACCAAGGAGTACCTGGGTTTTGCGACGCACCTGGTGTACCTGGGAACGCTCTACGAGGAAGTGCTGCAGGCCGACACCCATGCCCGCAGCGAAGGCTCCACGGTCTCCCGCGTGGTCGATGGCTCGCTGGAGGGTCATGCGCTGACCGGTATCGCCGGCGTCGCCAACATCGGCGTGGACCGCACCTGGAGTGGCTCGCACTTCGATCAGGCCAACTGGTACGCCTTCGGCCGACTGGCCTGGAACCCGCAGGAATCCGCGCGCGCGATTGCCGAAGACTGGGCAGCGCTGACCTTCTCGCCCGACCCGCAGGTGACAGGCCCGATCGTGCGCATGATGATGGACTCGCGCGAGGCGGTGGTGGATTACATGACGCCGCTGGGTCTGCATCACCTGATGGCACGCGGCCATCACTACGGCCCCGGCCCCTGGGTGGACGGCGGCCCGCGTGCGGACTGGACGTCGGTCTACTACCACCGCGCAGATAGCAAGGGCATCGGCTTTGACCGCAGCGCCAGCGGAAGCAACGCCGTGGGCCAGTACGCCCCGCAGGTCGCCGAGGTCTATGGCGACCCCGAGCGGGTGCCCGAGTCGCTGCTGCTGTGGTTCCATCATGTGCCGTGGGATCACCGCATGCGCTCGGGCAGGACGCTCTGGGACGAACTGGTCGGGCGCTATTCGCGCGGCGTGCGCCAGGTGCAGTCGATGCAGGCGACCTGGGCTGGCCTGAGCGACCGGATCGATCCGCAGCGGCATCGGCACGTCGCGGCGTTCCTGCAGATCCAGCACGACGAAGCGCAATGGTGGCGTGACGCCAGCGTGGCGTACTTCCAGTCGCTCAGTGGCCGGCCACTGGCCGCCGGCGAGCGGCCGCCGCCGCATCCGTTGTCGTATTACCAGGCCTTGCAGTTTCCGTTCGCACCGGGGGATGGCCGATGAGCAGGTTCGGAGCGGTCGGGTGTGCGCTGTTGATGATGGCTGCGGCAGTAGTGGCGATGCCGGCCGCGGCGCGGGAAACGACGGGACTGCTGCATCCTCTGTTCAAGGATCACGCGGTCCTGCAGCGCGACCGGCCCATTGCAGTCTGGGGGCGCGCAGGCCCCGGGCAGCCGGTTTCCGTGACGTTTGCGGGGCAGGCGGTGAGCAGCCGGGCGGACGCCGCAGGCCGCTGGCAGGCGATGCTGACCCCGGTCGCCGCTGGCGGTCCCTACACGCTGGAGGTAAACGACGGAACGCGCCGGCAGACGGCGCGCGATGTGCTGATGGGCGACGTGTGGCTGTGCTCGGGCCAGTCGAACATGGAGCTGCCGGTGTGGCGCTCGCTCAACGCTGCCAGCGAGATCGCCTCGGCCACGATGCCACGGATCCGGCTGTTCACCGTGCCGCAGGAGGGGGCCGCGCAGGCACAGGAGAGCTTCAAGGGCGACCCTGCATGGACAACGGCAACCCCCGACAGGGTGCGCGACTTCTCCGCAGCCTGTTTCTATTTCGCGCGCGAGCTGCAGCGCACGGCTGCCGTGCCGATGGGCTTGATCCAGGCGGCGTGGGGCGGGTCCCGGATCGAGGCGTGGACCAGCCCGGGCGCGCTGCGCGGGCAGGGCGGCATGGACGAGCCCCTGGACATCCTTGCTCAGTCTGCCCACGACCCGCAGCAGGCACATGCACGCTGGGGTCGCTACTGGCAGCACTGGTGGGCCACACGCGAGGGCGCACTGTCAGGTGACGCACCATGGCGGACGGATGCCGATGACCGCGGATGGTCGCGCGCACCGGCCACACTGGGCGCATGGGAGCGGTGGAACGAGCCCGCACTTGCCGACTACAACGGCATGGTCTGGTATCGCACGCAGGTGATGCTGAGCGCTGAACAGGCTGCACGCGGCGCGACCCTGGAGCTGGCATCGGCTGACGAGGTGGACGTGACCTGGGTGAACGGGGTCGCCGTCGGCAGCCAGTACGGCGCCGGCGAGAGGCGCTACCCGTTGCCACATGGCCTGCTGAAGGCAGGATCCAACAGCATTGCGGTCAACGTGCTGGACACCTACGGCGAAGGCGGCCTGGCCGGCCCTTCAACGGCACACCGCCTGCAGTTCGATACCGGCGAGCGGGTGCCACTGCAGGGACCGTGGATGTATCGGGTTGCGCCGGGCCAACAGGCGCCGCCGTTTGCCCCGTGGCAGGCCGCCACCGGGCTGTCGACGCTGTACAACGGAATGATCGCACCGCTCGCGGGCTTCGGTCTGCGCGGCATGCTCTGGTATCAAGGTGAATCGAACACCGGCGATGGTGCGGCCTATGCAGTGCGGTTGCGTGCGCTGCGCGAGGACTGGCGGCGGCAGTTCGGTGCGCGCACGCCACTGCTGCTGGTACAACTGGCCGGCTACGGCCAGCCGCCGGCTGCGCCCGCCGACAGCGGCTGGGCGCAGGTGCGTGAGGCGCAGCGGCGCGTCGCGGCCGAGGATGCGCAGAGCGGTCTTGCCATTGCCATCGACATCGGCGACGCCTACGACATCCATCCGCCGAACAAGCAGGAGCTCGGGCGCCGCCTGGCGCGCGTGGCGCGCCATGTGGTGTACGGCGAGCAGGGCATGGCACCGTCGGGCCCGCGAGCGGTCGCCGCCGTGCGGACGCCCACGGGCGTCGCCATTGCGTTCGAGGATGTCGAAGGCGCGCTCACCGCGACCGGCGCACTGCGTCCGATCGGCTTTGAACTGTGCGAGGCCAGGGGCCATACGCGCCACTGCGAGTACGCCGATGCCGGACTGGATGCGCGCCGGATCCTGCTGCGCGGCCCGCTGTCCACGCGCGCAACGCATGTGCGCTACTGCTGGGCCGATGGCCCGGTGTGCACGCTGCGCGACCGCAGCGGGGCGCCGGCCGGCCCGTTCGAACTTCCCATTGCCGAAGCCGAGGCCCGACGATGATGACGTTGTCCAAGCAGTCCCCTCTGGCCCGCGACAGGGCCGGCCTGAGGTCGATGGCGCGCCACCTGCTGGGGGCGTTGTTCCTGCTGTCGGCCGCAACCACCCGGGCCAGCGCGCCACCGGATGCTCCCCCGGTGTACTTCGACTGGTTCGAGTACCGCGGCAATGACCAGGCGTTTGAAGTGCCGCTGCCGGCCGGCCACTACCGCAATCCTGTCCTGGCCGGCTTCCATGCCGATCCCAGCGTCGTGCGCGCGAACGGCCGGTTCTACCTGGTCAATTCCAGCTTCACCTACTTCCCTGGCATTCCGGTGTTCGAAAGTGCCGACCTGGTGCACTGGAAGCAGATCGGCAATGTGATTGACCGCCCCACGCAACTGGATTTCGACGGCCTGAGCGTCTCGCGCGGCATCTTCGCGCCGACCATCGAGTACCACGACGGTACCTTCTACGTCGTCACCACCGCCACCGACAGTGGTGGCAACTTCATCGCCACCGCGCGTGATCCGGCCGGTCCGTGGTCCGATCCGCACTGGCTGCCCGGCATCGATGGCATCGACCCGTCACTGTTCTTCGACGATGACGGCAAGGTGTACCTGGTCAACAACGATGCACCGCCCGGCCCGCCGCGCTACGACGGGCACCGCGCCATCTGGATGCAGCAGATCGATCTGGCGGCGTTCAGGCCGATCGGGCCGCGCCGGGTGCTGGTTGATGGAGGCGTGGAGCCGGCAAAGAATCCCATCTGGATCGAGGGACCGCACATCTACAAGCGGGAGGGCTGGTATTACCTGTCCGACGCTGAAGGAGGTACCGGGCCGCAGCATTCGCAGGTGGTGCTGCGCAGCCGCACGGTGTGGGGCCCCTACGTTCCCTATACGGGCAATCCGATCCTGACCCAGCGAGAACTGCCGGATGACCGTCCACTTCCGATCACCAATGCCGGCCATGCCGACCTGGTCGAAGGCCCGGATGGCTCGTGGTGGGCGGTGTTCCTGGCCAGCCGCAACTACCAGAAGCGGCACTACAACACCGGGCGCGAGACCTACCTGTTGCCGGTGCGCTGGCAGGATGGCTGGCCGCAGATCCTGCCGGTTGACCAGGCCATTCCCTATGTGGCCAAGGCCCCCGCGTGGATGCAGGGCGAGGCATCCCAGGCCCCTTCGACCGGCAATTTCGTAGCGCGCGACAATTTCGATGGCCCGACGCTTGATCCACAGTGGCTGCGCGTGCGGGTGCCCCGGCATGCCTGGGCCGACCTGGCCACGCGCCCCGGCATGCTGGCCGTGCATCCGCTTGCCGAGGATCTGGACACGCTGCGCAATCCGACGTTTCTCGGCCGGCGCCAGCAGCATCTGCGCTTCGAGGCGAGCACCGCGATGACCCCGCCAGCTTCCGGAGTCGCCGCCGGTCTGGCGGCGTTCCAGAGCGAGGCGTACTGGTACTTCCTTGGCGTTCGTGACCTTGGCGGGGGGCGCCTCTCGCTCTTCCTCGAAGCGCGCGACGGTGGCCGCAGCACGCGGACGCTGGCCAGCCGTGAAGTACCGGTGCCTGCAGCACTGCGCCTGAAGATTGCCGGCAACGAGGGCGACTATGCGTTCTCGTTCGACACCGGCGATGGGCAGGGCTGGCAACTGCTCGCAGGCGGGGTGGACGGCACCGTTCTGAGTACGGACCGGGCAGGCGGCTTCGTGGGCGCACTGCTGGGTCCTTTCGCGCGCGACGAGCGCACCGGGAGAAGCAAATGAGGCTGTCGATTTCGTCCAAGGCCCGCCGCCGTACCTTGCGCGGTGGGGCCGCGCTGTTCGTACTGACCTGCGTGGCGGCCGCCGCGTCCGCGGCCGCGCTACGGCCCTGGCTGGACGTTTCGGCCAGCTTCGAGCAACGGGCCGCCGCACTCGTCGCGCAGATGACGCTGGAAGAGAAGGCCGCGCAGATGCAGAACGCCGCGCCGGCGATCGAACGGCTGGGGGTACCCGCCTACGACTGGTGGAACGAGGGACTGCACGGCGTCGCACGGGCAGGGCAGGCCACGGTGTTTCCGCAGGCGATCGGCCTGGCCGCGACCTTCGATGTACCGTTGATGGGGCAGGTGGCCGCGACCATCAGCGACGAGGCCCGCGCAAAGCACCACCAGTTCCTCCGCGAAGGCTCGCACGGGCGTTACCAGGGTCTGACCTTCTGGTCGCCGAACGTCAACATCTTCCGCGACCCGCGCTGGGGCCGCGGACAGGAAACCTATGGCGAGGACCCGTACCTCACCGCGCGCATGGGCGTGGCCTTCGTACGTGGCCTGCAGGGCGACGACCCCGTCTACCGCAAGCTGGACGCCACCGCCAAGCATCTGGCCGTGCACAGCGGACCGGAGGCCGACCGCCATCACTTCGATGCACGGCCCAGCCGGCGCGACCTGTATGACACCTACCTGCCGGCGTTCGAGGCGCTGGTGAAGGAGGGCGACGTCGATGCGGTCATGGGCGCCTACAACCGCGTGTACGGGGAGTCCGCCAGTGCCAGCCGTTTCCTGCTGCGCGATGTGCTTCGACGCGACTGGGGCTTCAAGGGCTACGTGGTCTCGGACTGCTGGGCCATCGTCGATATCTGGAAGCACCACCGTATCGTCACCACGCGCGAAGCCGCTGCGGCGCTGGCGGTGAGGAACGGCACCGAGCTGGAATGCGGCCAGGAGTACGCCACATTGCCCTCGGCCGTGCGCCAGGGGCTGATCAGCGAGGCGGAGATCGACGATGCAGTGACCCGCCTGTTCACCGCACGGATGCGCCTGGGCATGTTCGACCCACCGGAGCGGGTGCGCTGGGCGCGCATTCCGGCCTCGTTGAACCAGGCGCCGGCCCATGATGCGCTGGCCCTCAAGGCCGCGCAGGCATCGCTCGTGCTGCTGAAGAACGACGGCATCCTTCCACTGTCGCGCGACATCAAGCGCATTGCCGTGGTCGGACCCACTGCCGACGACACCATGGCACTGCTCGGCAACTACTTCGGCACACCGGCGGCGCCGGTGACGATCCTGCAGGGCATACGCGAGGCGGCCAAGGCCGTTGAAGTGCGTTATGCCCGCGGCGTCGACCTGGTGGAAGGCCGCGACGATCCCGGCGCCACACCGCTGATCGAGCCGACCTATCTGCGGTCCTCGGCGGAGTCGCCCGAGCGCGGCCTGCGCGGTGAGTACTTCCGCACGCCCGACTTGTCCGGCACTCCGGCCCTGGTGCGTACAGACGCGCAGATCGGCTTCCGCTGGGACCGCGGCTCGCCGACCGACAACCTGCTGGCTCGCGGCGAAGCGGCACCAGGGCAGGGCATACCCAACGACCGCTTCAGCATCCGCTGGAGCGGCCAACTGCTGCCGCCCGTGTCCGGTCGCTACCGGCTGGAGGTGGCCGGCGATGATGGCTACCGCCTCTATCTGGACGGCAAGCGCGTGATCGATCACTGGGTGAACACGGATCGCCTGCATGCCGAGGGTGTCGAACTCGACCTGCAGGCCGGGCGTGCTTATGAGCTGAAGCTGGAGTACTACGACGACCAGCGCGATGCCGGCGTGCGCCTGGGCTGGCGCATGCCCGGCGCCAAGGCACCGTTCGATGAAGCGCTCGATGCCGCACGCGATGCCGATGTGGTGGTGTTCGTTGGTGGACTCACCGGCGATGTCGAAGGCGAAGAGATGACGGTCAACTACCCGGGCTTTGCCGGTGGCGACCGTACCGACCTGCGGCTGCCCGCGCCGCAGCGCACCCTGCTGGAGGCCCTGCACGGCACCGGCAAGCCGGTGGTGATGGTGCTCACCGGTGGCTCGGCCATCGCCGTGGACTGGGCGCAGGCGCATCTGCCGGCGATCCTGATGAGCTGGTACCCGGGGCAACGCGGCGGCACCGCTGTCGGCCAGGCGCTGTTCGGCGACGTCAATCCCTCCGGCCGTTTGCCGGTCACGTTCTACAAGGCCGGCGAAGCGATGCCGGCATTCGACGACTACGCCATGGAGGGCCGCACCTATCGCTACTTCCGCGGCACGCCGCTGTATCCGTTCGGTCACGGTCTGTCGTATACGCGGTTCGACTATGGAACGCTCCGCCTCGATGCAGACAGCCTCCGCGCCGATGGCCGCCTGGGCGTGGCAGTGGATGTCGCCAACACGGGCACGCGCAGCGGTGACGAAGTGGTACAGCTGTACGTGCGGCGCGAGCACGCCGGCAGCGGCGATGCCGTGCAGGAACTGCGTGGCTTCCAGCGCGTCCAGCTGGCCCCGGGCGAACGCCGCACGGTGACGTTCACCCTGGAGGCGGCGCAGGCCCTGCGCCACTATGACGAGGCGCGTGCGGCGTACGCGGTGCAGCCCGGTGCCTACGAGGTCAGGGTGGGGGCGTCCAGTGCCGATATACGTGCGCAGGGCAGGTTCACCGTGGTGCCCGCGCATGACTGATCGCCCCCGCCGGCATCGATTCCCCTTCGACCAGATCCCTTTTCCAGGATGTCCGCTGCATGGCAAGCACTGAACACGCACTATCGGTACGCGAGAAGCTCGGCTACAGCCTGGGCGATCTCGCTGCCAACCTGATCTTCCAGACCCTGATCACCTACCTGGCGTTTTTCTACACCGACGTCTACCGCCTGCCAGCTGCCACCGCGGCCACGATCATCTTCGTGGTCGGCCTGCTGGGTGCGTTCGTGTTCACGCCGTTGATCGGCATCGCGGCTGACCGAACGTCCACCCGCTGGGGCCGCTTCCGCCCGTGGATCCTGTGGACGGCCATTCCCTTTGGCGTACTGTCACTGCTGGCATTCAGCACCCCCGACCTGGGCGAGCGCGGAAAGGTGATCTATGCACTGGCCACCTACGCGCTGCTGGTCTGCGTTTACGCCGCGAACAACCTGCCGTACTCCGCGTTGAGCGGCGTGCTGACCGGCAGCATGGCCCAGCGCAACAGCCTGTCGGCCTACCGCTTCGTGGCCGTGATGATCGCGCAGTTCATCATCCAGGTGCTGCTGATGCCGCTGGTGCTGATCCTGGGCAATGGCGACCGGGTGCGCGGCTTTGAACAGGTCATGACCGCCTTCGCACTGATCGGCACGGTGTTCTTCCTGATCACCTTCGCCACCACCCGCGAGCGCATCGTGCCGACGCGCGAGCAGACCGGCGGCATAGTGCAGGACCTGTCGGACCTGCTGCACAACCGCCCGTGGCAAGTGATGCTGGCGCTGACCGTGCTGGTGTTCATCAACCTGGCGTTGAAAGGCGGCACCTACATCTATTACTTCCAGTACTACATGAGCGAAGCGGCGCTGGCCGGCTTCCTGGAAAACTCAGGCTTCAACGGCCTGATCAGTGCATTGAATGGCGCCCTGGCCAGCGCCGGTTTCGCGGCGTTCACCTGGCCGAAGGATGCGGCCACCTCGGCGTTCAGCCTGTTCAACGCGTGCGGCATCCTCTGCATGATCCTGGGTATCGGCGCATCACGGCGGCTGGCGGATCGCTTCGGCAAGCGCGATGTCTTCGGTGGCGCCCTGTTTGTCTCGACCCTGTTCCTGCTGGCCTTCTACCTGTTCCCCCCGACGGCGATGGCGGTGGCGTTCGCAGCCTTCATGCTGCATGGCTTCTGCTATGGCATCACCATCCCGTTGCTGTGGGCGATGATCGCCGACGTCGCGGACTACTCGGAGTGGAAGAACCATCGAAGGGCAACGGCGATCATCTTCTCGGCGATGTTGTGCGGGCTGAAGATCGGCCTCAGCGTCGGCGGCGCGCTGGTCGCCGCGATCCTTGCCCACTACGGCTACCAGGCAGGACTGGCGCAACAGCCTGAGGGCGTGGTGCAGGGCATCCGCTTGACCGTAAGCGTCTACTGCTCCCTTCCTTTCCTGCTCGCCGTGGCGCTGCTGTTCTTCTACAGGATCGACAAGCGCACCGAAACCCGCATCGAGCAGGACCTCCACCTGCGTCGACGTTCCGCCGACGCCTCCGCGTAACGCCAAGATGACAACCATGATCGACCTCCATGCCGGCGAAGACGGCCAGGCCAGCAAAGCCCGTCTTGCGCAGCTCACCGCGCACGCCATTTCGCAACCGCTGGTGACCCACATCTACACCGCCGACCCTTCGGCGCACGTGTTCGAGGGGCGCCTGTACATCTATCCCTCGCACGACATCGACGGTGGCCAGCCATTCGACGACGAAGGTGGCCATTTCGGCATGCAGGATTACCATGTGCTGAAGATGGATACGCCCGATAGCGCGGCCATGGATTGCGGCATGGCGCTGCACGTGCGCGACGTGCCCTGGGCGCGGAAACAGATGTGGGCCCCCGATGCCGCCTGCCGCGATGGCCACTACTACCTGTACTTCCCGGCCAAGGACGCCGAGGGCCGGTTCCGCATCGGCGTGGCGATCGGTACGCGGCCGGAGGGCCCGTTCGTGCCCCAGCCGGAGCCGATCAAGGGCGCGTACTCGATCGACCCGGCCGTGTTCGAAGACGAGGATGGCAGCCACTACCTGTACTTCGGCGGCATCTGGGGCGGGCAGCTGCAGAAGTATCGTGACAACCAGTACAGCGAGGCCCACGAGGAACCCGAGGGCAGCGCGCCGGCCCTGGGGCCGCGCGTGGGCCGCCTGGACGCCTGCATGACCGAGCTGGCCGAACCCACCCGCGAAGTGCAGATCCTGGATGAGCATGGCCAGCCGCTGCGTGCGGACGACCATGCGCGCCGCTTCTTCGAAGGCCCGTGGCTGCACAGGTACCAGGGTCGCTACTATCTGTCGTACTCCACTGGCAACACCCACCAGCTGTGCTACGCCATCGGCGACAGCCCGTATGGCCCGTTCACCTACGCTGGCGTGATCCTCACCCCCGTCGTGGGCTGGACCACCCACCACTCCATCTGCCAGTTCGAAGGGCAGTGGTACCTGTTCTATCACGATGCGCTGATGTCCGGCGGCATCACCCACCTGCGCTCGGCCAAGTGCACGCCGCTGCACATGGAGCCGGACGGAAGCATCCGCACGATCAATCCGTATGGGGCCTGAGCGCATGCTGCCGGTGGATGATGCGCTGGCCCCGCTGCCGGCCGGTGAACTGCACTGGCTGAGATGCGGCGAACTGGAGGTTGCGCTCGCCGCAGGGGCGGGCGGGCGCGTGGCGCACCTGCGTTACCAGGGCGTGGAGTGGCTGGTGGACGCGCAGGAGGGCGGGGCGGCTGCGATCGCCTGGGGCTGCTACCCGATGGTGCCCTGGGCCGGTCGCATCCGCCATGGAACGTTCCGCTTTGATGGCAGGCCGCATCGGCTGCCGCTCAACTTCGACGGGCATGCCATTCATGGGTTGGGCTTCTCGCGACCGTGGCAGATCGACCGGCTGGATGCGGCGGCAGCCAGGTTGTCGCTGGCGTTGCCGCGCGACGGCTACTGGCCCTTCGGTGGCATTGCCATGCTGGACCTGCAGCTGCAGGCCCACACCCTGCAGATGCGCCTTTCGGTCCAGGCCGGCGAGCAGGCGATGCCGGCGGTGCTGGGCTGGCATCCCTGGTTCCGGAAGCCGGACCGGCTGCTGTTCACGCCTCGTGCGATGTACCCGCGGGACGAGGAAGGTATTGCCACGCTGCCCTGTGTGGATCCCACTACCGGTCCCTGGGATGACTGCTTCATCGCCGACAGCGACATCACGCTGATACGCGAAGGCCAGCGCCTGCGGCTGCGCTCGGACCACGACCATTGGGTGGTCTACGACGGCACGCCGCACGCCACCTGTGTCGAGCCGCAGAGCGGTCCGCCGGACGGCTTCACGCTGGCGCCGCACCGGCTGGAGCCCGGCCAGCGCCTCGCGTTGACGTTCGACCTGGCGTGGGCGGCGGACAGCACCTGAAACCCCGGCCAGGGCAGGCGATCATCCGGGTGCCGGGCGGTCGGTACGCCGCCTGGACCGGCCGTGGACCCGGTGCCTGACACGGGCCGCGCCCAGGAGCACCTGACATTTCCTACAGGTTCCAGTCGATCCGCATGCCCGCGATCAGCGCATCCGGCAGGTCGTGCTGGCGTGCGGGCTCATTGAACTGGTCGGGGTGCACGATGTAGTGCAGGTTCGGTGCAACACGAAGCTGCGGGGTGAGCTGGATGCCATAGCTCAGCTCCATCATCACCTGGCTCCCGTGCGGGGTGCCGCTGCCACCGGCTGCGGCGCGGGCGAGGCGCAGGTCTTCCAGCGCCATGCTGCTGTACTTCTGCTGGGTCACGACGAAAGCGATGCTGTCCTGCGGCCGGTGGGCGAACGTGCCTTTCTGCACCAGCCCGGCCTGCAGGAAATGATCCTCGATCAACTGGCCAGAGGTGCCCTTGAGCGCCGCACCGAAAAGGGTCAGGCCACGGCCGCTGCCATCACTGCTGAGCTGCTGCTCGAAGCGGGCGAACGCGCCGGAGCGACCGTGACGTGTTGCGTATTCCTGACCACTGAGCAGCGCCGGGATGCCGTTGGCATCGCGCAGCGGATCGCGATAGGTCGAGTTGTCCTGCCAGCCACCGAGTTCGTAGCGGGCTTTCAGTCGTGCCGAAGCAGGGCTGCGCCAGCCGATCGTGTAGGGCACGATCCAGCCGGTGGCCTGGTTCGTATTCCACTTCAGGCCATGCTGGCCATCCTCGGCCTGGCTGGGATCAACCTGGTAGGCGCCGACGCGCACGTAGACATCGGGCGTCACCCAGGCCGTGGCATCGGCCATCCAGCTCGATACCGGCCACCAGGTGAAGTTGCTGGTACGGAATACGTAGGTCGGGTTGCCGCAGGCCGAGTTGCCCTGGAAGTACTGGCACAGCTCCGAACCGAGATGATGGATGTTGGCGACGCTGCGTCCCGCCTCAAGCACCAGCCGGTCGTCCAGCAGTTTCTGCTCCAGCGTCAGGTTGGCCAGGCGCGTGCCCTGGCCACCGTAGATTTCCTGCACCGAGGTGCTGTTGCCCGTGCTGCTGTTGGCGAGGTTGGTGCCATGACGATTGATGCCGTAGGCCTTGATCGTCGCGCCTCGCCAGCCAAACGCAGCGTCCAGGTCCACGTCGGCACCGAACATCAGCTGGCCGGCATAGGCCGTGCCGCTCCGCTTGCCCCCATCGAGCGTGGCGGCGGCTTCGCCGGTGTAGGCGAGCTTGGGAGTGAAGACGTCGCTCGCGTCTGCGGTGGTGGCCAGGGATGGCAGGGCAAGCGCGATCGCCATCGGCAACATGTGTCGGGAAGAGCGGGTCATGGGCGAGGGTCCTTGTGCAGGGCGTAGGTCGCTGCGCCCCTGCGTGCGCAGGGGAGGTGGAAGGGGCTTGGTGATGGGGTGGATCAGGCCGGCGTGGTGACCGGCTTCTTGAGGATGCGCAACGCGACTGCAGTGACGGCCACGCCCGCCAGCAGTGCCAGCAGGTAGATGCCGAGGTGAGTGACTGCGTTCGGGATCGGCAGCACGAACACGCCGCCGTGCGGCACCTTCAGCTCGACGCCAGCGGCCATCGAGATTGCACCTGCCACGGCAGAACCAAGGATCAGCGCCGGAATGGTGCGCAGCGGATCACGCGCGGCGTAGGGGATCGCGCCTTCGGTCACGAAACTGAGGCCAAGCACGCCGGCGGCACCGGCCGTGCCGCGCTCCTCGGCGGTGAAGCGGTTGCTGAACAGCCATGTCGCCAGTGCAATACCCAGCGGCGGCGTCATGCCGCCGATCATCGTCGCCGCCATCGGCGTGTAGACCTGGCTGGAAATCAATGCAGTAGAGAACGCGTAGGACGCCTTGTTGACCGGCCCGCCCATGTCCACTGCCATCATTCCGCCCAGCAGCAGGCCAAGCAGGATCGCGCTGCCGCCCTGCATACCGCGCAGCCAGTCGGTCAGCCAGGCCAGCAGGCCGGCGACCGGCGTGCCGATCACGTACATCATCAGCAGGCCGACCAGCAGCGTGCCCAGGACCGGCAGGATCAGCACCGGCTTGAGGCCTTCCAGGCTGCGCGGCAGGCGCAGCGCACGGTTGATCCAATGCACGCCGTAGCCGGCGATGAAACCGGCCAGGATACCGCCGATGAAGCCCGCATCCATGTTGACTGCCACCAATCCCCCGATCATGCCCGGGGCGATGCCCGGGCGATCGGCGATGGAGTAGGCGATGTAGCCGGCCAGTGCCGGCACCATCAGCATGAAGCCGGACTTGGCGCCGATCTGGAACAGCGACCAGGCCAGCGTGCCCTTGTGTGCATCGTCGAAGGCATAGATGCCGCCGAGCGCGAACGCCAGTGCGATCAGCAGGCCGCCGGCAGTGACGAACGGCAGCATGAACGACACGCCGGTCATCAGGTGCTTGTAGGGGCCGGTCACCCTGGCCTTCTCGGTGGTGCGACCTGAAGCCACCGTGCCGGTCTGCACGCCAGCTTCGGCCAGCGCCTTGCGGATCAGGTTCTGGCCGTCGCTGATCGCCGGTTTGGTGCCGCTCTTGAACAGGCGTTTGCCAGCGAAGCGCGACAGATCGACTTCGCGGTCTGCGGCGATCAGGACGAGGTCAGCAGCCGCGATTTCCTCGTCGCTCAACGCGTCCTGCGCGCCGACCGAGCCCTGGGTTTCGACCCGGATTGCATGGCCCAGCGCCTTGGCGGCCTGTTGCAGCCCCTCCGCCGCCATGAAGGTGTGAGCGATGCCGGTGGGGCAGGAAGTAACGGCGACGATGCGCTTGCCGGCATTCGTGCCAGCGTTGCTCGACAGTGTGGCCGCGAGCGGTGCGAGCGCCGCAACCGGGTCGTCCAGTACCTCGCCCAGGCTGGCATGCGCGACTTCGGCATTGGCGAAGCGCGCGATGTCCGCCTCACCATCCCCCACCAGCAGCAGGTGCGTCGCGGCGGCGGCGTTCGATGCAGGTAGTGCGCCGGTCACGCCCTGGTCGCTGCGGATCTCGATCATCAGCTCCAGCCCGCGCTGGCGGGCGGCGCGGCGCAGCGCTTCGGCGGCAAGAACCGCCTCGATGCTGCGCTCGCCAGCGGCGATGACTACGGTGGAAGCGTGCATGGGAACTCCTGGAATTCTTCGGGTTCGTCCTTGCCGAGGGCGCTGCGGTTGGCGTGAAGCCAGCCGCCGTGCCTCCGGCAGGAGGGGTCAATCCAACCGCTCGATCAGTACATCGCCGGCCCATGCGCGTACCTGCGCCGGGTCCAGCCGTCGTGCGTCACCGCTTTGCAGCCGGCTCATCGAGAACGCGGTCGCCAGCCGTGCGCAACCGGCCAGATCGAGGGAGGACTCCAGCATCGCGGCAGCGATGCCGGCGACCATGGCGTCGCCCGCACCGACCGTGCTGCCCTGGGCCAGTCGCGGCGGTCGTGCGACCAGCGCGCCGCTGCGATCAATGAACAGCGCGCCGTCGGTGCCCATCGAGATCGCTACGAGCGCAACACCGCGTTCGACCAACGCCTGGCCAGCGACACGCAGGGCGCTGCGGTCCGGCAGCTGGGTGCCGGTCCAGGCCTCCAGTTCGTGGCGATTGGGCTTGACCGCGTGGGGCAGCGCACCCGCGGCGTCACTCAAGGCAGCCACAAGTGCGTCGCCGCTGGTGTCCAGCAGCACGCGCGCACCGGCGGTGCCGGCCTGTATCTGCAATCGCGCCCATGCATCGGCCGGCAGCCCGGACGGCAGGCTGCCGGACAGCACCACCGGCAGGCCCGGCCGCAGCAGGGCAGCGAGCCGGCCCGACACCGCATCCAGATCGGCCTCACGCAGTGACAGGCCGGGCAGGTTGATGTCAGTGGTCTCGCCGTCGGCCTCATCGACCAGCTTGATGTTGGTGCGGGTATGGCCAGGAACGCGCAGGCAACCATCCTCGATGCCCCGTTCGGCGAACAGTGCGGAGAACACGCCGGCGTTGCCATCGCCGACCACGCCCAGCGCGGTAGTCGGCACGCCCCAGTCGGCCAGGCAGGCGGCCACATTGATGCCCTTGCCTCCTGCATCGTCGTGGCTGCTGCGGGCGCGGTGCACGTGGCCCGGCCGCAGGCCGGCCAGCCGCACGGTCTGGTCGATCGCCGGGTTCAACGTGACGGTGACCGCGCGGCTACTCATGCGCCTGCTCCATCGAGCGCGCGTACCTGTTCAGCGGTTTCGCAGTCCAGTGCGGCGTTGGCCAACCTCTGCAGATCAGCCAGCGCAGTGCCGCGCAGGCGTGCTTTCACCGACGGGATGTCGTTCGGGGTCATCGACAGTTCGTCCACGCCCAGTCCCGCCAGCAGCATCGCACCGAACGGATCGCCGGCCAGGCCGCCGCAGACACCCACCCAGCGCCCCTGCGTGCGTGCACCGTCCACCGTGGCGCGGATCGCGCGCAGCACGGCCGGATGCAGGCTGTCGGCCTCTGCGGCAAGCTCCGGATTCTGGCGGTCGATCGCCAGCACATACTGGGTCAGGTCGTTGGTACCTATCGAGAAGAAGTCGGCGTGGCGCGCCAGCGCATCGCTCTGGGCTGCGGCAGCCGGCACTTCGATCATGATGCCGATCGGCACGTCGGGCGCCTCGAGTTCGGTGCGCAGGCGCTCGCAGATGGCGCGCAGAGCGACCAGCTCGGGCACCGAGGTGATCATCGGGAACATGATGGACAGGCGTGCACCGTCCTTGGCTGCGCGATACAGCGCACGCAGCTGCGGTTCCAGAAGATCCGGGCGACGCAGCAGCAGGCGCGCGCCGCGCACGCCGAGGAACGGGTTTTCCTCGTGTGGCAGCTCCAGGTGGGCGACCTGCTTGTCGCCACCGATATCGAGCGCGCGCACGATCAACGGACGGCCGTCCAGCGCGTTGGCCATCGCCATGTAGGTTGCGTACTGCTCCTCCTCGCTGGGCGTGCTGCCGCGTTCGAGGAACAGGAATTCGGTGCGCATCAGGCCGACACCTTCCGCGCCCTGTTCCAGCGCCAATGGCACCTGCTCGGGCAGGTTCACGTTGGCACCGATGTCGATGCGATGGCCATCGGTGGTCTGCGCTGGCTGCGCACGTTGCGCCGCTTCTCGCGCGCGGATCTGCTGCTGCCCAGCGATCCAGGCGCGAGCCGAAGCAAGATCTGCCTCGGAGGGGGACAGGTAGAGCCGCCCGCTGCTGCCGTCGATGATCGCCTCGCGGCCGGCCTGGATCACCAGCAGTTCGGCGCCACCGGCCACCAGCGCCGGCAGGCCGAGCGTGCGCGAGAGGATTGCAGTGTGTGAGGTGGGACCGCCCAGTGCGGTGGCGAGGCCGAGCACGCGGGTGGTGTCGAGGTTGGCGGTATCAGAGGGCGACAGGTCGGCGGCAAGCAGGATGCACGGCTGCGCCGGCAGATCGGCCAGGCCGCCACCGGCCGCAGAGGGGTCAAGCTGCGCCAGTACGCGCCGACCCACATCGCGCAGGTCGGCAGCGCGCCCGGCCAGCACCGGATTGCCCAGCGCCGCCAGCCCGGAGGCGATCTGCTCGATGGCCTGGTGCCACGACCAGGCGACACCATGACCTTCAACCATCAGCTGGCAGGTGCGGGTAATCAGGTCGGTGTCGTCAAGCAGCGCAGCCTGCGCCTTGAAGATCGCAGCATCCGAAGCGCCAAGGCGGCGCTGCGTGTCGTCCTGCAGTGCGGCCAGCTGCTGGCGGGTGCGACCGAGTGCATCCTGCAGGCGTGCGCCGCCCTCGCCGAGCGGGGCAGGGCGATCGGCAACATCGGCCTGCGCGCTGGCCAGTACATGCACCGGTCCGATGGCCAGTCCGGGGCTGGCGCCGATGCCGACGATCGCCGCCTGCGCTTCGGGTGGACTCCAGCCCGCGACCGGCGCTGCCTTTCGCTGTGCTGCACGCTCCGCATCG
This sequence comes from Stenotrophomonas sp. YJH_SMC_43, assembly GCF_059372535.1. Classification (NCBI taxonomy): domain Bacteria; kingdom Pseudomonadati; phylum Pseudomonadota; class Gammaproteobacteria; order Lysobacterales; family Lysobacteraceae; genus Stenotrophomonas; species Stenotrophomonas sp. YJH_SMC_43. The sequence goes on from NZ_JCAFVQ010000001.1 coordinate 1,142,229, forward strand.
GTCTTTTCCTGCGCCACCAGCCCATCCATGACCTTGCGCAGTGCGGCCAGCAGGGCGTGGGCATCGGCACCCTCGGCAGAAACACTAACGGCATCGCCCTCGCGAAGCCCGAGCTGCAGCAGCGCCACCAGACTCTTGGCATCGGCCACCTGATCGCCCGCGCGCACCTGCGCACGGGCCGTGAAACCCCGCGCCGTCTCTGCCCAGCGCGTGGCCGGGCGCGCGTGCAGTCCACTGGGGTAAGCGATGGTCCAGTCGAAGCGCTCGGCCAGGTCCGCCACCGGCACGTGGGCTGCCGTGACCGCGACATCACTGGCCAGCGCATTGACGATGTCGCTCGAATCGGGGGTGGTGAACAACCGCTGCAGCGCGGCCTCGTCCTGGATCAGACGGGTCAGCCTGCGCAGCAGGGTGATGTGGGTATCGGACTGGGCAGCGATGCCAACCACCAGGCGGGTGGCCTGGCCGGGGTTCCATTCCACGCCTTCCGGCAATTGCAGCACCGCGATGCCGTCGCGGCGCACCAGGTGGCGGTCCTCGCCGAGCCCATGCGGGATCGCCACACCATGGCCGAGGAAGGTGTTCGCCAGCGCTTCGCGGCGTCCCATGCTGGCCTCGTAGCCCGGCGCCACGCAGTCGGCGGCGACCAGCATCTGGGCTACCTGGGCGATGGCATCGGTCTTGTCCTGTGCCCGCGCGTCCAGGCGGATCAGTTCCCGGCTGACGGGGGAGGGGGAGGTCAGGGGCGACAAAGCGGGCTCCGGGAAGGGGGGGGGGGGCTGGGACGTATTGGGAACGTTCCCACTCCGTATTTCAATGTGCACTGCACAAAAAGCCAATATTCCTTTGGCGTTAGGATTATCCTGGACAGCCATTCGGCCATGAACAGCGCACGTTTCCGGGAACGTTTCCAATGAGCATCAGCATCAACGACGTCGCACGCGTGGCGGGGGTCTCCAAATCCACGGTGTCACGGGTGCTCGGAGGCGGTCCGGTCAGCGAGGACGTGCGCCGCAGGGTCGAGCTGGCGATCCGCCAGACCGGCTATCGACCCAACCTGCAGGCAAGACGGCTGCGCTCCCGGCACACCGGCATCATCGGGTTGATCGTTGCGGATATCCGCAACCCGTTCTTCACTGCGCTTATCCGTGCGGTGGAGGAGGTCGCCTATCGCGAAGGCCTGCGCGTCACGCTCTGCAACACCGATGAAGACCCCGAGCGCGAGGCGCTGTATCTTCAGTTGATGCACGAGGAGCGCATCAGTGGACTGATCTTTGCGCCCACACGGACCACGGTGGGGCGGCTGGAACGGCTCGCGCTGGACTTCCCGACGGTACTGGTGGACCGCGCCGCGGCCAGCGGGTCGATCGACAGCGTGGTGCTGGACAATCCCGCGGCGATGGGCGCCCTGGTCGAGCATCTCGTCGAGCGTGGCTATCGCCGCATCGGCGGCCTGTTCGGCAGCACCAGCACCACGGCGGCCGAGCGCCGCGACGGCTATCTTGCTGCGATGCGCACGCACGGGTTGGAGCCGGATTACCGCGAAGTCGAGCCAACGGCCGAGGCCGCCATCGCAACGGTCGACCAATGGCTGGCCGGCCCTTCGCGTCCCGACGCGCTGGTCACCAGCAACAGCCTGCTGCTCATGGGTGCATTGAAGGCGGCGCGCAGCGCCGGTCTCGCCATCCCAGGAGAGCTGGCGCTGGCAGGGTTCGACAACGAGCGCTGGACCGAACTGGTCGAACCTGGCATTACCGTGGTCGAGCAGCCGGTTGAAGACATGGGGCGAGCTGCGATGTCGCTGTTGCTGGAACGCCTGCGCATGCCGGAGCTGCCCGTGCGCAGACTGGTGATGACGGGAAGGTGCGTCGTGAGAGGGTCGACGGCTGCGCGATAGTCCGGCGCCTGCTTGCGGCAGTCCATGAAGCAGCCGCCAGGTGTTGGCGGGTCATGCGTTGTCTGCTACAAGCCATCCGTACGCAGACACAGTGGAGGATCGCATTGTCAGAGCCATATTCAACACTGCTCCGCCTGCAGATATCCCACCACGATCTTTCCAGATGGCTGGCAGCGCCCGTGCCTTCAGCATCCCGTTGGTCCGACTAGCGACGTATCTCCGGGCAGTGGCGCATGGAAAACGGCCAATACGACGTATTCTGAAAGCCTCTACGATGCCATCGCGTTTCTTGGCTAGCTTGATCGGCTTTGACCTCTGCCGCGTGGCATCCATGAAAGCAACAGCCAGGGCCTCAACATGAAGGGACATCACCAACCCCAGGCGCGCCGCGTCATGTGTCGGCTCCTCGCACTTGGCCTCTGCGCGCTGGCTGGGTCCGCCGTGGCCGGAACAACGCAGCCGGCACGGACCTGGCTTGTCAGCGGCACGGAACTCATCACCCTCCTGCAGGGGAAAGGCGATGACGGGTTCTGCGACGGCGAACAGTGCCGGAGCCTGTCCAGCGCTCGCGCCAGCGGCTATATCCTGGGCGTCGCCGATGCCAGCCGCGGACAGTGGTGCGGGCAGGGCCAGATCCTTCCGCATGAACTGGTCGACCATGTGTCTTCCCATCTCCGGCAACTGCCCCGCGAGCGATTGCAGCAGGATGCGTCGCCACTGGTTGTCGAAGGGCTGCGGACGGCGTTTCCCTGTGGTCGCGGCACACCACGTGGCAACAGTGCCGAGCCCGGCAATGACCAATGAAGCACGCCGCGCCCGCTTGGCGACGGTGCGAACGTCCTACACCCTCGCGACACGGTGCATTCACGGCCACCGACATTCGCGCTTGCCACACTGCATGTTCCTTCCACAGCACGAGGTGCCCCATGGCTACCTGTGATGTCTGCGGCAACAACTACGACAAAAGCTTTACGCTGCAGCAGGGCGGGCGCAGCGGCACGTTCGATTCGTTCGAGTGCGCGATCCACGCATTCGCACCCCGCTGCGCACACTGCGAATGCGCGGTTATCGGGCATGGCGTTGAAGGAAATGGCCAGATCTTCTGCTGTGCACATTGCGCCGGTCATGCGGGCGTACAGGGTATAGCCGACCGGGCCTGAGCTGCCTTCAGCGCCATCCTGCTTCCTGCCCGGAGACGAGCGAAGAAAGCCGCGCGATCCTGGCTGCGCCCGAATCAGCCAGCAGCGCCAGTGCGCGCCGCTTCCGGGATGGCAGCCCCGCCACGACCTCCGGTGCCAACACGACGTGGAACTCTCTGGCGTTGGCATCCAGCGCGGTGGCGAGAACGCACGAATCGGCCGTCATGCCACTCAGGCACAGGCGGCGCACTCCGAGTTTGGCCAGCAGAATCGGCAAGGGACTGGCCAGGAACGCCGAATGCTTGGGCTTGAGTACGAAGTAATGACCGGGCAAAGGTGAGAGAAGGCTGGCAATTCGCCCCGCCGGACCGCCGTCACGCCGGCACTGTTCCACCTGCTGGCGGAAATCGCGCTTCCAATCCGAGAAGTTGTCATTGGCGTAGATGACCGGCCACCCGCGTTCGTCGAAGTCATCCCTCAGGCGCCGGATCTGCCGGGCCGCCCGCTCTGCCGCGGGCGCCAGCTCCTGCGCGCCCGGGAAATCGAAACGGCTGAACATGTCGATGATCAGCAAGGCAGTCGACGGATCATCTGCCATGGTTCAATCTCCTGTCTGGGTATGTGGCGCCTCGACCGGCTTGGATTGCGGCGAATCTTTCTGGCGCAGGAAGATCGTCAGCACCACCAGAGACAGCACGGCCAGGAATTCGCTTTGCCAGTTCTGCATGGATTCGAACCAGAATGTGCTGCTGGCCAGGTGCTGCAGGAAGCCGGGTGCGGGCAGGCCCTGCAACAGCTTCTCGGCTTGCTCGGCTCGCCAGCTTCCCAACGCGTGCAGCGTGAAGCTCAGCAGGAACAACAGCCCGAAGGCGATTGCAAGCGAATGACCGTACAGCACCTTCCAGATGCCGCCACGCTTCACCGGCCAGGGCGTAGGTCCTGGCTCGACGCGGCTCTGCTCCCGTGCAGTGTCCAACGGCCGCGATTCAGCCGAACCGCGCTGGCGTAGGCTGACCGTCAGCAGAACGTACATCCCCATCTGCAGGAATTCGCTCTCCCAATTCTCGAACGTAGCGCTGACGAAGTGCCCGGTAGCCAGGTAGTGCCAGAAATCGATCGGCATGCGTCCGTGCTCGACCAGTTCCTGGTTGTGCACGTGATGCCCTGCAACTGCCTGCCCCACAATGAACACCAACGTGAGCGCAAGCAGCACCAGCGAGAGACCGTTGCGTTTCCACATGCAACACCTCGTTCAGGCTGTTCCAAAGACCGTCCATGAAGCTTGCGTGGGCAAAGGGCCTTGCCTCGTGATTGCTGCGCATCCGGAATGTGAGGCGGGCTCAACGCTTGTCTGTCGGGTCAGGATCCGGCCGCTCGTAGTCTTCAGGTACCGCCTTGGGGCCGTCCCCATCGTCGGGCATGTCGTGGTCCTTCCACCTGGCCTGGTCGTTGCGACGTTTGTCCGGCGTATGGGCCTTCGACTGATCGTCCATGTCTGTGGTTGGATTGAAAGGCAGCTTGTCGTTCATGGGCAGCTCCTGCGGCGAGAACCTGAAGCCTGCACCGGTCCGGGTTAACGCCACGACGCCGCGGAATGAACGCTGCGCACACCCGGATGTCACCGCAGCAGGAGGAGCGCCCTGCGATGCTGGTGTTCCGATCTTTCTGGAGCACCGCGATGCAGGCATTGACCTATCACGGCCGCAAGGATGTGCGCGTCGAGACCGTGCCGGACCCGGTACTGGCGGCCGAGGATGATCTGATCCTGAGGGTGACCGCCACCGCCATCTGTGGTTCGGACCTGCACCTGTACCGGGGCAAGATTCCTGACCTGCACGATGGCGATGTGCTGGGCCACGAATTCATGGGCGTGGTGGAAGAGGTCGGCAGCGGCGTGACCCAGGTGAAACCCGGTGATCGCGTGGTGATCCCGTTTGTGATTGCCTGTGGCGAGTGCTTCCACTGCCGGCTGGCCGAGTATGCCGCCTGCGAGACCACAAATCCGGGCAAGGGCGCCGCACTGAATCAGAAGGGCATACTGCCTCCGGCCGCATTGTTCGGCTACAGCCATCTGTATGGCGGCGTGGCCGGTGGGCAGGCCGAATTCGTGCGTGTACCGAAGGCGAATGTGGGTCCCTTGCGCATTCCGGAAGGCATTGCTGATGAGCAGGTGCTGTTCCTGTCTGACATTCTCCCCACCGGCTACCAGGCTGCGTTGAACGCAGGGGTCAAGGCAGGCTCGACGGTGGCCATCTTCGGTGCCGGGCCGGTGGGGCTGATGAGCGCAGCCTGCTGCCGGCTGCTGGGGGCCGAGACCATCTTCATGGTGGACCATCTTCGCTACCGCCTTGACTACGCGCGTCGCGCCTACGGGGTGACCCCCATCGACTTCAGAGAGATCGAGGACCCGGCCGATTACATCCTGACCCAGACCAGCGGGCGCGGCGCAGACGCCTGCATCGAGGCCGTAGGCTTCGAGGCCGAAGGCAGTGCGCTGGAGTCAGCGCTGACCGCCGTGAAACTGGAAGGCAGCAGCGGGGTGGCGATCAGGCAGTGCATCGCAGCGGCCCGCCGCGGCGGCGTGGTCAGCATCCCCGGTGTCTATGCCGGCTTCATCCACGGTTTCCTCCTGGGCGACGCGTTCGACAAGGGCTTGACGTTCAAGATGGGGCAGACCCATGTCCAGGGGCTGATGCCCGAGCTGCTGGACGCCATCATGGAAGGAAAGCTGGACCCGGGTGACATCATCTCGCACCGGATGCGCCTGGCCGATGCAGCGCAGGGCTATGCGATGTTTGATGCCAAGGATGACGACTGCCGCAAGATCGTTCTGACACCGTGAGTGTGGCGCCATGAGTGCGATTGTCGTGGGCTGTGTGTACGCACTGTGGTTGGTGGCCGGTTCGCTGGACTTCCATTTTCATCGCCGGACCGACCTTCCACACACCTCCGCGATGCGCGAAAGCCTGTTGCATGGGGTGCAGCTGCTTCTGATCGGCAGCGGCGTGCTGGCGTGGCTGCTGCTGGAAAACACGTTGTCGCTCCTCACGTTTCTGGCACTTCTGGTCATCGCACACGCGGTCGCCGGATACTTCGATACCGTCAGCGCGGACGGCCGTCGACGCATCAGCCCGGCGGAACAACATTTGCACAGCGTGTTGGATGCCGCGCCGTGGGTCCTGCTGGGCTGGGTCGGCTGGCAGGTGCACCCCCGGTGGTCGCTCGAAGTGAAATCTGCAGCACCAGACGTCTGGTGGTTCACCCTGTTGCCGGCACTGGGCCTGGTGGTGCTGCCATGGCTGTGGGAACTGCGGCAGTGCGTGCGTGCACGAGAGCAACGCACGCAGACGGGTCTGTGAGGATCACGGTACCGGGCATTCATGTGCCCGCCACGCCGTCAAGACAGGCATGTGACTGCCTGCCGCCTACGTTCATGGCGTATCTCCATTGCAGGTCTGCCACCCATGCAGGATGTGACGTCATCCTCTTCGCTGTTCAATCGCGCACGCCAGGTGCTGGTACAGCAACCGGCATTGCCTTTGCCCGGGGGCGGCCAGACGCTGCAGCGTTGGCAGGCGCTGGCAGCCTGGGGGGCAGAGGATCTCTGCCTGGCCAAGGTACTGGAGGCCCACTATGACGCCCAAGCGATTGCTGCCGAGTTGAGGGTGCCCATCCATGCTGAAGACACGTTGCTGGCGGTGTGGGCTGCAGACGGTCCGGCCAACACCGTTCGCATCGATGCCGGCGGTGGACTGTACGGTGACAAACCCTGGTGTTCCGGCAGCGCATGGGTGGATTCGGCACTGGTAACGGTTCGCAACGCGCAGGGCGTGTGGCTATGCCAGGTGGCGGCGGAACACTGGCACACACTTGCAGGCGAGCCATGGCCCGCCGTGGGCATGGCCGCAATCCCGTCCACCACGGTGCGCTTTGACGGCGCACCGATGGTGATCCTGGGGACGCGCGATGACTACCTTCAGCGCCCGGGCTTCTGGCATGGCGGGGCAGGCATCGCGGCGGTCTGGTTTGGCGCAGCGGCCGCATTGGCCGAGCGCATGCGACCGGCCTGCACCGAGGGGAATCGCGCGCGGCTGCTGGGTGAAGTGGACCTCGCCCTCGGCCCGGCTGCCGCGCTGCTTCGCGAACTGGCGGCGCGCATCGACGCCGCGCCCGAACTGGCCCATCGCGAAGATGTGGTGCGCCTGCGCTGTGTGGTCGAGCGTGCGGCAACGCGTGTGCTGGACCTGGCGGGTCGCGCGCTGGGCCCGGGCCCGATGTGCCTGGAGGCCTCCCATGCCCGGCGCTGCGCGGACCTGACCGTGTTCCTTCGCCAGAGCCACGCCGATCGCGATTGGGAATGGCTGGGCGAGCAGCGTGCCACACAGGAGGCGACATGGGCGCTGTAGCCAGGACACCCCTGCAAGGGGAAGGAACCCAGGAGCAGGCCTGGCTGCACTGCGATTGGCTCTGGCAGCAACCGACCATACCGGCAACCGCACTCTGCAGCGGGCATGACCGCATGGTGGTGGTCGCGCCGCATCCGGATGACGAAATACTCGGCTGTGGCGGGCTGCTGCATCACGCTGTGGGGCAGGGTATCGACGTCAGTGTCGTTGCCGTGACCGACGGTGAAGCATGCTATCCGGGCGAGCCGTGGTGGACGCCCGAACGCCTGCGATCAACGCGCCGAGCGGAGCTTGCCGCGGCATTGGGCGAACTCGGTATTCCGGTCGGCTCCATCTTCCACCTGGGTATCGCCGACGGCGCGGTCAGCGCGCACGAGCAGGGGCTGGAAGGCTGGCTGCAGCAGTATCTGCAACCGCGCGATCTGGTCCTGGCGCCATGGCGGTTTGATGGCCACCCCGATCACGAAGCCGCAGGGCGCGCTGCCTGCCGCGCCGCGCGGGCGGCCGGTTGCCACCGGCTGGAGTACCCGGTGTGGGGCTGGCACTGGCTTGACCCTGCCTGCGCACATATGGCGTGGGAGGTTCCGAAGCTGATCGACATTTCAGCGGTGGCGTCCGCAAAACGAAACGCGATCGCGCATTTCCGGACGCAGACGGGTGACGTGGCGGGCCTGAACAGCCCGCCGGTGCTGCCCGCACATGTACTCGCCCGATTCTTCCGAAACTACGAGGTGTTTCTGGCATGAGCGCCCAACCGTACTTTGATGACCTGCATGAGCAGGAGGACCCGTTCGGCTACCGCAGCCGGTGGTATGAAGAGCGCAAGCGTGCGCTGCTGCTGGCAAGCCTCAGCCAGCGCCAGTTCGCTCGCGGCTGGGAACTGGGGTGTTCCAACGGCGTACTGACCGAGGCGCTGGCGGCACGTTGCGAACGCCTGCTTGCAACCGACATCAGTCCACGTGCGGCGTTCCAGGCGCGCCGCAACCTGGCCCATCTGCCGCACGTGCAGGTCCATTGCGCCAGCCATCCCGAGCAATGGCCGCCAGGACGCTTCGACCTGATCGTCTGCGGCGAAATGGGCTACTACCTGGGGGCAGGCGCACTGCGCGAACTGCGCGGTGGCATCGATGAAGCACTTCGCGATGACGGCCTGCTGGTCGCCTGCCATTGGTTGCCCTCGTTCCCGGGACGCGCGAGCCGGACCGAGGTGGTGCATCGATGCCTGGGGGAAGGCCTGCAGGAAGCCTTCCACTACCGCGATGCGGACTTCGTGCTTCAGGGATGGACACGGGGCCCCTTATCATTGGCCCGGAACGAGGGCTTGCGGTGATAGGCGTCCTGATACCCGCCCACAATGAGGCGGACAGTATCGCGCGGTGCCTGCAATCCATCCGGGTGGCGGCCCTGCACCCAGGCCTCGGCGGCGAAGCAGTGGAGGTAATGGTCGCGCTGGACGCTTGTACGGATGCAACGGGCACCATCTGCCACCGATACCGGGTCGGGAGCGTACAGCTGGATGCACGCTGCGTCGGTGTCGCCCGGGCCGCAGCCGCTGCTGAACTGCTGGGGCGGGGCGCCAGGTGGCTGGCAAGCACGGACGCTGACAGTGAGGTGCCTCCCGAGTGGCTGGCCGCACAGGTTCAGAGCAGTTGTGACGCTTTCTGCGGACTGGTGGACATAGCGACGACCTGCCAGAGTGAACGGCGCCTGCGCAGGGCATTCCAGGCAAGGCAGCAGTGGGGCGACCATCATGGGCGCATCCACGGTGCCAACCTCGGCGTCTCTGCCTGTTCCTATCGGGCCGTTGGCGGCTTTGCTCCCCTGCACTGTAGTGAAGACGTGGCGCTTGTCAGAGCGCTGCAACGCCGCGGTGCGGTGGTGCGATGGGCCGGCGCTCCCGTGGTGATGACCAGTGCGCGTCTGCAGGGGCGCGCTACAGGCGGATTCTCCGCTTATCTGGCGGCGCTGGGTGGCGAGCGCTCTGGCGCGGAAGCACCCGCCCTGATCACCTGAGGGTCAGCCACTCCGTCACGCAAGGGCCCCGTGTTATCGGGGCGTGCGGTTTAGGAAAGCGTCGGGACAGGGCAGGCCACGAAGGCCCTCATCCCTGCCTACTCCGAGATCCGCAGCGTGGCGCGCAGCAACTGGGATGGGCTCTCCCGTGGTGGCGCGCTGCGCCAGCTGAGCCTGGTGGTGGCCCCGTACCTGGGGTGACGGTTGTATGGAGTCAATGCGCGGGCGGCTGCGCGCAGGTATCGCCCAGCACGCGCCGGACCGTGTCCTGCAATTGACTCACATGGAACGGTTTGGCCACGAAGGCTGCGCGCCGGTGGCGCTGCGGCACCAGCTGGTCGTAGACCGCAGAGACAAACAGGTAGGGGATGCCGAGTTCTGCCAGGCGATCAGCGACGGGAAAGACCACACCGTCGCGAAGTTCGACATCGAGCACGGCGCCGTCGAACCGCTGGGTGTCCAGCAGCCCGAGAGCGTCGAACACGCTGTAGGCATGCGTCACCTGATCGCCGACGTCCTCAAGGGCGTGCTCCATGAGTGCGGCCAGGTCGAGTTGGTCTTCCACCAGCAGCAGGTTGCATCTGCGCTGGCCGGTTGCGGATTGCATGCGTTCATGCCTGTGTTGTCCTGGGAACACCAGTTTCTGCTGTGCTGCATCAAGATCCTGCGTGTGCATTGTCAGTCCGGCGCGAAGCTCTGCGCGCGTGGCCAACCTCGTGGAGGAGGCGTGGAAGGCGTTATGGATTTCGTTGACGGCTTCTTGGCATGCACTGTGGATACTGCCGCCGACCCCTTATCGGAGTTTCTGTCATGCCTCAATCCGGAACCGAAGCGGCCTCTCCTGGCGTGCTGCGTATCGAGTGCATGCCGCTCGATTGTGGCGGCGCCGCCATTGTCGTGGAACTGGACCGTACGCCTGATCGGACATGGATGAAGTCGCTGAAGCGAGCGCTGCTGGCCGACGACGCCCTGGACGGTGCACAGGCCAAGTTTGATGGGCGCTTTGTCTATGTCGTGGGCGTGGACGGCGGCGCGCATCGTGCTGAACATCGGGTCATGCAGGCCGTGATGGCGGCAGAGGGCGCGGGCGCCTCGAACGCCAGGCGCCAGCGCCCTGCAGTCAACGTAGGCGTATCCAGCGCCTTGGCGAACTGAGAGCGCCCGGGTCCAGCAAGGGGACGCGGATGTTGTTATCGCCGCATCAGCGCTGCGTGCAGCGCCGAGCTTCGGCGGATCACAGCGGCCGACAAGGCGGTGATTGCCAGCGCTCCACCATGGTCTCCGGAGGCATGTTGCCCCGCACCGGAGATCGAGATGGCAGACCAGAACACCGCCCGAAGCGAGCGCCTGCTGAAGTGGCTGCAGGACGCCTACGCCATGGAACAGGAAGCGGAGACCATGATGAAGGCCATGGCTTCGCGGATCGAGAACTATCCCCAGCTTGCCGCACGCGTCAGCCAGCACGTCCAGGAGACGCAAGGGCAGGCAGCTTCCCTGCGCGAGTGCATTGAGGCGCTTGGGGGAAGCGTGCCGACCGCAAAGGGGCTGTTCGCGAGCATGACTGCCGCCCTCCACGCGGCGGGCACCAGTCTGATGGAGGACGAGGTGGTCAAGAGCGTAGGCCTCTCGTTCGGCTTCGAGAATACCGAGATCGCCACCTACCGGGCGCTGGTGATCGCTGCCGAGCGCGCCGGCGCGCCCGACATTGCGGCCGTGTGTGGCCAGATCCTGCAGGAAGAGGTTGCCATGGCGCGCTGGCTGGAGGACCACCAGGACGGCCTGGTCGGTGCATTCCTCAATCGCGACGAAACGCCGGGCGCCCAAGCCAAGCGCTGACCCCAACACCCGCCCACGCCCGCCATTGGAGAAACCCCATGTTCTTTCATCACAAGAAGCTGATGTATACCGTGCGCGTGCGCGAATCCAACCCGCAGCTCGCCAGTCTCATGCTTGAACAGTTCGGCGGCCCGCAGGGCGAGTTGGCCGCGGCGATGCGCTACTTCACCCAGGGACTTGGCGAATGCGACCCCGGGCGCAAGGACCTGTTGATGGACATCGCCACCGAGGAGATCAGCCATCTGGAGATCATCGGCACCATCATCGCCATGCTCAACCGCGGGCCCAAGGCGATCCAGTCCGAAGGGCTTGCCGAGGCCGAGGACATGCGCCTGCTGGGCCAGAACAGCACCAGCCACACCGAACAGATCCTGTACGGTGGCGGCCCCGCGCTGGTCAATTCCAGCGGGGTGCCGTGGACAGCCGCCTACATCGACTCGATCGGCGACCCCACCGCCGACCTGCGCTCGAACATCGCGGCCGAAGCGCGCGCCAAGCTGGTGTATGAGCGCTTGATCAACGTCACCGACGACCCCGGCATCAAGGATGCGCTGCGCTTCCTGATGACGCGCGAGATCGCGCACATGAAGTCATTCGAGAAGGCGCTGCACAGCATCCAGCCCAACTTCCCGCCGGGCGAGCTGCCGGGGGACCCTGCATTCACCGATCTGTACATTGACATGTCGCAGGGCGACGGCGCCGACGACCTGCAGGGCAGCTGGAACAGCGGCGAGCTCTGGGAGCGGGTCAGCGACCGCGAGGCACAGGCCGCTGTGGATGGTGGCGACGGCGGCGGCACGGTGGACCTGGACCCACGCGAACAAGCGGCAGTACAGGCCATGACCCTGCGCACGCTCTCCGACCCGGAAGCGCGGCCGACCACCGGGGCCGAGCTGGGGGCCGGCCCGGGCGCAGGCGCACTGGACCTGCCACCACGCGAGCCGTGAAAGAACCCGGTGCGCCCGTGCGGCGCCCCGGTTGCAACGCCCTTGGGCAGCGTGGGGCGTACGAAAGTGGGCGGACATCACGTCCGCCCACGAAGGGATGCATCGGGTTTCAGCGCCGATCAGCGCTGCTGGCCACCGCGGTTGTTGCCGCCGCGTTGCTGCTGTTGCTGCCCGTCTCCCTGGTTACCACCGCCACGGCTGTTCTGGCCGCCTTCGCGGCCGATGTCAGCCATGTGCTGGCGGTCCTGGCTCACCGCTTCGCCACCCTTGCGGCCGGCTTCGCGTGCTTCTTCCGAGCTGAATTCATGGGCGTTGCCTGACTCGTGCGCGGCACGTCCACCCTTGGCGGCGATCTCGCGCTGCTTGTCCTCGTCCATCGAAGCGAAACCGCGGTTGCTGGTGCCCTGGTTCTGGTTCTGGTTGGCCATGGAAAGTCTCCTTGGGTTCAGCCGCCGCATTGGCGGCAGCGACCATCTTCCAGATCCGGCGCTAGACGGCGGTGGCACGACTGCCAACGTCGCGTCATCCCGAAGGCGCTGATTCCTCATCCGGCCTCCACGAACATTCGTGCGTGCGCAAAGTGGCAGGCACACGTTCAGCGGCCCAACCGCGCGTCAACGCGATGCGGAAGGTACACGCCACAGTTCGACGCAGCCTCCACACCGGTCTCACCGCGCGTACGATCGGTGTGGCTAAGGTAGAGCGGTCTGCAACAACCGGTGGTGCCATGCCCTTTAGAGCGATTGCCTATGTAAGTGAAGCCTCCCGCAACCTGACGGAACAGCGGCTGCAGGAACTTGTGGCAGAGGCGGTGCAGTTCAATGAGTCCGCCGATGTCACCGGCACATTGCTGTTCGACGGCTCGCGCTTCCTGCAGTATCTGGAGGGCCCGGAGGCCGGGATCAATGCGGCTTACGCGCGCATTCTCGCGGCCGGCAGCCACAGTGGGATCGTCGAACTGAACCGGGGCAGGGTGGGGCGCCGGCAGTTTCCGCACTGGCGGATGCGCAGCGTGCGGGTGGATGAGCTCGCGCTGGGGAAGATCGCCATATCCGACTGGACCGGCTTCGTGCGCAGCGCGTCGGCGCTGGAATCGGGCACCAGCGCCCTGGATCGACTACTGTCGGTTTCGCAATCGCAGACGGAAGCAGGCGCGGGCGGCATCATGGAACCAGACGGGCAGCTGGCACGATGATGTCGTCAGCCGCCCCGGTGGTGCCTGAGCTGCTACGCGTCGGCTGTGCAGGGTGGTCGCTGTCGCGGTCGGATCAGGAGGCGTTCGGCGCGGGCGACAGCGCGCTGCAGCGCTACGCCACACGCCTGCCGATGGTGGAGATCAACTCATCCTTCTATCGACCGCACCAGGCCAAGACCTATGCGCGATGGGCGGCGAGCGTGCCGGAGGGCTTCCGGTTCGCGGTGAAACTCCCGCGCGAGATCAGCCATGAGCGTCGGCTGCGTGATGCAATGCAACCGCTCGAGCGGTTCCTTGAAGGCGTGCTGGAACTGGGTGGAAAGCTCGGTCCGTTGCTGCTGCAGTTGCCGCCCAGCCTGGTGTACGACACGGACACGGCCGAAGCCTTCCTGCGGGGCCTGCGCGCGCGCACGCAGGCCGAAGTAGCGTGCGAGCCGCGCCATCCGAGTTGGTTTACGGCGGACGTGGATGCGCTGCTGAGCGCGCATGGCGTTGCACGGGTAGCCGCAGATCCGGCACGTGTGCCGGCGGCAGCGGTTCCCGGCGGTGATCGTGCGTGGAGCTACTGGCGCTGGCACGGCCAGCCGCAGATCTATCGCAGTGCGTACAGCGAACAGGCCCTGGCGGAACTGGCGCAAGGGCTGCGGCGCGAAGCTGATGCGCAACGGCCGGCCTGGTTCGTACTGGACAATACAGCACTGGGCCATGCCACCGGCAACGCACTGCGCCTGCAGGCGCTGCTGCAGGAGAACGCCCATGCCTGAGGGTCCTTCCATCGTACTGCTGCGCGAAGCAGCGAGCCATTTCAAGGGGCACGTGGTCCGCACCGTCTCCGGGAACAGCCGCATCGACCTGTCGCCGCTGCAGGGCCGAAGGGTCAAGGCGGTCCGCAGTTGGGGCAAGCACTTCCTGCTGGAATTCAGCCATCACACGCTGCGCATCCACCTGATGATGTTCGGCAGCTGGCGCATCGACGAGCGGAAGCCAGCCCCGGCGCGGGTATCGCTGGTGTTCGACAACGGTGAGCTGAACTTCTATGCGTGTTCCGTGCGCCTGATCGACCAGCCTCTGGACGACATCTACGATTGGCGGGCGGACGTGATGAACGATGCCTGGGATCCGAAGCTGGCCAGGCGCAAGCTGAAAACCATGCCGGACGTCCTTGCCTGCGATGCGCTTCTGGACCAGACGGTCTTCGCCGGCGTCGGCAACATCATCAAGAACGAGGTGCTGTTCCGGATAGGCGTGCATCCCGCCACCCGATTGGGCGACCTGCCGCCACGCAGGCTTACCGCGCTGATCGAGCAGGCCCGCGCCTACAGCTTCGATTTCCTGGAATGGAAGCGCTGCCTTGAGCTGAAGAAGCATTGGCAGGTGCACACGAAGAAGGTCTGTCCCGTGTGCGGTGGCCCGATCAGCAAGCTCTACATGGGGACCACGCGGCGACGCACGTTCTTCTGCCCCAATGATCAAGTGCTGTACGGGCCCTGAGGCTGCCGTCCGTGGCAGCCGGGTTCCGGGGCGCGTCGATCAGGCGGCCTGCGCTGCCTTGGCGTTGCCGCCGTCCTTGGCCAGCAGGGTGAGCTTTTCGTCGGTGGCTTTCTCTTCCTCAAGCGTCTCGAGCAGCAACGGCAGGGCGTCCTTGTAGCCCAGTTGCTTGGCCAGCGCGGCGATGGTGCCGTAGGACGCAATCTCGTAATGCTCGACCTTCTGTGCGCCACCGATCAGGGCGGCATCGCGCACAGGGCCCTTGTCGATGCTGTCGATCACTTCCTTGCCTTCCTCCACCAGGCCCTCCATCGCCGCGCACTTGATGCGCTTCAGGCGAATGCCCAGGATCTCCACAACCTGGTCGATGCGCTCGATCTGGCCCTGGGTTTCTTCCAGGTGCGTTTCAAACGCCGTGGCCAGGTCCGGGTTCTCGGCCGCACGGGCCAGGCGCGGGAGGGCCTTGGTCAGCTGCTTCTCGGCGCTGTAGATGTCTGAGAGTTCGTGGATGAACAGGTCTTCCGCCGTCTTGATAGCCATACTGGGCTCCGCAGTGAGTGGAGCGATCAGCGTAGGGTCTGCCCGGTTGCGATCAGGCAGGTGCCAGGTGAAGGCGGCATGTGAAGGTCCACGCGAACCGTGCGCGTGCCCTTCACGATGCGGGATCCGCCACTGCGGGTTGGCGCCGGTGCCGCCAAGCCTTCGCCATGGCTTCACAATGGCATCGCCTGGTGCCCATGCACCGGCCGGTACGGTCACTTCACGCCCGATCACGCGTGGAGACTCCCATGAGCGACGACAAGAAGAACACCGGACGCCCGGACCGGGATCGCATCAACGTCAACGAAGATTACGAGCTGCAGTACTGGACCACGGCGCTGGGCGTGTCCGCCGAGGAACTTCGTGCCGCTGTGGCGGCGGTCGGCCCCACAGCCGTTGCTGTCCGCAAGCATCTGGGAAAATAGCGCGGAGTTGCCCATGTCCCTGGTCGAGTACCGCCGCAAGCGCAGTTTTGACAAGACCAAGGAGCCCGAGCCGGGCAAGGCGCTACCGAAAGGGCAACGCGCCATTTTCGTGGTGCAGCTGCACCACGCCAGCCGCAGGCACTACGACTTCCGCCTGCAGGTGGGTGACGCGCTGAAGAGCTGGGCCGTGCCCAAGGGGCCCAGTTACGACCCGAAGGTCAAGCGCATGGCGGTGGAGGTGGAAGATCATCCTGTCGACTATGCGACCTTCGAAGGCGAAATCCCCAAAGGCCAGTACGGCGGCGGCCATGTCGCCCAGTTCGACCACGGTGTGTGGGCTACGCAGGGCGACCCGGAAGCCCAGCTCGCCAAGGGCCATCTACGATTCGAGCTGTTCGGCGCCAAGCTCAAGGGTGGATGGCATCTGGTCCGTTCAGGCAAGCCAGCGCGCCAGCCACAGTGGCTGCTGTTCAAGGACGACGATGAATTTGCGAGCGACATCGAGGCAGACGATCTGCTGGCGGATGTTGCTGTAGCGCCCCCGGTGGACCTGAAGCGTGCCGGGGCCGGAAAGACCGCGAAGAAGAAACTCACGGTCGTACCCGCCACACGCGCCCGACGAAAGAACTGGGCGAAGAAGGCCCTGGCGCTCAGCAAGGCAAGAAAGGCCGCAGCGCCGTCCGGGCCGTTTGAGCCACAGTTGGCCAAGCTGGGCGAAGCGCCGCCCCAGGGCGGGCAGTGGGTGCATGAGATCAAATGGGATGGGTACCGCATCCTTGCTACGGTGGCTGAGGGCAACGTGCAGCTATGGTCGCGGAACGCACTGGAATGGACCGGCAAGCTCCCTGAAATACGTGACGCGATCACAGCACTGGGCCTCACCTCGGCGGCACTGGACGGTGAGCTCATCGCCGGCGCCGGCACCAGGGAGGACTTCAACCTGCTGCAGGCCACGCTCTCCGGCGAGCGGCAGGGCGTCCTGACGTATGCATTGTTCGATCTGCTGCACCTTGATGGCGTGGACGTCGCCGATGCGCCCTTGCTGGAACGCAAGGCCCTGCTGCAATCCGTGCTGGAAGGGCAGGGCAGGCCATTGGCGTTCAGTTCGCATGTACAGGGGGATGGCGACGAGGCCTATCGCCTGGCCGGTGAGCAGCACTTCGAAGGCATCATTTCCAAGCGCGCCGAGCGCAGCTACCACAGTGGCCGCAGTGAGGATTGGCGCAAGACCAAACAGCTGGCCAGCGACGAGTTTGCGGTGGTCGGATACACCACACCGAAAGGCAGCCGCACCGGGTTCGGCTCGCTGCTGCTGGCGCGGCCAGACCCGAAACATGGCTGGCTCTACGTCGGCCGCGTCGGATCCGGGTTCTCGGACGAACTGATCGGCGAAGTCAGCAAGCGCATCGAAGGCGGCGGCAGCCGCAAGCCGACGGCGTACGTGCCCACCCAGGACACCGACCTGCGCGCCGCGACCTGGTTCCCACCGCGTTTCGTGGTGGAGGTCTTCTATCGCGGGATTGGCGGGCAGAAGCTGTTGCGCCAGGCGTCACTGAAGGCGGTAAGGGCGGACAAGGACATCGCCGATCTCGCAGATTCCGATCGCGCCGGGCCGGTCACGATCTCTGGTGGGAAGTCCGCAACGGCGCGTCCTGCGCGCGATGCGAAAACGTCACCCGCTACCGACCGCACACCGCCCGCGCTGTCGTCTCCCGGCAAGATCCTGTTTCCTGGCGATGGCTACACCAAGCAGGAGGTATGGGACTACTACGCGGCAGTGATGGAGCATCTCCTGCCCGAGGTGGTTGATCGTCCGCTGTCGATCATCCGATGTCCCAGTGGCACCGCAAAACCCTGCTTCTTCCAGAAACACCATACAGCCGGGCTGGAGTTGGTCGACGCAGTAAAGCTCAAGGAAGAAAGCGGTATAAACGCCCATTACCTGGTGGTGCGGGACGCAGCCAGCCTGCTTGAACTGGTGCAGTTCAACGCGTTGGAGTTCCACCCCTGGGGCAGCCACGCCGAAGCGCCCGACAAGGCCGACCGCGTGGTGTTCGACCTGGATCCAGGACCGGACGTACCCTTTGCCGAGGTCAAGAAAGCGGCAACCGACATCCGGAAACTGCTGGCGCAGCTGGAGCTGGAATCGTTCCTGCGTGTATCCGGTGGCAAGGGCCTGCACGTGGTCGTGCCGCTCAATCCGGGATGCGACTGGGACCTGACCAGGCGCTTTGCGAAGGGTTTCGCCGATGCGCTGGCGCAATCCGAGCCCCAGCGATTCCTGGCAACGGCCACCAAAAGCCTCCGCAACAAGCGGATCTTCGTGGACTATCTGCGCAATGGGCGCGGTGCGACGGCGGTTGCGTCCTACTCGCTGCGGGCCAGGCCGGGGGCACCGGTAGCACTGCCGATCGCCTGGGGCGATCTGACGAAACTCAAGCGCGCAGACGCGTTCACGATCAAGGACGTGCCAGCAAAGCTGAAACGGCAGCGCAAAGACCCTTGGGCCGGTATCGGGAAAGTGAAACAGAATCTTGCGCGATGGGCGCAGGCAGACCCGTAGCCCGCGCCTACGCTTCGGGCGCCTGCACGCTACCGGGCAATACATGATCGCATTCGACC
The DNA here is from genome assembly GCF_059372535.1 of Stenotrophomonas sp. YJH_SMC_43. Classification (NCBI taxonomy): domain Bacteria; kingdom Pseudomonadati; phylum Pseudomonadota; class Gammaproteobacteria; order Lysobacterales; family Lysobacteraceae; genus Stenotrophomonas; species Stenotrophomonas sp. YJH_SMC_43. The sequence continues at coordinate 1,160,737 of NZ_JCAFVQ010000001.1, forward strand.
AGCCGCGCGTTGCTGACCGTCTGGCGCGACGGACAAGCACCGCACACCAGCGTCGTTCCACCGGGTACCGCCCCCAACGCGTCCCCCGACAACTGCGTAATCCCGCCGCAGGTGTTGCAGCGCACGCGAATGGACCTGACGCGCTCAATACCCTGCACGCCGGAAGCGGCGTCCAGCTCCAGAACATGGAAAAGGCCGGTATTGGGCATGGGGTGCTCCCGAGTCATCTGCCCCAAGCGTAAACGATCCATGGCATTGGGCGGGGAGGCGTCCTGCATGCCGTTTGTCGGCTGGGTCTCAACTGATTCACAAAATGCACAGGATGGGAACAACTGCGGGGCGCAGGTGGCCTATCCTAGCGGAACGGAATCTGGGGGGATTCACTACAGGAGCAGTCAATGCCGATCAGGGCAGTCGCATACGTCAGCGAAGCGGGCCCAGCCGTTGCCGGTGACCCGTTGGGCCTGCGCAGCGGGAAGCTGGACGATCTGGTCGATGATGCCGCCCGCTTCAACCGAAATGCCGGCGTTACCGGAGTTCTGCTGTTCGATGGCGCCCGCTTCCTGCAGTACATGGAGGGACCCGAGGACGGCTTGAGCGTGGCGTACTCGCGAGTGGTGGGTGCTTCCAGCCACGCAGGTCTCATCGAGTTGCAGCGGGGCAGGGTGGGCAACCGGCGACTCCCGTTCTGGCCGATGCGTTGGCTGCCGACGCAACCCGAGCAGTTGAAAATTCTTGCCTGCGCGGACTGGTCGGGGTTCGCCCAGCACAGCGGTGACGAAGCGCCAACCGAGACGGCGATGGATGTCCTGGCCAGGTTGGTGGAACCCTATGCCGTGGCGGCGTGATCCACCGGCCTAGCGACCTCCATGGCGCTCGGCCCACGGAATTTCGCCGCTACACACATGGAGGTGCCCGGTGCGCATCACGCAATACAGCCGCGCCTCCGGCTCCGCGCTGGCAGCGATATAGTCCAGTGCCTCGGCGAGCATGCGGATGAACTGCGGCTCGGGGTAGAGCGCTGCCCAGGTCGGCAGCAATTCCTCCAGTTGCGCGATCATCAGATCCAAGTGCGTGCTCACTGCCTGATCCTCCTTCCAGGTACGTTAGCGACCACGCTGCAAGCAAGGAGTTGCGGTTCGCAGAGGCGACACAGGCGTGTTGCCCACGCAACGCTCACCTGGCCTTGACCATGGCGTTGATCGTGGCAGCGCGTGAGCATCATCTGCACGACCACGCCACCGTCGTTTCACCCGGCAAGGCGTATCAGAGAGGCCTCCCAGCTGAAGCTGCAAGGATCTCTTTCATGTCCGAACCGTTCCCGCGCGCCAGCTTATGGTCAGCTGACACCGAGTCGCACAGCTTCCGCCCCCTTGCCGGCACGACGCGCGCGGACGTGCTGGTGGTGGGCGCCGGCATGACCGGCCTGCTGACAGCGGCCCGCCTGGCCGATAGCGGCCTGGATGTGCTGGTGGTTGATGCGGGGCCCATCGGCGGGCGCAATACGGTGATGTCCACCGGCAATCTTTACGCGCCCGTCTCCCGGCTGGCCGATCTGATCTCCCGTTGGGGCGGCGACACGGCCAGCCGTGTCGTGCAGTGGCGGCAGCAGGCGCTGCGGTCCATCGAAACACTGGTTCATCGCTACCATCTGCGCTGTGGCTTCCAACGCGTGGGCATGCAGTACGGCGTGCAGGAGCGAACCCGCGAGGTCACCGCGCAGTTCGAGCGTGAGCTGCAGGCCTATCAGCGCGTCGGCCTGCAGTGCGAACACCGGCAGTCCGGACTGCCGTTCGCATTGGGCCACGCCTTCCGCGTTCCCGATCAGGCGCAGTTGGATCCTGCGGCGTTCTGCAGGCAACTGGCACGTCATCTGGCAGGTCGCGTGCGCATCCACGACTGGACCCGGATCAACCGCATCGAGGCATCCGCCGGCGTTGCGACAGCCGATGGCGCCCGCATACAGGCCAGGCAGTTCGTGCTGGCTACGCATTCGCCCGCAGGCTTCAACCTGGTGCAGGCCGAGATGGAGGTGTACCGCGAGTACGGGGTGGCGGTGCCGGTTGCCAACCCACCTGCGGCAGGCATTCACTGGATCGCCGACCGGCACCGCTCATTGCGCGGGGTGCACGGCGCTGATGGCCGCGACTGGCTTGTGCTGGTTGGCGAAACACACCGCACCGGCGAAACGCCAGCGGTGGATCCGGCCCAGCATCTGCTAGCCGACGCGCGCCGCAACTTCAACGTGCAGCGCGAGCCGCTGTGCTGGTCGGCGCAGCAATTCCGGCCCGCCGACCAGCTGCCCTACATCGGCAGCAGCGCCCACGATAATGTGTGGGTCGCTACCGGCTATGGGCCGGACGGTTTGACCTGGGCGGGCGTGGCCGCGTGCGCGATCACCGAGGGAATCATGGGCACGACCAGCGAGATCGAGCAGTTGCTCAGCCCCATGCGCTTCACCCCGGTGCGCTCGGCGGCCGGCTGGGCCCGCACCAACGCCACGGTGGCGCGGCACATGGTGGGAGATCGCCTTGCCACGGCGCCGTCGCACTCACCCAGTGAGCTCGCCCGTGGTTGCGGCGCACTGCTGGACGTGGACGGAAAGCGCACTGCGGTCTACCGCGACGAGGGCGGGCGCCTGCACATGATGTCGGCGCTCTGCCCGCACCTGAAGTGCGTTGTCCAATGGAATGGCCATGAGCGCACCTGGGACTGCCCCTGCCACGGCAGCCGCTTTTCCGCCACCGGAGCGCTGCTGGAAGGCCCTGCCAGACAGGGCCTCACACCAGAACAGCTGTAGGCGCAGGCATCCACCTCAGGCTTCGGCGGCTGCATCCGCATCGCAGGGCATGCAGCGCTCCTTCTTGGACTTGATGTCTGCAGCGGTCTTCGCCAGTGCCTCGTAACGCTGGCGTATCTCTTCAAGATGGGCCGGCTCCATCGACTCCAGGTTCAACAACTCCTGGTTGGCGTCCTTGCTCACCCGGATCAGTTCATCCAGCTTGATGTGCAGCGCAGCGGTATCAGCGTTCTGCGTATGCTGGATCAGGAACACCATCAGGAAGGTCACGATGGTGGTTCCTGTATTCACCACCAGCTGCCACGTGTCATTGAAGTGGAAGGCCGGCCCGCTGGCAGCCCAGGTGATGATCACCCCCAGCGCTGCGACGAATGCCCCCAGGCTGCCAGACAATCGCGCCGTCGCCGCCGCGACACGGGCGAAACCGCGCCGGATCACTGGTCACCTCCCGCGGCCTCCTCATCCGTGTGGCGGTCCGGCAGTTTAACCCGCTCCCCGAGGCGCTTGGCCTGCTCGTCCGGCGTGGGCGCAGCGACGAAGGGGGAGATCGGGTCACTGGCGGGGAAGGTTTCCTGCAGCGCTTCGTCATGATTGCGGCGGTTGTGCAGCGTCGCCTGCAGCGGACTGACAGGATCGGGGCGCTGCGCCTCCGTGTCCGGATGGGGAAGGTCTTTCTGGTCGCGTTGCATGGTGCATCTCCAGGTTGATCACCACCTCGCAGGTGGCGGGCCCAGCATAGGAATGCACTGTGAGCGGCCTCATCAAGGGCGGGGCAACGTGGCGTCAATCCTTCAGGCAACGCGCGTTAACAATCAGCGCGGCGGCGCGGTCTGCGTCGGCCATGGCGTTCTGATGCGGCACGTGGTTGCGCACCCCCTCACGCCATTCACCCCGCAACAGCGAGAATGGCCTACCGGGCGCACCATGCGCGAGCCGCCCACCGATTGCAGGAATGCTGAGATGTCCAACACCCCCTATGGTGAGTCGTCATGTGCTGCCGCAGCCAGCGGCTGCATCGAAGTCCGTGGTGCGCGCGAGCACAACCTGAAGAATGTCGATGTCTCCATTCCGCGCAATGCACTGGTGGTGTTCTCCGGCGTGTCGGGATCCGGCAAGTCCTCGTTGGCCTTCGGCACGGTTTTCGCCGAGGCGCAGCGGCGCTACTTCGAATCCGTCGCACCCTATGCGCGCCGCCTGATCGACCAGGCGGGCGTGCCCGATGTGGATGCCATCGACGGGCTGCCCCCGGCGGTCGCCCTGCAGCAGCAGCGCGGCGCCAGCAATGCGCGCTCCTCGGTGGGCAGCGTGACCACGCTGTCCAGCCTGGTGCGCATGATGTTTTCGCGGGCGGGAGCCTACCCGGCCCACCAGCCCATGCTGTACGCCGAAGACTTCTCGCCCAACACCCCACAGGGCGCCTGCAGCACCTGCCATGGCCTGGGGTATGTCTACGAAGTGACTGAAGCACTGATGGTTCCGGACCCGTCGCTGAGCATCCGCGAGCGCGCCATCGCGTCCTGGCCACCGGCATGGCATGGCCAGAACCTGCGCGACATCCTGGTCACGTTGGGCTACGACATCGATGTGCCGTGGAAGAAACTGCCGAAGAAGGACCGTGAGTGGATCCTGTTCACCGAGGAGACGCCCACCGTGCCGGTCTATGCCGGCTTCACGCCGGCCGAGACCCGTACCGCACTCAAGCGCAAGCAGGAGCCCAGCTACATGGGCACCTATACCGGCGCGCGCCGTTACGTGCTGCACACCTTTGCCAACACCCAGAGCGCCTTGATGCGCAAGCGTGTTTCGCGCTACATGGAAGGCAAGCTGTGCCCCGCCTGCCACGGAAAGCGCCTGAAGCCGGAGGCGCTTTCGGTCACCTTTGCCGGTGTGGATATCGGCGAGTTCATGCGGCTGCCATTGGACCAGCTGGCGGCGTTGCTCGAGCCCATCGCGCGGGGCGACTTCAGTGCACACAGCCACGGCGCGCGTTCCAGCAGGCGTGCAACGCCCCGCGATCGCGCCAAGCGGGCAGCAAGTGGCCGCGCGACCCACGAAGGCGCACCCGACGTGCGCCTGACCTCAGCCTTGTCTGAGGAAAAGCGCCTGGCGGCACAACGCCTGGCGGGCGGGGTCATGGCGCGTGTACGGCAACTGCGCGAGCTCGGCCTGGGCTATCTATCACTTGATCGCGCCACGCCCACGCTGTCGGCCGGCGAACTGCAGCGCCTGCGGCTGGCCACGCAGCTCAGCTCGTTGCTGTTTGGCGTGCTGTACGTGCTCGACGAACCCTCGGCCGGCCTGCATCCGGCCGACAGCCAGGCGCTGTACGACGCACTGGACCGGCTGCGCGACGGCGGTAACTCGGTGTTCGTTGTTGAACATGATCTGGAGCTGATGCGCCGCGCGCAGTGGCTGGTCGATGTGGGCCCGCAGGCAGGGGAGCATGGCGGACGCGTTCTCTACAGTGGCGAGCCCGATGGCCTGCGCGACGTTCAGGATTCGCGCACGGCGCAGTACCTGTTCGACCAGGTGCCTGCGCCCGCCAGCCGGCAGCGCAGTGTCATCCGCTGGCTGGAGCTGAAGGGTATCCATCGCCATAACCTGCAGGGGGTGGACGCGCAGGTGCCGCTGGGGCTTCTGACCGCAGTGACCGGCATTTCCGGGTCGGGCAAGTCCAGCCTGATGGCGCAGGCGCTGCCCGAGCTGATGCTGCTGCACCTGGGGCATGAGCCGGTGGACGACAGCGCCGACAGCGCACCCACGGACGGACCGACCGTGATCGAAGCCACGCGGGGCCAGCTGGCCGGCGACGTGGACGCCATCCAGCGCGTGGTGCAGGTAGACCAGAAGCCCATCGGCCGCACGCCACGATCCAATCTGGCCACCTACACCGGCCTGTTCGATCACGTGCGCAAGCTCTTCGCCGCGACACCCGACGCGCGTCGCCGTCGTTTCGATGCGGGGCGCTTCTCGTTCAACGTGGCCAAGGGCCGGTGCGAGACCTGCGAAGGCGAGGGTTTCGTGAGTGTCGAACTGCTGTTCATGCCGAGCGTCTATGCGCCGTGCCCGACCTGCCATGGCGCCCGCTACAACGAAGCCACCCTGAAGGTGCTGTGGAATGGCCGCAGCATCGCCGAGGTCCTGCAGATGACGGTGGACCAGGCGCAGGCGTTCTTCGCCGAAGAAGACGCCATTGCCCGCCCGCTGCAGTTGCTGCAGGAAATCGGTCTGGGCTACCTGCGGCTGGGCCAGCCGGCCACCGAGCTTTCAGGCGGTGAGGCACAGCGCATCAAGCTGGCGACCGAGCTGCAGCGCAGCCAGCGCGGGCGCACGCTGTATGTGCTGGATGAGCCCACCACCGGCCTGCATGCATCGGACGCGGACAGGTTGCTGGCGCAGCTGCAACGGCTGGTTGAGGCTGGCAACACCGTGGTGATGATCGAGCACGATATGCGTTCTGTCGCACAGGCGGACTGGGTGATTGATGTCGGGCCAGGTGCAGGCGGCGCGGGTGGCACCATCGTGGCGAAGGGCACGCCGCAACAGGTGGCCCGCGCCAAGGGAAGCAGGACGGCGCCGTTCCTTGCGCGCGAGCTGGGGCAGGCCAGCTGACGCCATCTCATCTGGGGCTGGACGCATTCTGTTGTACTGTGGGAGTACTCGCAGCGCCCATCAGCGAGAGGATGGTCAGGTGAACGCTTCCATGCTCCCAAGAATCGTCGGCTTCGATGTCCCGTTGTTGCATGAGCGTGTAGACGCATCCACCGACGAGGCCATCACCGCGCTGCTGGATCTGGCGCCGGGCGCTCGCTGGACAGAGATGTTCCTCATCAAGTGCAGGGCCCTGGCGTCCCAGCTCCAGCTGGCGGATGTTCGCATTGAAGGCGCCAGGATCTACTTCTACGGATCCATCAGCGATTCTCGTGGACTTGCCGACGCGGTGATGTCCATTGTCCACGTACTGAATGATGAGTTGATGCGCGAGCGGAATCACGCAGCCAGCCGCGCCTAGGCGCAGCCAAGCAGGGACCAGCACCGATCGGCAATCTCCGCTGCGCCAGGATGGCCGCGCAGGCTCGATCGCTTCGCAAGCCTGCCCTGCAGATCGTCAATCCATGCCGACCGGGTGCCATGCGGATCTCTCACATAGATATCGCAGGCAAGCCGGATAACGGGCGCCACTTCATATCGGAAGCTCATCGCGGGCAGGGCGCCCAGGTTGAACGCGATTTTCCAGTGGGCCAGCTCGCGCTCGACGTCGACAACGTGCTTGCTTCTTCCATGGATCATGGCGTTACCCCTTTTCGAAACTCCACTGTACACGCTTGTTGCTGCGGGCCTGTTCATGACCCTTGTTCATATGGGACGCGTCCCCGTACGTTCCCGTAACGGCGACACGCCCACAGTCAATCGGCAGCAGACTTGCTGCGGCGGAGAATCGAAATGAACAGCGTCCCCGAACAGAACAGGAATGACCGCTCCAACGCGTCCGCTGAAGCAGAACAGCCTGCACAGCAGGGGCAGGTCGAGGGGAGCGAGCCTGGCGGGAAGGAGCCCGGCAAGCAAGGGCAGCAACAGCAGCAGGACAACAAGGATCGCGAGAGCCCGAAGCCAGCGGATGAAAAGAAGGGCGGTCTCGGCGGCGATACCCGCCGCTGAGGAACAGGAGGAGCCGCGCGCCGCGCGGCTGCTTCCGCAGCAGACAGGGAGCGTGCATGTCCGCACAAAGCCAGGCGATCAGCCTGATGACCAAGATCATGTACCAGTGTCGCCCGGAGAAAATCACAACAATGGCGCAATGCCGTTGCTGCCACGCGCCCAGCCCTGGCGGGATGGAGTGCGCACGGTGCCTGACCGGCAGGCTCGGCGATACGATTCACAATCGTGGTGCAGCGTTCGGCTGGCTGGAATCGTTCCGCAGGGTCCAGCAGGACGAAGCACACGTATTCGAATGCGCAAAGCGCACCGATGCGGCATCTCCCTAGGCGTCGCATCCGGACCTGACATCGCGCAGGCGTATGCTCGAGTCATTCAGGAGCAATGCGATGACTTTTCCGATCTGCATCTACGATAGAACGGGCACAGGGCTCCGGCTGCCTGCGGGATGGTGGATCGACCTTCAGTCCGATCTGCCTGCACTGGTGAAGGGTCCCACGCGCATCGACCTTCCGCGATCCTCAAAAGACGAGCATCCACGATTGGATCCTGAGGTTCTCAGGGATCTCTTCCGGCGCATTGGAGGCTCTCAGTGGTCAGGTTGAATCCAGCCCATTCCCTGGGAGTGCGCTGGCTGTTCTTTCGCCTTCGCAACGGGCAGTCCATCAGCCCCGCCAGGTTGATGTCTGTCTGGTCCGAGGCGGCAGAATCCAACGACTGCGCCGTGCGCCGCGAGATCATCGACGGCGCCGGCTACGTCTACGCCTTGTATGCGCCCAACAGCCTGCTTTCACCCAGGCGCGTGGAGCTGCGCATGAGAGCGCTGCTGGAGGAGGCCGGCTACGCCTTCACGATGGGCAGCCTGGCGGGCCGGCACCCGGGCGACGGTTGAGGCGCGTAGCTGGCGCTGCGTCCGCAAGCGCCCGGAACGCGCTCGTCATTCCGGAGTGTCTGGTTCCAGAGGTTCGTCAGGCTTTGGATCAAAGAGCGCCAGCATCCGTTCACGGCGGCATTGTTCGAGCCAGTGGTGCCATATCTCCACCTCGTCCATCAGCCCCGTGGCACCGCATGCGGGGCAAGTGAGCGTCGTGCCCAATGGGCTTGTCTGAATGCCGGCGTTCTCGCTCATTGACGAGCGCAGGCCGCAACTCTTGCAGGTAGATCGCAACTGATCAAGGCGAACGATTGCGCCATTGCGCGCAAGAAGGGGCTGGATCGCGTGGATCCGGAAGGCATTGGGAGGATGCATGGCCGTGTCGTCTAAGGCTGGACACGGGAGCAAAGGATTCTGCGCCGGAGAAGAGCCGTGAGGGCGCAGTGTCCTCCGTTGGAGGTTAACCCTTCATCAAAGTGCGGAACGCGCTCCATCGTTGGCCTGAAATCCCACGGCCGCAATCGTGCGCTGACGTGGCAGCCGGCGCTCATCCGGCGCCGGCCCTGTTTCTGGGCAGGAAGGGCTCCGCCATCACAACGGAGCCCCGGCCACTCACTTTTCCTGCAGGAACGTCAGCAGATCCTGGTTGACCTTGTCCTTGTGGGTGTCGGTCAGGCCATGCGGCGCACCCAGGTAGACGATCAACCTGGCGCCCTTGATGAGCTTTGCCGATTGGCGGCCTGAGATATCGATCGGCACGATCTGGTCGTCGTCACCGTGGATCACCAGCGTGGGCACATCGAACCTCTTCAGGTCCGCGCGGAAATCGGTGGCCGAGAACGCGGCGATCGAATCGTAGGTGTTCTTGTGGCCGCCCTGCATGCCCTGCGCCCACCACGCATCGATCAACCCCTGCGACACCTTCGCGCCCGGGCGGTTGAAGCCATAGAACGGGCCCGACGGAATGTCCTTGTACAGCTGCGCGCGGTTATCCATCTGCGCCTTGCGGATGCCATCGAACACTTCAATCGGCAGGCCGTTCGGGTTGTCGGCGGTCTTCAGCATGAACGGCGGTACCGAGCTGATCAGCACCGCCTTCTTCACTCGCCCGGTGCCATGCCGGCCGATGTAGCGCGCCACTTCGCCACCACCGGTGGAGAAGCCCACCAGGGTGACATCGTGCAGGTCCAGCGTATTGATCACCGTGGCCAGGTCATCGGCGTAGTGATCCATGTCATTGCCTTCCCACGGCTGGCTGGAACGCCCGTGGCCGCGACGGTCATGCGCGATGACACGGTAGCCATGATCGGCCAGGAAGATCATCTGGGATTCCCAGCTGTCCGAGTTCAACGGCCAGCCGTGGCTGAAGGTCACGACCGGGCCGTCCTTCGGGCCCCAGTCCTTGTAGTACAGCTGCACGCCATCGGCGGTGGTGATGTAGCTGGCGGTGCGCGCGATGCTGGTGACTGCCGCCGGCGTGGCCGGTTCGGCGGCCTGCGCGGACAGGCCGGCCTGGACCGAGAGGGCGAGGGCGGCGACGGCCAGGGTACGGGCGAAGGTGTTCATGCAGGAACTCTGATGGGTGGGTGGTGAGACGTACTTTGCGCCCGCGATCAGGCGCCAGGGATATGACAAGTCCGAATTTCTTGATAGATCGTCCTGAGTGCACGGATCCACAGTGGGGTCGACTGGATGATCATCCGAAGCTGCCCGACCTGGGCCTGCGCGCTACCGAACGAGCCAGAGGTGCTTGCAATGGTGGCATTGCAGCCGGTTCCGCATTGCTTCCCGGAACGCAACATGACGTCCCCCTTCACGGCGCTACCGCACCTGCGGCGTACTGCCTAGGCTGATCCCACACGGCACCTGCCGTGTTCCGGGCCCATTGCCCGCGCAGTGGCCCGTCTTCCCATGAACTCCGCAGCGCTGGCCTGCCAGGCAACCGTGCCCTGGCAATGTCACTGCCTGCGCCATGGGCAGGCGCCCGGATTCGTTCGCGCCAGCCTTGCATTGTTGCCCGCCAAATGGCTCTTCGTGGAGATCCCTCATGTTCAGTATGGAAAACACCGCCGCGCCCATTGCCCCCGCCCTCGATGAACTGGTGCCCTCGCGCTACGCCCTGAAAGTGGGCGACGTCGAAGTGCTGGTGATCAGCGATGGCGTCCTGCCGTTGCCCACCCAGATGCTCGGCCACAACGTACCGGCGGCCGACCGTGCCGAATGGTTCGAAGAGATGTACCTGCCGCAGGATGCCTTCGACTGGGCATTGAACGTGATGGTGGTGCACAGCGGGGATCGCACCATTCTCATCGATGCCGGCCTGGGCATGGACCCGGACCTGCAGCTGCCGCGCGCCGGCCAGCTGATCCGTCGCCTTGGTGCTGCCGGTATCAACCTGGGCGAAATCACCGATGTGGTGATCACCCACATGCACATGGACCACGTCGGCGGGCTGCTGGTTGAAGGTGTGAAGGAACAGCTGCGCCCGGACCTGAAGATCCACGTGGCCGCAGCGGAGGTGGAGTTCTGGAAGTCGCCGGACTTCAGCCGCACCAACATGCCGCAGGGTTTCCCCGATGCGCTACGCGCCACGGCCAAGCACTTCTGGGCCGAGTACAGCAGCTATGTGCATACCTTCCAGAACGAACAGCAGATCGCGCCGGGCGTAACGGCCCGCCGTACCGGTGGGCATACCCCGGGCCACTGCGTAGTGCGCGTAGCGTCCGCGGGGCAGGCCCTGACCTTTGCCGGTGACGCCGTGTTCGCGGTCGGCTTCGACCAACCGAACTGGCACAACGGTTTTGAGCACGACCCGGAGGAATCCGCACGCGTACGCATCGCTCTGCTGAAGGAACTGGCCGGCACCGGCGAAATGCTGGTGGCCACGCATCTACCGTTCCCGTCAGTGGGCCGGGTGTCGCTGGAGGGCGAGACGTTCCGCTGGGTGCCGGTGTTCTGGGACTTCTGATCGGATCCTGCGGATACAGCGCAAGCAGGGGTTTTCGACGGGGCGCATCGGCGCCCCGCTCGAATCCCGCAAGGACGAGGCCGACAACGGACGCCATCCACACCTGGCGTGGAACTACTGGATGGCGGTAGGGCGAGCCAACCGCTGCAGCTTGTGCGGGTTGCGCTGCACCAGGATCTGCGTGATCCGCTCGCCATCGGTCTCGAAGGCCATCGCCGCCTCCAGCACGCCATCGAAATAGCGCAGCAGTCCCAGCCGTCCGTTGAGCATGGCCGGCACCATCCGCAATTGCGCGCTGCGCCGCAGGTGCGGGGCATACAGCAGCTGGGCAATGCGTGCGCCGCCGAGCATCGGCCCGGGAAAGCTGGTGACGATACCGCCGCCGTCACCCACCAGCTCGGCCGATTCGGCCATCAACGCCTTCATCGTGCGGAAATCTCCACTGGATGCAGCCTCGGCGAAGCGGCGCAGCAGTTTCTGGTGCACGTCCTGCGGGACGTTGTAGCGCGGACGCTCCTGCCTGAGCTGCTGGCGTGCGCGATGCACGATCTGCCGGCAAGCGGCTTCCGTCTTGTCCAGTGTGCGCGCGACCACCGCATAATCCTGATCGAACACATCGTGCAGCAGGAAAGCCGCACGCGCATCCGGGGCCAACCGTTCCAGCACACTGAGGAAGGCGACCGACAGATCGCTGGCGGTTTCCAGCACGTACTCGGGCGTGGCGGCGTCATCGGTCAGCAGCGGCTCGGGCAACCACATGCCCACATAGTGTTCGCGCGCATGCCGTGCCAGGCGCAGGCCATCAATGGCGCGACGGGTGGTGGCCGCCACCAGCCAGGCTTCCGGATTCTCGATCTGTGACCGGTCGGCGCCATGCCAGCGCAGCCAGACATCCTGCACCACGTCTTCGGCTTCGTGCGAAGACCCAAGCATGCGGTAGGCCACGCCGAACAGGCGTGGGCGGAGGCGTGAGAACAGCGCAGTGGATTCGTCCATGCCAGCGTAGACGGGACAGGTCCCCGGATTGTGACACCCGGGAACCTGTCGTTGGTGCCAGCGCCGGACGTGCGATCAGTGCGGCGGCAGCACCGCCGGCTTGCCGATGTCCTTGATCAGGAACACCACGAACTTTGCCGGCTCGGTAGCGCTGGCGTTGCGGCCTACGGTGTGCAGATCGGCCGGGCCCTCATGGAAGGCCTCGCCCGGGCCAAGGGTGACTTCCTTGCCGCCGGCCACACCCATCACGATCCGTCCTTCCAGGACGTAGACGAAGCCATGGGCATCGTGGCGGTGGACAGGATCGGCGCCACCCGGCGGGTACTCCACGGTAAGGATCAGCGCTTCCTTGCCGTGCTGCTCCGGCAGGGCGCGGGTCATCACCTCGCGCACCAAGGGCTGGGGCGCAGGAGAGGGCGGGGTGGCGGCAGCGCCGCACAGTGGCAGCAGCGCAAACAGGACCAGAACAGAGCGACGCATGGCAGGTCTCCAAAGCGGTGGAGGAGGGCCGCAGCATGTGGCAGCGGCGGAAGGATCAGGCCAGGCCGGCCTTGTCCAGGCCAAAGGCCGTATCCAGGGTGCCGGGCGTGGTACGGAAGGCAACGTTGGCGCGGTTCCAGGCGTTGATCGCCATCACCGCGTGGGTGAGGTCGACAATTTCCTGATCGGACAGCTGGCCGCGCACGCGCGCGTACAGCTCGTCGGGCACCCCCTGCGCCGGCAGCTGGGTCAGTACTTCGGTCCAGGCCAGGCAGGCGCGCTCGCGCGGGCTGAACAGCGTTGATTCACGCCATGCCGCCAGGTGATGCAGGCGCAGCGGGCGCTCACCACGCAGGGTGGCCTCCTTCACGTGCATGTCCAGGCAGAAGCCACAGCCGTTGAGCTGCGATGCACGGATGTTGACCAGATCAATGATGGCCCCTTCGATTGAGGCGGTGTGGGCGGCATGCGAGTACAGGCCGAGCTTCTTGAACAGTTCGGGGGATTGCGCGGCGTAATCCAGGCGTGCGGTCATGGTGTGTTCCTGTAGCGTGTGAAGGGCACAGCGAGGCTAGGCCTGCATTCGCAATGCCGGTAGGCGGGGGCCGGGCCGCACGCTGTTGCATGAAAAACACCAATGTCCTGTCACAGCGGCCGATGCTCGGCCGTCTGCCGGGCATGGACACCTCATCGCACCTGCGCACCGCATCGCGCCCTGCCAGCGAACAGGTCTGGCAGGCCTTCCTCGCCGCATTGCGCGAACTGCCGCCCGACGCACGCGCGATCCTGCTGTTGCACGACGTGCTGGGCGCCGGATTCGAGGACATCGTGCCCCTGCTGGGGCTCGACCCTTCCACGTGCAGGCAACGGTTGGCGCTGGCGCGGAGCCACCTGCACGCACAACGTGCCCGCCTGGAGCCAGGCCACCCATGAATGCCGCAACGCCCCGCGCGGCCAGTGACGGCCACGATGCGCTCAATGCGTCCTTCTCCACCAGCTACGCCGGTGTGCTGGCCTTCATTGCAGTGGCGTCCGAGGGCAGTTTCGCGCGCGCGGCCGACCGCCTCGGCATCGGCCGCTCGGCCGTCAGCCGCAGCGTGCAGAAGCTGGAAAGCCAGCTGGGCGTGCGGTTGTTCCTGCGCACCACGCGCTCGACCACGCTCACCCGGGAAGGCGAGCTGTTCCTGGAGGGCTGCAGCCCGGGCGTGACCTGCATCCTGCAGGCGCTGGAGGAAATGCGCGACCTGCGCGAGGGCCCGCCGCGCGGGCACCTGCGCATCAGTGCCAGCCACGGCTTCGGCCGGCGGGTGATCGCCCCCTTGCTGGCCGCATTCCGCGCCGAGTACCCGCAGGTATCCGTGGAACTGCTGCTGGACGAGCAGGCCCCCGACCTGGCCGGTGACCGCATCGACGTGGCGTTTCGCGATGGCCTGCTGGAAGACAGCCAGGTGATCGCCAAGCAGCTGGTGCCGATGCAGCTGGTCGTATGTGCATCACCGGCGTACGTGCAGGCGCACGGCCTACCCGCGTCGGTGGATGCGCTGTCCACGCATGACTGCATCGGGCGGCGCCTGCCGGGCGGACGCATGCAGCCCTGGGAATTCCGTGTCGACGGTGCCGAAGTACACCTTCAGCCGCCGGCCGCACTGGTGTTCAACGATGCCGACCTGGCCCTGCAGGCCGTCATCGACGGGCTGGGCATCGCCCAGCTGCCCAGCTATCAGGTGCGTGAAGCGCTGTGGGCGGGCAGGGTGGTGACCTGCCTGGATCGGCATGCGCCGCTCGATCGCGGCCACTACCTGTGCTACCTCAGCCGCCGCCAGCTGCCCAAGCGCGTGCGGGCCTTCATCGACTTCAGCACGCAGCGGGTACGCGCGCTCGAACTGGATGTGATCTCGCACTGGGAAGCACGCCAGCAGGCCACCCCTCTGAAGCCAGGCGCACAGCCTGCCTGGGCCTGAGCGTACTGGTGCGTGCCGGGCAACAGTGCGCGGCCGGTCACGGACCTACTGCCTCGCGCCCGCGCCACCTACGATGCCTGCGCCCGGCCACACCCGGCAGCCCCTCTACATACCAGGAGACACGCAATGAAGTTCCTCGTCGTCGGTGGTACCGGCCGCATCGGCAGCAAGGTGGTGGAGCGCCTGCGCGTAGCCGGGCATGAGGTCGTGGTGGCAGCGCCCTCGACCGGGGTGGATGTGCTGACCGGTGAAGGTCTGGATGCCGCCATGGACGGCGTCGACGTGGTGGTGGACCTGGCCAACTCGCCCTCGTTCGAAGATGCGGCAGTGCTTTCGTTCTTCGTGACCGCTGGCCACAACATACTTGCGGCCGCTATCCGTGCCGGCGTACATCACCACGTTGCGCTTTCCGTCGTAGGCACCGACATGCTGGCAGCCAGTGGCTATTTCCGCGGCAAGATCGCCCAGGAGCGGCTGATCCGCGACTCGGGCCTGCCGTACACCATCATCCATTCCACGCAGTTCTTCGAGTTCTTGCCGGGCATCATCCAGTCCGCCGGCGATGGGGAGACCCTGCGGCTGCCGGCCGCCGACGTGCAGCCGATTGCCGCCGAGGATGTTGCCGAAGCGGTGGCACGCATCGCGCAGCAGCCGCCGGCCAATGGCGTGCTGGAAATCGCCGGGCCGCAGCGTAGCGCGATGGCGGATCTGGCCAGGCAGTATCTGCAAATGACGGGTGATTCCCGGCAGGTCGTTGCGGATGCCCAGGCGCTGTACTTCGGCGCGCCGCTGCAGATCGACACGCTGGTGCCGGTCGGACACGCGTGGCTGGGGCAGGTCGATTTCGACGCCTGGCTGCAGCAGTCCGGCCTGTTGCAGCGGCAGCCTGCCTGAGCGGCGAATCGATCGCCTGCCGCAGCTGCGCTTGATGGAGCCGCGCAATGACCGAGCTGAAGCCTCCTTCGCCCGCCATGCTGGACCGTTACCAGGGCGACGACGTGAAGCCGCTGTACACCGGCCGCGTGCGGGTGAGCGGTGGCCAGGCCCAGCACGGGCGGGCGTCCGGCGTCGTGCGGTCGGACGACGGTGCACTGGCGGTGGACCTGCGCCTGCCGCCGGAACTCGGCGGGCCTGGCGGCGGCGCCAATCCCGAGCAGCTGCTGGCCGCAAGCTACGCTGGCTGCTTCCACGGTGCCATGGTGCTGGTGGCCGCGCGTGCCGGCCTGCTGCTGCACAACCCCAGCATCGAAGTGGCGGTCACCTTCGCCCGTGATCCGGCAGATGGGCTGTACCTGCTGTCGGCCGAGATCGTGGTACATCTTCCCGGCATGGATGAGAACCTGGCCTGCGAACTCGTTCGCAACACCGAACGCGTCTGCCCATACGCCAAGATGTTCCATCGCGGCGTCAGCCATGTGGTGCATGTTCGGGTCGGCCCGCAGGCTCCGCCTCTGTAGAATCGAGCCATGCTCGACTCCGGGAAGGTCCTGGCCCTGACGATTACACGGCTAGGCCGTATTCCGCCACAACCCAGCTCGGCTACGATGGTGGCGCCGGCAACCTGGCCGGTGGGGCAGGGGATGCAATGGACATGCAGGCAGGGGGCGGATTCGATCCGCCGGCAAAGACCGATTCGCAGGAACTGACATTCCACTGGCTCTACCAGCGGGTGCAGGGACTGGTTGAGCACAGCATCTACCCCAAGGCGGGCAGGGTGGAGACGTGGGCGTTTCGCATCGGCGTGGGTGCGGCGATCATCGGCATTCTCATGGGTCAGCTTCCGGATCGATGGTTGCCTCTTGGGGTAGTGCTCCAGGTGGTTGTTGCCTGCTTGGCAATCGAAGTAGGAGGGTTCATTGTCGGTGGCGTACTGGCCGCCCGCAGGGGCATTCGCCAGTTCAGACAGCCGCGGCTCTCGCACGCCCGGGAGATGGATGAAGACTTCGCTCACTGGCAAGCGGTGGTGACCGAGCTTCGCGGATTTCCGCGCGTCCAGCGCGAGCGGCGACTCAAGTTCGTCAGCACCTTGCGCACAAACATGATTGAGCGCATGGGCATGATGTATGGCGGCCTGCAGCGGCTGGGACCATTCCCGCTGTTGATTGCCCTCTACCTGCAGTTCCGCGGATGGAAATGGGGCGACTGGGCGGGCGCTTTCAATGTTGGCCCGCTGGGTGCACTACTGATCTTCGCCATGGTGCTGCTGTACCTGCTGGGCTGGATGCTGATCGGCCTTCGCACCAGGCTTGATACCTACGTTGCCTTGTTGGAGGGCTCCATCCACGAACCCGAGCCCTCCCAGCCAACGCCTTTGTAGCGTCGGGCCATCATGTTCCTCATGCTGAGGGACAAACAGGACTGTGAGTCATCCAGTGAGGCATACGCATGGCTCAAGAGTGCCGCGCTGTGGCTGGATGCAGACGATTTCTTCGGGCTTGCTGCATCATGTTGGTACATTTCGCCGACTTCACAGGTCTGTGCCCCGCAGAGGGGCATAGTAGCCCTTCGGTAGTGTGAGCGCGTCCATCCAGCCACGGGGTTTCCCCGAACGCCAGGAGGTCACTGTGCCAAGTTGTGATGAAGGAATGAAGTTGACGCGTCGCCAGGTGATCGCCGGCGGCGTCACGACCGTGGCAATGTCCGCCGCACCGGGGGCCTCCTCGCTCGCCGCCGAACTGGCGGCGCCCCCGCCGCCCAGGCCGCCGGTCATCAGCACGGTGGCCTTGACCGTCAACGGCAAGCGGCGGGAACTTGAACTCGACACCCGGACCACGCTGCTCGATGCCCTGCGCGAACATCTGAAGCTGACCGGGACCAAGAAGGGCTGCGACCACGGTCAATGCGGTGCCTGTACCGTGCTGGTCAACGGTGAGCGCATCAATGCCTGCCTCAGCCTGGCGGTGCAGCACCAGGGCGATGCCATCACTACCATCGAAGGCCTCGGCACCCCCGATGACCTGCATCCGATGCAGGCTGCTTTCATCAAGCATGATGGCTACCAGTGCGGGTATTGCACGCCGGGGCAGATCTGCTCGGCGGTGGCGGTACTGGACGAGATCAAGCGGGGTGACCCCAGCCATGTGCAGGCGGATGTCAGCGCACGGCCCCGGGCCACCAACATGGAAATGCGCGAACGCATGAGCGGCAACCTCTGCCGCTGCGGGGCCTATTCCAACATTGCCGAGGCGATGGCAGAGGTCGCTGGCGTGACCTCTGCAGGGAGACGCTCATGAGGGCCTTCAGTTACGAACGCGCGAAATCCCCGGCCGAGGCCGCCAAGGCCGTCGCCGGCATCGAGGGCGCGAAGTTCCTGGCCGGAGGGACCAACCTGCTCGACCTGATGAAGCTGGAGGTCGAGACGCCAGCGCACCTGGTCGATGTGCAGGACATCGGCCTGGACAGGATCGAACCCACCGACGAGGGCGGCCTGCGCATCGGCACGCTGGTCACCAATACCGCGCTGGCCTCGCATGAGCGCGTGCGCCGCGACTACGCGGTGCTGACCCGCGCGATCGTGGCAGGCGCCTCCGGGCAGTTGCGCAACAAAGCCACCACCGGCGGCAACCTGCTGCAGCGCACGCGCTGCCCGTACTTCTACGACCCTAATCTGCCCTGCAACAAGCGCCTGCCCGGATCCGGCTGCGGCGCACTCGAGGGGTTCTCCCGGCAGATGGGCGTGATCGGCACCTCGGACAGCTGCATCGCGACCTATCCGGGCGACATGGCGGTGGCCCTGCGGGTGCTGGACGCCTCGATCCAGACCGTCAGGGGTGACGGCAGTACGCGCAGCATCCCGATTGCCGATTTCCATCGTTCCCCCGGCGACAGGCCGCAGCAGGACAACGTGCTGCAGCGCGGTGAGCTGATCACCCACGTCACGCTGCCGAAGCCCCTGGGCGGTCGGCACGTGTACCACAAGGTACGGGACCGCGCGTCCTATGCGTTCGCACTGGTGTCGGTCGCCGCGGTCGTGCAGCGTGACGGCTCGGCGCGGTTCGCCTTCGGTGGGGTCGCGCCGAAGCCGTGGCGCGTCGAGGCAGCCGAACCCCTGCTGCGCGACGGCGTGAAGGCCGCGACCCGGCAGGTGTTCGCCGGTGCCCGTCCGACGCCGGAGAACGCGTTCAAGATCGCGCTCGCCGAGCGCACCCTCGCAGCGGTGCTGGTGGAAGGAGAGCGCTGATGCCCCTTGAATTCAACGCCCCCGCCGGCGACAACCTGTTCGACAAGGCCAAGGTCGTCGGCAAGTCGACGCCGCGCATCGACGGTCCACGCAAGACCACCGGCACCGCCCCCTATGCCTACGAGCGCCATGACGTGGCGCCGAACCAGGCCTACGGCTACATCGTCGGCGCGGGCATCGGCAAAGGGCGCATCATTTCGATGGATGCCTCCCGCGCGCGTGCCGCGCCCGGCGTACTGGCGGTCATCACCGCACCGGAAACCAAGCCGGTTGGCACATCGAACTGGAACAATGCACCGCTGTTCGGCGGACCCGACGTGGCCCACTACCACCAGGCCATCGCCTGCGTGGTGGCAGAGACCTTCGAGCAGGCCCGCGCCGCCGCAGCGCTGATCCGCACCCGCTACGAGCGTAGCAAGGGCCGCTTCGATTTCCCGGCCCTGGCACCGTCCGCGCCGCTGGCAAAGGGGCGTGACGGCAAGCCCGACCGGCAGGCGTTGGGCGATTTCGACACCGCCTACGCGAGCGCCGCGGTCAAGCTCGACGAGACTTATCACACCTCCGACGAAAGTCATTCGATGATGGAGCCGCACGCCACCATCGCCGCCTGGGAGGGTGACACGCTCACGTTGTGGACGGCGAACCAGATGATCGACTGGGCCAGGCAGGGCATGGCGGCGATCCTCGGCATCGATCCTGCCAAGGTGCGCGTGGACTCGCCCTATATCGGCGGCGGCTTCGGCGGCAAGCTGTTCATCCGGGCCGACGCGGTGCTGGCCGCGTTGGCGGCCAAGCAGGTCGGGCGACCGGTGAAGATCGCGCTGCAACGCCCGTTGATGCCCAACAACACCACGCACCGGCACGCCACCCTCCAGCGCGTGCGGATCGGCTGCGGAAAGGATGGCCGGATCTCCGCCATCGCCCACGAGAACTGGTCGGGCAACATCAACGGCGAGGATGGCGAAAACGGCACCCTGCAGACGCCCAAGCTCTATGCGGGCGCCAACCGCCTGGTGGCCAACTACATCGCCACGCTCGACATGCCCGAAGGCAATGCGATGCGCGCACCGGGCGAAGCACCGGGCCACATGGCGCTGGAAGTGGCGATGGATGAAATGGCCGAGAAGCTGGGCCTCGACCCGATCGCGTTCCGCATCCTCAACGAGCCCGAGGTGGTACCCGGCGATCCGTCCAAGAAGTTCTCCGACCGCAACCTGGTGCGCTGCCTGCGCGAAGGCGCGGAGCGCTTCAACTGGAACAAGCGCAACCCCAGGCCGGCGCAGGTCAGGGAAGGACACTGGCTGGTCGGCATGGGCGTGTCTGCGGGCTATCGCGGCGCACCGACGATGAAGTCGGCGGCGCGGGTGCGGCTTGACGGTCAGGGCGGAGTGATTGTCGAGACCGACATGACCGACATCGGCACCGGCTCCTACACGATCATCGCGCAGACGGCGGCCGAGACCATGGGCGTGCCGCTGGAGCGGGTCCAGGTGACCCTCGGCGACTCCCGTCATCCGGCCTCCGCCGGTTCCGGCGGCCAGTGGGGCGCGGCAAGCTCGACCGCAGGCGTGTACGCGGCGTGCGTCAGCCTGCGCCGCAAGGTGGGTGAGAAACTGGGTTTCGACGGCGACACCGCAGACTTCGCCAATGGCCGCATCCAGGCGGGTGGGCGGACCATCAAGCTGGCGGAGGCGGGCACACTGTCGGCGGAGGACGGCATTGCCTTCGGCGACTTCAAGCAAGGCTACGACGTCGGCACCTATGCAGGGCATTTCTGCGAGGTCGCCGTGCATGCCTACACGGGAGAGACGCGCATCCGCCGCATGCTTGCCGTATGCGATGGCGGCCGGATCCTCAATCCGCTGTCTGCACGCAGCCAGGTCATCGGCGGGATGGTGATGGGTGCGGGCGCGACCCTGATGGAGGAGCTGGTGGTCGACAAACGGCTGGGCTTGTTCATCAACCACGACCTGGCCGGCTACGAGGTTCCCGTGCATGCCGACATCCCGTACCAGGAAGTGGTCTTCCTCGACACGCTGGATCCGGTGATCTCGCCGATGAAGGCCAAGGGTGTGGGTGAACTGGGCATCTGTGGGGTCGGCGCCGCGATCGCCAATGCGGTCTACAACGCAACCGGCGTGCGCGTGCGCAACTATCCCATTACCCTGGACAAGCTGCTACACGGCTTGCCCGACGTGGGCTGACCCTTGCGCATGGACCGTCCCGCAGCCTCGACCACTCTGGAGGCCTCCGTCGCGGGCGGAGGGGAGCCCGGCGATCTTGCCGAGGACCTGTCCGCAGCGCCGGGCTTCCTCGCCGAAGGTAGCCCGCGCGGCGTACTCGAGACGGCCTTGACGCGCGTGCGCGCGGGGGAGCACGCCGTGCTCGCGCTGGTGCTGGAAACCGATGGCTCCACCTACGCCGGTGCCGGCGACATGGTGCTGTTCTGCAACGGCAGCCAGGTCGGCTGGCTGAGCGGCGGATGCCTGGAGCCCGAGCTCGCGCGACGCGCGGAGCAGGTGAGCGCGGCAGGGCGGGTCGACTGGATCGAGATCGACACCCGCAGTGACGACGACCTGTTGAGCGGGTCCGCGCTCGGCTGCCGCGGCCGGCTTCGGATTGCGCTCCTGCCATTGCGTGCCATGTCCGGCATCGACGCCGTCATCGAGGCTTGGCTGCGCGAGGGCGTGTCACTCCGGCGCGACCTTCGCACGTCGGGCCAGGTCGTTTTCCGTGCCGGCCATCGCGAGCAGGCGTGGCAGCTGGATCCGATGCATGGTGCGCAGCCCTTTGGCGAGGGCGCATGGCATTTGCCGTTGCCCCGTCTTCCGCGGGCTCTGGTGTTGGGGGGCGGTCCCGAAACGCCCTTCCTGGTTCCGTTGCTGCGGAGCCTGGGGTGGCGGGTCAGCGTGGCCGAACGGAGAGCGCGCTGGGCCTCAGCCGGGCAGTGCGCGGATGCGCATCTTCAGACCAGCCCGGCCGAGGCCCTTCATGGCGACCCGTGCGACGCGGCACTGGTGATGCATCACGATTTCGAACTGGACCGGGAGGCGCTGGTGGCCCTGGCTGATACCAAAGTTGCGTTCATTGGACTGCTGGGTCCGCGGCGAAGGCGCGAGGACCTGTTCAAGCTGCTGACACCGGATCAGCGCCACCGCCTGTCCCCGAGACTTCGATCACCGGTCGGCCTGAACATCGGCGGGCGAGGGCCAGAGGCGATTTCGCTCAGCATCGCCGCGCAGCTGCAGCAATGGCGAAGCGCGCACGGCACGTGACTGACGCGCATGCGGTCGTCGTGCTGGCTGCCGGCGGGAGCACCCGGCTTGGCCAGCCCAAGCAGCTTCTCACCCGGCAGGGCGAGACCCTGGTACATCGCGTGGTGCGGTTGGCGCGCGAGCTCGCGCCAGCGCAGGTGCTGGTCGTGGTGGGCGCAAACGCACAGGCCGTGACATCCAGCATTGCCGGGCTGGACGCCACTCCGGTAACCAACCACCACTGGGAACGCGGCCTGGCGAGCAGTCTGCAGGTTGCCGGCGCACACCTGCTGCCCACGGTGACCGCGGTGATGGTCGTGGCATGCGACCAGCCCGCGATCGAGCACTCCCATCTGCAGGCGTTGCTTTCGGGTGCCCGCGCCTCGGCGTCAGGGTGCGCTGGCACCCGTCATGGACACGCGCTTGGCATTCCTGCAGTAGTGCCGCGCGCCTGGTTCGCCCACGTCGGTGCAACCGGTGACCGCGGCTTCGGAGCGCGCTTGAAGCAGCTTCCCAGCGATACCGTGCATGCCCTTCAAGCGCCGGAGCTGGGCCTGGATATCGATACCCCAGAAGATCTTGCGCTTGCGCGCGATGCGGGCTGGATCGATGCCGAGGTTGAGTCGCACGATCACGGTGCCAACGCCCGTCGCGCAGGTGACTAGCGGTAGAGCCGGAGCCCGAACCCTCGCTGCCCGCAGCCCTGTAGAGTCGAGCCATGCTCGACTACGGCACGCCACATCGCGCCCCGTCAGGCACATCACTGGCAATAATCTTCAGCACCCGATCGAACAGAACAGGCTCCGGCACGCCAGCCAGTACCTGCTCCAGGTAATCCAACGGCTCCACCTGCCATTGGAGGAGCGCCCGCAACCGCACAACGGCGGGCGCCCGCTGCCTCGCGTCCAGCGAGGTCCACAACAGCAGATGTTGCGGGCGCCTCTCCAGCAAGAGCACCGGAACGCCGTTGCAGCGAATCTGGAAAGCGACATCCCGTTGCCGTTCAACGAACTGGAAGCCCTGTCGTGGCCGAGCCTCCACGAACTGCACGGCTTGGCGGCGCAGTTGTGAGAATCGATCATCGTTGATGCTTTGGAACGCGACAGGCGAGGGCACCGGCGGCGCCGGCCACAGCGCCTGTGCCGCAACCACCACCACAAGACAGAGCGCGTTGGCCGCCCAGCGGCACCACCCCACTCAGCCCTCCGGATGCAGTCGGGTACTGGCGTGTGCGGTAAGGCCGATTCCGGCCATGATCAGCCCCTCCATCACGCGCGGGCCAACGTACTGCTCCAACTCGCCATTTTCGCGGGCGCGCTGCGCGGCCAGCAGAATCTCCAGGACCACGCGAAGCCCGGCCAGCGAGCAGTCGGTGTCCGCCAAGGCGATGCGCCGGCCCGGCATCTGATGGCGTTCAGGCCACGGCTGGCCATCGGAGGCGGCGCCGGCGCCGATGCTGTGCAGCAGGGCGATGAGGGTGTTCGGGTCCAACGCGGGGCCGTTGGCGGGCGCGTCGTGGATCGGGTGCGGGGCAGGGGAGTGGGGCTGGGTCATGGCGGGGCTCCTTGCGTGCATGCAGAAGCCGCCACCGATAAAGGTGGCGGACGATGCGTGGTTCGAAACCCGGTGTTCGCTGAACCGGCAGGCACAAGGCCTCCACGCACCGCCCGCCATAGCCGGCCGACGGATTGCCAGCCGGCACCACACAGGGTGATGCCGGCTGGCAAGCGTTTACTTCAGCGAACTACCGGGGTTTCGAATCCCGGCCACCTGTTTTCGGTGGCGAGGAAAGGAATACGCCCCGCTGTGCGCGATGCCAATGCAGTAAGGCTGATGCCGTCACCACATTCAACATTTTCAGAATCGTTGTATACGGCTCAATGGGGCCGGAGCCTTGCACTGCAATGCTATCGGCGATGTCGGCGGGGCAAGCCTGGCGAGTGTCGGCATCCGACCGGCGAGGCTGTAAGCGAGGCGAATACGACAGGATCGCCAAAGCCTGCCAGACGTCAGTAGCCCTTCAACGCGGATCTGGTCCGCTCCAACCATGCGGCATTGTGGCTGCGCGCGTGGCGCGACCAGTGCTGCGCATCGTCGATGATGCTGGCGAACAGGCTGCGGGCTTGCTCACGATCGTCGGGCTGCGGCTGTGCCATCAGCCATTCGGCGTACAGGCAGCGGGCGGCCGCATCGTTTCCGCATTCGACGGCGCGCTCGAATGCAGCGCGGGCTCCGGGCGCGTGGGCGGCAGCCAATGCCTGCGCGTAAAGCAGAGTCTGTTCCGGCTTGCGTCGCATATCCGGATGACAGGCGAACAGGCCGTCCAGCGTCTCGACCGCAAGCGCGGGCTGCCCGGACTCGAGGCGGGCACGGGCAAGGCCGGTGAGGATGTAGGGATCGTCGCCCAGTGGTGAACTGGCCGCCTGCTCGAGCAGGGTCCTGGCTTCGTCTGCCTGGCCGGCATCCAGCAGCGCCATGCCGAGGCGAACGCGGTTCTGCACGGTGGGCGTTCGCGCCAGTTCGGCACGGGCGTTGCGAAGGTCCTGGCCCGGGTCCATGAGCTGCTTGGCGGAACGGACGACCTGTCGGGCGCCGCGCGAATGGCGGACTTCCGGAAAGTAGATCGCCAGGAAGTAGACGACGCTGCCGAGTAGCGGGAACGAGAAGAGCAGGATGAGCCAGTAGAGGCTCTGGCCCGAGCGGATGGCGTGCACCGCGAAGTAGATGGCCGCCAGTACGTGGAGTCCGATTCCGATATAGGGCATGTGTGCCGCCTCGTCCTTGTGAGGGGTGGAACTATAGTAGGGGAGGTGTGGGGCGCCAATGGGCGGGGTGATTTGGCGTGACGCGTCACGTTAATGAGGGGGAGGGATTCTGCAGGACTGGGCGCTGCATGCCACTATGTGGCGGGGCTGCATCGATGGAAGGGGATACATGGAACGTACGCAGAAGACGCTAACGATGGCTGATGTTGCTGGATGGGGTTCGGCGCTCGTCACGTTCGGATTGATTCAAGGGGCCTTCTATCTGAAGGCGTATTGGGGGCACTTCGGCCTGGATCCCTTTCAGTTTGTTGCGGTGAGTGAGCTTGCGCTGGCAGGGCTTGCTGGGATCGGCATGGTGTTATTTCTCATGCTGCTGGCCTCGCTGTTTGGCGGCTGGGTGGAGATGAAGGTCAAGAGCGGCAGCTCCAAAAGCAAGCTGTTCGCATGGCTGTTTCCAGTGCTTTTCTTCACTGTCCTGGGGCTGCTGCTTTGGTGGTCAAACACGTGGCCTCTTCTGATAGGGGTTCTTCTAACGGTCATCTGTGCGTTGATCGTGCATCTTTCGCCGGTGGTGCCCACCGCAGTGAAAGATTCCCCTTGGCTGATCTACGCCTTGGTGATGCTGGTCTACGTCTCGATAGCGTCAAGCATGCTTGGCTCCCAGCGTGCCGAGAAGATTTCCTCTGGTGGCGGCAAGCACGTGACGGCTGTGACTGTTGATGGAAAGGTGCAGGGCGACCTAAACCTGATTGGTCGTCTTGGTGACAGCTATGCACTGTGGGACCCGGCGCGGAAGGCCACAGTGCTTGTGCCTGTTCGCGATGTTGGGAGGTTGGAGATCCTGCGAAAGGGTGTGATTCCTGTTCCGGCAGCCCAATAGGGCTGGATCTCGGCAAACGCCAAGCTGGGAGTGGCAGTGCACTTCAGTACGGGGAGTAGCGATAAGGGATGTTTATCGGGGGTAGGACGGATTGCTACTCCCGACCCAAAGGGGACATCCAGGTCAAAGCCAACACACTCGAATCAACCTAAGTCAGCCGATCTCCGCCTCTGGCTAGGGTGCAATAGTGCTTCGCCACGACCAAGATGACCGCCAAGTAGCTTCTGACGTGAGGCGCAAAGGAGGATATCGCTTACAATTACCCCTAAAACCAAGGACAAAAATGTATGAAGGTATTTTGGTCGTGGCAAAGTGACCTTCCGATGGCTGTCACGAAGGCGTTTATCCAAGAAGCCCTGGAGGAAGCGCTGCATAAGATCGCCGATGACCTAGCGCTGTCGCCAGCCGAGCGCCCCGAGCTCGATCACGACACCAAAGGCGAGGCCGGTCTTGTCGAGATCGTAAAAACCATTTTCGAGAAGATCGAACGATCGGATGCCTTTGTCGCAGACGTGACACCAATTGCTACAACGGGGCAAGGAAAGAAGGTTCCGAACCCGAACGTCATGATCGAGCTGGGCCACGCAATGAAAGTCTTAGGTCATGAACCCATCGTTCTGATCGCCAATGCCGCCTACGGTGGAAAGCCGCAAGACTTGCCGTTTGATCTGCGACATCGGCGCGGTGCAATTACCTATCATCTTCGGAGCACTGATGACGAAGATAAGATACGCGAGGCGAAAGACAAACTCGTGGAAGAGCTTACGTCCGCGCTACAGGTAAATTTAAAGAGTGCGCTCTCGCGGCACGACGTGAAAATCGAATTCGCGCAGTACCCGTCTCGAGATGGAGATCCCTCGACGTGGCTGCGACCGGATGAACGCATTGAACACGGTGACTTTTTTGGGGGATCTGGAGAGCACACACTTGAAGTGAAAGGCACGACCCGTAGCTACTTCCGGATGGTTCCCGCGGGATGGACGACCAAGAAGCCAAACCGGCAGCAGGTCCGTGATGCGCGCGGCCAAGGCAGCTTGTCGCCGCTGGCACGCCGAGGCAGCGGCGATGGCGGAGCCAACGCTCTTGGCGCTGTCGCTGTTGGGCTGTGGCGGGGCACTGCGGGCGCGACCCATACTGTCACGCAGTGGTTTGACAAGACGGGCGAGCTCTGGGCATTCGATGGCAACGTTGTTACATCTGAGAACGGGCTTACCTACCTTGGCTATGCACGCCTTCTTAAGGACTGGTCCACCATGCTGGAACGCAGCCTGGCGTTCTATGACCACTTTGGCGCAACACCGCCCTACCGCGTGGAAGTGGGGGTGAGTGGCTTAGAGAACGTGTACTGGTTGGATCAGCTTCAGTCAGATCAGACGCGCGCCCTGGATCCATATGTACGTCATTCGCGTGAGTCACGCGAGTGGGATCCGGCTGCACGCCTGGCCTTCCTCACGACCGCGTTCAACGAACTGACCAATGCCTTTGGGCGGCCTGCAGTGACCGAACAAGACGTTGCTCAGATCTTGGCCCAAGTACCCGGATAGACCTCGGCACGATTCAACCCGAATGCGCGGACCCTGACGAGTATCTCATCGTTGTTGCTCTCGGGTGCGCCAATGTCGCGCAGCTGCAGAACCTCGGGGCCACCGGCCTGTTCAATCGCATATGCCTTCATGACAGATTCCCCTGGAGCGCGACTGATTGGTGGCGAACAAGTAGCGATGGATCTTCCACTTACCGTCCTCCAGACGGAACACGAACAACTCGTTGTTGCCCTCAGTCACCTCTACGCCGGCGGCCAGGATTCGGGTGCGGCCGGCCGAGCGAGGCGCAGCAATCCGTCGTCAGTGACCAGGCGCGCCTGAGGGGGCGCCTGAGGTTGTCACTTCCACCGGCGTTCGAGCCTTGGTGGGAGCAGCTGTCTCGGTTCCAGCTGCAATACCCGGACATTCAATTGCAGGTGTGCACCACCGAAAGGTGCATCGATCTGATTGAAGACGGAATCGATGTTGCGCTCCGTGTCGGTACCATTACACATGAAGCCATGGTGGTGAGACGGGCTCTGGAAGATCGCCATTTGCTGGTTGCGTCAGCGCAGCCGCGCTCTCGCCGGAGACGTCGTGACAGCGCCCCCCTTCCTGGCGGCAGATGCAATTCGCGCGGGTGACCTCGTGGAACTGTTGCCTCAGTTTCCATTGCCCCAGCAGCAGATTCACCTACTGTATCCCTCGCATCGGCATCCTTCGCCAATCATCAGAACCTATCTGGCCTTCTGCCTGGCCGAGATCTTATTGATCAGCAAGGACTGGCTGCAGCAAGGAGAGGTACGTGCCTGATCTCTCCCATGTGAGTAGGGGTTGCAGCAACTACCTGTCTAACGGCCAAAGGTGGGTGGGCACACTAGTAGCTCTGAGGATGCACGACTTGAGGCCGATCCGTTCGTCGGGTCTGCTTTTGGCCAGAAGCGGACATCAGCGGGGTAGGGGGTTAGGGATATTTATCGAGGGTACGAAGAGGATCTACGCAGAAAAAAGGCGCGATCACAAGCGGTTTCATGATCGCCACCCGATCGTCAGAGCACTGCAGGGCGACGCTCGCGCCTTTGTAGTCTCGCAAGCAAATAGGCTGAAACCGTCCCCATAACTTCAACCGCTGCCTTAGCCTGCTCGTCAGAGAGCGCAGGCACCCATGGTCGACCATGCCCAGTTCCCTCCTTGTTCCGGACCCGATTTGCTCCCATGGCAGCCTGAAAGAGACCACGTTCCATCAGTCTAATTGCTGGCTCGCCAGGCTGCTCAGGCAGTTCGGGCACTGCAAGCTCAAGCGCGACAAAAGCCATGCCAAGCAACGCTTGGAAATTCGCGCCACTTGGATATCCCCCTTGGAGCGTTGTAAGAACATGCGCCGCTGTAGCCTCAGTCAAGTCTTTGCCGGTGCCAGTGACAAGGGCTGCATCTTCCGCGCCTTTCTGGGCACGCCTAGCGTAGGCGGCTAACGCATCGGTTAGTTGCAAGCCGGTCAGTGAGGAAAGGAGTTTGGGTTCGAGTGAACCTTGATCGGTCAGCACAAATCCTTCCGCATCGAACGCAGCCTTGGCATTCTCGACCGCCTCGCGACCCACGTAGTTCGTGGATTCGGTTCGGAAGCCGCCACATGCGCGGACCTTTGCAAGCAAGCCGGAAGCAAATCGACTTGCAGCTTGTGGGTTAGTGTCCATAGCGGCATAAAGCACGGCGCGAACTCTTTTGGCCTTGCCTATAAGCTGCCCCTGCTGTTTCGGGTCAAACTCTCCCAATCCGGCTTGA
The DNA here is from genome assembly GCF_059372535.1 of Stenotrophomonas sp. YJH_SMC_43. Classification (NCBI taxonomy): domain Bacteria; kingdom Pseudomonadati; phylum Pseudomonadota; class Gammaproteobacteria; order Lysobacterales; family Lysobacteraceae; genus Stenotrophomonas; species Stenotrophomonas sp. YJH_SMC_43. The sequence continues at coordinate 1,189,856 of NZ_JCAFVQ010000001.1, forward strand.
TTTACGTGAAATTCGATGTCGGCGTGAGAAGGCTCTCTATATGCGCCACCATTGTTTGAATCATCCACAAGTTGCATCAGGGCGTGGGCGATCGTATCGGTGACTGGCAGGCTAGACATCCTGTTCTCCTGATGCAAGGGAAGTCGAAGCGAGCACCATGGGTCGCGAGATACTGGTGCTACCGCAACTATGCTGCCAAGAATGATTGATTGACCACTGCGTTCTCAATGTCAGTTTTGAACCAGCGGAGCATCTCCAGCACCTCGTCGATCAAATTCTGGAACGACAGAGGTGTAATGGTTAGATACTGACCATGCGCGATACTATTTCTGCTTTTCAGAAGAACATTGTCGATCAATGGAAATCGAGTTGAGTACTGAGCATGATCAATACCAATCCAACCAGAAATATTCACAAAAACTTTAGAGCTTAGGTTGCTTTCCGCGCTGATGACATCTTCACGAGGAAGTCGCACAGGGCGGTCTAGCTCGCCCAGTAGATAGGAAACGGCCTCGACCGCGACGTCGGCCTTGGCTGATTCGCCTACGGACGCAAGCCGAGCCTTCATTGCCAGTGCAATGAAGCAGGGCTTTAGGGATCGATTGTGGTCTGAGCGGTATGACAGATAGTTGACGTATGCATTGGCAGATCCCTTAATGAAGCCTTCCCAGTGCGCATATAGCATGGAAACGCCGGCGCGAATGTGCGCTTCGACATTGCGTCCTCTTGCTTGGTCCACCGCAGATTTGAACTGATGAATTTCCTTGATCCTCCAGGCCATGTCTTGGTCAAGATGGTCAAGCAGCATGGCAACGGTCCGAAGTCCCAAAGTCATGGCTGAAAATACTGAGCCGCATACGGGAGGAGATTTGTCATGCGCGTGGTCCCTCGCACGCCAGAACCAGAATTTGCCTGGAAGGTCTGGTCGCTCCAAAGGCCGCGAACACGGTTAACAAACCAGTCGCGGCGATCTTTGGCAGGAATTGCTTCAATTGCGTCACGATTAACCGCCACGCCGTACGCGATGGCATCGAACGCAGATATCGAGAACCCTCCCAAGTGACGCTGACCATCCCAGCGCTTGAATACTTCAGTGCCGCACAACTCCAGGAGACTATTGAACGTCCACTCGAACATATTGAGCTCCTCGTTCAAAGCGCGGTCATCGAGCTTCGCCAGCTGACGAGCGGCGACGTCCAAGTACTCGTTCACATCCAGCCCCCTCTTATAAGGGTGGCGGCGATATGCCAAAAAGCGCAGAGCGATCTCAACTGCCTGCTGCTCCTCGTGCTGCTTCGGAGTGAGCTGGACAGTTTGCGAAAAGGCATGCAGCGTTGTACGTTGGACCAGCCAATCGTAGAATTGCGAATTGAGCATGACGAGTACGCTGTTTCTTACTTCCTGCTCGCTCAAATGTGAGCCTCCCGTATTTAGCCTCTGGAAGAGCTCATACTTGGCATCTTCATCACTCTCCTTCCGGAGAATTTCGACTCGCATGCGAGCGCGTTTCAACTCGAGCTGCATAGGGATGTCGAACGCTAGGTCCGCCGCAGCGACGTTCTCCTGGCTCCACTTCATTCCCGCCAAGCCGGGGAGCAAGTTCGTCCCTTCGAGGGTCAGAGGCGGGTAGAGCCCTTCGTCGGGATGACGCAATTCTCCCATCAGCTGCAACACTGTAGAAAGGCGCTGCAGTCCGTCAATAAGCTCCCACACGCCTGACTCGCGTTGGAAGACGAAGATTGGTGGAACAGGGATTCCGAGAAGCAGGGATTCGATAAAACGAGTGCGTTGTGATGGATGCCATCGAAAGAGCCGCTGATAGTTTGGGTCAATTACTAATTCTCGCGCCCTATACATTGAGGCAAGCTCACCCAAAGACATATCGTAGCCATCAGTGACTACCTGCCTGCGCGCATCCTTCAGCTCTGTGGCCAATTCTTGCACTGTCATAAATTTCTCTTAGGAACTAATGTTCATCATTCCGCCTGCAATTTGAACACACAAAGGCGGCGTCTAGATCGGGCGATGCGCCTACCTCTGCAGCCGCGCTGCGGGATTGTCTTCCGCTGCTCCGGCTTGGAAGTACCCGATCACGCTCGCCACCGACCGGTGTTCGGTCATCGCCATTACAGCCGGCAGAGGCACACCTTGCCTGCCTGCCTCGGTCACGAAGCCGGAACGCAGGCTGTGTGCCCCAAAGTCCCCCTCTAGACCTGCCAAACTAGCCCTCCGCTTAACTATCGAAGCTATGGAACCTGGGAGCAGGGGAGGGCCGACCCGTCCCTTTACCATGGCAACCAGCATGATCTCTCGATCAGTGTCGTTCATTGAGGGAGTCTCGGAAGTTGAGCCTTAGCGTCTATGCCATGGTACCTGACGCTTCGGAGTGCAAGTGCGGGCGCGATGGCTGCATTTGAAGTTCTTTCGAAAGAATCCTTAGCTTGAGCCCGCCCAAGCGCGGGCAGCATGGCTGCATCTTGGCTTGAAGCACTCGGCATGCCAGGCCGGAATAGGATCGTAGGATGATGAGCAAAGGCTCATGTTCTAAAGGCGCTGTGTTCGAACACGTAACACTTTTACCTGGCGCTTGGTAACAGATTTACCTGCTTCGTCACTCGGCATGCGGAGCCCACGAACCGGATCAGGCCAGATACAGCATTTCGCATAATGTATATTATGTTCATTACGCCATTGCCCGATCCAGGCTTCACCAGTCACGCCCCTGATCCACTCCAGGCGCCGGCCTGATTGTCAGTGATTCGATCACTGCCAACCGCCCTTTGGGCTTCCCTCAACCTCTGCAGGAATGGCAAAGGATCTTGCGGATCTGACAGTTTCGCCGATTCGGCACCAACGACCGAGGCCTCAGGAGCGCGTTCTGGCACCCCAGCCGTAGCCACTCACTGGTCGTGACGCGTCACGCTATTCGGCTCGTTCCATGCCGGCGAGCTCCATGCCATCTAGGCGCGGGCCCGCGTCGATGCGCTGAGGATGAGCGTCACATACGCAATCAACGTGCCGGCCGCCAAACCCCAAACCTCCATCTCCCAGTTCCTCCGGTACGGGGATGGGCCTGTCACCGCCCAGACCAACAGCAAGGCGGCCGTCACCAGCACCGTCCTGTTGGCGATGGAAATGAGCTTGTCTGCAGATTCATGGCCCAGATTGGGATCCCATCCGAAGAGCCAACGCAGGCGCTTCCAGTAGTCGTGCCCCACAGCCAACAGAAAGAGGAACGCGCCCGCCAGCAGACTCAGCAAAAACTGTACCGATGGATTCAAGGGACATCCTCAGGAATTGTGCAGCCAGCCTCGGCTGGATATCGCCGACCACGTGCGACCAACGCATCGCATCACAGGAACGTGTGCATCACAAAGACATCCACCAAGCCCAGCGTCCCATGCCGGAACGCCTTCGGTAGCGTTCCCACCACATCGAACCCCAGCTTCCGGTACAGCGCCACGGCCGGGGCATTGGTACTGACCACGTAATTGAACTGCATGGCCAGGAATCCTTCCGCCCTCGCCCGCTCCAGGCTGTGTTCCACCAGGGCCCGGCCCACACCTTGCCCTTGTGCCGGCGCATCCACCACATACGTGGCGCTGGCCACATGCGCCCCAAGGTCAGGGAAATTCGGGCCCATCTTGTACATGCCCACAACCCGGCCCTCCAGCACAGCTACATGAGGTGCCTGGGCCTGGAACCAATTCGTGCGAAACGTCTCGACAGCGAAAGAGCCAGCAAAGGGCAGCGCATCCTGCGCCGCAATGGCCGTCTTGAACATGCCCCACATCGCGTCGAAATCGCCTGCACGGGCGGGCCGGATCTCCATGCGTCTCCTGCAGATCTGTGGTCGTGACCAGGCCGGACACTACCAGAATCCAGCGCCTGCCCCGTAGCTGCTTCACGCGCCACCGCCATCGGCTCCGCAATAGTTGTGGAAATTCCGGCCCTCAGAGCAGTAGATGTCTCCTGTTTCCGTGCACATCCCGCACCGGCTTCGACGGTGGCGCGTTCCCGCCTGCGTCCTGCTGGGCATCTACCTGCTGTACCTGCTGGCCGGCAACATCTTCCTCAATACGCCACTGTTCGATCAGGTCACCAACCGCAAGCCGCACAAGTTCGTGATGACCACCGGCCCGGCCATCACGCTGCTGCCCGGCCATGTCATCGCCTGGAACGTGCACATGCGCGGCCACGTGAACCACACGGTCTACGTGCTGCATGCCGAGCGCGCCAGCGCCCAGTTGGCGGTGCTGCCCCTGTTCCAGCGCGAGGTGCGGGTTCCGCGCTTGCAGGCGACGGGGGTTTCCGCCGAGATCAGCCGCGTCGAAGAAGCCATCCCGCCACCACCGCGCAGCGACCGCGGCTGGACGCTCCGTTTCGACGCCATCCACAGCGACAGCATCCGCAGCGCACGCTTTGGCAAGTTGCTCATCATTGGCAAGGGCCGGGGTACGGTGGGCTTCCTCAAGCAGCTGCGCGGCGGGCCGTCGGAGCTCTTCGAATCCGAGGTGGCGTTCAGCGATGCGGACACCAGTTTTGACGGCGTGCAGCTGTTGGGCGACATGGATCTCACCGCGCGCTTCAGCTATCCGCGCCACTATCGGGACCAGGCGCCCGGTCTGGCCAAGTTGAAGTTGCTGCATGCCCAGCTCGATGTCGACGCCCGCAGCCAGGGCCTGCGCATGGACACGGATGCCATAACGCCGAAGATCTCCAGCGCGCCCGTGCCCGGACGCCTGCAGCTGGCGCTGCACCTGATTGACGGCCAGCTGCAGCCCGGGGACCGCGCCATCTGGCAGGTGCCGCTCTACCTGGGTGATGGTGCCCCCAATCGCGGCGTGCTGGCCCTGCAGCTCAATGTGTCCAACGACCTGCGCCTGCAGGCCCGCCTGCCGCCCAAGCCCGGCTCAGGCAGTGAAGTGGATGCGGATCTGCGCGTCCGTGGCCGGGACGTCCCCTTCCAGCAGCCCGCCCAGCTGCTGGAACGCAGCTCTGGTACCGTGCGCGGCGAATGGACGTTCACTTCGCTCAACTGGATCCCTGCCCTGTTCGTCCGCAAGCCGTGGCTGCAGCTGGACGGCGGCGGCACGCTGAAGGCGGACCTGCGCGTGCGCAACGGCGAACTGATCGAAGGCAGCACCGTGGACATTCCGGCCGCCGAAGCCGTGGCCGAAGTCGCCGGCGTACGCCTGGCCGGCACGGCCAGCGCCCATGGCGAACTGAAGGCCGGCAGCCCCAGCCAGGCACAGCTGTCCGTCCGGCTGCCGCGATTCACTGCGCGGCCGACCGATGCCAAGGACGTTCGGCTGTTCGATGGTCGTGATCTGGCGCTGGATCTGACCGGCGACGGTCGCCTGCAGGAGCTGCGCAAGGGCGTGCGCGCGCACCTGAGCTTCAGCGAAGCCACCATTCCAGATCTGTCGGCCTACAACCGTTATCTCGGTTCAAAACAGGTGCGCCTGCTGCGCGGCACCGGCTCACTCAGCGGTGATGCCACCCTCGATACCGATGGCCGCGTTGGCCATGGCACCGCCCGCCTGCTGGGGCGCAACGCGAGTGCCAAGTTGGCAGGGCTGGACATGGGTGGCGATATCGACGTGAATGCAACACTGCGCCGCGGTGACTTCAACCAGCGTCATTTCGACCTGTCCGGCACCACGGTCGAGCTACGCAACGTGCAGGTGGCGGGTACGGAGCGCGCAACCGCCTGGAAAGGCCGCGCGGCCTTCAAACGCGGCCGTATCGATGCGCAGTCGCCATTCCAGGTGGATGCCACCACGGATCTGGATCTCAGCGATGCCCGTCCGTTGCTCGCGCTGTTCGCAGAGCGCACCGACTACCCACGCTGGACGCTGTCCCTCCTCGATTCCGGTCAGGTGCAGGCACAGGCGACGCTGCGCTGGCGCCCTGGCCATCTGGTCATCGATGGATTGCAGGCCGAGAATGATCGCCTGTCGGTACGCGCGCGGCTGAATCTTCTGGAACAGCGCAAACGCGGTGATCTCTATCTCCGGTGGGGGCTGCTGGGTGCGGGCATCGAGCTGGACGGCGATCAGCGCCAATGGCATCTGGCCAAGGCGCGCGAGTGGTTTGATCAACGGCCTTCCCTGCTGCCAGCAAGCCAGGGATCGGCTGCCGCCGGATCTTCAGACTGAAGGCCCGCGACCTGCATCCATTCGCGGCCTCTGCGCGTATACGCGATCATGCGCATCAGGGAGCTGGACGATATGAAGCGGAGTTCGCAGGTTTTCGGGCTGCTGGGATGGGTGGCGATCACCTTCGTCGCGGCCGCCCTGGGCGCGTGGGCGTCCACATCGGCGGCCAGCTTCTACGCCACCCTCGATCTTCCCCCGTGGGCACCACCAGCCAGTGTCTTTGGTCCGGTGTGGACCTTGCTCTACGCCATGATGGCGATTGCCGCGTGGCTGGTGTGGCGCGAACGCGGCTGGCGCGGGGCACGACCGGCGCTGATGCTCTACCTGGTGCAGCTTGCCGTCAATGCGCTGTGGAGCTGGCTGTTCTTCGGCTGGAAGCTGGGCGTCCTGGCCTTCGTTGACATTCTTGTATTGATTGCGCTGGTTTGCGCGACGATCGTCACGTTCGCGCGCACCCGCCCGATTGCGGGGGTGCTGCTGCTTCCTTACCTGGCCTGGATTTCGTTCGCCTCGGCGCTCAACTTTGCGGTATGGCGAGCCAATCCCGGACTGCTGTGACAAGGTCGCCCGCCGCTCACGCCTGGGCAATGGCCTGCGGGCGCCAGGTCCGCAGCAGGGCCGGCTTGAACGCCTGCTGGCCGCAGCCGGTGGGGCACCGCACCACCCGTGCCGAAGTATGGCTGACCAGGCCCTGCCCTTCTTCGGCCTTGAAGATCGTCTCGCAGGACAGGCAGCGGGCAACCAGCGAATACAGGTGCAGCAGCCGGCCACTGGCCGGGTCCTGCAGCGCATCCACATCCAGCAGTTCAAACTGGCAGCTGTCAGCCAGCATGCGGTACGGGGACAGGGGCGCGGGCTGCAGGTTCACGGGGCGGTCGCTCAGGGAAGTGGATCCACTCTAGGCAATGACCTGTCGAGCTGATGTGCAGCGGAGATGTATTCTTCGCGAAAACTGCAAGTGCTCGACCTCGTCCCCACATGAAGAATTCAGCTTGGACAGAAGCACGCTTCACACGCATACACTGGTAGGCGAATGCATGATTTTGCTTCACCATTGAGGGGTACCGGATGTACCACTGGGCCTTTCCAGCCATCCACGAATGATGAGTCCCGCCCTTGATGCCTTCTGCTGAGTCCGCGCACGCCCCTGCCCTGTCCAGTTGCGCGCGCGAACCGATCCACACCCCCGGCGCGATCCAGCCCTATGGTGTGCTCCTGGTCGTTGAACCGCAGTCCCTGCAGGTGCGCGAGCGCGCCATCAGCCATCCCGGCCTGCTGCAGCAGTTCGGCGAACCGTTGACGCAGCATGTCAGCGAGGTGTTTGGCGGCGTGCTGGCGCCGTTCCAGGGCCTGTTCCAGCAGGCCGTGATCGGCAGCAGTGCCCATGTCGGTGCCGTGCATCTGGATGGCCACGGCCGGCATCAGTTGCTGGTGCACCGTTCCGCCAACGATCTGCTGGTCGAACTGGAAGCACCGGTTCCCGGCCAACCGGGCTCGCTGGAGGAACTGTATCCGGCCATCCGCGAGCTGATGACCGGCATTGAATCGGCGGCGACCGTGGAAGACCTGTGCAGGCTTGCGGCCGCGCACATGCGGCGGCTTACCGGCTTTGACCGCACCCTGGTCTATCAGTTCGATGCCGGCTGGAACGGCATCGTGGTAGCTGAGGATGGCAACGGCCTGTTGCCGTCCTACCTGGACCTGCGCTTCCCTGAGTCGGACATTCCCGCGCAGGCCCGCGAACTGTATCGGCGCAACCGGGTCCGCCTGATTGCGGACAACAACTACACCCCTGCCCCGCTGATGCGGGCCGAGGACCATCGCGACGCGCCGCCCACCGACCTGAGCCTGGCCGTGCTGCGCAGCGTCTCGCCGGTACACCTGCACTACATGCGCAACATGGGAACCGGTGCGTCGATGTCGGTATCGTTGGTGCATGAAGGCCGGCTGTGGGGCCTGGTGTCCTGTCACACCGTGCAGCCGCGCCGCCTGCCGTACCACGTGCGTACTGCCTGCGAGTTCATGGGCCAGATCCTGTCGCTGCAGATTGCGTTGAAGGAGCGTGCGCGTGCGATCGAAGAGCGCGTGGCCCGGCGTTCTGTGCTGGTCAAGCTGCTGGCACGCATGGCCGGTGATGAGGACTTCATGGCCGCACTGCGCGACGACGAGGCCAGCCTGCTGTCGCTGACTGGCGCGGCCGGCGCGGTGATCGTGCACAAGGGCGATTGCCTGCGTGTCGGCCAGTGCCCTTCTGCCAGCGACGTGCTGGCCCTGGCGAATTGGCTGGCCACGCAGCAGGCCGGCCAGGAAACCTACTGCACCGATCACCTGGCAGCCGACTGGTCACCTGCCGCGCACCTGGCCGACGTAGCCAGCGGCGTGCTGGCGGTGTCCATTTCGCAGTTGCATGACAGTTACCTGATGTGGTTCCGGCCGGAAGTGGTGCGCACCGTGCGCTGGGGTGGCGATCCCCGCAAGGAAGCAGCGCCGGGCGTGGCGCTGTCTCCGCGCAACTCGTTCGAGGCCTGGAAGGAGACCGTGCAGCAGCGCAGCCTGCCGTGGAGCGATGCTGACTGCGACGCGGCACACGAGATGCGCACGGCCATCGTCGATATCGTGTTGCGCAAGGCCGAGGAAATGGCCGAACTGAACGAGCAGCTGCTCCGCAGCAACAAGGAACTGGAAGCCTTCTCCTACTCGGTCAGCCACGACCTGCGCGCTCCGTTCCGTCACATTGTCGGCTATTCCGAACTGCTGGGCAGCTCGGCGGGCGAGCGCCTGAACGATACCGAGCGCCGCTTCCTGGACACGATCGTGGAATCGGCCAAGTCCGCCGGAACACTGGTGGATGACCTGCTCAGCTTCTCGCAGATGGGGCGCTCCACCCTGGGGCGTGTGCGGATGGACATGACCGCGCTGGCCGAGGATGTGCGCCGGAGCCTGGCCCTGGACTACGCCGGCCGCGACGTGCAGTGGACGCTCGCACCGCTGCCGGAGGTCGAAGCCGATCCGACGATGCTGCGCCTGGTCTGGCAGAACCTGCTGGCCAACGCGATCAAGTTCACCCGCGAGCGCGACCAGGCTGTTATCGAGGTTGGCCACGAGCGCAGTGACGACGAAGATCACTTCTTCGTGCGCGACAACGGCTGCGGCTTCGACATGCGCTATGTGGACAAACTGTTCGGCGTGTTCCAGCGCCTGCATCACGTCGAGGAATTCGAAGGCACCGGCATCGGCCTGGCCAACGTACGCCGCATCATCAGCCGCCATGGCGGCCGTACCTGGGCCGAGGGCGAGCCCGGCAAGGGCGCCACCATTCACTTCACCCTACCCCGTTCCACAGGAGATCACCCATGAGGGACCTGCGGCCGATCCTCCTGGTTGAGGACAGCCCCAAGGATGCAGAGCTGACTCTGGCCGCATTGTCGCGCTGCCAGTTGCTGAACGATGTCATCCATGTACGCGACGGCGCCGAAGCGCTGGACTACCTGCGCTGCGAAGGCAAGTTTGCCGGCGCCATGCACGGCGGCCCGGTGGTGGTGCTGCTGGACCTGAAGCTGCCCAAGGTCAACGGCCTGGAGGTGCTGGAACAGGTGCGTAGCGACCCGGATCTGAGCAGCACGCCGGTGGTGATGCTGACCTCTTCGCGTGAAGAGCAGGACCTGGTTCGCAGTTACGAACTGGGCGTCAACGCATTCGTGGTCAAGCCGGTCGACTTCAAGGAGTTCTTCGACGCCATCCAGGGGCTGGGCATGTTCTGGGGCATCACCAACCAGCCGCCGCCGCATCGGCCCAACGGCTCGGGGCAGCACAATGCGTGATGGATCGCGCCGCAGCGAGCGCCTGCGCATCCTCATGCTGGAGGACAGCGCGCTTGATGCGGAGCTGATCAGCGCACAGTTGCAGCGCGCCGGCCTCGACTTCGAGGCCGAGCGCCTGTGGACCCGCAATGCGTTCATCGAGGCCATCGACAACCGTGCGTTTGACGTGATCCTCGCCGATCATGTCCTGCCAGGCTTCGATGGTGACGCAGCACTTGCCCTGGCACGCGAACGCGTGCCACAGACGCCTTTCATCTTTGTTTCCGGCACGCTGACCGAGGAACTGGCGGTACAGGCACTCACGCGCGGCGCGCGCGACTACGTGGTGAAGCAACGCCTGCAACGCTTGCCCGATGCGATCCGCCGCGCCCGCCAGGAGGCGCACGAGCGCACCCAGCTGGCCAATGCGCAGGCCGCACTGAACGACAGCCAGGCCCAGTTGCAGCAGGTGACCGACGCCGTTCCTGCGTTGATCGCCCAGCTGGACAAGGACCATCGCTACCGGTTTGCCAACAAGGCGTTTCTGGACTGGCATGGCTTCAGCCTTGCAGAACTGCTGGGCCGCACGGCACGGGAAGTCAGTGGGATTTCTGCGTTTGAACACGCATTACCTGCCCTGGAGCGCGTGCTGCAGGGCGAGCGCACCAGCTTCCAGGTGGAAATGACCCATCGCAGTGGGCAGTCACGATTCGTGCAGATGGACTGCGTGCCGCAGCGTGGCGGCGACGGCGCGGTGGTCGGCTATATCTGCCTGGGCAGCGATGTTTCCGGGCTGAAGCAGGCCGAGCTGGCGCTGCGCGAGGACAACCAGGCCCTGGAGCGCCAGGTCCAGGCGCGCACGGCCGAGTTGAGGGCCAGCAAGCGCCGCCTGCAGGCCATTTTCGAATCCAGCTTCCAGCACCAGGTGCTGCTCGATCTTTCCGGCGGCGTGGTCGATGCCAACGTCGCCTCGCTGGCCGCCGTGCTGGCCGACAAGAAGGATGTAGTGGGCCAACGTTATGCGCGGTCTCCGTGGTTCGCCATGACTGAGGAGGTCGCCGCGACCGTTGATAGGGCCGTCGCCGATGCCGTGCACGGCCGAAGCTCGTTGCATGCGCTGGATATCGAGCTGCCTACCGGACGGCGCAGCTTCGACTTCTCGTTCCGTCCACTGGTGGATGCCGAAGGTGTAGTCACGGCCGTGGTCTCCGAAGCGGTGGAAACCACCGCCCGGCTGCAGGCCGAGCACGCGCTGCGCCAGTCGCAGAAGATCGAGGCCGTGGGCCAGCTGACCGGTGGCATCGCCCACGACTTCAACAACATCCTGACGGTCATCTCCGGCAACGTCGAGCACGCCATGCTGCTCAGCGAGCGCGCCGGTGAGCCGGCCGCGCTGGTCGGCCGCGCCCTGGACAATGCCCTGAAAGGCGTGGGTCGTGCCGCCAGCCTCACCCAGCGGTTGCTGGCATTTGCCCGCCGCCAACCGTTGCACAGCCAGGCGGCCAACCTCAACGACCGGCTGCTGGACATGCACGACATGCTGCAGCGTGCGCTGGGCGAGCTGGTACAGCTGGAGATCCGCAGCGCCCAGGACATCTGGTGCGTGGAGATCGACGTCAGCCAGCTGGAGGCCTCGGTGCTCAACCTGGCGGTCAATGCCCGTGATGCAATGCCCCACGGTGGCCGGCTGGTGATCGAGGTCGACAACAGCCATCTGGACCTCGACTACGCCGCGCTGTTCCCCGACGCCGAACCCGGCGAGTACGTGATGCTGCGGGTACGCGACAATGGGCACGGCATGGATGCGCCCACGCTGGCACGCGTGTTCGAGCCGTTCTTCACCACCAAGCAGGTCGGCCGCGGCACCGGGCTAGGCCTGTCAATGGTGCACGGCTTCGTCAAGCAATCCGGCGGCCACGTCCTGATCGATTCGGTGGAGGGTGCCGGCACCAGCATCACCATGATGTTCCCGCGTTCGGCGCTGGCCCTGCCCTGCGAAGCGCGTGCGCAGCAGTCTGGCCTGGCCGGTTACGCGCCGCGCGAGGAAACCATCCTTGTGGCCGAGGACAACGACGATGTGCGCGCGCACACGGTTGATTCACTGCGCCTGCTGGGCTACCGCGTACTGGAAGCGCACGACGGACCGTCGGCGCTGCGCCTGCTGGAGCGACCGGACACCAAGGTCGACCTGCTGTTCTCCGACGTGGTGATGCCCGGCATGTCGGGCTGGGAACTGGTCCGCGAGGTTCGCGAGCGCTGGCCCGACGTGGCCATCCTGTTCACGTCAGGCTATCCGCGCGACCACGATGCGGTGGGCAGCCAAGGGCGGGCTGCTGCTCTCTTGCCGAAGCCATTTACCCGAAGTGACCTGGCACAGGCGGTGCGAACCGTGCTGGACGCCGCAGCGCACTAAGCTCAACGCGCCGGATCAGGTGTTCCCGCTGCGATCCGGTTGATGTCCGCGCACTCCACCGTCGCAGGTGGATGCTCCCGTCCGGCCAGTGCGATCATCGCCTGGCCCACCGCCAGATTGCTGGTGACCAGTGAAGGGACGAGTGCGCCAGCCAGTTTCATCAGCGGTGCGCCACCCCAGTACAAGGGCTTGAGCACCACGTGGCGCGTGCCGGTTCCCGATACCGGCCGCACGCCGCCCGGGCGCAGCATCACGGTACGCACCGGCATCGTGCGGAGCGCCAGTTCGATTTCGCCCTTGATCCGCAGCGGCATCACCCGGCTCTGCGGGTCCGCGCCGGCGCCGGACACATACAGGAAGCATCCGTCGGGATTCACTGCGGCCCACGCGCGGGCCACGGCCAGTGTGGTGTCCAGCGTCACCCGCCGGTACTCGGCTTCGGCGGTGCCCACCGGAGGTGCGCCCGCGCAATAGAAGCACGCGTTGAAGCCAGCCAGATCGTCACGCTGCTCATCGATGCGCAGGAAATCCGGCACGACCCGCTCGCTGCCCGCACCGTTGAGGCTGCCCGGACGCCGTACCAGCGCGGTCAGATGGCCGACATGCGGTGAGCGCTGGCAGGCCAGCGCCACGCCCTGCCCCACCAGCCCGGCGGCGCCGGTCAACAGAACACGCAATGCTTCTACCCTGGCCATCACCGTCTCCTGCCCCGCTAGAGCTTCACGAAGCGCTGGATCTTCCGCGCCAACCAGCCACTGAATACCAGCGGCGCATCCAGCGCCGAAACGCAGATGCACGGCACCCCCGGCGCGGTCACCGGCTGGTGCTCCACGTCCTCATCCAGGTCCGCCACGTCGCCGGGCGCGAACAACCCCAGCGCATCGTTGTACGAGCCCCGCAGGATCTGGGTCAGCTCGCTGCGGCCGTGGCTGTGCATCGGCAGGCACTTGCCCGGGGCGATCTTCAGCATGATCAGCGAAGGCATCTGCTCTGCACGGATGCAGTGCACGCCCGGCGCCATCCAGCGCCAGCGCAGGCCGCTGAGCGACGCGCCGAAATACGGGTGAAGCGAAGCAGGAAGATGGTCCGGATCGGCTTCGGGCCGCTCTCTCGAAGCGGGCCGCGACGCCACTGCCACGGCAGGCGCGTCCGTCGCCAGCCGCATCAACATCGCGTCGCGCAACTGCTCGCGGCGTAGATCGCCCGTGGATGGCTGGGTCTGTTCCAGCAAGACCGATCCGATCGCCTCGGCCTCGCGGAGGCGCTGGCGACAGTGCGGGCACTGCTCCAGATGCGCGCCCGCCACGATGCTCAACGGCGCCGGAAGCGCGCCCGCGGCGTAGCTCATCAGCGTGGATTCGTGTAGATGGTGGTGCGGATTCACAGCGCACCTCCCACTTTCGACTGCAATTGCAGGAACGCACGCCGCAGGTGCGATTTCACCGTGCCCAGCGGCATGCCCAGCGCCTCGGCGATCTCGCTGTGGCTCTTGGCCTCGAAGTAGGACATGCGCACAAGCCGCGCCTGCACCGCAGGCAGCTCGTTGATGCGCTGGCGCAACCGGGCCTGGTCGGCGAACTGTTCGGCGCTGCTGCGCTCGACCACGTCCATCATCGCGGCGTGCTCCACCGCCACCTGCACCTGCATCCAGCTGCGCTCGCGGCGCACGCGGTCGATATGCAGGTTGCGGGCGATACGGTACAGCCAGGTGCTCAGCGCACCCTGCGCGGCATCATAGTCGGCCGCCCGCAGCCACAGGCGCAGCAGGCATTCCTGCGCCAACTCCTCGGCCACCGCGTCGGGTGCGCCCAGCCCGCGCAGATAGACGCACAGGCGCGGCATGAAATGGTCATAGATCCGCATGAAACAGTCGCGGTCGCGCAGCCGCGCGACACCGTCCATGTCACCGGCCCAGTTTTTCGGCTCGCTGCTGGGCTGCTGGGAGCTGGACACGGTGCGTGCGCTGTTGAAGTTGGCGAGGGTGCTGGCGGCGTCAGGGTACATCTGCGTTCGCGGCGGGCGGGTGAAGGTCTGTTCCCTGTACGGGCGGGAATGGCAATTGGATGCAGCCCGCATTGCGCATCCAACCCGCCCCGCCTGCCGTACGACCTCGACCCGCCCTTACGGATGAAGTCCATGCGCATCGCCTGGCTGTTGTTGTGCCTGCCCCATGCCGCGCTGGCGGCCCCCTGGCTGCGAAGCGAGGGCGTGGCAACGTCCTCGCAGGGCCGGATCCTCTACCGGGAAGTGCACTGGCGCCGCGATGCAAGCGAGGGTGCCGAGCGCTGGGTGCTGTACCAGTGCCCGGGTGGCCAGCCGTTCGCCCGCAAGCACCTGCCGGCCAGCCCCTTTGCGCAGGCTCGCGGCTATTCGCTGCAGGACCGACGCAGCGGCCAGACGGCCGAGATCGAGACCGCCAGCGGTGCCGTGTCGGTCGCCTGGAAGGAGGATGCCGCCAGCCCGCCCCGGCAGCGCAGGCTCGATCTGCCGCCGGACGCAGTGATCGATGCGGGATTCGACGCGGCGGTCCGCCTGCACTGGACAGCGCTGATGCAGGGCGAACGCATTTCGCTGCCCTTCCTGGTGCCCGGGCGGCAGCGCTACTTCCCGGTGCAGGTCCGGCATACCGGCACCCTGCGCTGGCAAGGCATCGACGCCCAGTCGATCGAGGTCAGCCTCGACACCTGGTATGGCGGCATCGCGCCCCGCCTGTCGCTGGTCTATGCCAGCGCCGACCGGCGCCTGCTGGAATTCAACGGCACCAGCAACCTGCGCGATGCGCGCGGCACCTATCCGCAGGTGACGGTGCGCTTTGGCTCGCCACCTGCGCAACGCCCCACGTCGGAGTGGCAGCAGGCATGGGCGCAGCCACTGGTCGACCGCTGCACCGTCACGAACACGTGAAGCCGACATTCACTGCAACACGTCGCATCCATTACGCATTCTGCTGCGTACAGGAAGACACGACACCCGCCGAGATCCGCCATGGCCTCTGTATCGCCCCTCCCCCGTCGACGCTGGCGCCTGGTGCACACCCTGCAGCGTTGGGTTGATACCAGCAACGCTGCGGATGCCAACTCGGAACAGCCCGGCCGCATCGACTGGCTGCGAGCGGTGCCGTTCGCGCTCATGCACCTAGCGTGCATCGCGGTGATCTGGGTGGGCGTGTCGTGGACGGCGGTGGTCGTGGCCGCGGCGCTTTACGCGGTGCGCATGTTCGCCATCACCGCGTTCTATCACCGCTACTTTTCGCACCGCACCTTCCAGGCACCGCGCGCCGTGCAGTTCGTGTTCGCGGTGATCGGCGCGTCCAGCGTACAGCGCGGGCCGTTGTGGTGGGCTGCCCACCATCGCCACCACCATCGGCACGCTGACCAGCCACTGGACCCGCATTCCCCGCGCGAAGGCGGCTTCTGGCGCAGCCACATGGGATGGTTCCTGACCCGCGAAGCCTTCGCCACCGACCTGTCGCGGGTGCCGGACCTGGCGCGCTTCCCGGAACTGCGCTGGCTGGACCGTTTCGACACCGCCATTCCCGTGCTGCTGGCCATCGGCCTGTATGCATTGGGTGCAGCACTGGAACACTGGGCGCCGGGCCTGCAAACCTCCGGCCCCCAGTTGCTGGTGTGGGGATTCTTCATTTCCACCATCGTGCTGTTCCATGCCACGGTCACCATCAACTCGCTGGCTCATCGCTTCGGTCGTCGCCGCTTTGAGACCCGAGACGACAGCCGCAACAATCTCTGGCTGGCTCTGCTGACGTTCGGTGAAGGCTGGCACAACAACCACCACTTCTTCCCGGGCACCGTGCGCCAGGGCTTCCGTTGGTGGGAGATCGACCTGACCTGGTATGGGCTGCGTGCAATGGCGGCGTTCGGCCTGGTCAAAGGCCTCAAGCCCATCCCCGAATGGGTGCTGGCCAAGGCGAGGTACTGACATGCGCATCGCCATCATCGGTTCAGGCATCTCAGGGCTGGCCAGCGCCTGGTGGCTGCAGGAACGGCACGACGTGACGCTGTTCGAGGCGAGCGATTACCTGGGCGGCCACACCCATACCCACGACGTGCAGATAGACGGCACGCGCATGGCCGTGGACACCGGCTTCATTGTCTTCAATCCCCAGCACTACCCGCTGCTGACGGCGCTGTTCGAAGAGCTGGGAGTGGCGTCGCAGCCGACCACGATGAGCTTTTCGATGCACAGCGAACGCAGCGGCGTGGAGTACAACGCCACCTCGCTGGATGGCCTGTTCTGCCAGCGACGCAACCTGGTATCGCCGCGCTTCTGGGGCATGCTGGCCGATCTGCGCCGGTTCTACCGGGATGCCCCGCTGTTGCTGGCCGAGGAGGAAGGTCCAACGCTGGGCGAGTACCTGCGAGATCAGCGCTACGGCGAGGCCTTCATTGAAGAGCACCTGCTGCCGATGGCCTCGGCGCTGTGGTCGTCGCCCACCGCCACGGTGCAGGACTTCCCCGCGCGCTATCTGGCCCAGTTCATGGCCAACCACCAGATGCTGCAGATGACCGGGCGGTCGTCCTGGCGGGTCGTTACCGGCGGCTCGGCCCGCTACGTGGATGCATTGCGCCGCCGCTGGCGGGTGCATGAGCGCCTGCAGTGCCCGGTGCAGCGGGTGGAACGCACGCCTGGGGGCGCACGCGTGCACAGCGCCGCAGGCGTCGAGGCCTTCGACGAAGTCATCCTGGCCTGCCATAGCAACCAGGCGCTGGCCCTGCTGGGTGATGCCGACCCCGCTGAGCGCGAGGTACTGGGTGCCATCCGCTACCAATCCAACGAGGCGGTACTGCACACGGATGCATCCTTGCTGCCGCGCAACCGCAAGGCCTGGGCGGCCTGGAACGCGCATGTCCCGCAGGATCCAGCGGCGCCCTGCACGGTAAGCTACTGCATGAACCTGCTGCAGGGCCTGCCCGGCAGCACGCCGCTGGTAGTCACCCTCAACCGCAGCGAGGCCATCGATCCGGCCAGGGTGCTGCGCACGCTGCACTATGCCCATCCAGTGCACGATCATGCTGCGGTTCGCGCGCAGCAGCGCTGGGCAGAGCTGCAGGGCCATCGCCACACCTGGTTCGCAGGGGCCTACTGGGGCTGGGGCTTCCATGAAGATGGCATCCGCAGCGCCCGCCGCGTGGTGGATGCGCTGGAGTCCTGCGCACCGCATCGCAGGGTGTCCGCACCGGGCGAGGTGGCGGCATGAGCGCCAGCGCACTCTATTTCGGGCAGGTCATGCACCGCCGGCATCACCCGCACCCGCATGCGTTCCGTTACCCCGTTGCGCAGCTTCTGCTCGACCTGGATGAGCTGGAGACCGTGTTTGCGGGACGCTGGCTGTGGTCGGTCAATCGGCGCAACCTTGCCGAGTTCCGGCGCAGCGACTATTTCGGCGATCCGGCACAGCCTCTGGCCGATGCCGTGCGCGACCACGCCGCGCAGACGCTCGGTCATCGACCTTCGGGGCCGGTGCGCCTGCTCACCCACCTTCGCTTTGCCGGGCATGTATTCAACCCGGTCAGCTTCTACTACTGCTACCACGCCGACGGCAGCACGCTGGACTGCATCGTTGCCGAGATCACCAACACGCCCTGGAAGGAACGGCACGCCTACGTGCTGCCGGTCGCTACGGCCGTCCACGAAGGTGCGTCACTGCGTTGGCAGTTCGACAAGCGCTTCCACGTTTCGCCGTTCATGCCGATGGACTGCCGCTACGACTGGCGCTTCAGCAGCCCCGATGAGGACCTGCGCGTGCACATGCAGGTCTGGCGCGACGGCATCCGGCAGTTCGATGCCACCCAGACGATGCACCGCCGCCGCCTGGATGGCCGCGGGCTGGCGCGGCTCCTCGCCTGCTACCCACTGATGACCACCCAGGTGGTGGCCGCCATCCACTGGCACGCGCTGCGGCTGTGGCTGAAGCGCAACCCCGTACACGACCACCCCACCCTTGCCGGGAAACCACGATGAACTCGATGACGCCTTCGGTGACCCTGCCGCGCCCCGGCGCGCTGGACGCCTTCCTGCGCCGCCGCCTGCTGGCGCAGCTTGCCCCCTTGCGCGATGGCCACCTGTGCGTGCGCGATGCCCTTGGCGAGGTCCGGCTGGGCAACGCCCACGCAGGGCTGCAGGTAACGGTGACCATCGATGACCCCGCGTTCTACCGGAAGGTCGCTGCGCAGGGCAGCGTCGGCGCCGGCGAGAGCTACATCCAGGGCGACTGGCACTGTGATGACCTTGTCGCGCTGATACAGCTGCTGGTGCGCAACCGCGACCTGCTTGATGGCATGGAGCAGGGCCCAGCCCGTGTGGCTGGCTGGTTGCTGCGCGGCTGGAACCGGCTGCATCGCAACAGCCGTGAGGGCAGCCGGCGCAACATCGCCGCCCACTACGACCTGGGCAACGACTTCTTTGCCCTGTTCCTGTCGCCGGATCTCATGTATTCGTCGGCGCTGTTCGCCAGCGAATCCGAATCACTGGAGTCCGCCTCGCGCCGCAAGCTGGACCGAATCTGCCGCCAGCTGCAACTCAAGCCGGGCGACCGGGTGGTGGAAATCGGCACCGGTTGGGGCGGTTTCGCGGTACACGCCGCCCGGCACTATGGCTGCCATGTCACCACCACCACCATCTCTGCCGAGCAGCATGCGCTGGCCACCGAGCGCGTGCGGGACGCAGGACTGCAGGACCAGGTCACGTTGTTGATGCAGGACTACCGCGACCTGCAGGGCCAGTTCGACAAGCTGGTATCGATCGAGATGATCGAAGCGATCGGCGCCGAATACCTGGACACCTACATGGCCACGCTGCAGCGACTGCTGAAGCCCGATGGTGTTGCCCTGCTGCAGGCCATCACCATCGAGGACCATCGCTACGAGCAGGCCCGGCGCAGCGTCGACTACATCAAGCGCTACGTGTTCCCGGGCAGCTTCATCCCATCGATCAATGCGATCATGGCCGCCAAGAGCCGATCCAGCGACCTGCAGCTGATCGCCCAGCAGGATTTCGGCCATTCCTACGCGCTGACCCTGCGCGCCTGGCGCCAGCGCTTCCTCGCACAGCTGCCCGCCGTGCAGGCACAGGGGTTCGATGCGCGCTTCTGCCGCCTGTGGGACTTCTACCTGGCCTACTGCGAAGGCGGCTTCCTGGAGCGTTCGATCGGCGTCTCGCATCTGCTGCTGGCACGCCCGGGCCATCGACCTGCGGTCCCGGCTGGCGAAGGTGACTGACATGTGCCGGTTCTGGGCCAACCTGCTTGGCAACCAGCTGGTCTGGCTGTGCGCGGTGGCCGGCGCCGGACGCGGCTGGCAGTGGCCCGCGTTGCTGGCTGCGTCGCTGTATATCGGCAGCCAGCTGCTGACGTCGGCGCAACCACGGCTGGACCTGCGGCTGCTGCTGCTTGCGTTGGCCTGCGCCTGGCTGGTCGACGCCAGCGCTGCCGCCAGCGGCACCGTGCGCTACGCCGCTGCCCCGCTGGGATGGGCGCCGCCGCCCTGGATCATGGCCTTGTGGGCGGCATTCGCCATGACCCTGACCACCTCGATGCGCTTCCTTCAGCGACACCCTGCCCTGCCGCCTCTGTTCGGCCTGCTGCTGGCGCCACTGGCCTACCTGTCGGCCGCGCGTGGATTCGATGCGGTGCAGTTCAACAGCCCGATGTGGCATGGCGTCCTGGTGCTGGGCGCAGGCTGGGCCATTGCGCTTTCCCTCCTGTGCCGCGCCGCCCGTGGCGGTCCGCGTACCACGCCACAACCACCTCTGGTCGGAGCGTCATCATGATCAACCTGCTCTGGGTGCTGCTCTACGCGGTACTGGTGATGAGCTGGGGCTGGGCCTGGCAGCGCCGCCACCACAACATCGGCGTTGTGGACGTACTTTGGGCCAAGGGCGTGGGCGCCGCCGCGCTGCTGCTGGCGTTGCTGGGCGAGGGTGCGGTCACGCCACGGGTTGCGCTGGCTGTGCTCGGTGGCCTGTGGGGCGGTCGCCTGGCCCTTCATCTCTGGCACCGGGTCCGGCACGAAGAAGAGGACGGGCGCTATCGCTACCTTCGTGAGCACTGGCAAGGACACCAGGGAAAGATCTTCGGGTTCTTCATGGCACAGGCACTGCTGGTGGTGCTGTTTGCCCTGCCCTTCGTCGCGGTCGCCGCCAATCAAACCGCAGGCACGGCACCCTGGGTGATGGCGGCTGCGCTCGTCTGGCTGCTGAGCGTGGGCGGAGAATCGCTGGCCGACCAGCAGCTGGCCCGGTTCCGCGCCAACCCGGCGAACAAGGGCCGCACCTGCCGTGATGGACTCTGGCGGTATTCCCGCCACCCCAACTACTTCTTCGAGTGGCTGCACTGGTTCACCTACGTGCTGCTGGCCGTCGGCTCCCCGCTGTGGTGGCTGGCCTGGCTCGGCCCCGTGCTGATGTATGTGTTCCTGCGCTATCTCAGCGGCATCCCGTTCACCGAGAAGCAGGCCCTGCGCAGCCGCGGCGACGACTACCAGGCCTATCAGCGCAGCACGCCGATGTTCTTTCCCTGGTTCCCCCGCCCTTCCAAGGAGCATTCCGCATGAACGCGATCCCCTCACTGAATCCTGCCGAAGACGCGGAAACCGGGCTGATCGCCTGGGCCGAACGCGGGCTGGTCCCCGATGCGGCGCTGCGTGCGGGCATCCGCCGCTTGTGCGCGCGACGCCTGCATGAGGAAAGCGAGGGTGGCATCGAAGGCCAGTCGGCGCGCTTCAGCCGGCGCATCGCCGAGCTGGCCGACAGCCCACTCGCATTACACACCGATGCAGCCAACCGACAGCACTATGAAGTGCCAGCAGCCTTTTTCCAGGCCTGCCTGGGCAAGCGACTGAAGTACAGCAGCTGCTACTACCCCACCGGGCGCGAAACGCTGGACCAGGCGGAGGACGCGATGCTGGAACTGTACGGCCAGCGCGCAGGCCTGGCCGATGGCCAGCAGATTCTCGAACTGGGATGCGGCTGGGGCTCACTGACCCTGTGGATGGCAGAACGCTACCCGCAGGCCAGCATCACCGCCGTTTCGAATTCGCACAGCCAACGCCAGCACATCGTGGCGCAGTGTGAAGCCAGGGGGCTGCGCAACGTCGAGGTGATCACCCGCGATGTCAACCAGCTTGAGCTGCCCACGGCACGCTTCGACCGCTGCGTGTCGGTCGAGATGTTCGAACACGTGCGCAACTACGAGCGCCTGCTGGCGCGCATCGCGCAGTGGCTGAAGCCAGACGGTGCGTTGTTCGTGCATATCTTTGCCCATCGCACGCTGATGTACCCGTTCGAAACCGAGGGTGGCGACAACTGGATGGGCCGCCATTTCTTCACCGGCGGACTGATGCCGGCCGCCGATACCCTTCTGCATTTCCAGCGCGACCTGCGGCTGGATCAGCGCTGGTTGCTGGACGGCACCCACTACCAACGCACCGCCGAGCACTGGCTGGCCAATCAGGATGCGGCACGCGACCGGGTGATGCCGATACTGGCGGCGACCTATGGGCCGGCGGCTGCGCGCATCTGGTGGCAACGCTGGCGGATGTTCTGGATGGCATGCGCCGAGCTGTTCGGCTACGACGACGGCCAGCAGTGGCTGGTGGCCCACTACCTGTTCCGGCCCCGCTGAGGTGTGACATGCGAAAGTTTCCACTGCTTCCCCTGATCGCGATCGGCCTGTTCGGTTCCGGCTGCAGCTCCAGCGACACGCGCCCACTGCCGCGTCCGTCATCGGTGGATGTGCCGCGTTTCATGGGTGACTGGTACGTGATCGCGCATATCCCATCGCGCCCTGAACGCGAGGCCTTCGACGCCGTGGAGAGCTATGCCCTGCGCTCCGATGGGCGCATCCAGACCACCTTCACCTATCGCAAGGGCAGTTTTGATGCGCCACAGAAGTCGATGCACCCCATCGGCCGTGTCGAGAAGGAAGGCAATGGCGCGATCTGGGGCATGCAGTTCATCTGGCCGATCCAGGCTGAGTACGTGATCGCCTGGCTCGACGAAGGCTACCGCCAGACCATCGTGGCGCGAAGCAAGCGTGATTACGTCTGGTATATGGCCCGCACCCCGCAGGTGTCGGACAGAGACTACCAGCAGGCAGTCGAGCGGATTGCGGCGATGGGTTACGACACCCGCACGCTGAGGCGGGTGCCGCAGTCGGTGCGATGACACCGCACCCCTCGTCCCCGGTGGATCGTCCTGGAGCAACAATCGATCATCAATCATTGCAACGTGGTGCTTTCACCATGCGCCCTTCAGATACGATGCTGGGCAAGCCAGCAGGGTCTGAACGGATACACGATCGATGGACAGCACTCCGGACAATACCATCACAGCCTCCTGGAATGGCTTCGTCGTCCGGCAGATCCTTCCGTGCGATCTCGACCTCATCTGTGCCCACCGTGAAGCGATGTTCCGTGAAAGCGGCCGGAGCGAAGAGGTCCTGCAGCAGATGGCCGCCCCGTTCCGTAGATGGCTGGAGCCGCGCCTGATGTCGGGCGACTACTTCGGCCATGTCCTTTCCGACAATGGACAACCCATCGCAGGCATCGGCCTGATGCTGATCGACTGGCCGCCCCACCCCGCCCATCCAGAGCAGGACTCGCGCGGCTACGTACTCAATGTCTACGTGGAGCCCGGCTACCGGCGTCGCGGCATCGCCCGCCAGCTGATGAAGCTGGCCGACCACGCGTTCGCCGGGCGAGGGGTGGCCTACGCGGTGCTGCACGCTACCGCCCAAGGGAAGCCTCTGTATGCCGATCTCGGATGGGCTGCGACCAGCGAAATGGCCCGCGACCTGCGCAGCGGGGGCGACGTGCCCTGAAGGGCCTGACTGTGGCCTGACGATCCACTGCATCAATCGGCAACACTGGATTGATGGATCTTGCACATCGACCCTTAGGAATAATCGCAAAAATCCAACAAATTCGATGCTCGACGCGACAACAGCGCCAGAATGATCGCCACGCCCTTCGGGCGCCGATCACCTCCCAGCGCATGAATGGATACCCTGCACCGCGCCGACTGCGGCTGGCACTCCTCGACGATCACGAAGTCGTCCGCCGCGGCACCGTCCTGCACCTGTCCCGCGACATCCGCTTCGACATCGTCGCCAGCCACACCCGCAGCGATGAGCTCGTTGGCAGCCTGCGCCGGCTGGCAGTGGATGTCGCCATCATCGATCTCACCCTGGCGCCCGGCGACCGCAGCAGTGATGAACTGGTTTCTCTCCTGCGTGAGTGCTTTCCTCATGTTCCCCTGCTCGCCTTCGCCACGCTGACGCCAACCACCCGCATCGATCACCTGCTGACGGCCGGCATCAGCGGCGTGGTCAGCAAGTCCGAGCCCCTGGAGATGCTGTCTGAAGCCATCGTGCGCATATCGCAGGGACTGTGCCGCCTGCCCGCCGATTGCCTGTTCCCGGCCAACCGCGAGGAACTCAGTCGCAACGAACGCGAAGTGCTGGACCTGCTTCTGGCAGGCCTGACCGTCTCCGAGATCGCGCTGCACCGCCACCGCAGCGTCAAGACGGTCAGCACCCAGAAGGTCGCCGCCCTGCGCAAGCTCGGGTTGCGCAATGACGTGGAGATCTATGCACTGCGGCGGCAGCTGGGGGTGCGATGAGGCGCCGCGCTCGTCTCCGTCTGCGCACTTCGTGCACCTTGCTGCTGGCCCTGATCCTGCTGCCCGCAGCCTCCGCCGAGGATGCGCAACTGCAGGAATGGTCCGCCGGCCGCGAAGTGCGGGTTGCCACCGCGCCATCACTGCGCCCGCTACCTGCAGCGCTGGAGGATTCACGCACGCCCCCTACCCTCGCCCATGGTTATGCCGACCTTGTCGCTCAGCATTCCGGCCTGCGCTTCCGCGATCTCACCTACACCAGCACGAGCGCGGCGGTCGCTGCCGTCTGCCGGCACGAGGCTGACCTGGTGCTGGTCATGGGCAATCCTTCGCATCGCCCGCTTCCTTGTCCCGACCTGATGGCATCGGGCGCTTTCCATGGCGGCAGGACGGTGCTGGCCTCGCGTAAAGGCGAGCGCCCACCCCGTGACGTCACCGGGGTGAGGGCGCAGGTGCTGGCCGTCGTTGACGGTGGCCCCTATGCCGACTGGCTGGCGACCCACCATCCTCAGATCCACCTGCTGCACCTTCACGACCGCCATGCGGCGCTGGCCGCCGTGGAGAGCGGTATCGCCGATGCGGCCATCGGCCTGGAAGCAACGCTGCAGTCGATGATCCGGAAGCACTTCGCAGGCAACCTGCAACTGCACCCGTTCGACAGCGATTTTTCCACCGATCTGCACCTGTTTGTCCGCCGCGAGGACCAGCAGCTGCTGGCGCGCATCGATCAGGCGCTGCGCGCCATCACGCTCGAAGAGCACGCAGGCCTGCTGGAGTTGTGGGCACAGCCGATGCTGCCCGCATCCATCGAGAGCACACTTGACCAGATGCGCCTCCCGCTCCTGCGATGGCTGCTGTGTCTGGCCACGGCACTCATCGGCCTGCCCTTGCTCTGGCAGGCGCTACGTTGGCGAATCGGCCGCACGGAACGCCGCCTGGGGCGCGCGGCGGGGATGATCAGCCATGAGGTGCGCAATTCCGCGCAGACGATTCTGGCTTCGATCGACCTGCTGAGCCAGTCACACCTGCCCAAGGGGCAGCGCGAACTGATCGCGGCAGCGCTTGCTGCCGGCCAGTCGCTGCGCAGGCTGCTCGATCGCTCACTGGCGTTCTCGCGCCTTGCCAGCGGTAGCTTCAGGCCGCATCCCGTGCCCTGTGACGTCGGTCAACTCTGTGCCCGTGCACTGGAAGCCATCCGGCCGGAGGCACTACGGAGAGGCCTGTCACTCCAGCTCGATCGCACGCCTGATCCAGCGCCGGTGGTCGCGCTGGATGCTGATGGACTGCGCCAGATTGTCGACAACCTGCTGGGCAATGCATTGAAATTCACGGACGTCGGTGGTATCGAAATGCGCCTGCAACTATCGCCCGCCCTGTCTCCCCGGGAGCTGTTGCTGGATGTGATCGACAGCGGCATCGGCATTGCGCCCGCTCAACTGGCGCTTCTGTTCCGGCCATTCCAGCAGAGCGAGGATGGCCAGAGACGTGGCGGCACCGGGCTGGGCCTGACGATCGCGCGCGAACTGGCCGTTGCCATGGGCGGCAACCTGACCGTACACAGCGTGCATGGGCGCGGCAGCCGCTTCACCCTGCGATTGCCGGTCCGCGCCGTCCACGGCGATCCGCCACCCATCGAGCCGCTGCAGCAGACACCACTGGCCGGCATCGACCTGCTCCTGGTCGAAGATCATGCACTCAGCCGGCACATCGTCGCAGAGCAGCTGCGCCGGCTGGGTGCGGATGTACGCGCGGTTGCCGATGCCGACACCGCATTGGCCGAGCACGCGCTACGACCGCGCGCCACGGTCATGCTGGACATCGGGCTTCGCGACTCGGATGGCTACGCTCTGGCGCAGCAGCTGCGCGCGCAGGCAGAGTCCCCCCTGCGAGTGATTGCCCTGTCCGCCCGCATGGGGCGCCGCCATGCGGCGCGCTGCCGAAGAGCCGGATTCGACGCCATCCTGGTCAAGCCATTGCAGGTTGCGAGCTTGCTGCAGGCGCTGGGCCTTCCGCCCCCGGCGCACCGTACTGCGCCCGATGACGCCCCTGGCGTCGAGCCGGATTACGCTGCGGACATTGCCTATGAGCTGGCCAGGATCGAACAGGCCGTGCACGACGTCGATGCTGCGACACTACGCCACCATGCGCACCGCCTGCAGGGCACGCTGCAGATGTGCCGGGCAATGGATCAGGCCGGCATGGCGGCCGCTCTGTGGGAGATGGGGCATGAGGCCGCGCCCGACTGGGTCCAGGCGCGGCGGCTGCTGCAGGGATTGCAGCAGTGGCACGGCTCCCGCAGAGCGGAAGCCGCACCATCGGCCTGATCAGGCCGCCAGGCGCTCGACCTGGCGACGGGTCAGGTCGTTGAAGCGACCCAGCGACATCAGGTGCTGATGGATCAGCGCCAACCAGCCGCTGCGGTGCCACTCGACCACGGTCGCTTCCGGCAGCGCCACGAACTTCTCCACGTCCACCACCAGGAAGCCGTTGAGATTGAACTCGCGGCCATCCGGGGTACGCACGGTGGCATTGCGCTCGACCAGCAGGCCGTTGTCGATCAGGGCCTTGGAGAAGGCCTGGGTCTGTTCATGCTCGCGGGTGTACTGGCCGCAGAACTCCAGCGCCTGCTGCACCATGTCGGTGGCCTTGCCGTCCACGAACAGCGGCTGGCCTTCGTCACCGCCCTTGACCACGCGCGAGCTCTCTTCGTCGATGCCCAGCAGGAAGTCGTTGTCCGCACCGGTGTCGATGAAGATGAAGGGGTGGCGACGCAGATAGGCCGGAATATAGGCCTCGTCTTCCCACAGGCCGTCCTTGATGAACAGGTTCTGGTCAGAAACACCAACGGCGGCCATCGGCACGGCGGTCGGGCCAGCGAACAGGATCGGGAAGTGGTGCAGGGCCAGCGAGAACTCGCCCAGCACCAGCGGAATGGCGTTGTTGCCGGCGGCAAACTCGAGCTTGCCCGGCAGGATGCGCAGATCGGCATGCACATCGGCCTGCAGCGGCACCGGACGGGTGTAGAACAGGGGGGCGCTGCTCGGCGCCGCTTCGGTGGTGGTGTCGCTGGTGGTCGTCATCTTGGGAACCGTTCGATCATGCGCGCCTGCCATCCCGGGCGCGCCAGCGGGAACAACCTGAATCCCGCATTATCAACAAGCTCGATGACAACGGCCACCCCACCGGCGGCCTATTTCAGTTGCAGGGGGTAGCGCTGCCAGAGCACGTGGACCAGGAAACCGGCCAGCTCGGTGTCGCGCGCGCTGACTGCGGCGCGGATCTTGTCCAGCAGCACCATGTCCGAGCAGGAGCGCACATCGGCGTGGTTGGCCTGCCCTGCCCGGCGCGCGCGATAGCGTGCGGCCCGCTGCGCATCACTCATGGCGTACCCGAACTTGGGCGGACGACCGCGCTTTCGCGGCAGGGTCAGCTCCAGGGTTCCGGGGTCTTTGTCATCACGCATGAGAGGGGTGCGGGCGGCGGCGAGCAACGGGGGGTGCGCAATTTATCGTGAGGCATCACTTTAATCCAGCCTTTTCTGCAGTTTTGTTGCGATGCAATGCAAAAAATCGCATGCCGAGGGCTCCATCCACGCATGGCGTGGATCTACTGCGGAATCGCCGCGCCTTGTGTGGATACGGAAACCCGTCAACTCCCAGTAGATCCGCGCCATGCGTGGATGCGCGTTCCCGACTAAAAAAAAAGGGAGCCCGCGAACGGGCTCCCCTCACCTTCCTCATGCAGCGCGTACCGGCTCATAGCCGTGCAGGTGCGCCTCGCTGCTCGCCCGCCCCTGGCTGAGCGAACGCAGCGACGTGGTGTAACCCACCAGCTGCGCCAGCGGCGCAAAGCCACTGACCTCGGCGCGACCGTCCTGGTCGTCGATGCGGGCAATGCGACCATGGCGACGGTTGAGGTCGCCCACCACATCACCCACCGACGCTGATGGCGAATGCACCGTCACCGCCATCACCGGCTCCAGCAGCTGCGTGCCACCCTCGGCCAGCGCCGTCTTGATCGCCTCGGCACCCGCACGATGGAACGCCATCTCCGACGAGTCCTTGGCATGGGTCTGGCCATCGACAAGACTGACCTCGATACCGACCACCGGATGACCCTGCGGCCCTTCCGACAGTGCGGCACGCACGCCCTTTTCCACCGCCGCGATGAAGCTGCGCGGCACCACGCCACCGACGATGCGATCGTTGAACACGATCTGATCGTCCTCACGCGGCGCCACGTCCAGCACCACGTGCGCGAACTGGCCCTGGCCGCCGGTCTGCTTGACCAGCCGCCCGACGACGCCCGTCATCGCACGCATCGGCGTCTCCTGGTAGGCAACGCGCGGCGAGCCCACGCCCACGTCCACCTTCCATTCGCTGCGCAGGCGTTCGACCATCACCTCCAGGTGCAGCTCGCCCATGCCCCAGACCAGGGTTTCCGCCGTATCGCGATCGGTTTCGACGCGGAACGACGGATCTTCCTGGGCCAGGCTGGCCAGTCCCTGCGCCATCCGGATCAGGTCGGCCGCACGCGCCGGCTCCAGCCGCCAGGCCAGCACCGGCGCCTGTGCCTGGATGTTCTCCAGGCGCAGCGGCTGCGCACGGCCGCTCAGCGTCTCGCCACTGACCGCATCCTTCCAGCCCAGTACCGCGACGATGTCACCGGCCACGGCCTGTTCGATGTCGTGGGTCTGGTCGGCCTGCACGCGAACCAGGCGGCTGACGCGCCGCCCTTGCGGATGCTGCGAACTGGCCACGGCGTCGCCCACCTTCAAGGTGCCCGAGTACAGCCGCACGAAGCTCAGCGCGCCGTGCTGCTGGTGGGTGATCTTGAACAGCAGGCCCGCCAGCGGACCGTCCGGATCCGGCGGCAGCACCACCTCGCCACCTTCGCTCTCGGCGCTCACCGCAGGGCGATCCAGCGGCGACGGCAGGTAATCGACCACGGCGTCCAGCAGCGTTTCGATGCCCTTGTCCTTGAACGCAGCGCCGGCCAGCACAGGCACGCCCGCACCTGCCAGCGTCGCCCGACGGATCGCCGCACGCAGCGTCCCGGCATCGATCACGCCGCCTTCCAGCCAGGCATCGGCCAGTTGCTCGTCGTGATCAGCCACGGCTTCGACCAGCGCATCGCGCTGTGCCTGCCACTGGGCGCGCACCGCGTCGTCCCACGGGGTCACCGTGGTTGCGGCGCCATCCTGCCACTGCAGCACGCGCTCATCGACCAGATCGACCCAGCCGTTGAAGCCGCTTTCGCTGCCCAATGGCACGCCCAGTGCCCACGGCCGCGCCCGCAGCTTGTCCTGCAGTTGCTCCAGCACTCGCTCGAACGAAGCGCCAACGCGGTCCATCTTGTTGACGAAAGCGATCAGCGGCACGCGATGGCGGCGCGCCTGGCGCCACACCGTCTCGGACTGCGGCTGCACGCCGTCCACGGCCGAAAACACGGCCACGGCACCGTCGAGCACGCGCAGCGAACGCTCGACTTCGATCGCGAAGTCGATGTGGCCGGGGGTGTCGATCAGGGTCAGCCGATGTGGCGGCAGGTCACGCGGCGCCCACTGCGCCTGCACCGCAGCAGCGCCGATGGTGATGCCGCGTTCGCGTTCGATCGCCGAGAAGTCGGTGGTCGCGTTGCCGTCGTGCACTTCACCGACGCGATGGATCTCGCCGCTCTTCCACAGCAGGCGTTCGGTCAGCGTGGTTTTGCCGGCGTCGATGTGGGCAATGATGCCAAGGTTGCGACGGCGGGAAAGGACTTGGGTGTTCATAAAGAGATTCCTGCAAAGCCAACTTCAGGGGCCGCACACCCCGGTTGGCGACAGGGTGCGCGGCTAGCGTTCGGTCTCGGCGATCTGGTGCATGGCACGTTCTCCTTGCGGTACATCGGGTTACGGGAAATGGAACTGCGGAAACGAAAAGAGCGCCCCGGAGGGCGCTCTGTCGAAGGTCCAGCGATGGCCGCTTCAACGGCCTCGTGGGGCTCCAGGCAGACACGCCCGTTCCGCGCTTGCGCGGGTCAGGGTGAAAAACTTCAGGAGCGGCATCCGGTTCATGGGGCGCATTCTAGACCTGCCAATCTGGCGCGCAAGTGAATATTGCGCACATAAATGGAACGATGAGGCCGGCGGGCATCGGGGTCGGATCCCTTTGCGACGGCAAAGGGCTCTGCCCCCTACCCTGCCTTAGTTGCAGTCGTGCAGCTTGCGCGCCTCACCCACGGTCGCCGCCTGGTCGTCCCCCATCGAGATCCATCCCTTCAACGACATCGCCAGATCCACCTGCGCCTGGCGCGGGCCACCATGGATCACCACCTCGGTCCAGCTGCCGACCGGCGCCAGCTCCGACAACCGTGCAGCCTGGTCGTCTTCGGTGCTGAACATATCGCCTGGCTCCGCAGGCTTGGCCTTGTTCACGGTCTCGGTCTTGCGCGCCCGGATCCGCAGCGCGCCATCGGCCATGCGTTGGGTGGTGACTTCATGGCGCTCCACCCCGTAGGCCCAGCTGTTCTCCCCCGCGCGACGGGTCTCGCTACCGTCGTCTGCCACCACCACGGAATCACCCGCCGCTTCTGCCACGGCCGCAACCGAACCCATTCCAGACATCAGCGCCTGGTAGGCAATCATCTGCCGCTGTTCGGTGGCCAGCGCAACGTCACCTGCCTTGCCGGCAGGAATCTGAAGGTACACCGCCTCCCTGCACAACATCAGTACCTGCTGGTCGTCCCAGCTGATGAGCACTTCATCACTGGCGAAATAGCGGGTCGCCACCGGAACCACAGGAGCGCTCCCGCCAGCGGAATACCGGCTCTCGATCAGCGAGGCCTGCTCGGCGGCCTTGATCAGGGAAACCGAGGATGCCGACGCAGTGCTGGCGGCGCATACGGAGGCGACCATTGCCGAGAGCAGCACGCCATGTGAAACAGTACGGATCATTGCATCAGTCCATTGAAGAGAACGAACCGCACATGATACGTCGCCTGGCAGAGCGCGTTGATGCTCAGGTCACCACCACCAGCGGCACCCCACGCCGTGGATGCTCCAGCACCACCACATCCTGCTGGTACACGCGCTGAAGATTGTCTTCGGTCAGCACCTGCAATGGCGTGCCATCGGCCGCCACCCTGCCCTGTTCCAGCAGCACGATGCGATCGGCATAGCCCGCGGCCAGATTGAGGTCGTGCAGCACCACGATCACGCACGCACCGGCCTCGGCACAGGCACGCACACTGCGCAGCGTGCGCTCCTGGTGGCGCAGATCCAGCGCGGCCGTCGGCTCATCAAGCAACAACAGCGGCGTGTCCTGCGCCAGCACGCGCGCGAACGTGGTGCGAGCCGATTCGCCACCGGACAGCTGCTGCACCTCGCGCAGGCGCAGCGCCTGCAGTTCGGCTGCATCGATGGCCGCTTCCACCCGGGCATCGTCCGTGACCGGGTCCGGCGGATGCGGCAAACGCCCCATCGCCACCACTTCTTCCACGCTGAAGGCAAAGCGCACGCCGTGCTCCTGTGGCATCACCGCGCGCTCGCGCGCCAGTGGTCCGGCCTTGTAGCTGGCCAGCGGATTGCCCAACAGGCTCACCTCGCCCGCATCGGCGCGCAGGTCACCGGCAGCCACCGCCAACAGCGTGGATTTGCCCGCGCCATTCGGTCCAACCAGGGCGGTCACCGTACCCGGCTCGAACGCCAGCGAGATGCCATGCAGGATCTCGCGCTGCTGGCGGCGCACCACCACCTCGTGCAGTTTCAGCAGCACGCTCATGGGGCCGCCTTGCGGCGCTGCTGCAGCACCAGCCAGAGGAAGAACGGTGCGCCCAGCGCGGCCGAGAACAAGCCCAGCGGAATCTCCGCGGGCGGATCGAGCGTGCGTGCGGCGGTGTCGGCCACCACGATCAGCAGCGCACCGAGCAGGCCGGACAACGGCAGCAGCCAGCGATGCCCGGGGCCGACCAACAGGCGCGCCACGTGCGGCACCACCAGGCCAACGAAGCTGATCGAGCCGGCAAAGGCCACCGCCGCGCCCACCAGCAGCGCACTGAACGCCACCAGGCGACGACGCGTGCGGGTGACATCCAGCCCGAGGTGCTGTGCCTGGCGCTCCCCCAGCGCCAGCATGTCCAGCGGCGTGGCCAGTCGCTGCAATGCGAACACGCCAATCGCAAACAACGGCACCACCGCAGCCACGTCGGCCCAGTTGGCGCGCGCGAGCGAGCCCATCTGCCAGAACACCAGCGACTGCAGTTCGCTTTCGCTGGCGATGTACGTGAGGAAACCAATCAGCGCCGAGCAGAACGCGGCCATCGCGATACCGACCAGCAGCAGCGTGGCGTTACCCGTGCCCTTGCCAGGCCGGGCCAACGCATACGTCAGGCCGATCGCCAGCGCACCGCCGACGAACGCGGCCACAGGCACCAGCCAGCCCGCCGCACCGGCGGCGCCCAGCACGATGGCGGCCACCGCACCCAGTGCAGCACCCTGGCTGACACCGACGATGCCGGGGTCGGCCAGCGGGTTACCGAACAGGCCCTGCAGGCTGGCACCGGCCATCGCCAACGACGCGCCGACCATCGCGCCCAGCAGGGCACGCGGAATGCGCAGTTGCCAGACCACGGCCAGATCGCGGCTGCTGACTGCCTGCGGATCCAGCAGGCCCAGCTTCACCGCCAGCGCCTGCATCACCTCCAGCGGCGGCAGCCGCAGCGGGCCCACGGCGAACGACGCCAGCACTGCCCCCAGCAGTGCCAGCAACGCCACCAGCAACATCGTCCGCCCGCGACGGCGGCGCCGATCCGCCGGACTCATGCCTTCGGCAACGCCGCCAGGGCCTTGGCCAGCGCCAGCGCGCCAGCACCGGAACCGACACTGGTGTACTTCAGCTGCACATCCGGCATCACCCAGACCCGGTTGGCCTGCCCGGCCGGGGTCTGCCTCAGCGTCGGGTACGCCTTCCACAGGCCTTCGGCACCACCGAACAACTGCAGGTCATGCTCGGTCACCAGGATCACCTCCGGTGCCGCGGCAACCACGCCTTCATTGCTCAGCTGCGAGTAGTTCTTCACCCCGGCCTCGGTGCCGATGTTGACGCCGCCAGCCAGTGCGATCAGCTGCGCCGATGCGCTGTCGGCACCGGCAACAGTCGGCGAGCCACCGGCACCAGTTGCCGACACGTGGATCACTCGTGGCGCATGGCCCAGGCCCTTGCCAATCGCTGCAGCCTCGTCGAGCTGGCGCTGCACCTGCGTGGCAAGCGCCTGCCCTGCCTCGGCCAGCCCTAGTGCGGCGGCGACCTTGCGCACCTTATCCGGGGCCGGCTGCAGGTCATCGATGACCATGGCCGGCTCGCCCACTTCGCGCAGCTTCCTGGCCAGCTCGGTGTGGCGGCGCAGGCTGTTGCCGAGGAACAGCGAGCCCTGCAGGCTCAGCACGCCCTCCACGCCGGTAGTGCGGTTGAACAGGAACTGATGCGGGGCGGCCAGGCCGGCCTGGGTGGTGGTGTTGGTCGGTGCCGCGAACACCTGCGTGCCCAGGCCCAGTGCCTCGATCACCGCGATGACGTCGTCGCCACCGGCAATGACGCGGCTGGTATCGGCCACCTCGATATCGGCGCCGTCATCGGAATGCACCTTGGCCGGCAGCACCGCCTTCTGGTCATGCACCGTCGGCATCTCGGCGCCGGCCACGCGCTGCCAGCCTGCCGGCAACGCGGTTGCCGCAGCGGCCGTTGCAGTGGGCGGCTCGGCGGCCTTCTGGCCATCAGGCGGCGTCGACGCACCGCCACAGGCGGCCAGCGCCAGCGAAACAGCCAACGGAAGCGCACACAGGCGCAGACGGGACGCGATGTTCATGGACGTTCTCCTTGCTGGCAGGGCGACGCGCACGCCGCCCTGCCCTGTGACTTACTGCTTCGGGGTGATACGGGTGATGCGGTCACCCTTCGGGTCTTCAGCGCCACGCGACTTGTTCACCGCGAACACGTTGCCCTTGCCATCGGCGCGGACGTGGTTCGGCAGCGTGCCGCCATCGAGGTTGGCGACCACCTTGCCGTCACCGTTCACCACGGTGACCGTGCCAGCGCCACGGTTGCTGACGTAGGCCAGGCCGGAGGCATCATCGAAGGCGACGTTCAGCGCGCCGGCGCCGACCGGCACATCGTGCAGCACCTTGCCGGCGGCCACATCAACGATCAGCAGGTTGTCGGTGCCCTGCGAGGCCACGTACAGGCGGTTGCGCGCGGCGTCGAAGGCCACGCCCGAGGCACTGATCGAGTTGCCCAGGTCGATGACCTTCTCGACCTTGCCGCTGGCCACATCGATCACCGCCGCTTCCGGGGTGCCGATGCTGACGGTGAACAGCTTGCCAGCCTTTTCGTCCAGCACCAGGCTCATCGGGGTGAACTTGCCGTCATCCACGCCGGATTCCAGCGTCACCTGCGCCAGTTCCTTGAAGGTCCTGGCATCGAACACCGACAGGTGGTCCTCACCGGTGGCCGAAGCGAACACCTTGCCGCGGGTGCCGTCGACCACTACGTCGCGCGCGTGCGGCACGGTGTCGACCGGGAACTGGTGGACCAGCGACAGGTCCTTCTGGCGGTAGACCGCGATCGAGTTCTGGCGGGTATTGGTCACCCACACATTGCCGTTGGTGTCATCCACGCCCACACCGTAGACCGCATAGACCGCGCCATTGGTGCTGCCCGGCACCTGCGCCGGGGTGATCGCCTTGGTCACCTTCAGGGTCTTCGGGTCCAGCTTCAGCAGCTGCGACTGGGTCACCGGCGGACGGCCCACGGCCGAGGTGACGAACACCGCGTTGCTGGCGGCGCTGTAGGCGGACTGGTACAGGCCCGGCACCAGCTTGTTGGACTGGGTGGCGAACTGCGCCTGGCCGGACAGCGGCAGCTGCGGCGACACGCGCAGCTTCAGTACCGTGGCCGCAGCCGGCTGGCTGGCGCGCACCAC
This sequence comes from Stenotrophomonas sp. YJH_SMC_43, assembly GCF_059372535.1. Classification (NCBI taxonomy): domain Bacteria; kingdom Pseudomonadati; phylum Pseudomonadota; class Gammaproteobacteria; order Lysobacterales; family Lysobacteraceae; genus Stenotrophomonas; species Stenotrophomonas sp. YJH_SMC_43. Next base: position 1,224,820 of record NZ_JCAFVQ010000001.1, read on the forward strand.
CACCGGGTGGGTGCCCGGCACCGCATCGGCCGGAATGCTCAGCTGGGTCTTGAAGTTGCCATCGGCGTCGACCACCACCGGCTGCGTGTTGAGCACGCTGTCGCCACGCAGCAGGCTGACTTTCTGGCCCGGCACGAAGCCGCGACCGACCACGTCGGCAGTGCTGCCGGGAACCACGTTCTCACCGCGCGAGACGACCTCACCCTTGAAGGTGGCGTTGGCCGGCTGATCGAACACCGGCTGCGCGGTGGCGGTCACCGCGAGCAACAGGCCGGCGGCGAGAGAGGTGAGACGGAAAGACGGACGGAACGACATGGAAGGCTCCTTGCACACGTAGGCCGCGCCACGTGACGCGGGATTCATCGGTTGCCTGGGCCGCTGCACGTCGGCAGCCTCGCCTGGGTAGTGGGGTCGCACGGCAGCGCGTGCGAAGGGATTCATTCGGCGGCGTTGTCACCGCCGTTGGGCGCACCATCGCCGGCGCTGCGGTCGGTCACGCCGTACAACTCATGCAGCGCGGCATGGAACGACGCGGGCAGCATCGGGCCATGGCCGAGGCCGTCGAACTCGCGGTACTGCACGCTCAGGCCCGGCACCTTGGCCAACCGTTCGGACAACTGCATTGCCGCATCCGGGGTGGCGCCACCGATGCGGCGCAGGTGCGCGACCACGCGCGGATTGTTCATGTCGCGCTTGCCACGATTACCGACTCGCTCGGCGCCGCCCAGCATCAGCCAGAGCTTTGCCGGCTGGCCATGCACGTTCTGCACGAACTGCTGTTCCGGATCACCCAGCGCCGCGCCCTGGCTCCACCACAGCGACGGGCTGGCGGCCAGATAGGACTGGAAGGCGGCGGGACGGGTGTACAGCGCATTGAGCACGAACAGCCCGCCCAGCGAGTGCCCCCACAGTGCTTGCTGCTGCGTATCGATGCGTGCGCGGCGCTCGACTTCCGGCTTGATGCGGCGCTCGATCACATCCAGGAAGGCCGCGGCACCACCACCGACCGCCTGGGTTGTACCGCTCTCGTCGTCGGCACGGTCGATCCACGCGGTGTAGTCGCGGGTGCGCGCCTTGGAATCGATCCGAAGGTCGTTGTCGTAGCCGATCAGCACCAGCACCGGTGGTGCTTTGCGCGTGGCCAGTTCGGCCAGCAGCGGCTGGTCCAGGACCATGGCGACGGCGTTCCCGTCCAGCGCGTACAACACTGGGGATGGTGTCTTGCCGGCCTTGGCCGGGATCGCCAGGTTCACCCGCCAACGGCGCTGCCGGTCCGGGCTGTCCACCACGAAATGCTCGAAGCGATAGCTGGCCGCCGGCTCGTCGAGCACGGTGTGGCCGATCTTCTGCAGCGGATTGCGCTGCTGTGCATAGGCATACGGGGTGGCCAGGAGCAGACCCATCATCAAGGCGGCCAGGCCGCGGGCCAGCGGACCACGGCGCGAAGGCGGGACGAAATGCTTCATCAGCGGCGGCAGAAGCGGCCCAGGGCCGCCGGTTCACAAGGGACCGCAGTCTACCTTAAACGCGAATGATTATCACATCGATCAAACGTCACACTGTGTATCACGCGCGCGCATGCCCGGGTTGCACGAGGGGCAGCAGTTCCCCTATTTTGCCGCCCACCGGGGCATTGGATCGCCCCGCTTCCAGCGCAGCCATGGATGGCGGGCACTTGCCGCCATCCGGGTCGCGTTCATCTGCACACAACCGCCATGGGATTGGATCCCATGATTGTGAGAACCCTTGAAGCACACCGCACTGATCGCCCTGTCCCTCGGCCTGCTCGCCCCTCTGGCCGCCCACGCCGCGCAGGATCTGCCGTCGCTCTACCAGGCCTTTGAAGAGGCCGGCAATTCGACGTTGAGCATGGACCAACTCAACCAGACGGTGACGTTCACCGCCGTGGCGCTGGGCGTTTCCAGCAACCTGGCGGGCGAACCCCTGATCGAGGCCGGCGACGACCAGGGCAATGTCCTGGCCCGGCTGACCACCGACGACGAGCAGCAGGCGGCCAAGCTGGGCGCCCTGGAAGAAGGCGCAACGTTCACCGCCAGCTGCACGCTGCAGTTCAGCTCCGGCACGGACTACCTGTCCTTCGGCGATTGCAGCATCAAGTAAAGACGAAGCCGGCGAAACGCCGGCTTCTCTTCTTTACCCCTGTAGAGTCGAGCCATGCTCGACTCCAACAGCGTCACGGGCCCGAAGGCACCGGACCATACACATTCTCCTGCGGCGTGCCCGGCAGCAGCGAGAAGATCATGATCACGATCCCGCCGCCCGGCACCAGCGCCAGCAGGAACAGCCAGCCCGACTGGTTGCAGTCATGCAGGCGGCGCACCGTCACGGCAACCAGCGGAATGATCGTCGCCAGCCACATCACACCCAGCAGCAGCACCATGCCGATCAGGATGCCGGCCAGCGCATCGGGACTGTTGCGCAGGAGGATCGCCAGCACACCGGCCAGCAGCATCACTGCCGTTGCGACCAGGAACAGGAACAACTGGTACATCCAGTACTCGCGGCGATTGGCGCGGCCCTCGAACTGGGCGTAGCGCTTCAACGGCAGAATCATTTCCTGCACGGCATCGATCCTTGAAAAAAGTAGCCGCGCAGTGTGCCAAATGCACGCGCGCAGGACAATGTGGCGACGAACCATGCTCGACTGCCATTACCCCTGTAGAGCCGAGCCATGCTCGGCTGCTGTTCCAAGAGGTACCTGTAAGCCCATGCGAGAGCGAAGTCGAGCATGGCTCGACGCTACAGAAGCCGGGTCAGCGGCCCTTCGCGGCCCGCGCGGCCTCGCGCTCGGCGCGCAGCCGGTCCAGCTTTTCCTTCAGCTTGATTTCCAGGCCACGCGGCACCGGGTTGTAGTACACGCGCTCGCCCATCGCATCCGGGAAACCGGTCTGGTCCAGCGCGATGCCGCCTTCGGTGTCGTGGTCGTACTGGTACTCGGCGCCGTAGCCGAGCTCCTTCATCAGCTTGGTCGGCGCATTGCGCAGGTGCAGCGGCACTTCTTCGGTGCCGCTTTCGCGCACGTCGGCCTTGGCCTGGTTGAACGCGGCGTAGCCCGCATTCGACTTGGCGGTACTGGCCAGGTACAGCACCAGCTGGGCAAAGGCGAGCTCACCTTCCGGGCTGCCCAAGCGTTCGTAGATGTCCCAGGCCTCCAGCGCCATGCTCTGTGCGCGCGGATCGGCCAGGCCGATGTCCTCGATGGCCATGCGGGTCAGCCGACGCGCCAGGTATGACGGATCGCAACCGCCATCGAGCATGCGGGTCAGCCAGTACAGCGCGGCATCAGGATTGGAGCTGCGTACCGACTTGTGCAGCGCCGAGATCTGGTCGTAGAACTGCTCGCCGCCCTTGTCGAAGCGGCGGGTACGATCGGCCAGCACCTGGGTCAGGGTCTGCGGCGTGATGCGGCCACCCTCCCCGCCCGCCAGCTCGGCGGCAATTTCCAGCAACGTCAGCGCACGGCGCACATCACCATCGGCAGCGGTAGCGATTTCCAGCAGCAGCTCAGGCGCGACCTCGATGCCCTCTTCGCCCAGGCCCCGCTCGCGGTCACCCAGTGCACGTTCCAGCGCCTCGACGATATCGGTTGGCGAGACCGCTTCCAGCACATGCACGCGGCAACGCGACAGCAGCGCCGAGTTCAGTTCGAACGACGGATTCTCGGTGGTGGCGCCGACGAACAGGATGGTGCCGCGTTCAATGTGCGGCAGGAACGCATCCTGCTGCGCCTTGTTGAAGCGATGCACCTCGTCCACGAACAGCACGGTGCGACGGCCTTCGGCGAAGCGCTGGGCGGCCTCGGCCAGCACCTGGCGCACTTCCGGCAGACCGGACAGCACCGCAGAGATGGCACGGAATTCAGCGTCGGAGTACTCGGCCAGCAGCAGCGCCAGCGTGGTCTTGCCGCAGCCCGGCGGCCCCCACAGGATCATCGAATGCACGCGCCCGGATTCGACGGCGCGACGCAGCGCACTGTCCGGGGCCAGCAGGCGTTTCTGCCCGACCATTTCGTCGAGGGTGCGCGGGCGCATGCGCTCGGCCAGCGGGCGCATGTGTTCCCGATCGACGCTCAGTAGATCGGGGCCAGGGAAGGAAGTGGAGCGATGTCTTGGCACGCGGCTATTGTACCGCGCCGGGTGACCACGATTCCGGTAGTGCCGGCCGCTGGCCGGCAGTTCAAGAGCGTGTCAACCAAGGTTGACACCCACCAAGGCGGTACCGGTTGATACCCACCAGAGCAGGTAGCGCCGGGCCATGCCCGGCGACCGCCATCAATTACCGATGACGTCGGTGCCCTTCGGCGGGGTGAAGCTGAAGGTGCCGGCGGCAAAGCCCGGGTTGCGCTTCCAGCCACTGAAGCTGATCACGGTGCGCTGGCCGACCGCGTCGGTGATTTCCATCCTGGCCAGGCCCTGGGCGTTGAAGCCCAGCGCGGCGTACTGGAAGCTGGCTTCGGTTTCGCGCTTCGGCGACAGTGACAGCCACTGCAGGCCGTCACGCTGCGCGGCCTCTTCGCTGACGTCGTACTGCTGCTCCAGCAGCGCCGGGTTGATCAGCGCGGTCAGCGGGCTGTTCTGCTCTTCCTTGCCCTGCTCGCGCACGGTGGCCTGCTCCAGGTCCGGCTCGTACATCCAGACCTTCTTGCCGTCGGCCACGATCAGCTGCTCGTGCGGACGCACGTACTCCCAGCGGAACAGGCGCGGCGCCGACAGCGCCACGCGGCCGCTGGTCGATTCCTTCACCTTGCCACGACTGTCGAACACCTGCTGGCTGAACTGGCCATCCAGTCCCTTCAGGCCACTGGTGAACGTCTTCAGGTCATCGCGGGCGCCAGCCCAGGCACTGCCGGCGGCGGCGCAGGCCACGGCCAGGGTGGTGGTGGCAAGGAAACGGCGGAAGCGGAAGTTCATGCGGGAATCCTGTGGGCGCGCGCGCCAGGAAAGGTGGTTGCCAGTGTGCCCGGGGAAAGATGAATGGGCGATCAGGGCGACATTATGCCGCCCTGAACGTCCATCGGCGATTCAGCCGCCGGATGCCGGCAGCTTGCCGTACAGCACCTGGCCACGGAAGCCGCGCCGCACTTCGCGATACAGCGCGCGGAACGCCGGATAATCCCGCGGCTGGCACAATGCCTCCGGGCCGCGCACCGCATTCTGCTGCAACCGGTGGTGCACGATCACCTCCTGCCCTTCGCGGCTCCAGTCCACGCGGTACTCGCCGGCGGCGTTGGCGAATCGCTGGCTGGCCGGGATGGCGATGATCGGCGCGTTGGCCGGGAACTGCAGGCGGTAGGTCTCCTCGCGCAGGCTGGCATTGCAGTAGAACGGCGTCTCGTTGGCCGGCGCCGAGGCGGTGGCGTACAAGCCACGCACCGACTCGCCACCCGGCGGGTCCGGCACGGCCATGCCGCCGGCCACGCTGAAGTCGGCGTAATCCTCGGCCTGGAACGCCATGCGGTAGCCGAACGGCCGGGTCAGGTCGACCGGCACACCCTGGATCTGCAGCTGCCCTCGCCCGTCGAAACCGGAGGCGGCCATGATCTGCTCTTCAGCGCGCGCACGGTTCTGCGCGTTGAGCTGGGAGAACTGGGCGCGCATGCCGATCTCGGCGTTCTCGCCCAGCTTCGGGATCGTCTCGCCGCGCAGGTTGCCGTTGGCGTCGAAGGTGAAGCGCACTTCCATCGAGGTGGCGTTGCGCTCCGGCGTGTTGGCCGGGGTGCGTGCCAGCGTGGCGTCGCGTGTGCGCATCACCGGCGCACCCAGGTCACCCTCCGGCAGCTGGCCGAAGCGCGCCCACGCGGTGGTCGAATCGAGGTACAGATCGAATTCGGGGATGTAGGTGATGGCGTGGTTGAAGCGGCCCAGCACCGGAATCTTCGGCAGCGTCGGGCCGCCGCCCGCACCGATCAGCACCGGCGAGCTGGCGATGCCCTTGGCCGCCAGCAGCGCCTCGAGGATCGTCACGTGATCCTTGCAGTCGCCGTAGTGGTTGTCGAGGATGCTCTGCGCGCTGTTCGGTTCCAGGCCACCATTGCCCAGGTACACCGCCACATAGCGGATGTTCTGCGCCACCCAGCGGTACAGCGCATCAGCCTGCTCGCGACGGTCGCTGATGCCCGTCGTGATTTCGTCTGCCAGCGCCTGCAGTTCCGGCGTGACCTGCGCCGCCGGGCCAGCCTTGAGCTGGTAGGCGCGCCCCATCTGCGACCAGTCACGATACGTGCTGGCCATGATGTTCGGACCGAACTCCCAGCCCGCCGCCGACCAGTTCTGTGCCGGCATGGCTTCGCGACGCTGGTAGCGCCAGCGCCATTGCGCCTGGCCATTCTTCACTGTCGGGCGATCGCTGCCCTGCACGCCACGGCTGTCGACGAACATCGGCAGGTTGGCCGGCGCACTCAGGGTGACCTCAGCGTCCTCGTACTCGGTAAAGACGTTGAAGGTTTCCCACAGGCCAAAGTAGCCCGGGAAGTACGGCGTGACCTGGGTGCGGCGCACCTGGTAGTACAGGCGCGTGCCCGGGGCCAGGTTCGGGAATACGATCACCCGCACCTTGCGGTCGGCATACATTGCCGCCGAGGCGCTGGAGTAGCTCTCCTGGGTGTAGATGCGGTCGGCCGGCACGTCGCGGCGCTGGCCGTCGGCGGTGATGGTGTAGGCGCCGAGTACTTCCAGCGTCTCCATCTTCTCGCTGTAGCTCAGCCGCACCTGGCTGAACTGCTCGACCGAGGCCTTGGTCTTGAGCAGGACTTCGTAGGTTTCGGTCTGCACATTGCCCGCATCCGGCCGCACCTGGTAGTCGGCGCGGTAACGGACAATGCTGAAATTATTGCTGGCTTCGGTATCGCCGCTGGTGGAAGGCGGCGCCGTGGCGGGCGCGGAGGTGGCGGTGTCTGCCAGTGCCGGGCCGGCAGCCAGGAAGGCTGCCAGCGCCAGTGCCAGCGCGCTTGGTACGGGGTGAAGCATGCGTCGGTTCCTTGGACGTCGTGGGGGATACGTCGGGTCTTACTTCGGCGGCGGCGGAGCCAGCACCGTGCGGTCGCCGTTGTGCTCGGGCGAACTGACCACGCCGGCCGCTTCCATGGCCTCGATCAGTCGCGCTGCACGGTTGTAGCCGATCTTCAGCCGGCGCTGCACGCCGGAGATCGAGGCGCGGCGGGTCTCGGTCACCACCCGCAGTGCTTCGTCATACAACGGGTCGGACTCGTCGCCGGACGAACTGTTCTCCGGCAGTCCGGTGGCGCCGACGACCACGCCGTCGCCCATTGTCTGCACTTCGTCCAGCACGCCGTCGACATAGTCGGCCGGGCCCATCGCCTTGAGGTGCTCGACCACGCGATGCACTTCATCGTCGGACACGAACGCACCATGCACGCGCTCAGGCAGCGCGGTGCCCGGCGGCAGGTACAGCATGTCGCCGTGGCCGAGCAGGGTTTCGGCGCCGGACTGGTCGAGGATGGTGCGCGAGTCGATCTTGGAGCTGACCTGGAAGGCGATGCGCGTCGGAATGTTGGCCTTGATCAGGCCGGTGATCACGTCCACCGACGGGCGCTGCGTGGCCAGGATCAGGTGGATGCCGGCCGCACGCGCCTTCTGTGCCAGGCGCGCGATCAGCTCTTCCACCTTCTTGCCGACGATCATCATCATGTCGGCGAATTCGTCGATGAAGATGACGATGAACGGCAGCGTCTCCAGCGGGCGCGGCGCCTCGCCCAGCTCGGGGTTCGGCTTGAACAGCGGGTCCATCAGCGGCTGGCCGGCGTCCTGGGCTTCCTTCACCTTCTTGTTGAAGCCGGCCAGGTTGCGCACGCCGACCGCGCTCATCAGCTTGTAGCGGCGCTCCATCTCGGCCACGCACCAGCGCAGGCCGTTGGCGGCCTCCTTCATGTCGGTGACCACCGGCGCCAGCAGGTGCGGAATGCCCTGGTAGACGCTCAGTTCGAGCATCTTCGGGTCGATCATCAGCATCCGCAGGTCTTTCGGCGAGGCCTTGAACAGCAGGCTCAGCACCATCGCGTTGACCGCCACCGACTTGCCCGAACCGGTGGTACCGGCCACCAGCAGGTGCGGCATGCGCGCCAGGTCTGCCACAGTCGAGCGGCCAGCGATGTCCTTGCCCAGCGCCAAGGTCAGCACGCTGGCCGACTTGTCGTATTCCTTGGAACGCAGCAGCTCGGAGAGGTAGATCATCTCGCGGGTGACGTTGGGAATTTCCAGGCCGATCACCGACTTGCCCGGAATCACGTCCACCACGCGCACCGACTTCACCGACAGGCCACGCGCGATGTCCTTGTCGAGCGAACTGATCTGGCTGACCTTGATGCCCGGCGCGGGCTCGATCTCGAAGCGGGTAATGACCGGGCCAGGGTTGGCGCCGACCACCTGAGCGTCGATGCGGAAGTCCTTCAGCTTGAACTCGATCTGCCGCGACAGCGCGTCCAGGGTTTCCTTGTCGTAGCCCACCGGCTGCGGCTTGGGATCGTCCAGCAGGGCCAACGGCGGCAGGTCCGAGCCGTCGCCGTTGACGCCACGGAACATCGGGATCTGCGTGTCGCGCTTGGCCCGATCACTCTTCTCGATCACCGGTTCCGGGCGCGGCTCGATCTTCACCGGCTCGCGCTTGGCACGCACCTCGGCGTCGGCCTTGCGCACTTCCTGTCGCTCCTCGCGCATCACCCGCGTCTGCTGCCACTCGGTGACTTCTTCCTTCTTGCGCGCCAGCAGCGGCGCCAGCGACATCACCCCGCGGCCGATCTTCTCCATCACCGTGAACCAGGACAGCCCGGTGGCCAGCGTGATCGAAGCCAACAGCAGTACCAGCACGAACAGATTCGCGCCCAGCGCCCCGAAGCCCACCGTAAGCGAGTTGCCCACCAGTTTGCCGAGGATGCCGCCGGCACTGGAGACATCGCCACTGAACAGGCGCACGTGCAGGAAGCCGGTCCCGGCGATCAGGAAGCCGACCAGGCCGACCAGGCGCAGCGCCGGGTCCAGGTCGTTCTCGCCCTTGCTCTCGCGCTTGAGGCCGAACATGGCGATCCACGCCAGCGCGCCCAGCACCACCGGCAGCAGGAAGGCGATGTAGCCGAACAGCTGCAGCAGCACGTCGGCGATCCAGGCCCCGGCGCGACCGCCGAGGTTGTGCACCGGCGCGACCACGCTGCCGGTATGCGACCAGCCCGGGTCCGTCGCCGAATACGTGAACAGACTGGCCGCCAGGTACAACAGCGCCGGCGCGATGGCGATCAGGCCAAGATCGCGCCAGAGGCGCTGGCGGCGTGGATTGTCGGTCGTCGCCGCCGCGGCCGTGCGACGTGACGCCTTGCTGTCGTCGGACTTGGAGCGTTCGGGGACCTGCTTCGCCACCTTAGACCATACCTTTGGAATGCGCTGTTAGTGATTGATAATAAATGAGACGACGTCAGTTTTCAGTTATGCGACATCTGACAGGGCATTCAGAGCGCCGGAACCATCGCCGGATGACGGCGTTCTGTTCATCGGCTTGAATCGCCCTGCCCCAGCCGCCACTCTATGACCTGCCACGGATGCTGCGCAAATATCGCCAGCGCCTTGTCCCATCTACCTTTTCGCGAGTTTACATGAGCACCAGCCTGCCCTCCCGCCACCAGCGCCTCGTCATCCTCGGTTCCGGCCCGGCCGGTTGGACCGCCGCCGTCTACGCCGCCCGCGCCAACCTGAAGCCGGTCGTCATCACCGGCCTGCAGCAGGGTGGCCAGCTGATGACCACCACCGAGGTGGACAACTGGCCGGGTGACGCCCACGGCCTGATGGGCCCGGACCTGATGGCGCGCATGCAGGCCCATGCCGAGCGCTTCGAGACCGAGGTCATCTTCGACCACATCCACACCGCCGACGTGTCGCAGCGCCCGTTCAAGCTGATCGGCGACAGCCACGAGTACACCTGCGATGCGCTGATCATCGCCACCGGCGCCACCGCCAAGTACCTGGGCATCCCGACCGAGGACGAGTTCAAGGGCCGCGGCGTCTCCGCCTGCGCCACCTGTGACGGCTTCTTCTACCGCGACCAGGACGTGGTCGTGGTGGGTGGCGGCAACACCGCCGTGGAAGAGGCCCTGTACCTGTCCAACATCGCCCGCAAGGTCTACCTGGTCCACCGCCGCGACACCCTGAAGGCGGAAAAGATCATGCAGGACAAGCTGTTCAAGAAGGTGGCCGAGGGCAAGATCGAGACCGTCTGGCACCACCAGGTGGAAGAAGTGCTGGGCAACGACGCCGGCGTGACCGGTGTGCGCGTGAAGTCCACCCTGGACGGCAGCACCCGCGACATCGATGCCCACGGCTTCTTCGTGGCCATCGGCCACCACCCGAACACCACCCTGTTCGACGGCCAGCTGGCGATGAACAACGGCTATCTGGAGATCCGCTCGGGCTTGGGCGGCAATGCCACCCAGACCTCGGTGGAAGGCGTGTTCGCCGCCGGCGACGTGGCCGACCAGCACTACCGCCAGGCGATCACCTCGGCCGGCTTCGGCTGCATGGCCGCACTGGATGCCGAGCGCTACCTGGACGCCCAGGGCAAGGCCAGCTGAGAGGCTGACCCGCTCCTGTAGGGTCGCGCCACGCCCGACTCCGGATGATAGGCCGACGCCAGTGCGTCGGCCTTTCTGTTTCATCTGCCCTATCCTTCCCCCATGTCTTCCCCCCGCTTCCTCGACTCCCTGCAGTCCATTGCCGCGACCGACTGGGATGCCCTGCACGACGGCCGCAACCCCTTCGTCAGCCACGCCTTCCTTTCCGGGCTTGAACAGCACGGTTGCCTGCGCGAGGACTGGGGCTGGCAGCCCCGGCACTTCACGCTGTGGGAGGGCGGCACGCTGGTCGGCGCCATTCCGGGTTACCTGAAGACCAATTCGCACGGCGAGTTCGTGTTCGACCATGCCTGGGCCAACGCGTATGCCCGTCATGGCCGCGACTACTATCCGAAGTGGCTGGGTGCAGTGCCTTACTCGCCAGTCACCGGCCCGCGGCTGCTGGCCCGTCACGATTCAGGGCGCGTCACGTTGCTGTCGGCATTGCGCGAGGCGCTGCCAACGCTGGACGTGTCCTCGGCCCATATCAACTTCCACACCGCAGTGGACGAGGCGGTGTTCGGCGATGACTGGCTGCTGCGCGAAGACGTGCAGTTCCAGTGGCAGAACCCCGGTGACTGGGCGACATTCGACCAGTTCCTCGGTGCGATGAACCACAAGCACCGCAAGAACATCCGCCAGGAACGGGCCAAGGTCACCCGCCAGGGCATCACCTTCCGCGTGGTGCACGGCGATGAAGCCAGCCGCGCAGACCTGCAGGCGATGTACCGCTTCTATCTGCAGACCTTCCTCGAATACGGCAACGCCCCGGCGCTGACCGAGGCCTTCCTGCGCCATCTGGCCATTTCACTGGGCCGCGGGCTGGTGCTGTTCCTGGCCGAACAGGACGGCGAGCCGATTGCCGGCGCGCTGTGCCTGCGTGGTGGCGATACGCTGTACGGCCGCTACTGGGGCGGCGCCACCCTGCCCGGCCTGCATTTCGAAGCCTGTTACTACCAGGGCATCGAGTACTGCCTGCGCGAAGGCCTGAGCCGTTTCGAGCCCGGCGCACAGGGCGAGCACAAGCTGGCACGTGGCTTCCTGCCGACCCTGGTGCGCAGCCGACACTGGGTGGCCGATCCGGATTTCGCAGAGGCACTGCAGGACTGGTGCCGACAGGAGCGGCAGAGTGTGCGGCGGTACCAGCAGGAGTTGCAGGGGCATGGGCCGTTCCGCGCAGAGCCGTAGCGTCGAGCTTGCTCGACTTGCGCGGTGCGGAAAAGCGTGCCAACCAAGGTTGGCACCTACCGGGGCAATGAGGCGTGCCAACCGACGTTGGCATCTATCAGAGCAATAGCGATGGCGCTGTGCTCAGGTGCACTGCCAGAAGTGCCCGCTCACCCGGCACTTCGCACACCAGAACGTGTAGAGCATGCCGCCACTGCCCCATAGCAGCGCGCCTCCACCGGTGGTCGGCAGCGTCGAATCCAGCTGCATCACGAAGGGCATCTCCTCACAGCAATCGATGCACGCCGGATACCAGGCACTCTGCACCCAGCTCGGTGCGCCGCCCACGCGCGACAGGTTCTGCCGATGATTGGACTGTCCCCAGTCCTGCTGTTCCCACCGCCTGGTGTCCATGGCGACCAGGCCGACCTCGGCCTGCATCAGATCACCACTGTCGGTCGGCGTGGCCGGCACCTCCCGATGCTGGCTGGGGTGGCAGCTGGGCAGGCCGGCGGCATCGTGGCGATAGAAACGCACGGGCGGATCTTCCCAGCCGCAGCAGTCCAGGCACAGGCCCAGCGTGATCTCACCCGCCGCGCCCGGCTGCAGCGCGGCAGCGTCGGTTCGCAGCAGGCGCTGCAGCGGTGCATGGCAGCTGCCACACAACGATTCCAGCGGCCCTCCCATCTGCCCGGCGTACTGTACCTGCCCGCCATTCCAGGTCGGGTGCAGGCGCCAGATGCGCTTGCGCCAGCTCGGTTCGTCCGCCTGCTGCGCGCGATGCTGCTCGCGGCCGAAGCGGATGTGCAGCGGCCGCTCCCCATGCAGGCGCCGCGGCTGCGGTCCGTCCGCGACGCCGGCCCAGTGCGCCCAGACCTCAGCATCCAGCGCGCCCCAGTCAGCGAGGTAGCCGCGGGCAACGGCATAGCTCTCGGGCTGCGCCGCCAGCAGCAGCGCCCTGGCCCGCGCCATCTCGCGATCGTCGTCGGCCTCAACCAGAATCTGCGCCCACTGCACGGCAATGACGGAGGGCAGGCCCTGCCATACCTGCGAAGCCAGCTGCAGCTCGTCTTCGGTGGCCAGCGCCAGCAAGGCCTCCCAGTCGTCCTGCAGCACCTGCGGCGCCTGGTAGCTGGTGAATTCGATCACGCTGGCCAGCAGTTCGCCGCGCTCGCCATCCCGATAGCGGCGCCAGGCCTCGGCACAGACCGGCACAATCGCTTCATCGGGCAGCAGATCCAGCGCCATGTCGAGAAAGGCCGAGCTGGGTGAACGCCGGGCAAGGGCCAGCAGCATCAGCGCACCGAGCTGGCCGGGCTGTTCAGTGGCCAGCGCCAGCAGCATGCCCTGGCTGTCGTTGCGCGTGCGCGGGATATCGTGCACATCGAGGATGGCGGTGATCGCGTCACTCATGCGTGGGCTCCTTGCCGTTGGACGCTGATGGTGCCAGACATCAGCGATCGCCACGACGAATACAATGGCGGCATGACCCGCCAGCTGCCCTGGCGCCTGGCCGATGCGCCGGACGCTCCCTTCCCTCCAGCTGAAACCGCACTGCGCCAGCCCGACGGCCTGCTCGCGGTGGGCGGCGACCTGCATCCGGTGCGCCTGCTCAATGCCTACGCCGGCGGTATCTTTCCTTGGTTCAGCGAGGGCGAGCCAATCCTGTGGTGGTCGCCGGACCCGCGCATGGTATTCCGTACCGAGGGCGTGCACCTGTCCAGCCGCTTCCGCCGCCAATCGCGCGGCAGCACGTGGGAGATCACCGCCGACACCGCTTTCAGTCGTGTGATGCGTGCCTGCGCCGCGGCACCGCGACCGGGCCAGGACGGTACGTGGATCAGCCCGGCGATGGTCGAGGCTTACAGCCAGCTGCACGACCTGGGGTTTGCCCACTCCTTCGAGGTCTGGGACCGGCAGACGCTGGTCGGCGGCATCTATGGGGTGGCGATCGGATCGATGTTTTTCGGCGAAAGCATGTTCAGTGGCGCCAGCGGCGGCTCCAAGATCGCCCTGGCCGCCCTCGCATCCACCCTGCGTGACTGGGGCTGGGAACTGATCGATGCCCAGGTGGAGAATCCGCACCTGCTGCGGATGGGCGCCGAACACCTGCCGCGCACGGACTTTCTGGAGCACGTCCGTCAGGCCGTACACCGTGACGGCCGTGAAGGCCCCTGGACCCAGGCGGTCGGACGCTTGCCAGCACGGCGTTTGGCCGGGGGTTAACACAAACTTTGCAAGCCGGGCCCATCACGCGTAAAATACCGCGCCTTAGGCCCAGCGTGGCCGTTTTCTGAACCGCACAGGACTACATGTCGAAAGACGATTCCATCGAGTTCGAGGGCACCGTCAGCGAGACGCTGCCGAACACCACTTTCCGCGTTCGTCTGGAAAATGGGCACGAAATCATCGCCCACATCTCCGGCCGCATGCGCAAGAACTACATCCGCATCCTCACCGGTGACCGGGTCAAGGTTGAAATGACCCCGTACGACCTGACCAAGGGCCGTATCACCTACCGCATGAAGTAAGCGGTCGGCGCAATGCGCCACTCCGACAGGGCCGGCCTCGCTGCTGGCCCTTTGTCGTGCGCGGAAGAAAATGCGCGGCACCGAGATCGTTCGATTTTCGTCCTTGTCTGAAATCCGGCATCGCGCCGGGACTCTAGACTCAACGCGTTCTTCACAGAAGGCGCTGCGCGCATGACCTACCTGATCGTCCTGGACCCGCAGTCCGTCACCAGCCGCTGCTACGCCAGCAAGGGCCCGGACGGCACTTGGTTCGGCCAGCCCTGCCTGGTCTGTACCAGCATGGACGCATCCCACCCACTGTATCTGGCCGTGCAGCGCGAGGTCCCACACATGGGCAGCACACTCAAGCAGCGACTGCACATTCCGCATGAAGCGGTCGCATTCGTCATCGAGGATGGCGGCAACCAGGGGCGCCAGCAGGGATTCCGTTCGATCGCCGCCTGATGCGCCAAAGGTCATCGTGACCGATCTCACCGTGACGTCGGTCAGCCCTGCTTGCGGCAGATTCGCATTTGCAGCGGCGGCGGCATCCTGGGATCCGATCCAGTCCGGATCGCCGCCCCCTGCCCCGCCATGAACCTCTCTTCCCTGCTCATCCCCCTGGCTTTGTCTGCCGTCACCCTGCTGGCATCATCCGCCCATGCCGCCGACATCCCACCGGCGCAGTGCGTACCACTGACCGGCGAACAGCAGATCGTTCGTGCCGGCGCCGACAAGAACATCCTGCTTCGCTCCGGCGAAGACCACTATGTCGTGCATTTCCGCAACAGCTGCCCTTCTGCCGTGCTGGCCACCCGCCTCGACTTCAAGACCGACGGCAAGGAGGCTGGCGAGCTGTGCAGCGAGGGCCGAAGCGCTCTGGACACCGGTCGCGGCAGCTGCGAGGTTGCGCGCATCGAGCCGATCGATGCCGAGCGGTTCAAGCGCGAAGCACGCCGCCGCAGCCGCTGACCCCGGACAGGACAAGGGCGGCCGAAGCCGCCCTTGTTGTTTCCAGTCTTTCACGCCAAGCCTTCAGCTCACTCCACCGTAACCGGCAGCAGCCGCTCCGGCTCAGCCTGGGTCTCGACCACCAGCTCGTCGTCGCGGACATCGATGCTGACCTTGCCACCGTTGACCAGCTTGCCGAACAGCAGCTCGTCGGCCAGCGGGCGCTTGATCTTGTCCTGGATCACGCGGGCCATCGGGCGCGCACCCATCAGTGGGTCGAAGCCGTGGTGAGCCAGCCAGTCGCGCGCGGTCGGGGTGGCCGACAGGCTGACGTGCTTGTCCTGCAGCAGCATCTCCAGCTCGATCAGGAACTTGTCGACCACGCGCAGGATGTGCTCGAAGCCCAACGCCTGGAACTGCACCACCGCGTCGAGGCGGTTGCGGAATTCCGGGGTGAAGCTGCGGCGGATGGTCTCCATCGCGTCGGTGGCATGGTCCTGCTTGGTGAAGCCGATCGAACGCCGCGAGGCCTGCGCCGCGCCGGCATTGGTGGTCATCACCAGCACCACGTTCTTGAAGTTCGCCTCACGACCATTGGTATCGGTCAGCACGCCGCGGTCCATCACCTGCAACAGGATGTTGAAGATGTCCGGGTGCGCCTTCTCGATTTCGTCCAGCAGCAGCACGCAGTGCGGCGTCTTGACGATCTTCTCGGTCAACAGGCCGCCCTGGTCGAAGCCGACGTAGCCCGGAGGGGCACCGATCAGGCGGCTGATCGAATGCGGCTCCATGTACTCGGACATGTCGAAGCGGACCAGCTCGATGCCCAGCTGCAGCGCGAGCTGCTTGGTCACCTCGGTCTTGCCGACACCGGTCGGACCGGCGAACAGGAAATTGCCGATCGGCTTTTCCGGATTGCCCAGGCCCGAGCGGGCCAGCTTGATCGCCGAGGACAGCGTCTCGATGGCCGGGTCCTGGCCGAAGATCACCATCTTCAGGTTGCGCTCCAGGTGCTGCAGCACATCCTTGTCGGTGGCACTGACCTGCTTGGCCGGGATCCGCGCCATCTTGGCCACGATTGCCTCGACCTCTTCAACGTCGATCAGCTCCTTGCGCTGCTCCTCGGGCAGCAGGCGCTGGCGGGCACCGGCCTCGTCGATCACGTCGATGGCCTTGTCCGGCAGCAGGCGGTCGCCGATGTGCTTCACCGACAGGTCCACTGCGGCCTGCAGGGCCTCGTCGGAGTAGGTCACACCGTGATGCAGCTCGTACTTGGACTTCAGGCCCTGCAGGATCTCGTAGGTCTCGCCCACCGTCGGCTCGACGATGTCGATCTTCTGGAAACGGCGGGCCAGCGCCCGGTCCTTCTCGAAGATGCCACGATATTCCTGGAAGGTGGTCGAGCCGATGCAGCGCAGCTCGCCCGACGCCAGCGCCGGCTTGATCAGGTTGGACGCATCCATGGTGCCGCCCGACGCCGAACCGGCACCGATGATGGTGTGGATCTCGTCGATGAACAGCACCGCGTTGGGCACCTTCTTCAGTGCCGTCAGCACGCTCTTCAGGCGCTTCTCGAAGTCACCACGGTACTTGGTACCAGCCACCAGTGCGCCCAGATCGAGCGAATAGATCACCGCATCGGCCAGCACCTCAGGCACCGAACCTTCGACGATGCGGCGGGCCAGGCCCTCGGCGATCGCGGTCTTGCCCACGCCGGCCTCGCCCACGTACAGCGGGTTGTTCTTGCGGCGGCGGCACAGGACCTGGATGGTGCGCTCGATTTCGTCGGCACGACCGACCAGCGGGTCAATGCGACCGGCCCGGGCCTGTTCGTTGAGGTTGCTGGCGAACTCGGTCAGGGCATCGCCCTTCGGCTCGCCCTCCCCGCCTTCAATGCGGCCTTCGCCCTCGGAGGAGGAGGACGGCTGCTCGCCTTCTTCGCCCAGCTTGGCGATGCCATGGGACAGGTAATTGACCACGTCCAGCCGGGTGACGTCCTGCTGGTTGAGGTAATAGACGGCGTGGGAGTCCTTTTCGCCGAAGATGGCGACCAGCACATTGGCGCCGGTGACCTCCTTCTTGCCCGAGGACTGCACGTGGTACACGGCCCGCTGCAGCACGCGCTGGAAGCCCAGGGTCGGCTGGGTATCGCGGCCGTCATCTTCGGCCAGGCGGGACACGGAGGCCTCGATGGCCTGCTCCAGCTCCTGGCGCAGGCGTTCGGCGTCGGCGCCACACGCCTTCAGTACGGCCTGGGCGGACGGGTTGTCGAGCAGTGCCAACAGCAGGTGTTCGACCGTCATGAACTCATGCCGGGCCTCACGGGCGCGCTTGTAGCACTGGCCGATGGTGTGTTCGAGGTCTTTGCTGAACATGGATTACTCCGGCGGCAGATGGGGACAATATGCGGCCTGACTACGCGATTTCCATCACCCTAGCGGATTGCTGCGTTCAGATGGCGTTAGCAGTACACATCGCTTGATCTTCATTCACTCCAGGACAGCCCGCCCAGCATGAGCGAACCCTACCTGAGCCGCTGGCGATTGCGGCGTGATGGCGCAGCCATCGAAACGCCCCATGCCCAGCTCTGGCCAGTGCTGACCATCGCCGGCGAGCCGGCCATGCTGAAGATCAGCAGCGAAACCGAAGAGCAGAACAGCCATCGCCTGCTGCGCTGGTGGGAGGGCGATGGCGCCGCCCGCCTGCTGGCCCACGAGGGACCGGCGATCCTGATCGAGCGTGCCGGCGGCGACTCGCTGCGGCAACGCTCGATCGAGGGCGACGATGACGCCTGCACCACGATCCTGTGCCAGGTCCTGCAGCGGCTGCACCGGCCACGGAACGCGCCGCCAGCGGAACTGGTCTGCCTCCGTAGATGGTTCGCCGACCTGCTGCAGCCAAGGGCTGCGTTGCCGCCACTGCTGGAACAGTGCAGATCACTGGCGGAGGCGTTGCTGCAGGAAGAGCGCGAGATCCGGCCGCTGCACGGCGACCTGCACCACGACAACGTGCTCGATTTCGGCGCACGTGGCTGGCTGGCGATCGACCCGAAGCGGCTGCTGGGTGATCGCGCCTTTGATTACACGACACTGTTCAGCAACCCGGACCTGTGCGGTCCGGGCATCCACATTGCGACGCAGCCTGAGCGGTTTGCCGCCCGGCTGGAACAGGTCAGTGCACTGGCGGGCCTGGAGCGCACGCGCCTGCTGCGCTGGATCGCAGCCAGCGCGGGGCTGTCGGCAGTCTGGTTCCGGGATGACGGCGCCCCCGCCGAGGTCGACGAGGCCGTGGCGCGTATGGCGCTGGAGGCGTTGGCGGAGGCCTGATCCAGCTGCAGAGCCGAGCCTGCGCTCGGCTGCTGCTGGCAGAGATCTGGATGCCTGGGTGAACAGCAGCCGAGCGTGGGCTCGGCTCTACAGGTCGGGGGCGGTCAGGCCTTTTCCATCGTGCACAGCAGCGGGTGCTGGTTCATCCGCGAATACTCGTTGACCTGGGCAACCTTGGTCTCGGCCACTTCGCGGGTGAACACCCCGCACACGCCGCGGCCGCGGGTATGGACGTGCAGCATCACCTGTGTGGCCTTGTCCAGGTCCATGTTGAAGAACTGCTGCAGTACGTCCACCACGAAATCCATCGGGGTGTAGTCGTCATTGAGCAGCATCACCTGGTAGAACGGCGGCGGCGCCACTTCCGGGCGCGCGGGTTCCACGGCAACGCCGTGCTCGTGATGGGAATCGGGGGAAGACTCGCGGGGCATCTGCTCATTATAGAGGCTCGAGCGGGCCTGCGTCGGCCCGCCGCAGATTGGACGGCACGCACGGCCGCCGTCACAATTGCATCCTCTCTCAACACTGTTTCACAGGATCTTCATGAAAAGGACCCTTCTCTCCGCCCTGCTGATCGCCCTGGCCGCCGCCGGCTCCGCCGCCGCCGAGACCCAGGCCGACAAGGCCGTGGCCCGCCACCTGGACAAGCTGGGCTACACCTACGAGGTCGACGAGGACGGCGACTACCGCATGGTGTTCGACGTCGAAGGTGACCGCACCCAGATGGTCTACGTGCGCTCGTCGGTGGAAGATTTCGGCACCCACAACATCCGCGAGATCTGGTCGCCGGCCTACAACGCCAAGACCAAGCAGTTCCCGGTGGCCGTGGCCAACCGCCTGCTGGAAGATTCGCAGGACGCCAAGATGGGCGGCTGGGTGAAGCAGGACACCACCGCCATGTTCGTGGTCAAGATCGACGCCGATGCCACGGCCGACCAGCTCAGCGACGCCATCGATGCGGCCATCCGCACCGCCGACGCCATGGAGCTGGAACTGACCAAGAAGGACGAGTTCTGAGTTGAACGCTACGCCGGACCCGCGCTGGGCACCGCACGCCACCGTCGCCACCGTGGTGGTCGACGGCGGCCGCGTGTTGCTGGTTGAAGAGACCATCGACGGCCGCCAGGTGCTGAACCAGCCGGCCGGCCACCTCGAGCCGGGCGAAAGCCTGGCCGAGGCAGCCCTGCGCGAGACCCGCGAGGAAACCGGCTGGACGGTGCAGCTGACCCACTTCATCGGCTGCTACCAGTGGACGGCCGGCGACGGCACCCCCTTCCTGCGCTTCTGCTACGCGGCGCGCCCGGTCTCGCACGACCCGGCGCAGCCACTGGACACCGGCATCGACCGCGCACTCTGGCTGACCCCGGCCGAACTGCAGGCCGCCGGCGAGCGCCAGCGCAGCCCGCTGGTCTGGCAGGTGGTGGCTGATTACCTGGGTGGCCAGCGCCATCCACTTTCCCTGGTCCGGGAGGTCGCATGAGCACTCCGCGCGTGATGGTGGGCGTCTCCGGTGGCGTCGACTCCTCGGTCGCCGCCTGGCGCCTGGTACAGCAGGGCGAGGCCGTAGCCGGTCTGTTCATGCAGAACTGGGCCGACGACGGCAGCGGCGACTGCCGTGCCGAGGACGACCGCCGCGATGCGGTGGCCGTCTGCGGCCTGCTCGGCATTCCGTTCCACTTCCGCGATTTCTCCAGCGAATACTGGCAGGGCGTGTTCGAGCACTTCCTGGCCGAGTACGCGGCCGGCCGTACGCCGAACCCGGACGTGCTGTGCAACCGCGAAGTGAAGTTCAAGCACTTCCTGGATGCCGCCCGCGAGCTGGGCGCCGAACGCATCGCCACCGGCCATTACGCACGTGTGACCCAGCGCGGCCACCAGTGGCTGCTGCTGCGCGGCGCCGACCGCTCCAAGGACCAGAGCTACTTCCTGCACCAGCTGGGCCAGGAACAGCTGGCGGCCACCCTGTTCCCGATCGGCGACCTGGAAAAGACCGACCTGCGGCGGATCGCACGTGACGTCAGCCTGCCGACCCACGCCAAGAAGGACTCCACCGGCATCTGCTTCATTGGTGAGCGCGACTTCCGTGAATTCCTCGGCCGTTACCTGCCGGCCAAGCCCGGCCAGATCCTCGACCCGGCCGACGGCAGCGTCATCGCCGAACATCCGGGCGTGTTCTATTTCACCCTGGGCCAGCGCGAAGGCCTGAACATCGGCGGCGTGCGTGGACGTCCGGCCGCGCCGTGGTACGTGGTCGGCAAGGATGTGGCCAGCAACGTGCTGTACGTGGATCAGGACCGCGACAGCAAGTGGATGCTGTCCGATCGCCTGCGCTCGGAAACCGCGCACTGGATCGCCGGCGCGCCGCCGGCACGGCGCTTTGAATGCACCGCCCAGACCCGCTACCGCCAGCCCGACGAGCCGTGTACGGTCGAGGTGCTGGACGATGGCAGCGTGCTGGTCACCTTCGCGCGCCCGCAGCGCGCCGTTACCCCCGGTCAATCACTGGTGCTGTATGACGGTGACGTGTGCCTGGGTGGCGCGGTGATCGCCGCCACCGATGCGCCGCTGGAACAGCGCCTGCGCACCACCCCCTCCCCTTTTGAGGTAATCGCTGCATGAGTTTCACTGTCGACGACCGCGTCCTGGCCCTGGCCGGCATTGCCCAGGCCCTGCAGCAGGTACGCCGCATCGCCGATACCGGCCATTCCGACGCCGCCGCCGTGCGCACCGCCGTGGACAGCGTGTTCCGTGTCGATGCGTCCTCGCCGCAGGAGGTGTTCGGTGACCGCCATGCACTGAAGGCCGGCCTGCGCCTGCTGCACAACTACTTCCGCAGCCAGGGCCAGGATCCGATCCTGCCCAAGCTGGCCCTGTCGGTGCTGCAGCTGGAGCGTCGCTTCGTGCAGGACGGCGCCACCGTGAACAAGGTCGCCTCGGGCATCGAGCGCGCCCAGCGCCAGGCCACCGAGCTGGGCGACAGCGGCCATCCGGACGTGCTGGCCAACCTGGGCGGCCTTTACGCGGACACCATCAGCCACCTCAAGCCGCGGGTGATGGTGCAGGGCAACCCGCACTATCTGGGCCAGGCTGGCGTTGTGGCCGAGATCCGCGCCCTGCTGCTGGCCGCGGTGCGCTCGGCGGTGCTGTGGCGCCAGCTGGGCGGCAGCTACTGGGACTTCCTGTTCAGCCGCAAGGCGATGATCGAGGCCGTGGACCGGCAGCTGGCCTGAGGCCATGGGGTCGGATCCCTTTCCGGCACGGAAAGGGCTCTGACCCTGAAGCCGCCAAGGCGCCGGAAAACCGGCGCATTCAGAATGCACTTCCGGGCACATCGACGTTAAAGAGAAAGGGGGTACGGCCGATACATCCTCCGTGCACCTCCCGAGAACGTCCATGTACTCACGCATTTTCATCCGTCTGGCCGCCCCCCTGGCTCTGACCCTGCTGCTCCCCTTCGCCATCGGTTTCGAATGGCCGGCCGCCCTGCGCTGGGCGATCCTGACCACGATGACGCTGAGCTGGCTCGGCTTTGCGTGGTGGACCACCCGCGCCCAGGCGCACCGTTCCCCGGAACACGCCCGTGTCCTGCGTGAGCAGGACCAGCTGCTGACCGAACTGCGCAACTTCGTCGGCAACGAGATCGACGGTTCGCGCGGCGAGGTGGAACGCGCCCGTGACCTGATCCGCCAGGCGGTCTCCAGCCTGGGCGGCAGCTTCGATGCCATGAACCGCAAGTCGCGCCAGCAGAGCCAGGCCCTGTCGCGCATCGTCGACCGCGCCGGTGATGAAGGCAATGCCGGCCTCGACGTTGCCCGTTTCGCCCAGCACGCCAGCCACCGCATGGAACAGCTGGTCGAAGCACTGGAACAGGTGAGCGGCCAGAGCAGCACCACCGTGCAGCACATCGACCAGATGGCGCAGCACCTGGATGGCATCTTCGCGCTGCTGGAAGACGTCAAATCGATCGCCGACCAGACCAACCTGCTGGCCCTGAACGCTGCAATTGAAGCAGCGCGTGCCGGTGAAGCCGGTCGTGGCTTCGCGGTGGTCGCCGACGAAGTGCGCAACCTGTCCGAGCGCTCGACCACGTTCAACGAGCAGATCCGCAAGCTGGCGCACAGCTCCAAGGACGCCATCGCCAAGGTGCGCGAGACGGTCTCGCACATGGCCTCGCGTGACATGGACCGCTCCCGCGAAGCACGCCAGGAAGCGGCGGCGATGCTCGACAACGTCGCGCAGATCAACGCTTCGCTGGGCGACGGCATGCGCGAAGTGTCCGAGTGCGCCCGTTCGATCGATGGCAGCGTGGCGGAGGCTGTGCGCGCCCTGCAGTTCGAAGACATCGCCACCCAGGCGCTGGGCGGCGTGCACACCCACCTGGACCGCCTGACCGCGATCAACCGCGAAGCAGTCGCCCTGCAGGAACTGCTGCACCGCAACGGCGGCGTGTTCGACGAAGAGATCGCCACCGCCCTGCAGCGCACCGGCAGCCGCCTGCGCGAACTGCGCAGCGAATGGGAACGCCCGCCGCACAAGCCGGTTGCCCAGCAGAGCATGGGCGCCGGCACCGTCGAGCTGTTCTGATCCTGATGTCCGCTGCCCTCGCCGGCAGCCCGCAAGGCCCCGGTTCCTCCGGGGCCTTTGCCTGTGACCCGCCGTTGGATGCATCCTGTACGCGCACCATGACCCTGATCCACGCCCTGCCCTCCCTCACCAACACCGAGCGCCCGCGCAACGCGAACGTGCGTGAGCAGCTGCAACAGCTGGAGGATGTGGCACGCGAGGAGATCCGCGAGCTGCAGCAGCTGGCCGATGCGCGGCCGGCGCCGTCCCGCGCGGACGAGGCGCTGCTGGGGCTGGCGTGGGACCTGGGGCTGGATGGGGAAGCGCTGAAGTAGATCCACGCCATGCGTGGATGAAATGGCAGCGGCCACCCACCATTTCAGATTTGTTGCATGGTCTGAATCACCGGCTCCGGGCACACTCATCGCTCTCCCTCCTTGACAGCGTCATGGCATTCAATCCGGAAGAAGCGCAAGAAGCCTTCGAACAGTTTCTGATCATCATGGACGATCAGATTGAATGGCTGATCGAGCAGGCGCAGCAGCGCGGCGTCGACCTAGACGGTAGCCTGGAGAGCCTTGATCGCCTCGAAACCCTGTACACGTTGATGGCCGCAACGTTATCGAAGGACGAGCAGGCTGCCTTGAGAGTTGTGTTTGCACGATATCTTGGGGAAACCGTGTGTCAGCATCACGGCGGCAAATGGACTCTCCCACTGGATGATCCCAAGGACATCAGTTTCAACATGCCGGTTATCGTGGGGCATTCATCCTGCCCGTGGCTGGAGTTCAATCCCATCCACACGATGCGAGCCTATTCACTTCGGCCCAAGCCCGGAATGATCCAAAGCGTCGTTGCGCACAGTGTTGCTCCACGGATTCTGGATCTTAGCGATCTGGTGGAAGAGGACTGACGCCAAGAGGCTGCTTGAGTCGCTGGGCGGCCCCACCCGCATGGTGGCTCGGACCGCCTGCCATCCACGCATGGCGTGGATCTACTGTCCGGGCAGTGGCATGATCCACCGATCCCGATCATGGAAGACCGATGGCCATCGCCCTGATCGCACTCCTGCTGATCGAGACCGTCCTTCTGATGGCCTGGGTGGCCGGTTATTTCAGCTGGGGCATCACCGTGTTCAACGAACGCATCGCGGCGTCACCGGCCATGCAGGCCCGGCTCTCGCTGGGCAGCCTGGAACGTGACCTGCCGCGGGACAAGTGGCTGCGACTGGCCTTCCATGCGCTGCCTGACGGCAGCATGGCGTTCCGCGAGAGCTTCGCGCCGAGCTTCGGCCTGCGCTACTTCCCCGTGATGCGCGGTCGCATCGTACTCAACACGCGACGGCACGAGGTGCGGGTGATCGGACTGTGCAGCTGGTTCGTGGCCATCCTGTCGCTGTTGCTGTTGCCGCTGGTGGCGATGCGCCCGATGGTGGCGCCCATGCTGCTGGTGCTGCCGCTGTTCCTGGCCAGCTATCTGGTCCAGAAGCGGCGCTATGCGGCCATCGTCGAAGCGCTGCGCATGCAGTTGAAGGCGGAGTTCCCAAGGTAGATCCACCCCATGCGTGGATGGTCGCGCGTGCAGGAGGCATTCGTGCCGACCAAGGTCAGCAGCCACCAAAACGGGTTGCGGTAGATCCACGCCATGCGTGGATAGACACAGCAGCCAAGGTCAGTTCCAACCAGTGCAGCTGATCAGCGCGCCAGCACCACTTCCCCGCTGGCATCGGTACGCAGCGAAACCGGCTGTGGCTGGCGCAGCCACTGCGCCAGGTCGCGCGGGCTGAGCGGGCGCGAGTACAGGTAGCCCTGGATCTCGTCGCAGCCCTGGCGGCGCAGCATGTCTTCTTCCTGGTGTGTTTCCACGCCCTCGGCCACCACCTTCATGCCCAGCGCGTGGCCCAGGTGCACGATGGCCTGGGTCACTTCGGCCGTGCCCGAATCATGCAGCATGCCCTGCACGAAGCTGCGGTCGATCTTCAGGCGGCCCACCGGGAAGCGGTTGAGATAATTGAGGTTGGAGAAGCCGGTACCGAAGTCATCCACCGCCAGCGGCACGCCGTGCCGTTCCAGCACATCGAAGCAATGGCGCAGGATGTCGGTGTCACGGATCAGTGCCGACTCGGTCAGTTCCAGTTCCAGTCGCTGCGGTGGCCAACCATGGGCGTGGCAGATCTCGATCACGCGCTCGGCGAAACCACGGTCACGCAGCTGCACCGCGGAGACATTCACCGCGATGCGGTCGAAGCGCAGGCCGGCGCGGTCCCAGGCGGTGGCCTGGCGGCAGGCTTCATTCAGTACCCAGTCGCCGATGCGCACGATCTCACCGCACTTCTCGGCAATCGGAATGAACTCGGCCGGGCTGCAGTAGCCGATCCCGGGCCGGTGCCAGCGCAGCAGCGCCTCGATTGCAGGTGGCTCGCCGTGGTGGGCATGCAGCAGCGGCTGGTAGGCCAGGCTGAACTCTTCGCGCTCGATGGCGCCGTGCAGGGCGTGCTCAAGCTCCAGCTTGCGCTGGATGCGGGCCAGCGCGTCCTGACTGTAGTACTGGTAGGTATTGCGCCCGGCTTCCTTGGCCGCGTACATCGCGGCGTCGGCAGCACGCAGCAGGGAATCAAAGTCGGTCTGCGCATCGCCCAGCATCGCGATGCCGACGCTGGCGCCGACCTTCAACGTGGTCTCGCCACGGCGCAGCGGCTCGGCCAACGAGGCGATCAGCTTGCGCGCCACGTGGCCGGCGTCTTCCGGCTCGGCCAGGTCGCGCAGCACCACGATGAACTCGTCACCACTGAAGCGGCCAAACAGGTCGTTGTTGCGCAGGTTCTGGTGCAGGCGCGTCGCAGCGGCCTTCAGCAGCGCATCACCGGTGGCATGACCGAAGCTGTCGTTGATGGTCTTGAAACCGTCCAGATCGATGAACAGCATCGCCAGCGAGGTGCCACGGTCGCGCGCTTCCTCGATGGCTTCTGCCGTCTGTTCGCCGAGCAGCACGCGATTGGGCAGGCCGGTGAGCAGATCGTAGTGGGCCAGCAGCTCGATGCGCTCATTCGCCTCGCGCTCGCGGGTGATGTCACGGAACAGCACCACGAAGCGCGGCGGCAGTCCGTCGCGACGGTCCAGCTCGATCAGCACCTGCACCCACACGCGCAGACCGGACTGACGGTAGAAGCACAGGTCCAGCTGTTCGGGCAGCCCGCCGCCGGCAATCCGGACCAGCGCGGCGTCGAAGGCATTGCGCGAATCTTCGGTGTACAGCGCCAGCGCCTGGTCGAGGGTGATCGGCTCCTTGCGCAGGCCGTGGATGCGATAGCACTCCTCGGTCCACTGCATGTGCCGGGTCTGCACCTCGATCTCGCAGCCGCCGATGCGGCCCAGCGCGGAGACGCGGTTGAGCAGCTCGGTACGCCAGCGGATCAGCGCATCGGTCTGGTGCTGCTCGGTGATGTTCTGCACCTGGCCGAGCAAGCGCTTGGGCTGGCCATCCATGTCCAGCAGCGGCTGCATCCACAGCCGCAGATGCTGCGACGGTTCGTGGCCGCGGGTCAGTTCCAGTTCGATGTTGGCGGCCCGGCCATCACGCCACAGACGCCGCCAGGCTGCACGCAACGCACCCCGCGAGCGCGGATGCAGCTGCTTCAGCCAGCGGCGCTGGCCGGGCGCGCTGCCCTGCTCCAGCGCCAGCATCGAGCGCAGTTCCGGCGACCACCAGAAATGACCACTGTTGGGGTCGAACGACCAGCTGCCCATGCTGGCGATGCGCTGGGCCTCGCTCAGGTGCAGCTGCTGTTCCTGAAGCAGCCCTTCCAGCTGCTTCTGTTGTTCGATATCGGTATGCGTGCCGACCATGCGCAGCGGCTGGCCATCGGCGGTGCGCGCGACCACGCGCCCGCGGTCCAGTACCCAACGCCACTGGCCATCGGCCTGGCGGAAGCGGAATTGTGCGCTGTACTGCTCGCTCAAGCCACGCAGATGCTCGTCCAGTGCGACCCGCACCTGGGCGATATCCTCGCTGTGCACGCGGGCCAGGATCTCGGTGGCGGTTTCGTCACCCAGCGCCGGGGTGCGCACCACACGGTCGCTGGGAATGTCCCAGTCCCAGAGGCTGTGCCCGGCACTGTCCAGCGCCAGCTCCCAGCGCCCACCGCCGCCAAGCGGCACCGGTTCGGGAATGCTCAGCGTGAAGGCCAGCAGATTGCCGGCGCCATCGTGCACGGCCCGCAGGTGGCCGTCGTAGTGCCCGTGCGGGCCACCCGGCAGCGTGCAGGCCACGATGCCGCCATCGGCGGCCATCAGGCGCAGATCTTCCAGCATCGGCGCATACGCAGCCACGGTAGCCGGCAAGCCGTGCTCGCGCGCAGCCGGATTGGCCGCCAGCGGGCGGCCCGTGCGGTCGACGATGACCAGCGCCGACGCAAGCGGGTGCTGCAGCAGGCTGGCGATGATCCCTTGGTCCACGCGATCTTGCTCCGGATGACACGCCCGTCAGCGGGGCACGCAGTGGTTAACGGCGCCTGCGGCGGATAATTGAGTGGTCTGGGCGCACCTGCGCGGTAAGATGGCCGGCGCCCCTTTCTTCCGCCCTGTCCATGCCCGCAGAACCGACCGGCAACGCCCCAGTTCCCGACCCGCGGATGGCGCAGGCGCTGAGCCGCGACCGGCGCCGGGTGGTGCTGAGCTACCTGGCGATGGCGCTGGCCTGGATGATCTCCACCGACAGTGCGGTGCAGGCACTGGTGCCTGACCCGCAGCAGGCGGCCTTGTGGCAGGGCCTGAAGGGCTCGTTCTTCGCCCTTGCCAGTGCGGGCCTGCTGTATCTGCTGCTGCGCCCGCTGGCCGAGCACGTGCTGCACACCCATGCACGCCAGCAGGCCTCGGAGCTGCGCCTGCGGCAGATGTTCGAAGGCAACCCCGGCCCGATCCTGGTCTATGACCTCGATACGCTGGCGATCCTCGATGCCAATCCGGCGGCCTGCACCGCCTTCGGCTGGGACCGTGACGAACTGCTGGAGCAGACCATCGACGCGTTGTGGCCGCCAGGCCAGGACCAGGCACTGCAGACCAAGCTGGAGGCGATCCGCGAGGCACCAGAGGAACTGTGCATCCTGCGTACCCAGCTGCAGCTGCGTGACGGCTCGCTGCGGCAGATGGAGCTGCGCTCCAACGCCATCAGCTACGACGGCCACAACGCCCGCTTGTTGATTGCCATCGACCGCACTGCGGAGGATCTGGCGCAACTGCGCCGCGACCAGGCGCTGGCCCGGGTGGAAGAAGCCCACGAGCTGGCCCGCATCGGCGCCTGGGAGCTGGACCCGTCCACCGGGCTCGGCCGTTATTCCAATCAGGTCTACCGCCTGCTGGGTCGCCGCCCGCCCGAGGCCCGGCGCTGGCATCGCTTCGACGAACTGCTGGTGCCGGCCGATCCGGCCACCGCTACCCAGACCGAACAGCTGCTGGCCGAACTCTGCTCCGGCGATCCCGTGCACGTGGACGTGCTGCTGCCGCTGTTGTCGATGGATGGCCGCGCCTTGATGGTGCATCTGCGTGCTGCCAGCGGCATCGACGAGGCCGGCCGCAATCGCGTGCTGGGCACGCTGCAGGACGTGACCGAGCGTGAGCAGTCGCGACGCCTGCTGCGCGAGCGTGAGGAGCAGTTCCGCGAGCTGGTACGGGTACTGCCCGATGGCGTGGTGATCCTCTCCGAAGAACACGTGTTGTACGCCAATGCCTGGGCCGCCAGCCTGTTCGGCTATGGCAGCCACACCCTGCTGGGCGAGCCGCTGTCGGCACTGGTGGGCAACGCCGATCTGTCCCGCGTGCGCAGCCAGCTGCGTGCCGGCCAGCCCCACCTGGGGCCCGGTCACAGCAGCGTGGTGGCGATGCAGCGCGCTGATGGCCGCAGCTTCCATGCCGGCCTGGCGGTAGGTGAAGTGCGTTATGGCGGACGCGACTGCAAGCTGCTGATCGTGCGCGACCTGAGCGATTCCGAGCGGACCCGCAGTGCGTTGGAAACCAGCAACCGTGAACTGCAGGCGATG
This sequence comes from Stenotrophomonas sp. YJH_SMC_43, assembly GCF_059372535.1. Classification (NCBI taxonomy): domain Bacteria; kingdom Pseudomonadati; phylum Pseudomonadota; class Gammaproteobacteria; order Lysobacterales; family Lysobacteraceae; genus Stenotrophomonas; species Stenotrophomonas sp. YJH_SMC_43. The sequence continues at coordinate 1,254,001 of NZ_JCAFVQ010000001.1, forward strand.
GCCGGCCGCCTGTTCTCGCTGCAGGAGGATGAACGCCGCGCGATCTCGCGCGATCTGCACGACGACATCGGCCAGGCGATCACGGCGATCAAGTTGTCCGCCTACGCAGCACAGGACGAAGATGATCCGCAGCGCCGCGCCGAGGATCTGGCGCAGATCGTCAGCCTGGCCGATACCACGGTGGCCAAGCTGCGCGACATCTCTACCCTGCTGCGCCCGCCGCAGCTCGACGCGCTGGGCCTGGAAGCAGCCTTGAGCTGGCAGGCACGGGTACTGTTCCGTTCGTCGCCGGTGGAACTGCTGGCCGAGATCGAGCCCCTGCCGCACCGTCCCGACAACAGCATCGAGCAGGCCTGCTTCCGTATCGCGCAGGAAAGCCTGACCAACGTATTGCGCCACGCCCGTGCCAGCCAGGTGCAGCTGCAGCTGCGCGATGTCGGCCAGCGCGGCCTGCACCTGCAGATCCGCGACGATGGCGAGGGTTTCGACCCCGATGGTCCGCGCGGGCTGGGCCTGATCGTGATGCGTGAGCGCGCGCAGAGCGTCGGTGGCCATGTGCGGATCGAATCCGCGCACGGCGAAGGCACGCTGATCGACGTCCACCTCCCCTACCAGGCGGCCAGCATGGCCGCCGCTGAGTCACCGGAATACTGAGCCTATGTGGAATCCCAACCAGCCCCCGGTCAGCATCGATGATGCGCCTGATCGCCTTGGCGCCGGCAACCCCGAGCTGCAGGTAATGGTCGCCGAGGCGGCCTCGGGCGGCACCGCACTGATGCTGATGCATGTCGACATCGACCACTTCGCTTCGGTCAACGAAAACATGAGCGCCGAGGTGGGTGACCAGGCCCTGGCGCTGGTGGCGCAGCGGTTGCAGTCCTACCTGCGCGGGCGCGGCAAGCTGTGGCGCCACGGCAGCGATGAGTTCCTGATCGCCGTGCCACGCACGGCCGACGTGCCGCTGCCGGAGGACTTTGCCGAGGAGATCCGGCAGCAGATGGAGCTGCCCCTGTCGGTGCTGCCGTATACGTTGTTCATGACCGGCAAGCTGGGCGTGAGCCTGTGCCCGGACCATGCAAGCAGCGCCTCACGCCTGCTCGATCATGCCGAGGATGCGCTGTACCAGGCGGCCCGCGAAGGCGGCAACGCGGTGCGCATCCACGCCGTGGACACGCCGCCGAGCGCGCACAGCGAGAGCATCATCGCGCGCCAGATCGTCGACGCGATCCCCAATGGCGAGCTGAAGCTTCGCTACCAGCCGCTGGTCAGTGCCCGCGACGGCCACGTGGTGGGCATGGAGGCGCTGCTGCGCTGGCAGTCGCCGACGCTGGGCATGCTGGTGCCGGAGCGCTTCATGCGCACCGCCGAACGGCTGGGCATCATCGTGCAGATCGGCACCTGGGTGCTGGAGGGCGCGCTGAAGCAGGCCCGCCTGTGGCGCGACCAGGGCTTCGACGACTTCACCATCGCCGTGAACGTCTCCACCCTGCAGTTGCTGCGGCCCAACTTCTTCGCAGAAGTCATGGGCCTGATCCAGGCGGCGGGCGTGCCGGCGCAGATGCTGACGCTGGAGATCAACGAAAGCGCGCTGACCAACAACGTCAACTTCGTGCACGAGACGCTGGCCAACCTGCGCAACGAAGGCATCAGCCTGAGCCTGGACAATTTCGGCACCGGCGATTCCAGCCTGAGTGCGCTGGTGCGCTACCCGGTGGACAAGCTGAAGATCGACCGCAGCTTCATCAAGAGTGCGCCGGCCGGTAACCGCGAAGCGGCCATCGCCCGTGCGATCATCGCCATGGGCCACCAGCTGGGCATGACCGTGATCGCCAACGGCGTGGAATCGCAGGCGCAGCTGGGCTTCCTGCGCCGCAACGACTGCGACGTGTTCCAGGGCTACCTGTTCGGCGAACCGATGTCGGCCGATGCCGCCGGCATGACCCTGCGCCGCCGCTACCTGCGCCCGGAGGCCTTTGCCGAGACCCGTCCCGACCGCACGCTGCTGTTGCTGGACGACGAGGAGAACGTGCTGCGCTCGCTGGTGCGCCTGTTCCGTCGCGATGGCTACCGCATCCTGGCCGCCGGCAACGTGCGCGATGCGTTCGACCTGCTGGCGATCAACGACGTGCAGGTGATCCTGTCCGACCAGCGCATGAGTGACATGAGCGGCACCGAGTTCCTGGGCCGGGTGAAGATGCTGTACCCGGACACGATCCGCCTGGTGCTGTCCGGTTACACCGATCTGAACACCGTGACCGACGCGATCAACCGCGGTGCGATCTATCGCTTCCTGACCAAGCCGTGGAACGACGACGAGCTGCGCAAGCACATCCACCAGGCGTTCCGCACCTATGAGGAGCAACGCCGCAGCAACGCCGGTCCGGCGCCGGTGGAAAGCGGAGATGGCGGTGAGGATCGTCCGCTGCGGTGACCCACATGTAGAGTCGATCAGCGCGGCTGCTTCACCGGCAGCACCACGCGGAAGCGCGAGCCCACGCCCGGGGTGCTGTCCAGGTCGATGCGGCCGTGGTGCTTGTTGATGATGCTGTAGGAGATCGACAGGCCCAGGCCGGTGCCGCTGCCAACGGGCTTGGTGGTGAAGAACGGATCGAAGATGCGCTGGCGCAGTTCCGGCGAGATGCCGCCGCCGGTGTCCTCGAATTCGACCCACACGTGATCGCCATCAACGCCGGTGCGCACCGTGATCGTGCCGCGCTCGGCGATGGCATGGCCGGCGTTGAGCAGCAGGTTCATGTAGACCTGGTTCAACTCCGACGGCAGGCATTCCACCAGCGGTAGCTGGCCGAACTCCCGCACCAGGGTGACCTTGTACTTCAGCTCGTTCCAGATGATGTTGATGGTCGATTCCAGGCCTGCGTGCAGGTCGACCAGCTTCCACGATTCGTCGCGGCCGGAATACGAGAAGTCCTTCAGGTCACGCACGATGCGGGTGACCCGCTCGATGCCTTCGCGCGATTCAGCCATCAGCTGCGGCAGGTCACGGCTGATGAAATCGATGTCCAGACGGTCACGGATATCGTCGATTTCCGGAATCAACGCCTTCGGGTCCGGCGCGCGCAGGGCGCGTTCGTAGGCTTCGATCACCGTGAACAGGCTGCGTAGGTATTCCTGCAGGCTGCCCAGGTTGGAGTGCACGTAGCCGATCGGGTTGTTGATCTCGTGCGCGACGCCGGCAGCAAGCTGGCCGATCGAGGCCATCTTTTCCGACTGCAGCAGCTTTTCCTGGGTGCCGTTCAGGCGCAGGTAGGCCTGGCGCAGCTCGGCATGGCGCTGCTGCAGCTCGCGCTCGTAGTCTTCCTGCCCCTCGATATGGCGGAACAACGCCAGGAAGTGCCCCTGGCCCACCGGGCCGTGGTGATACAGATGGGCGATGACCACGCCCTCGCCCAGCGGCAGGCTGCCATTCCAGTGACCATGCTGGCGCGCCTGTTCCAGGGCATCGGGCGGCAGCAGTTCACGCAGGCGCTGCGGTGGTGGCAGACCGCCACCCTCGCCGCTGGCCAGCAGGTTCTGCGCGGCCGGATTGGCCAGCGCCACCTGCCCGTCTTCAGTGAACAGCAGCAGCCCTTCGCGCAGGCGCTCAAGCAGGGCCTGCAGCACCGGCTGTGGCGGAAGGGGGGCGGTAACCAGGGCGTTGGCAGCGGACACGGCGACTCGGGGCATTCGAACAGGCGCCCAATATACGCGGTCACGCAGCGGGCTTCAGCCCGCAGGAATGGGTTGTGCGACCGCCGTCGCGTCAGGCGACGGCGAGTGGACGGCGCGCAGTGACGGTGTGCGCCTGGCCCTTGGCATCGTAGGCCGAGGCATCTTCGGTGCGGCCGAGCTGGCGCAATGCCCAGTTGACCTCGCGGCGGCGGCGCGACAGCAGTACGCCGTTGGCGCGGTTGCGCTCGGCCAGTTCCTGCAGCTGTTCGCCCTCGCCCACCGGCGGCGCGCCTTCCAGCGCACGCAGCGCCTCCAGCTTGGCGCCGGTGGCCCGAATCAGGGCGTGCACGTCGTGCTCGACCAAGGCCTGGCGTTCAACGTCCAGGGCCTGGGCAAGGCGCTGCAGCGGCTCGCTCATCGCCGCGGTCATCCGTGCAGCTGCTGGTCCAGCTCGAGCATGCGCGATGCGATCGCGTCCGGATTGATCTTGTAGGTGCCGTTCTGCAGCGATTCGCGCACGGCGGCCACGCGCTGGGCGTCGATCGCCGGGGCGGTGGTCAGCTCACGCTCGATGGCCTGCAGATTGGTGGCCTCGCCGGTCAGGCGCAGGCTGTCGGCCGCTTCGACCGGACGTGCTGCCGCATCGGTGCTGACGCCGGGCTTGTTGGCCGGGGTCGTCACGCTGCGCAGTGCCTGGGGGACCTGCAGGTTGCCGTCGATTTTCTGGCTCATGGGGTGTCCTGGAGTTGCCGTTCACAAGGGATAACGGCCGCAGGGCCGTGATCTTTAGGGATATTTTGCGGTAAATCAACGCGCCACGATTACGTCACCGGCGGCATCGACCGTGCCTTGCACGATCCGCCGCGAGGACAGGTTCTCTACCGAGACCCGTTCGTTTTCACCGGCATCGCCCATCGCGCGACCGGCAATGCGGACCTCGACCGAGCCGCGACGCGATACCAGGGCCACATTGTCTCCCCTCTTGATGAGACGCTGCACCACCAGATCGTTGTTCGACAGCAGGGCTCCGGCCTGCAACGGACGGCGGGCGATGCGGCCGATCGCCGCGTTGGGATCGGCCAGCACTGCACCGGCAATCCGGGCGGCGTCACGCTGGGCAGTGGTGATATCGGCGGCGGTGAGGGTTTCTCCAGTGCCGATTCCACGATTGAGCACCAGCACGGTCTGGTTGCGCCGTACCTTCACCGGCACGAACAGGCGCCAGCCACCGGCATCGGGGCAGCTGACTTCGACCGTGGTGTTGGCGGTGGGCTGCACCTGCAGCGCGCCACCACACCTGGGCAGGCGCAGCGCATCGGCCACCTGGGCCTCGCCCTCGCTGCCGGCCGGCAGCGTCGACAACGCCGCGGCGCGAATGCTGGCCACCGGCTGCCAGTCGGCGGCAACCGCCCACGGCGAGGCCAAGGCCAACGCGATGGCGAAGAGAGATGTGACCCGGCGCATGGCGCCTCCTGTCGATGGGATCTGGCCCTGGTGCGTGCAAGGGGTGTGCCAGATGGGCAGAGCTGCGTTTTGTAGAGTCGAGCCTCGGTCGAACATGGCGCGACGCCACAATTGCGGTGCGGACCACGCGGGCGGCAGAGCGCCCTCAAGTTCCGCCACTGCGGCGCCGATACAGCAGCCATGTCCCATGACCTGCTCAACCGGATCGACCAGCGGACCCGACTGGCCGGCCACAATCGCCTGGCGCTGCTACTGTTCCGTCTCGGCGGACGTCAGCTTTTTGGCGTCAATGTCTTCAAGGTGCAGGAGGTCCTGCGGCGCCCGGAGCTGTTCCAGGTGCCCGGGCTGCCCAGCCAGTTCTCCGGCGTGGCCGACGTGCGCGGCCGTTCGGTGCCGGTGCTGGACCTCGGGCTGGCGATCGGCCATCCCGAGCGCGAGCCCGATGCGGACACCTCGCCCGGCTATCTGGTCGTCACCGAATTCAACCGTTCGATCCAGGGCTTCCTGGTCAGCGGCGTGGAGCGCATCGTCAACATCGCGGTGGAAGACATCCACCCGCCGCCGGAACTGGGCGCCGAATCGAGCTACCTGACCGCGGTGACCCGCTTCCAGGGCGAGCTGATCCAGGTGATCGACGTGGAAAGCGTACTGGCCGACATCGCCCAGGTCCGTGGCGAAGCGGTGCTGGACCCGACCATGGCAATGCCGGCCGACGGCCCGCAGCTGCAGGTGCTGGTGGTGGACGACTCGCGCGTAGCCCGCCAGCAGATCCGCAGCGTGCTGGACCAGCTGGGGGTGGGCGCCACCCTGCTTTCCGATGGCAAGCAGGCACTGGACCACCTGCTTCAGATCCATGCCTCCGGCGAGAACCCGGCCGAGCGCTACGCCATGGTCATCTCGGACATCGAGATGCCGGCCATGGACGGCTATACGCTGACGACGGAAATCCGGCGCCATCCGGGCCTGGCCGGCCTGTACGTGCTGCTGCACACCTCGCTGTCGGGCGTATTCAACAATGCGATGGTCGAGCGCGTCGGCGCCAACGCCTTCGTCGCCAAATACTCGCCTCACGAACTGGCTGACTTCGTGCTGGACCGCCTGCGCAAGGTCGCGATGGCGGCGTAGGGCCGCGTCACGGGTCTCCGCCGGGCATGGCCCGGCGCTACCACAACCTCCCCGACCCCTGGGCTAGCGCCGGACCATGCCCGGCGGACGCGATGTCGCGCGTGCTTTGGCACACCCCTTGCAGCTTCCCGGGCAACGTTCCCGTGGGAGTGCACCGTGCGCAACCTGATTACCGACTACCTGGGCGTCCACGCCCAGGCCATGCCGTTGCGCGAACAGCGGATGAAGCTGATCGCCAGCAACCTCGGCAATGCCGACACTCCCGGCTACAAGGCCCAGGACCTGGACTTCGATGCCGCCCTGCGCCATGCCCAGGGGCAGGATGCCAACGGCCTGATGACCACCACCAACGAGCAGCACTACGAAATCAGTAGTGGCCTGAATCCGTTCCAGATCGCGCGCGACGGCGTACAGCCCAGCCTGGACGGCAACACCGTCGATCCCGATGCCGAGCGTGCCGCCTATGGCCGCGCCGCACTCGAATACCGCGCTTCGCTCAGCTTCGTCGAGAGCAAGGTGCGTTCCATGCTGACCGCGATCACGGGGCAATAAGCCATGAGCAACCTGCCGATCTTCGATATCGCCGGCTCCGCGCTGCAGGCGCAGTCGGTGCGCATGAGCACCATCGCCTCCAACCTCTCCAACGCCGACACCGTCGCCGGTTCCGCCGACGCCGTGTACAAGCCGCTGGAGCCGATCTTCCAGGCCGTGACCAGCAAGAACGATCCGAACATCACCTCGGTGAAGGTCAAGGAGATCACCCAGAGCGAGGCCGCGCCGATCAAGCGCTATGAGCCGGGCCACCCGCTGGCCGATGGCGATGGCTACATCTACCAGCCCGACGTCGATCCGGTGGCGCAGATGGTCAACCTGATCTCGACCTCGCGTAACTACCAGGCCGGCGTGGAGATGCTGACCACCGCCAAGGAACTGGCCCTGGCCACCCTGACCATGGGCCGCTGAGGCCCGCAGTACCGGATACCGCCATGACCACCGCCGTCAACAACCAGACCAGCCAGGACGTCTACGCCGCACTCGGCCTGAACGCCCCGAACAGCAACGCTACGAAAAAGAAGAACACGCTGGACCAGGCCGACTTCCTGCGCCTGATGACCGAGCAGCTGCAGCATCAGGATCCGCTGAAGCCGATGGACAACACGCAGATGGTCGCGCAGATGGCGCAGATGTCCACCGTGCAGGGCATCACCGATCTGAACAAGACGGTGAAGGGCTTCCAGGAATCGATGGCCAGCGACCAGGTACTGCGCGGTGCCGCGCTGGTCGGTCACCAGGTGCTGGTGCCGTCGGAAAAGCTGGTATTGGAAAAGGAAGGCAGCGTCGAAGGCACGGTGGCCGCACCCTCGGCCGGCATCGTAACCGTCGACATCACTGACGCCAACGGCACCAAGGTCACCTCGCTGAGCGTAGAAGCCAAGGCCGCTGGTGAAACCGCGTTTCAGTGGGACGGCAAGGACGCCAACGGCAAGCGCATGGAACCGGGCAAGTACTCCATCGTCGCCAACCACGTCGACACCACAGGGAAGAGCACCAAGTTGTCCACCTTCGTGCAGGCCCCGGTGGAGAGCGTGACCGTCGGTTCCGACGGTCTGTACCTGAACCTCAAGGGCCTGGGCACGGCCCCGATTGACTACGTGCTCCGCGTCAGCTGAGCCGCACATTCCGCATCAACCAGGAGCATCCCATGGGCTTCAACGTCTCTCTGTCCGGCATCAATGCCGCCAACACCGACCTGAGCGTCACCGCCAACAACGTCGCCAACGTCAACACCGCCGGCTTCAAGCAATCGCGCGCCGAATTCGCCGACCTGTTCGCCTCCACCAGCTACGGCCTGTCGAAGAACCAGACCGGCTCGGGCGTCCGTGTTTCCAATGTCGCCCAGCAGTTCATCCAGGGCCACAATGAACAGACCGGCCGCAGCCTGGACATGGCGATCTCCGGTGAGGGCTTCTTCACCATGAACATGAACGGCTCGCGCGTGTACTCGCGTGCCGGCAATTTCCAGACCGATTCCGCCGGTTACGTGATCAACCCGCAGGGCGCGCGACTGCAGGTGTTCGCGCCGAATGCCGATGGCACCAACTTCGATGCAGGCCGTCTGGTCGACCTGCAGCTGCTGACCACCGACAGCCCGCCGAAGCAGACCAGCGAAGTGAAGGTCGGCTTCACCCTGCCGGCCAACGCCAAGCAGCCGACGGTCGCAAATTTCGATCCAACCGACTCCAACAGCTACAACCATTCCAGCGGTGGCATCACCGTGTACGACTCGCTGGGCGTCAGCCATATCCAGGTCTCGTACTTCGTGAAGGGCGCCAATCCAAACGAGTGGACCGTGCACAACTACGTGGACGGCCAACCGGCCGGCACCCCGACCGCGGTCGCCTTCGATAACAGCGGCAAGCTGACCACTCCGGCCAACGGCAAGGTCAGCCTCGGCACGTTCACCCCGACCACCGGCGCCGGTCAGCTCAACATGACGCTGGATATCAGCGGCTCGACCCAGTACGGAGAGAAGTTCGCTCTGCGCAACACCCAGCAGGACGGCTATGCCGCCGGCAAGCTCAACGAGATCACCGTGTCGGAAACCGGCGTGGTCTATGCCCGCTATTCCAACGGTGACGACAAGCCCCTCGGCCAGGTCGCACTGACCACCTTCAACAACCCGCAGGGCCTGGAGCAGAAGGGCAACAACCTGTGGGTGGAGACGTTCGAGTCGGGTACGCCGCGCACCGGCATGCCGGACACCTCCAACCTCGGCAAGATCCAGGCCGGCTCGCTGGAAGCGTCCACCGTCGACCTCACCGAGCAGCTGGTCAACATGATCACCGCGCAGCGCAACTTCCAGGCCAACGCGCAGATGATCACGACCCAGGATCAGATCACCCAGACCGTCATCAACATCCGTTGATGACGCGCTGACCCTGTCACGGAACTCCCCGCATGGATAAAGCCCTTTACGTGGCGATGACCGGTGCCCGCGCCTCCCTGCAGGCGCAGGGCACGCTCAGCCACAACCTCGCCAACTCCGACACCCCCGGCTTCAAGGAAGCGCTGGCCAACACCGAAGCCTTCCCGATCCGTGGCCCGGGCTTTGCCTCGCGGGTGGATGCGCTGCATGTCGACGCCGGGTTCAACCGCACGCCCGGTTCGCAGCACATCACCGGCAAGCCGCTGGATCTGTCCCTGCAGACCGGCACCTGGCTGGCCGTGCAGTCCAGTGACGGCAGCGAGGCCTACACGCGCGGCGCGGCGTTGTCGGTGACGCCGAACGGCCAGCTGGTGACCTCCAGCGGCCGTCCGGTACTGGATGACAACAACAACCCGATCGCCATTCCGCCCTACCAGGCGATGGAGATCGGTGCCGACGGCACGCTCTCGATCATCCCGCAGGGCGAAGGCCCGCAGACCATGGCACAGATCGGTCGCATCAAAGTGGTGCAGGCACCGGATGAACGCCTGGAGCGTGGCTTGGATGGCCTGTTCCGCAACACCGACCCACGCCAGCCGTTCGCACCGGCACAGGGCACGGCCGTGCACAGCGGCCAGCTGGAAGGCAGCAACGTGGACGCCGCTGGCGCGCTGGTGCAGATGATCCAGCTGCAGCGCCAGTACGAAATGCAGGTGCAGGTGATCAAGCACGGCGACGAGAACGCGCGCAGCGCCAACAGCATGCTGCGCCTGGGCAGCTGACGGAATTCCGGCGCCGGCTGATGCCGGCGCTGGCACACCGCTTGCACACCCGCATTCAAGGGCCGCACCACGCGGCCGGCTTCACCAGACAGGACACCGAAGATGAACCAGGCATTGTGGATCGCGAAAACCGGACTGGATGCGCAGCAGATGCGCATGTCGGTGGTTTCCAACAACCTCGCCAACACCAACACCACCGGCTTCAAGCAGGACCGTGCCAGTTTTGAAGACCTGCTGTACCAGCAGGTGCGCCAGCCCGGCGGCTCTTCGTCGGCGCAGACCCAGTTGCCGACCGGCCTGCAGCTCGGCACCGGCGTGCGCGTGGTCGCCACCGCCAAGAATTTTGAACAGGGCGGCCAGCAGCAGACCGGCCGCGCCCTGGACGTGATGGTCAACGGCCGCGGCTTCTTCGAAGTTCAGATGCCTGATGGCAGCTCGGCCTACACCCGTGATGGCTCGTTCAAGATCAACCAGGACAGCGAACTGGTCACCAACAGCGGCTACCCGGTGCAGCCTGGCATCCAGATTCCCGAAGGCGCGCAGTCGGTGACCATCGGTACCGACGGCACCATCAGCGTGAAGATGGCCGACGGTGCGGCGTCGGTGGAAGTGGGTGCGCTGACCCTGACCGACTTCGTCAATCCGGCCGGCCTGCAGGCTCGCGGCGAGAACCTGTTCCTGGAGACCACCGCTTCCGGTCCGGCACAGAACGGCAACCCCGGGCTCAACGGCCTCGGCACCGTGGTGCAGGGCGCGCTGGAAGGCAGCAACGTCAACGTGGTGGAAGAGCTGGTGTCGATGATCGAAACCCAGCGCGCCTACGAAATGAACGCCAAGGCGATCTCCACCACCGATTCGATGCTCGGCTACCTCAACAACAAGCTCTGACCGGCCAAACCGGGAAACCGCCATGTCGCCCATTTCCAACTTCGCCCGCACTGCCCTCGCCTGCGCCGTGGCCGCCCTGCTCGGTGGCTGCGTGATCGCCGGCGACGTGCGTCCCTACCCGACGATGGCGCCGATCCAGCCGATCATGCCGCCGCAGGCCCAGCCGACCGCGGGTGCCATCTATGCCGCCGGCCCGACCATGCAGCTGTATTCGGACCGCCGCGCACGCGATGTTGGCGACCTGCTGACCATCACCCTGCTGGAAAACACCACCGCGCAAACCAGTGCGAATACCGCAACCAACAAGGAATCGAACCTGAGCCTGGGCACGCCGTCCATTCTCGGCGCGCCGGTCACCCTCGGCGGTAAGGACATCCTGAGTGCCACGGCCAAGGGCGCGCGTGACTTCACCGGCAAGGGCAACAGCGCGCAGAGCAACCGCCTGCAGGGCAGCGTCACGGTCACCGTGGTCCAACGCCTGCCCAACGGCAACCTGGTGGTACAGGGGCAGAAGAACCTGCGGCTGAACCAGGGCGATGAACTGGTGCAGGTGCAGGGCATCGTCCGCCCGGGCGACATCAGCCAGGACAACACCATTCCGTCCAGCCGCGTGGCCGAGGCCCGCATCGTCTACGGCGGCCGTGGCCCCGTCGCGCAGTCCAACGCGATGGGCTGGCTGAGCCGCTTCTTCAACTCCGGCCTGACGCCGTTCTGAGTATGGGCATGAAACTCTTCTCCTCTTCCTCCTGGCAGCGACGCATGGCGTCGCTCTACTGTGGCGTGCTCATGGTCTTCGCAGTGGTTGCCCCGGCCAGCGCCGAGCGCATCAAGGACCTGGCCCAGGTCGGCGGCGTGCGCGGCAATGCGCTGGTGGGCTATGGCCTGGTGGTCGGCCTGGATGGCAGCGGCGACCGCACCAGCCAGGCCCCCTTCACCGTGCAGAGCCTGAAGAACCTGCTTGGCGAGCTGGGCGTAAACGTGCCGCCGAACGTCAACCCGCAGCTGAAGAACGTGGCCGCCGTGGCGATCCACGCCGAACTGCCGCCATTCGCCAAGCCGGGCCAGCCGATCGACATCACCGTATCCTCCATCGGCAATGCGGTCTCGCTGCGTGGCGGTTCGCTGCTGATGGCGCCGCTGCGTGGTGCCGACGGCCAGATCTACGCGATCGCCCAGGGCAACCTGATCGTCGGCGGCTTTGGTGCGCAGGGCAAGGATGGTTCCCGTGTCTCGGTGAACGTGCCCAGCGTCGGCCGCATTCCCAACGGTGCAACCGTGGAACGTGCCCTGCCCGATCCGCTGGCCAATGGCGGCGACATCACCCTGAACCTGCACAACAACGACTTCACCACGGTCTCGCGCATGGTCGCCGCGCTCAACAACGCCTTTGGCGAAGGTGCCGCGCGTGCGGTCGACGGCGTGACCGTGGCGGTCACCGCGCCGACCGATCCGGGCGCACGCATCGGCCTGCTGGCGCGCATCGAGAACCTGGAACTGACCCCCGGCAGCGCCCCGGCCAAGGTGGTGGTCAATTCGCGCACCGGCACCGTGGTCATCGGCCAGCAGGTGCGGGTCGGCCCTGCCGCGATCTCGCATGGTTCGCTGACGGTGACGATCCAGGAGAACACCAACGTCAGCCAGCCCAACGCGCTGTCCGGCGGCCGTACCGTGGCCAGCCCGCAGTCGACCATCACCGCCACCAACGATGGCAGCCGCATGTTCAAGTTCAGCGGCGGCACCACCCTGGACGAGATCGTGCACGCGGTGAACGCCGTGGGTGCAGCACCAGGCGATCTCATCGCGATCCTGGAAGCCCTGAAGCAGGCCGGCGCCCTGAGTGCCGAGCTCGAGGTGATCTGATATGCGCATCAATCCCGCATTCGATCTGCACCCGGCGCAACAGAACGATCCGGCCAAGATCGACAAGGTCGCGCGCCAACTGGAAGGCCAGTTCGCGCAGATGCTGGTCAAGAGCATGCGTGACGCCAGCTTCGGCGACTCGCTGTTCCCCGGCGAGAACAAGATGTTCCGCGACATGTACGACCAGAAGATTGCCGAGGCGATGACCCGCGGCAAGGGCCTGGGACTGTCGGGCATGATCAGCCGGCAGCTGTCCGGGCAGGCCGCCGAGGGTCCGGCGCTGGATACCCGCGTGGACCCGGCCAAGGCCAGCCGTGCTTACCAGCTCAATGCACCGGCCAAGCCGGCACCGTCGCTGCCATTGGAAGATGGCAGCCAGGCCGTGCGCCTGCTGCAGCAGCTGGCCGCCGGTGCACAGCAGGGTACACAGGCGGCTGTCGCGCCGATGGAGCAGGCCCTGGACCTGATCGCCGGCCGTGAGAGCAGCAGCATGCACCGCTCGCTGGGCACCGAGGATCCGTACATCGGCAGCCTGCAGGGCGAGGACTGGTCCGCCAGCAGCGACCAGTGGTCGGCTACCGCCAGCAACCGCGGCACCACGGTCAGCCCGGCCGATGCGATGGCTACCCGCACCGCCGTCGCCCAGCTGGGCGAACACACCCCGGAAGGCTTCGTCGCCAGTATCTGGCAGCACGCGCAGAGTGCGGCCAAGGAGCTGGGCGTGGACGCCCGCGCCCTGGTCGCCCAGGCGGCGCTGGAGACCGGCTGGGGCAAGCGCCACATCAAGCATGCCGACGGCAGCACTTCGCACAACCTGTTCGGCATCAAGGCCAATGGCTGGAACGGCCAGCGCGCCACGGCCGGCACCCACGAATATGTCGATGGCGTGCGCCGCAACGAGACCGCCAGCTTCCGCGCCTACAGTTCGCCGGCCGAGAGCTTCGCCGACTACGTGCGCCTGCTGAAGACCAGCCCGCGTTACCAGCAGGCCCTGCAGGCCGGCACCGACGTGCAGGGCTTCGCCCGCGGCCTGCAGCGCGCCGGCTATGCCACCGATCCGCGCTATGCGGCCAAGATCGCCGCGATCGCCGGCGGACCGACCATCGAGCGCGCCGTCAGCGCCGTCGCCGATGCCGGCTCGCGCCTTGGCCAGACCTTCGCCAGCACCGCAACCGCGGCGCTGGGTATCACTCGTCGTTGAGGAACCCCATGTCCAGCGTACTTTCCACCGGTACCGGTGCCCTGCTCGCCTTCCAGCGTGCGTTGGCGACCACCAGCCACAACGTGGCCAACCTCAATACACCCGGCTACAGCCGGCAGAAGGTCAACTTCGCCACCGCCGATCCGCAGAACTACGGCTATGGCACGGTCGGCAACGGCACCCGTATCACCGACATCCGCCGCACCGCCGACCAGCTGGCGATCTCGCGCCTGCTCGACAGCAGCGGTGAGCTGGCACGCCTGAAGCAGCTTTCCAGCATGGCCGACCGGGTCAACTCGCTGTTCTCCGACGCCGCCACCAACGTGGCCGGTGTGTGGTCGAACTTCTTCGACTCGGTCAGCGGCCTGTCCTCCAATGCCTCCGGCACCGCCGATCGCCAGAACATGCTCGACGGCGGCAAGGCGCTGGCCAACCGCTTCGTGCAGCTCAACACGCACCTTAACAACCTCAACAGCGAGGTCAACAACGGCCTGATGGCCGGTGCCACCGAGGTCAACCGCTTGGCGCAGGAGATCGCGCAGATCAACGGTGCCATCGGCACCAACATCGCCACGGCTGCGCCTGACCTGCTCGATCGCCGCGACCAGCTGATCACCCAGTTGATCGGCTACACCGGTGGCACGGCAGTGATCCAGGACGGCGGCATCATGAATGTCTACACCGCCGGCGGCAACGCGCTGGTGGTGGGTACCACGGCGACCAAGGTCACCACCGTGGCCGACCCGTACCAGCCCGAGCGCCTGCAGCTGGCTCTGGAGACGCAGGGCAATACGATCCGGCTTGACGCAAAGGCGGTCGGTGGCCAGATCGGTGGCCTGCTGGAGTTCCGCGACACCGTGCTGACCCCGGCCCAGGCCGAACTGGGCAAGCTCGCCGTGGGCCTGGCCGAAACGTTCAACCAGGCCCATCACCAGGGCGTGGACATGTATGGCCAGCTGGGTGGCGACTTCTTCAACATCGGCAACCCGCGCGTCACCGCCAACAACAGCAATACCGGCACTGCCAGCCTCAGCGCGACCTATGGCGACCTGGGCAAGCTGGACGCGCAGAACGTGGTGCTGCAGTTCGATGGCACCAACTGGAAGGCCAGCCGGGCCGACACCGGCGCCAGCGTGCCGCTGACCGGTTCCGGCACCGCTGCCGATCCGCTGGTGATCAACGGCGTCAAGATGGTGGTCGGGGGCACCCCGGCCGCCAATGATCGGTTCCTGTTGCAGCCCACCGCAGGCGTGGCCGGCAGCATGGAAGTGGCGATCACCGATCCCTCGCGCATCGCTGCGGCTGCTGCGGTGAAGGGCGCGGCCGCGACCTCCAACACCGGTACCGGCAAGCTGAGTGGGGTCACCGTCAGCGATTCGACCAACGCCAACCTGCGCAATCCGGCCGCGATCGTGTTCACCTCGGCCACCACCTACACCATCGATGGCGGCCCGCCGCAGACCTACACCCCCGGCCAGACCATCAGTGCCAACGGTTGGAGCTTCGTGCTGGATGGCGCACCGAAGGTCGGCGACACCTTCAACATCACCCCGACCCCGGCCGGCTCGTCGGACAACAGCAATGCCTCCAGGCTGGCCAAGGTGGAAAGCGCGAAGGCCTTCAATGCCGGCACCGTGACCCTGAACGGCGCACTGGGAGGCCTGACCACCCAGGTCGGTGCCGCCGCGCGCTCGGCCGAGTACTCGCTGGAGGCCCAGCTGGTGATCAACGACAAGGCGCAGGAAGCGCGCGATGAAGTGTCCGGCGTCAATCTGGACGAGGAAGCCGCCGACATGCTGCGTCTGCAGCAGGCCTACCAGGCGGCCTCGCAGCTGATCTCCACCGCCGACAGCATGTTCCAGACCATCCTGGGAGCCGTCCGCCGATGAGCAGCCGCATCTCCACCAGCATGATGTACAACCAGTCGGTGTCGCTGATGATGGCCAAGCAGGCCAAGCTCAGCCACCTGGAGCAGCAGATCGCCACCGGCAGCAAGATCGTCACCGCCAAGGACGATCCGGTCGGCGCCGGCGCTGCGGTCGGACTGGACCGCAGCCTGGCCGCACTGGACCGCATGAAGCTCAACGCCGGCAACGTGCAGAACCGGCTGGGTGTGCAGGAAAACACCCTGGCACAGGTCAACGATCTGATGGGGCGGGTCAACGACCTGACCATCCAGGCCAGCAACCCCGCGTTGAGCGCTGCCGACAAGAAGACGCTGATCACCGAGCTGAACCAGATCCGCGACGGCCTGCTGTCGCTGGCCAACGCCGAGGACGGCACCGGTCGCTATGTGTTCGGCGGCACCAACGATGGTGATCCTCCGTTCGCCAAGATCAACGGCAAGGTGGTCTATCGCGGTGACCAGACCCAGCGCCAGATCGAGGTTGGGCCCGATACCTACGTCCGCGATGCCCTGCCCGGCAGCGAGATCTTCATGCGCATCCCCACCGGCGATGGCTTCGTCGATGGCGGTGCCGCCGCCGGCAACTCCGGCAACGGCGTGCTGACCAACATCACCCGCGATGGCAGCGACAGCTGGAACGGACAGAGCTTCAGCGTCCGCTTCACCGCCGCCAACCAGTACGAAGTGCTGGATGGTGCCGGCAATGTGACCGGCACCGGCACTTACAAGGCCGGTGATGATCTGGAAGTGAACGGCGTACGTCTGCAGATCACCGGTGCGCCTGCCGCAGGCGACAGCTTCAACGTGAAGCCGGCGAGCAGCCGCGACATCTTCGACACCATGGACAAGCTGATCACCGCGCTTGACGCCGACACCGGCACCACCGCGAAGATGAGCGCACAGCAGAACGAGTTGCAGAGCGCGTTGCGCGACGTGGCACGGGCGTCGGAGCGGATGATCGACTCACGTGCGGCCGGCGGTGCGCAGCTGAAAGCCCTGGACAATGCCGCCGACATGCGTGAAGCCAACAGCGTGACGTTGAAGACCACGCTGTCGCAGATGCGCGACCTGGACTACGCCGATGCGCTGAGCCAGTACCAGCTGCAGAGCACTGCACTGCAGGCGGCACAGACGATCTTCTCGCAGATGCAGTCGATGTCGTTGTTCAACAAGATCCGCTGACGCACCTCCTGCGTCACCCCTGAAAGGCCGCGATGCCCTGCATCGCGGCCTTTTTCGTTTCTGCGGCCCGTTGCCGCCGGGCGCGCCGACCTGCCTTCCGCGGATTTTCCGTGATTGCCCATCAAGCCCAGCTGGCCCCCGCCGATACCTTCATCAGCGCTGGCTGGGCTTGCCCAGCCGCCCCTTCCGGGGTCGCCTTCACGTCCGTCGAGGGCTGGAAAACCCCGGAAAAACAGCCTCCGGCAACGAATTACGGCTTCAGCGGAATTCACGGCTAAAGGTTGTTGACAAAGCGCCGTTATTCATTTGGCAACAACGAAGCACACAGCCACACAAAAAAACAGGCGGCGCTTCGTTTCATTCACCAACGGGTTCCATATAAGAGGAGACGACCCCATGGCACAGGTAATCAACACCAATACGATGTCGCTCAACGCTCAGCGCAACCTGAGCACCAGCGGCAACTCGCTGGCCACCACCATCCAGCGCCTCTCGTCCGGCCTGCGCATCAACAGCGCGAAGGACGACGCCGCCGGCCTGGCGATCTCGGAGCGCTTCAGCACCCAGATCCGCGGCCTGGACGTGGCCATCCGCAACGCCAACGACGGCATCTCGCTGGCCCAGGTCGCCGAAGGCTCGCTGAGCGAAGTCGGCAACAACCTGCAGCGCATCCGCGAACTGGCCGTGCAGGCCTCCAATGCCACCAACTCCAGCAGCGACCGCAAGGCCCTGCAGGCCGAAGTGACCCAGCTGATCTCGGAGGTGGACCGCGTCGCCAAGCAGAGTGACTTCAACGGCACCAAGCTGCTGGACGGCTCGTTCACCAGCCAGCTGTTCCAGGTCGGCGCCAATGCCGGTCAGGCAATCGCGATCAACAGCGTCGTCGATGCCAAGGCAGATACGCTGGGTGCAGCGACCTTCGCCAACGTCTACGACACCCAGGCCATCACGGCCGACAAGGCTACAGCCGATACGACCTTCTCCGGCCTGCAGATCAGCATCACCCCCCAGGGCGCTGCCGCCCCAACCACCGTCAAGATTCCCGACTTCACTGTGAAGGCAGGGGAATCGATCACCGCCGCCACAGCTGCCGCAGTTAACAGCCGCCTCGGTGAGACCGGCGTCATGGCGAAGGTGGACGCCGGCAAGCTCTCCCTGCACTCAGCCGCAGCTGGGCAAACGTTCGCACTTTCGGTCAGCGCCACCCCGACCACCGGCGCTACCGCAGTGGACGCGAACTTTGCCAACATCGGCCTACAGCAGGTTGCAGCCGGCACCGGGGGCACGCTGACCGGCGCAACCGCACGCCACGTCGAAGACCTCAATGTGAGCACCGTTGAGGGTGCACAGCAGGCACTGTCGATCGTCGACAAGGCTCTTGAGTCGGTCAACAGCGTGCGCGCCGACCTCGGCGCGATCCAGAACCGCTTCACCTCGGTGGTGGCCAACCTGCAGACCTCCTCGGAGAACCTGTCGGCCTCGCGCAGCCGCATCCGCGATACCGACTTCGCCAAGGAAACCGCCGAACTGACCCGCACCCAGATCCTGCAGCAGGCCGGTACGGCCATGCTGGCCCAGGCCAACCAGGTACCGCAGAACGTGCTCAGCCTGTTGCAGCGCTGACATGAGCCGCCCCCGGGGCACGTCGGGGGCGTCTAACCCAACTCACGTGCAACCGCTCAAGGACCTCTCCTCATGGCACAAGTCATCAACACCAACACGATGTCGTTGAATGCTCAGCGTAACCTGAGCACCAGCGGCAGCTCGCTGGCCACCACCATCCAGCGCCTGTCCTCCGGTTCGCGCATCAACAGCGCCAAGGACGACGCCGCTGGCCTGGCGATCTCCGAGCGCTTCGGCACGCAGATCCGCGGTACCGACGTCGCCATCCGTAATGCCAACGACGGCATCTCGCTGGCCCAGGTCGCCGAAGGTTCGTTGACCGAGATTGGCAACAACCTGCAGCGTATCCGCGAACTGTCGGTGCAGTCGGCCAACGCCACCAACTCCGCCAGTGATCGCAAGGCTCTCCAGTCGGAAGTCGACCAGCTAGTCAGTGAAATTGATCGCGTCGCCAAGCAGTCCGAGTTCAACGGCACGAAGCTGCTGGACGGTTCGTTCTCCAGCCAGCTGTTCCAGGTCGGTGCCAATGCCGGCCAGGCCATCGCCATCGACAAGATCACCAACGCTCAGTCCGATTCGATTGGCTCTTCGACCTTCGCCCAGAACGGCACGTTGACCATGGGAGCTGCCACCGCTCTTACCTCTGGTGAAATCACTGGAATGAAGATCGGCGATGTTTCGCTCGGTACGATCAAGTACGACCAAGGAGCTGACGCAGCTGCCACCGTCGCGAACGCAATGAACGCTACGGTCGCCGCCATCAATTCGAAGATGGGCGAAACCGGCGTCTATGCTTCGCAGGCTGACAACGGCGCCACTCCCCCCGTTGCAACGCCCGGCGTGATCAAACTGACTTCGGTTAAGGCCGATCTGACCGCTGCGGACATCACCGCACTTGCTGTCACCGGCGGTGGCACTTCGGTAGCAACTACCACCAACATTGCCGCTGGCAGCACCGCCTCAACGCTCAAGGACGTCAAGATCACCGACGTGGCCGGTGCCCAGAAGGCCCTGGAAATCGTCGATAACGCTCTGCAGTCGATCAACAGCACCCGTGCGGACCTCGGTGCGGTGCAGAACCGCTTCACCTCGGTCGTTGCCAATCTGCAGACCTCGACGGAAAACCTGTCGGCCTCGCGCAGTCGCATCAAGGATACCGATTTCGCCAAGGAAACCGCGGAGCTGACCCGCACCCAGATCCTGCAGCAGGCCGGTACGGCCATGCTGGCCCAGGCCAACCAGGTGCCGCAGGGCGTGCTCAGCCTGCTGCGCTGATCCGCTTCCTGATCGTCTTCCGGGCACCGATTGATCCGGTGCCCGGATACTGAACCACGCATCACCTCCGCCAAAGGAAAAGCACCATGGCACAAGTCATCAACACCAACACGATGTCGTTGAATGCTCAGCGCAACCTGAGCACCAGCGGCAGCTCGCTGGCCACCACCATCCAGCGTCTGTCCTCCGGTTCGCGCATCAACAGCGCCAAGGACGACGCCGCTGGCCTGGCGATCTCCGAGCGCTTCGGCACCCAGATCCGCGGTACCGACGTCGCCATCCGCAATGCCAACGACGGCATTTCGCTGGCCCAGGTCGCCGAAGGTTCGCTGACCGAGATCGGCAACAACCTGCAGCGTATCCGTGAGCTGGCTGTACAGTCGTCCAACGCGACCAACTCGGCAAGTGATCGCAAGGCATTGCAGTCGGAAGTGAATCAGCTGGTCAGCGAGATTGATCGTGTGGCCAAGCAGTCCGATTTCAATGGCACCAAGCTGCTGGACGGCTCGTTCTCCAGCCAGCTGTTCCAGGTTGGCGCAAATGCCGGCCAAGCAATCGCAATTGATAAGATTACCAATGCCAAGACTGATTCGCTGGGCGGTACCCTGTTCTCCTCGGCGACCACCACGGCGACCACCACTACCGTTGCAGAAACACCCGCCGGTTCCGGGGTGTATGCATTTGCTGCAGGCACCGTCGCCGACTTCTCGATCTCCGCAAATGGAGCGACGGTGAACTTCAGCGGTGTGAAGTTCGACGCAGGCAGCGCATCAACGCAGGCCGCAGGTGAGGCTGCCAGCGTGGTTTCCCAAGGGAACGCCATCGCAAAGGCCATCAATCAGAAGTCGGCCGACCTGGGAGTCTCTGCCGAAGTGGACTCCGCGGGTAAGGTAACTATCAGCTCCTGGAAGGAGGGGAAAGTCGGCGACCAGATCACCGCTACCGGCGTAACCCTCGCAGACGACGCAGCTCTGGTTGCCACCGATGCCAAGCATGCCATTGACCTTGACGTCACCAGTTACGGCAAATCTCAACAGGCGCTGCAGATTGTGGACAAGGCGCTGGAGGGCATCAACAGCACCCGAGCCGACCTCGGTGCGATCCAGAACCGCTTCACCTCGGTCGTCGCCAACCTGCAGACCTCGACGGAAAACCTGTCAGCGTCGCGTAGCCGCATCAAGGACACCGATTTCGCCAAGGAAACCGCAGAGCTGACCCGCACCCAGATCCTGCAGCAGGCCGGTACGGCCATGCTGGCCCAGGCCAACCAGGTGCCGCAGGGCGTGCTCAGCCTGCTGCGCTGATCCACGGCAAGAAGGTGCCGCTACCGTCGGGTCAAACCGACGGTAGCAGCAACCCGGAAGTCACGATGCACGAAGGCGCGGGCCATGCCCGGCCCGGGATCACTCCCGAACCGGCTTGGCATCGCCCGCTCCTGCGGACCTCTCTTTCAGCGCTGTACCTTTGACTGTACGTACCGGGCGGCTTCGTCTCCCCCCGATTGTCAGTAGCCTGTGCCCTCCCCTGCATTGGGGGAGGGTTTTTTGCAGACTCCCGGCAGCCCGCGGTGATTCCTCCCGCACCCTGCCCCAACCCTCCTGCAACCTACGTGCCAGAACCTGCGCCAGACCATTGGCACGGCTCATGCATCAACGAAGTCCTCAAGACCCAGCGGCGCAGGCCGCTATTTTCGTTGACGACGGGCCAGCGCCTAGCGGCCAGGCCCGATACCAGGAGAATCACATGGCAAGCTTTGGATACGGTGGCATCGGCTCGGGCCTGAACATTTCAGACATCGTCAGCCAGCTGGTGGCGGCCGACCGCAAGCCCGCCGACAACGCGCTGAACCTGCAGCAGTCCAAGGCCAAGATGCAGCTGTCGTCGATCGGCACCGTCACCTCGGCCTTCGACAAGCTGAAGACCGCCTTGACCGCGCTGAAGGCCACGACAGCCTTCGACACCCGCACCGTAACCGCCACCGGCAAAGCACAGCCAGGCAACACCGACGATGTACTGACGGCATCGGTGGCGCTGTACGACCAAGGCACCACCAAGGCAGCGGCCGCCAACGGCACGCACCAGGTGGAGGTGAAATCCCTCGCCACGGCACACAAGCTGATTGCCAACGCCTCAGTGCCGAAGACTGACACTTTCGGCGCCGGAACCTTGACGCTGACCGTTGGTGTGGGCGACAAAGCAAAGACGATGAAGGTCGAAGTGGAGGCCGGCGACACGCTGACCACCGTGCGCAACAAGATCGACGCCGCAGGCCGCAAGGAAGGCGTGCAGGCGACCCTGATCGCTTCGGGCGACAACCAGTACTTGTCGATCGCCCAGGAGAAAACCGGCGCCGCCAATGCGATCAAACTCGAATACGGCGGCAGCGACCCGAAGTTGAGCGCACTGGTTGGCAGCCTTCAGGAGAACACCGCGGCAGCCGATGCCGAGCTGACCATTGATGGCGTCACGGTAATCAGCGACAGCAACACCGTGACCGATGCCGTACCAGGCCTGACCCTGAACCTAAAGGTCAAGGGTAAGAGCACGGTCGTGATCAGTACCGACACCACTGCAGCCACCAAGGTGATGCAGGACTTCGTCAAGGCCTACAACGATGCGATCGCCGCCATCAATACCGAGACCAAGTACGACGCCAAGACCAAGGAAGCGGCGACGCTGACGGGCGATGCGCAGATGCGCGGCGCATCCAGTCAGCTGCGTTCGATGATGGGCGCTGTACTGAAGGACCTGTCCGCGGATGGATTGGATCCGAAGAAGCTCGGCCTGCAGACCCGTGGCTATCCCAATGCCGATGGTAGTCTGGTGCTGGACGCGACCAAATTCGCAGCGGCGCTTGCCAGCCAGCCGGAGAAGATCCGCTCGGCGATCACCGGTGATACCGGCGGCGCCGGCAAGCTCTACACGATGGTCGACGGTTACGTCAGTACGACCACGGGCAAGGAAGGCGCCTTCGTCGCCCGCACCAAGGGCCTGAACACCACGCTGGACAACATCGACAAGCGCCGCAAGGACCTCGACACGCGCATGAAGAACGTCGAGGAACGCTACAAGAAGCAGTTCCTGGCGCTCGACAGCCTGATGGGCAAGCTGCAGCAGAGCAACACCGCATTGCAGCAACAGCTGGCACAGCTGAACCGCTAAAGGACTGCGTGCGACGCTCAAGTTTGACGTGTAACGCACCGATAACGGACGCAACAGCAATCATCGCCGCGCCGACGGCAGCGGTCCCCACGATCGCCCGGCGGCACCCCGCGCAAGGAGAATCACGAATGTACGGTTCCAGCCGTCAATATGCCGAGCAGTACCGCCAGGTGGGAGTGACCAGTGCGGTCGCCGACGCCGATCCGCACAAGCTGGTGGCGATGCTGCTGGCGGGCGCGCTGGAGCGCGTGCGGCGCGCCCAGGCCAGCCTCGAGCGTGGCGACCAGGCCGGCAAGGGCAAGGCGATCGGCGAAGTCTGCGCGATCGTCGGCCACCTCAACGGCTCGCTGGACCACGAGGCCGGCGGCGAGATCGCCGGCAATCTGTCGGCACTCTACGACTACGTGCTGCAGCGCCTGACCGAGGCCAACCTGCACAACGACCGCGCCGCCCTCGATGAATCCCTGCAGCTGCTGGGCGAGATCGACAGCGCCTGGAATGCGATTCCGCACGAACAACGCCGCCCGGCCGCGGTGGCACCATGAGCCTGCATGAACTGCACGCCCAGCTCGACGCCTTCGAGAAGGCCTTGGGCGAGGACGCCCTGGACCAGGCTGACAGCCTGCTCGATGGCCACGACAGCACCCTGCACGCCCTGCTCAGCCAGCCGCTGACCACGGCCGACCACGCGCCGCTCAGCGCACTGTTCGAACGCCAGCAGAATCTGCTCGGCCTGCTACGCCAGCGCCGTGATGCCGTCGCCGCGCTGATGAACGACGGCCAGCGCTCCCTTCGCGCGGCACATGCCTACCTGCAGGCAGAATCGCTGGCATGACCCAGTTGCCGACCACGTCGCTGCATCATCCGGCCGAAAGCGAGCTGTTCGACGAAACGCTCAGCTGCGAGCTGGCCCTGCCGGCCGAGTTCCAGGCAGGCAGCGCCGCTGGCCGTACCAGCAGTGCCGAGGGCCTGCTGCGCAGCCTGGCCCTGGTCGAGGACAGCCGTGTCGACGAGCACGACGACCGCAATGAGTCCAGCCTGCAGCTGCAGCGGCTGGAAGCCAAGCTGGATCTGGCGATGGTGCTGCTGGGCCGGCTGGTACGCCAGCAGGGCCAGGAACTGACCCTGCGCCCCGTACGCTGGTCACGCCGCGGCATCCGCCTGCAGCTGGGCCCGCGTAGCGGTGCCAGTGCCGGCCAGGCCGGCGTGGTACGCCTGCAGCCCAGCGACTGGCTGCCCGACCATATCGACCTGCCGGTGGAAGTGATCGCCGAAGCGGCGGACGGTGGCGGTGGTCACTACCTGTGGCTGCGTTTCCAGCGTCTTGGCGATGGCCTGGAGATGGCGATGGAGCGGCATCTGTTCCGCCTGCATCGCCGCCAGGTGGCCGAAGCACGCCGCGCCCGCTGAAACCTGCCACCATGGCGGCGGATGGGCAAGCCTTGGCGCGCCCGTTCAGCTAAGTTAAGGTGGACTCCCCTCACGGACCTCCAACGTGCCTGTGCGAGTTCTCATCGTCGACGATCACACCCTGGTCCGCGCCGGCCTGGCGCGGCTGCTGCAGGGGTTTGCCGACGTGCAGCTCGTCGCCGAGGCCAGCAATGCCGAGCAGGCACTGCAGCTGGCCCTGCAGCACGCCCCGGACGTGGTCCTGATGGACCTGTCACTCCCCGGCCGCACCGGCCTGGAAGCCCTCAGTGACATCCGCCTGCGCGCTCCCGGCACGCGGGTGGTGATGATGACCATGCACGACGACGCCGCGCACGTGCGCGATGCACTCGATCGCGGCGCGGTCGGGTTCCTGGTCAAGGATGCGGCGCCGCAGGAGCTGGAACTGGCGCTGCGTGCCGCGCACGCCGGACAGGTGTTCCTGAGCCCGCAGATCTCCGCCAAGATGCTGGCACCGATGCTCGGCCGCGAGAAACCCACCGGCATCGCCGCGCTGTCGCCACGCCAGCGCGAGATCCTGCGCCGCATCGGCAAGGGTGAGAGCAACAAGGAGATCGCCGCCGACCTCGGCATCAGCGTCAAGACGGTGGAGACCCACCGCGCACGCATGATGGAATCGCTCGGCTGCCGCCGCGCCAACGATCTGCTGCTGCTGGCCGCGCGCCACCAGCACGAGCTGGAGTGATTGCCTGCGAATGGGGTCAGATCCCTTTCTGCAGGAACGGGATCTGACCCCTGCCCGGCACTGCACCGGCGACGAATTCCCGTCACCCTGACACGCTCCGACAGGAACCCGTACACGGCGCAGCCCGGTCAATCCGGCAACCACACAGAAAATCAGCAACTTAGGCGCGATCATCGTCAACATTCCGCGCCGATGTAGGGAATACCCCTACATCCTGTCAGGACATTCACGAAGCCCCTCAGGAACCCCCTGATTCCGCCCCCGCCGGATCAAAAGCAAGATGCGTTCCACAAGGCGCCGGGGAGCGGTGCCGGGGAACCACGATGAAGGCTGCACTCTCGACCCAGCTGGGCCAACAACTTCACCTTACCCCGCAGTTGCTGCAGTCGATCCGGCTGCTGCAGCTCGATGGGCTGCACCTGGAACAGGAAATCCAGCGCCTGCTGGACTCCAATCCGTTGCTGGAGATCGAAGAGGCCGAAGCGCCCGCAGCCGATGCCACCGAGGCCAGCGCCACGACGATGGACACCGCCGCCTTCGACGAGCTGCCGGAGTCTTCGATGTGGGACGTGGCCGGCGCCAGCTGGCAGGACGGCGACGACGACCGCATGGCGCGCATCGCCGCCGGCGAATCGACCGACCCGCAGCTGCGTGTGCTTCAGCGCCTGTCGCTGGATATGGACGACCGCGAACTGGCGGTGGCCGCGTTCTGGCTCGATCACTGCGACGAGGCCGGCTACCTGCAGGCACCGCTGGACCAGCTGCAGTTGCTGGCCAGCGCCCAGTTCGATATCGCCGCCGACGGCGTCGAAGCCATCCGCCAGCAGCTGCTGCACGGTGAGCCCGCCGGCATGGCTGCGCAGGACCTGCGCGAAGGCCTGCAGGCGCAGCTGCGCAGCCTGCATGGCGCAGTTCCCGCCCGCCATCTGGCCACCCGCATTCTCCACGGCGCACTCGAAGCACTGGCCGCACACGACTACCCCGCCCTCGCCCGCCTGCACGACGCCGAGATCGACGACGTGCGCGAAGCCGTGCGCCTGATCCTGTCGCTGCAGCCGCGCCCGGGTGACAGCCTGCTGCCCGAACGCAATGCCGTGGTGGTACCGGACGTGGTCGCCTGGCACGCCGACGGCCAGTGGAAAGTTGCCCTCAACCCGGCCACCAGCCGCCGGGTCTCGATCAACAGCCAGTACGAACAGGCCTTGGCCGAGACCAGCGAGGCCGCACCGGCGCTGCGCGAAATGCTGCAGGAAGCGCGCTGGTTCAGCCGCGGCCTGTCGATGCGCTACGACACCCTGCTGCGCACCGCGCGGGTGATCGTCGAGCGCCAGGCCGCGTTCCTGGTGCGAGGCGAGGAAGCCATGGCGCCGCTGACCCTGAAGGAAGTGGCCGAGGAAATCGGCATGCACGAGTCCACCGTCTCGCGCATCACCACCGGCAAGTTCCTGCAGACCCCGCGCGGCACCTTCGAACTGAAGCACTTCTTCGCCGTGCGCCTGGAAGGCGCCAGCGTCTCCGGCCAGGCCGTGAAGGCCATGGTCCGCCGCCTGATCGACGCCGAACCGGCCGGCCGGCCGCTGGCCGACGAGGCCATCGCCGGCCTGCTGTCGCGCCAGGGGGTGAACATTGCCCGCCGAACCGTCGCAAAATACCGAGAACAACTGGACATCGCCCCGGCCCGTGAACGGCGCCGGCTTGGCGCCAGGCAACCGCAGCTGGCCCGGGTGGGCTGAAAAGGATGTTGGACATGAACAAGCTCACGGTCCTGTTGGTCGATGACCACGAGGGCTTCATCAATGCGGCGATGCGCCATTTCCGCAAGATCGACTGGCTGCAGATCGTCGGCAGTGCCGGCAACGGCCTGGAAGCGATCGAGCGTTCGGAAACGCTGCGCCCGCAGGTCGTATTGATGGATCTGGCCATGCCGGAGATGGGTGGCCTGCAGGCCACCCGCCTGATCAAGTCGCAGGACGATGCACCGTACATCGTGATCGCCAGCCACTTCGACGACGCCGAGCACCGCGAACACGCGCTGCGCGCTGGCGCCGACAATTTCGTCAGCAAGCTGTCCTACATCCAGGAAGTCATGCCGATCCTGGAAGGCCTCAGGGAGGATCGATCGTGAGCGAATCGCGCATCCTGGTGCTGGACAACGACGCCGTGCGCGCAGAGCGCACCGTTGCCCTGCTGGAATTCATGGACTTCAACCCGCGCTGGGTGTCCGACGCGGCCGACTTCGACCTGGGTCGCCAGCGCCAGAACGACTGGATGGCCGTGATCGTCGGCAGCCTGGACGACAACGCCGCCAGCACCGCACTCTACAACTGGCTGGGCGGCAGCAGCCTGCCACCGCCGGTGCTGCTGGCCGATGGTGACGGGGTAACGTTTGCCCGCCAGCACGGCCTGCACGAAGCCAACATCTGGCCACTGGAAACGCCGCTGCGCCATGCGCAGATGGAAGCCCTGCTGCGACGCGCCAGCCTCAAGCGCCTGGACGCCGAGCACCAGGCCGGCGCCGCGCAGGAGCAAGGCCCGACCGGCAACGGCCCGGCGGTGACTGCGTTGCGCACCATGATCGAGCAGGTCGCCGCGTTCGATACCACCGTACTGGTGCTGGGCGAATCCGGTACCGGCAAGGAAGTCGTGTCGCGTGCGATCCACCAGCGCTCGCCGCGCCGTGATGGCCCATTCGTGGCGATCAACTGCGGCGCCATTCCGCCGGACCTGCTGGAAAGCGAACTGTTCGGCCACGAAAAGGGTGCGTTCACCGGCGCACTGACCGCCCGCAAGGGGCGTTTCGAAATGGCCGAGGGCGGCACCCTGCTGCTCGACGAAATCGGCGACATGAGCCTGCCGATGCAGGTAAAGCTGCTGCGCGTGCTGCAGGAACGCAGCTTCGAGCGCGTCGGCGGCAACCAGACCATCCGCTGCAACGTACGCGTCGTGGCCGCGACCCACCGCGACCTGGAGACCCGCATCGCCGAGGGCAAGTTCCGCGAGGATCTGTTCTACCGCCTCAACGTGTTCCCGATCGAAGTGCCCGCGTTGCGCGAGCGCCGTGAGGACCTGCCGGCGCTGGTGGAAACCATCGCCGCGCAGCTGGCCCGCACCGGCCGTGGCGAAGTGCGCTTCACTCCCGAAGCGCTGCAGGCGCTGTCCAGCTACGAATGGCCGGGCAACGTGCGCGAGCTGACCAACCTGGTCGAGCGCCTGGCGGTGCTGCATCCGGGCGGTTCAGTACGCGTGCAGGACCTGCCGGCCCGCTACCGTGGCGATGCCGCACTGGCAGCGGTGGCTGCACCGGCACCGGCAGCTACGGTTGCCAACGAAGAACGCCTGGACCTGCGCAGCTTCTCGTTCCACACCCCCGGCAGCGGCAACCAGCCGGCGCTGGAGCACGGCATCGCCGTCAATCGCCCGGCGGCACCGGCCGCCCTGCCCGACGAAGGCATGGACCTGCGCAACCACATGGCCAACATCGAACTGGGCCTGATCAACGAAGCACTGGAACGCACCCAGGGCGTGGTCGCCCACGCCGCCCAGCTGCTCGGCCTGCGCCGCACCACCCTGGTGGAAAAGCTGCGCAAGTACGGTATCGAACGCGAGCAGGCCGAACTGGCCGGCTGAAGCGCGCTACCAGCATGAAGGGGGCACGAACGCCTGGGCTTGCCCGGGCGTTCGTGTTTCCAGAACCCGGGGTCGGAGCCCTGCGCATCTACAGCGCCGGAACGTCGGCCGCTGGACACCGCAGCCGTAGGCCAGAAAACCGACGCCGGTTAAATGGCGCGTCACGGCCCAGAATCGCGCCATCTATCTATCCATGCCGTGGATCAAGCGTGTCGACCAAGGTCGACACCCACCAGGAGCAGCATGCCGACCAACGGTCGGCACCTACCAACAGCAGCGGCCAACTGTCGGAGGCGGGGTGGGTCTGGTTGCGGGGGTGTCCGCGGCATGGATGCCGCGGCCAAGCCCCCAAGGACGGGTTTACGGCGTCCCCCGCAACCGGACCCACCCCGCCAACCCACAGATGCCCCGCCTTTGACGTTGACGTTGACGTTGCTTCGGCGGGTGCAGGGCGCAGCCCTGCCAGCACACCCAACCTCCTCACTTCACTGAATCGAAAACCGGTTTCGGCACGGCACTTGCACTGGCTCCAGCAGACAACCCCATCCCTGTTTCTGGAACCGTTGCAGATGTCCCACTCCGTCACTTCGATCCTTTCGCAGATCCGCTCCTATCAGACCCAGATGGGACAGCCGGCGCTCAACCCGCTGGGCGAAACGCCGCGCAGCAACGCCCTGCCGGGCACGGTGCTGGACGCACCGCAGGCCCAGCCGGCCAGCTTCACCGAAACCCTGCGTGGTGCGATTGCCGGCGTCAACGATGCGCAACAGAAATCCGGCGCCCTCGCCAAAGCCTTCGAAATGGGCGACCCCAGCGCCGACCTCGCCAAGGTGATGGTCGCCTCGCAGCAGTCCCAGATCGCCTTCCGCGCCACCGTGGAAGTCCGCAACCGTCTCGTCCAGGCTTACCAGGACGTGATGAACATGCCGCTGTAAGGAATAGAGACGCATGGCACTGACGCTCTCCAAGGACAGCCTGAACGCCGAAAAGGCCGGGCAATGGTTCGACCGCCTGCAGAGTCTGCAGATCACCCGTCGGCTGGGCCTGATGGCGATGATCGCGGTGGCGGTGGCGGCAGGCCTGTCCGTGTTCTTCTGGTCGCAGAAGCCGGGCATGGTCCCGCTGTACACCGGCCTGGACCAGAAGGCGACCGCTGAAGCGACCGACCTGCTGCGCGCCGCGCAGATTCCGTTCGCGCTCGACCCGGCCACCGGTGGCATCACCGTGCCGGAAAAGAACCTGCACGACGCGCGCCTGAAGCTGGCCGGCTCCGGCCTGACCGACAGCGGCAAGCTCGGCTTCGAGCTGATGGAGCGCGACCCGGGCTTCGGCGTCAGCCAGTTCGTCGAAAGCGCGCGCTACCAGCATGCGCTGGAAACCGAGCTGTCGCGCACCATCAACACGCTGCGCCCGGTGCGCGATTCGCGCGTGCACCTGGCCATTCCCAAGCCCAGCGCCTTCACCCGCCAGCGTGACGTGGCCAGCGCCTCGGTGACCCTGGAACTGCGTGGCGGCCAGCAGCTGGAACGCAGCCAGGTGGACGCCATCGTGCACATGGTCGCGGCCAGCATCCCGGATCTCGCCCCGGAACGGGTGACCGTGGTCGACCAGAGCGGGCGCATGCTCAGCGTCAGCGACCCGAACAGTGAGGCGGCGGTCAACGCTGCCCAGTTCGAACAGGTGCGCCGCCAGGAAACCTCGTTCAACCAGCGCATCCGCGAGCTGCTGGAACCGATGACCGGCCCCGGCCGCGTCAACCCGGAAGTGAGCGTGGACATGGATTTCTCGGTAACCGAGGAAGCCCGTGAGCTCTACAACGGTGAACCGCAGAAGCTGCGCAGCGAGCAGATGAGCGAGAACACCACCAGCACCCCGGGCCCGCAAGGCGTGCCGGGCGCGACCAGCAACAGCCCGCCGGGCCAGCAGGCCGCGCCGGCCACCGCGCAGGCGCCGACCGAAAGCAGCAAGAACGCGACCCGCAACTACGAGCTGGACCGCACCCTGCAGCACACCCGTCAGCCGGCGGGCCGCATCAAGCGCGTCTCGGTGGCGGTCCTGGTGGACAACGTGCCGCGCGCCGGCGCCAACGGCAAGGTCAGCCCGCAGCCGCTGTCGGCCGCCGAACTGACCCGCGTCGAGGCACTGGTCAAGCAGGCCGTCGGTTTCAATGCCGAGCGTGGCGATACCGTGTCGGTGATGAACGCTCCGTTCGTGCGTGATACCACGCCGGTCGAAGGCCCGGCCTGGTGGGAGCTGCCGTGGGTGCACGATGCCGGCCGCATGCTGCTGGGCGCCGTGGTGGTGCTGGCATTGCTGTTCGGCGTGCTGCGCCCGGCATTGCGTGCGATCACCGGCCAGAACAGGAAGAACGACGAACAGGCACTGGAACCGCACACCGCGGACGTGCAGCTGGTCGATGACGATGGCATGCCGCTGCCGGCGCTGGGCGCCGACCGGGCCAGCCTGGGCGGGCCGGATGCACTGGCCCTGCCGGTGGATTCATATGAGGAACGACTGCGGATGGCGCGTGAAGCCGTGAAGACCGACTCCAAGCGCGTGGCCCAGGTGGTCAAGGGCTGGGTGGCCAATGACTGAGGCACAACTGACCGGCGTGCAGCGCGCGGCCGTGCTGCTGCTGTCCCTGGGTGAGCTGGATGCAGCCGAAGTGCTGCGCCACATGGAACCCAAGGAGGTGCAGAAGATCGGCATCGCCATGGCCACCATGACCGACATCACCCGCGAACAGGTGGAACGGGTGATGGACCAGTTCGGCCAGGAACTGGGCTCGAAGACCTCGCTGGGCGTGGGCTCGGACGACTACATCCGCAACATGCTGGTGCAGGCGCTGGGCAGCGAGAAGGCCGGCAACCTGATCGACCGCATCCTGCTCGGCCGCAACACCACCGGCCTGGACGCCCTGAAGTGGATGGACCCGCGCGCGGTGGCCGATCTGGTGCGCAACGAGCACCCGCAGATCATCGCTATCGTGATGGCGCACCTGGAAACCGACCAGGCCGCCGACGCGCTGAAGCTGCTGCCGGACCGCACCCGCGTGGACGTGCTGCTGCGCATCGCCACGCTCGACGGCATTCCGCCGAACGCACTCAATGAACTCAACGAGATCATGGAGCGCCAGTTCGCCGGCAACCAGAACCTGAAGTCGTCCAACATCGGCGGCGTGCAGTGCGCGGCCAACATCCTGAACTTCATGGACAGCGGCCAGGACCAGGCGATCCTGGGCGAAATCGCCCGCATCGATGCGCCGTTGAGCAACCGCATCCAGGACCTGATGTTCGTGTTCGACGACCTGGTGGACCTGGACGACCGCGAGATGCAGCTGGTGCTGCGCGAAGTGAGCGGCGAGCGCCTGGGCCTGGCCCTGCGCGGTGCCGACATCAAGGTGCGCGACAAGATCACCCGCAACATGTCGCAGCGCGCGGCCGAGATCCTGCTGGAAGACATGGAAGCCCGTGGCCCGGTGCGCCTGTCCGACGTGGAAGGCGCGCAGCGCGAGATCCTGGCCATCGTCAAGCGCATGGCCGATGAAGGCACCGTCACCATTGGTGGCAGCGCGGAGGCCATGCTGTGAGCAACGTCGTGCGCTGGCTTGCCCCGGACCTGCTGGCCCAGCCCGACCCGGTGCTGGATCAGGAGGATGCGTTCGAACTCACCGAGCCGGACCCGGAACACGAACCCGAGCCACCGCTGCAGCTGCCGACCCTGGAGGAAATCCAGGCCATCCAGGACAGCGCCGAGAAGGAAGGCTTCCAACACGGCCATAACGAAGGTTACGGCCAGGGTCAGGCGGAGGTGCGTCGCCTCGCCGCGCAGATCGAAGGCATCCTCGACAACTTCAGCCGACCGCTGGTGCGGCTGGAGAACGAAGTGGTCGGCGCACTGGGCGAACTGGCGGTACGCATCGCTGGCGCGCTGGTCGGCCGCGCCTACGAAGCTGACCCGGCACTGCTGGCACAGCTGGTCGGTGAGGCGATCGACGCGGTGGGCGGCAGCACCCGCGAGGTCGAAGTGCGACTGCACCCTGACGACATCGCCGCCCTCGCCCCGCTGTTGAGCCTGCCGCCACAACAGCGCCTGGTGCCAGACACCAGCCTCAGCCGCGGCGATCTTCGCGTGCACGCCGAAGCCGTGCGCATCGACGGCACCCTGGAAGCCCGCCTGCGCGGCGCGCTGGACGCGGTGATCCGCCAGACCGGAGCCAATGCATGACCCCCGATCCGCAGCCGACGCCGCCACCGGCCGACTGGGCCATCGCCCGCAACCTGCGCCTGGCCCGTCGGCTCGATGGCCTGCGCGTGGATACCGCCCATGGCCGTGGCCTGATCCGCGAAGGCGTGCTGCGCCGCGCGGTCGGACTGACCCTGGAAGCGGTCGGCTGCGAAGCGCCGCTGGGTGCCAGCTGCAAGGTGGAAGTGGTCGATGGTGGCTGGGTCGATGCCGAAGTGGTCGGCTTCGCCGGCGAGCGCACTTACCTGATGCCGAGCGCGGAACTGCACGGCCTGCTGCCCAATGCGCGGGTGGTGCCGTCCGCACGCCGTGGCGGCGTTGAAGTGGGCGAAGGCCTGCTCGGCCGCGTCATCGACAGCGACGGCGTGCCGCTGGACGGCAAGGGCCCGATCCGCGCCGAGGGCCATGTCGGCATGGCCGGCGTGTCGATCAATCCGCTGGCACGTGAACCGATCACCCAGCCGCTGGACGTGGGCGTGCGTGCGATCAACGCGCTGCTGCCGATCGGCCGCGGCCAGCGTGTCGGCCTGTTCGCTGGTTCTGGCGTCGGTAAGTCGACGCTGCTGGGCATGATGACCCGCTACACCGCCGCCGACGTGATCGTGGTCGGCCTGATCGGTGAACGTGGCCGCGAAGTCCGCGATTTCGTCGAGACCACGCTGGGCGAAGAAGGACTGCGCCGCGCCGTGGTGGTGGCCAGCCCCGCCGACCGACCGCCACTGGCGCGCCTGCACGGCGCCTACCGTGCCACCGCCATCGCCGAATGGTTCCGCGACCAGGGCCTGAACGTGCTGCTGCTGATGGACTCACTGACCCGCTTCGCCCAGGCGCAGCGCGAGATCGGCCTGTCGGTCGGCGAGCCGCCGACCACCCGTGGTTACCCACCGTCGGTGTTCGCCAAGCTGCCGGCACTGGTCGAACGCGCCGGCAACGGCGCCAAGGGCCGTGGCTCGATCACCGCGTTCTATACGGTGCTGACCGAAGGCGATGATCCGCAGGATCCGATCGCCGATGCAGCGCGCGCGATCCTCGACGGCCACATCCTGCTCTCGCGGCGCGTGGCCGACAGCGGCCTTTACCCGGCCATCGACGTCGAATCGTCGGTCAGCCGTGTGGTCACGGAAATCGCCGACGAGCCGTGGCGCCTGCGCATCCGCAAGTTGAAGCGACTGGTCTCGGCCTACTCGGCCAACCGCGACCTGATCGCCATCGGTGCCTACCAGCGCGGCAACGACGCGGCCACCGACGAAGCCCTGGAACGCTGGCCGGAAATCATGGAGTTCCTCGGCCAGGACGTTGCCAAGGCCGCAGATCTCCCGCACAGCCAGGCGGCGCTGCAGCGCCTGGTGGAACAAGAGAGTTAAGCCATGAACCAGTCCAAGCGCATCGATCCCCTGCTGAAGCGGGCCCAGGAACACGAGGACGCGGTGGCCCGCGATCTGGCCGAACGCCAGCGCGTGCTCGATACCCATCTGTCGCGACTGGACGAACTGCGCCGCTACGCCGAGGAGTATGCGAATGCGCAGATGGCGGCGACCAGCCCGGCGCAGCTGCTGAACCGGCGCGCGTTTCTCGACCGCCTCGACAGTGCGGTCGAACAGCAGCAGGCCACGGTCAATGGCAACCGCGAGAAGGTGGAAGCCGAGCGCGCCCGGCTGATCCTGGCCAGCCGTGACAAGGCCGTGCTGGAACAACTGGCCGCCAGCTACCGCGCACAGGAGAAGGTGGTGACGGACCGCCGCGACCAGCGCGAGATGGATGACATCGGTGCCCGCCGCGCCCGCCTGGTACAGATCGAAGACCAGGACGGCGCCGAGCAGGGAGGCCGCTCGTGATGCCCGCGCCATTGACCAGCAGCGCCAACGCGCAGCCACAGAATTCCGGCAGCAGCGCAACGCGCGCGCCACGCGGTGAGGGCAGCAAGGATTTCAGCCAGCTGCTGCAGGGGGGTGCGCCGGGCGCCGATGGATCCTCCAGGCCCTCGAACATGCCCACGTCGCCTGCACAGGGGCCGGCATCCGACAGCAATGGCCAGTCCAGCGCCGAGCGCAGGCCGGACAGCGCTGCCGTACCCGAAGAGACCGCAGCGACGGTGCCCCCGGTGCAAGCCAGGCCCGCTGCCGAAAAGGACGCCTCGGCCACGACCGAGGAAGCCCCATGGCCGCCGCTCGGCCTGGCAGGACTGGTACTGGCGGTACCGACACCTGCCGATCCTGCCGCCACTCTGCCAGCAGTGGCGACGGCCACCGATGCAGACGGCAACGCACTGCCCTCGCCCGCTGCACTGCCGGTCGCAGCAGCCCTGCCCTCCACAGCAGCGGCGACCGCTACGGCCACCGCCGAAGGCGACGCCCCCAATGGGGCCGACCAGGCGACCACTCTGCCGTTGCCTGAGCTGGTGCTGCCCGGCAAGCGCGGCGAGCGCGGTGAAGGCAGCGACGCAACCCTCATCGGCGACCGCGCCACGGCGCCGCTGCTGCATGCACCGGGCAACGCGGCTGTGCAGGATCTGAAGGCCGCGCTGGCCACGGGCAATGCCATCTTCAATGGCGAACCGACACCGAAGCCGGTGCTCGGCGACGATGGTTTCGACCAGGCCATTGGTGCGCGCCTGGGCTGGCTGGCCGACCAGAAGATCGGCCATGCCCACATCCGCCTGAGTCCGGACGACATGGGCCCGGTCGACGTGCGCCTGCAGTTGAACGGCGACAAGGTGCATGCCAGCTTCAGCAGCCCGCACGTGGATGTACGCCAGGCACTGGAAAGCAGCCTGCCGCGCCTGCGCGAACTTCTCGGCGAGCAGGGCTTCCAGCTGGCTCATGCCGATGTCGGCCACCAGGCCCCCGGTGGTGACGGCAATGCGTCGGGCCAGTCCGGTGGCGGCGGCATGGCAGGTGACGGAGAACCGTCGCCAGGCGACGCCAGCCTGTCGTCCGCGCAGTTGATCCGTCAGCGCGGGTTGCTGGACGCATACGCCTGACACCGCGCGAGCGGGTAGCGCCGGGCCATGCCCGGCGGAGCCCCAACCCTCCGCCGGGCATGGCCCGGCGCTACCGATACAGGCATCCGACGGAATTCCGTCGCATCCCTCCGCCCCGGCTCCGGCACACCCCTTGCATATCCCGGTGAAGCAACCCTCAGGAGCTTCACCCCGTGGCCGCAGCCGCTGACAAAACCAAGAAGACCGCCGAGAAGGACAAGGCCGCCAAGCCGCGTAGTCCGATCCTGATCACCGCACTGGTGGCCGTACTGGCCGCCGCTGCCGCCGGTGGCGGCGTCTGGTTCTTCATCCAGTCCAAGCACGAAGAGAAGACCGCGCAGGCCCCGAAGAAGGCCAGCACTCCGGCACCGGCGCAGTACTTCGCGCTGGACCCCGCGTTCGTGGTCAACCTCAACGGCCCGGTCGACGGCCCGCGCTACCTGCAGCTGGAAGTGCAGCTGATGACGCGTGACCCGACCGCGCTGGAAGCGATCAAGACCCATGCCCCCGCCATCCGCGCACGCCTGCTGATGCTGTTCTCGCAGGTCAGCCCGGACCAGATCGCCGATGTCGCCGGCAAGCAGAAGCTGCAGGCCGCTTCGCTGGCCGAAGTGCAGAAAGTGCTCAAGGCCGAGACCGGCAGCAACGGCGCCGACGATCTGCTGTTCACCAGCTTCGTGACCCAGTAAGGGCCCACCGATGAATGACCTGCTGTCCCAGGACGAGATTGATGCCCTGCTCCACGGCGTGGACAGTGGTGCGGTCGAGACCGATCCGGAACCGCCATCAGGCGAGGCGCGTTCGTACGACTTCGCCAGCCAGGACCGCATCATCCGTGGTCGCATGCCGACCCTGGAAATGGTCCACGAGCGCTTCGCGCGGCTGTGGCGGATCGGCCTGTTCAATCTGATCCGCCGTTCGGCCGAACTGTCGGTGCGCGGCATCGAGCTGATCAAGTTCAACGACTACATGCACTCGCTGTATGTGCCGACCAACCTGAACCTGATCCGCTTCAAGCCGCTGCGCGGTACCGGCCTGATCGTGTTCGAACCGACCCTGGTGTTCGCCATCGTCGACAACTTCTTCGGCGGCGACGGGCGCTACCCCACCCGCATCGAAGGCCGCGAGTTCACCGCCACCGAAATGCGGGTGATCCACCTGCTGCTGAAGCAGACCTTCGCCGACCTTCGCGAAGCCTGGGCACCGGTGATGGATGTCGACTTCGAGTACATCAACTCGGAAATCAACCCGCACTTCGCCAACATCGTGACGCCGCGCGAGTACGTGGTGGTGTGCCGCCTGCACGTCGAGCTCGACGGCGGTGGCGGCGACATCCACGTGACACTGCCGTACTCGATGCTGGAGCCGATCCGCGAGCTGCTCGACGCCGGCATCCAGAGCGACCGCAATGACCGCGACGAGAGCTGGGGCCAGACCCTGCGCGAACAGCTCAACATCGCCGAGGTGACCCTGTCCAGCGTACTGGCCAGCAAGCGCATGACCCTGCGCGACCTGACCCAGCTGAAGGTCGGCGACATCCTGCCGATCGAACTCAGCCCGCAGGTGCCGCTGTGCGTGGAGAACATTCCCGTGTTCACCGGCGAGTTCGGCATCGCCAACGGCATGAACGCCGTGAAGATCACCGCTACCCATCCGCCGGGCACCCGCCCGCGCGCACCCGTCATCCAGGAAGACCCGCAATGAACGATATCGACGCCCTCGAACCGACCCCGGCCCAGTTCAGCAGCCTGCAGGCCGATGAGGCGAACGGTCCTGACCTGAACCTGGACGTGATCCTGGACGTGCCGGTGACCCTGTCGCTGGAAGTCGGTCGCGCCCGCCTGCCGATCCGCAACCTGCTACAGCTCAACCAGGGTTCGGTGGTGGAACTGGAACGCGGCGCCGGCGAATCGCTGGATGTGTTCGTCAACGGCACCCTGATCGCCCATGGCGAAGTGGTGGTGATCAATGACCGCTTCGGCGTGCGCCTGACCGATGTGGTCAGCCCGAGCGAGCGGATCCGGAGACTGCGTTGAGCCTGCTGGCCTCCACCCTGCTGGCGGTCGGCAAGACCGCCGCCCCGGTTGGCCCGCAGGTCGGCCAGCATGCGGCCGCCGCACCCAGCCTGTTCGGTGCGGTGCTGGCGCTGCTGGCCGTGCTGGCCCTGGTCGTCGGCCTGGGCTGGTTGCTCAAGCGCATGCCCGGCAGCGGCTTCCGCCCGGCCGAAGGCATGAAGCTGGTGGCCAGCCTCAGTGTCGGCGCCAAGGAACGCGTGGTGGTGGTCGAGGTCAATGGCCAGCAACTGCTGCTGGGCGTCACCGCCGGCGGCATCAACACCCTGCATACCCTGCCCGAACCGCTGCCGCCGCCGGCACCGGTGTGCGTGCCGGACTTCAAGAACCTGCCGAATTTCGCCCAGCTGCTGCAGCAGCGGCTGCGCAAGGACCCCTGACATGCGTGTCACCCGTACCCGTCTTGCCACCCTGATGCCGTGGCTGCTGATGCTTGCCCTGTGCCTGTTGCCGGCACTGGCCTTCGCCGCCCCGGGCGCCCCGACCACGCCGCTGCCGGACATCAACGTGGGCAAAATCGGCGGTGCGCCGGTCAGCCTGCCGCTGCAGACCCTGCTGCTGATGACGGCGATCACCCTGATCCCGTCGATGCTGCTGGTGCTGACCTCGTTCACCCGCATCATCATCGTGCTGGGCCTGCTGCGCCAGGCATTAGGCACCGGCCAGACGCCGTCCAACCAGGTGCTGCTGGGTCTGGCGCTGTTCCTGACCGCAATGATCATGCTGCCGACCTGGGACAAGGCCTGGAGCACCGGCATGGCGCCCTATCTCAATGGCGAGATCGACTTCCAGACCGCCTGGACGCTGACCACCTCGCCGCTGCGCGCCTTCATGCTTGCGCAGATCCGCGAGACCGACCTGATGACCTTCGCCGGCATCGCCGGGCACGGCACCTACGCCAGCCCCGATGCGATTCCGTTCCCGGTGCTGGTCGCCTCGTTCGTCACCAGCGAGCTGAAGACCGCCTTCGAAATCGGATTCCTGATCTTCATCCCGTTCGTGATCA
The DNA here is from genome assembly GCF_059372535.1 of Stenotrophomonas sp. YJH_SMC_43. Classification (NCBI taxonomy): domain Bacteria; kingdom Pseudomonadati; phylum Pseudomonadota; class Gammaproteobacteria; order Lysobacterales; family Lysobacteraceae; genus Stenotrophomonas; species Stenotrophomonas sp. YJH_SMC_43. Next base: position 1,293,128 of record NZ_JCAFVQ010000001.1, read on the forward strand.
TCGACCTGGTCGTGGCCAGCGTGCTGATGTCGATGGGCATGATGATGCTGTCGCCGATGCTGGTGTCGGCACCGTTCAAGATCCTGCTGTTCGTGCTGGTGGATGGCTGGGTGCTGACCGTGGGTACGTTGGCGGCGAGCTTCAATCCGGCGTGATCGAAAGGCAGTCGAGCCTGGCTCGACTCTACATAAGCAGATGGAATCCGAATGTCTCCCGAACTTGCCTTGACCGAACTGCGTGGCGGCCTGATCACCGTATTGTGGGTGGCTGGCCCGCTGCTGCTCACCGTGCTGGTGGTGGGCGTGGTGGTGGGCGTGGTGCAGGCCGCGACCCAGCTCAACGAACCGACCATCGCCTTCGTTGCCAAGGCGGCGGCGCTGACCGCGGTGCTGTTCGCGCTGGGCAGCCTGCTGATCGGCCACCTGGTGGAGTTCACCACGCTGCTGTTCCAGCGCATTCCACACCTGATCGGCTAGGACACGCGCTTCGATGGACGCCGCCACCCAGATGGCAGCCGACGGCCTGCAGGCCTTCGGCATGATCGGCACCGTGCTGTGGACCATGCTGCGCATCGGTGCCGTGGCCATGGCCATGCCGATGGTCGGCACCCGTGCCGTTCCCGCGCGGGTGCGCGTCGTGCTGGCCGGGACCCTGGCCATCGCGCTGGCGCCGCTGCTGCCGCCAGTACCGGACTGGACGGGCTTCGATGCCGCCACGGTCCTGACCATCGCCCGCGAACTGGCCATCGGCGTGTCCATCGGCTTCCTGCTACGGCTGGTGTTCGAGGCCGGGGCGATGGCCGGCGAACTGATTGCCCAGGGCACCGGCCTGGCCTTCGCGCAGATGAGTGACCCACTGCGTGGCGGCACCTCGGGCGTGATCGGCCAGTGGTTCTATCTGCTGTTCGGCCTGCTGTTCTTCACCGCCAACGGGCACCTGGCGCTGATCTCACTGGTGGTGGACAGCTACCGGGCGCTGCCGATCGGCGCGCCGCTGCCCGACCCGCACGCCTTCTTCAGCATCGCCCCGACCTTCCTGCTGACCGTACTGCGCGGCGCATTGACCCTGGCGATCCCGCTGACCGTGGCGATGCTGGCAGTGAATCTGGCGTTCGGCGTGCTGGCCCGGGCCGCCCCGGCGCTGAACCCGATCCAGCTGGGCCTGCCGGTCTCGCTGCTGCTGGGCCTGTTCCTGCTGGCGTTGCTGGCCGGGGAAATGGGTCCGCCGGTACAGCGCCTGTTCGACGCCGCCATCCAGGCTGCGGACGCGGTCACACACTGAACTGATCATCACGTTTTACTGCTTGCCATGCCTTTGTTTCTGTAGAGCCGAGCCCATGCTCGGCTGTCTTCGGCAGGAGCGGCAGCCGAGCATGGGCTCGGCTCTACAGGGGCGCAATTTCACGTTTTACTGCTTGCCCTTCCCCCGGGTCCGCGCGTTAGAGTGAATGCGCGGCAACCGGGGGGATGCCGCACGTGGCCGCCGCCCTGCGTCGGCCTGCCTCATGCATGCCCCACCGTGGTTTCCGTCGACAGGCAGGTCCGGGAGACTGACGAATGCTGGTAGGCACGTACAACCCGTGGCTGGTGGCGATCTCGCTGCTGGTTGCCGTGATGGCTTCGTACACTGCGCTGGCAATGGCCGGGCGCACGGTCACCGCCCCCGGCAAGGGCGCGGCGTGGTGGTGGCGCCTCGGTGGTGGCTTCGCCATGGGCCTGGGCATCTGGTCGATGCATTTCATCGGCATGCTCGCCTTCGACCTGCCCATTCCGCTCGGCTACGACCTGCCCATCACCCTGCTCTCCCTGGCCCTGGCCATCGCCTCGTCAGTGTTCGCACTGTGGCTGGTCTCGCTGCGCACCCTGCCGCATCCGCGCCTGGCTGGCGGCGCACTCTTGATGGGTACCGGTATCGCCGGCATGCATTACGTTGGCATGGCCGCAATGCGCATGCAGCCGGGCATCGACTACGACCCGGGCTGGCTGCTGTTTTCGCTGATGGTGGCGGTCGCTGCTTCGTGGACGGCCCTGTACGTTGCATTCCGCCTGCGTGCGCAGCGCACCCGTGTCGGCGACCGGCTGGCCGCTGCCGGCCTGCTCGGGCTGGCCATTGTCGGCATGCACTACACCGGCATGGCCGCCGCGCGGTTCCCGGAAGGCAGCATCTGCGGTGCGGCGGTGGGCGATGGCCTGCAGAGCGAATGGCTGGCCATGCTGGTGGTGATGCTCACTGTGTCGATCCTGGCCGTGGTGCTGGTGGTGTCCTGGCTGGACCAGCGGGTGGAGGCGCAGCTGCTGCGCCTGCGCAATTCCCTGTTGAGCACCTCGCTGACCGACGCGCAGCAGGAACTGACCCAGGCCGCACTGCACGACCCACTCACCCGCTTGCCCAACCGCCTGCTGCTGCAGCGTCGCATCGTGCAGGCTCTGGCCGAGGCCGAACAGGGCGGCAGCCGTTTCGCGGTGATGTTCATGGACCTGGATGGCTTCAAGCAGGTCAACGATGCCTATGGCCATCAGGCCGGCGACGCGCTGCTGGTGGCAGTGGCCGAGCGCACCCGCCAGCTGCTGCGCCCCCACGACATGCTGGCCCGTCTGGGCGGGGACGAATTCGTATTGGTGGTGCGCATCGAGCACGATGAAGACCTGCCGACCCTGGCCCGGCGCATCCTGCAGGCGGTCGGCAGCGGGCCGTTGCTGGCCGACAACGAACTGCAGGTGACCGCCAGCATCGGCGTGGCGATCTGCCCGGACCACGCCGCCAGCGAGCGCCAGCTGATGGCCTTCGCCGATGCGGCGATGTACCAGGCCAAGGAGTCCGGACGCAACGCCTTCGTGCTGTTCGCCGACTGGATGAATGACAGCGCCGAGCAACAATTCCGGCTGCTGGCCGACCTGCGCCGGGCCATTGGCAGCGAGCAGCTGTTCCTGCACTACCAGCCGAAGATACAGGTAGCCACGCAGAAGGTAGCCGGTGCCGAAGCGTTGATCCGCTGGCGCCATCCGGAGCATGGCCTGATCCCGCCGGACCGCTTCATCCGGCTGGCCGAGCGCAGCGGCGCGATCAACGACATCGGGCGCTGGGCGCTGGACCAGGCCTGCCTGCAGCTGCGCCGCTGGCATGACGCCGGTCACGAAGGCTGGTCGATGTCGGTGAACCTGTCGCCGGTGCAGTTCAGTTCGCCGCACCTGCTGCAGGATGTGCGCGAAGTGATCGAACGCTACGACATTGCCCCGCGCCACCTGGTGCTGGAGATCACCGAAAGCACGGTGATGCGCGATACCGATACCAGCCTGCGCCTGCTGCAGGCGCTCTCGGCGCTGGGCGTGGGCATCTCCATCGATGACTTCGGCACCGGCTACTCCAGCCTGCTGTACCTGAAGCGGCTGCCGGCTACCGAGATCAAGATCGACCATGCCTTCGTGCGCGATCTGGAGCACAGCGCCGAGGATGTGGTGATCGTCTCGGCCATCGTGGCGCTGGGCCATGCGCTGGACATGGACATCGTCGCCGAAGGCGTGGAAACCGCTGCCCAGCGCGCCTACCTGGAGCGGCTGGGATGCGATTACCTGCAGGGCTACCTGCTCGGCCGCCCGGTCGATGCGGCGCGCTTCATGCAGCTGCACGACCTGCCCCGGCCGCGGGTGGAGCTGGCGCAGAGCCCACCGCCCAGCGACAACGCTCCCCTGTAGAGCCGAGCCTGCGCTCGGCTGCTCTTCGCGCCCGATCCAAACATAGCCGAGCATGGGCTCGGCTCTACAAATAGGTCCACGCCGTGCGTGGATAGGCAACACCCCATCACGGAACAGTTCTTGCACCCACCCCGGCAACTCCTGCCGCAGTGCCCGTGATGTCCGAGAACGAATCCGCCGGCGAAAAGACCGAACAACCCACCGAAAAACGCCTGCGCGACGCCCGTGAACAGGGCAACCTGCCGCGCTCGCGCGAACTCGGCACCGCCGCCGTGTTCGGTGCCGGCGTACTGGCGGTGATGGCCATGAGCGGCTCGATCGGCCGCGGCGCCACGGCCTGGATGAAGCAGGCGCTCAGCCCGGAACAGAGCCTGCGGCAGAACCCGAAGGAACTGTTCGGCCACTTCGGCGACCTGCTGCTGCAGTTCATGCTGGTGATCGCGCCGCTGGTGCTGGTCTGCCTGCTGGCCAGTTTCGTCGCACCTCTGGTGATGGGTGGCCTGCGCTGGTCGCAGAAGGCGTTGCTGCCCGACATCAACCGCATGAACCCGATGAGCGGGCTCAAGCGCCTGTATGGCCCGGAGGCCATCGCCGAGTTCACCAAATCGCTGCTGCGCGTGGCCTTCGTCGGTGTCGCCGCCGGGCTGGTGGTCTGGACCGGTTTCGACACCCTGCGCGGGCTGATCCACCACCCGCTGGAGACGGCCATCACCGACGGCCTCGGCTTCACCCTGCGCCTGCTGCTGGCCACCGCCGGTGCGATGCTGGTGCTGGCCGCCATCGACGCGCCGTACCAGCGCTGGAACTGGATGCGCAAGCTGAAGATGACCCGTGAAGAGCTGCGCCGGGAAATGAAGGAAAGCGAGGGCAGCCCCGAGGTGAAGGGCCGCATCCGCCAGCTGCAGCAGCAGATGGCCAACCGCCGGATGATGGAGGCGGTACCCACCGCCGACGTGGTGGTGGTCAACCCCACCCACTACGCGGTGGCCCTGAAGTACGAAGGTGGTGCCATGAACGCCCCGACCGTGGTTGCGCTGGGCGTGGACGAGACCGCCCTGCGCATCCGTGAAGTGGCCGACGGCAACAAGGTGGCGATCGTCTCTGCCCCGCCTTTGGCACGCGCCTTGTATCGGGAAGGCCAACTCGGAAAGGAAATCCCCGTGAGACTGTATTCGGCCGTCGCCCAGGTCCTGTCCTACGTCTACCAGCTGCGCGCCTGGCGCACTGGCCCGATGCCGGACGCCCCGCACATCCAGGTGGATGAATTCGGCAAGGGAGGCCGCCCGTGAGCGCCCAGCCCTCCACCGGTTTCAACACCCGCCGCGCTCTGGAAATGATCCGCCAGGGCCTTGGCGCGCCGCTGATCGTGCTGGCCCTGCTGGCCATGGTTGTGGTCCCGCTGGCCGCACCGGTGCTTGATGCGCTGTTCACCTTCAACATCGCCATCTCGCTGATGGTGCTGCTGGCGGTGGTCTACGTGAAGCGCCCGCTGGACTTCACCATCTTCCCGATCGTGCTGCTGATCACCACCATGCTGCGGCTGGCGCTGAACGTAGCCTCCACCCGCGTCATCCTGCTCAACGGCCAGAACGGCCACGATGCGGCCGGCAAGGTGATCGCCGCCTTCGGCGAATTCGTGATCGGCGGCAACTACGCGGTCGGCATCGTGGTGTTCGCGATCCTCACCATCATCAACTTCGTGGTGATCACCAAGGGCGCCGGCCGCGTCTCGGAAGTGACCGCGCGCTTCATCCTGGACGCGATGCCCGGCAAGCAGATGGCGATCGACGCCGACCTCAACGCCGGTTTGCTGACGCGTGAAGAAGCCAAGCTGCGCCGTGAAGAAGTCCGCGAGGAAGCCGACTTCTACGGCGCAATGGACGGCGCCAGCAAGTTCATCCGCGGCGACGCCATCGCCGGCATCCTGATCCTGTTCATCAACATGCTTGGCGGCCTGGCCGTAGGCGTGCTCCAGCATGGCATGCCGTTCGGCGACGCCGCCGCCACCTACACCCTGCTCTCCATCGGTGACGGCCTGGTGGCGCAGCTGCCGGCGCTGCTGGTCTCCAGCGCGGTGGCGATGCTGGTCACCCGCGCCTCGCGCTCGCAGGACATGGCCCAGGCCATGACCGGCCAGGTGTTCGGCCAGTACCGCGCGCTGGCGATCACCGCCGGCATCATCGGCGTGGTCGGCCTGGTGCCGGGCATGCCCAACGTCGCTTTCCTGACGCTGTCCGCGATCCTCGGCTTCATCGCCTGGAAGGTCTACCGCAAGGGCAAGGCCGCGGCCACCGACCCGGCAGCCGCAGGCAATGACGCCGCCGCGCTCAACGCACTGGGTCGCCCGGCCGCACCGGCGCCCACCGCCGAACTGAGCTGGGACGAGCTGCGCCCGGTCGATCCACTGGGCCTGGAGGTCGGCTATCGGTTGATCCCGCTGGTGGACGCCAACCAGGGCGGCGAACTGATGGCGCGCATCAAGGGCGTGCGCCGCAAGCTGACCCAGGACGTCGGCTTCCTGATCCCGTCGGTGCACATCCGCGACAACCTGGAACTGCCGGCCAACGGCTATCGCGTGCTGGTGCACGGCGTGCCGGTGGCCACCGCCGAGATCCACCCCGACCGGGAACTGGCCCTGGACCCGGGCAGCGCGCTCGGCGCACTGGAGGGCATTGCCGGCAAGGATCCCGCGTTCGGCCTGGATGCCACCTGGATCCAGCCGCACCAGCGCGCCCAGGCCGAAACGCTGGGCTACACGGTGGTCGACCCGGCCACCGTGGTCGCCACCCATCTGTCGCACCTGATCCGCGAACACGCACCCGAGCTGCTCGGCCATGAGGAAGTGCAGCACCTGCTGGCCAACCTGGCCAAGAGCGCGCCCAAGCTCGTCGAAGATCTGACGCCGAAGGCGCTGCCGCTGTCGGCGGTGGTGCGCGTGCTGCAGAACCTGCTGGTCGAGCGCATTCCGATCCGCCAGCTGCGCAAGATCGCCGAGGCACTGGTCGAACATGCGCCCAGCAGCCAGGACCCGGCCGTGCTGACCGCCGCGGTGCGCACCGCACTGGGCCGCTTCATCGTGCAGGAGATCGCCGGAATGTCGGCGGAGCTGCCGGTGTTCACCCTCAACCCGCAATTGGAACGTGTCTTGCAGGAGTCCACGCAGGGCAACGGCGCCGCGCTGGAACCCGGACTCGCAGAGCGACTGCACCAGAGCCTGGCCGAATGTGTCAGCAAGCAGGAAGCGCGAAACGAGCCGGCGGTCGTGCTGGTACCGGGCCCGGTGCGCGCCGCGCTGGCGCGCCTGGTCCGCCACAGCGTCCCGTCGCTGTCGGTCCTGGCCTACAGCGAGGTGCCGGAGGACAAGCGACTGAAGCTGGTCGGAACGATCAGCTGACGCCGCCCACCGATGCGCCAGAAAACAGACACCACTTTCAAACCAACGCAACAGATAGACACCAAGGGGAACCCGCACCGTGCAGACCACCGACCACCCGAGTTCTCCGACCGCCACCCCGCCGTCTTCGTCCCGTGACCACAGCATGAAAATCAAACGATTCGTCGCCGCCGACATGCGCTCGGCCATGAACCTGGTGCGCAAGGAACATGGTCCTGACGCCGTGATCCTGTCCAACCGCCGGATCGAGGAAGGCATCGAGATCGTCGCCGCCGCGAACTATGACGAGAGCGCCGTGCAGCGTGCACTGGAAGCCTCGCGCCGTGACGTGGCACCGCCGCCGGCACCCAAGCCGCGCACCGCCGCCGATGCCGTCATTGCCGCAGTCACCCGCCGTCGCAGCAACACCCCCGCTCCGGAACCGGTTGCCGCGACCACCTCGGCCGTGGCCGCCCTCGCCCGCGCCGCGGTCGGTGCCACCGGCCGTACCCTGGACAGCGCCGACGAGATCGTGCCGACCCGCGGCAGCACCGGCTTCGCCGCGACCCTGGCCCGCGCTGCCGTCAACGAACCGGCGCTGCCCGAACAGATCTTCGCCCCGTTCGCCGAGGCCATCGTTGCACCGGCATCGGCACCGGCCGCCAGCGCGCCAGCCAACCGTGCCCGCTTCCAGGTCGACCCGCCGCACGAGATGCATCACGAAAGCGCGGCCCCCGCCGTGCAGCCGCCGCCGCTGCCGGGCGCGGCTCCGACCGAAGCACAGCCGGAGATCGCCGCCAGCGAACCGGCAGTGGCCGACGCCGTCATCGAAACCTCGCCGGAGCCCACCCTCGCCCCGGCCCCGGTGCTGACCGTGGTCGCCCAGGACGACGCCGAGATCCGCCAGCTGCGCCAGGAAGTGGCCGGCATGCGCCAGGTGATCGAGCGCGAGATGAACCGCTTCACCGACGAGCGCCTGCGTGGCTGCCCGGTGCGCGCCACCGCGCTGGACCTGATGGACGAGTACGGTTTCGACGCCGGCCTGGCCCGCGACGTGGCCATGCAGATCCCGCTGGAGACCGAAGCCCACCGTGGCCGTGGCCTGATGCTGGGGCTGATCTCGCGCAAGCTGCCGATCGCCCCGGTCGACCCGCTGGAGGAAGGCGGCGTGATTGCCCTCGTCGGCCCGACCGGCGCCGGCAAGACCACCACCATCGCCAAGCTGGCCTCGCGCTTCGCCGAGAAGCACGCCCCGCGTGACGTCGCCCTGGTGACCACCGATACCACCCGCATCGGCGCCCGCGAGCAGCTGTACGGCTACGGCCGCCAGCTCGGCATCGCCGTGCACGAGGCCAACAGCGGCACCGACCTGGACCAGCTGCTGGAACGCCTGAAGGACTACAAGCTGGTACTGATCGACACCGCCGGCCTGGGCCCGCGCGACCGCGCACTGGCCGCCCAGCTGCAGTGGCTGCGCGCCGCCCGCCAGGTGCGCACCCTGCTGGTGCTTCCGGCCAACACCAGCTTCGGCGACATGGACGAGGTGGTCCGCCGCTTCGGCGCCGCCAACCTGCAGGGCCTGGTGCTGAGCAAGCTGGACGAGACCGGCCGCTTCGGCAACGCCCTGTCGGTGGCCGTGGACCACGCCCTGCCGATCACCTGGGTGACCGATGGCCAGGACGTTCCGGACGACCTGCACCGGGCCAGTGCAGCCAATCTTGTACTTCGCCTTGAAGATTTGCGCCGAGCGGCCGATATGCCCTGCAACCCGGAGTTGAACCATGCCGTCGCGTGAGTACGCCAAGCTGACCAAGACCTTCCCGCTGTCGGCCACCCGCAGCGAGCCGCTCGGCCCTGTGCGCACCATCGCCGTCACCGGCGGCAAGGGCGGTGTGGGCAAGACCAATGTCTCGGCCAACCTGGCCGTGGCACTGGCCGGCATGGGCAAGCGCACGCTGCTGCTGGACGCCGACCTCGGCCTGGCCAACATCGACGTGATCCTGGGGCTGAACCCCACCTTCACGCTGGCCGACCTGGTCGCCGGCCGCTGCTCGCTGGACGATGTGATCGTCGAAGGCCCGAACGGCGTGCTGGTGGTCCCGGCCGCGTCCGGGCGCCGGCACATGGCTGAGCTGGCCCCGGCCGAGCACGTCGGCCTGGTCAACGTGTTCTCCGAACTGGAACGCGAACTGGACATCATGGTGGTGGACACCGCCGCCGGCATCACCGATGGCGTGCTGACCTTCTGCCAGGCCGCGCAGGACACCGTGGTGGTGGTCTGTGACGAGCCGGCCTCGATCACCGACGCCTATGCGCTGATCAAGGTGCTGTCGCGCGAGCGCGGCGTGGACCGCATCCAGGTGGTGGCCAACATGGTGCGCGACCCCAACGAGGGCCGCGTGCTGTACGAAAAGCTGACCCGGGTCTGCGAGAAATTCCTCGCCGATGTCTCGCTGAACTATCTGGGCTGTGTGCCGCAGGATGATTGGCTGCGCCTGTCGGTGCAGCGCCAGCAGCCAGTGGTAAAGGCCTACCCGTCCAGCCCGGCCGCGTTGGCGATCACCGAGATTGCCCGCCGTACCGCACGCTGGCAGGCGCCGACCGAACCGCGCGGCGGCGTTGAGTTCTTCCTCGAGCGTATTCTCAAGCAGCGCGGGGTGGCCGCATGAAAGGCGCAGCCCAGTACCGGGAAGTCCAGCGCACGGCGGCCAACGAGGTCATCGCCCAGCATTCGGACCTGGTGCGGCGCATCGCCCACCACCTGGCCGCACGCCTGCCGGCGAGCGTCGAGGTCGACGACCTGATCCAGGCCGGCATGATGGGACTGATCGAAGCCTCGCGCAGCTATGACGCCGACCAGGGGGCTTCGTTCGAGACCTATGCCTCGATCCGCATCCGCGGTTCGATGATCGATGAGATCCGCCGTGGCGACTGGGTGCCGCGCTCGGTGCACCGCCGTGCACGTGATGCCGCCGCCACCATCCGCCGCCTGGAACAGAGCAGTGGCCGTGCCGCCAGCGCCACCGAAGTGGCCGCCGCGATGGAGATGCCATTGCCCGAGTACCTGCGGCTGATGGAAGACGCTGCCCGTGGCCAGGTGCTGAGTCTTGAATCGCGCATCGAGGACCAGGGCGAGCTGGACACCGTGGCCCAGGGCGGCCCGACCCCGCAGCAGGTGCTGGAGCGCGGCGAGTTCGGCCGCGAGCTGGGCAAGGCCATCGGCCACCTGCCCGAGCGCGAACAGCTGGTGCTCTCGCTGTACTACGAGCAGGAACTGAACCTGAAGGAGATCGGCGCGGTGCTCGGCGTGAGCGAGTCGCGGGTCTGCCAGATCCACGGCCAGGCGGTACTGCGCCTGCGTGGCCGGCTGAAGCTGTTCGAGGCCGCCGACGCCGGCCTCGAAGAATGAACATCCCCGAGGCGGCTGCCCCCGGCCGTCCGGAATGAACAACAAAGGAATTCTGCTTTGAACAAGAACATGCGCATCCTGATCGTCGACGACTTCTCGACCATGCGTCGAATCGTCAAGAACCTGCTGGGCGATCTGGGCTTCACCAATACCGCCGAAGCCGAGGACGGGCATGCCGCGCTGTCGCTGCTGCAGAGCCAGCCGTTCGATTTCGTGGTCACCGACTGGAACATGCCGGTGATGACCGGCATCGAGCTGCTCAAGGCGATCCGTGCCGATGCCAAGCTGAAGACCCTGCCGGTGCTGATGGTCACCGCAGAAGCCAAGCGTGAACAGATCATCGAAGCCGCCCAGAGCGGCGTGAACGGCTACATCATCAAGCCGTTCACCGCGCAGACGCTGGAAGAGAAGCTCGGCAAGATCTTCGAACGCCTGGCGGCCAGCGCCTGATGGATACCACGGTCGACAAGAGCGCCCTCGCCCTGCGCCTGCAGGAGGCCCTGGACGCACTCGAGTCCGGTGACGAAGCCGCCTGGCGGCAGCGCATCGACGGACTGGTCGCGCTGCGCACGCAGCCGATGATGAGTGGGCTCTCGCGGCTGGCCCGCGAACTGGGGCAGGCGCTGGGTGAACTGCCGACCGTGCCGAGCGAAGCCGGGGAACTGGACGATGCCTGCGCGCGCCTGGACCACGTGGTGGCGATGACCGAGCAGGCCACGCACCGCACCCTGGACCTGGCCGAGGAATGCCGCAGCCTGACCGAACAGCTGCGCGCCGAAGGCCTGCAGCCGGGCCAGGACGCGCAGCTCGAGCGCATCCGCCACAACCTGACCGAGATCGCCCTGACCCAGAGCTACCAGGACCTGACCGGGCAGATCATCCGTCGCGTGGTGGGCATCGTCCGCCGCGTGCACGAAGGCTTCGGCGCACTCGGCCTGCCACCGGAACAGCATCGCACCGACCCGGAACTGGCCGGGCCGGCACTGAAGGGACTGGACCGCCACGCGGTCTCGCAGAACGACGCCGACGACCTGTTGTCGGATCTGGGGCTGTAAGCATGAGCGCGGTATCCGACGACATCACTGCCGATTTCATCATCGAGGCACAGGAAATCCTGGATCGCCTCGGCGAACAGCTGGTGTCGCTGGAGCAGGCACCGCAGGACAGCGATCAGCTCAACGCGGTGTTCCGCGGCTATCACACGCTCAAGGGCGGCGCCGGCTTCCTCGGCGTCACCGCCATGGTGGAGCTGTGCCATGCCGCTGAAGAAGCGCTGGGCGCCGCGCGTGCCGGCCAGGCGGTGCTGCAGGCCCATCACTTCGACGCGGCCCAGCAATCGCTGGACTACCTGCAGTCGATGCTGGATGCAGTTTCCTCCGGCACCGAGCCGGGCTATGCGCCGCCGGACTTGATCGCCCAGTTCGACGTGCACGGCGGTGCCGTGGCGGCACCCGCCGCCGCCGCAGCACCCGCCGCGGGTGGCAGCGACCTGATCACCGACGACGAATTCGAGGCCCTGCTCGACCAGCTGCATGGTGGCAACGCGCCGACCGCGGTCGCACCAGCGAAGAAAGCCGACGACGGACTGATCAGCGAAGACGAGTTCGAAGCCCTGCTCGACCAGCTGCACGGTGGCGCCGCACCGGGCACCAAGCCTGTTGCCGCCGTGGCACCGGCGCCGGTTGCAGCCCCGCGCCCGGTCGCCGCACCGGCACCGGTGGCAAAGCCGGCCGCCAAGCCGTTGGCCGAGGCCGAACACACCGTACGCGTAGACACCAAGCGCCTGGACGCGATCGTCAACCTGATCGGCGAACTGGTGCTGTCACGCAATCGGCTCAAGACCCTGCGTGCACGCCTGCGCGATGAAGAATTGGACCGCGCCGTGTCCACACTGGACATCGCCACGGCCCGCCTGCAGTCGGCGGTGATGCGTACCCGCATGCAGCCGGTGGGCAAGGTCTTCTCCCGCTTCCCCAAGGTGGCCCGCGACGTCGCCCGCTCGCTGAAGAAGGAAGTGGACCTGGAACTGATCGGCGCCGAGACCGAGCTCGACCGCAACCTGGTCGAAGCGCTGGCCGACCCGCTGGTGCACCTGGTCCGCAACGCCATCGACCATGGCGTGGAAATGCCCGACCTGCGCGAGGCGCAGGGCAAGCCGCGGATGGGCCACGTGCGGCTTTCGGCGCAGCAGGAAGGTGACTACGTCAGCATCGAGGTGCAGGACGATGGCGCCGGCATCGACCCCGAAAAGCTGCGTGCCAAGGCACGCGAGAAGGGCCTGATCGATCCGGAAGCCGCTGCGCGCCTGAGCAGCGAGGAATGCCTGCACCTGGTGTTCCTGCCCGGCTTCTCGACCAAGCAGCAGGTCACCGACATCTCCGGCCGCGGCGTGGGCATGGACGTGGTGCAGTCACGCATCCGCGAACTGAGCGGCCAGATCCAGATCCAGTCGGAGCTGGGCCGTGGCAGCCGCTTCCTGATCCGCGTGCCGCTGACCCTGGCGATCCTGCCGACCCTGCTGGTGCAGGCCGGTGAGGACGTCTACGCGCTGCCGCTGGCGCGCGTGATGGAAGTGCTGCACGCACCGCGCACGTCGCTGGGCTGGTTCGATGGCCGTGCCGTGCTCGACCGCCGCTCGCACACCCTGCCGCTGGTCGATCTCCGCCAGTGGCTGGATGTGACGCCGGCCGCCTCGCCCCTGCTGACCATCGTGGTGCTGCAGGCCGGCGAAGCGCGCTTCGGGCTGGTCGTGGACCAGGTGCGCGGGCGCGAGGAAGTGGTCATCAAGCCGCTGCCGAAAGCCCTGCGCGGCCTGCGTGGTTATGCAGGTGCAACCTTGATCGGCGATGGTCGCATGGCCTTGATCCTGGACGTGGACGGACTGCGATGACCCCCGCCGGGCGTCGCCCGGCGACCCGAAAACTGTGACTACCGTCTGTACGCGATCTACCGGTGTCTCAAGTCCCATTCATACACGCCGATACCGGAACCATGGATAGACTCAGCCTCATTGGACTCTTTCTCGCCCTGGCCTCGCTGGTCGGTGGCAGCATCCTCAAGGGCGCCGGCCTGGCGTCGTTGTGGTCGCCTGCGGCGTTCGTGATCGTCATCGTCGGCACCGTCGCCGCGATCCTGCTGCATACCTCGCCGGCGGTGTTCAAGCATGCGTTCAAGATCGTGCGCTGGGTCGTGCGCCCGCCGCACAGCGATCGCCGCGAACTGATCCAGCAAATCGTCGAGTGGAGCAACATCGCCCGTCGCCAGGGCCTGCTGGGCCTTGAATCGCAGGTGGAAGCGCAGCAGGACCCGTTCCTGCGCAAGGGCCTGCAGCTGCTGGTGGACGGCGTCGAGCCCGAATCGATGCGGCACATGCTGGAAATCGAACTGGGCAGCCAGGAACACCAGGACCAGGCCGGTGCCAAGGTATTCGAGGCGATGGGCATCTACGCGCCCACGCTGGGCATCATCGGCGCCGTGCTCGGCCTGATCGCGGTGATGAAGAACCTGGCCGACCCGAGCAAGCTGGGCCACGGCATCGCTGCCGCGTTCACCGCCACCATCTACGGCATCGCCTCGGCCAACCTGCTGTTCCTGCCGGTGGCCGCCAAGCTCAAGAGTGTGATCTCGCACAACACCCGCGATCGCGAAATGGTCATCGAAGGCCTGATTTCGATCGCCCAGGGCGAGAACCCGCGCAACATCGAAACCAACCTTTCCGGCTTCCTGCACTGACATGGCCCGCCGCAAGCACCACGAAGAGCACGCCAACCACGAAGCATGGGCGATTCCCTATGCCGACCTGATGACGCTGCTGCTCGCCTTTTTCGTGGTCATGTACGCGATTTCCTCGGTCAACGAGGGCAAGTATCGGATCATGGCCGACGCGCTGACCGATGCCTTCGGCGGCGCACCGCGCACCATCAATCCGGTGCAGGTGGGTAACAAACAGGTGCAGGGGGGCGGCTGGGACAGCCCCTCGGTGATCAAGTCCGGCACCAAGATCGGACCCTCAGCGCCTGCACCGTCGCACGACCCGACCCTGCTGCCATCGATGGCCTCGCAGATGCGCATGCCGGTGTCGGTGCACAACCAGGAGCAGATCGCGCGCGCCGAGCGCCAGCTCAACAGCATCGCCGACCGCCTTACCGCTGCACTGGCGCCGTTGATCGACCGCGGCATGATCAGCGTGCGCCGCACCGAGCTGTGGATCGAAGTCGAGATCAACAGCGACATCCTGTTCCCCACCGGCTCGGCCGCGCTGGACGTGCATGCACGGCAGACCCTGGCCAGCCTGGCCGAGGTGCTGCGTGACGTGCCCAACAGCGTGCGCGTGGAAGGGCACACCGACAATGTACCGATTGCTACCGCCACCTTCCCTTCAAACTGGGAACTGTCGGCCGGCCGCGCGGCCAGCGTGGTGCACCTGTTCGCCGACCAGGGCGTGCAACCGTCGCGGCTGGCGATGGTCGGCTACGGCCAGTTCCGCCCGCGCGAAGAGAACGACAGCGCGCAGGGCCGCAACCGCAACCGTCGGGTGATGGTCATCATCCTGGCCGACACCTCGCATTCGGTGGACCCGCTCGGCCAGCGCCTGAACGCAGCCACCGGTGCCACCCAAAGCACCGACACCGAGCAAGCCGCGGCAACTCCGGCTACCGCCCCCACCTCCCCCATCGCACCGGTGAAGTTGCCGCCGGTGCCGGCTGGCAGCCGCGTCGGCGCCGCCGTTCCCCCGGCAATGAAGGAGTAAACCGATGCGCATCTGGGCAGTCGCCAACCAGAAGGGCGGAGTCGGCAAGACCACCACCACCCTCGCCCTCGGCCGTGGCCTGGCCGCGCTTGGCCATCGCGTGCTGCTGATCGACCTCGATCCGCACGCCTCGCTCAGCCGCGCCTTCGGCGTGCCGGTCGATCCGCCGCCGGCCGGCGTGCTGGAACTGTTCGGCGCACCGCCGGCCGATCTTTCCAGCCTGTGCCATGCCAGCAGCATCCACGGCCTGGACTATGTCTGTGCACAATCCGCGCTGGCCACATTGGAACGCCGCAGCGCCAACCAGCCCGGCCTCGGCCTGGCCCTACAGAACGCGCTTGCCCGCCATCAGGGGCAGCACGACTACATCCTGCTGGACTGCGCACCCACCCTCGGTCTGTTGATGATCAACGCACTGGCCGCGGCCGACCGCCTGATCATTCCCACCCAGGCCGAGCCGCTGGCTCTGCATGGCCTGGAGGGGATGGTCCGCACCGGCGAGATGGTCGAGCGCTCGCGCCGCCGCCCGCTGCCGATCTCGATTCTGCCCACCCTGTTCGACCGCCGCACCCGCGCCGGCAACGAATCGCTGCGCACGATGCAGGATCGTCACGGCACCCGCGTTTGGGAAGACGCCATTCCGATCGACACCCGCATCAGCAATGCCGCAGGCCTGACCCTGCCCAGCGTTGGTGAGGAGTACCCGGGCCGCGGCCTGGCCGCCTATCGCCGCGCACTGAACTGGATCCTCGGTGAGGATGCCCGCGCCCTGGAGCAGGCCGCATGAACAGCACCGGCGTACTGGACGACTATCTGGACGAACTGCTGGGCGAAGCGATCGCTCCGGCCGTCGTGCTTCCAACGCCGGACAGCGTCGCCCCGGCCCCGGCCAGCATATCGCAACCGGACCATGAGCCGACCTGGGATGACCTGCCGGCCGAGGTGATCTACGAAACCGACACCGTCGCCGCGGCGCCTGCCGCGGACAACGCCGCGCTCGAAGCCGCCTTCGAGGCCGCCGCAACGGCCGGGCGCGAACCCACCTGGGACGATCTGCCTGCCGAGGTGATCTACGAAACGGAGACTGTTGCCGTTGCACCGGCAGAGGACGACGCAGCACTGGAGGCCGCCTTCGAGGCCGCCGCAATGCCGGTCGCCGCTCCCGAGCGGGAACCGACCTGGGATGATCTGCCTGACAAGGTGATCCACGAGACGGCCCCGGCCAAGGCCGGCCCGGAGCCCACCTGGGACGACCTGCCCGACGAAGTGATCTACGAGACCGACGCGGCCGACAGCCATCACCTCGCCCACACTGACAGCCCCGGCCTGCAGGCTGCGTTCGAGGCCGCTGCCGGCGGCGCGGATGTCCCCACGCCGCCCCCGGCCGTGGTAGCGCCCCCGGCGCCGCGCCCTGCGCCCGCGCCTGCCCCGGCTGCGCCCGCTGCCGTCGCGCCGCCGCCCCGCGTTGCCGTGGATGCCCCGACCGCCAACCGTCCCGGCACCTGGCAGGAACTGCAGGCACAGGCTCTCCAGCCCGCCAGCAGCCCGCATCCGCAGAACCGCCGCGCCGGCGAGCGCACCTCGCGCTGGCTGCGCCTGCGTTGCGGCACCCAGGCTTATGCGCTGGAACTGCTGAAGGTGCAGGAAGTGGTGCTGCCAGTTCCCCTGCTGCCATTGCGCGGCACCGCACCAGCGATGCTCGGCATCATGAACCTTCGGGGCCAGGTGGTACCGGTGATGGATCTCGGCCTGCACCTGGGTGCGGCCGCTGCCGAAGACGATTCGCAGACCCGCATCGTGGTGCTGGAGGAAGACGGCGAAACCATCGGCCTGCGCGTGTCGGCGGTGGAAGATGTCGCCAACCTTACCGACTCGCAGATCGAGCCGCCTGATACCGCGCGCATCTGCCAGATTTCCAACGACCTGTTCCGTGGCGTCGCCCGGGTCAGTCAGCGTCCGATGATCCTGCTCGACGCCACACGGCTGTTGAGTTGAGTCGGCGCTTTGCGCCGACGCGGTGCCTGTCGGGGACTGCAGGTGCCGATGCGCAGCATTGGCATCTCCCGTCCCCGAACAACACCGCATCGGCGCACCGCGTCGATTCCCCTAAAGAACCCCGCCGGGGTGCCGTTATGGATCACGGAACCGTTTGTCCGGAGCAACGATGAGTACTGTCGAACTGGGTGGGGATCTCGGCATCGAGAGCACCACCGAGCTCAAGAACCGCCTCGCCCCGCTGGTGGCGCAGGCAGGCGAGCTGACCCTGGATGCAAGCCAGGTCGCCCGCATCCACACGGCCGCCGTGCAGGTGCTGTGTGCGTTCGTGCAGGCCCGCCGCGAGGCAGGTCTCGGCACCGGCTTCCACGGTTGCACTGCAACCTTCCGTGACGCCGCGCGCCTGCTGGGCGTCACCCAGGCCCTGGGCCTGGACGTAACCCATGACAACCTGAAATCTGTGGAGAACGCTGCATGAGCGCACGTATCTTGGTGGTGGACGATTCGGCGTCGATGCGCCAGATGGTTTCCTTCGCCCTCACCTCGGCCGGTTTTGCCGTCGAAGAAGCCGAAGACGGCGCGGTCGCGCTCGGTCGCGCCAAGGGCCAGCGCTTCAATGCGGTGGTCACCGACGTCAACATGCCGAACATGGACGGCATCGCGCTGATTCGCGAACTGCGCCAGCTGCCGGACTACAAGTTCACCCCGCTGCTGATGCTGACCACCGAATCGGCCGCCGACAAGAAGTCCGAAGGCAAGGCCGCCGGCGCCACCGGCTGGCTGGTCAAGCCGTTCAATCCCGAACAGCTGGTCGCCACCGTGCAGAAAGTGCTGGGCTGATCGCCCGCCACCGCTCCCCCTCTTCGCTTCCGGACCACCACTGCCATGAGCATGGACCTGCAACGCTTCCACGCCACCTTCTTCGAGGAGAGCCGCGAAGGCCTCGACGCGATGGAGGCTGGCCTGCTGGCCCTGGAATCGGGGCAGCAGGACGCGGAGATCATCAATTCGGTGTTCCGCGCTGCCCACTCGATCAAGGGCGGCGCCGGCACCTTCGGCTTCGATACGATCGCCGGCCTGACCCACGTGCTGGAAACGCTGCTCGATGAACTGCGTGCCGGCAAGCGGGCGCTGGAAGGCCACGCGGTCGACGCCATGCTGTCCTCGGTGGACGTGCTGCGCGCCCTGCTGCGCGAAGCCGAACACGGCCAGGCTGCCGATCCGGCTGCAGTCGCTGCGGTGAAGGCGCGCCTGGAAGCGGTCCTTTCCGGCCAGGCCGCACCGAGCGCCCCCGCTGCCGTCGCGGCCAAGGTGGACGATACGCCGGAAGCCTGGCAGATCGGCTTCACCCCGGCACCGTCGCTGTTCATGAGCGGCAACGACCCGCTGCGCATCATCCGCGAACTGGAGCATCTCGGTTCGCTGCAGGTCGCCGCGCGCATGGAACGCCTGCCCGGCTTCGCCCAGCTCGACCCGCTGGAGGCCCACCTGGCGTGGGATCTGGGCCTGGTCGGCAAGGTGCCGCGCAGCAAGATCGAAGACACCTTCGCCTGGGTACTGGACGACTGCGAACTGGACATCCGTCCGGCCGCACCGCCGAGCCTGGCTACACAGGCGCCCATTGCAACCGCCCCTTCCGCACCGGCTGCCGTCGTACCGGCGGCGCCTGCAGCGCCCGCCACCAGCGGCGGCGCCAGCCAGGAAGCCGAAACCTCGATCCGAGTCAGCGTCGACAAGGTCGATGCGCTGATCAACCTGGTCGGCGAACTGGTCATCACCCAGGCCATGCTCAAGCAGGTCTCGCACGCACTGGACCCGGTCCACGCCGAGAGCCTGTTCGCCGGCCTGGACCAGCTGGAACGCAACACCCGCGACCTGCAGGAAGCCGTGATCGGCGTGCGCATGCTGCCGGTCGATGCGGTGTTCCGCCGCTTCCCGCGCCTGGTCCGCGACCTGTCCAGCCGCCTTGGCAAGCAGGTCCGCCTGCGCACCGTCGGTGAAGGCACGGAACTGGACAAGGGCCTGATCGAAAAGATCGCCGACCCGCTGGTGCACCTGGTGCGCAACTCGATCGACCACGGCCTGGAGATGCCGGACGTGCGTCGCGGCGCGGGCAAGGACGAAACCGGCACCATCACCCTGGCAGCCTCGCATCAGGGCGGCCACATCGTCATCGAAGTCAGCGACGACGGCCGCGGCCTGGACCGCACCAAGATCCTGGCCAAAGCCCACGAACGCGGCCTGGCAGTGCCGGACAATCCTACCGATTCGCAGGTCTGGGACCTGATCTTCCAGCCTGGTTTCTCCACCGCCGATGCAGTCACCGACCTGTCCGGCCGTGGCGTCGGCATGGATGTGGTCCGCCGCAACATCCAGGCGCTGGGTGGCGAGGTGCAGATCGAAAGCAGCCTTGGTAACGGCACCCGCACGCTGATCCGCCTGCCGCTGACCCTGGCCATCCTCGATGGCATGACCGTGGCAGTCGCGGGCGAAACCCTGATCCTGCCGCTGGCCTATGTGCTTGAGGCCCTGCAGCCGCAGGCCGAGGACATCCGCAGCATGGCCGGCGAAGGCCGCGTGCTGCGCGTACGTGGCGAGTACCTGCCGATCCTGTCGCTGAGCGAATACTACGGCTACGGCAACCGTGCACCGGGCAGCGAATCGCTGGTGGTCGTGGTCGAAGGCGATGGCCAGAAGATCGCACTGGAAGTGGACGAGCTGGTCGGCCAGCAGCAGGTGGTGGTGAAGAACATCGAGAACAACTACCGCCGCATCGGCGGGGTGTCCGGTGCCACCATCCTCGGCGATGGCCGCGTGGCCCTGATCGTCGACATCGGCGGGCTGGTGCGCTCGCTGCGGATGCCGCAGGCCGCCTGATCCACGTTGCAGGCGTGTACTGGACCGCCGCCCTTCCGGGCGGCGGTTTTCGTCTGTGCGCGCCCTGCCAAGGGATCTGCCCCCAACCCACTGCGCCCTGCATTCCGTGAACTCCGTCAACGCGACGGTTTCGCGCGCAACTACGTCACACCAGCGCAAGCCCCGCCACGGCGGCACTTTCGCGCCGTCATCCCTACGCAACCGAATGTGATCTGCGTCCATAAAGTCCATCCGGACTGCGCCGCTATTTCGCTTTGACGGCCGTCACCGAACCCCCACCGGGCACCACCGTTCGCTCTGCAACCACCCCCAAACCGGCGCACGGACGCCGGCACTCTGCCCACCTGGAGCACCCTGCATGAAGTGGTTCCACGATCTGCCCATCGCCCGCAAGCTGGCCGTGGGGTTCACCCTCACCACGTTGATGACCCTGGTCCTCGGCGCGTTCGCCCTGCTGCGCCTGAGCGAAGCCAACGCGCAGCTGCGCGAGATGGCCGGCAACGATATCCCCTCCGTCCAGCACCTGGGCGAGGCGCGCTCGCAGCTCGGTGAGTTCCGTACCTACGAACTGGCCCAGCTGAGCATGCTGGACCAGCCGGAGAAGGTCGCCGACTACAACAAGCGCATGGACGACACCGCCAAAGCCGTGCATGACGAACTGGCGGCGTACTCGGCGCTGCCGGCGCTGGAGAAGGAGCGCGAACTCTATCGCGCGGCCAGAACGCAGCTGGATCGCTACTTCGCCGCCAACAAGGCGATGCGCGACGCCGTGACCGCCGGTGACGGCGCCCTGGCGCAGCAGATCTCCGACGAGCAGTCGCGCCCGGCACGTCGCGACCTGTTCGCTGCAATGAAGGCACTGGGCACCCACATCGCCGGGCAGATGGACGGCAAGATCGCCGACGCCAACGCCACCCATCGCAACAGTATGATCGCCATCATCGGCTGCATCGTACTGCTGTCACTGGTGGCCGCCGCGCTGGCCATCATCATCTCGCGCGCGGTCACCGGTCCGCTGGGCAAGGCCGTGCATGCCATCCAGGCAGTTTCCCGCGGCGACCTCAGCGTCAGCACCCAGGCCACCAGCAAGGACGAGGCCGGCAAGATGCTGGCCGCCACCGCGGAGATGACCGCGATGCTGCGCCGCTTCAGCGAGCAGACCCAGCTGATGGCCCAGATGCATGCCGGCCCGGACATCAGCCACCGCATTCCGGAAGATTTCCCGGGCGTCTATGGCCAGCTGGCCAACGGCATCAACACGGTGATCTTCGAACACCTCGATGCAATCGTCGATGCCATTGAAGTACTCAACCAGTACGCCACCGGCAACCTCGCCCCGGACGCACGCCGCCTGCCAGGCAGCCGCGCGATCCTGCACGAATCGATGGACGCCGCCAAGGCCAGCCTGCTGGCCATCAATACGCAGATCCAGCACCTGGCCTCGGCCGCCGCTGCGGGCGACTTCAGCCAGCGCGGTGACGCGCAGCGCTTCGATCACGATTTCCGCGTGATGATCGAGCAGCTCAACAGCATGATGCAGGTGGCCGACGGCAACCTCGGCCAGCTCTCGCAGCTGCTGCAATCGATCGCCGCCGGCGATCTGACCGCGCGCATGGACGGCCAGTTCAACGGCGTGTTCGCGCGCATGCGTGACGATGCCAATACCACGGTTACGCAGCTGACCCAGATCGTGAGCCAGATCCAGGCCAGCGCTTCGAGCATCACGCTTGCCGCCGGCGAGATCGCCTCGGGCAACAGCGACCTGTCGCGCCGTACCGAGCAGCAGGCCGCCAACCTGGAGGAAACCGCCGCCTCGATGGAGGAACTGACCTCCACCGTGCGCCAGAACGCCGAACACGCCCGCCAGGCCAACCAGCTCGCCATCGGCGCCCATGGCGTCGCCTCGCAGGGCGGTGAGGTGGTCGGCCAGGTGGTGACCACCATGTCGGCCATCGAAGCCTCGTCGAAGAAAATCGCCGAGATCATCAGCGTCATCGACGGCATCGCGTTCCAGACCAACATCCTGGCACTGAACGCCGCGGTGGAAGCCGCCCGTGCCGGCGAACAGGGCCGTGGCTTCGCCGTGGTTGCCAGCGAAGTGCGTACCCTCGCCCAGCGCTCGGCCGCCGCCGCCAAGGAAATCAAGGGCCTGATCGACGACTCGGTGGGCAAGGTCGCCGAAGGCTCCAGCCTGGTGCACCAGGCCGGCAGCACGATGGGCGAGATCGTCGCCTCGGTGCAGCGCGTGACCGACATCATGGCCGAGATCTCCGCCGCATCGCAGGAACAGAGCGCCGGCATCGAGCAGGTCAACCAGACCGTGGTGCAGATGGACGAAACCACCCAGCAGAACGCTGCGCTGGTGGAGGAAGCCACCGCCGCCGCGCGTGCGATGGAAGACCAGGCCGTGCAGCTGGGCGAAGCCGTGGCCCGCTTCCGGCTGGCATCGCAGGGCACGACGGCCATTCCGGCGCGTCCGCTGGCGGCGCCGGTACCGCGACAGGTCGCAGCTGCCGCACCGGTCGTGAAGGCGGCCCCGGCACGTACGCTGCGCACCGCGACAGCCCAGCCGGCGCTGGCCGCAGACGGCGACTGGCAGGAGTTCTGATGTACCCGGGGTCGGATCCCTTTCCTTCGGGAAGGGGATCCGACCCCGGACGCATGGAAAGTGATGCAATTCTCACTTCATAATCCGGCACAGTGGCCGATATCCCCATCGAGCCTCGCGCCAACGCGTGCTGGCGCCCGCCCCTGACCGTAGATTCCATGTCCGACGGCAACGACACTGCAGTGCATGATGTCCACGCGGCTGACGCCGCTGACGAACGTTTCCTGGTCCGTAATCCGCGCCAGCTGCGGCAGCTGCTGCGATCGCTGATCGACCAGCGATCACTGATCAATGCGCATATCGACGGCCGCGACCGCTCGTTCCCGACCGCGCTGCTTGAGCTCGACGAGGACGAAGACACCCTGCTGCTCGATGGCAGCCCGCAGGAGGCGTCCAACCGCGCCGCCGAACAGGCCGATCATCTGCTGTGCTTCGCCCAGCTCGAACGCGTGCTGGTGCGGTTCCGCCTGCAGGCACTGCAGCGTGTGGACAATGACGGCCACGTCGCCTTCCGCGCCCCTCTGCCGGACGAGCTGGTCCATCTGCAACGACGTGAGATGTACCGGCTGGAGACGCCCGTCACCGATTCGCCCCAGCTGCTGGTCCCCGCCGGCGAGAGCCGCGCCGAAGCGCTGTCGATGCGGGTGGTGGACATCAGTGGTGGCGGCCTGGCGGTGGCCGTGCCTACCGACTGCGCGGTGTTCAGCCTGCAGAAGCGCTACCCGGCGGTGCTGTCGCTGCCCGACGGCCCGGACCTGGAGATCGAGCTGGTCGTCTGCAACCTGCTGCCGCAGCGCCAACCCAACGGCATCGAGATCAAGCGCGTGGGCATGCGCTTCGACATCCTGCCACGTGGCGCCGACAGCGCCATCCAACGCTATATCTTCCGCATCGACCGCCAGCGCAAGGCGCGCCGCAACGGCGAGCTGTAGGGCTCGTCCAACCGGTAGTGCCGGCCGCTGGCCGGCAACCTCGCGACAACGCGGGGCGCACACCTAAAGTCCTCCGACGAGGGGCCGATATCGAGCCTGACACCGGGACTTCCGGCAGAACCAGGACCCCTCGATGAACGACAAGACCAGCTCCACCGCCAGCGCCGGTGGCGAATTCCTCAGCTTCACCCTCGGTGCCGAGCACTACGGCGTGGACATCCTCAAGGTGCAGGAAATCCGCGGCTATGACGCGGTCACCCGGGTGCCGGATGCACCGGACTACATCAAGGGCGTGATCAACCTGCGCGGCACCATCGTCCCGGTCATCGACCTGCGCCTGAAGCTGCGCCTGGACGACGCCCGCTACGACGCCTTCACCGTGATGATCGTGCTGAACGTCGACGACCGAGTGGTCGGCATCGTGGTCGACAGCGTCTCGGACGTGATCCCGCTGTCGGCCGAACAGATCCGCCCGACCCCGGAATTCGGCGCCGCCGTCGATACCCGCTTCATCTCCGGCATCGGCACGCAGGACGACCGCATGCTGATCCTGCTCGACATCGAGACCTTGCTGGACAGCGCCGACATGGGCCAGGCCAACGTCGTTGAAGACGCCGCCGCCTGATCAAGCGGACCTGCTTCACGTTCTGGTCACACAACCCTTCAGTTCCCTCCAGCAGTGCCGATAGGGGGACAGAAGCCGGTCGCGCAGGAGCGCGCAGAACCGGAACGACCATCACCATCCCCGGAGATACACCTCGATGAAGTCCCTGCTTGCGTTCGTTTCGGCCGCTGTCCTGGCCACCACCGCTTCCGCCGCGTTTGCCCAGTCGGCCGACATGATCCCGCCGGAACTGGCACCGCGCTCGGTCGGCAAGGACGGCATGGTCTGCGGCAAGGTCGAGAAGGCCCGCTACGCAGAAGGTTCCGAAGGCCAGCCGACCTTCCTGTACATGGGCGGCGCCTTCCCGCGCCACACCTTCTCGGCGCGCATCGCCGGCGAGAACCGCGGCAAGTTCTCCTTCCCGCTGGAAACCCTGGAAGGCAAGACCGTCTGCGTGATCGGCAAGATCCAGCGCGACGCCTCGCGCGCGGAAATCGAAGTCAGCTCGCCGGCCGGCCTGAAGCTGGCCAACATCAAGTAATCCGCTGTCCGTCGAACCACGCCGGACCTGGTGCCGGCGTGGTTTCTGCTGCAACCGGGCCCGACGCCCGGACGCGTCTGCCTTAGGAGATCGCAACGCCCATGCCGTGGATCAACAACCTCAAACTGATGCCGAAGCTGCTGCTGACCTTCGGCGTCCTCCTGCTGGTGATGTTGCTGCAGGGCATCGTCGCCTATCGTGGCCTGCATTCGCTGAACAATGTCACCACCGAGCTGGCGGGTTCTCGCATGGAGAGCATCCGCATGGCCGGCGAGATGCGCGGCATGCTGGGTGAATACCGCAACGCCGCCTACCAGCAGCTGATCCGCGCCAGCGACGACGTCAAGGCGGATGCACGCAAGCAGGGCGTCGAGCTGCGCGCGAGCATGGACAAGTCGATCAAGGAGTATCCGACCCTGGTCGACAACGCGCAGCAGAAGAAGCTGTTCGACACCTTCGCCAAGGAGTGGAAGGACGCCCTGGCCTCCTATGACAGCGTCACCGAGATGCTGGAACTGGACCTGCCGGACGACGCCATCGATACCTTCGTCGGCGAAACCCGCACCAAGCACCGCAAGGCCGCCGCGGCGCTGGAAGCGCTGATCGCCGAAGACAACCGCCTCGCCCGCGCGTCGCGCGAACAGGCCGCCTCCACGTATTCCGCCTCGGCCGTGCTGACCGTGATCGCCCTGCTGGGCGGCGCCGCGCTCGGCCTGGTGCTGGTCTGGCTGTTCGCCCGCGCCCTGGTCGGCAGCGTGCGCGGCGCCGTGTCGGTTGCCAACGACGTGGCCGGCGGCAAGCTCGATGGCCACATCGACGTCAGCCGCCAGGATGAAGTGGGCGAACTGATGCAGGCCATGCAGCGCATGCAGCGCGACCTGCGCGAGCGCATCGAAACCGACCAGGCCGTGGCGCGCGAGAACCTGCGCATCCGTACCGCGCTGGATTACAGCTCGACCGGCGTGTACCTGACCGACACCAGCAACACCATCGTCTACAGCAACCGCGCCCTGCAGCAGACCCTGAGCCAGTACCAGGACGAAGTGCGCCGTGACCTGCCGGACTTCGACGCCCAGGCCTCGCTGATCGGCAAGCCGGTCACGGTGCTTGAACACCGTGGTGAAATGGACCAGACCCTGCTGGGTAACCTGAAGGCACACGGCGTCGCCCGTCGCCCGATGCAGTACGGCGATGCCCAGTTCGCCCAGGTGGTTTCGACCATCCGCAATGAAGGCGGCGACACCGTCGGCTACGTGGTGGAATGGCGCGACCGTACCCAGGAAGCGCAGGTGGAAGCCGAAGTGGCGCGCGTGATCGCCCAGGCAGCCGCCGGCGACCTGTCCGGCCGCATCGATTCCAGCGACAAGGAAGGCTTCTTCCTGCAGCTGGCCCAGCAGATCAACGGCCTGCTGGACGCCAATGCCGGCAGCATCGAACAGATCTCCGGCCTGCTCGCCGCGCTGTCGCAGGGTGACCTGACCGTGCGCATGCATGGCGACTACCAGGGCGTGTTCGCCCGCATGCGCGACGACGCCAACGCCACGGCCGCGCAGCTGAGCGAGATCGTCACCCGCATCAAGCAGTCCAGCCGTGCGATCAGCTCGGCCGCCGGCGAAATCGCCTCGGGCAACAGCGACCTGTCGCGCCGTACCGAACAGCAGGCTGCCAACCTGGAAGAAACCGCTGCCTCGATGGAGGAACTGACCTCCACCGTGCGCCAGAACGCCGAACACGCCCGCCAGGCCAACCAGCTCGCGATCGGCGCGCATGGCGTCGCCTCGCAGGGCGGTGAAGTGGTCGGCCAGGTGGTCACCACCATGTCGGCCATCGAAGCCTCGTCGAAGAAGATCGCCGAAATCATTTCGGTCATCGACGGCATCGCATTCCAGACCAACATCCTGGCACTGAACGCCGCCGTGGAAGCCGCACGTGCCGGTGAACAGGGACGTGGTTTCGCCGTGGTCGCCAGCGAGGTGCGCACCCTCGCCCAGCGCTCGGCCGCTGCCGCCAAGGAGATCAAGGGCCTGATCGACGACTCCGTTGGCAAGGTCAACGACGGCTCGGCCCTGGTACACAAGGCCGGCGCCACCATGGGCGAGATCGTCGCCTCGGTGCAGCGCGTGACCGACATCATGGCCGAGATCTCTGCGGCTTCGCAGGAACAGAGCGCCGGCATCGAGCAGGTCAACCAGACCGTGGTGCAGATGGACGAGACCACCCAGCAGAACGCTGCACTGGTGGAAGAAGCCACCGCCGCCGCCCGCGCGATGGAAGAACAGGCCGGCCACCTCAGCGAGGCCGTGTCGATCTTCGTGGTGGACGAAGCCGAGGTCGTGGCCGCCCCGCGCGTCGTCGCTGCCCCTGCCCCGCGCGCCACGGCGCCGGTCGCTCCGGCACCGGTCGCACCGCCGGCCCGGCGCACCGCGGGTGGTCGCCCGATGGCCACGGAACTGGCCGACGGGGACTGGCAGGAGTTCTGATTCCAGCCTGACCTGATCCACGAAGACGCCCTGGCCCTGCGCCGGGGCGTTTTCGTTTACGGGGTATCTGGATATCCAGCCAACGGCGAAGCCCCTCGTGGCGGTCGCGGAGAGCGCTTGGCTACTGAGGGCTGGCCGGGAGGGTGGGTTGCGCAGGGGGCGCCGTAAACCCGTCCCTGGGGGCTTGGCCGCGGCATCCATGCCGCGGACACCCCTGCGCAACCCACCCTCCCGGCCACAGACATTTTCCGTGCGCGTCCACCCCGGATTGAAGAAAGAAGAGCAAGAGCAACAGCCGTATTGCTTCCGGGGTCAGATCCGTTTTCCGCAGGAAAACGGATCTGACCCCTCTTTCCACCTGGAAACCCAACGCTCTTGCCGTCCGACACCGAAATGCCGGGAGGGCTGGGCCGGGGTGGGCAGGCAGGACCGTTGGCGCCATGGATGGCGCCATCGAGCCCCCATGGATGGGTTCACGGCGTGTCCTGCCTGCTCACCCCGGCCCAGCCACTTACTGACAATCCAGCGCCGACCAGCCGCTGTTGCTGTTGCTGTTGCTGTTGCTTCAAAAGCCTGCCGCAGGCAGCGCCGCAGCCGCCGCTGCAAGGAAACCTGAATACGTTCGGACACTGCGCCTCAATCCCCCGCCCCATCGGCCGATAACGGGGTTGTCACGGCTTGTCCCGCCGCTGACCGGCTCGGCGCCGCCCGCCCGCTTCGACCTGGTCCTGCTCGATGAATCTCCTGCATCGCTGGCAACACTACTTCAGCAACCTCTCCGTCCGGCGCAAGCTCAACCTGCTGACGCTGCTCATCGCGCTCGGCGTGATCGCGCTCTCGGTGATCGCCGCCCGCATGCAGTACCTGGACCTCACCGAGACCCGCAAGACCGCGCTGAAGACCCAGGTCGAACTCAGCTACGGCATCCTCCAGCATTATCACCGGCTGGCCGGTACCGGCGAGCTCAGCGAGGACGCTGCCAAGAGCGCGGCATTGCAGGCGCTGGAAGTGATGCGCGCCGAGAGCGATGCCTACTACTTCAACATCTACGACACCGGCTACCGCCTGCTGATGCACCCGTTCCGCAAGGATCTGGTCGGCAAGGACATGAAGGACTTCCGCACCGACGACGGCGTGCGCATCTACTACGACCAGGTTGAAGCAGCCAAGGCCGGTGGCGGCTTCGTCAACTACCGCTGGGCCAAGCCCGGCAGCAAGGGCGAGGTCGAGAAGGTGGCCTACGCCGGCCTGTTCGCGCCCTGGAACTGGGTGGTCAGCAGCGGCGTCTACATGGACGACGTGCAGAAGCAGGCGCTGGTGTTCACCGCCATCATGGCCGTCTCCGGTGGCGTGCTGGTACTGATCGTGCTGGCCCTGAGCTGGCTCATCGGCAACCGCATCGCCGTGCCGCTGAAGCAGGCAACGGCCGTCGCCGAGGGTATCGCCCGCGGCAAGCTGGACAGCCACATCGGTCCGCAGGCGCATGACGAACCCGGTCGCCTGCTGGACGCCATGTCCGGCATGCAGCAGCAGCTGCACGCAGTGATCGGCGGCCAGCGCGAAATGGCCCGCCGCCACGATGCCGGCGAACTGAGCTATCGCATCGACGCCAGTGCCTTCCCCGGCGAGTACGGGCTGATGGTGCAGGAAACCAACGCCCTGGTAGGCGGCCACGTGCAGACCCTGCATGACGTGCTGGACGTGGTACAGCAGTACGCGGTCGGCGACCTGAGCCGCGACATCGCCCGCTACCCCGGCGAAAAGGCGGCGATGACCACCACCGTCGACACCGTCAAGGCCAATCTCGGCCGCATCAACGCCGAAATCAAGCAGCTGGCCAGTGCCGCCGCTGCCGGCGACTTCAGCCGCCGTGGCGATGCGCAGCGCTTCGATCACGATTTCCGCCTGATGCTGGAAAACCTCAACGCGATGATGGCGGTCAGCGATGACAACCTCGGCAAGCTCTCGCAGCTGCTGTCGGCCATCGCCGAAGGTGATCTGACCGCGCGCATGCAGGGTGACTACCAGGGCGTGTTCGCCCGCATGCGTGACGACGCCAACACAACCGTCGCGCAGCTGACCCAGATCGTCGGCCAGATCCAGGCCAGTGCCTCCAGCATCACCCTGGCCGCCGGTGAGATTGCTTCGGGAAACAGCGATCTGTCGCGCCGTACCGAGCAGCAGGCTGCGAACCTGGAAGAAACCGCCGCGTCGATGGAGGAGCTGACCTCCACCGTACGCCAGAACGCCGAGCATGCCCGCCAAGCCAACCAGCTCGCGATCGGCGCGCAGGGTGTTGCCTCTCAAGGCGGCAGCGTGGTTGGCCAGGTGGTCAACACCATGTCGGCCATCGAAGCCTCGTCGAAGAAGATCGCCGAGATCATCAGCGTCATCGACGGCATTGCGTTCCAGACCAACATCCTGGCGCTGAACGCTGCAGTGGAAGCCGCTCGTGCCGGTGAACAGGGCCGCGGCTTCGCCGTGGTCGCCAGCGAGGTGCGCACCCTCGCCCAGCGCTCGGCCGCCGCCGCCAAGGAGATCAAGGGCCTGATCGATGATTCGGTCGGCAAGGTTGCCGAAGGCTCCAGCCTGGTCCACCAGGCCGGCAGCACCATGGGCGAGATCGTCGCCTCGGTGCAGCGCGTGACCGACATCATGGCCGAGATTTCCGCTGCTTCGCAGGAACAGTCGGCCGGCATTGAGCAGGTCAACCAGACCGTGGTGCAGATGGACGAGACCACCCAGCAGAACGCCGCGCTGGTGGAGGAAGCTACCGCTGCCGCGCGCGCGATGGAAGAACAGGCTGGCCAGCTGGCCGACGCCGTGGCGATCTTCCGCCTGGACAACCAGGTCTCCGCCGCAATGAAGGCGGTGGCCGCGCGTGTCGAACCGGTGCGTGTTGCCACCGCCGTGGCGCGCCCGCAGCCGGTTCCAACGCCGGCACCGGTCCGCCGCACCGGCAGCAACGCCAGCACCTTCGTCGCCAGCGACAGCGACTGGCAGGAATTCTGAGACCCACCCGCGGCGGCTTCGGCCGCCGCCTCTGCCGATGGACACGTCCCCCGTGCAAAGTCCTACTCCCATCGTCACCGGCCCGCGCGAATTCGAGTTCGCCGACCGTGATTTCCGCCGCGTCTGCGACCTGATCTACCAGCGCGTGGGCATCGCCCTTGCACCGGCAAAGCGCGACATGGTCTATGGCCGCCTGTCGCGCCGCTTGCGCACGCTGGGCATGCGCAGCTTCCAGCAGTATCTGGACCATCTGGAGCAGGAAGACGGCGACGAGTGGCAGGCGTTTACCAACGCCCTGACCACCAACCTGACCTCGTTCTTCCGCGAGCCGCACCACTTCGACAAGCTGCGCGAGGAACTGCAGCAGCGCTCCAGCCGCACGCCGCTGCTGCTGTGGTCATGCGCGGCGTCCACCGGTGAAGAACCCTATTCGATGGCGATCACCGCCTGTGAGGCCTTCGGTACGCTGAAGCCGCCGGTGCGCATCGTCGCGACCGATGTTGATACCCAGGTACTGGCCACCGCCGGCCGTGGCGTCTACAACATCGACCGGGTCACCAATCTCGACCCGGATCTGCGCCGGCGCTATTTCCAGCGTGGCAGCGGCCCCAATGAGGGCCAGTGCCGCGTGCTGCCGGCACTACGCGAGCTGATCGAGTTCCGCCCATTGAATCTGCTCGCCCCGCGCTACGACGTCGGCGGACCATTCGACGCGCTGTTCTGCCGCAATGTGATGATCTATTTCGACAAGCCGACCCAGCGTGCCATCCTCGGCCGCCTGGTGCAGCACCTGGCCGATGACGGCCTGCTTTACACCGGACACTCGGAGAACTACCTGCACGCCGCCGACCTGATCCAGCCCTGCGGCCGTACGCTGTATCGCCGTGCGGCAAAGGCCGGCGCATGAACGCCTCGCTGCGTACCGACGATGTGATGCGCTACCAGGATGCGCGCTTCCAGACCATCGCGGCCAAGCTGCTGCCGACCCAGTACCTGGTGGTGGACGACACCACCGCGCTGACCACCACGCTGGGTTCCTGCGTGGCCGCGTGCCTGCGCGACCCGGTACTGAAGATCGGCGGCATGAACCACTTCCTGCTGCCCGAGGGCAATGCCGGTGACGGCGCGCCCGCGCGTTACGGCAGCTATGCGATGGAACTGCTGATCAACGACATGCTCAAGCGCGGCGCCCACCGCAAGCGCATCGAAGCCAAGGTGTTCGGCGGCGCCAACGTGCTCAAGGGCTTCACCAGCAATCCGGTCGGCACGCGCAACGCCGAGTTCGTGCGCCAGTACCTGCAGGCCGAGCATATTCCGATCATCGCCGAGGACCTGTGCGGCATCCATCCGCGCAAGATCTGGTTCTTCGCCGATACCGGCCGCGTGGTGGTGCAGCGCCTGCCGCACGCCCATGAAGCCGAGGTGGCCGCGACCGAATCGGCGGTGCGTGCACGCCTGTCCAAGGCCCCTGTCACCGGCGGCGTGGAGCTGTTCGAATGACCTTGACCGGCAACGCCCCCTGCCGGGTCCTGATCGTCGACGACTCCGCCGTCGTGCGGCAGATGCTCACGGAAATCCTGTCCAGCGATCCGGCCATCGACGTGGTCGGCACCGCCGCCGACCCGCTGCTGGCGCGCGAGAAGATCAAGCGCCTAGCCCCGGACGTGATCACCCTGGACGTGGAAATGCCGCGCATGGACGGGCTGGCGTTCCTGGAAAACCTGATGCGCCTGCATCCGCTGCCGGTGGTGATGATCTCCTCGCTGACCGAGCGAGGCGCCGACACCACGCTGCAGGCACTGGCGCTGGGCGCCGTGGATTTCGTTTCCAAGCCCAAGCTGGACGTGGCCCGCGGCCTGCAGGGCTACGCCGACGAGATCATCGCCAAGGTCAAGATGGCGGCGCGCTCGCGGGTGCGCCCGCTGGTGCGCGCTGCAGTCCCGAAACTCATGCTGGACGCAGCCCCCTCGATGCGCCCCGCCTCACCGCAGTTCCGTACCACCGATCGCCTGATCGCGATCGGCTCGTCAGCCGGTGGCACCGAAGCGCTGCGCGTGGTGCTGGAAGGCATGCCCGCCGACGCGCCCGCCGTGGTGATGACCCAGCACCTGCCGGCCAGCTTCAGCAGCGCCTTTGCCGAACGCCTGGACCGACACTCGGCGATGGCCGTGCGCGAGGCCAGCGACGGCGAAGCGGTGCTGCCCGGCCACGCCTACCTCCCACCCGGCGGCAAGCACCTGCGCATCATCCGCGATGGTGCGCGCTGGCGCTGCCGCGTCGATGACGGCCCGGCAGTGAACCGGCACAAGCCCGCGGTGGACGTGCTGTTCCGTTCGGTCGCGCAGAACGCCGGCAGCAACGCCATCGGTGCCATACTCACCGGGATGGGCGATGACGGCGCACGCGGCCTGCTGGAGATGCGCCAGGCCGGCGCGCCGACACTGGTGCAGGACGAGGCCACCAGTGTGGTCTGGGGCATGCCCGGTGCAGCGTTCAAGCTTGGCGCCGCCGAGGAACAGGTGCCGCTGGAGCGGATTGCCGAACGTCTGCTCGCCCTCGCCCGCGGCTGATTGCGCGCCGCGGCCCAAGGACTCCGCGAGCAGTAGATCCACGCCATGCGTGGATGCCGGTGTAGAGTCGAGCCACGCTCGACTCAGCGCGCATCGCACGAACAGCAGCCAAGCATGGACTCGGCGCTACAGGCCATCAGGCAACAGAAAAAGGCGCCGGTTTTCATCGGGGTTCTTCGTTTCAACGCGTTACCCGCATGTGTGCTTTGATAGCGGTATTGCACAAGGAATGCTGCACATGATCAAAGGCATATGGAAGGCCGCCCTGGCGGCCGTACTGCTTTCATTGCCACTGGCACCCGCCAGCGCCAGTGGCGATCTGTTCTACTTCGAGGCCAAGCAGGGTGATGTGTTCTTCATGCTGATGCTGGTGGGTCGCGAAGACCCCGGCGCGGTAAGCGTCAGCTGGAAAGGCGCGTCGATCCCGCCGTACCCCAACGTGCATCGCCGCTACTACATCGAATTCAACCGTGCAAAGCGCCAGGCCTACGTGCGTCCACTTGACCGTGATGGACTGCCCTGGTTCGAGATGGATGTCTCCGGTAAGCGCGGCAACGTGCTGATCGGCGGCCGTCGGTTGCAGGGCAACGCAGACTGGACCGTGCAATAGCGGATGCAGCAGACAAAAACCCCCGGCTTTCACCGGGGGTTCTTCGTTTCAACGGGAGGCCGGCCAGCGGCCGGCACTACCGTGCATCGTCGGCGCACAAAAAAACCCCCGGCGCGAGCCGGAGGTTTTTCGTTACCTCATCAAGCAGCGACCGTCTTGGCCACGTCCTGGTATTCCTCGATCTGGTCGAAGTTCATGTAGCGGTAGATTTCCGCGCCGCTGGCGGCGATCACGCCCACATCGGCCATGTACTCTTCCTTGGTCGGGATGCGGCCCAGGCGCGAGCAGATCGCGGCCAGTTCCGCCGAACCCAGATACACGTTGGTGTTGCGGCCCAGGCGGTTCGGGAAGTTGCGGGTCGAGGTCGACATCGCGGTGGAGCCTTCGCGGATCTGCGCCTGGTTGCCCATGCACAGCGAGCAGCCCGGCATTTCCATGCGTGCGCCGGTGGCACCGAAGGTGCCGTACACGCCTTCCTTGGTCAGCTCCGAGGCATCCATCTTGGTCGGCGGGGCCACCCACAGGCGGGTCGGCAGGTCACGCTTGCCTTCCAGCAGCTTCGCAGCGGCACGGAAGTGACCGATGTTGGTCATGCACGAACCGATGAACACTTCGTCGATCTTGGCGCCAGCGACTTCGGACAGGGTCTTCACGTCGTCCGGATCGTTCGGGCAGGCCACGATCGGCTCGTGGATGTCGGCCAGGTCGATCTCGATGACGGCAGCGTATTCGGCGTCCGCATCCGGCTCCAGCAGCTGCGGGTTGGCCAGCCACGCTTCCATCTTCTCGATACGGCGCTGCAACGAACGCGGATCCTGGTAACCCTCGGCAATCATCCACTTCAGCAGCGTGATGTTGCTGGTCAGGTACTCGATGATCGGTTCCTTGTTCAGGCGCACCGAGCAACCGGCGGCCGAACGCTCGGCCGAGGCATCGGACAGTTCGAACGCCTGCTCGACCTTCAGCTCCGGCAGGCCTTCGATTTCCAGGATACGGCCGGAGAAGATGTTCTTCTTGCCAGCCTTGGCGACGGTCAGCAGGCCGGACTTGATCGCGTACAGCGGGATCGCGTTGACCAGGTCACGCAGGGTCACGCCCGGCTGCATCTTGCCCTTGAAGCGCACCAGCACCGACTCCGGCATGTCCAGCGGCATCACGCCGGTGGCCGCGGCGAAGGCGACCAGGCCCGAACCGGCCGGGAACGAAATGCCCACCGGGAAACGGGTGTGCGAGTCACCACCGGTGCCGACGGTATCCGGCAGCAGCATGCGGTTGAGCCAGCTGTGGATCACGCCGTCGCCCGGACGCAGCGAAACGCCGCCACGGGTGGAAATGAACTCCGGCAGGGTGTGGTGGGTCTTCACGTCCACCGGCTTCGGGTAGGCGGCGGTGTGGCAGAACGACTGCATCACCAGGTCGGCCGAGAAGCCCAGGCACGCCAGGTCCTTCAGCTCGTCGCGGGTCATCGGGCCGGTGGTGTCCTGCGAGCCGACCGAGGTCATCTTCGGTTCGCAGTACGTGCCCGGGCGCATGCCCTGGCCTTCCGGCAGGCCACAGGCGCGGCCGACCATCTTCTGCGCCAGCGAGAAGCCCTTGCCGGTATCGGCCGGCTGCACCGGCAGGCGGAACAGGTCGGTCGGGGCCAGGCCCAGCGCCTCGCGCGCCTTGCCGGTCAGGCCACGGCCGATGATCAGCGGGATGCGGCCACCGGCACGCACTTCGTCGAACAGCACGTCGGACTTGACCTGGAATTCGGCGATCACCTCGCCGTTCTTCAGCGCCTTGCCTTCGTACGGGCGCAGCTCGATGACGTCGCCGTGCTCCATCTTCGACACGTCCAGCTCGATCGGCAGCGCACCGGCATCTTCCATGGTGTTGTAGAAGATCGGCGCGATCTTGCCGCCCAGGCACACGCCACCGGCGCGCTTGTTCGGGATGTACGGAATGTCATCGCCGGTCCACCACAGCACGCTGTTGGTGGCCGACTTGCGCGAGGAGCCGGTGCCGACCACGTCGCCGACGTAGGCAACCAGGTGGCCCTTGTCCTTCAGGTCGAGGATCTGCTGGATCGGGCCGCGCTTGCCGTCTTCTTCCGGGGTGAACGGCGCGTCGTCGCGCTTGTTCTTCAGCATCGCCAGGGCGTGCATCGGGATGTCCGGGCGGGTGGTCGCGTCCGGCGCCGGCGACAGGTCGTCGGTGTTGGTCTCGCCCGGCACCTTGAACACGGTGACGGTCAGGCTCTGCGGCACTTCCGGGTTGCCAGTGAACCACTCGGCATCGGCCCAGCTCTGCAGCACGGCCTGGGCGTTGGCGTTGCCGGCCTTGGCCTTTTCCTGCACGTCGTGGAAGGCGTCGAACACCAGCAGGGTCTTCTTCAGGCCGTTGGCGGCGATGGTGCCGACGCTGGCGTCGTCCAGCAGCTGCACCAGCGGAGCGACGTTGTAACCGCCGAGCATGGTGCCCAGCAGTTCGGTGGCGCGCTCGCGGCTGATCAGCGGGTTCTGCTCGCTGCCCAGCGCGATCGCGGCCAGGTACGAGGCCTTGACCTTGGCGGCGTCATCGACGCCGGCCGGCACGCGGTGGGTCAGCAGGTCGAGCAGGAACTCGGCCTCGCCCTGCGGCGGGTTCTTCAGCAGTTCGATGACATCGGCCGTCTGCTGCGCGCTCAGCGGCAGCGGCGGGATGCCAAGCGCAGCGCGCTCGGCGACGTGGTGGCGGTAGGCTTCCAACATGACAACTCCCGGGTAATGCGTAGGTTGAAATAACAAAGTGGGCTCAGGCGTGCGGCACGATCAGCTTCAGGCCCTTGAAGTAGTCGCGGTAAAACGTGTCGTTCCAGGTGATCAGGCCATCGCACTGCAGCAGTGCGTGGGCGCCGACCATGAATTCGTCCAGGCTGCGGCGGCTGCCACTGCGCTGGCGGTGGCGACGGTGCATCTCGCCGGCGCGCAACGCCGACTTCGCTTCCATCGGGTTGAAGTGCACGCCCATTTCTTCCAGCGCTTCGAGCACCTCGGCGCCGCCGCGCAGCGATGCGCAGACCTCGGCCAGGGTCGCGCCGCAGACCACCACGCGGCCGCCGACCAGGCTCTGCCGGAGGATGGCTTCCACGGCATCGGCCTGCGGACCATTGCTGAGCAGCTCGACCAGTACCGGTGAATCGACGGCGATCATCACGGCTTATTCCTCGTCGCGCACCGCGCGTACCGCCGCATCGGACGACTCGAAGCCGTCCAGCGCGAACTTGCCGCGCGCCCGTGAAATAGCATCGTCAACACTCTTGCGCAGGATGATGCGGCTGCCGTCCAGCTCGACCTTCAGCAGCGTGCCCTTGGTCAGGCCGAGGGCATCACGCACCGCCTTGGGCAGGGTGATCTGTCCGCGTTCTGCAACAGTGGCTTCCATCGGTAGGCCCTCCAGAGTATGCACAAATTATACATACTTCCCCGGGCATACTTCCACCCTGAACAGGACCGGCGACCCGCCAGCCCTTGCCTCGCAAAGGATCGGCCACAAACGTGACATACGCCATACACCTTCCCCTGTAGTCTGGAACCGATGCCGCAGGCCGGACCCGGCCCGGGTGAATCCATTCAGTTTCGGGTTCATACTGGAACCTCCGGGGCCACCAGGCCCGCGGCGACCGCAAGCAGGTCCGCCCATGCGCGGGCCACTGCAAGCCATCCGCAAGAAGGAGTTACCCCGCATGAGCGATTCGTTCTCCACCCGCAGCCAGCTGAACGTCGGCGGCAAGACCTACGACTACTTCAGCCTGCCCACGCTGGGCCAGCGCTTCGACATCTCCCACCTGCCCTACTCGATGAAGATCCTGCTGGAGAACCTGCTCCGGCACGAGGACGGCGGCATCACCGTCGGCAAGGACCACATCGAAGCAGTGGCCCGCTGGAACCCGGCGGCCGAGCCGGACACCGAGATCGCCTTCATGCCGGCGCGCGTGGTCCTGCAGGACTTCACCGGCGTGCCCTGCGTGGTCGACCTGGCCGCGATGCGCGATGCGGTGGTCAAGCTCGGCGGCTCACCTGAGCAGATCAACCCGCAGATTCCCTCCGAACTGGTCATCGACCACTCGGTGCAGGTCGATGTGTTCGGCAAGCCCGACGCGCTGGACCTCAATGGCAAGATCGAATTCCAGCGCAACCAGGAACGCTACGGCTTCCTGCGCTGGGGCCAGAAGGCCTTCGATAACTTCAAGGTGGTGCCGCCCAACACCGGCATCGTCCACCAGGTGAACCTGGAAAACCTGGCCCGCGTGGTGATGACTGCGGACAAGGATGGCAAGGCCGTTGCCTACCCCGATACCGTGTTCGGCACCGACAGCCATACCACGATGATCAACGGTATCGGCGTACTGGGCTGGGGCGTGGGCGGCATCGAGGCCGAAGCCGCCATGCTGGGCCAGCCGTCGTCGATGCTGATTCCGCAGGTGGTCGGCTTCAAGCTGACCGGCAAGCTGCCCGAGGGCGCCACCGCCACCGACCTGGTGCTGACCGTTACCCAGATGCTGCGCAAGCTCGGCGTGGTCGGCAAGTTCGTCGAGTTCTACGGTGACGGCCTGCAGCACCTGCCACTGGCCGACCGTGCCACCATCGGCAACATGGCCCCGGAATACGGCGCCACCTGCGGCATCTTCCCGATCGACGCCGAGTCGCTGAACTACCTGCGCCTGTCCGGCCGCAGCGAAGAGCAGATCGACCTGGTCGAAGCCTACGCCAAGGCACAGGGCCTGTGGCACGAACCGGGCAGCCCGCACGCGCAGTACAGCACCACGCTGGAACTGGACATGGGCACGGTGAAGCCGTCGCTGGCCGGCCCCAAGCGCCCGCAGGACCGCGTGCTGCTGGAAGACGTGCAGAAGAACTACCGCGAAGCGCTGGTCGGCATGACCGCCAACCGCGACAAGCGCAGCGACGACGTGTCCTCGTTCGTCAACGAAGGCGGCGGCGCCGCAGTCGGCAACGAGCAACTGGCCAAGGGCTTCGCCGACATCGAGATCGAAGGCCGCAAGGTCCGGCTGAAGGATGGTGCAGTGGTCATCGCCGCCATCACCTCCTGCACCAATACCTCCAACCCGGCGGTGATGATCGGTGCCGGCCTGCTGGCCCGCAACGCGGCCGCCAAGGGCCTGAACCGCCAGCCGTGGGTCAAGACCTCGCTCGGCCCAGGCTCGCGCGTGGTCACCGACTACCTGGAAAAGGCTGGCGTACTGAAGGAGCTGGAGAAGATCGGCTTCTACGTGGTCGGCTACGGCTGCACCACCTGCATCGGCAACTCCGGCCCGCTGCCGACCGAAGTCAGCGCCGGCATCGCCGCCGGTGATCTGGTGGTGACCTCGGTGCTGTCGGGCAACCGCAACTTCGAGGGCCGCGTGCACCCCGAAGTGAAGATGAACTACCTGGCCAGCCCGCCGCTGGTGGTGGCCTATGCCATCGCCGGCACCACCGACATCGACCTGACCACCCAGCCGCTCGGCACCGGCAGCGACGGCCAGCCGGTGTTCCTGCGCGACATCTGGCCGAGCAACAAGGAAATCGGCGACGTCATCGCTGCCACCATCGGGCCGGAGATGTTCAAGCAGAACTACGCCGACGTGTTCAAGGGTGACACCCGCTGGAACACCATCGCCTCGCCGGACGGCAACCTGTACGCGTGGAGCGACGCCTCCACCTACATCAAGAACCCGCCCTACTTCGATGGCATGACCATGCAGACCGGCAGCATCGACGACGTGCATGGTGCACGCGTGATGGGCCTGTTCGGCGATTCGATCACCACCGACCACATCTCCCCGGCCGGCAACATCAAGAAGGACTCGCCTGCAGGCCGCTTCCTGCAGGAACGCGGCGTGCAGCCGGCCGACTTCAACAGCTACGGCAGCCGCCGCGGCAACGATGACGTGATGGTCCGCGGCACCTTCGCCAACATCCGCATCAAGAACCTGATGTTCGGTGGCGAAGAAGGCGGCAACACCCTGTACTACCCCGCCGGCGGCGGTCAGCCGGAGAAGCTGGCGATCTACGATGCGGCCATGAAGTACAAGGCTGACAAGGTGCCGCTGGTGGTGCTGGCCGGCAAGGAATACGGCACCGGCTCGTCGCGCGACTGGGCGGCCAAGGGCACCCTGCTGCTGGGGGTGAAGGCGGTCATCGCCGAAAGCTTCGAGCGCATTCACCGCTCCAACCTGGTCGGCATGGGCGTGCTGCCGCTGCAGTTCCGCAACGGCGAAAACGCGCAGTC
The DNA here is from genome assembly GCF_059372535.1 of Stenotrophomonas sp. YJH_SMC_43. Taxonomy (NCBI): domain Bacteria; kingdom Pseudomonadati; phylum Pseudomonadota; class Gammaproteobacteria; order Lysobacterales; family Lysobacteraceae; genus Stenotrophomonas; species Stenotrophomonas sp. YJH_SMC_43. The sequence goes on from NZ_JCAFVQ010000001.1 coordinate 1,332,836, forward strand.
GCTGGGCCTGGACGGCTCGGAAGTGATCGACATCACCGGCCTGCAGGACGGCGCCAGCAAGCGCGCCACGGTCACCGCCACCAAGGCCGACGGCACGAAGAAGACCTTCGAGGTGTCGGTGATGCTGCTGACCCCGAAGGAAGTCGAGTACTTCCGCCAGGGCGGCCTGCTGCAGTACGTGCTGCGCCAGCTGGCAGGTCGCTGAGCCTTCCCCCGGTACCAACGGGCGGAAGCCCGGCCCCCGCGCCAGCGCGGGGGCGCTGCGGAGACGCGCGAACCAGTGGTTCGCAAGCGCGCCTCC